>JBFWVR010000001.1:0-622420 GCA_050246635.1 Vicinamibacterales bacterium
GGGACGGCCTGTTCTGCGCGAAGATCTTCGGCCCGATCACCGACTGGGAGTGCCTCTGCGGCAAGTACAAGCGCATGAAGCACCGCGGGGTGATCTGCGACAAGTGCGGCGTCGAGGTCACGCAGGCCAAGGTGCGGCGCGAGCGCCTCGGCCACATCAAGCTGGCGACCCCCGTCAGCCACGTGTGGTTCTTCAAGGGGCTGCCGAGCCGCATCGGCCACCTGCTCGACATCTCGCTCCGCGACCTCGAGCGCGTGCTCTACTTCGAGGCCTACGTCGTCACCGAGCCGGGTGACACGGAGCTGAAGTTCAAGCAGCTGCTCACCGAGGAGCAGTACCGCAAGGCGCGCGAGGAGTATGGCCACACGAAGTTCAAGGCGCACATGGGCGCCGAGGCCATCAAGGAGCTGCTGCGGCACGAGGACGTCGAGCACCTGGCGCTCGAGCTCCGCGAGCGCATGCGCACCGAGACGTCGACCCAGAAGAAGCTGAAGTACGCCAAGCGGCTCAAGGTCGTCGACTCCTTCCGCAAGTCGAGCAACAAGCCCGAGTGGATGATCCTGGACGTGATCCCCGTGATCCCGCCGGAGCTCCGCCCGCTCGTGCCGCTCGACGGCGGCCGCTTCGCGACCTCCGACCTCAACGACCTGTACCGCCGCGTCATCAACCGGAACAACCGGTTGAAGAAGCTCATGGAGCTGAAGGCGCCGGAGGTCATCATCCGCAACGAGAAGCGGATGCTCCAGGAGGCCGTCGACGCGCTGTTCGACAACGGCCGCCGCGGCCGCGTGCTGCGCGGCGCCAACAACCGGCCGCTCAAGTCGCTGTCGGACACGCTCAAGGGCAAGCAGGGCCGCTTCCGGCAGAACCTGCTCGGCAAGCGTGTCGACTACTCGGGCCGGTCGGTCATCGTCGTCGGCCCGGAGCTGCGCCTGAACCAGTGCGGGCTGCCGAAGAAGATGGCGCTCGAGCTGTTCAAGCCGTTCATCTACAACAAGCTCGAGGAGCGGGGCCTCGTCGCGACCATCAAGCAGGCGAAGGAGATGGTCGAGAAGCAGGTCTCGGAGGTCTGGGACGTGCTCGAGGAGGTCATCCGCGAGCATCCCGTGCTCCTGAACCGCGCGCCGACGCTGCACCGCCTGGGCATCCAGGCGTTCGAGCCGGTGCTGGTCGAGGGCAAGGCCATCCGGATCCACCCGCTCGTCTGCACGGCCTTCAACGCCGACTTCGACGGCGACCAGATGGCGGTGCACATCCCGCTCTCGCCGGAGGCCCAGATCGAGGCCACCGAGCTGATGATGTCGACGCGCAACGTGCTGTCGCCCGCCAACGGGACGCCGGTGGCCGTGCCGTCGCAGGACATCGTGCTCGGCTGCTACTACCTGACGAAGGCGAAGCAGGGCGCCCGCGGCGAGGGCCGCGCGTTCGCGACGATCGACGACGTGATCCTGGCGCTCGAGAGCGGGGAGCTGGAGACGCTGACGCCGATCCGCCTGCGCTACTCGGGCGCGCTCCAGGACCTGACCTCCGCGCGGGACGACCAGGACGTGCTCCACACCGAGGAGCAGGTCGTCGAGCAGAAGGTCATCAACACGACCGTCGGCCGCGTGCTGTTCAACCAGGCGCTGCCGAAGGGCATGGCGTTCGTGAACGGCATGCTCAAGAAGAAGGGCCTGCAGCAGCTCGTCCAGAAGTGCTACCTGACGACCGGGCTGAAGACGACGGTCGAGATGCTCGACGCGCTGAAGAACCTCGGGTTCACCTACGCGACGCGCTCCGGCCTGTCGATCGGCATCGAGGACCTCATCATCCCGTCGGTCAAGGGCGACCTGGTCGGCGCGGCCCGGGACGAGGTCATCAAGGTCGAGCAGCAGTACCTCGAGGGCGCGATCACCAACGGCGAGCGCTACAACAAGGTCATCGCCGTCTGGTCCGACGTCACCGAGAAGATCGCAGACGCGATGTTCTCCGAGATGGAGCAGCGCGACCGCGAGGGCGCCTTCAACCCGGTCTACATCATGGCCGACTCGGGCGCCCGCGGCAGCAAGCAGCAGATCCGCCAGCTGGCGGGCATGCGCGGCCTGATGGCGAAGCCGTCGGGTGAGATCATCGAGACGCCCATCCGCGCGAACTTCCGCGAGGGGCTCTCGGTGCTCGAGTACTTCATCTCGACGCACGGCGCCCGCAAGGGCCTCGCCGACACGGCGCTCAAGACGGCCGACTCCGGCTACCTGACGCGCCGCCTCGTCGACGTCGCCCAGGACGTCATCGTCTCGGAGGTCGACTGCGGCACCCTCGACGGCATCGAGGCCCGGGCGATCGTCGAGAGCGGCGAGATCATCGAGCCCCTGCGCGACCGCATCATCGGCCGCGTGTCGCTCGAGCGCCTGACCGACCCGATCTCCGGCGACGCCATCGTCGACCTCAACGAGCTCATCGACGAGGACAAGGCGGCGGCGGTCCAGGAGGCGGGCATCGAGAAGGTGAAGATCCGCTCGGTGCTCACGTGCGCGGCCCGCCGCGGCGTGTGCGCGAGCTGCTACGGCCGCGACCTCGCGACCGGCAAGCTCGTCGAGATGGGCATGGCCGTCGGCGTCATCGCGGCGCAGTCGATCGGCGAACCCGGCACGCAGCTGACGATGCGCACGTTCCACATCGGCGGCACGGCGTCGCGGATCTCCGACCAGTCGGCCCTCGACTCGAAGCACAAGGGCGTCGTCAAGTTCGACAACCTCGTCGTCGTCGAGCGGCCCGGCACGATGCCGGGCGCGCCGGCCGAGTTCGTCGTCATGAACCGCAACGGCCACGTCGTCGTCCAGGACGACAAGGGCCGCGACCGCGAGCGCTACCAGGTCGTCTACGGCGCCCGCATGCGGGTCAAGGAGGGCCAGGCCGTCGAGTCGGGCCAGATCCTCGTCGAGTGGGACCCGTACACGTTCTCGATCCTCACCGAGGACTCGGGCCAGATCCGCTTCAAGGACATCATCGAGGGCCTCACGGTCCACGAGGACGTCGACGAGGTGACCGGCCTGTCGCGCCTCATCATCGTGGACTCGCCGGATGAGAAGAAGCAGCCGACGGTCGAGGTGCGCAACGCCTCGGGCGACGTCGTGCGGCGCTACATCATGCCGGTCAACGCCCACCTGATGGTGAGCGACGGCGAGAGCGTGCACGCCGGCAACGTGCTCGCGAAGATCCCGCGCGAGACCACGAAGACGAAGGACATCACCGGCGGCCTGCCGCGCGTCGTCGAGCTGTTCGAGGCGCGCAAGCCGAAGGACCCGGCCGTCATCAGCGAGATCGACGGCACCGTCAAGTACGGCGGCGTGGTCAAGGGCCAGCGGCGCATCCTCATCGTGCCGGACGACCCGAACGCCGAGCCGCGGGAGTACTCGATCCCGCGCGGCGTGCACGTGAACGCCCAGGAGGGCGACCGCGTCCGCGCCGGCGACCCGCTGATGGACGGCCCGAGCAACCCGCACGACATCCTGCACGTGCTGGGCGAGAAGGAGCTGCAGAAGTACCTGGTCAACGAGATCCAGGAGGTCTACCGGCTCCAGGGCGTCAACATCAACGACAAGCACATCGAGGTGATCACCCGGCAGATGATGCGCTGGGTCCGCGTCGAGGACGTGGGCGACACCGAGTTCCTCGTGGACGAGCAGGTGGACAAGTTCCGCTTCCTCGAGGAGAACGAGCGGGTCATCGCCGCCAACGGCCGGCCCGCCACCGCGCAGCCCCTGCTGCTCGGCATCACCAAGGCGTCGCTGTCCACCGAGTCGTTCATCTCGGCGGCCTCCTTCCAGGAGACCACGCGGGTGCTCACCGAGGCGGCCATCTCGGGCCGCATCGACTACCTGCGCGGCCTGAAGGAGAACGTCACGATGGGCCGCCTCATCCCGGCCGGCACGGGCTTCTGGTGGTACCGCCACGCGGAGATTCCCGCGGACGAGCCGCCGCCGCCGCCGCCGGTCCAGCAGCCGAGCGACGAGGACATGGAGCTCGACCGGGAGATCGGCGAGTACCTCGTCGAACCGGAAGAAGCCATGGACCGGGGGACTGACGCCGAGTAAGGCAGAAGTAAGAAGGCAGAAGGCAGAACGCCCGAAGCCCCACCACGGCTCGTAGACACACGAAGGGCCGCCCTGGATTGCCAGGGCGGCCCTTCGTGCGTACGGCCAGCGGTGGGCTTTCCGCCTTCTTACTTCTTACTTCTTACTTCCGTCATGCGACGGGCGCGGACTCCGCGGCGAGCTCGCTGCGTTTCTCGGTGGCTGCCGAGCGGAGCATCGAGAGCGCCGTGTAGAGGATGACGATCAGGACCAGCACACGGACCATCATCGTCGGGAGCGACGTGACGAGCCAGATGGCCAGCAGGACCGCCAGCGGGCCGCCGAAGGCGAGGCCGAGCGCCGCCCGGAGGTTGTAGGCCTCCTTGCGGGCGAACTGGAGGCTGGCCACCGGCATCAGGAAGGCGCAGGAGCCCATCATGATGGGGAAGGCCGCGGTGGGGTCCATGCCGAGCACGCTGACGAGCACCATGCACGGCGCGTAGAGGCCGACGCCAAGCGTCATGAGCGCGCCGAGCAGGAAGTTGCCGCCGACCCCGATGGCCAGCTTCGTCCCGGAGAGCGCCAGCGCGGTGCCGCCGGGGGCCAGGTCGAGCAGCTGCGCGACGACGACGACCGAGGCGCCGAGCAGCGCGGTGCCCATGCCGACCTGCACCATGCGTCGCGAGAAACCCGCCACCACCCCGGCGCCGAGCCAGGCGCCGGCGCACGCCGCGGCGATCATCAGGAACAGCGTCCGGAACTCGACGTTCACCACCGAGATGAACACGAGCGCCTGGACGACCGCGTTGATCGTGTGGCCGACGTTCAGGGTGCCGGGAATCTGCTCGTCCGGCACCAGCTTCCAGAACTTGTACGACGCGGTGGTGGTCGCGAACGAGCCGATGCCGAGGGTGTCGAAGAAGTTGGTGACGGCGCCGATGGCCAGGTGGATGAAACGCGGCATCACGGGCTCGTGTGAGCCGTGGCCGCCGGCGGCCAGCTTCTTCCGGGCCATGCTGAACCAGCCGATGATGTAGCTGAGCGTCAGGGCCACGAGCGCGGCCAGCAGGATGTTCTTGGCGTCCATGTCCGTCCTGGAGTCTGGGTGTCAGGCGCGCCGGCATGCACGCCGGCCGCCCCGCATCATACGCGAACCGCCCCCGAAATCATCCAGCGGAAACGCGCGGGCGCATCGCCGCGGCGCGGCAGGCAGGACTCGCGCCGTTTGCTCGGCCTCGCCGCCCAGCCGTCTCGCTGGGCACGAAATGCACGAGCATCCCCGTTCATCTGTGCATCTGTGTCCGCGCGGCCACAGATGGCACGAAGGCCACAGATAGCACAGATGGCACAGAGAGCACGGAAGGCACAGATAGCGGCCTGCATCCCCCTTCATCCGTGCATCTGTGTCTGTGGCCCCACCTGTGCCATCTGCGCAATCTGTGGCCACCGTCGTCGGCATCTCAGCCCACGAACTTGTACCCCGACCCGTGAATCGTCAGGATGTGCTCCGGGGCGTGCGGCGCCCGCTCGATCTTCTGCCGGAGCTTCGCGACGAAGTTGTCGATCGTCCGCGTCGTGGGGAACTCCTCGTAGCCCCAGACCTCGTTCAGGATCTGCTCGCGCGTGACGACCTCGCCGGTGTGCTGGACGAAGTAACGGAGGAGGTCGAACTCGCGGGCGGTGAAGTCCACGCGGGCGCGGCCCCGGCGGGCCTGGTGGAGCTTGAAGTCGATCTCGATGTCGCCGATGCGCACGACGTCGCTGGTGCCCTTCTGGGTGCCGGCCCGGCGCAGCACCGCGCGGACCCGGGCGAGCAGCTCGGTGATGGAGAAGGGCTTGGTGACGTAGTCATCGGCGCCGAGCTCGAGCCCGAGGACCTTGTCGGTCTCGGCGGATCGGGCCGTCAGCATGACGATGGGGGTCGTGTTGGAGCGCGCGCGCAGCTCGCGACAGACGTCGAAGCCGTTCTTGCGCGGCAGCATGACGTCGAGGATCACGAGATCGGGGGTGAACGCGGCGGCCTTGATCAGGCCCTCCTCGCCGTCCGCCGCCGTCGCGACCTCGTACCCCTCGAGCTCGAGGTTGTCACGCAGGCCGAGCAGCATCTGCGGCTCGTCCTCGATCACCAGTATCCGCTTCATGCGCGTCTCCAGAGGCCGTGGCCTCGACGGGGATGGGGAAGTGGAGCGTGAAGGTGCTCCCGCGGCCGGGCTCGCTCTCGACGCCGACGTAGCCGCCGTGCCCCCGCATCGTATGGTCGACAATGGCCAGTCCGAGCCCGCAGCCCTGGGGACCGCCGCCGAGCCCGCTTTCCACGCGGTAGAACTTCCGGAAGATGCGCCGCTGCTCGCGCCGGGGGATGCCGATCCCGTGGTCGGTCACGCAGAGGCAGGCGTGGTGGCCCTCGCGGCGCACGTCCACCTCGATATGGCGGGACTCGCCGGAGTACTTCATCGCGTTGTTGAGCAGGTTCTCCACGGCCTGCTCGACCGCGTCGCCGTCGGCCGCGACCCGCGGCAGCCCCGGCTCGATGCGCGCCGTGACGGTGAAGCCGCTCTGCGTGAGCTGGCTGTCCATCTCCTTCAGCACGTGCGTCGCAATCTCGCCGAGGTCCGACGGCGCGGTCCGGTAGGGCCGGAGGCCCGCCTCCATCTTGGAGAAGTCGAGGATGTTGTCGATGAGCCGCGTGAGCTTGCGCGCCTCGCCGTTGATGATACGGTAGTACTCGACGGCGCGTTCCGTGTTGCGCACGCGCCCCAGTTCCAGCGTCTCGGCGAAGAGCTGGATCAGCGCCAGCGGGGTCTTCAGGTCGTGCGAGACCGCGGCGACGAAGTTCGACTTGAGCTCCGCGACGCGGACCTCGCGCGCCGCCGCGCCCGCGACCAGGATGACGCCGCCGCTCATCACCAGCGCCAGCACGATCATCAGCGCGAGCTGCGGCCGCGTGCTCGCGTTGATGATCTCGGGGATGGTCTGTGGCCCGTAGCCCGTGCGGAGGCGCCAGATCTCGCGGTGCTGCTCGTAGGGCGCGATGAACTCCATCAGCTCCTTGTCGAAGAACACCAGCGGGAAGCTGCGTTCGTCCACGTACACGTCGCCCGTGCCTCCCGGCACCGTCGAGAAGACGAGCGCGCCCGTGTCGTCGCGCAGGCTCACCTCGAGGGGCGGAAACCCCGTGGGCTGCTGGACCGAGGCCAGGCGCGCCCGCACCAGGCCCGGCACGAACTCGCTCCGCAGCTTCTCGGCATCCACGACGAAGGCGACCACGCTGCTCATGTGATCGCGCGCCGGGCTCGAGAACCGGATCTGCGCCTGGATGTACTTGTGCCGCCCGTCGATCTCGGCCGTGAACGCCACGATGGCACGCCGGTACTGGGCCACGTCCTGCAGTCGCGGCAGCAGGCCCCCCTCGAGATCCGTGTCCTCCCGGAACCGGGCTTCCACGTCGCCGTTGGGCGCCTCGAGGCTCTGGCGGTCGAACACCAGCCACTGGTTGGCGGTCTCCGGCGGGCCCACCTCGGACCACACCCAGAACGCCTCCACGAACGGGCTCTCGATCAGGCCCTCCTCGAGCACCGGCTCGATCCAGGGCAGGTCGAGCGGCTCGCTGCGCGCCTGCGGGACGCGCAGGAGCACGCTGATGTGCGGGCGCTTCAGCGACTCCTCGATGGCCTTGCTGACCGACTCCGCCGTGTCGCTGCTCAACTGCCGCAGGACCACCGCCGACGTCGTCTCGAGATCGCTGAGGGAGTGCAGCTGGAAGTAGAAGAGGACCGCAACCGGAATCGCGACGACGATCGCCAGCCCCGCCGCGAACCGGACGCCGCGGTCGTACAGCAGTTCGGTGAACGCGCTGGGGCGCGTGCTGCTCCCGCTGGAGGCCGACGTCGGACGGTTGGACGGCTGTGCCATGCGCGTGTCCCTTCGGCGGCGGGGCCCGGTCCGCTACGCGCGGGCCAGTTGGGCCGTCAGCCACTCGTTCATCGGCCCCCACCCTGCGAGGTCCGGCCGTTGGCCCACCAGGGCCCAGAGCACGGCGTGGGTCTCGGCGAGCAGCTGCCGGCGGTAGTCCCCGGGCGGCAGCGGGCTGACGGCCTGCTGCAACTCCCGGAGCGCGCCGGCGCCGTCGCCGGTCGCCAGCCGGCACAGCGCCAGCCGGCTCGCCTGCACCGGGTTCCTCGCGGGGTCGCGCCGCTGGCCGTCGGCATACGCCGTCAGGGCGGCCTGGTAGCGGCCCTGCAGGAACAGGGTATGGCCGAGATTGTAATAGCCGAAGGCCTGATCCGGACAGCGCTCCACGACCGACCGGAACGCCGCTTCCGACTCCGCCAGCCTGCCCAGCTCCCGCCGGACGACGCCGATGTTGTTCAACGTCTGGTGATTGCGAGGGTCGTGGGCCAGGGCGTGCTCGAAGGCCGCGAGCGCCTCGGCGGTGCGGTCACGTTCGCCGAGCGTCGCGCCAAGGTTCGCCCAGGCGGGCGAGAACGCCGGCATCCGGTCGGCGGCCGCCTGGAAGGCGTCACCGGCCCGGTCCATGTCGTCCAGCCGAAGCCAGAGCTTGCCGTACTCGAAGTGCGTGGCGGCCCAGTCCGGGGCGAGCGCGAGCGCCTCCTCGAGATCGCGGCGCGCGGCGTCGAGGTCGTTGACCTCCATTGCGATGCTTGCCATCGCGACGAGCACGGCCGCCGTCCGTCCGTGCGCGAGCGCGGCCAGGCCCAGCTCGAGCCGGTGCTCCGCGGACGTGTCCCGCATGGCCCGGGCGAGCAGGGCCTCCGGGCTGGCGGCCTCGAGGCTGCCGTCCCCGGGCGGGTCTGGCGGAGGGGGAGCGGTGGCGGGCTCCTGATCGATCCACGCGGAGCCGAACGGGCCGCGGCCGTCGAGGATTTCCGGGGCGGTCCCGGCGAGCCGGGCCGGATCGGCGGTGCACAGCAGCAGCACGTCGTCGCGGCCGGCCGTGGCGTCGAGCCACGACTGGGCGAGGAACACGGGCTGTGTCGTGACCAGGCGCGTGCCGTTGGTCTGGAGATTGACGAAGGCGTCGTGCACGTCCGGCGCCCACGCGAGGACCGGGCCGTCGGGCAGGGCCGGCCAGCCGGGGCCACGGAAAGGCCAGCTCCACGCGGGCGCCAGGTCGACCACCTGGGCGGACGGATGACGCTCACGAAAGGCGGCCACCACGGCCGCAGCGGCGCGATGGGCCGCCGGGGCCGGGCGGACGACGAGGGCCAGGCGGGCGGTCTCGGGGGGAGCCACGGTCGCGGCCGCATCCCCCAACCGCGCGAGGAGGCGATCGGTAGAAATCACGGCAAGTCTCAGGCACGACGTAAGTTAGGGTGCCACGTCAAACCTATCACGAACGTTGCGGGGAGGATAGCCGGGCGGGAGCCACGACGCGCGCGTTCGGCGCAGTGGGGGGACGAGGTGGCCGCGCGCGGTGCGGCAAGCGACCTGTCAGACGGGTGGGCGCGCGCGTGGAAAGGCGCGGTGGGTTGTCGCAAATTGTTCGAGGCTGTTTCGGCGAGGCCGTGCAGACGATATGGTGTGCAGCAGCGTCCCGGGGCGCGGCCGGCACGCCACCGTGACATGCCTTCAAACTCGTAGACATCCGGAGACGCATCAGCGGGGACGAGGGTCGGTATAATGCCCCGGCATTGTTTGCATGACTACACAGACTGAACCCGTGGAGTCCATGGGGCGGCGGAACTTCTTCGTGCGGATCATCACCGCTGTTCACGCCGTCATGGGCGCGACGCTCACCTTCATCGTCGGCGGCGCCATCCTCTCACCCAGTTTCAAGGCGCGGGAAGTGACCTGGCTCCCCGCCGGCGACGTGGGCACCCTCAAGGACAACGAGCCGCTGGCCGTCACGCTGCGCGTGAGCCGCCAGGACGGCTATGCGCAGGTGGTCGACCGACGGGTCGTCTACCTCGTCCGCACCGATGGCGGCGACGTGCGGGCGATGGACTCGACCTGCACGCACCTGGGCTGTCGGACCAGCTATGACGCGGACACCGGCCTCATCCGGTGCCCCTGTCACGGCGGCGTCTTCACGCCCCAGGGGCAGGTCGTCGACGGCCCGCCCCCCGAGCCGCTGCGGACCCTGCCGACGCGGGTCGACAACGGCCAGATCATGGTGCAGGTGTAGCCGATGGTGCGTTCGTTCCTCGACTGGCTCGACTCGCGCATCGCCTACCGCACCATCCTGCACCACGCCCTCGACGAGCCCCTCCCGAAGGGCTCGGGCTGGACCTTCACGACCGGCAGCGTCGTCACGCTGCTCATCGGCATCCAGATCCTCACCGGGGTCGGCCTGACGATGTACTACGTGCCGTCGCCGTCGCTGGCCTACGACAGCGTCCGGTTCATCACCGACACGCTGCCGTTCGGCTGGATGCTGCGGGGGCTGCACTTCTGGGGCGCCAGCTTCGTGGTGGTGGCCGCCGGCATCCACATGATGCGGGTCTTCTTCTGGGGCTCCTACAAGGCGCCCCGGGAGGTGACCTGGCTGACGGGCGTCGTCCTGCTGATGCTGATCCTGGGCTTCTCGCTGAGCGGCTACCTGCTGCCGTGGGACCAGAAGGCCTACTGGGCGACCACCGTGACCATCAACGTCGCCCGGAGCTCGCCGTTCATCGGCGAGTACATCGCCGCGGTGCTCCGCGGCGGGAACGAGCTCGGCGCGCTGACGCTGGGCCGCTGGTACTCGGCGCACGTCTTCCTCCTGCCGGGCGCGCTCATCACGTTCATCGTCGCGCACATCCTGCTGCTCCGGAAGCACGGGGCTTCAGGCCCGATTGTCCCGCAGGAGGGGCCGCCGACCACGTTCTTCCCGTGGCACGTGATGAAGGACACGGTGATGATGGCGGCGGTCTTCGCGCTGCTGCTCACCTTCGTCTTCAACTTCCCGGCGCACCTCGACGAGATTGCCAACCCGGCCGACCCGTCGTACATCCCCCGGCCGGAGTGGTACTTCCTGTCGCTGTTCCAGCTCCTCAAGTACTTCCCGGGACCGCTCGAGCCGGTCGGCACCCTCGTCATCCCCGGCCTGATCGTCGGGTTCCTGCTGACGGTGCCGTTCCTCGATCGTGGGGCGAGCCGCAAGCCGTTCCAGTCACCGCGGCTCAAGTTCGTGCTGGTGATGCTGGCCATCCTGGGCGCGATCGCGCACCTGACGACCCTGGGGCTGCTCGACAGCCCGGCCCGCTACAACCCGGACAACTGGGGCCCACAGTCGATTGCGGGGCACGCGCTGGTGAGCGGACCCGAGACGAGCTGCGCCGGGTGTCACCGTGCAGGGGGGCCGGCGGCCGCGCTCGAGGCGACGCGTGTCACCAAGGACACCGAGTGGCTGCTGTACCACATGGCCGACCCGGTGGCCATCGCGCCGGGCGTGCGAACCGAGGCCGACCCGGCGCCGCGCCCGCAGCTCCTGCGCGCGCAGGCGCAGTCGGTGGTGGCATACCTGCGGCGCATGCGCGCCGGCGCCGAGTACCCGGCGTTCGACCCCGAGACCGTGGCCGCGGCCCAGGCCTTCGCGACCATGTGCATCAACTGCCACATGATCAACGGCGAGGGCGGCTCGGTCGGGCCTGACCTGAGCCACGTCGGCTCGCGGCGGGATGCGGCCGGGATCCAGCGCATCATCGAGAACCCGAAGGCCGAGTTCCCGACCACGCCGATGCCCGCCTACGGCGGCCGGATCCCGGACGAGCAGATCGCGCGCCTCGCGGCGTACCTGGCGTCGCAGCGGTAGCCCGTTTCACGGGAATACAGAATCAAGAACCGCGAATCAAGAACCTGCGAATCACGAAAGTGAACGAAGAAAGGCCGCCGAAGGGGAACCCCCCTCGGCGGCCTTTTTCACTTCTTGAGTCCGTGTTCTGGCTTCTTGATTCGCCGTGCGGCGGCTACTTCAAGAGCTCCCGAATCTGCCGCACGGCGTAGGCGACTTTCATGTCGAAGAGGCGCTTGCCGAGCTCCGGCGTCGAGCGGCGGCCATCGCCCATGATGCCGTTGTTCCTGCGCGGGGCGTTCGGGTCGGGCCGCTGGCCGGGTGCCGGCACCGGGTCGCCGAGCGCGTTCGGGATCTCGCTGGTGCGCACCCAGCCGGCGTCGCCGCCCAGGTAGAGCATCGTGGAGGTGTCGGGGATGCCGGCGTGGGCGCTCGACGGGTAGCCATTGGTCTGGAGCCACTTGTCGAAGTCGCCGTTGGCCCGCGCGTACACCTCGTCGCAGTAGACGACCTTGACGCCGTCGGCGGCGTGTTTCGCGGAGAGCTTCTCGGCGACCTGCTTGAGCTCCGCCTGGCCGCCGCCGTGATCGCCCATGAGCACGACGGCCTTGAAGCCGCTGCGGATGAGCTCCTCGGCGACCTGCTCGTTGACGGCGGCGAAGATTTCCGGCGTCAGGCCGATGGTGCCGGGCAGTTCGGCGCTCGCGCGGTTGGGGGAGAAGGGCAGGACCGGCGCCGCGATGGCGTTGCCGAGCTCGAGGGCGATGGCGCGCACGATCTCGCGGCCCATCAGGGTGTGTCCCCCGTTCACGTTCTGCGGGCCGCGCTGTTCGGTGCCGCCGTTGTAGACGAGGGCGGTGGTCTTGCCGGCCGCCATGGCGGCCTTCACCTCGGGCCAGGTCATCATGTCGAACTCGACGTTCGGCAGCCGCATGGTGGCGACGCCGGGCGTCTGGGCGGTGGCGGCGGTCGGGACGGCGGCGAGCGCCGCGAGGACGGTCAGGAGGATCGCGGGACGAAAGGCGCGCATGGTGGCTGGATTCCTCGGGAAGTTGGACGGGACGCGGGTCAGCGGCCGCCGCTGCCGGTGGCGGTCGGCGGGGTCTGGCTGCCCTGGTGACAGGTGTAGCAGGTCACGCGGCCCAGGCTCGACTCCTCGGCCTTGGGGGTGTAGACCGGGAAGAACTGCTTGTTGAGGGCCTGGGTCATCTCGATCATCTTGCGGGCGGTGAGCTTCCGGGGATTGCCGTCGCTCGTGAAGTCGCCCCGCATGTGGCAGAACCCGCAGTTCACGCCGAGGGCCTGGTTGAACTGCCGCATCTCGTTCTCGAACTCGTGGACATCGAGGCCCTTGAGCACGAGAATGGTGTCGCTGTCGGCCATCCCGAGCACGGGACGATCCTGGGCCCGGCCGGCGACGCCGGACAGCGCCACGAAGGCCAGGGCGGCTACGAAGACTCGCATCTCGTTGTCTCTCCGGTAGTTAGCTGATTGGGGGCGGGTCGGGACGTCCGGGACATGCCGCGGAACCCTTCCGGGAGATCGTCGGGAAACCGGGGGCCGTCGCCGCCGGGGACCAAGCCTAGCACACCAGGGGTTGCGCTCTGTGGGTGAGCTTTGCTATATTCGCAAGGTTCTCGTGGGGCCAGGACACCCTATCTGGTTCCATCCGCTCTGGAAGTGGCCCGGGCCGACTTCGCCCGCGCTTCCTGAACTGGCAGCACCGTGACGCCACGTCGCGTCCGCCGGTGCCGATAACACACAGGTAGTAGGGTCATCCGGCCTCGAGTGCCAAGCACGCCCCTGCGGGGGTGGCTTCTAGGCTCGAGGCGCCACGCCGCCGCCCCGTTTGCGGGGTGCGCGGTTGGTTCGTCTGTTCATGGGCGGGCGCGGGCCCCGTTTTGCCGCGCGAGTGGAGCGATCGTGCCGACGATCAGTCAGCTGGTCCGCAAGGGACGCGAAAAGATCGAGTGGAAGACCAAGAGCCCCGCGCTCGATCGGAGCCCGCAGAAGCGCGGGGTCTGCGTGCGTGTGTTCACCCAGACGCCGAAGAAGCCGAACTCGGCGCTGCGGAAGGTCGCGCGCGTGCGCCTGACCAACAAGATCGAGGTCACCACCTACATCCCGGGCGTCGGGCACAACCTGCAGGAGCACTCGCTGGTGCTCATCCGGGGCGGCCGTGTGAAGGACCTGCCCGGCGTGCGCTATCACGTGGTCCGGGGCAGCCTCGACGCGGTCGGGGTCCAGGGCCGCAAGCAGAGCCGCTCGAAGTACGGCGCCAAGCGCCCGAAGTCGTAGTCCGAAAGCCGAGAGCCGAAGATGCCGCGTAGACGTGAAATCGCGAAGCGTGAACTGGCCCCGGACGCCCTGTACAACAGCGCGCTGGTGACCAAGTTCATCAACACGATCATGCAGGAGGGGAAGCGGTCCACGGCGGAGCGCATCCTCTACAAGAGCTTCGACATCATCAAGGAGCGCACCGGCGACGATCCGCTCAAGGTCTTCAAGAAGGCCGTGGACAACGTCAAGCCCGCGCTCGAGGTGAAGTCGCGTCGCGTCGGCGGCTCCAACTACCAGGTGCCGATCGAGGTGAACCCGAACCGCCGCCTCTCGCTGAGCATCCGCTGGCTCGTGAGCTACGCGCGCTCGCGCGGCGACGGCAAGACGATGTGGGAGAAGCTCGCCAACGAGCTGCTGGACGCGGCGAACCTCCGGGGCGGCGCGGTCAAGAAGCGCGAGGACACGCACCGCATGGCGGAGGCCAACAAGGCCTTCGCGCACTACCGCTGGTAGCGGCGGCGCCGAGGATTCCGTCAGCCCCGCGCTGACCGTTAACTAGCGAAGGCAGTTCGTCATGCCCAGGCAAGTAGCTCTCGAGAAGAACCGGAACATCGGCATCATGGCCCACATCGATGCCGGCAAGACGACGACGACCGAGCGGATCCTGTTCTACACCGGCATCACCTACAAGATCGGCGAGGTGCACGAAGGCACCGCGGTGATGGACTGGATGGAGCAGGAGCAGGAGCGCGGCATCACGATCACGTCCGCCGCGACGACCTGCTTCTGGCGCGACCACCGCGTCAACATCATCGACACGCCGGGCCACGTCGACTTCACCGTCGAGGTCGAGCGCTCGCTGCGTGTGCTCGACGGCGCCGTTGCCGTGTTCGACGCCGTCTCGGGTGTCGAGCCGCAGTCGGAGACCGTCTGGCGCCAGGCCGACCGCTACCGCGTGCCGCGCATCTGCTTCGTCAACAAGATGGACCGCATCGGCGCGGACTTCAAGAAGACGCTCTCGCAGATCGAGTCGAAGCTGCAGGGCAACCCGGTCGCCATCCAGTTGCCGATCGGCGCCGAGGACAAGTTCATCGGCGTGGTCGACCTCGTCCGCATGAAGTCGATCACCTACGAGGGTGAGGCCATGGGCGCCGACTACATCGTCGGCGAGATCCCGGCCGACATGCTGGCCGAGGCGCAGGAATACCGCGAGAAGCTGGTCGAGAAGGTCAGCGAGGCCGACGACAAGCTGCTCGAGAAGTACCTGGGCGGCGAGGAGATCTCGGAGGCGGAGATTCGCGCCGCCATCCGCGCGCGGGTCATCTCGTCGGTGCGCGACGAGGAGGCCCCGTTCGTGCCGGTGATCTGCGGCACGGCGTTCAAGAACAAGGGCGTGCAGCCCCTGCTCGACGCCGTCGTGGACTACCTGCCGTCGCCGCTCGACATCCCGCCCGTGGACGGCATCGACCTGAACGCGAAGGAGGAGACGGTCGTCCAGCGCAAGGCCGCCGACGACGAGCCGTTCTCGGCCCTGGCGTTCAAGATCATGACCGACCCCTTCGTCGGCCAGCTCACGTTCTTCCGCGTCTACTCGGGCAAGCTCAACGCGGGCATGTCGGTGCTGAACGCCACGAAGAGCAAGACCGAGCGCATCGGCCGTCTCCTCAAGATGCACGCGAACAAGCGTGAGGAGATCAAGGAGGTCTACGCCGGCGACATCGCCGCGGCCGTCGGCCTCAAGTCGGTCACGACGGGTGACACGCTCTGCGACGAGAAGCAGCCGGTGCTGCTCGAGTCGATGGACTTCCCCGAGCCGGTCATCTCGCTCGCGATCGAGCCCAAGACCAAGGCCGACCACGACAAGCTGGGCCAGGGCATGGCCAAGCTGATGGCCGAGGACCCGACCTTCCGCGTCAACACCGACGAGCAGACCGGCCAGGTCGTCATCCGCGGCATGGGCGAGCTGCACCTCGAGATCATCGTTGACCGCCTGAAGCGCGAGTTCAACGTCGAGGCGAGCGTCGGCAAACCGCAGGTCGCCTACAAGGAGACCCTGACGGCGCCGGCCGAGGGCGATGGCCGGTTCGTGCGCCAGACCGGTGGCCGCGGCCAGTTCGGCCACGCGAAGATCCGCCTGATCCCGCTCGAGCCGGGCACCGGCTATCAGTTCGAGAACAAGACCGTCGGCGGCTCGATCCCGAAGGAATACATCAAGCCGGTCGACGAGGGCATCCGCGAGGCGCTGACGCGCGGCGTGCTGGCGGGCTATCCGATCGACGACGTGCGCATCGAGCTCTACGACGGGTCGTTCCACGAGGTCGACTCCTCGGAGATGGCGTTCAAGATCGCCGGCTCGATGGCGTTCCAGGACGCGGCCAAGAAGGCCAAGCCGGTGCTCATGGAGCCGGTGATGCGTGTCGAGGTGGTCGTGCCGAAGGACTACCTGGGCGACGTGATGGGCGACCTGGCGTCGCGGCGCGGCCGCATCCAGTCGCAGGAGGACCGCGGCGGCACGCAGATCATCTCGGCGCGGGTGCCGCTCAGCGAGATGTTCGGGTATGCCACCGACCTCCGGTCGCGCACGCAGGGCCGCGCGACGTACTCGATGCACTTCGACCGCTACGAGCAGGCGCCGCAGCACGTCAGCGCCGAGGTCGTCGCGAAGGTCCAGGGAACCAAGTAGGGCAGCCGCCAAGGACGAGAGATGCTCGGAGACAAGATTCGCATTCGCCTGAAGGCGTACGACGCGCGTGTGCTGGACCAGAGCACCGGCGAGATCGTCGAGACCGCCAAGCGCACGGGCGCCCGCCTCGCCGGGCCGATCCCGCTGCCGACCGAGATCAACAAGTGGACGGTCCTGCGCTCGCCGCACGTGGACAAGAAGTCGCGCGAGCAGTTCGAGGTCCGCACGCACAAGCGGCTGATCGACATCTTCGAGCCGACGCCGCAGACGGTGGACGCGCTGATGAAGCTCGACCTGCCCGCCGGCGTGGACGTCGAGATCAAGGCCTTCGGCAAGGAACACGGCAAGTAACGCGCCGGCGACGCGGCACGAGGATTGACAACGATGGTCACAGGCATCATCGGCAAGAAGGTCGGGATGACGCAGCTCTTCCTCGAGGACGGCACGGTGGCTCCGGCCACGGTGCTCGTCGCGGGGCCCTGCGTGGTCGTCCAGGGCAAAGCCGTGGACACCGACGGGTACGAGGCGGTGCAGATCGGCTTCGTCGAGGGCAAACCGGCCCGGGTGAACAAGGCGCTGGCGGGGCACTTCCGCAAGGCCAACGTGCCGCCGACGCGGGTCCGCCGCGAGGTCGACCTGGCCAAGGGCGGCGAGGCGCCGAAGGCGGGCGACGAGGTGCTGTGCTCGATCTTCAGCACGGGCGAGCGCGTGGACGTCATCGGCACCAGCAAGGGCCACGGCTTCCAGGGCGTCGTCAAGCGGCACCACTTCGGGGGCGGTGACAAGACGCACGGCTCGATGTTCCACCGGGCCCCGGGCTCGATTGGCGCCTCGTCCTACCCCTCGCGCGTGTTCCCCGGCATGCGGGCGCACGGCCACATGGGCTCGGACCGCGTCACCGTGCGCAACCTGAAGGTGCTGAAGGTCGACGCCGAGAACCACCTGATCGTGGTGCGCGGCGCCGTGCCGGGGGCCAACGGCGGGTACGTCGTGATCCGCAAGGCGGTCGCGCCGAAGCCCGAGCCGCAGCCGCAGCTCCAGGAGAAGCCCAAGAAGGGCAAGAAGTAGATCTCAGCGTGACGGCGTGAGATTGCAGATTGGATTGCGGATTCAGCCATGACTGTTGATGTCGTGAACGCGCAGAACCAGAAGGTCGGGTCGATGGACCTCAGCGACGAGGTCTTCGGCGGCCGGGCGAAGACGGACCTGATCCACGAGTCCGTCGTGCGCGAGCAGGCCGCGGCCCGCCGCGGCACGCACGCCACCAAGAACCGCGCCCTCGTGAGCGGCAGCGGCAAGAAGCCGTGGCGGCAGAAGGGCACCGGCCGGGCGCGCGTCGGCGAGACGCGCAACCCGCTGTGGCGCAAGGGCGGCACGGTGTTCGGCCCCCAGCCCCGCAGCTACGCGTACCACCTGCCGAAGAAGGTCGAGAAGGGCGCGCTGCGCGCGGCGCTGCAGGTGAAGCTCCAGGGCGGCGCGGTGCTCGTGGTGGACCAGCTGTCCGCCAGCGAGATCAAGACCAAGGCCGCGGCGGCCCTGCTGAAGACGCTGGGCGTCACCGGCAAGGCGCTGCTCGTCGACGTGCAGCCGGACGAGAAGCTGGCGCTGTCGGTGCGCAACGTGCCCGGCGTCCGGCTGCTCGCGAGCAACCGGATCACGGCGCGCGACGTGATGGACACCCGCCTGGTGGTGCTCACGCCGGCGGCGCTGGAGAAGCTGCAGACCGTGCTGGCCTGACGGCCGCGAGCGAAAGCCGAGAGCGTCATGAAACTGACCGATGTGATTCGCCGCCCCCTGGTCACCGAGAAGACCACCCTCCTGCGGGAGGATGGCCGGACCGTGGTGTTCGAGGTGGCGCGCGACGCCAACAAGATCGACGTCAAGCGCGCGGTCGAGCAGCTGCTCGGGGCCAAGGTGGCGGACGTCCGCACCGCGAACACCCAGGGCAAGCTGAAGCGCCAGGGCCGCTACATCGGCCGCCGGCCCGACTGGAAGAAGGCGTACGTCACGCTCAAGGACGGGGAGAAGCTCCCCGACTTCCTCGAGGGCGCGTAGGCGCGGAAGAGGGGAATCGACGATGCCGATTCGCAAGTACAAGCCCACGTCGCCGGGCCGCCGCCAGATGACGGTCCAGACGTTCGACGAGATCACGACGCAGGAGCCGTATCGCCCGCTCACCGAGCCGCTGAAGCGGTCCGGCGGGCGGAACAACACGGGCGAGCTGACGTCCTGGTGGCGCGGTGGCGGCCACAAGCGCCTCTACCGGGTCATCGACTTCAAGCGGGACAAGAAGGACATCCCCGGCACGATCACGACGGTCGAGTACGACCCGAACCGCTCGGCGCGGATCGCGCTCGTGACCTACGCCGACGGCGAGAAGCGCTACATCCTGCAGCCGGCCGGCATGAAGGTCGGGGACCAGGTGGTCGCGGGCGACGGCGTGGACATCCTGCCGGGCAACTGCCTGCCGCTGCGCAGCATGCCGCTCGGCACGATGGTGCACAACGTCGAGCTCAAGCCCGGCAAGGGCGGGCAGCTCGCGCGCAGCGCCGGCGCGTCGGTCCAGGTCGTCGCCAAGGAAGGCGAGTACGTCTCGGTGAAGCTGCCGTCGGGCGAGATCCGCAAGATCCTGCAGGACTGCGTCGCCACCGTCGGCCAGGTCGGCAACCTCGACCACGAGAACGTGTCGATCGGCAAGGCGGGCCGCAGCCGCTGGCTCGGCAAGAAGCCGCACGTGCGCGGCGTCGCGATGAACCCGGTCGACCACCCGCTCGGCGGCGGCGAGGGCAAGACCTCGGGCGGCCGGCACCCGGTCACGCCGTGGGGCGTGCCGACCAAGGGCTACAAGACGCGGAACCGGAAGCCCAGCGACAAGTTCATCGTGCAGCGGCGCAAGCGGTAACGCGCGCCCCAACCGCAAGAGACGAGAGCTGATATGAGCCGCTCACTGAAGAAGGGCCCGTTCATCGACACCTCCCTCCTCGAGAAGGTGGAAGGCATGAACCGGGCGGGCGAGAAGAAGGTGATCAAGACCTGGTCGCGCCGGTCCACCGTGATCCCCGAGATGGTGGGGCACACGCTGGCGGTGCACAACGGGCGCAAGTTCGTGCCGGTCTACGTCACCGAAAACATGGTGGGCCACAAGCTCGGCGAGTTCTCGCCGACCCGCCAGTTCAAGGGCCACGCCGCGAAGGCGGACAAGGCGGCCGGGGGGAAGGGCTAGGCCATGGTTCGCGCGGAAGCAACGGCGAAGTACGTGCGCACCTCGGCGCAGAAGGCCGCGCTGGTGCTCGACCTGATCCGCGGGAAGGACGTCAACCGCGCGCTCGCGGCGCTCCAGTTCAGCAAGAAGAGCGTGGCGCGCGACGTGGCGAAGGTCCTGCGGTCGGCGGTGGCCAACGTGCAGCAGAAGGACGGGTTCGGGGGCGACGTGGAGCGGCTGTTCGTGTCGCGCTGCCATGCCGACCAGGGCCCCTCGCTGAAGCGGGTCCGGCCGGCCCCGATGGGCCGGGCGTTCCGGGTGATCAAGCGCACGACACACCTCACCGTGGAGGTGGCGGAGCGGCCCCAGGTGATTGCGGCGGTGGGCGGCACGTCCACCGGAACGAAGGGCGCGCGCGGCCGGAAGGCCGCCGCGGCCGAGTAAGAAGGAGACGGCAGTGGGCCAGAAGGTTCACCCCTACGGGTTCCGGATCGGGTTCAACAAGACGTGGACGTCGCGGTGGTTCGCCGACAAGGACTACGCGAACCTCCTCCACGAGGACCTCAAGCTCAAGCGCGACCTGAAGCGCCGCTTCCAGCACGCGGGCGTGGCGAAGGTCGAGATCGAGCGCGCGGCCAACAAGCTGAAGATCGACATCCACACCTCGCGGCCGGGCATCATCATCGGCCGCAAGGGGCAGGAGGTCGACAAGCTGAAGCAGGAGGTCCAGCGCCGGACCAACCGCGAGGTCTTCATCAACATCCAGGAGATCCAGAAGCCGGAGCTCGACGCGCAGCTCATCGGCGAGTCGGTCGCCATGCAGCTCGAGCGCCGCATCGCGTTCCGCCGCGCCATGCGCAAGGCCGTCGAGTCGGCGCTGCGCTTCGGGGCGCGCGGGATCAAGGTGCGGGTGTCGGGCCGGCTGAACGGCGCCGAGATCGCGCGGTCGGAGTGGTACCTGCACGGCCAGCTGCCGCTGCAGACGCTGCGCGCCGACATCGACTACGGCTTCGCCGAGGCCAACACGACCTACGGCCAGATCGGCGTGAAGGTGTGGCTCTACAAGGGCGAGCGGCTCACGCCGCGCGTCGGCCGCGAGGAAGAGTACCGGGATCGGGACCGGGACCGCGGACCGCGGCGCCCGCCGCGCGAGGCGCGGGGCTGATCCGGGCGGAAGAGCGGGAGTTGTCGTCATGTTGATGCCGAAGAAGGTCAAGTACCGCAAGCAGCAGCGCGGCCGGATGACCGGGAAGGCCTGGCGCGGGTCGGACGTCTCCTTCGGGGACTTCGGGCTGAAGGCGCTGGAGCCCTGCTGGCTGACGGACCGCCAGATCGAGGCGGCCCGCGTCGCGATGACGCGGTCGGTCAAGCGCGGCGGGAAGATCTGGGTGCGGGTGTTCCCCGACAAGCCGATCACCAAGAAGCCGCAGGAAACCCGAATGGGTAAGGGCAAGGGCGCGCCCGAGGGCTGGGTCTGCGTGATCCGACCCGGCCGGATCCTCTTCGAGATGGAGGGGGTGCCGGAGGCCGAAGCGAAGCGCGCGATGCAGCTGGCGTCGGCCAAGCTGCCGATCAAGACGAAGTTCGCCACGCGCTTCGCGCAGGAGAAGGCGTCATGACGACCGCGGGGGAGCTCCGGGACCTCGACACCGACGCCCTGGCGGCGAAGGAGCGGGAGCTCGATGATCAGTTGTTCCGGCTGCGCATCCAGAAGTCGATGGGGCAGCTGGAGTCGCCCGGCACGATCCGGACCGTGCGCCGCGAGCTGGCGCGCGTGAAGACCGTTCTCAGGGAGAAGGCGAAGTAGCCATGGCCGCGAAGACGGAACTGCAGGGTGTCGTGGTGAGCGACAAGATGCAGAAGAGCGTGGTGGTGTCCGTGGAGCGGCGGGTGCAGCACCCGGTCTACGGGAAGACGCAGAAGCGGACCTCGCGGTTCATCGCCCACGACGAGGCGAACGACGCGAAGGTCGGCGACCGGGTGGCGATCTCCGAGACACGCCCCCTGAGCGCCCGCAAGCGCTGGACCGTGACGCGCATCGTCGAGCGCGCGCCGCAGGTGTAGGGGAGGAGCCGCCATGATCCAGATGCGATCCATCCTCGACGTCGCCGACAACTCGGGGGCGCGGAAGATTTCCGTGATCAACCCGATCGGCGGCTCGACCGGGCGCTACGCCCGGCTCGGCGACATCATCACGGCCAACGTGAAGGAGGCCACCCCGGACTCCAACGTGAAGAAGGGGCAGGTGGTGAAGGCCGTCGTCGTGCGCGTGCGCAAGGAGCAGCGGCGCAAGGACGGCAGCTACATCCGCTTCGACCGGAATGCCGCCGTGCTGATCAACGACCAGGGCGAGCCGATCGGGACCCGCGTGTTCGGCCCGGTCGCCCGCGAGCTGCGTGAGCGGCGGTTCATGAAGATCGTCTCGCTCGCGCCGGAGGTCCTCTAGACCATGGGCAAGCTGGCATCCCCGATCCGCAAGGACGACCAGGTGGTCGTGCGCGCCGGCAAGGACCGCGGCAAGCAGGGCCGCGTGCTGCGTGTGCTGCCCGCCGTCAACCGCGTGGTGGTCGAGGGCGTGAACATCATCAAGCGGCACACGCGCCCGAACCCGCAGAAGAACATCAAGGGCGGGATCGTCGAGCGCGAGGCGCCGATCCACGCGAGCAACGTGATGGTGCTCGATCCCGACACGAACGAGCCGACGCGCATCGGGCACAAGACGCTGCCCGACGGCCGCAAGGTGCGTATCAGCCGCAAGAGCGGCGCAGTGGTGGACAAGTAATGGCTGCCCAGATGACCCGGTTGCGTGAACGCTACGCCAAGGACGTCGTGCCCGCCCTGACCAAGGAGTTCGGCTACACGAACGTGAATGCCGTCCCCAAGATCACCAAGATCGTGGTGAACATGGGCCTGGGCGAGGCGACGCAGAACGCCAAGATCGTCGACACCGGCGCCGACGAGCTCGCCAAGATCACCGGCCAGAAGGCCGCGGTCCGGCGCGCGAAGAAGTCGGTCGCCCAGTTCAAGGTGCGCCAGGGCATGCCCATCGGCGCCATGGTGACGCTGCGCGGCGCGCGGATGTACGAGTTCCTCGACCGCCTGATCAGCATCAGCCTGCCGCGCGTCCGCGACTTCCGCGGCGTGCCGCCCAAGGGCTTCGACGGCCGGGGCAACTACACGCTGGGGCTGCGCGACCAGCTCATCTTCACGGAGATCGACTACCTGAAGGTGGACAAGGCCCGCGGCATGAACATCTGCGTGGTGACGACCGCCCAGACGGACGAGGAAGCCCGCAAGCTCCTGCAGCTGATGGGCATGCCCTTCCGGACCAACTAGGAGATCGACTGGTGGCAACGACCGCGAAGAAGGCCCGTGAGGCCAAGCCGCTGAAGTTCAAGGTGCGTCACCGGAACCGCTGCCGCCGCTGCGGCCGGCCCCGCGCCTACCTGCGCAAGTTCGCCCTGTGCCGGCTCTGCTTCCGCGAGCTGGCGCTCCGGGGCGACGTGGCCGGGGTGACCAAGAGCAGCTGGTAGGCCCCGGGCCGAGAGCACTGAAGGCGAGAGAGCCAAGAGCAGAACCCATGACTGATCCGATTGCCGACATGCTGACCCGGATCCGGAACGCCGTGGCCGCCCGGCACCCGCGCGTGGACGTCCCCGCGTCGAAGCTGAAGGTGGAGCTCGCCCGGATCCTCCAGGACGAGGGCTACGTCGCCGGCTTCAAGCTGGTCGAGGAAGCCGCGGACCGGCCGAACCGGGCCCCGCGCCAGGTCATCCGTGTGTCCCTGAAGTACGGCCCCGGGGGCGAGCGGGTGATCTCCGGCCTCCAGCGCGTCAGCCGGCCCGGCCGCCGCGTGTATGCCGGTCGCGACACCGTGCCGTCGGTGCTCGGCGGCCTGGGCGTGAACATCCTGACGACGTCGCGCGGCCTGATGACCGGGCGCGCCGCCCAGAAGCTGGGCGTCGGCGGCGAAGTCCTCTGCAACGTGTGGTGACGTCATGTCTCGCATTGGCAAGAAGCCGATTCCGATCCCCAAGGGCGTGACCGTCAAGGTCGACGGCGCGGCCGTCGAGGTGAAGGGCCCGAAGGGCCAGCTCCGCCAGCCGCTGCCGCCCGGCGTGTCGGCCGCCGTCGAGGATGGCGCGCTCGTCACGACGAAGGTGCGCGACGACAAGGAGCTGGACAAGTTCCACGGCCTGGCGCGCAGCCTGGTCGCCAACGCGGTGACCGGCGTGACGGAGGGCTTCAAGAAGGAGCTCGACATCGTCGGCGTCGGCTATCGTGCCGAGCTCAAGGGCCAGCAGGTTCACCTGGCGCTCGGCTACTCGCACCCGGTCGTGTTCGACGTGCCGAAGGGCATCGACGTGGCCATCGAGAAGCAGACGCACATCACGGTCACCGGCATCGACCGGCAGCTCGTCGGCCAGGTGGCCGCGAACCTGCGCCGCCTGCGCAAGCCCGACCCGTACCAGCAGAAGGGCGTGCGCTACACGGGCGAGGTGCTGAAGAAGAAGGCCGGCAAGACGGGCGCATAGCGCATCTGGTGAGTGGGTGATCTGGTGATCGCGTGATGGGGAGAGCCGGATGGGGTGCGGTGACGCGGCCCGATCCGCGCGAGCCCCGGGCGCCGCGACGGGCGAGTCCTCGCGAGCGCGCCGCGCGAGTCCCAGTGAGCGAAGCGAGTCCTAGCGAGCCGAAGGCGAGTCCAGCAGGGTGACGGTATGAGGATCAAGACCAGGGAAGACCGGCGCGACCGGATCAAGTTCCGCATCCGGAAGAAGATCCGCGGCACGGCGGAGCGGCCGCGGCTGAGCGTCTTCCGCAGCGTGTCGCACATCTACGTGCAGGTGATCGACGACATGGCGGGGCGCACGGTGGCGGCGGCCTCGAGTGTCGAGCCGGCCCTGAAGGGCCAGCTGGCGGACGGCGCCCGCGGGGGCAACCGCAAGGGCGCCGAGGCGGTCGGCACGGCCATCGCCGAGCGGCTGAAGGAGAAGGGCGTGACGCGCGTCGTGTTCGACCGCAACGGCTTCCTCTACCACGGGCGCGTGCGCGCCGTCGCCGAGGCGGCACGGCAGGCCGGCCTGGAGTTCTAGACATGAATCGGACCCGCGAGAAGATCGACGCGTCGCAGCTCGAGATCAAGGACACGGTCGTCGCGATCAACCGCGTCACCAAGGTGGTCAAGGGCGGCAAGAACCTGAGCTTCAGCGCGCTGGTGGTCGTCGGTGACGGCCACGGCGTGGTGGGCTACGGCATCGGCAAGGCCAAGGAGGTCCCCTCGGCGATCAAGAAGGGGATCGAGGCGGCGAAGAAGGGCCTCATCCGCGTGCCGCTGCAGGGCTCGACCATCCCGCACCCGGTGCTGGGGCGGTTCGGGGCCGGCCGCGTGCTGCTGAAGCCGGCGCCGGACGGCACCGGCATCATCGCAGGCGGCGCGGTCCGCGCGGTGGTGGAGTCGGCGGGCGTGACCAACGTCCTGACGAAGTCGCTCGGCACCGCCAACCCGCACAACGTCGTGCGGGCGGCGTTCACGGCGCTGGCCGGGCTGAAGAACCCGGCCGACATCGCGCGGCTGCGCGGCAAGGACGTCGAGGAGCTCTCGGGCTCGACGCCGGCCGAGGCCGCCACGGCCTAGGCGGAGGAGCGTGATGGCTGAGCAGGGCAAGACGCTGAAGGTGACGCTGGTGCGGAGCCCGATCGGGTTCAAGCACAACCAGGCGGCCGTCGTCCAGAGCCTCGGGCTCCGGCGGATCCGCCACACCGTGGAGCTCCGGGACACGCCCGAGACCCGCGGCATGATTCACAAGGTCCGCCACCTCGTGACGGTGGCCGAGTAGGGACGCGCATCATGGATCTGAGCAAGCTGAAGCCGGCCGACGGGGCGAAGCAGACGCGCAAGCGCGTGGGCCGCGGGCCCGGGTCGGGCAACGGCAAGACCGCCGGGCGCGGCAACAAGGGCGCCAAGTCGCGCTCGGGCTTCACCTACAAGCGCGGCTTCGAGGGCGGCCAGATGCCGCTCCACCGCCGCCTGCCGAAGCGCGGCTTCACCAACATCTTCCGCGTCGAGTACGCGGTGGTGAACCTCGACCAGCTCGAGGCGCGGTTCGAGGCCGGCACGACGGTGACCCTCGACTCGCTGCGCCAGGCGGGCCTCGTGAGCGGCAAGCGGACGCCGGTGAAGGTGCTCGCGCGCGGCGAGATGACGAAGGCGCTGACGGTGCAGGCGCACCAGTTCAGCGGCAAGGCGGCCGAGAAGATTGCCGCGGCCGGGGGCAAGGCCGAGGCCATCAGCTAGCCGGGGACACACCGTGGTCGAAACGCTCAAGAACCTGTTTGCCGTCGCGGACCTGCGGAACCGGGTGCTGTTCACCCTGGGGCTGCTCGCCGTGTACCGCATCGGCAACCACATCCCGACGCCGGGGGTGAACTCCGACGCGCTCGCGATCCTGGCCGAGCAGACCCGGAACACCATGTTCGGGCTGTACGACATGTTCACGGGCGGGAGCCTGTCGCGGATCACGATCTTCGCGCTCGGCGTCATGCCGTACATCAGCGCGTCGATCATCCTGCAGCTCCTCACGGTGGTGTGGCCCTACCTCGAGCGCCTCTCGAAGGAAGGGGAACTCGGGCGGCGCAAGATCACGCAGTACACGCGGTACCTGACGCTGGCCCTCTCGGCCGTGCAGTCGCTCGGCATCGCGATCTACCTCGAGCGCCAGACCGAGATCGCCGGCGGGCTGCCGCTGGTCTACGACCCGGGCTGGGGCTTCCGCCTCATGTGCGTGCTCACCCTGACGACGGGCAGCATGTTCATCATGTGGCTCGGCGAGCAGATCACCGAGCGCGGCATCGGCAACGGCATGTCGCTCATCATCTTCGCGGGCATCGTGGTCGGGTTCCCGCGGGCGATCTTCCAGACGTTCGACATGATGCAGACGGGCCAGATCAGCCTGCTGCGCATGCTGATCCTGGGCGTGCTGATGGTGGGGGTGGTCGCGGCGATCATCTACGTGGAACGCGGGCACCGGCGGGTGACCGTCCAGTACGCCAAGCGTGTGGTGGGCCGCCGCCAGTACGGCGGGACGAGCACGCACATCCCGATCAAGGTGAACACCGGCGGCGTCATGCCGGTGATCTTCGCGAGCTCCCTGCTGGCGTTCCCGGCGACGCTCGCCGGGGTGTTCCAGGCCGGCGGGTGGGGCGACGCGGTGGTCCGGCAGCTCTCCTACGGCATGCCGCTCTACGTGCTGCTGTACGTGCTGCTCATCATCTTCTTCGCGTATTTCTACACGGCGATCATCTTCAACCCGGATGACGTCGCGGAGAACATGCGGAAGTACGGCGGGTTCATCCCCGGGATCCGTCCCGGCAAGCGCACGGCGGAGTACATCGACACGATCCTGGCGCGCGTGACGCTCGCCGGCGCGGTCTATCTGGCCATCGTGGCGATCCTGCCGGAGTTCCTGATCGGCGGCCTCAAGGTGCAGTTCCTGCCGTTCATCGGCGAGGACCTCGCGGCGGCGCTGCCGCTGTGGTTCACCGACGGCCTCGGCGTGCCGTTCTACTTCGGCGGCACCTCGCTGCTGATCGTCGTCGGCGTGGCGATGGACACGGTCAACCAGATCGAGTCGCAGCTCATCATGCGGCACTACGACGGATTCATGAAGAAGACGCGAATCCGCGGGCGGCGGGGGTAAGTGGCGCTGCACCTGGTGATGATGGGCCCGCCCGGCGCGGGCAAGGGGACGCAGGCCGAGCGGTTCGCCCGCGAGCACGGCATCCCCCGGATCTCGACCGGGGACATCCTGCGCGAGGCCGTCAGCGCGGGGACCGAGCTCGGGCAGGCCGTGAAGGCGAGCCTCGATCGCGGGGAGCTCGTCAGCGACGAGCTCATCATCGGGATCGTGCGCGAGCGGCTGGCGCGGCCCGACGCGGCCGCCGGCTGGGTGCTCGACGGCTTCCCGCGCACCGTGCCGCAGGCGCGGGCGCTCGACGAGATGCTCGACGGGCGCGCGCCGCTCGTGGTCGTGGAGATCCAGGTCCCCGACGAGGAGCTGGTGCGGCGGGTGCGGGGCCGGCGGATCTGCGCGAGCTGCGGCACGACGGTGTCGGCGTTCAATGCCGACCCGGCGCGGATGGAGAAGTGCCAGGTGTGTGGCGGGCGGCTGGTGCCGCGCTCCGACGACAACGAGGGCGTCGTGCGCGACCGCCTGAAGGTCTACTGGCGTGACACGCGGCCGATGATCGCGTACTACCACGAGCGGCCGACCTACCGCGCCGTCAACGGCGCCCAGGCGCCCGAGCAGGTGCGGCAGGCGCTCGTCACCGCGGTGGCCTCGGCGCTCGGCCGCACGCCGGCCGACCTGCCGGCCGCCGGGGGCACGGTGGAGCCCGGCGCGTGATCGTCTGCCGGTCGGCCGAGGAGATCGAGCGGCTCGCGCGGGTCAACGCGCTCGTCGGCCAGGTCCTCGCCGAGTTGAAGGCGATGATCGTGCCGGGCGTGACGACGGCGGAGGTGGATGCGCTGGCCGAGCGCCGGCTGCGCGAGGCGGGAGCGGAGCCGGCCTTCAAGGGCTACCACGGCTTCCCGGCCACCATCTGCGCGTCGGTGAACGAGCAGGTGGTCCACGGGATTCCGTCGGACCGCGCCCTGGTGGCAGGGGACATCCTGTCGATCGACCTCGGCGCGAAGCTCGACGGGTACTACGGCGACTCGGCGGTGACGGTCGCGGTCGGGGCGGTGAGCCCGGAGGCCGCGAAGCTGCTGGCGGTGACCGAGGCGTCGCTCGGGAAGGGGTTGGCGGCCGTGAAGGCCGGCGCCCGGATCTCGGACATCGGCGCGGCCGTGCAGCAGCACGTCGAGGCCGAGGGCTTCTCGGTGGTCCGCGAGTTCGTGGGCCACGGGATCGGGACCAAGCTCCACGAGGAGCCGCAGATCCCGAACTACGGCACGGCGGGGCGTGGGCCGCGCCTGGCCGAGGGCATGGTGCTCGCGATCGAGCCCATGGTGAACGTCGGCAAGCCGGGCGTCCGCGTGTTGTCGGACGGCTGGACGGCGGTCACGAAGGACGGTTCGCTGTCGGCGCACTTCGAGCACACGGTGGTGGTGACCACCGACGGGTGCCGGGTGCTGACGGCGGCGCCGGTCGGTTAGGGATGGCGCCGGACGACCGGCAGGCCGCCCTCGAGGCCGACGGCGTGGTGATCGAGCTGCTGCCCAGCCAGCTGGTGCGGGTGGCGCTGGAAGGCCGGCACGTGGTGACGGCGCACCTGGGCGATCCGGTGCATCGCAACTTCGTGCGGGTGCTGGTGGGCGACCGGGTGCGGGTGGCATTGATGCCCGCGGATCGGACCCGCGGGCGGATCGTCGGCAAGGTGGAATGACGGACCGGAGCCGGAAGGCCGGCCGCGAAGCGGAGCGAGCGTCATGAAGGTGAGAGCATCGGTCAAGCGCATTTGTGACAAGTGCAAGATTGTGCGCCGCCGCGGGGTGGTGCGGGTGATCTGCACCAACCAGAAGCACAAGCAGCGGCAGGGGTGAATCGGATCTCAGATCTCAGATTGCAGATTGCAGATTGCAGATTTGAGGCTGGGGTCCGGAGCGTGAATGGCGCGGCGCGTGGTGACGCGGCCGCGGTCTGATTCCCGAGCGAGCAGAGCGAGCGACATATGGCACGAATTTCCGGCGTCGATCTCCCGCGCAACAAGCGGGTCGAGATTGGCCTCACCTACATCTACGGCATCGGGCGGTTCCGCTCGAACCAGGTCCTCGAGTCGGCGGGCGTCAGCGGTGATATCCGCGTGAAGGACCTGAGCGACGACGACGTGCGCAAGATCAGCCGCGTGCTCGAGGAGCAGGGCGGGGTCGAAGGCGATCTCCGGAAGGAAATCTCGATGAACATCAAGCGGCTCATCGAGATCGGCAGCTACCGCGGCGCCCGCCACCGGCGGAACCTGCCGGCGCGGGGCCAGCGGACGCGCACGAACGCGCGCACGCGCAAGGGGCCGCGGCGGGGCGCGGTGGCCAAGAAGAAGACGGTGTAGCCCATGGCGAAGAGCGAGAGCAAGGACGGCGGCAAGAAGAAGAAGGCCTTCAAGAAGCGCGGCGAGAAGCGCGTCGTGCACCACGGCGTGGTCCACATTCAGGCGTCGTTCAACAACACGCTGGTGACGATCACCGACGCCGAAGGCAACGTGGTGGCCTGGTCGAGCGCCGGCGCGATTGGGTTCAAGGGGTCGCGCAAGGGCACGCCGTTCGCCGCGACGCAGGCGGCGATGACCGCCACCAACGCCGCGAAGGCGTTCGGCATGCGCTCGTGCGAGGTGCTGGTGAAGGGCCCCGGGTCCGGCCGCGAGTCGGCGATCCGCGCCCTGTCCACCGCCGGGTTGGACGTGAAGTCGATCCGCGACGTCACGCCGATTCCGCACAACGGCTGCCGGCCGCCCAAGCGGCGGCGCGTCTAATCCGTTTCGGTTCTCCCTGGATCTGAGAATTCTATGGCTCGATACACCGGACCCGTTTGCCGCCTCTGCCGCCGCGAGGGCATGAAGCTGTTCCTCAAGGGCGAGCGCTGCTACACCGAGAAGTGCGCGATCGAGAAGCGCAACACGCCGCCCGGCCAGCACGGCCGCGCGCGCAAGCAGAAGATGGCGGGCTACGGCATCCAGCTGCGCGAGAAGCAGAAGGTCAAGCGCATCTACGGGGTGCTCGAGGACCAGTTCCGCCGCTACTTCGAGGCGGCCGACCGGACCCGCGGCATCACCGGCGAGACGCTGCTCCAGCTCCTCGAGCGGCGCCTCGACAACGCCGTCTACCGCCTCGGCTTCGCGACCTCGCGCGCCCAGGCCCGGCAGCTCGTGCGCCACGGCCACTTCCTCGTCAACGGGAAGAAGGTCGACATCCCGTCCTACTCCCTCAAGCAGGGGGATGTGGTGTCGGTGCGGCAGACGAGCCACCAGAACCAGTCGATCCTGCACGCGATGGAGGAGGTCAAGGGCCGGGGCATCCCGGAGTGGCTCGTCCTCGAGGCGGAGATGGCCGGCAAGGTCCTCTCGATGCCGACCCGCGAGCAGATCAACCTGCCCGTGCAGGAACAGCTCATCGTCGAGCTGTACAGCAAGTAGCAGTCAGCACGTCAGGGGACGGGGAGATGGTCTCCCCGTGCCCGGCCAGCCGCCGGCCCGCAGCCTTTCAGACCTGCGGTGGGAGGCCGGTGGCCACTACATGCAGGTCTGGAGGCCGGAGCTGCCGGCCCGTAGGCGAAAGGACGACATCCCATGCTGTGGAAAGGCTTCCAGCGGCCGAAGCGCCTCGAGTTCGAGCGCGAGACCCTCACCGACCGGTTCGGCCGGTTCTACGCCCAGCCCTTCGAGCGGGGCTTCGGCACGACGATCGGCAACGCGCTGCGCCGCGTGCTGCTCTCCTCGATCGAGGGCGCCGCGATCACCGCGGTCAAGATCGACGGCGTGCTGCACGAGTTCTCGCCGATCCAGGGCGTGGTCGAGGATGCGACCGACATCATCCTCAACCTGAAGCAGATCCCGCTCAAGTGCCACGTCGACTACACGAAGACGCTGTACCTGCGCGTCGACAAGGCCGGCGAGGTGCGCGCCCGTGACATCGAGGTCGACCAGGACGTCGAGATCCTCGAGCCCGAGGCCCACATCGCGACGATCTCGGAGGGCGGCAAGCTCCACATGGAGCTGCGCATCAAGCGCGGCCGCGGCTACGTGTCGGCCGACAAGAACTTCGACGAGGATCTCGGCATCGGCTGGATCCCGATCGACTCGGTCCACTCGCCGATCAAGAAGGTCAACTACCTCGTCGAGGCCGCCCGCCTCGGCCAGACGACCGACTACGAGAAGCTCACGCTCGACGTCTGGACCAACGGGTCGGTGACGCCGCGCGACGCCGTGTCGCTCGCCGCCAAGCTGGTGCGCGACCACCTGAACATCTTCATCAACCTGGACGAGGTCGACGACCAGCCGGTGGACCCGGCGGCCGAACCCGCCCGCGCCGGCGTGGCCAACGAGCACCTCGACAAGAGCGTCGAGGAGCTCGAGCTCTCCGTGCGCTCCTACAACTGCCTGAAGAACGCCAACATCCGGACCATCCGTGAGCTCGTCCAGAAGACGGAAGCCGAGATGCTGAAGACCAAGAACTTCGGGCGGAAGTCGCTCAACGAGATCAAGGAGATCCTCGCGTCGATGGGGCTCGGCCTCGGCATGAAGCTCGACCAGCCCGCCGCCGCGCAGGAGTAACGACATGCGCCATCGAGTTGCACACCGGAAGCTCGGCCGCACGACCGAGCACCGCATCGCGCTGCTGCGGAACCAGGCCGAGGCCCTCCTGCGCCACGAGCGCATCGAGACCACCGTGCCGAAGGCCAAGGAACTGCGGCCCTTCGTCGAGCGCCTCATCACGATCGCCAAGCGCGGCGTGAAGGCGGCCGACCCCAAGGGCCAGACCCTGGCGGCCCGCCGCCTGGTCATGCGCGACCTGGTCAACGAGGACGTCGTCGCCAAGCTGTTCGACCACCTGGCGCCGCGTTTCATGGAGCGGCCGGGCGGCTACACCCGCATCCTCAAGCTGGGGCACCGTCGCGGCGACGCCGCGGAGCTGGCCCAGATCGAGCTCGTCGGCAGCGAGTTCGACCCGGCGAAGGCCGAGGCCGAGAAGAAGGCCGCCGAGGAGGCCGGGGAGAACACGCCCGCCAAGAGCAGCGTGGGGGACCGCCTCAAGTCCGCCGCCAAGCGGCTCCGCGGTGACCAGCCCAAGCCGCCGAAGGCCGACGCGGGCTCGAAGGCGAAGACCAGCAAGGCCGCCAAGGGGTCGAAGAAGACGAACACCCCGCGGAAGGCCGGAGGGTCTTAGGATCTCAGATTGAAGATTTCAGATTGAAGATTTCAGATTGAAGATTGACGATTGAAGAACATTCTGGAATCTGCGGATTGAGGGATTGGGGAGGCTGACGCCTCCCATCCACGGGCATCAGAAGCGCGGGTGCGCCAGGCGGCGCGCCCGCGCTTTTTCGCGTTCGGCCTCCCGATTCTTGGGCGGGGCGTGCGTCTCCAGGCGGTCCACCAGCCGGCGGGCGGCCGCGGCCACTTCCCGCACCGCCTCGTCGAAGGCGGCCTCGTTCGCCTGCGAGGGACGGGTGTAGCCGCTGACCTTGCGGACGAACTGCAGCGCGGCCGCCTCGATCTCGGCGTCGGTCGCGGGCGGGTCGAAGTTGAACAGCGGACGGATGTTGCGGCACATGGCTGGGCTCCCGGCGCCGGCGCCGCCCCGCGGCCCGGCTCAGGGCGATCGTAGCGGCTTTGGGGCCGTCCCCGGAAGGGGGGCGGCCAGCTCTGCTAGGATGGCGCGGTCCGGACCGGTCTTGCCGGGCAGGAGGTTGCCATGAGGCCATCGGTGCATGCGGTTCGCGCCGGCGCGGCAGTGCTGCTGGACGAGGGGCTGTCGGCGTGGGCGGCGCGCGACGCGACGAAGCTGGCCTCGCGGTACGAGGCCGACGCCGACCTCACCGGCCCCGATGGCACCCACGTGTCGGGCCACGACGCCATCCGCGACCACTACGAGGCCATGCTGCGGGGGCCACTCGGCGACATGCGGCCGACCGCCCCGGCCGTCGAGCACGTGCGTCCGTTGAGCGACGACCTCTTCCTCGTCGACGCGGCCTGGACGGCGACGGCGCCCGACGGCGCCAGCCGGCGCGTCCAGGTCACGTACGTGCTCCTGTACGAGGGCGCGCGATGGAGCGTCGTCTCGGCGCGTTACATGCTGCCGTGGGCGGGCAAGTAGTACGATAGGCGGTCATGCGAACGCTTCCGCAGCTCTTCGAGAACAACCGCGCCTGGGCCGCGTCGATGACGCGGTCCGACCCCGACTTCTTCCAACGCCTGGCCGCGCAGCAGTCGCCGGAGTACCTCTGGATCGGCTGTTCCGACAGCCGCGTGCCCGCGAACCAGATCGTCGGCATGCTGCCGGGGGACATCTTCGTCCACCGCAACGTCGCCAACCTCGTCGTGCACACCGACCTCAACTGCCTGTCGGTGATCCAGTTCGCGGTGGACGTGCTCAAGGTCCGCCACGTCATCGTCTGCGGCCACTACGGGTGCGGTGGCGTGAAGGCGGCGCTCGAGTCCGCCGAGCACGGCCTGATCGACAACTGGCTGCGGCACATCCAGGACATCGCCAGCCAGCACGCGGACGAGCTCGACGCCATCGAGAGCGAGGTGGCGCGGGTGGACCGGATGTGTGAGCTCAACGTCGCGGCCGGCGTGCGGACGGTCGCGCGCACCACGGTCGTGCGCGATGCGTGGCGGCGGGGGCAGTCGCTGACGCTCCACGGCTGGCTGTATTCCATCCAGGACGGGCTGCTGCGCGACTTGAACGTCTCGATGGCAAGCCTGGACGAGGCGGCGGACGCGCGGTGAGCGGCGAGGACCTCGCGGCGCGGTTCGGCGCCATCGACATCTACCTCTTCGACCAGATCCTGCGTGGCCGCGTGTCGCCGGGGGCCCGGGTGCTCGACGCCGGGTGCGGCGGGGGCCGCAACCTGGTCTACCTGCTGCGTGAAGGCTACGACGTCTCGGCGGCCGACCGCGATGCCGGGGCCGTGGCGGCCGTGCGCCGCCTGGCCTCGGAGCTCGCGCCGGCCCTCCCGGACGATCACTTCCGGGTGGAGCCTCTCGAGGGCCTGACCTTCGCCGATGCCTCGTTCGACGTGGTGATCGCGAGCGCCGTGCTCCATTTCGCGCGCGACGACGCCCACTTCTCCGCGATGCTGGATGGGCTGTGGCGGGTGCTCGCCCCGGGCGGCGTGCTGTTCACCCGCCTGGCGTCGACCATCGGGATGGAGGGCCGGGCGCGGCCGATCGGCGGCGGGCGCTACCACCTTCCCGACGGCTCCGATCGCTACCTGGTAGACGCCGACGCCCTCGCCGGCCAGGCCCAGCGCCTCGGCGGCACGCTGCTCGACCCGCTGAAGACGACGATCGTCCAGGACCAGCGCGCGATGACGACCTGGGTGCTGGGCAAGCCGTAGGCGATGCCGGGTGCAACGCGAACCGGGGCCGCGTCGCGGGGGTGGCCGGGCGCATGTCATCGCAGTGCCGGGCGCCGATGACGTCGAGGCCCCGATCCGCCTGGCGTATGGGGATACGCGGCCCGGGCATCTTCCGACGCCCAGGCCGCAGGGTGACGCCTAGACTTCTTCCTCCACCACCTGCCCGCGTTCGGCCCTGGCTGCCGCGATGATCTTCGCCTGCAGGTGGTTCGGCACCTCGTCGTAGTGCGAGTACTCCATCTGGTAGGAGCCCCGTCCTCCGGTCACCGACGTCAGGTGTTGCTCGTACGTGAGCATCTCGGACATCGGCACCTGCGCCTTGATGATCGTCATCTGGCCCCGCGGCTCCATCCCGGAGATGCGGCCGCGGCGGCCGTTGAGGTCGCCCATCAGGTCGCCGGCGTGGTCGCTTGGCGCGTAGACCTCGACGTTCATCACGGGCTCGAGCAGCGTCGGGCGTGCCTTCGACATGCCGTCCTTGAACGCCAGCCATCCCGCCGTCTTGAACGAGAGCTCGTTGGAGTCGACATCGTGGTACTGCCCGTCCACGAGCACCACCCGGAAGTCGACGACGGGGAAGCCGGCGAGGTAGCCGCGCAGGCGTGACTCCTGGATGCCCTTCTCGACGGCCGGGATGAACTGCCGCGGGATGGAGCCGCCGAAGATCTCGTCGACGAACTCGAACTCGCTGCCACGCGGCAGCGGCTCCATGCGGATCTTGCAGTCGCCGAACTGCCCGTGGCCGCCCGTCTGCTTCTTGTGGCGCCCGTGCGCCTCCGCCCGCGCGGTGATCGTCTCGCGGTAGGGGATGCGCGGCGGCTTCAGGTTGACCTCGACACCGAAGCGGCGCTTCAGCTTCGCGACCGTGACCTCGATGTGCAGCTGGCCCTGGCCGGACAGCAGCAGCTCGCCGGTCTGCGGGTCGCGCGCGTAGCGGATCGTCGGATCCTCCTCCTCGAGGCGGTGCATCGACGTGCTGATCTTGTCCTCGTCCCCGCGGCTCTTCGGCTCGATCGCGTAGGACAGCACGGGCTCCGGGAAGGCAATGGGCTTGAAGGTGATGCCGGCGGCCTTGTCGGCCAGCGTGTCGCTGGTCTTCGTGTCCTTGAGCTTCGCCACGGCGCCGATGTCGCCGGCGTGCAGCTCCGGCACGTTCGTCTGGTTCTTGCCCTGGAGCACCATCAGGTGGCCGAGCCGCTCCTGCGTGCCCTGGGTGGCGTTGGCCACCGCCGAGTCGGACTTGAGCACGCCCTGGAACACGCGGAACATCGTGATCCGTCCCGCGAACTGGTCGGCAATCGTCTTGAACACGAACGCGGCGTAGGGCGCGTTCTCGTCGGCGGTCCGGGACACGACCGCCCCGCTCTCGTCGAGGGCCGCGAACGGCCGCTCGGCGGGCGAGGGCACGTAACGATCGAGCGCGTCGAGCAGCGGCTGGGAGCCGATGTTGTGCATCCCGGACGAGCAGACCAGCGGGAACAGCTTCGCCTGGCGCGTGGCGGTGTGCAGGCCGCCCTCGAGTTCCTCCTGCGTGAGGGTGCCGGCCTCGAAGAACTTCTCCATGAGGGCTTCGTCCGCCTCCGCGACCATTTCGATCAGCGCCTCGCGGGCGGTCGAGGCGGCCTCGGCCATGGCGGCGGGCACCTCGCCCTCCGTCATCGTGCCGGAGCCGTCGGTCGCGAAGGTGAATGCCTTCATGGCCACGAGGTCGACGACCCCGGTGAAGTCCTTCTCCTCGCCGATGGGCAGCTGGATCGGGACGATTTCGCGGCCAAACACGGCGTGGAGCGACTCGAGCGTGCGGTCGAGCGAGGCGCGTTCGCGGTCGAGCCGGGTGAGGACGACGATCCGGGGGAGCGTGAACTCGGCGGCCGTGGCCCAGGCCTTTTCCGTCTGCACCTCGATGCCGGACACCGCGTCGACGGCCACGAGGGCGGCATCGGCGACGCGGATGGCGGCGCGGGCGTCACTGAAGAAGTTGCCGAACCCCGGCGCGTCGATGAGGTTGATCTTGAGCTTGTTCCACTCGGCGTAGGCGAGGCTGGCGGAGAGGGTGTGCTTGCGGGCGATTTCTTCGTCGTCGAAGTCGGTGACGGTCGTGCCGTCGTCCACCTTGCCAAGCCGGTTGACCATGCCGGACGCGAACAGCAGGGCAGAGACGAGCTGGGTCTTGCCGCATCCCCCGTGACCGACGACGGCCACGTTCCGGATGGCGGCTGCGTCATAGACCTTCATGGCGGTATCCCTCCCGCGGGGCGTGATGAGACCGTTTACACGGGCATCATACTCCCGCGGTGAGTCGCGGCCAAACGCGTGCCGTGGCGGATCGAGGGCACCCGCCACGCCGCTCCACGCAAGGGGGACCGTCCCCGTGTCCGCCTGGCACCAGCCTTCCGGGAACGGGCACGGCCGCCGTTGCGGGATGGCCGGCGGCTACTCGTACCGCAGGGCTTCGATCGGGTCGAGCCGGGCGGCGCGCCAGGCGGGGAACATGCCGAAGAAGATGCCGACGCTGGCCGAGAAACCCAGGCCGAGCGCGAACGACCACCACGGCAGCGAGATCGGGAAACCCGACACGGCGTTGACGAGCAGGCCGATGCCGCTGCCCATCAGGATGCCGATCACGCCGCCGACGCTGGTGAGCACGGCGGCCTCGATGAGGAACTGGAACAGGATCTCGCGCCGGCGTGCGCCAATCGCCATGCGCACGCCAATCTCGCGGGTCCGCTCGGTCACCGAGATGGTCATGATCGCCATCACGCCGATCCCGCCGACCATCAGGGCAATCGACGAGATGACGACGAGCGACAGGAGCACGGCCTGCGAAATCTGCTCCCAGACCTGCAGCACGGCGTCCTGGGTGACCAGGTCGAAGTCGTTGGGCTGGTCGAGGGTGAGGCCATGACGGATGCGCATGATGCTCTCGACCTCCTGCATCGCCTCGTCCCGGGTGACGTCGTCGCGGGGCACGACCGCGATCATGGCGCCGACCCCACCGAACCGCCCGCGCTGCTGCCGCAGCTCGGAGCCGAACTGCTTGCGGAAGGTCGTGTAGGGGATCATGGCGAAGTCGTCCTGGCCGAGCGAGAAGCCGCCGGCCGCGGCGCGTTTCCCGATGACCCCGACGACCGTGTACTGCACCGTGCCGATGCGGATCTTCTTGCCGATCGGGTCGAGGTTCGACCGCTCGAAGAGGGCCTCGTAGGGGCCGTACCCGAGCACGACCACGTTGCGGCGGCGGTCGACCTCCTGGACCGTCAGGGACCGGCCGAGGATGACCTTCGCGAAGTTGACGTCGACGAACCGCTCGCTCGCCCCCATGATCACCTGGGGCTGCGTGCGCTGGCCCTCGTAGAACATGCGCTCCATCGTCGGCTGCGGGGGGCCGGCCCCGAGCCACGTGTCCACGAGCGCCACGCTGGGCGCCAGCCGCTTGATCGCCTCGCCGTCCTCGACGGTGAGGCTGGGGCGCCGGAGCAGGTCGAGGAAGGAGGCGCCGGAGGAAAAGCTCACCGCGCCGAACCGCTGGACGAAGATCGTCTTCGGCCCGAGCTCCATGATCGAGGCGCGCAGCGACTGGTCGAACCCGCGGATGAGCGAGGTCATGCCGACGATCGACGTGATGCCGATGACGACCCCGAGCACGGTCAGCGCCGAGCGCATCTTGTTGGTGCGCAGCGTGTCGAGCGCCATCGCGGCCGTTTCCCTGAGCAGCGCGAAGCGCATCATTCCCTCCGGAGGGCCTCGATCGGATCCAGCATCGCCGCGCGGCGGGCCGGGTACCAGCCGAAGAAGAGCCCCACCATCGCCGTGATGCCGATGCCGAGGGCGACCGACCAGGGCTCCACCGCGGCGGGCAGTGGGGTCACGGCGGCCAGCCCCCGGGCGAACACCGCCCCGATGGCCACGCCGGCCACCCCGCCGGTCATCGACAGCGTGATCGACTCGGTCAGCACCTGCGACATGATGTCCCGGCGCTTGGCGCCGAGCGCCTTGCGCAGGCCAATCTCCCGGGTGCGCTCGCTGACCACCATCAGCATGATGTTCATGATGACGATGCCGCCGACGACGAGCGACAGGGCGACGATGCCGACGAGCACGGCGGCGATCCCGGCGGTGGCCTGCTTGTAGATGTCCATGACCGAGTCGGAGCCGAGGATGCCGAAGTTGTCGTCCTCGGTCGGCGTCAGCCCGCGCTCGACGCGCAGGGCCACGCGCGCCTCGTCCTTCGCGATCGGCACGAGCGCGGCGTTCTGGGGCTTCACCATCACCTGCAGCGACTGGCGCGACCCGAAGATCTTCTGGAACTGGCCCAGCGGAATCACGACGAACTCGTCGAGCGAGTTGCCGAAGACGGCGCCCTTCTTCTCGCTCACGCCGACGACGCGGAAGCGTGCCCCGCCGACGCGAATCAGCTTGTCGATCGGGTTCTCGGACCCGAACAGGCGGTCGGCCACCTGCCAGCCGAGCAGCGCCACGGGCCGCTTGCGCGTGATCTCGATCGGGTTGATCATGCGCCCGCGCTCGGCGTCGAAGGTGGAGAACTCGATGTACTCCTCGGTCACGCCCTGCACGTTGACCGACTGCAGTTCCTCGGTGCGGTAGGCCACGGTGGTGCGCTGCTGCGCCTGCGCCATGACCGCGTCGAACGTCTCCCCGAAGCGGCGGATGGCCTCGACCTCGTCGAGCGTGATCCGCGGGTTGTTCCGCTGGCGGTCGGCCTCGTCCTGGTTGCGGGTGATGCCCGTCCGCTGGATCACGAACGAGTCGGCCCCCAGGTCGGACACGATGGCGTCCGACACGGCGCCGTTGACCCCCTGGATCAGCGCGACGACCGTGATGATGGACGACACGGCCACGATGTTGCCGAGCAGCGTCAGCAGCGATCGCAGCTTGTTCGTCCAGATGGACGACAGCGCCAGCCGTACCGATTCGAGGACCTGGGACATGGCTCCTGTGGCTAGCTGCCTGCCCGGGCGCCGGCCGCGGCGCCTGCCGCCGGCGTCCGCTCCCGCACGGCGTCGCCGTCACGCAGGTTGCGCACCGACTCGAACGGCCCCGTGATGACCCGGTCGCCCTGCGACAGCCCCGACTCGACCTCGAAGTAGCGCTCGCCCGCGATGCCGACCGACACCTTGGTGAACTGGGCCTTGCCGTCGCGAATGACGAAGACGCCCTCGGCCTCCTCGCGCCGCTGACCCGGCTCCAGCACCCGCGGGGTGGTGTCGGTCGTGGCCGGCGCCGGCGCGCCGAACGAGAAGCCCCGCTTCTCGCGCGGGGGCTCCGGCACGAGCGTGCCGTCCGCGTCGTAGACGAGCTCACGCACCGTCAGCGACTGGATGGGCACCGACAGGGCCTCGTCCCGGGTGGCCGTCGTGATCTCCGCGGTGCACGTGAAGCCCGGGCGCACGTCGGGGATCTCCTCCTCGAGCGTCACCACCACCTTGAAGTTGGTGGCCGTCGTGCTCGTCTGCGTGCCCGTGGCCTGGATGGGGCTGTTCCCGATCTCGGTCACCGTGCCCGTGAACGACTGGTCGGGCAGGGCGTCGATCGTGACCTTGGCGTGCTGGCCCAGCTGCACGAGCGGGATGTCGGTCTCGTCGACCTCGATTTCGGCCTCGATCACCGACATGTCGGCGACGGTGAGCAGCACGGTGCCGGCGTTGTTCATCGTGCCGACGACCACGTTCTCGCCTTCCTCGACGTTCCGGCGTGTCACGATGCCGTCGAAGGGCGCGTCGAACCGGGCCTGCTGCAGGCTGTGCTGGCTGCTGACCAGCCCGGCTTCCTGCTGCCGGAGCTGCTCCTCGCGCGTGCGGATCTCCTGCTCGCGCACCGCCAGGTCGCTCTCGCGCACGTCGACGTCGGCCTGGGCCTTCTCGAGCGTCTCCTTCGTCGTCAGGCCGGCCTCCCAGAGGTCCTGCTGCCGCTTCAGGGTCTGCCGGGCCACCTCGAGGTTGGCCCGCGCGCTCTGCAGCTGCGCGCGCGACTGCTGGAGGCTCGTGCGGGCGGCCGCCACGGCCGCCTCGTCACGCCGCACCGCGCTCTGGGCGACGACGGGGTCGATCTGCAGGAGGAACTGCCCCTGCTTCACGCGGTCGCCCTCTTCCACGGCGAGGCGTGTCACGCGCCCCATGCCCTGGGCGCTGATGTTCACGGTCTTCTTCGGCTGGATCTTGCCGGATGCCGAGACGATGGCCTCGAGATCGCGACGCTGGATGGTCTCGGCGGTGACCTGCACGCCCTGTTCGGAGGCCCGGCGGGCGAAGAACGCGGCCGCGCCACCGGCGACGATCACGAGCGCGAGGAGCACCAGCACCCATTTCCTGCGGAACACGATTAGGACCCTCCCAGGGCAGCCAGTCCGGCCACCAGCGCGCCGGCCACGGCCAGGTAGGCCGCGCCGAGCCGAACGACATAGCGCCACGCCGACCGGCCGGTCATGACCGACAGGCCGATCGCGAGCACCGCCAACCACCAGAGCCCGAAGACGTCCAGCGCCCCGACGAACGCCGCCGCCACCGTGCCGTCGTCGAGGCCCGGCATCACGGCCACGAGCGTCGTCGGGTTCGACACCGACTCGCGCACGATGTCCAGCGGGAGCGCGACGACCTGCCCGACCGCCAGCACCACCGAGGCGTGGACCGTGGCGGCCAGCGCCGTGCGGTACGCCACCGGCGCGCCGTCGGCCCGGGCGAGCCCGGCCAGGGCGGCGGCGACGGCGACCGTGATGAGTGGATTCAGCAGCACCCGCCCGCCGCTCAGCAGGTACACGAGATAGGGCGGCCGTGCCTGGAGCGCCGCGTAGGCGGCGTCATTCACGGTGCCGCCCGCGACCTCGGTCAAGCGCACCTGCTCGTCCACGAGCGCCTGGGGCCCCATGTCGGTCTGGAGAAAGAGCAGACCGCAGAGCAGCGGGACTGCCAGGACGACGAGCCACGGTGCCAGCCAGGCCGGGTCCGCGACCACGTCGGCCTGTGTGGCGCGGGGCTGCCAGAGCATCCCCGCAAGACGCCGAATCACCCGATCCTCCCCCCGTAGGACAATACGGAAACCACCGCGGCCATGTTTCCTTGACAGTGTTTCAAACCGCTGAATACGATGGACTTTTCGCCACGCCAGGCCCGGTCGCGTGCCGATTTTGGTTCCTCAAAAATACAACTCTAGCATGAGAAAAACAGGACGCAGCGTGTGGCTCCTGCTCGGGGTGCTGCTCTGGCCGTCGTTTGCCGGCGCGCAGGCGCCCGGCACCCGGGCGGCGGGCATGGGAACGGCATTCGTCGGGGTGGCCGACGATGCCTCAGCAGTCTACTGGAACCCGGCAGGTGTCGCTACCGGACCCTTCGTGACGTTCCAGCTCGATCTGACGGACCTGCGCGTCCAGCCGGGCGAGACCCCCGCCGAGTCGACCCAGCCGGGTGTGCGGGACACCACCCGGCTCATGGCCCTGAGCGTGACGCCCCTGGGCCTCAGCTACTACCGCCTATCCCGTGTGCAAGCCGGCCCTGCAGTGACGGCCGGTCCGGGCCGACAAGAAGGTCGGGTCAGTGCGCGCCGGCTGGACACGTCCCAGTTCGGCGCGACGCTGCTGCAGTCGGTGGGCGACTGGGTCACGGTGGCGACCACGATCAAGGCGGTCCGTGGCACGGTCGCCGACGGCACGGTGGTCGGGACCGACTGGGCCGGGGCGTTCGACCGGGTCGAGGCGCTCGACGGGGCGAAGGAAACGCACGCGGACCTGGACGTCGGGGTCATGGTGACAGCCCACCGGTTCCATCTCGGGGCCGTGGCCCGGAACCTGCGGCAGCCGACCTTCGGTGACGCCGCTGCCGGGGAGCCGTCGATGCGGCTCGACCGGGAGGTGCGGGTGGGCGCGGCGTACGGCTCGGGCTGGCCGGGCCAGTCGGCGCTGATCGTCGCGGTGGATGCGGACGTCACCGAACGCGTCGACCCCCAGGGGCCGCGCCGCGACGTCGCGGCGGGCGCCGAGGCATGGGTGCTCCGCCACCGGGTGGGGCTGCGGGCCGGGATCCGCGGCAGCGCCCTGGGCGCGCGGCGGACGACGACGTCGGCCGGGGTCTCGGTGGGGATCACGGCAGGCTGGTTCGTGGATGCGCAACTGACGCGCGGCGACGACATCGACCGCGGGTGGGGTGTCGGGATGCGCTTCGTGTACTGACGGCCGCCGGGAGCGGCCTGCGGACGGACGATGCCGGTACGGATTGGGGAGCTGCTTCTCAAGGAGAAGCGCATCACGCCGGAACAGCTGCAGGAGGCCCTGGCCTACCAGCGGCAGCACGGGGGCAAGCTCGGGGCCAACCTCGTGAAGCTCTCGTACGTCCGCGACGAGGAGATCACCGCGCTCCTGTCGAAGCAGTACGGCGTGCCGTCGATTGCCCTCGGCCAGTTCGAGGTCGACGCGGCCGTGATCAAGCTGGTGCCGGCCGACACCGCCCGCAAGTACCAGGTCATCCCGCTCAGCCGTGCCGGCGCGACCCTCACGATTGCGATGACCGACCCGACGAACGTGTTCGCCATGGACGACATCAAGTTCATGACGGGCTACAACGTCGAGCCCGTGGTGGCGTCGGAGACCGCCGTGCTCGAGGCCATCGACCGGTACTACGGCGCGGGCGGCGGGGGCGCGGTGGCGCCGGTCGCCCTCGGCGAGAGCGCGCTCGAGGTGGCAACCAAGGCGCTCGAGGAGATGCCGATCCTCGCCGACGGCGACGTCGAGGTGCTCGAGGACCTCGAGGAGATCAGCGCCGAGGCGCTGGCGCGCCAGGGCGAGGAGGCGCCGGTCGTCAAGCTGGTCAACGTCATCCTGATGTCGGCCATCTCGAAGGGCGCGAGCGACATCCACATCGAGCCCTACGAGAAGGAGTACCGGATCCGGTACCGGATCGACGGCATCCTCTACACCGTGATGTCGCCGCCGCTCAAGATGCGCGATGCGATCACCTCGCGCGTGAAGATCATGGCGAAGCTCGACATCGCCGAGAAGCGCCTGCCGCAGGACGGCCGGATCAAGATCCGCTTCGCCGACAACGGCATGGCGAAGGACATCGACTTCCGGGTCTCGTGCCTGCCGACGCTCTTCGGCGAGAAGGTCGTCATGCGCCTGCTCGACCGGTCGAAGCTGATGCTCGACATGACGAAGCTCGGTTTCGAGGGCGGCTCGCTGGCGAAGCTCGAGCACGCCATCACGAAGCCGTGGGGCATGGTGCTCGTCACCGGGCCCACCGGGTCGGGCAAGACGAACACGCTCTACTCGTCGATCTCCCGCATCAACACGCCGGGCACGAACATCATGACCGCCGAGGATCCGGTCGAGTTCAACCTGCCCGGCGTCAACCAGGTGCAGGTCCGCGAGACCATCGGCCTGACGTTCGCCGCGGCCCTCCGCAGCTTCCTCCGGCAGGACCCGAACATCATCCTCGTCGGCGAGATCCGCGACTTCGAGACCGCGGAGATTGCCGTCAAGGCGGCGCTGACCGGCCACCTCGTGCTCTCCACGCTGCACACCAACGACGCGCCGAGCACGATCAACCGCCTCATGAACATGGGCATCGAGCCGTTCCTCGTGGCCAGCTCGCTCAACCTCGTGTGCGCCCAGCGCCTCGTGCGCCGCGTCTGCGCCGCCTGCCGGACGCCGGATGCCGTGCCGCCGCAGGCCCTCGAGCAGGTCGGCTTCTCGCCGGCCGAGGCGGCGTCGCTGACCGTCTACCGCGGCACGGGCTGCGACCGGTGCAACCAGACGGGCTACAAGGGCCGGGTCGGCCTCTACGAGGTGATGGAGGTGACCGACGAGCTGCGCGAGCTGATCCTCGTCGGCGCGTCGGGCTTGGAGCTGCGGCGCAAGGCGGTGGACGACGGGATGATCACGCTGCGCGGATCCGGCCTCCAGAAGATCCGCGACGGCGTCACCTCGGTGGAGGAAGTGCTGCGCGAGACCGTGCGCTGACGCGCCCCGGAGCCCCCATGCCCACGCTGCCCGAACTGCTCACCATGACCGTGGACCTCGGCGGGTCCGACCTGCACCTGGCCACCCAGACGCCGCCGCAGGTACGGGTGCACGGCGAGCTGCGCCGGCTCGACCTGCCGGAGCTCACGCCGGCCGAGACCAAGGCGCTGGCCTACAGCGTGCTGACCGACGCGCAGAAGAAGCGGTTCGAGGAGACGCTCGAGCTCGACTTCTCGTTCGGCATCCGCGGCCTGGCCCGCTTCCGCTGCAACCTGTTCAACCAGCGCGGCGCGGTGGGCGCCGTCTACCGGCTGATCCCCGAGCGCATCCGGGCCTTCGACGAGCTCGGCCTGCCGGCGGTCATCGCCAAGCTGGCCGAGCGCCCGCGGGGCCTGGTCCTGGTCACGGGCCCGACCGGCTCGGGCAAGTCGACGACGCTCGCGGCGATGATCGACAAGATCAACACCGAGCGCCACGGGCACATCCTCACGATCGAGGATCCGATCGAGTACCTGCACGCCCACAAGGGCTGCCTGGTCAACCAGCGCGAGGTGCACAGCGACACGCGCAGCTTCGCCAATGCGCTCCGCGCCGCGCTGCGCGAGGACCCGGACATCGTGCTCATCGGCGAGCTCCGCGACCTCGAGACCGTGGAGTCGGCGCTGAAGATTGCCGAGACCGGCCACCTGACCTTCGGCACGCTGCACACCAACTCGGCGTCCTCGACGATCAACCGCATCATCGACGTCTTCCCGGCGCACCAGCAGGCGCAGATCCGGACGCAGCTCTCGCTCGTGCTCGAGGGGATTGTCTGCCAGGCGCTCCTGCCGAAGGCCGCGGGGGACGGACGCGTCGTGGCGCTCGAGATCCTCGTGCCGACGCCGGGCATCCGCAACCTGATCCGCGAGGACAAGGTGCACCAGATCTACTCGGCGATGCAGACGGGGCAGGAAAAGCTCGGGATGCAGACGATGAACCAGTCGCTGGCCACGCTCTACTTCCGGCGGCAGATCTCGCTGGAGACGGCGCTGGGACAGTCGTCGCACCGCGAGGAGCTGCAGGAGATGATCAACCGCGGCGTGGGCGTGGTGCCCGGCGCGGGACTGGGCCGGCCGGGCGGGCCGCCCGGCGGGCGCCCGGTGGGGCGGTAAGATTGCGGGCGGTGTCCCTGGCTCCCCCGGGAACCCCCAGGATGGACGACCATGCCGACGTTTGCCTTCTCCGGCCGCACCCGCGGCGGTGAGACGGTCACCGGCGAGCGCGCTGCCGACACCCGGGAGGCGCTCGTCGCGGCCCTCCGGCGCGAGCAGATCCTCGTCACGCGCGTGCAGGCGGTGCAGAAGCGCGCCGCGCGCCGGCGCCGCCGCGCCCGGGCGGTGCCCTCCAAGAACCTCGCCGTCTTCACCCGGCAGTTCTCGGTGATGATCGATGCGGGCCTGCCGCTCGTGCAGTGCCTCGACATCCTCGGCACCCAGGAGGAGGACAAGGGCTTCTCCGAGGTGATCCTCCAGACGCGCGCCGACGTCGAAGGCGGCCAGTCGCTGGCCGAGGCGATGAAGAAGCACCCCGGCGCCTTCGACGCGCTCTACACCAACATGATCGCCGCGGGGGAGGCCGGCGGCATCCTCGACACGATCCTGAAGCGCCTGGCCACCTACATCGAGAAGAACGTCAAGCTGAAGGGCCAGGTCAAGTCGGCGATGGTCTATCCGATCGCCGTCATCGTCATCGCCGCGGTGGTCGTGACGGTCATCCTGTGGAAGGTGATCCCGACCTTCGCGAGCCTGTTCGCGGGCCTCGGCGCCGAGCTGCCGTTGCCCACTCGGATCGTGATCGCGGCGAGCGACAACCTCGTGCGCTTCATGCCCTTCGTGCTCGTCGGGCTGGCGGGTGGCGCCTTGGCGTTCCGCCGCTACTACGCCACCGAGCCTGGACGGCGCGTCGTCGACGGCGTCCTCCTGAAGGTTCCCGTGCTCGGGCCCATCCTGCGCAAGATTGCCGTCGCGCGGTTCTGCCGCACCCTCGCGACGCTGATGGCGTCGGGCGTGCCGATTCTCGACGGCCTCGACATCACCGCGCGGACCGCCGGCAACGCGATCGTCGAGGATGCGGTGCAGGCGACGCGCAAGAGCATCGAGCGCGGCGAGACCATCGCGGCGCCGCTGCGGGACACGGGCGTCTTCCCGGGCATGGTCGTGCAGATGATCGGCGTCGGGGAGGCCACGGGCGCCCTCGACACGATGCTTGCCAAGATCGCCGACTTCTACGAGGAGGAGGTCGACGCGGCCGTCGCCGGCATGCTGACGCTGCTCGAGCCGGTGATGATCGCCTTCCTGGGCGTCGTCGTCGGGGGCATCGTCATCGCGATGTACCTGCCCATCTTCGGGCTCATCAGCCAGCTGGCGGGATGACGACCGGCACGCTCGGGCAGCGCCTCTCGACGCACATCGCGCTCCGCCTGGTGGTCGCGACGGCGCTGTTCGGCTCGGCCGTCATCGTCCAGCTCCGCACGCCGGGGGCCTTCCCGGCCACGCCCCTGTTCGTGCTCATCGGCGTCGTCTACGCCGTGAGCCTGGGGTTCATCGGGTCGCTCCGGTTCGTGGACCGCTTCCCGTGGCTCACCGACCTCCACTTCGCCATCGACGCGCTGCTGGTGTCGGCGTGCATCTACCTGACCGGCGGGGTCACGAGCCTGTTCTCCTCGCTGTACGTGCTCCCGATCGTGGCGGCCAGCACGATCCAGTTCCGCCGCGGGGCCTTGCAGGTCGCCGCGTTGAGCGCGGTGCTGTACGCCGGGCTGGTGCTCGCGCAGTACCTCGAGGCGACCGGCAACCTCGAGCCGTTCTTCGGCGTCATGGCCGACTTCGACCTGCCCTCGGCCAGCGTCGCGCAGTACACCGTGGCGCTGAACGTCTTCGGGTTCTTCGCCGCGGCCCTGCTCGCCGGCTCCCTGGCCGAACGCGTGCGGCGGGCGGACGTCCGCCTGGAACAGGCGTCCGAGGAGATCGCGGACCTCCAGGCGTTCAACCAGTACGTCGTGGACAACCTGCTGAGCGGCCTCGCCACGGCGGACGGGCGCAACCGGCTCATCACGTTCAACCCCGCGGCCACGCACATCACGGGCCGCCCCCTGTCGGAGGCCGCGGGACGGCAGGCCGAGGAGATCCTGCAGCTCCCCCCCGCCGTTGCCGAGGGGCTGGACGCGGCGCTCCAGCGATCCCGGAGCCTCCGCATCGACTACCAGTACCAGCGCGCCGACGGCCGGACCATCGAGCTCGGCCTGAGCGCCGCGCAGTTGCCGCTGCCGGACGGCCGGCGGGGCATCCTGTACACCTTCCAGGACATCACCGAGCTGAAGCGCCTCGAGCGGGACGCGCAGCTCCAGAAGCGCCTGGCCGCGGTCGGCGAGATGGCCGCCGGCATCGCGCACGAGATTCGCAACCCGCTGGCGTCGATGTCGGGCTCGATGCAGATGCTGCGACAGGAGCTGCCCCTCAGCCGCGACCAGGCCCAGTTGCTCGACATCGTGCTGCGTGAGTCGGATCGCCTCAACGGGATCATCCGGTCGTTCCTCGACTACGCACGGCCCCAGCGCTTCGAACTCGGGGTGCTCGACCTGCGCCGCGTCGTGGAAGAGACCGCGACGCTCCTGCGGAACAGCCACGAGATCGGCGACCGGCACGTCATCGACGTCGCGGTGCCCGGGACGCCCGTCCAGGTGGAGGCCGACGAGAGCCAGGTGCGCCAGGTGGTCTGGAACCTCGCAACCAACGGCCTCCGCGCGATGCCGGCGGGCGGGCACCTGCACCTCGAGGCGCACGTGGACGTGGAGGAGGACGGTTCACGCCGGCCGGTCCTCGTCGTGCGGGACGAGGGCGTCGGCATCCCGCGTGACGAGCTGGAGGGCATCTTCCAGCCCTTCAAGGGATCGTTCGGCAAGGGCACGGGCCTCGGCCTGGCGATCGTCTATCGCATCGTGACCGACTACCGGGGACGCATCGACGTGGACTCGAGCCCGGGCGCGGGGACCACCTTCCGCGTGTCCTTCCCCGCGCCGCGCGCCGCGCGCGCGCGCCAGGCGTCATGAGCACGCCGGCGGCGGCCAGGCCGCGCATCCTGATCGTGGACGACGAGCAGTCGATGCGGGAGTGGATGCGCATCCTCTTCCAGCGCGACGGCTTCGATGTGCTGACCGCCCCCGACGGCAGCGCGGCGCGGGAGATCGTCGCCCGCGAGTTCCTCGACGTGGTGCTCACCGACATCCGCATGCCACGCGTCGATGGCCTGCAGCTGCTCGCGGCGGTCCGCGACACCGCGCCCGACGTGATCGTCTGCATGATGACGGCGCACTGGACGCGCGACTCGGAGGAGTGGCAACGCGCGCGCGCGCTGGGCGCGGCGGCCCTCTTCGAGAAGCCGTTCCGCGACGTGAACCTCGTCACGCTCCAGGTCCGGCAGCTCATCGAGGCCCGTCGCGTGCGGCACGAACGCGACGTGCTCCGGCAGACGCTGGAGGGGCAGGGCTTTGCCGGCATCATCGGCCGCAGCCGCGCGATGCTCGACGTCTTCCGGATGGTGGAGACCGTCTGCCGCACCAGCAGCACGATCCTCGTGACCGGGGAATCGGGAACCGGCAAGGAGCTGGTGGCCCGCGCCATCCACGAGCTCTCGCTCCGGCGTGGGCAGCCGTTCGTGGCGGTCAACTGCGGGGCCATGCCGGAGGCACTGCTCGAGTCGGAGCTCTTCGGGCACGTCCGCGGCGCCTTCACGGGCGCCGACCAGGCGAAGAAGGGGCTGCTCGAGGCGGCCGACAAGGGCACCGTCTTCCTCGACGAGATCGGGGAGATGAGCCCGACGATGCAGGTGAAGCTCCTGCGCGTGCTGCAGGACCGCCGGTTCCGGCGCGTGGGCGGCACGGAGGAGATCGCGACGGACATCCGCGTCGTGGCGGCGACCAATCGCGACCTCGCGGCGCTCGTCGCGGCCGGTGGTTTCCGCGAGGACTTGTACTACCGGCTCAACGTGATCCCGATCCACCTGCCGCCGCTCCGCGAGCGCCCCGAGGACGTGCCGTTGCTGGCCGCGCACTTCCTCGCGCGGTTCACCCGGGAGATGGGCAAGCCCGTCAGCGGCTTCACCCCGGAGGCCCTGCAGGCCCTGGAGGCGTACCCCTGGCCTGGCAACGTGCGTGAACTGGAGAACATCGTCGAGCGGGCCGTGGCGCTGGAGCCGGGCGAGCTCGTCGAGGCGTCGACGCTGCCGGCGTACCTGCGCGCGGGAGAGCCCGCGACGCCCATCCGGACAACGGGGTCCGGCGACGAGGCCGAGGACGTCGGTCCCGGGTTCAGCCTGGAGCGGCACCTGCAGGCCATCGAGCGGGCGCACCTCGAGAAGGCCCTCACCCAGGCCGGGGGCGTGCAGGTGCGGGCGGCCGAGCTGCTGGGGCTGACCTTCCGGCAGTTCCGGTACCTCGCCAAGAAGCACCGCCTGACGTAGCCGGCTCCCGGCGGCAGTGACACGCCGTGGCAGGTGAGGGTGACAGGAATTGTCAGTCCGGCTGCCGTCCCAACCCGGCTCGCCCGGCCCGCCGGCCGGTCGCTGGCTCCTAACGTCCTACCTTACAGACAGTTACTGCGAAGCGCGGCTACCGGGGCGTGGCCTGGTACGGCGGTTGCTGCTGGGAGCGCCCGGTGGCTGCCGGGCCTGGACGTCGCGGCGTCACCATCAGCGTGGCGATTCGGACGCTGCACGTTTCAGGGGAGACAACCGACATGCGGATCCAGAACAACAAGGGCTTCACCCTCATCGAGCTGCTCATCGTCGTCGCGATCATCGGCATCATCGCCGCGATCGCGGTCCCGGGCCTGCTGCGCGCGCGCATGTCGGGCAACGAGGCGTCGGCCATCGGATCGCTGCGTGCGATCAACAGCTCGCAGCAGGCGTTCGCCGCCAGCTGCGGCAACGGCTTCTACGCGGTCGACCTCGTGGTGCTCGGCACGCCGCCGACCGTCGGCGGCGGCGCGGCGTTCATCAGCCCCGACCTCGTCCCGGCGTCGGGCACCTCGGTGGTCAAGAGCGGCTACACGATCGACCTGCAGGCCACCGCGGACGCGGCGGCGCCGGCGTCCTGCAACGCGGGTGACGTGGCTGGTGGGTACTACGCCTTCGGCGATCCCGTCTCGGCGGGCTCGACGGGTCAGCGCTACTTCTGGACGAACACCAGCGGGACCATCTACCAGGACGACAGCGGTACGCTCTCGGGCGAGACGGCCATCACCGGCGCGCCGGCGTCCGGCACGGCCATCCAGTAGCGGCCGGGTTTCCGGAGTTCCACGAGGGGTGTGGCCTGGCCGCACCCCTCGTCTCGTTTCGCGGCCGGCGCGCCGTATCGCCCCGGCACCCCGGGTGGGCGCGGCGGGGCCAGCGGCCGCCGGTCCCGGTCGATCGGCCCATCCACCTCGCCCCGGTCGGGGGTAGAATTGCGCCCATGAGCCGTCGCAAAACCTCCCGTTCCGAGCCGGTCGCGGCGCCCCCGTCGTCGGCCCCCCGTACCGGATGGATGCTCCTGCTGGCCCTTGGCGGCCTGGCCGCCGCGGCGGCCGCGACCTGGGTGCACTACCGCCTGCTGAACGACCCGACCTACGTGAGCTTCTGCGACGCGGGCAGCATGTTCAGTTGTCGCGACGCCTACACGAGCCGCTACGGATCGATTGCCGGCGTCCCGGTCGCGCTGATCGGCGTGCTCTACTTCGGGTTCGTGCTCGGCATGATCACGCTCTGCCAGCGGTCCCCCGCCTCGCGCGAGAACCTGCCGGGCTACGTGTTCGCGGTCTCGACTGCGGGACTCGCCGGCGTGCTCTACTTCGCCTACGTCTCGTTCTTCGTGCTCGGCACGGTCTGCCTGCTCTGCGCGGGGACCTACGTGGCGATCATCGGCCTGTTCCTCGTCTCGGGGGGCGCCGCGAAGTTCCCGCTCTCGACGCTGCCGGCGCGCGCCAGCCGTGATCTGTCGCGCCTCATGAAGTCGCCTGCCGCGATGACGGCGGTGGCGGCGTTCGTGGCCGCGGCCGTCGCGGCGATCGTGTTCTTCCCGACCGAGCCCGTCGCCGCGATGGCGGGCGAGTCCGGCGGGGCCGCCGGGGACGCCGCGCCGGCCGGCGCTGCGGCGGAGGAGCAGGCGACGCTGCGGCAGCAGCTCGAGCAGTGGCTGTCGGCCCAGCCGCGGGTCGAGGTCGCCAACGCGCCGGCCGACGGCGCGGAGGTCGTCATCGTGAAGTTCAACGACTACGGCTGCCCGCCCTGCAAGCAGACGTTCCTGGACTACACGCCGATCCTCGAGAGGTACGCGCAGGAGCAGCCGGGCAAGGTGAAGTTCATCACCAAGGACTTCCCGCTGGATCCCGAGTGCAACCAGTTCGCGCCCAACGGGTCGCACCTGTCCTCGTGCGAGGCGGCGGTGGCCGTGCGCCTGGCCCGCGAGACGGGCAAGGCCGACGAGATGGAGCGGTGGATCTTCGAGAACCAGGCGACGCTCACGCCGACGGCGATCCGCGAGGCGACCCGGATGATTGCCGGCGTCACCGACTTCGAGGCGCGGTACCCCGCGATGCTCGAGCTCGTGAAGGCGGACATCCTCCAGGGCAACCAGCTCGGCGTGCGTGGCACGCCGACCTTCTTCATGAACGGCCTGCAACTGCCCGGCCTGCAGGGGCAGTACTTCGACGCGGCGATCCAGTGGGAGCTGCGCCGCGTGGAGTCGGCGCCGTCGACGGGCGGCACGCCGTAGGGGCGGCCGTACCCGCACCCGCGGCCGATGTCCGCCATCGAAATCGAGGGGCTGACCAAGGACTACCGGACGGGTTTCTGGCGGCCGCGGCCGCACCGGGCCCTCGACGGCCTCACGCTGCGCGTCGAACCCGGTGAGGTCTTCGGGTTCCTCGGCCCGAACGGCGCCGGCAAGAGCACGACCCTCAAGCTGCTGATGCGCATCGTCTTCCCGACGGCCGGGCACGCTCGCGTGCTCGGCCGCCCGGCCGGCGATCCCGCGTCGCGCCGCCGCATCGGCTTCCTGCCCGAGAATCCCACCTTCTACGATCACCTCACGGCCGAGGAACTGCTGGCGTACTTCGCCGGCCTCTGCGGGCTGGCCGGGGCGGCGCGTACGGCCCGCGTCGCGCAGGTGCTGGACGAGGTGGGTGTCGGCGCGGAGCGCCGGCACCGGCTCCGGACGTTCTCGAAGGGCATGATCCAGCGGGTCGGCATCGCGCAGGCGATCGTGCACCAGCCCGACGTCGTGTTCTTCGACGAGCCCATGTCGGGGCTCGATCCGCTGGGGCGGCGGGACGTGCGCCACCTGCTGCTGGGCCTGCGCGACCGCGGGTGCACGGTCTTCTTCAGCTCGCACATCCTGTCGGACGCCGAGGCGCTCTGCAGCCGCGTGGGCATCGTCGCCCGGGGACGGCTCGTCGCGAGCGGCCGCCTGGAGGAACTGGTGCCCTTCGAGCTGAAGGGCTGGGAGCTGGTGCTGGCGAACGTGCCGCCCGGCCTGCACGCGAGCCTCAGCTCGCGCGCGCGGCCGGTGAACGCGCTGCCAGACGGCCGGCTGACCGTGGAGCTCGGCCCGGAGGACGCACCCGAGGTGCTCCTCGCGGAGGCCGCGGCGGCTGGCGCGCGGGTTGTGTCGCTGAACGCGCGACGCACCACACTGGAGGACTATTTCGTCGCGGCCGTGGGCGCGCCCACCGGGATGCCCGGGAGCGGGGCCTGACGATGGGCGCCATCCGCCTGGTCGCGTCGGCGCAGTTCCGCGAGTCGGTCCGTGACCGCGTGCCGCTGAGCGTCGTCGCGTTCGCCGCGCTCCTGATGGCCGCCTCGTTCCTCATCAGCCAGCTCACCGCCGGCCAGGATCTGAAGATCATCAAGGACATCGGCCTCGCCGCGCTGACCGTGTTCGGCCTGGTCATCGCCGTCTTCATCGGCATCGGGCTCGTGTCGAAGGAGGTGGAGCGCCGCAGCATCTATGCGGTGATCACCAAGCCGGTGACGCGGGAGCAGTTCGTGCTCGGCAAGTTCGCCGGTCTCGCCCTGACGCTCCTGGTCAACCTGGCGGCCATGACCCTGGCGTTCTATCTCGTGCTGGGTTACATGGACGTCACCGCCGCCGCGTCCACGCGGTCGGGTTGGGCCGCGCCCGCGCTCGATCCGGCGCTGCTCGTGGCCATCGTGCTCATCTACGCGGAGCTGGCGGTCGTCGTCTCGCTGGCGTTGTTCTTCTCGACGTTCTCGAGCCCCTGGCTGTCGGCGCTGCTGACGCTGGGCCTGTGGACCGCGGGGCACTTCAACGCGGATCTCCGGAGCTTCGAGACGGTCGTGGACCAGCCCGCGACGGTGGCGCTGGCCCGTGCCCTCTATTACGTCCTGCCGAACCTGGCGCCCTTCGACGTCAAGGCCGAGGTCGTCCACGGCGTGCCCGTGGCCTCCGCGCACGTGGTCCTGACGCTGGCCTACGCGACGGTCTACGTGGCTGTCGTGTTGACCGGCGCCGTCGCGGTGTTCAGGCGGAGGGATCTGAAGTGACCGACGAGGCCGGTGGACGCCCGTCGAATCGTGTCCTGTTCGCCGGGCTGGCGGGTCTGCTGGCGCTCTCCGTCGGCCTGCAGGTCGCGCGCGATCGCGGCTGGGATCCCTACGAGCCGGCGACGCCGCTCCTGTGGCTCCACGCAGGCCCCCACACGCGCGCCATGACGCTCGGCTTCGACGAAGTCACGGCGGACGTGTACTGGATGCGTGCGGTGGTCTACTACGGCGGCCGCCGGCTCGAGCAGGGAACCAACCGGAACTACGATCTCCTGTATCCGCTGCTCGATCTCGTGACGACACTCGATCCCCGCTTCACGGTGGCGTATCGCTTCGGCGCCATCTTCCTGGCCGAGGCGTACCCCGATGGGCCGGGTCGTCCGGACCTCGCCGTCCAGCTGCTGCGCCGCGGCCTGGACCAAGACCCGGATAACTGGGAGTACATGCAGGACATCGGGTTCATCCACTACTGGTGGCTCCATGACTATCGTGCGGCCGCGCGGTGGTTCGAACGGGCCGGGGCGGTCGAAGGTGCGCCCCCCTGGCTCTCGCTGCTGGCGGCGAACACGCTGTCCCAGGGCGGCGACCGCCAGTCGTCCCGGCTGCTCTGGCGCAGCCTGCTCGAAAGCTCGGACCTGGACTGGATCCAGGCCACGGCGCGCCTGCGCCTGGCGCAGTTCGATGCGCTGGACCAGATCGATCAACTGAACGAGGCTGCGGACCGGTTCCAGGCGCGCGCGGGCCGGCGTCCGTCCACCTGGCGTGATCTTGCGACGGTGCTGCCGTTGCGGGGCGTACCACGTGATCCGGCGGGCGCGCCGTACGTGCTGGACTCCGGGACCGGGCGGGTCACGTTGTCCCCTGGTTCGCCCCTGGCCCCGCTGCCAACGGAGCCGTCAACGGCGAGGCCTCCCGCATGATCTCCGACGTACTGCCCTGGATGGCCGGCGTGCTCGGGCTGCTGATCGGCAGCTTCCTGAACGTCTGTATCTACCGCCTGCCGCGAGGCGGTTCGCTCGTCAGCCCGCCCTCGCGATGTCCTGGTTGCGAGACGCCGATCCGCTGGCGCGACAACATCCCTGTGCTCAGCTGGCTGTGGCTGCGTGGCCGGTGCGCCTCGTGCGGGCAGCCGATCTCCATCCGCTACCCGATCGTGGAGCTGGTGACGGCCGCGCTCTTCGTGGCGCTCGCGTGGACGACGGGGCCTGGTCCGCTGCTCGGGGCGCGGTTGCTGTTCGTCGCGATGCTCGTCGTGCTGTTCGCCACCGACCTCGAGCTCCAGATCCTGCCGGACGCCGTGACGCTGCCGGGCATCGTCGCGGGTGTCGTGCTGAGCGTCGTGACGCCCCTCGGCTGGGAGTCGTCGCTCATCGGTGTGGCGGCGGGCGGGGGGCTGCTCTGGTTCGTCGCGGAGGTCTATTTCCGCTGGCGCCACATCGAGGGGCTCGGCGGTGGCGATATCAAGATGAACGCGATGATCGGCGCGTTCCTTGGCTGGCCCACCGTGCTCATCGGCCTCGTCCTGGCCGCCGTCTCGGGGGCCGTCGTCGGGACGGTGCTCGGACGTGGCGACATGAAGCATGTCGTGCCGTTCGGGGTCTTCCTGGCGGCGGCGGCGCTCGCGCTGGTGTTCTTCGAGGCGCCGATCCTGGCGGCCTACTGGCGCCTCATCGAGTGGTACCTCGGCGTGCTCGGGATGGAGCTCGTGCGCTGATGCTCGAGGGGCCGAATGCCGCGGGCTATGCCGTGCTCGGCCTGACGGCCATCGTGGCCCTGCTCGTGGCCGTGCTGGCCTTCGCGGCGTTGCGTTTCGCGGCCGCCGCCCGCGACACACGATATCGGCTGCGCGACAGCGGAATGGAGACAGCGCTGCTGTCGGCGGCCCTCGAGGACGCCATCGGGCGCCTCAAGGCGCAGGAGCGCGAGTCGGCCGCGCGCGCGGAGCGGTCCGAGCGCCTCAGCGGGCAGATCGTCGCCGGCCTGACCGCCGGCCTGATCGTCGTCGAGCGCGACGGGCGTGTCGTGACGGTCAACCCGGCCGCCACGCGCATCCTGGGCATCGCCGAACCGGGGGGCGATCCGCCTCACGGCCGTTACCTCGAGCGGCTGCCCGCGCTCGCCGGTCTGATCGGCGAGGGGCTGGCGCGTGGCGAGCCCATCGTGCGGCGTACGATCACCGTGACGCGCGAGACCGGTCCCGCGCACCTCGGCGTGACGGTGTCGCCCATCGCGGATGCTGCCGGGGGCATCCAGGCCGTGGTCTGCCTGTTCACCGACCTGACGGGCGTGATGGCGCGGGAAGAGCAGTTGCGCCTCAAGGAGTCGTTCACCCGCCTCGGGGAACTGACCGCCGGCATCGCGCACGAGTTCCGCAACGGCCTGGCGACGATCCACGGCTATGGCCGGCTGCTGGATCCGGAGGCGCTGCCGCCGGCCTACCGGCCGTACGTGGAGGGCATCCGCGCCGAGACGACGGCCCTCGGCGAAGTGGTCACCAACTTCCTCAACTTCGCGCGTCCCGACACGCTCGCGCTGGTTCCCGTCGATCTGGACGCGCTGGTGGCGCGTGCCGTCGAGGACGGCGCACCGGCCGGGGCGACCACCATTGGCGGATCGTTTGCGACCGTGGAGGGCGACGAGGTGCTGCTGCGGCAGGCGCTCAGCAACCTGCTGCGGAACGCGGTCGAGGCGTGCACGTCGGCCGGCACGGTGCCCGCGATAGCCGTCGAGGGCGTGGTGGACCCCGCGACGGGCATGCAGCGCATCCACGTGCGCGACAACGGGCCGGGGCTGCCACGGGAGGCGCCCGAGCGGATCTTCCAGCCGTTCTTCACCACCCGCGCGTCCGGCACCGGGCTCGGCCTGGCCATCGTGCAGAAGGTCATCGTGGCCCACAACGGCCGGGTCACCGCGACCAGCCTGCCAGGCGGCGGCGCCGAGTTCGTCCTCCATTTGCCCCTCGCATAATCCTCGCGGTCTACCTGACCTGGATCCGGCAGTTCCTGCGATCCGCAGGAGCCGTGCCGTCGCCCACGCGGCAGATTGTCCCCGTCGAAACGCGATCGCGCGCGACCCCGGCGGGCGGCGACGGCCTTGCACCCTTCACGGGCATGGAGTGCGCCGGTCGCGAGCCGCCCAGTATCCGCCTCGCCGGGAGCGGGCGGCGCGACCGTGGATTCACGCTCGTCGAGGCTCTTGTCGCGACGGCCGTCATCGTGACGGTGCTGGCCTCGCTCGCGGCGCTCCTGACGACGGCGGGCGAGGCCGTTGGGCGGAGCCGCGCTTCGACGGCCGCGGTGCTGGCCGCGATGGACAAGATCGAGCAACTGCAGTCGCTCGAGTGGACCTATGCCCTGGACGGCACGCCGCTGAGCGACCTGTCCAGCGATACCGCCGTCGTGCCGCCGGCGCCGTCCGGCGGCACCGGCCTCTCCAACTCGCCGGCCGGCACGCTGACGTCGTCGACCACCGGGTGGGTGGACTACCTGGACCCCGAGGGCACGGTCATCGGGAGCGGAGCGGATGTCCCGCCCGGGACGCTGCTGATTCGCCGGTGGGCGGTGCGGTCCCTCGATGCCGCCGGCACGCTCGTCATCGACGTGTGTGTGAGCCGCTTCACAGGCGGCGCTGAACGCCAGCCGGAGGCGTGTCTCTCCACGGTCAGGGCCAGGCAGCCATGAAGGCGAACGGCTTCACGCTCGTCGAACTGCTCGTCGCATGCCTGATGGTCGCGGCGCTCGGGGCCGCGGTGGCTGTGGTCGTGCCGCCCGTCCGCGCGCTCGTCGCGACGGCGCCCGTTGCGGGTGAGCTTGCCGCGCGCCTGCGCTTCGGCCTCGAACGGCTCACGCGTGACCTGCGGACGGCGGGCGCGGGGCCCCTGCCGGCGGCGTGGCCGGCCGTGGAGCCGTGGCTCGACGCCGGACGGATCGTGGGGGTGACGATCCGTCGTGTGCCCGCGGGCGCGCCGCTCGCACGCCTGGCCCAGCCCGCAGTGCCCGGCGGATTGCTCGTGCTCGCCGCGACGGGCGGGTGCGCGGCCGCGGCTTCCACCTGCGGGTTCGCTCCCGGCGACGACATCCTCGTCACCGATGGGACGGCGCACTTCGTGTTCGCGACGGTGTCCGCCGTCTACACGACGCCGGCCCGGCTCGCCACGACGGTGCCACTCGGCGACACCTTCGGCGCCGGTGCGGTCGTGACGCTGCTCGAACGCGTGACGTACAGGGTCGAACCCGAGGACGGCCTGCTGACGCTCACGCGCGCCGAGGGCGCTGCATCCCCGCAGCCGGTCGCCGACCATCTCCGCGCGCTCGACATCACATTGCTCGCAGCAGCCGATGCGCCGGCCCTGGAGTCGTCCACCCGTCTGGCGTCGTTCGGTCCACCGCCGCCGCTACCGGGTATGAATGACGCCCGCGACAGCTGGCCGGCGGGGGAGAACTGCGTCTTCGCGACGGCCGAAGGCGTCGTCGTTCCGCGGCTGGGTGCGCTTGGTCCAGGTTCGACCCTGGTCGGGCTGGCGCCGGCGTGGGTGGCGGATGGCCCCTGGTGTCCCGATGTCGCGATGGCCGCGGCGTTCGACGCGGATCTCCTGCGCGTGCGCGCGGTCCGTGTGCGTATGCGGCTGGCCCCGGTCGAGGCCACGCTGTCCGCGGATGATGCCGCCGGGCAGGGCCGCGCCGGGGTCGTCGCTGCGGCCCTCCACGATGTCGAGGCCCAGGTGACGGTCAGCCTAAGGAGTCGTCCATGACGCCGGCGGAGATCGGCCGTGCCGTCGCGATCGCGCCTTCGAACGAGGCGGGTATCGCGCTCGTCCTCGCCTTGCTGCTGGCCGGGTTCTTCGCGGCGGCAGGTCTCGGCCTCGCGCTCACGCTGTCGACCGACCGCCTGAGCGATCGCAACCACCTCGAGCAGGCGCGACTTCTGTATGCGGCGGACGCCGGCCTGGCGCTGACGGCGTCGGCTCTCGCGCAGGTGGCCGACCTCGACGATGTCCTCGCCGGTCAGCCCTCGGCACATGTCGATGGTCCACCGACGGGGGCACGAGCGCTGCCGGGCGGTGGTGTGCTCGACTTCGGCGCTGCGACGTCGCTGCTCACCTGCGGCCGAGTGACGGCGTGCTCGGATGCCCAGCGCGCGACCGTCACGTCCGCACGCCCGTACGGCTCGAACAACCCCGCCTGGCAGCCGTTCGTGCACCTACCGTACTCGGCGATCGGCGGCACCGGGGCCGATGGGATCTACGTCGCCGTCTGGATCGGCGACGACGGCCTCGAGGCCGATGGCGATCCGTGGACGGACGGCGGGGGAACCACGGGCGCCGGTCGTGGCGTGCTGCGGGCCCACGTGGAGGCCTACGGGCGGCAGGGGGCGCGCCGGGCCCTCGAAGCCGACCTGGTGCGCCGTTGCGGGGACGCGGGACCGGCCGGGACGTGCCTTCCGGGTATTCGTGTGCAATCGTGGCGAGAGGTGTCCGGGGCGCTTCCTTGACCCGTTGGTGTCCCAGTCGTACGATCAGACGAGGTGCCGTCCCCCCGGTGCTCCTTCAAGGCCATGCCGCGAACCATCAGTGTCCTCGTGCTCGCGTGTGCCGTGCCCGCCCTGGCGTCGGCCCAGTCGCTTGCCGACGTGGCGCGCGCCGAAGCCGCGCGCCGTAAGGCAGTCGACGGCCCGGTCAAGGTGTACACCAACGAGAGTCTCAAGCCCGACTTCACCAAGCCGGCGCCTCCCGCGCCGGTCGCGGATGAAACCACGCTCGTGCCGACCCCCGTGCCGCCGGTGGGCGATGCACCCACCCCCGGGGCGCCCCTGCCGGCCGCCGCGCCGCCAGACGAGACGCGTGATCAGGCCTACTGGAGCGCGCGCATCACCGCCGCCCGCGCCGCGCTGGCGCGCAGCCAGACCCTGGCCGCGGCCCTCCAGAGCCGGATCAACGCCCTTGCCACCGACTTCGTCAACCGCGACGATCCCGCGCAGCGGTCGGCCATCGCGGATGACCGCCTGACGGCCCTCGCCGAGCTCGAGCGGCTCCAGCGGGAAATCGAGGATCAGCAGCAGGCCATTGCCGACATCCAGGAAGAGGCGCGCCGCGCCGGCGTGCCCCCCGGCTGGCTGCGGCCCTGACGGCTCCCGTGTCGACCCCCGCTGGCGCGGATGCCGCCGTGCCGCTCCTGATCGTCGAGGACAAGGACTCGCTGCGGACCATGCTGCGCCACGCGCTGGAGGCCGACGGCTACGCCGTTCTCGAGGCCGCCGACGCGACGGCCGCCGCGGCGGTGCTGGCCGACGCGCGCCCGGCGCTCGTCCTGACCGACCTCCGGCTCCCTGCGGGGGATGGCCTCACCGTGCTTCGCGCGGCCAAGGAGATCGATCCCGAGCTGCCCGTCATCGTGATGACGGCCTACGGCAGCATCGAGGACGCCGTGCGGGCCATGAAGGACGGCGCGTTCGACTTTCTCGCCAAGCCGGTCGATCCCGAGCACCTGCGTGTGCTGGTGGCGCGGGCGCTGGCCCAGCGGCGGCTCGTGGTGGAGAACCAGCTGCTCCGCGACGAGCTCGCGTGGCGACGAGGGCCGGCGGCGATGGTGGGGGAGTCGACCGCCCTGCGCCAGGCGCAGGCCGCCATCCAGCGCGCGGCCGCGGCCGAGACGACCGTGCTGCTCGAAGGCGAGAGCGGGACCGGCAAGGAGCTCTTCGCGCGTGCCCTGCACGCACTGGGCGCGCGGGCCGGCGGCCCGTTCGTGGCCATCAACTGCGCCGCGATCCCCGAGACGCTGCTCGAAGCGGAGCTCTTCGGGTATGAACGGGGCGCGTTCACGGGCGCCGCCCAGCGCAAGGCCGGCCGCTTCGAGCTCGCGCACCGCGGCACGCTGTTCCTGGACGAAGTCGGCGAGCTGCCGCTCTCGTTGCAGGCCAAGCTGCTCCGGGTGCTCGAGTCGCGCACCTTCGAGCGGCTCGGCGGCACGGCCACGATCCGCGTGGATGTCCGCCTTGTCGCCGCGACCAACCGGCAGCTCAAGGCGGCCGTGCAGGCCCGGCAGTTCCGTGAGGACCTGTTCTTCCGCCTGTCGGTCTTCCCCGTCACCGTGCCGCCGCTGCGTGATCGCGACGGCGACATCCCGCGATTGGCCCGGCACTTCGTCGAGCGGACGTGCCGCGATCTCGGCCGGCCGCTGCTCGCGCTGACGCCGGCGGCCGAGGACGCGCTGCAGGCCTACGCCTGGCCGGGCAACGTGCGTGAGCTGCAGAATGCGGTGGAGCGGGCGGTCATCCTGGCGGACGGGGATCGGCTGCACCCCGCGCACTTCCGGCTGGAAGGCGTCTCGGCCGCGATGCCGGCCGATCCCTGGGACGCGCTCGACCTGTCAGGACCGCTGGCGGCGGTGACCGCCCAGGCCGCGGAACAGGCCGAGCGCCGGGCGATTGCCCGGGCGCTGGCGGCGGCAAACGGGGATGTCGCCCGCGCCGCCGACGTGTTGCAGATCGGCTTCCGGGAACTGGTCAGGAAGCGGGCGGCCTACGGCCTCTGACGGGTCGCACGATCAGGCGCGGCGGAGGCCGATGGACTTCAGCGCCTGGCGAAGCTCCTTCGGGGTCACGTCGGTCACGGTCGTCGTGGCCCCGATCCCCGTCGCGGCGATGAAGTGCAGCGTGCCGGCCACCACCTTCTTGTCGTGGCGCGCGGCCTCGAGCGTCTCCTTGATCGACAGGTCGGCAATCGGCGGCAGCGGGCCCATGCGCGCGAGCAGGGTGCGCAGGGCCTCGACCGCAGACGGTGGCGTGAGGCCTCGCGCGGCCCCGAGCGCCATCGCGGCCAGCATGCCGTAGGCCACTGCCTCGCCGTGACGCAGGCGGCGGTACCGCGTGACGGCTTCGAGCGCGTGTCCCAGGGTGTGCCCGAAGTTCAGCACCCGGCGGCCTCCGGACTCGTGCTCGTCGGCCGACACCACCTCCGCCTTGATGCGGCACGACTCGGCGACCACCGCGGCCAGCACGGCTTCGTCGCGGCGGAAGAGCGCTGGCAGGTCCACGCCGAGCCGCGTGAACAGCGGCTCGCTGGCAATGACGCCGTACTTCACGACCTCGTACAGCCCGGCGCGGAATTCGCGTCGTGGCAGCGTCGCCAGGACCGCGGGGTCGGCGGCCACCAGGCGCGGCGGATGGAAGGCGCCAATCAGGTTCTTGCCCAGGGGATGGTTGACACCGACCTTGCCGCCGACGGCGCTGTCCACCTGGGCGAGCAGCGTGGTGGGCACCTGGACGAGGCGCACGCCGCGAAGATAGGTGGCGGCGGCGAAGCCGACGAGGTCGCCGACGACCCCGCCGCCGATCGCCACGATGACCGCGCTCCGGTCCGCGCCGGCGCGGATGAGCGCCTCGTAGACGCGCGACACCGTGGCCAGCGTCTTCGCGCGTTCGCCGTCGGGGACGAGGATGGGCTCGCGTTCGGTGGAGACGCCGCGGCACGCATCGCCGTGGAGCTTCCAGACGAGCGGGCTCGAGACGATGAAGCGGCGGGGGCCGAGGCCGGCGGCGTCGAGTTGCCGCGGCAGATCGCGGAGCACACCAGGGCCGGCCAGCACGCTGTACGCGCCTGCGGCCGCGCGTACCTCGATGCGGATCGGCTCCATGGGCAGGTGGTAGGATAACATCCGGTGCGCGAACGGACCGATTTCCTCATCATCGGCAGCGGCATCGCGGGTCTCCGGGCCGCCGCCGACCTCGCGGCCGTTGGCGACGTCCTCATCCTGACGAAGGACGATCCCACCGAGAGCAACACCGGCTACGCGCAAGGGGGCATTGCCACCGCCCTGGGTCCGGACGACTCGCCGGCACTCCACGTCGCCGATACGCTCGCCGCCGGTGACGGCCTCTGCGATCCCGCCGCCGTCCGCGTGCTCTGCGAGGATGGTCCCGGCTACGTGCGCGAGCTGATTGCGTGGGGCGTGGGCTTCGATCGGGACGCCCACGGCGACCTGGCCTTCGGACGCGAGGCGGCGCACAGCGTGCGCCGGGTGCTGCACGTTCGCGATGCGACGGGGCGTGAGATCAGCCGGGGACTCTGGGCCCGCGTGTCCAACACGGCGCGGGTCCGGTTCCGCCCGCACTGCCGCGCGACGAGCTTGATCGTGCACGACGGCCGCGTGACCGGCGCGCGGTTCGTCGATCGCGGGACCACCGGCGAGGTGGACGCGCGGGCGACCCTGCTCGCGTCCGGCGGCGCCGGGCAGGTCTTCCGCGAGACGTCCAACCCGGCCATCGCCACCGGTGACGGCGTTGCCCTCGCGTGGGAGGCCGGCGCGCGCGTGACCGACCTCGAGTTCGTGCAGTTCCATCCGACCGTGCTCGCCGTGCCCGGGGCGCCGCGGTTCCTGCTGTCGGAGGCGCTGCGGGGCGAGGGCGCCCGGCTCGTCAACGCCGCCGGTGAGCCCTTCATGACCCGGTACGATCCGGCCGGCGACCTCGCCCCGCGTGATGTCGTCGCGCGGGCCATCGTGCGCGAGGAGCAACGCACCGGCAGTCCGATCGCGCTGACGCTCGCGCACCTCGACGCCGCGTTCATCCGTGGACGCTTCCCGACCATTGCCGCGGTCGTGGCCGATGCCGGGCTCGATCTCGCCCGCGACCGGATCCCGGTGGGGCCCGCGGCCCACTACATGATGGGGGGCGTCGAGACCGACCTCGATGCCCGGACCAGCCTGCCCGGGTTGTACGCCGCGGGCGAGGTGGCGTGCACCGGCGTGCACGGCGCGAATCGACTGGCGAGCAACTCGCTGCTCGAAGGGCTGGTCTTCGGGGCGCGGGCCGCCCGAGCCATGTCCGGGCCCCCGCGGGCCGGGCAGATGGCGGGCAGCCGCCTCGCCGACGCCCTGCCGGATGACAGCCATCCGGGGGACGTGCCGGAAGAGGCCGCCGTCCGCGACCTGATGTGGCGACAGGTCGGGCTGATCCGCGAGCGTGCCGGGCTCGAAGGGGCACTCGGGCGGCTGTTGGCGTGGCGTGCGGCCGTCGGACGCGCCCTCGCCGGGACGCCCGCCGACCCGGACCTGCAGCGGGTCGGCAGCCTCGTCCGGGTGGGCGCGCTGGTCGCCGCAGCGGCCCTCCGCCGGCAGGAAAGCCGCGGGGGGCACTACCGATCCGACTTCCCGGACCGGGACGATCTACACTGGAACGTTCACATCGCGGAACGCCGCCGTCCCTGAGGCCCGCCCGTGCGGGCGACGCCGGCCGCCGCCCGCCGCAGGATCCCGCTGACTATGTCCAAGAAGCCCGAGGGTGGCGAGAACTTCGTCACCGAAATCACGCCGCAGTCCACCGACTTTTCCCGCTGGTACCTCGACGTCGTGCGCCGAGCGGAGCTGGCCGACTACTCACCCGTGAAGGGGTGCATGGTCATCCGCCCGTACGGCTACGCGATCTGGGAGCTGCTCCAGCGCCAGCTCGACGACCGCTTCAAGGCGACCGGCCACGTGAACGCGTACTTCCCGCTGTTCATTCCCGAGAGCCTGCTGATGCGGGAGGCCGAGCACGTCGAGGGCTTCGCGCCGCAGGTGGCCTGGGTCACCAAGGGGGGCACCGAGGAGCTCGAGGAGAAGCTGATCGTCCGCCCCACGAGCGAGACGATCATCGGCGTCATGTACCAAAAGTGGATCCAGTCGTGGCGCGACCTGCCGGTGCTCATCAACCAGTGGGCGAACGTCGTCCGCTGGGAGAAGGTCACGCGGCCGTTCCTCCGGACCACGGAGTTCCTCTGGCAGGAGGGGCACACCGCGCACGAGACGGCGGACGAGGCGCAGGAGGAGACGCTCAAGATCCTCGCGCTCTACAAGGAGTTCGCCGAGAACGTGCTGGCGATGCCGGTCGTGGACGGGCAGAAGAGCGAGAGCGAGAAGTTCGCCGGCGCGTCACGCACGTATTCGATCGAGGCCCTCATGGGCGACGGCCGTGCCCTCCAGGCCGGCACGTCGCACAACCTCGGGCAGAACTTCGCCAAGGCGTTCGAGATCCAGTTCCAGGGGCGCGACAAGACGCTCCAGCACGCCTGGACGACGTCATGGGGCGTCTCCACCCGGCTGATCGGCGGGCTGATCATGACCCACGGCGACGACAGCGGGCTCATCCTGCCACCGAAGGTCGCGCCCTGGCAGGTGGTCATCGTCCCGATTCCGCGTGGCAACTGGAAGGAGACCGTCCTGCCGAAGTGCCAGGAGATCAAGGCCGCACTGACGGCCGCCGGGCTCCGCGTGCGGATCGACGACGACGAGAGCCAGACGCCGGGGTGGAAGTTCGCGGAATACGAGATGCGCGGCGTGCCGCTGCGCCTCGAGATCGGGCCGAAGGACCTGGAGAAGCAGGCTGTCTTCGCCGCCCGTCGTGACACGCGGGCCAAGCAGTCGATCCCGATGGACGGGCTGCCGGCCGCCATCACGGCGCTGCTCGACGACATCCAGGCCAACCTCCTCGCGAAGGCCCGGGCGTTCCGCGAGGAGCGCACGTCGAGCGCCGACACCTGGGATCAGTTCACGGCCCTGATGGAGGGGCGCCCGGGCTTCGTGATCGCGCCGTGGTGCGGCGAGGCGGCCTGCGAGGCCGACATCAAGGCCGCGACCCAGGCGACGATTCGCAACATCCCCTTCGGCTACGAGGCCAACCCCGGCAAGCCCTGCGTGCGCTGCCACAAGCCGGGCATTGTCAGCGCCTGGTTCGCGAAGGCGTACTGACGTCAGCGGGCGCCGGACCCCTCCAGCGCGTCCGACAACCGGTCCAGGAAGGCCGCCTGCGCGGGGAGCATCTTCGCGCGGGCGGCGTCCAGGTCCAGCCAGGCACAGCGGTCCACTTCCGGGAACACCTGCCGCCGTCCCGACCGGGGCGGCCATTCCATCTCGAACGTGTTGCTCGACAGCGCCGCCGGATCGGCGTCGCCCTCGACCGCCCACGCGTGGACCACCTTGCCCGCCTTCTGGCGGATGCTGCCGAGCGGGATGGCCGGGCCCGGAGCCGCGAAGCCCGTCTCCTCCGCGAACTCCCGGCGGGCCGTGGTGATCAGGTCCTCGCCCGGTTCCGGCGTGCCTTTGGGAATCGACCAGGCGCCTTCATCGCGACGTGCCCAGTACGGTCCGCCGGGGTGGATCAGCAGGACCTCGAGCCGGCCCTCCCGGTGGCGGTAGAGCAGCAGGCCTGCGCTCGTCAGGGCAGCCATCGCCCCGAGCGTATCAGGACCGTGCCGGGGATGTGTGGTATCACTGGCGGCATGCGCGTCCAGTTGTTTGCGGTGTCCGTCGTGCTGATGCAGGTTGCGGCGCCCACCGGCCACGCCACCTTCGCGAGCGGCCAGACGGCGCGTCTCGAGGTCGTCGCCACCGAGGACGCCCGGATGCGCGGTCTCATGTTCCGCGAGCGGCTGGCGCCCGACGCCGGCATGGTCTTCGTCTTCCCGGAAGCGGGCTTCTATCCGTTCTGGATGAAAAACACGCTGATCCCGCTCGACATGGTCTGGCTCGACACGGAACGCCGTGTCGTCGCGATCGCCCGGAGCGTGCCGCCCTGCGCCGCGGATCCCTGTCCCAGTTACCCGCCACTGGCCGAGGGCCGGCCGGTGGACGCGCTGTACGTCATCGAGCTCGCTGCGGGTGGCGCGCGGCGCTACGGCATCGAGGTGGGGCAGGTGGTGGAGATGGAGGGCGTGCCTCGGAAGGGAACTTAGATCTCAGCTTGAAGATTTCAGATTGAAGATTTCAGATTGAAGATTGAGGCACGAAGGGGCAGAAAGACGAAGGGCGGCTGGAGCGTGAGGCTCCAGCCGCCCTTTGTCGTGTGCGTGGTGGTCCGCGTTACTGCATGCGGATGGTGAGGGCCGCGCGGCGGTTCAGGCGGCGGGTTTCCTCGCGCGAGTTGTCGTGCTTGGGCCGTTCCTCACCGTAGCTCACGGTCTGGAGGCGGCTCTCGTTCACGCCACGGCTCACGAGGTAGTCGCGAACCGCGTTGGCGCGGCGCTCGCCGAGCGCCAGGTTGTATTCGGCCGTGCCGATGTTGCAGGTGTGGCCCTCGAGCGTCAGCCGCAGGTCGCTGTCCTCGCGCATGGCGGTGACGACCTCGTCCAGCAGGCGCGTGGCCTCGGGACGCAGCGAGTAGCGGTCGAAGTCGAAGTGCACGTCCTCGAACGTGTACTCCTTCTTCGGGGGCTGCACGACCTGGATGGTGATCGTGTCGGTCGCGGTGCCGCCCTTGCCGTCGTTGACGGTCACGGTCAGCGGCACGCCGCCTTCCTGGTTCGGCGCCGTCCAGCGGGTCTGGCGGTCGTTCGCATTGGCGAACGCGCCGGTCGGGCCCGTCCAGCGGTAGCTGAGCGTGTCGCCGTCGGGGTCGGTGCCCTCGGCGGTGACGGTCGCCTGCTGGCCCACCTGCACCGTGCACGGCTCGCAGCGCGCGGTCACGGTCGGCGGCCGGTTCACCGGCGGCGCCGGCGGGGGCGGCGGGGGCGGCGGGGGCACGTAGATGCCGACCCCCGGGTGGTAGCCGATGCGCGCCTGGAACTCGACGCGGTCACCCGCGGCGTCGTCCTGGAAGCTGCCGAAGCGCGCCTTCGTGTTCAGCCCGTACCCGAAGCCGGCGCCGGCGAAGAAGCCGTTCGGGGCCGTGTACTGCACGCCGATGAGGGCGTCGACCGGGTTGTCGATGTCCCACGTCGCCGGCAGCACGTCGGGCCCGGGAATCACCTGGATGACCGCGGTGTTCCGGGTGGCCGTCGAGTCGAAGTAGTACTCGCCGTTGACCTCGGCGAAGAGCTTGAGGGGCGAGCGGCTCGGGAAGCCCGCGCCGAAGCCGTAGCGGAAGCCGTGGCTCAGGTCGACTTCATCCGGGCTGCCGCGGAACCGGACGCCGGCGTACCCGGACAGGTCCACGCGCTCGTTCATCTCGCGGCTCACCACGGCGTCGATGAAGCCCCCGACCTTGCCGCTGCCCAGCCCCTTGTCCGTGTCGGCGGTCGGCGCGATCACGGCGAGGCGCAGGGCGAAGGCGGCCGGGTTCTGCCGGCCCTGCGAGAGCAGGTTGATCTTCGCGCCGATCGTGAGGTCCCCGACGCCGGTCGCCCACTGCTGGTTGATCAGCGGGTAGTCGGCGGGTGCGCCACCCTCGAGCAGCGGCCGGCGATCCACATCGATGCGCCGCTGCGCCGCGAAGGCGCCGAAGATCTCGACGCGTTCGGTGGCGCCGAAGGCGAACGTCCCGGTGAAGTCCGAGATGTCCGAGAAGCCCTCGGTGCGATCGAAGTTGATGCGGTACGCCGAGACGGAGAACGACCCCTTGGGCAAGGTCTCGCCAAGGGGCACGAACCACAGGCCGGTATCCCCGGCGGTCGTGGTGCTGGCCGGCCGGGTCGCCTGTTCGGACGGTGCCTGCGCGTTCTGGTCCTGCGCCCAGCCGGGCGACACGGAACATACGGCCAGCAACGCGGCGGCTGCCAGCTGACGGAAGAATCTCATGATGAGCCAACCTCCCCGGAGACGGGTGGAGCGGTCGTGACCTATTTATAGTACGGCCCCAGCCCCGCCAAGTCAAACAAATGGGCCGGAAACCGGCCCGGCGGGGTTAGAGCGAGACGTCGTCCTCGATGTCGTTCTCGGGCGCCTTCGCCTTCCCGAAGGCCCAGGCAACCCCGATGCTCAGGAAATACAGCACGATCATCGGGGCCGCCATGATCACCTGCACCACCATGCTGCCGTCCGGCGTGACCACGGCCGCGACGATGAAGATGATCAGGACGGCATATTTCAGGTTCTTGATCAGGAACCGCGCCGTGACGATGCCGAGCCGGGCGAGGACGAAGACCAGCATCGGCATCTGGAAGACGAGGCCCAGCGCCAGCGCGAGCTTGATGTACAGGCCGAAGACCGGCTCGATCCGCGGCGTGAACGTCATGAAGCTGTTCGAGAAGCTCGAGAAGAACCGCCAGGCCGCCGGGAACAGCACGTAGTGCGAAAAGGCGACGCCGCTCGCAAACAGCGACGAGGCGAAGAAGACGAACGGAATCGCGAGCTTCTTTTCCTTGGCGTAGAGGCCGGGGGCGATGAACAGCCACACCTGCCACATGACCCACGGGGAGGCGATGACGAGGCCGGTCAGCGCCGCCAGCTTGATGTAGATGAAGAACGCCTCGGTCGGGTCGGTGAAGATGAGGTGGCCGCCGGGCACCTCGGCGGTCAAGCGCGCGAAGACGAAGGCGGCGATCTGTTCGATGAAGCCGAAGGCCAGCAGGAAGCCGACGAGCAGGCCCAGGATGGCCTGGGTGATGCGGCGGCGGAACTCGTCCAGGTGGTCCAGGAACGACATGCGCCCGCCGAGGGCGTCTTCCTCATCCGGCTCCTCCTCGTCGGGGGGGGCTGGAGGCAGGCTGCCGCCCCCCGCCGGGGGCGCGGGCGGAAGGATCCGTTCGGGTTCGTCGACCGGTGGACGCGCCGGGGGCGTCTTGCCGGGCAGGGGCACCAGGGCCATAACAGGGCGGGCTGACGGTAGGGCGGCCGGTCGGGGTTAGGTGTGGCTCTCCGCGCTCCGCGCGACGGGCTGGCCCTCAGGCATCGGCGAGTCGGCGACCGGCTCCGCGGCCGGGGGCGGCTGCTGCGCCTTGGTCTTCGCCTGGGCTTCCTTCTGCTCCTCCAGCTTGATTTCCTGCTCGAGCGTGTTCTGGAGATCCGCAGAGGCGCGCTTGAACTCGTTGAGGCTGCGGCCGAGCGACTTGCCGAGCTCCGGAAGCTTCCGGGGCCCGAAGATGATCAACGCGATCACCAGGATGATGATGAGCTCGGGCATGCCGATGGAACCGAACATGGTCGTGCACCCTTTCGTTCGAGGACGAGCGCCCGCGGGGTCCGGCGGCGGCCGACACGGCTGCCACGGCTCCTCGGAGGTCTTAAACACTGAGTATAGGGACGGGGTTGGTGGCGGGTCAAGCAGCCCGGCCCTCCAGAATGCCCCGAACTCGTTGCGGCTCCAAGGGTTACTCTGTTAGCATCCAGCCTATGCGCACCTACCGGACTCTGACGGCGGCCGTCCTGGCCATCCTGCTCTCGGCGCTCGCCGGCGGCGTGTACGGTCGGAGCGCGCTGGCCACCGAAGACCGCATTCCCGAGAAGTACAAGGTCTTCACCACGGCCCTCGCCGCAATCGAGGCGCAGTACGCCGAGCCCGTCGAGTCCGACCAGCTGGTCTACGGCGCCATCCAGGGCATGCTCCAGCAGCTCGATCCACACTCGAGCTTCATGGATCCCCGCAGCTACGCGCAGATGCGGGAGCGGCAGGAAGGCCGCTACTACGGCCTCGGCATCACCATCCAGTCGGTCGGCGGCAACATCACCGTGGTCCGCCTCTTCGAGGGCTCGCCCGCCTACACGACCGGCATCCGCCGCGGCGACGTGATCGCCGAGGTCGAGGGCGCCGACACCAAGGGCTGGACGAGCGACGACGCGGTCAAGCAGCTGCGCGGCCCCAAGGGCACCTACGTCAACATCGGGATTCGCCGGAAGGGCATCGACGAGCTGATCCCGCTGCGCGTGATGCGTGACCAGATCAGCATGCCGAGCGTCAGCGCGTCGTTCATGATCGACGACGAGACGGGCTACGCGCGCGTGGAAGACTTCGCCGAGCACACCGACGAGGAACTCGGCGCCGCGCTCGAGTCGCTGACGGCCGACGGCATGAAGCGGTTCGTCCTCGACCTCCGGGGCAACCCCGGCGGCCAGCTCGATCAGGCGATTCGCATGGCGAACCGCTTCCTCGCGCGGGGCTCGATGATCGTCTACACGCGCGGCCGCGTGCCGAACTCCGATCAGGACTACCGCGCGACCGAGACCGGCGAGTTCACCTCGGCGCCGATGATCGTGCTCGTCAATCGCAACAGCGCCAGCGCCTCCGAGATCGTCAGCGGCGCGCTGCAGGACCACGACCGGGCCCTCATCGTCGGCGAGACCACGTTCGGCAAGGCCCTGGTCCAGTCGATCTACCGCGTCAGCCAGGGGGCCGGCCTCGCCCTGACGACCGCGCGCTACTACACACCGAGCGGCCGCCTGATCCAGCGCCCGTGGGACGGCACGTTCGACGAGTACCTGACCTACACGCTGCGCGACCAGAAGGAACGGACGCACACCGAGGAGCAGTTGAAGTACACCGCGGCGGGCCGCAAGGTGTACAGCGGCGGCGGCATCGAGCCCGACGTCCGCTTCGACGGCCCGATCGAGGGCTTCGACCCGACCCGGTTCGGCCGCTCGCTCTACGCGCGGCAACTCTTCGCGTCCTTCGCCGAGCACTTCACCGCGAAGGGCGACACCCGCCCCGGCGCACAGGGGGAGGACCGGGAGGTCGTCGCGCCCGGCTTCGAGGTCGACGACGCGATGCTCCAGGACTTCCGGGCCTTCGTGAAGGACCGCATGACCATCGACGACGAGGCCTGGACGACCGACGAGACCTTCATCCGCGCCATGGTGCGCTTCGAGATCGACGTCGCCCTCTTCGGCGGGGCCACCGCCCGCGAGCACCTGGTGCACACCGACCCGCAGACCCGCTTCGCCCTGGCACAGTTCGACAAGGCCGCGGCCCTCACCCATCTCGCCGGCACGAGCGCGCAGAAAGTAGGGCAGTAGACCCCAAAATATTGGGGTCGATCTGCCCCTTGCCACAACACACGGGGCTTGCTAGACTGGCCGCACTTTCCAGTCCGGTACGTCCCATGCGCCTCGAACGCCTCGATATTTCCGGTTTCAAGTCCTTCTCCGATCGGTCGGAGCTCGCCTTCGATCGCGGGGTCACCGCCATCGTCGGGCCCAATGGCTGCGGCAAGAGCAATGTCGCCGACGCCATCACCTGGGTGCTCGGCGAACAAAGCGCGAAGAGCCTGCGCGGCGAGAAGATGGAAGACGTCATCTTCAACGGCTCCGACGCGCGCAAGCCCACCGGCGCCGCGGAGGTCCGGCTGCGCCTGAGCGGCGTGCCGATGCCGCCCCGCGAGGGTGACGAGGCGCCCCACGTGCTCGACCCCGGACCGGCGGGCCCGATGGCGGGTCACGGGAATGGCAACGGCAATGGCCACGGCCACCTGCCGGCCGGGCTGAGCCTCGTCGACGCCGTGCGCGAGGTCGAGGTCACCCGGCGCCTGTATCGCTCGGGCGAGAGCGAGTACCTGATCGACGGCCAGCAGTGCCGCCTGCGGGACGTGCACGAGCTCCTGATGGACACGGGCCTCGGGGCGAAGGCGTACTCGATCATCGAGCAGGGCAAGATCGGGATGATCCTCAGCACGCGGCCGACCGACCGGCGGCAGCTGATCGAGGAAGCCGCGGGGATCACCAAGTACAAGTCGCGCCGTCGTGCCGCGGAGCTCAAGCTCGAGGCCGCCCAGCAGAACCTGACGCGCGTCGACGACATCGTCTTCGAGGTGCAGAAGCAGCGGGGATCGCTCCGCCGGCAGGCCGCCAAGGCCCGCCGCTACATGCGCCTGCGTGACGAGATGCGCCGCTGGGAGAAGGTGCTGTTCGCGCGGCGCTACCGCGCCCTCGGCGAGGCGATCGAGTCGGCCCGGCACCGCCTGGGCGAGGCGCAGGAACACGAGACGAGCGCGGCCGCGCGGCTGGCCGAGGTCGAGACCGAGCTCGCCACCATGCGGATCACGCTGGCGGAGGCGGAGGCGGCCGCGACACGGGTGCGCGAGGCCGCGCACGCCCGCGAACTCGACATCAACCGCCGCCAGCAGCAGATTGCCCTCGATCGCCAGCAGGCCGAGATGCTCGCGGGGCGGACCGCGGAGCTGCGGACCGAGCTGCAGGAGCTCGAGGCCCGGCGCGAGCCCGAGCGCCTGGCGCTCGACGCGCGCCGCGAGGCGGCCGACGAGGCGGGCCGGGCCCGCGACGAGGCCGCGGATGTCGCCCGCGGCGCCGCCGAGGAGTACGCCGTCGCGCAGCAGGCCATCGAGGCCGCCGAGCAGGACGTCGAGCAGGCCCGCGGCGAGGTCTACGCCGTGATGAACACCGTCACGGCCCTGAACGCGGCGGTGCAGTCGTCGGTGGCGGAGCGGGAGCGGGTGGCCGAGCAGCTCGGGCGCCTGCAGATGGAGGCCGCCGACCTGCACACCGAGCACGAGCGGGCGCTCGCGGCGCGGCAGTCGGCCGAGGACGCGCTGGCCCGGGCCAACGAGTCGCTGGAGGAGACGCGCATTTCCCGGGCCGCGCGCGAGTCGGAGCTGGCGAGCGCGCGGATCGAGCACGAGTGGCGGGCCCGCGAGGTGCGCTCGCGCGAGCACGAGCTCGCGGCCCTGACCGCGCGGCTTCGCTCGCTGGAGGAACTCGACGCGCACCGCGCCGGGTTCGGTGACGCGGCCCGCATGGTCCTGGCCGCCAATGGCCATGTCGGCGCGCTCGGCGCGCTGGCGGACCGGCTCGAGGTGGAGCCGCGCTACGAGCGCGCCGTCGAGGCCTGCCTGGGCGAGTTGCTGCAGCACGTCGTCGTGCCGGAGGGCGGCAACGCCGCCGCCGGGCTCGCCCTCGTCCGGCAGGAAGATGCCGGACGCTGCGGGTTCGTGATCCTGGCGGGCGAGGTGGCGGCGCCGTCCGGCGCCGTGGTGCCCGCAGGTTGCGTGGCGCTGTCGCAGGTGGTGCGCATCGGTGGTGAGCACGCCGCGGTGCTGCGCGAGGCCATCGGGGAGGCGTTCATCGCCGACTCGTACGAGACAGCGGCCCGCATCGCGCCGCACGTGCCGGTGCCCGTGGCGACGCTCGACGGCGACGTCTTCCGCGGGGCCCACGTCGTCGCGGGCGGCGGCAAGGCCGACGCGCGCGGCATCCTCGCCACCAAACGCGAGATCAAGGAGCTCGGCGAGCGTCTGCAGGCCGAGCGCGGCGCGCTCGAGCGGCTCGCGAGCGAGACCGCCGGCTTCGAGCAGCTCATCGCGCAGGCCACGGCGGCGATTGCCGGGCTCTCGTCGGAACTGCACCGCCAGGAAAAGGCGATCGTCGGGGTCGAGGGGCAGCTCGAGCGGGCCACGGCGGACGAAACGCGCCTGGCCCAGCGCACGGCGCTCGTGCTCGGCGAGTCGCGGCGCGCCGAGGAGCAGATGGCGGCGCTCGACGAGCGCCAGGCCGAGGCGCGCGAGTCGCTGGCGCGGCTGGACGAGGAGAAGGCGCTGGCCGAGGACCGCCTCGGCGACACGCAGCGGGCGTTGCTGCAGGCGCGGGAGCACGCCGAGTCGCGCAGCCAGGCCGCGGCCGGCGCGCGCGCGGCCCATGCCGGCCTGGTCGAGCGGGCGTCCGCCGCGGCGGCCGAGGTCGCGCGGCTCGAGGAGGCGGCGCGTGACCTGCTGCGGCGCGTCGAGACCTGCACGCGCGACATCGCGCTCATGCAGGAGCAGCGCGAGCGGCTCCTGGCGGCCGCCGCCGAGAACCAGCGCCTGATGGACGAGGACGTCGAGGCCCTCGAGACGCTGCGCCACGACATGATCGGCGCCGACGAGCACGCGGCGTCGCTGCGCGCGGGCGCGGAGCGCCAGGAGACGGTCATCCGCGACGCGCGCCGGGCCCTGGACGCCGTGCGTGCCCTGGTCTCGCAGCTCGAGATCACGCGCGCCACCGCCGAGTCGGACCTCGCGCACCTCGCACAGCAGTGCGTCGACGCGGTCGCGGCGAGCCTGGACGACGTGCGGGCCGAGGTCGACGCGATGGAAGCGGCCGGCCAGGTGGAGCCCGACGCGCGGCACATCCGCGAGGTCGAGGCCGCCGATCCGGACGAGGAAGACGAGGAGACCGCCGAGGCCCTGGCGGCCGCGGGCGGCGCGCCCACTGGCGTGGCGGACACCACGCCCGCCGACGCGGGCGACGTGGCGGCCGAGGCCGAGCCGATTCGCATGACCGCCGAGGAGGCCATCGCCGAGCTCCGGTCGAAGATCGAGAAGCTCGGCCCCGTGAACATGATGGCCATCGAGCAGTTCGACGAGCTCGAGGAGCGCCACGTGTTCCTGACCACGCAGCGGCAGGATCTGATCGACTCGATCGCGCAGACCAACGAGGCCATCCAGCGGATCGACGAGACCACGCACGCGCGGTTCCGCGAGGCGTTCACGGCGATCAACCAGAACTTCCAGGGGACGTTCACGACCCTCTTCGGCGGTGGCCGCGCGGGCATCACCCTGCTCGACGAGAACGACCCGCTCGAGAGCGGCATCGACATCGTCGCGTCGCCCCCCGGCAAGCGGCTCCAGAGCGTGCAGCTGCTCTCAGGCGGCGAGAAGGCGCTGACCGCGATTGCCCTGATGTTCGCGATCTTCCGGCACAAGCCGAGCCCGTTCTGCGTGCTCGACGAGATCGACGCGCCGCTGGACGACGCCAACATCGGGCGGTTCGTCGAGATGCTGCGGCAGATGCTCGACCAGACGCAGTTCATCATCATCACCCACAGCCGCAAGACGATGGAGATCGCCAACCGGCTCTACGGCGTGACGATGGAAGAGCCCGGCGTCTCGAAGCTGATCTCCATCCAGCTGAACTGATCCGCAGCGTCACGGACGGTCACGCACGCACAGGGACACCCAGGGGCGGGCTGCGCCCGCCTCCGTGCCTCCGTGGCGGCATTTTCGAGTCCCACGGAGCCGCCGCGCGAGACCCATCGGCCGAACACTTCCGCTTTCCTGACCGTATATCCTTCCAGGGGATACCGCCGTGAGGGGGAACGCATGTCCATGAACGCACGCGCAATCGGCAGGCTGGTCGGCGTCGTCGCGGTGGCAGCGCTGGTGGCCGGGTGTGACATCAGCGTCGACGGGTCGGGAGGGTTCGATCTCGAGTTCGCGGCCGGCAAGGCCCAGGACGAGTGGACCCGGTCCTACGACCTCGCCCCTGGCGGGCAGCTGGAGCTCATCAACGTGAACGGCCGCATCACGGCCGAGGCGTCCGACGGGGCGAAGCTCGAGCTGACCGCGGTGCGTGAGGCGCGCGCGATGAGCGACGAGGCCGCGCAGGAGCTCCTCAAGGAGATCGAGATGCGTGAGGAGGTCGGCGACGGCCGGGTGCGCGTCGAGGTCAGGGCGCCCCGCATGAACGGTCCCAAGGGCCACGAGATCAAGTGGACCGTGAAGGTGCCCAAGGGCGTGCACGTCGATCTGCGTACGGTCAACGGCGGCGTGCGGCTCCAGGGCCTCGACGGCGACGTCCGGGCGCACAGCACCAATGGCGGCGTGAACGGCCGCGGGCTCCGGGCGACGGCGCTCGAAGCCGGTGTCACCAACGGCGGCGTGGACATCGAGCTCGCGCAGGCGCCCCAGAGCGGCACCTTCGAGCTCGAGAGCGTGAACGGCGGCGTGGAGCTGGCGTTGCCGGCGGATTCCAGGGCCGACATCTCCGCGAGCTGCACCAACGGCGGCGTCTCGGTGAGCGGCCTCGACATCCAGCACACCGAGGAGCAGACGCGCCGGCGCCTCGAGGGCCGGTTGAACGGCGGCGGCGCCCGCATCTCCCTCTCCACCGTCAACGGTGGCGTGCGCCTCCGGGCGTCCTGATCGGCGGCGGGCGGCCCCTTTCTGGTAGGCTGGTGGCGGCGCTGACGCCACCTGCGACGCCGTGGCCAACGAGGACAAAGCCGCCCGCTACCATCGTCTCCGCCGGCAGGCGGAGCTTGCCGGCACGGCTGCGGCCGCCGTCGTGCTGATCCTCCTGCTCCTCAGCGGCGCCCATCTCGCGTTGCGCGACGTCGCCCGCGCCGCGGGTGGCGACGTCGTCGGCGCCGCGCTCGTCGCCGGCGCCCTTCTCGTGGTGCTCGGCCTCGTCGAGCTGCCGTTCGCCTGGTACCAGGGCTTCACGCTGGAGCATCGGTACGGCCTCTCCACGCAGTCCCCGGCGCGCTGGCTCGGGGATCACCTCAAGGGCTCCGCGCTCGGCCTCGTCTTCGGCGCGGCGGCGGCCGCTGTCGTTTACGCGGCCATCGCGCGCCTGGGCGCGTGGTGGTGGCTTGGCGCCGCGGCCGTGTTCGGCGCCGCCATGGTGGGCCTGGCGCAACTGGCCCCGGTGCTGCTGCTGCCGCTCTTCTACGCGTTCAAGCCGCTGGAGCGCCCCGAGCTCGTGGCGCGACTCGTGCGACTGGCGTCGCGTGCCGGCGCGCGCATCGCCGGGGTCTTCGAGTGGACCCTCAGCAGCCACACCACGAAGGCGAACGCGGCGCTGACCGGCATCGGGCGCACGCGCCGCATCCTCCTGTCGGACACCCTGCTGGCCGATTACTCGGACGACGAGATCGAGGTGGTGCTGGCGCACGAGCTCGCGCATCACGTGCACCACGACATCTGGCGCGGCGTCGCGCTGCAGCTGGTGCTGATTGCCGCCGGCTTCTTCGTCACGAGCCTCGCGCTCGAGGCGGCCGCCGGTGCGCTCGGTCTCGACGGGGTTGGCGATCCGGCCGGCGTGCCCTTCCTCGCGCTCGTGGCGGGCACCTGGTCGTTCCTCGCCCTGCCGGTCGCCAACGCCGCGTCGCGCGCCCACGAACGACGCGCCGATCGTTTCGCGCTGGAGACCACGGGCAACGCCCAGGCGTTCGTCTCGGCGATGCGGCGACTGTCACAGCAGAACCTGGCCGAGGAGTATCCGTCGGCGCTCGTCCAGTGGCTGTTCTACTCGCATCCGCCGATCCGTGAGCGCATTGACGCCGCCCGCCGGTGGGCGGGTGGGGCCGTGGCGCAGCGGCCCAGGTAAGGGCGTCTCCTTCAGGGCGTTCGTTTCTTCGGCTGTCTCAGCCTTCAGTGCCTTCGGTGTGATCAGTGTGATCAGTGTCTTCAGTGTGATCGGCGGCCGGACGTGGGCTGGCGCGCGGCTCGTCACACCATCGTAAGGCTGAGCTGGCATCCTCGTGCTGGAGGATCTTCATGCGGATGCCGCACACGTTCACCCTGTTGCCCCTGGCTGCTGTCCTGATCGCGGCCGGTCCCCTGGCCGCGCCGGCCTCCAAGGCCCTCGTCGCGCACCGGGGGGCCTCCGGTTACGCGCCGGAGCACACGCTGGCGTCCTACCGCCTGGCGATGGCGCAGGGGGCCGACTTCGTCGAGCAGGACCTCGCCGTGACGAAGGACGGTGTCCTGATCTGCCTGCACGACCCGAGCCTCGAGCGCACGACGAACGTCGAAGAGCTCTTTCCGGACCGCTTCACCGAGATCACCTACCAGGGCCGGACGCGCAAGGCCTGGCTGGCCAACGACTTCACCCTCGCCGAGATCAAGACGCTCGACGCCGGCTCCTGGTTCAAGCCGGAGTTCGCCGGGCAGCGTGTCCCGACCTTCGATGAGGCGGTGACGCTCATCAAGGGGCACGCGGGGCTGTATCCCGAGCTGAAGACGCCAGAGATCTACGAGGGGCGCGACGTGCGGTTCGAGGCGCTGGTCGCCACCGCCCTCGACGCGCACCGGCTGCGGGGCCCGGGCGCCGACCCGAAGACGCCCGTGATCCTCCAGACGTTCGGGGAGGGCAGCGCACGGAAGCTCCTCGAGATGAAGATCGGCGTGCCGGTCGTGCTCCTGGTGAGCAGTGGCACGGGGTGGGACGCGCCGGCGCGCTTCGCGCAGTGGAAGCGCCTCGGGCTCGAGGGCCTCGGACCCGCGAAGCAGATCCTGTTACAGCAGCCGGATTTCGTCCGCCTGGCGCACGATGCCGGCCTGACGGTCACGCCGTACACCTTCCGCACGGGCGACACCGGCGAGTTTGCCTCGGTCCGGGAGGAGATGGCCCACTACCTCTACGACCTCGGCGTGGACGCGTTGTTCACGGACAACCCGGATCAGTTTCCGCGCCGGTAGCACGGGGCACGCGGGAGACACGGACCACACGGAAAACAGGAAGGCAGGCCACACGCGGCCAGGAGCGTCGGGCGCAAACCATCCCGGACTCGTGACGCCTGTTCCGTGTGTGCCGTGTGTCCCGTGCGCGCGCGTACCGGCGTGGTGAGGGCCTACCGGGGACGGACGACGAGCGTGCCCTTCATGTCCTGGCAGCGCGGGTCGCTGGTGAGGCTGCAGTAGAAGGTGAAGGTGCCCGGCTGGTCGGCCCGGAACTCGAAGGTGATCGTCTGTCCCCCCGACACGCGCTTCAGGATGCGGTACGCATCGATTGCGAAGCTGTGCGGGACGTCGTCGCTCTGGAGGTGGATGCGGACGATGTCGTCCTGGGACACCTCGATGCGATCGGGCGTGAAGTGGTAGTCGCGGGCGACGATCGTGAAGTCGCGGCGGTTCGGCGCCTGCTCCTGCGCCCCGGCGGACAGGCCGGCCATCAGCAGGAGGGCGGCGACGAACACCAGGCGGAGTCGGCGAGCCATGTCTCGATTGTAGACCGCCGGGCATGAAAAAAGGCCGGGGCGTGGTGGCCCCGGCCTTTCTGCCGGCTGGTGTGCCGATCCCGTTGCTACTCGCGACGCGGACCGCGGTCGCGGCGCGGGCGGTCGCCCCGCGGGCGCTCGCTGCGCTCCGGCGCGCCGCCCTCGGCCGTCGGCGGCGTCTCCGGCGGGGCCGTGCCCTCGTCCGGCCCGAGCAGCGCCTTCCGCGAGAGGCGGATCTTGCCGGTCGGGTCGATGTTGATCACCTTGACCAGCACCTGCTGGCCCTCGGTGAGCTCGTCCCGGACGTCCTTCACGCGGTAGTTGGCGATCTCGGAGACGTGGAGCAGTCCGTCGGTGCCGGTCATGATCTCGACGAAGGCGCCGAAGTCGGTGATGCGCTGCACCTTGCCGAGGTAGGTCTTGTTGAGCTCCGGCGTCGCCGTGAGCTCCTGGATGATCCCGATCGCCTGCGCGGCGGCGGCCTCGTCGGCGGATGCCACGTTCACGCGGCCATCGTCCTCGACGTCGATCTTGACGCCCGTCTTCTCGATGATCCCGCGGATCACCTTGCCGCCGGGGCCGATGACGTCGCGGATCTTGTCGACGGGGATCCGGATCGTGACGATGCGGGGCGCGTAAGTGGAGATCTTCTCCCGCGGCCCGGCGAGGGCCTCGTGCATCTTGCCGAGGATGTGCATGCGCCCGGCGCGCGCCTGCGCGAGGGCGGTCCGCATGACCTCGGTGGAGATGCCGGTGACCTTGATGTCCATCTGGAGGGCGGTGATGCCCTCGGCGGTGCCGGCGACCTTGAAGTCCATGTCGCCGTAGTGGTCCTCGGCGCCGGCGATGTCGCTCAGCACCGCGAACTTGCCCGAGGCCTCATCCATGATGAGGCCCATGGCCACGCCGGCGACCGGGGCCTTGATCGGCACGCCCGCGTCCATCAGCGCCAGCGCGCCGCCGCAGACCGTCGCCATCGACGAGCTGCCGTTCGACTCGAGGATGTCCGACACGATGCGGATCGTGTACGGGAAGTCCTCCTCGGCCGGAATCATCGGCGTCAGGGCTCGCTCGGCGAGGGCGCCGTGGCCGATCTCGCGGCGGCCGGGACCGCGGAGGAACTTGACCTCGCCGACCGAGAAGGGCGGGAAGTTGTAGTGGAGCATGAAGCGCTTCCACAGCTCGCCGTCCACCATCTCGATCTTCTGCTGGTCGTCCGCCGTGCCGAGCGTCGCCGTCACGAGGGCCTGGGTCTCGCCGCGGGTGAACACGGCCGAGCCGTGCACGCGCGGGAGCACCGTGGACTCGATCCAGATCGGGCGGATCTCGTCGAACTGCCGGCCGTCGAGGCGCACGCTGCGCTCGAGCACCTCGTCGCGCAGGACCTTCTCCTGCAGCGCCGAGAAGATGCCCTTCACCTCGCCGGCGCGGTGCGCCTGCTCCTCGGGCAGGCCGGCGATGAGATCCTTGAGGACCTTGTCGACCTGGCCGTAGTTCTCGAGCTTGCCCTTGATGCGCATCGCCTCGGTGAGCGGCGCCAGGGCCTTGCCCTCGATCTCGGCGCGGAACGCCGCGTCCTCGGCCACCTCGGGCTTCGGCAGCTTCGTGCGGCCGCCGAGCCTGGCCAGGGAGTCGATGGCGTCGCAGATCTGCTTGATGGCGGCGTGGGCCGCGTCGAGGGCCGCGAGCACCTCGTCCTCGGACACCTCGGTGGCGCCCGCCTCGACCATCACGATGCCGTCGCGGCTGCCGGCGACCACGAGATCGAGCCGGCTCTGCTTGCGCTGCGGGAAGGTCGGGTTGATGACGTACTGGCCGTCGACCAGGCCGACGCGCACGCCGGCGATCGTCTTCTCGAACGGGATCTCGGACAGCGCGAGCGCCGCGGAGGCGCCGGTGATCGCGAGCACGTCCGAGTCGTTCTCGGTGTCGGCCGAGATCACGAACGCGATGACCTGCGTCTCGTAGTTCCAGCCCGATGGGAACAGCGGCCGGATCGGCCGGTCGATCTGCCGGCTGGTGAGCGTCTCCTTCTCGGTGGCCTTGCCCTCCCGCTTGAAGAAGCCGCCCGGGATGCGGCCGGACGCGTAGGTGTACTCGCGATAGTCGACCGTCAGGGGCAGGAAGTCGATGCCCTCGCGGGCGCTGGACGCGTGGCACGCCGTGACGAGCACCATCGTGTCGCCGTAGCGGACGATGGCGGCGCCGTCGGCCTGCTTGGCCAGCTTGCCCGTCTCGATGGACAGGACCTGCTGTCCGACCTGAACTTCAACCTTGTGCATAAGAAAGCCTCGATGGGGTCACGTTCCCCTTCCGCTGGGTGGGATTGCCTGAGACACCCGTGTGGGCGAGACCCGCGACCGGAAGCGCACGGGGCGCTTCCAGCCGGCGAGTGGATGGGTGTCTCATCGGATCGGATGGGCCCGCTACTTGCGGATGCCCAGTCGCTTGATGAGCTCGGTGTACCGCTCGGAGTTCTTGCTCTTGAGGTAGTCGAGCAGGCGCCGCCGCTGGCCGACCAGCTTGAGCAGGCCGCGCCGCGAGTGATGGTCCTTCGCGTGCGACTTGAAGTGCTCGGTGAGATAGCCGATCCGCTGGCTCAGGATGGCTACCTGGACCTCCGGGGACCCGGTGTCCGTGTCGTGGGTCTTGAACTCGCCGATGAGCTCGTTCTTCTTGTCCTTCGTCAGTGCCACGTGTCGTATCCTCCACGCACGGCCGAGAGCCCGGACGAACCGCCGCTCCAAGCCGCCGTATATGCCGTCCGGTACGCACCGGGCGACCCTCCATCCTAGCCCAGAACCACCGACGGATGCAAAGTGCCGCCCGGCCCGGGCTCCGCCAGCCCGACCAGCGTGCCCGTGGCCGTCAGGAGCCGCACCGTCGCTCCGGCCGCGGCCGCCCAGGCCCCGCCTTCCGCCTGCGACGGCCCGAGCGCCTGCCCGTGCCGGGCCCGCCGCGCGCCGTCTTCCGTGAGCGTCACGGCCGGCAGGTCCGGCAGCAGCGCGTCGAGCCCGATCACGCGGTCCACCAGCGTGGCCCGCTGGTCGGGGACGAGGTCCTCCCAGGCGGTGGCGGCCTCGAGGCCGAAGGCGCCCGAGCGCGTCCGGCGAAGGGCGTCGAGGCACGCGCCGGTGCCCAGCGCCTGCCCGAGATCGTGCGCCAGCGATCGTACGTAGAACCCCGGGGACGCCGTCACCGTGAGCACGGCCACCGGCGCCTCGAAGGCCTCCAGCGCCAGGGCATGTACCGTGACGGGCACCGCGGCGGGCTGCACGGCTGCCTCGCGCCGGGCGAGCGCGTACGCGCGCTCGCCGGCAATCTTCTTGGCGGAATAGGCGGGGGGGGCCTGCGGGAACGTGCCGCGGAACGAGGCGAGCGCGGCCTCGAGCGCCGCGCGGTCCGGCGCGGTGCCGGTGCCGCCGGTCGTCGCGCCCTCGCGGTCGTACGTGTCGGTCGTGACCCCGAAACGAACGGTCGCCTGGTAGGTCTTGGCCGTGGCGGTCAGGAAACGTGAGAGCCGGGTCGCACGGCCCACGACGAGCGCGAGCACGCCGGTGGCCGCCGGGTCGAGCGTCCCGGTGTGCCCGATGCGGCGCTCGCCGAGCGCCCGGCGGGCGCGGGCCACGGCATCGTGGGAGGTCGGGCCCGCCGGCTTGTCGACGACGAGGACGCCGTCGATCATCGCGCGGCCCGGACGGCGTCGCCCACCAGATCCAGGAACGTCGCGTGCAGCGACTCGAGATCGCCGGTCGCGGAGCAGCCGGCGGCGTTCGTGTGGCCGCCGCCGCCGAAGCGCTTCGCGACGGCCCCGATGTCCACCGCGCCCTTCGAGCGCAGGCTGACGCGCCAGTCGCCGGGCCCCTGTTCCTTGAAGAACAGCACGGCCTCGATCTCCTTCACCGTGAGCGGGAAGTTGATGAGCCCCTCGGTGTCGTCGTAGGTGCCGCCAAGGGCGGCCGCGAGCTCGCGGGTGATCGTCAGCGCGGCGACCTGGCCGCGTTCGTCGAGCCGCATCGCGTTCAGCACCGCGCCGAAGATGCGCACACGCGCGAGGGAATTGCTGTCGTAGTGCGTGCGCGCAATCCACACCGGGTCGGCGCCGGCGGCCACCGCCCGTCCCGCGATCTCGTAGGTGCGCGGCGTCAGGTGCGAGAAGTGGAACGAGCCCGTGTCGGTCAGGATGGCGAGGTAGAGGTGCGTCGCGATCTCGGCCGTGAGTGGGGCGCCGATCGCCTCGATCAGCGTGAAGACCAGCTCGCCGCAGGCCGCGGCCGACTCGTCAATCCAGTTGATTGCGCCGTAGCCGGTGTTGCCGGGATGGTGGTCGACGTTGAGCACTGGCGACCGATCCAGCCCTTCCACGCCCGTCCGCGCCAGGCTGCTGCACTCCATGACGATGGCGGCATCGACCGCGGGGCCGGCATCGGTGGCCACGCGCAGCCGTTCCACGGCCGGAAAGGGCTGGAGGAACGCGGGCGGGACCGCATCCATGACCACCGTCGCTTGCTTGCCGAGCGCTTCCAGGGCCAGGGCCATGGCGAAAGCGCTGCCGATCGCGTCGCCGTCGGGCCGCTGGTGCGAGGTGATCACGAAGCGCTGGCCGCGCCGGAGGGCGTCGAGCAGCGCGGGCGGAGGGGTGGTCATTCGTCGCTCGGGGACTCGTCCTCAGCCGCCGGCAGGCCCGGGGACGTGGTCTCGTCGGTCGGGGCGGGTGAGGCCTCCCGGGCCTCCGCCTCGGCGTGCAGTTCCTGGATGATCTGTTCGACGCGGTCCTGGGCCGCGACCGACTTGTCGAACAGGAACTGGACCTCCGGCGCGCGACGGAGCGCCAGGCGTCCGGCGAGCAGGTGGCGGATGTACGGCGTCGCCCGGCGAAGCGCCTGGGTGGTCTTCTTCCGCTCCGCCTCGTCCCCGAGGATGGTCCAGTAGGCGCGCGCCAGCGAGAGGTCGGCCGTGACCTTGACGCGGGTGATGGTGACCAGGCCGATGCCGGGGTCGCTGACCTCGGTGGACAGCATCTGGCTCAGCTCCTCGCGGACCTGCTCGGAAATGCGCTCGATGCGATGGCTGAGGGGCATAGGACGATGGTGCTCGGACGAAGGTGCCAACACGAGGGTGCTGCACGAAGGTGCTGCACGAAGGTGCGGGACGGAGGTGCGGGACGGAGGGGGCGGCGACGGTCAGACCGTCGCCGCTTCCTTCTCCATCTGGAACACTTCGATGATGTCGCCGACCTTGATGTCGTTGTAGTTCTGGAGGCCGATGCCGCACTCGAAGCCGGTGCGCACCTCGGACACATCGTCCTTGAAGCGCTTGAGCGACGAGAGCTTGCCCTCCCAGACCACGACGTTCTCGCGGAGCAGGCGCGCCTGGGCGTCGCCCGACCGCGTGATGCGGCCGTCGCTGACCATGCAGCCCGCGATCGTGCCGGCCTTCGGCACCTTGAAGGTCTCGCGGACCTCGGCGCTGCCGAGGCGGACTTCCTTGTAGGTCGGCTCGAGCAGGCCGGCCATCGCCTTCTTGATCTCCTCGGTGACGTTGTAGATCACCGAGTGGCTGCGGATGTCCACTTCCTCGCGATCGGCCACGTCGGCGGCGTTGCGATCGGGCCGCACGTTGAAGCCGATGACGATGGCGTTCGAGGCGCTGGCGAGCAGGACGTCCGACTCGTTGATGGCGCCGACGGCCGAGTGGATGATCTTGATCTTCGTCTTGTCGTCCGACAGCTTCTGGAGCGTGTTGGCGAGCACCTCGGCCGAGCCCTGCACGTCGGCCTTGATGATGATCGGGAGCTCCTTGACGTCGCCTTCCGCCATCTGCTGCTGGAGCGCCTCCAGCGTGATGCGGCCGCTCCGGGCGCCGAGCGCCTTCTCCTTGGCCTGCGCCTGGCGGAAGCTGGCGATCTGCCGGGCCTTCGCCGGGTCGGCGACCGCCTGGAACGAGTCGCCGGGGGAGGGCAGGGCCTCGAGGCCGAGCACCTCGACCGGCGTCGACGGGCCGGCGGCCTTCACCGACTGGCCGCGGTCGTCGATGAGCGCGCGGACGCGCCCCATGACCGGGCCGGCGATGATGCTGTCGCCCACCGAGAGCGTGCCGTCCTGGACGAGCACGGTCGCCACGGGGCCGCGGCCGCGATCGAGCTTGGTTTCGAGCACCGTGCCGAGCGCCGCGCGCTTCGGGTTGGCCTTGAGATCGCCGATCTCGGTGACCAGCAGGATCATCTCGAGCAGCAGCTCGAGGTTCTGCTTCTTCTTCGCCGAGACCTCGACGAACACCGTCTGGCCGCCCCAGTCCTCCGGCATCAGGCCCAGCTCGGTGAGCTGGCGCTTGACCGTCTCGGGATTGGCGCCCGGCTTGTCGATCTTGTTGACCGCGACGATGATCGGCACCCCCGCCGCCTTGGCGTGGTCGATGGCCTCCCGCGTCTGCGGCATCACGCCGTCGTCGGCCGCGACGACGAGGATGACGACGTCGGTGACCTTCGCGCCCCGGGCGCGCATGAGGGTGAACGCCTCGTGGCCCGGCGTGTCGAGGAAGACGATGCTCTTGTCGCCCTTCTCGCCGACGCCGTCGACGAGGTAGGCGCCGATGTGCTGCGTGATGCCGCCGGCCTCGCGCTCGGCCACGCGTGTCTCGCGCAGGGCGTCGAGCAGCGTGGTCTTGCCGTGGTCGACGTGGCCCATCACGGTGACGACGGGCGCGCGCGGCGCCATGTCCTTCGGGTCCGCCGCCTCCGACTCGACCTCGATGAGCTCCTCCTCGAAGGAGCGCGTCTCGACGTCGGCCCCGAAGTTCCGGGCCACATCCTTGGCGGTCTCGATGTCGATCGTCGAGTTGATGGTCATCATCAGCCGGCGATCGAGCAGCACCTTGAGGACGTCCTTCACGCGGACGTCGAGCTTGTCAGCGAGGTCCTTGACGGTCATGCCTTCAGCGAGCGTAATCGTGCGGGTAATGGGCGGTGGCGGCGGCGTCGGCATCGGCGCGCTCGGACGCGCGTGGTCGCGCCGCTGGCGCGGGCTGCTGCGCTGCGGGCCGCGGCCTCCAGGCCGCATCCCGCCGGGCCGCGTGGTGCCCGGGCGCAGGCCCGGACGCGCGCCACCCGGCTGCGACGGGCGGACCGGCTGTGACGGCAGCGGACGTGGCCCGCCGAGCATCGCAGGGTTCACACCGCCGGCCGGCCGCTGGTACGGCGGACGTGGGGTGGACGGGGCGCCCGGACGCCCCAGTCCGGCCGGCGGGGCCGGAGGCCGGGCGGCCGGCTTCGGGGGCTGGGGCGGCAGCACGACGCGGCGCGGCTGGAGCCGTGGCGCCGGCGGCGGCGCCTGCCCGGGTTCCTCGATGCGGAGACGGATGCTCGGCGGCACGACGCGACCGGTCGGGGCAGGCGGCGCGGACGCCGCTGCGGCGGGTGCCGCGGGCTCGGACTCGGCGGGCGCGGCCGGCGCCTCGGCGGGCTCCGGGGCCTCGGCGGCCGGGGCGGCCGGTTCGGCCGCGGGCGCCTCGGGCTCTGCCGGCGCGGATGCCGCGACCTCGGGCTCGGCCGGTGCGGCGGCCGCCGGCTCGGGAGCCTCGGAGGGGGCCGCCGGTGCCGGTTCGGGCGCGGTGGGCGCCTCGTGGACGTCCGCCGTCGTGGCCGGTGCGGCGGCGACGGCTTCGGCCGGCGCGCTGGCGGGCGCCTCGGCCTCGGCTGCCGGTGCCGCCTCGGGCGCCTCGGCGGGCTCGCCGGTGGCTTCCGGCCGGGCGACACGCTTGATCAGGCGCGGCGGCGGCAGCGTCGGCGCCGGGGCCTTGAGCGGCTCGGCGGCGCCCTTCTTGCTGCCACCGGACTTCTTGGCCGCCTTCACGGCTGCGTCCGAGAACATGTCGCCCTTCGGCAGCTCGATGCCGCGCTGCCGTGCGAGCCGCTCCACGAACTGGCGCGCCACGATCTCCTCGACCGTGCTCGACGCGCTCTTCAGCTCGATGCCGTGGTTCTGCTTGAGCAGCTGCAGCACTTCCTGGCTGGACGTGCCCAGCAGTTCTGCGACCTTGTAAATCCGGACGGTGGCCAAAGGGTACCCTCTGCTTTCAACGACTGACGCGCGACGTTACCGATTCTCCTCGGCGGGCGGTTCGGCGGTGACCGGCTCGGCTTCGGCCGCGGCCGCCTCCGATCCGGGCGCCGGCTCCAGGGGAGCCTCGGCGGCCGGGGCAGACGCCTCACCGCCCTCGGGGGCGGTGTCCTCGGCCGCAACCGGCTCGGTCTCCACGCCCTCGGCCACCGGCTGGTCGCCTTCGGGGACCGGTGCGCCCTCGGCGGGCTCGCCGCCCTCGGCGGCGGCGCCGCCCAGGTCGAACGCCCCGAACTGGGCCTCGACCTCCTTGCGCTTCTCTTCTTCGCTCTTGATGTCGATCCGCCAGCCGCTCAGCTTCGCGGCGAGCCGGACGTTCTGGCCCTTCTTGCCGATGGCCAGTGACAACTGGCTGTCCTCGACGACGACCTCCATGACCTTCTCGTGGTCGTCGACGATGGTGACCCGCTGCGCCTTGGCCGGGCTCAGCGCGTTGGCGACGAACTGGACCGGGTCCTCCGACCAGTCGACGATGTCGATCTTCTCGCCGCGCAGCTCGCGGATGATCGCCTGCACGCGCGTGCCCTTCATGCCGACGCACGCGCCGACCGGATCGACGTCGCGCTCGCGCGAGTAGACCGCGACCTTGGCGCGGTCACCGGCCTCGCGGACGGCGCCGCGGATGACGACGGTGCCGTCGTAGATCTCCGGGACTTCCTGCTCGAACAACTTGATGAGCAGGGCCGGGTCGGTGCGCGAGAGGACGATCTGCGGGCCCTTGGCGCTCTTGCTGACGCCCTTGATGACCGCGCGGACGCGGTCGCCCTGCGAGTAGCTCTCCGCGCGCGACTGCTCCTTGCGGGGCAGGATGGCCTCGAGCCGGCCGACCTCGACGATGATGTCGCCCTGCTCGAACCGCTTGACGACACCGGTGATGACCTCGCCGACCCGCTGGTTGTACTCGGCGTGGATGTTCTCGCGCTCGGCCTCGCGGACCTTCTGGAAGATCACCTGCTTGGCCGTCTGCGCCGCGATGCGGCCCAGGACGTCCGTGCGCTTCGGGAACTCGATCTGGAACCCGACCTCGACCCCCGCGTCCTCGCCGTACATCTCGTTGGCCTCGGACAGCGAGATCTCGGTGGCGGGGTCGGTCACCTCGTCCACGATCGTCTTCACGGCGAAGAGCTCGATCTGTCCGGTCTCCGTGTTGAACTTCGCCCGGAGGTCCTCGCCCGTCTTGTAGTACTTCCGCGACGCCGTGAGCACGGCCTCTTCCATCGCCTGGATGACGACGTCGGGCTCGATGCCCTTCTCCTTGGCGAGGGCCTCGATGGTCTGCAGGAGCGGGTTGGTGGTCATGTCTCTGGTGGACCGTATCAACTGATTCCGTACTACGTCAGGCGGTGGTGACCCGCGGGTGTCCGACCGCGCCAACCGGGCGGCCGCCCGGGCATCCGGGTCTCCACGCCACTAGAACTCCACGTCGAGCCGGGCCCGCCGTACCAGCCGCAGCGGCAGGCGCACCAGCTTGCCGCCCTCCGACTCGAACAGCACGTCCTGGCCGTCCAGCCCCTTCAGCACACCGGCGAACGCCGTCTGCCGGGCGACCGGTTCGCTCAGCACGATCTTCGCCCGCCGCCCGGCGAACCGGATGTAGTCGTCCGCCGCGCGCAGCGGCCGGTCGATCCCTGGGGACGAAACTTCGAGGGTGTATGCGTCCGGGACGAGATCCTCCACGTCCAGGATCGCGTCCAGCTCGCGGCTCACGTGCTCGCAGTCCTCGATGCTGACGCTGTCCTCGGGCGCGGCCGCGGGGCCGGGCTTGTCGAGCGTGACGCGCAGCACGTACTGCCGGCCCTCCCGTTTCAGCTCGACGTCGAAGATCGTCAGGCCGTATGACCTGGCGACGCGTTCGGCAATCTCGCGGACGCGGGCGACCGTGCTCAGGAGCCCCCCTAAACGAAAAAGAGTGGGCAGAGGCCCACTCTGGTGTTACCCAGTACGACCGGACCCTAAATTCTAGCACGATTTTGCCGGGCTGGTGGGGACCCCGGCCGGGAGGGCGCAACCGCGTGGCCGCGCTTGGGCGTTTCCCCTAGGAAAGCACCCGCGCGACCAGGTCGTACGCGTCGGCCCCCACGATTTCCACGTCGGCGAAGCTCCCGGGAGGCAGCTGCTGCGGGTCGGCGTCCGTCAGGTAGACCACCGGATCGATGTCCGGTGCCTGGCCCGACAGCCGCCCCGTCAGGACCAGCGGGTGCTGGGGCGACGGGCCGTCCACGAGCACGCGGACCCGCTCCCCGCGACGGGCCGTCTGGCGCGTCGCCACGAGCCGCTTCTGCCGGGCCATCACCGCCCGCTGCCGCCGCGCCTTCTCGCGGGCCGGGACGTCGTCCGGCAGGCCGAAGGCGCTCGTGCCTTCCTCGTGCGAGTAGGTGAAGACGCCCAGGTGGTCGAAGCCGACCGACGTGATGAAGTCCTCGAGCGCGGTGACGTCCTCCGGCGTCTCGCCGGGGAACCCGACGATGAAGGTCGTACGCAGCGTGACGTCCGGGATGCGAGACCGGATGCGGGCGAGCAGCCGCTCGTAGGATGCGCGCGTGCCCGGCCGTTTCATGCGCTTCAGGACGGGGTCGGAGGCGTGCTGGAGGGGCAGGTCCACGTAGTTGCAGACCTTCTCGCACTCGGCCATCGCGTCGAGGACCGCGTCCGTGATGGTCGTCGGGTAGAGGTACAGCAGGCGGATCCACTCCAGGCCGTCGACGGCGTTCAGCGCCCGCAGCAGGCGGGGCAGGGCGCCGCGCTCGCCGCGGTCGATGCCGTAGAAGGTCGTGTCCTGCGAGATGAGGAGCAGCTCCTTGACGCCTCGCGCGGCGAGCCGGCGGGCCTCGTCCACGATCGACTCGACCGTCCGGCTCCGGTAGTGCCCGCGCATCTTCGGGATGATGCAGAAGGCGCACTTGTAGTCGCAGCCCTCCGCGATCTTCACGTAGGCGTAGTGGCCCGGCGTGGCGAGCCGCCGCGGCGTCTCGGCGTCGTACAGGTAGGTGGGCAGGTCGACGCCGAAGACCGGGGCCGTCGCCTGCGGCGACGGGTGGGCCTCGTCCCTCGCCCCGGCTCGGGACTCGGTGGGCCGCGCGGCTTGGCCGCGCGTGGGGCCGGGCTGCTTCGCAGCCCGTTCGGAGGGGTCACGGCGATAAAAGGTCAACGGGGCCGTGCCGGGCGCCGCGGGTGTGGCGGCGCCGCCGAGGACGTCGACGATGCGGGGGACTTCGCCGGTGCCGAGCACGGCGTCGATTTCGGGGACCTCGGCCTTCAGTTCCTCGCGGTAGCGCTCGGCCAGGCACCCCGTGACGATGAGCTTGCGCCCGGCGGCCTGCTTCTTCAGCTCCGCCATCTCGATGATGGTGTCGACCGACTCCTGCTTGGCGCGGTCGATGAAGGCACAGGTGTTCACGACAAGCACGTCGGCGCCCTCGGCCTCCGACGTGATCTCGTGCCCCGCCTGCTCGGCGAGGCCGAGCATCACCTCGGCGTCCACCAGGTTCTTCGGGCAACCGAGCGAGATAAAGCCAATCTTCATTGCTGAATTCAGAATCGAGAAAACGGAATCAAGAAAGGAATTTGGAATTCAAAATTCGCCAAGGCCAGTCAGCGATCGGGCGGGGCGTTCGTCGTTCTGCCATTCGCCCTTCCTTTCTTGATTCCGTTTTCTTGATTCTCTCTTGTGCTCCCCCGGGGCGTCAGGGATACAGCCGGTACAACATCCGCGGGTACGGAATGGTCTCGCGGACGTGCTCCAGCCCGCAAATCCAGGCGACGCAGCGCTCGATGCCCATGCCGAAGCCGCCGTGCGGCACGGTGCCGTAGCGGCGCAGGTCGAGATACCACTCGAACGCCTCGGGCGGCAGGTCGTGCTCCTTGATGCGCTGGAGCAGCACCTCGTAGTCGTCGAGACGCTGGCCGCCGCCGATGATCTCGCCGTAGCCCTCGGGCGCGAGGACGTCCACGCACAGCGCGCGGTCGGGCTGCGCCGGGTCGGGCTTCATGTAGAACGCCTTCACGGCCGCGGGGTAGTGCGTCACGCACACCGGGCGATCGAACTGCTCCGAGAGCACCGTCTCGTCGGTGCCGCCCAGGTCGCCGCCGACCTCGAAGGGCAGCCCCTTGTCGATGAGCATCTTCGCCGCCTCGTCGTAGTGCAGGCGGGGAAACGGCGCCCGCACGGTCTCGAGCTTCGACGTGTCACGCTCGAGGACCTCCAGCTCGCGCCTGCGGGTGTCGAGCACACGCGCGACCACCGACGACACCAGGCCCTCGGCCAGCTGGATCACGTCGTCCAGGTCGGCGTACGCCATCTCGGGCTCGACCATCCAGAACTCGGTGAGGTGCCGGCGGGTCTTGCTCTTCTCGGCCCTGAACGTCGGGCCGAAGCAGTAGACCTTGCCGAGCGCCATCGCGTTGGCCTCGTTGTAGAGCTGCCCGCTCTGCGTCAGGTAGGCCGTCGTGTCCTCGAAGTACTGCACCGGGAACAGCGTGGTCGTGCCCTCGCACGCCGCGGGCGTGAAGACCGGCGTGTCGGCGAGGATGAAGCCGTTGCTGTTGAAGTAGTCGCGGACGGCGTTGATGACCTCGTGGCGCACCCGCAGGATCGCCGTCTGCCGCTCGCTGCGGATCCACAGGTGCCGCCGGTCGAGCAGGAAGTCGACGCCGTGTTCCTTCGGCGTGATGGGGTAGTCCTCGGACGCCCCGACGATCTCGAAGCCGGAGGCGATGAGCTCGTAGCCGCCCTTGGCGCGCGCGTCGGCGCGCACGGTGCCGGTCAGGACGAGCGACGTCTCCTGCCCGAGGTGATCCGCGCGGCGGAACGCCTCCTCGCCGACGTCGTTCTTCCCCATGACGACCTGGAGGAACCCGGTCCCGTCCCGGACGACGAGGAAGTGAATCTTGCCGCTCGAACGGCGGTTGTGCAGCCAGCCCATGATCGTGACGGCCTGGCCCTCGTGCTGGCCGATGGCGTCGATGGTCACGTGCGGGGGCCTCGCGGGGGTCTCGCTCATGGCTCGCTGTCTCCCATCATCTCGGCGCCGATGTCGAGGAACGCCTCGAAGCGGCGGCGTGCCGCAGCGGTGCGCGCCAGCACCTGCAATGGATCACCGTGCCCGGCCACCTCGAACATCCACGGGCCTTCGTAGCCGACCTTCTGGAGCGCCAGCAGCGCCGCCTCCCAGTCGATCGTGCCGGCGTAGGGCACGAGGTGGTCGTCGGCCTTCCCGCCGTTGTCGTGCAGGTGCGTCGTCAGCAGGTACCCGGAACAGGTCTCGGTGGCCTCGCCGACGTCGCCCATGATGTGCGCGTGGCCGACATCCAGGCAGATGCCGAGGCGCGACAACTCCGACTCGTCCTCCAGCAGGGCCACCAGGGTCTCGGCGTCCGACAGCGGATTCGGGATGACCTCGAGGGCAATCTGCACGCCGACGCCCTCGGCGAGCGTGTAGAGCTCGCGGACGCTCTCGCGCGCTGCGGCGGCGGCATTGTCGTCGGGGGCGGCAAGCGTCGCCGGCACCCCCAGGTGCACCACGAGGCAACGGTACGGAATCGTCTTCGCCACCGCGAGTGCCGCGGCCGCCTCGTCCAGCGCACGGCGCCGGCGGGTGGCATCGCCGGTTGCCGTCGAGTAGGGCTCGCCCCAGCGGTCGCCGATGAGGCTTGCCGAGATCGGGGCGTGCAGCGAGGCCAGCTCCAGGCGGGTGTCGTCCAGCCACTCGGCCAGCGACGCCACCGCCGCAGGATCCCGGTAGTCGAAATGCGTGCGCGTGGCGAACACCTCGACCGCCTCGAAGTCATGGGCGGCGATCTCGACCAGGTGCTCGCGGTCGAGCCGCGCGTCATGGAAGAGGTGGGTGGAGACGCCGAAGCGCAGCGGGTTCGAGGACATGCTGGAAAAAGCCGCCCGGGCGGCGAAACCTCGATTCTATCGCAGCTCCTCGATCAGGCCCCCCAGCAGGTCCCGCAGCCGCCCGAACCGGGAATACCCCTCGAGGTTGGCGCGCAGGTAGCGCAGGGTCCGGGGGATGTACTGGATGTACACGGGATTGCCGCGCATCGTCGTCTGGTATCCGAAGGTGCCGAGCGCCTTCAGGTTGCGCTGGACGGCCATCACGTCGAATCGCTCGCGGAAGGTGCCAGCCGCGGACGCGTCGGCGCCACGGAGGGCCAGGTAGTACGCCAGCAGCTCATCCACCTGGTCCGCTGACAGGTCCACGTAGGAGTCGCGGAGCAGGGAAACCAGGTCGTAGGTGTCCGGTCCGAGGCGTGCGTCCTGGAAGTCGATGATGTGGAGCGAACCGCCGTGCAGCATCAGGTTGCGGCTGTGGTAATCGCGATGGCAGAGCACGCGCGGCTCGGCGGCGAGCGTCTCGGCGAGCGTGCGCCACTCGACGGCCAGCGCGTCGGCGGTCGCCCGGTCGGGCGCGCTGCCGCGATAGGCGCCGAGGAAGTGCTTCACGAAGTAGTCCAGCTCCCAGGTGAGCTTCTCGACGTCGAAGGCAATGCCGTACGGCGGATAGCGGTCGTCGGCCAGCTCCGCGCCGCGGGCCTGCAGCGTCGCGATGAACCGGACGGCGTCGCGATACAGGGCCGCGTGCGCCGATGGGGGCGCGGCCCCGAGGTGTGCCTGGAGGGTGACGTCGCCGAGATCTTCCTGCCCGATGATGCCGAGGGGGTCGGAGTGGTGGAGCAGCGCCGGCACCGGCAGGGGGATGCGGCGCATCAGCTCGGCCACGCGCACGAACGGCAGCTCGTCGTAGCGGATGGGGCCCGCGTGCACCGCCAGCACCACGGACGCGGCGCCTCGCAGGAGGACGCGGTAGTACCGCCGATCGGAGGCGTCGCCCGTCAGGGGCAGCACCTGCACCGCCTGCGTGGCCAGGCCGTGCTCGTCGAGGTAACGGCTGATGCGATCGTCGATGGTCACGGTTTGCCTGTCGGTCGTGGACGGCACCGGGGACCGTCCCCATTGCCGTTGCGCAGGACCGTGGAAATGGGGACTGTCGCCCTTTCCGCCGACTCGCGGCAGAAATGGGGCGGGCGGAAGAAGGGTTCCACCGCGCCGGTGGCGATCACAGCGGCACCGTGCGCAGGCCGTCGGGCCCGGTCATCAGGATCTGCCGCTCGAACCGCGCTCCGGCCGGCACCGCCACATCGTCCGTGACGATGCAGTCGCGCAGGTCGGCGGCGGCGCCCACCCGCACGCGGTCCCAGAGCACGGTGCGTTCGACGTTCGCGGAGGCGTCGATCTCGCAGCCCGGGCCGGCATCGAAGCCGGCGCCCTCGCGGGCGGCCAGCGTCTCGACCGTGGCCAGGTAGTCGGCCGGCGTGCCGATGTCGAGGAACGAGGCCGCGCTCTCGAACGTCCGGACGGCCCGGGGCGCCCGCGCAATGAGAGCCGGATACACGGCGCGTACGCTCTCGCTCGGCTCGTCGTCCGGCAGCGCGGCGAAGACGTCCGCCTCCACCGCCTGCACGCCGACGAAGTGTCGTCCCTTGCCGCGCGCGAAACCGGTGACCACGCCTTCCGGCCCGGCGACGACGCCGCCGTACCGCTGGACGTCCCCGGCCACCACCGCCATCGTCACGCGCGCGCCGGAGGTGGTGTGCATGCGCGTGAGGGCCCCGAGGTCGACGTCCGTCAACGTGTCGCCGTTCACGATCAGGAACCGATGGGCGTCGAGCAGGCCGAGCGCCCGTCGCGGGCCCCCGGCCGAGCCGAGCACGCGTCGTTCCCAGGAGTAGCGCACCTCGATGCCGAGATCGCGGCCGTCGCCGACGGCCGCGGTGATGTCGGCCGGCCGGTGGTGCAGGTTCAGCACGACCCGGCGCACGCCGGCGTCGGCAAGCCACGCCAGGATGCGCCGGATCACCGGCGTGCCGGCCACGGGGAGCGCGGCCTTCGCACGGAGGTCCGACAGGGGGCGGAGGCGCGTGGCGAGGCCCGCCGTGAGCACGAGGACGGGCCAGCGGGACAGGTCGTTCACCGGGACAGGCGCGTGGGGAACAGCATGTCGCGTGGCGGGACGTCGTGTGCCTCGCAGTGCTGCAGGTAGACCGTGCGGTACGAGTCGGTGATGTAGTCGCCCGGCGCGAAGCCGAGGGCGGCGGCGAGCTCGGTGATGTGCGCCTCGCCGCCTTCGATCTCGACGTAGGTGCCGACCGGGGTCTCGTCGATGGCGATCACGGCGTCCTCGGCGGCGAACTCCTCGCGGTACTTCTCGTAGCGGAACCAGGGCCGCAGGCCGAGCTCGGCCAGGATGGTCAGGAGGGTGTCGCCGTCGGCGGCGACGGTCTCGTGCTCCTCGCGGAGCTTCATCGGGCCGGGCTGGACCGGCCCCTTGTAGGTGAGGAGGCTCCGGTTGCCTTCCTTGCGGACGCGCAGGACGCACCGGCGCTGGCGGAGCGTCTCGGCCGCGTCGTCCAGGAGGCAGTCCTCCTGGAGGCGACGGCCCCGGAGTGGGGTGACGCCGAGCCGGCCGACGGCGGCGCGGGCGGCTTCCGGGCTGTCGAAGCGCAGTTTCACTTCGCGTTCGAGCGCCATGACAGGAGGATCATATCCCGTACGCACGACGGGCGGGACGCCTCCTGGGCCGTCCCGCCCGCCGGGTCGTACGACGGTGGCTAGTCCTTGCGGACCGTGACGAAGGTCTCCTGGCCGCCGCGCAGGATGAGCAGGAAGGCGGTGGAGCCGGAGTGCACCTCGGCGAGCGCATCGCTGGCCTGCTGGGGGGACCGCACCGGGGCGCGGTTCACCTCGAGCAGCACGTCGCCGGCCACGATGCCGGCGCGCTGGGCCGAGCTGCTCGGCGCGACCTCGGAGATCAGCACGCCCTCGGTGTCGGGCTCGACGCGCAGCCGGCGCTTGACGTCACCGGTGAGCACGCTCAGCTTGATGCCGAAGCCCTCGCTCATCGTCTCCTCGGGCTCCTCGCTGCGGCTGGACGTGCGGGTCTCCTCGGCCTCGAGGTTGAGCTCGTCGACGGTGACGTTGACGGTGACCTCCTTGCGGTCGCGCATCACCTTGACGGGCACGGTCGTGCCGGGTTTGGTCGCGACGACCATGTTGACGAGCTCGTCGCGGCGGCGGATGGGCTTGCCGTTGTACTCGATGATGACGTCGCCGGGCTCGATGCCCCCCTTGTCGGCGGGGCCACCCTCGTTGACGGTGGTGATGAGCGCGCCGCGCTTCTCCTTGAGGCCGAACTCGGCGACCGCGTCGGTGGGCACGTCGGTGATGGTCACGCCGATGACGCCGCGCGTGACCTTGCCGCTGCGGAGCTCGGGCAGCAGCTCGCGCACGATGTTGATGGGCATGGCGAAGCCGATGCCGATGTTGCCCTGCTGGCGCGGGTCGCTGTAGATGGCGGTGTTGATGCCAATCACCTCGCCCCGCACGTTCAGCAGCGGGCCGCCGGAGTTGCCCGGGTTGATCGCGGCGTCGGTCTGCAGCACGTCGGTGAAGCGGCCATCGGCGACCGGGAACGAGCGCTCGGTGGCGCTGATGACGCCGACCGAGACGGTGTGGGCCAGGCCGAACGGGTTGCCGATCGCCATCACCCAGTCCCCGGGCTCCATCTGCGCCGAGTCGCCGAACTTGACCTCGAGCAGCTCGCGCTTCGGCGTCTCGGTGAGGCGGATGAGCGCGCTGTCGGTGAGCGGGTCGCGGCCGACGACCTCGGCATCGTAGGAGACGTCGGCCTCGTCGCCGAAGAAGGAGACCTCGATCTTCGTGGCGTCCTCGACCACGTGGTTGTTCGTGAGGATGTAGCCCGACTTGTCGATCACGAAGCCGGTGCCGGCCGCCACCGAGATCTGCTCACGCGGGCGCTCGCGCTGCTCACGGCCGCCCCCGCCCCCGAAGAAGCGCTCGAACAGGTCGTCGCCGCCGCCCCCGAAGAACTCGGTCAGCTGCGTCGGCCGCCGCGACTCGGTCCGGATGTTCACGACCGCGGGCGTGACGGCCTTCGCGATCGTCCGGAACGTGCTCGCGTCCACGGGCCCGCTGAGCGGCGCGCTGTTCATCGGTGGCGGCGTCATGGTCTGCGCCGACGAGGTCGGCGACAGATCCAGCCGCGACGCGATCACCATGCCGACCGCGAGCGACGCCACGGCGATCAGCAGGGCGTAGAACACCGTTGTTTTCCGGCTCGACATTGACGTCCTCCACTCCCGGCGCGCCGGGGGCGCGCCGCCGGGGCCGCGCCCCGGCCGTTACACCAATCTGACGATGTCCTGCTGGCGCGGCCCCGTGACCTCGGGTCCCGCCGGTCCCCACACGACGTTGATCTCGGTGCGGACCCCGAAATCGTCGTAGTACACGCCCGGCTCGATCGTGAAGCCCGTCCCGGGCAGCAGGCGCCGCTCGTCATGCGTCTCGAAGTCGTCGAGGTGCGCGCCGTTGCCGTGAACCGTCTCGCCCAGGCTGTGCCCGGTGCGGTGCAGCAGGCCGTCGCCGAAGCCGGCCCCCTCGATCACCGCACGCGCCGCCGCGTCCACCTCGAAGCCGCGGATGTCGCGGCCGGCGGCTGCCGCCGCCTCGATCACGTCCACGGCGCGGTCGCGGGCCTCGCGAATGGCCGCGAACGCCGCCGCGATGCGATCCGGCACGTCCTGGCCGGTGAATCCCACCCAGGTGATGTCTGCAAACACCGCTCCGGGCGTCTGCACCTTGCCCCAGAGGTCCAGCAGCAGGAGCTCGTTCGCCCGGATGGGACGGGTGTGGTCCTTCGACGGGAGATAGTGGGGATTGCCCGCGTGTTCCTGGGCGGAGACGTTCGGCGCGGCGTCGCTCCACAGGCCCTCGGCCGCGAACCAGTCCCACATGAGCTGCTGGAGCTCGAACTCGTGCAGCGGCACCCGGTCCCGCGTCCGCTGTGCTGCGGTCTCGAACGCCCGGTCCTTGATGCGGTACAGCTTCTCGGCGGCGAGCCGGTGCGACGCGATGGCGTCCGCGGACCAGTGCGCCTCGAACTGCTGGACCAGGTCGCCGGACGACACGACCTCGACACCGTGGCTCCGGACGAGCTCGAGCGTCCCGCCATCGACACGCGACACGTAGGGAATCGCCGCCTGCGGCGAATACTCCATCGCGATGCGTCGCCGGCCGGACAGCAGGCGCGTCAACCCCGCGGCGAGTTCCGCACGGCCGGCATACGGCACCTTGGCACCGGGCAGGTGGTCCAGATTGTGCCGCTCGATCTTGTGGACCAGCGCGACCGGCTCACCGCTCGCCGGCACGAGATAGAACCAGCGCCGGGTCGTCATGTGGCCGCCGCCGCCGAGCCCGGCCAGCCGCTGCGCAATCGGATTGTTGCCCTGGAAGTCGTAGAGCAGCCACCCGTCCACGCCCGCGGCGACGAGCGCCGCCTGCACGGCCGGAACGTCCATGACCATAGATAAGTCAGTATATCTGAAAGCTTTACCGCAGGGATTCGATTGACAGCCGCCGGTCCCTCGTTTAGTTTGACGCGCAGTCCATCCCCGTAGTCTTCGTCGTGGCGCGTTTCAAGGCCCTTCCCGGACACCGGCGGGTCGCCCTTGGCGGCCCGACCCCGGCGGCACTCTTCGAGGCGGCGGCCCAGGCGTTCACCGATCGCCTCGTGCCGCTCGCGTCGGTCGAGCCCCGCCGCGCCGAGGAGCTCGACATCGAGGGGCCGGAGCTCGACGTGCTCCTGGTCGACTTCGTCACCGAGCTGCTCTACCGCTTCGACACCCGGGGCTGGATCACCCGCTCGGCCGAGGTCGACCTCCGCGAGCAGGACGATGGATGGGCCCTGGAGGCCGCGCTCTGGGGCGAGACGTGTGATGACGAGCGGCACCACCTGCGCGACCAGGCGGCCGACGAAGCGGCCTGTCTCTGCTTCGAGCGGCGTCCGGGCGGCGGCTGGCGCGCCGTCCTGGCGTTCCACCCCGGCGACAACCTGCCGGACCAGCCCGTGAAGGGGGATGACGAGTGACGAACCCGCAGGATGGACTGACCCGGCGCCATGTGATGCAGATCCTGGCCGCCCTTGGCGTGACGGGCCCACTGGCCGCGTGCGTCGCCGACCAGGCGCAGCCCGGGGTGAGCCCCGACACGCTGCGCTCTGCGGCGACGCTGCTCGGCGGCGCCTTCGACGAGCCGCGGCTCGCCGTCGCCAGCCGGGCGGTCGACCGCAACCTGGCGGCCTTCGAGGTCGTCCGCGAGCTCGAGATCGGCGACGACGTCGAACCCCCGACGATCTTCCTGGCGAGGAGCTGACCGATGGCCATCGATCAGGAGGTGCTGTTCCAGCCGGTCCGCGCACAGGCGGCCCTCATCCAGAGCCGCCAGATCTCGCCGGTCGAGCTCACCGAGGCCTATCTCGCGCGCATCGAGGCGCTCAACCCGCGCGTCAACGCCTTCATCACCGTGACCGGGGAGCAGGCGCTCGCCCAGGCCCGTGAGGCCGAGCGTGAGATTGGCGCCGGCCGCTACCGCGGCCCGCTGCACGGCATCCCTTACGCGCCCAAGGACATCCTGGCGACGCGGGGGATCAAGACGACCAACGGCTCGAGGGTCACGGCCGACTGGGTGCCCGACTACGAGTCGACGATCACGGCCCGCCTGGCCGAGGCGGGAGCCGTCCTGGCCGGCAAGCTGAACCTGCTCGAGTTCGCGATGGGGAGCGGCGTGGTCTCGGGCTTCGGCCCGGCGCACAACCCGTGGGACCTCGCCCGGACGCCGAGTGGCTCGTCCAGCGGCTCGGGGGCGGCGCTCGCCGCGGCGATGATCCCGCTGTCGATCGGCACCGACACGGGAGGGTCGATCCGGGGGCCGGCCGCGTTCTGCGGCATCGTCGGGCTCAAGCAGACCTACGGCCGCGTGAGCCGGCACGGCGTGACGACGCTGGCATGGACCCTCGATCACGCCGGCCCGATGACCCGCACGGTCGGCGACGCGGCGGCCATGCTGCAGGCGATTGCCGGCGCCGATCCGCTCGACCGGTCGTCGCGCGACGTCCCGGTCCCGGACTACACGCCGGCGCTCGAGGGCGACCTGCAGGGGCTGCGCGTGGGCGTGCCGACCCGTCACTTCACGGAGGGGGCGGATCCCGAGGTCGAGGCCGCTTATCGCGCGGCACTGACGCAGCTCCAGGATCTCGGCGCCACGCTCGTGGACGTGGACGTGCCGCACGCCAACTATGCGGGATCGGCCGGCTGGCTGGTCGCGATGGCCGAGGCCGCGCAGTTCCACGAGAAGCGCCTGCGCGAGACACCGGAGCTCTTCGACCCGATCATCCGCGAACGACTCGACGCGGCGCGGTTCTACACCGCAACGGATTACATCAAGGCGTTGCGCGTGCGCACGATCCTGATGGACGAGATGGCCGCCGCCCTCGCGCAGTGCGACGTCATGGCGGTGCCCGGCAACACCTCACTGCCCGGGCTGCTCGAGCCCCCCGAGGTGGCGGGCACGGACGTCAAGCCGGGCTCGGAGCCCGTCCGGTTCCGCGGCGGCAACACGTTCATCGGCAACATGACCGGGCTGCCGGCGCTGGTGCTGCCGTGCGGCTTCTCGGCCGGCCCACCGGCGCTGCCCATCGGCCTCCAGTTGTACGGCAAGGCCTTCGACGAGTTCACCCTGTTCAAGGTGGGGCACGCCTACGAGCAGGCGACGGACTGGCATGAGAGGCGTCCGGCGCTGGACACATAGGGCGCCTCTGCCGGTCTGCCACTGAAATGCCCTCGCGGAGACACGGAGACACGGAGACACGGAGGCTGCGCCTTCGAGATCATGTCTTCGTGTTCTTCGTGCCCTTCGTGGCCAGTTTTCAATCTTCAATCTGAAATCGCGAATCTGCAATGGCCGGCGCCAGCCGGCCCGCGTCTATACTGGAAGAGCCCTGCCTGGTCCCCTGATGGCCATGACTCGACCTGTATTCGCTACCCTGGCCCTGGTTGCGGCGGCTGCCGTGGCGCTGGCCGCCCGGCAGGCCCCGGCGCCTGCCCAGGCCCCGTCCGAGCCCCCGCAACAGCCGCCGGTCGTCTTCCGCGCCGAGGTCAACTATGTCGAGGTCGACGCCCGCGTCCTCGATGCCACCGGCGCCTTCGTCCCGGGCCTGTCGGCGGACGACTTCACCGTGCTCGAGGACGGCAAGCCGCAGAAGGTGAGCGTCTTCTCGCTGGTGAACATCCCGGTGGAGCGTGCGGAGCGTCCCCTCTTCCGCAGCGCGCCCATCGAGCCGGACGTGCAGACCAACGTCGGCGGCGTCACCGGGCGCGTCTACCTGCTGGTGCTGGACGACCTCCACACCCACCCGCTCCGCAGCGCGCAGCTCAAGGCCGCGGCCAACCGGTTCGTCGACCGCTATCTCGGCGCGAACGACGTCGCGGCGGTCGTGCACACGAGCGGCATCGCGTCGGCCGGGCAGGAGTTCACCGCCAACCCGCGCCTGCTGCACGAGGCGATCGACAAGTTCATGGGCCGCAAGGTCCGGTCGTCCACCCTGGAGCGGCTCGACCAGGAGGCGCTCACCCGGGGCATGCGCGAGAGCGGTGAGCGCATCGACGACCCGTCGGACCCGGAGCGGGCCTACCAGGCCCGCAACACGCTGAGCGCGCTCAAGAACCTCGCGCAGTACCTCGAGGGCGTCAGCGGCCGCAAGAAGGCCCTCGTGCTGTTCAGCGAGGGCATCGACTACGACATCACCGACCCGTTCACCAACCAGGGGGCGACATCGATCATCGCGGACACGCGCGAGGCGATTGCCGCCGCGACACGGGCGAACGTCGCCATCTACGGCGTGGATCCACGCGGCCTCGCGACCGCCGGCGGCGAGATGATCGAGGTCGGCTCGTTCCCGGACGACTCGAGCCTCGGCCTCAACTCCTCGTCGTTCCAGAACGAGGTCCGGCTCGGGCAGGACAGCCTGCGGGTGCTGGGCGACGAGACCGGCGGCTTTGCCGCGGTCGGCAGCAACGACCTCGATGCCTGGTTCCGCCGCATCGTCGAGGACAACAGCTCGTACTACGTCCTCGGGTACTACCCGACGAACGAGCGCCGTGACGGCAAGTTCCGCAAGATCGAGGTCCGGGTCTCCCGGCCGGGCCTGACGGTCCGCGCGCGGAAGGGGTACGGCGCCCCGCGCGGCAAGGCGAAGGAGCTGACGCTCGCCGGCCCGCCGGACGCGGCGGAGGAGCTGCGCGAGGCGGTGACCAGCCCGCTGCCGGTCTCCGCCCTGCCCATCGCCGCCACGGCCGCGGTCTTCAAGGGCCCCGACAAGAAGGGCAGCGTGATCATCTCGACGCTCGTCGGCGGACGCAACCTGCAGCTGATCGAGAAGGACGGGACCTTCCGGAACAGCATCGAGATCGTCTCGATGGCGATCGGCGCCGACGGCAAGTTCTACCCGGGCGAGCGCAACACGGTCGGGATGACGCTCAAGCCCGACAGCGTCCCGCGTGTGCGGGGCGCCGGCTTCCGCATCATCACGTCACTCGAGCTCCCCCCGGGGCGGTACCAGCTCCGCGTCGCGGCCAGCGAGTCGAACGAACGGCGCGCCGGATCGGTGCTGTACGACCTCGAGGTCCCCGACTTCGCGGATGAGCGCTTCGCGATGAGCAGCCTGGCGTTGACGTCGGCCTCGAGCGCGCTGGCGCCGACCGCGCGGGCGAAGGATCCGCTCGCCGAGCTCATGCCCGCGCCCCTCACGACCTACCGTGACCTCCCGCCGAACGACGAGCTCGCGGCGTTCGTGGAGATCTACGACAACCTCGGCGGGGCCGCCCACAAGGTGGACATCACGGCCACCGTGCAGGCCGAGGACGGCCGCTCCGTCTTCCAGACCCAGGAGACCCGCGACAGCGCGGAGCTCGCCGGGTCGGCCGGAGGGTACGGCTTCAACGTGCGCGTGCCCATGAAGGATCTTGCGCCGGGACAATACGTCCTGCGCGTCGAGGCCCGTGCCCGTGTGGGTGACACGTCCCCGGTTGCCCGCGAGACCGTGTTCACCGTGGTCGCGCCGCCCCCGGGGCGGCGGTGACCGCGGCCAGGCCGGAGCGCGGCTCCGGAAAGGAGGTTCCATGGGTCGAGTGCTCCTCGCCCTGGCGCTCGCCGTCCAGGTGTCGGCGGTGCCCATGACGGTGCTCGCGCAGGATCCGATGAGCCGTGTCGATCAGGCGCGCACCGCGGTGGCCCGCTCGGCGGCGGAGTGGGAGTCCCTCTGGCGGGACCACGCCGGCCAGGCGCCGCGTCCGCCGGTGGACTTCTCCACGTCGATGGTCGCGGCCGTCTTCCTGGGCTCCCGGCCCACCGGCGGCATCTCCGCGGAGATTGTCGGCACCCGACGGGCAGACGATGCGGTCGTGATCGAATGGACCGAGAAGCGTCCCGGCCCGGGCCAGGTCGCGCCGCCCGTGCTGACCTCGCCGGCGGTCCTCGTGCAGATGCCGCGGGTGGAGGGGGCGATACGGTTCGAGAAGGTGAGTAAGTAAGAAGGAAGAAGTAAGAAGGAAGAAGGCAGAAGGCAGAAGGCAGAAGTCGGAAGGCAGAAAGACGAAGGGCCGGCTCCCTCGCGGGGGCCGGCCCTCGGTGTCTCGGGTCGCGCCGGGGCGCGGTTACAGCGGCGGCTCGGTGACTTCGAGCTTCGGCACGACGGTGGTCTTGACCGTGCCGTTGGCGTGGGAGAACTGGTACTGGTTCGAGTTCATCGCCGGGCGCCGGGGCGTCCGCAGGGTGACCTCGATGACCGTGCCCGGCTTGAGCGGCGTGCGGTGGCGATAGGTGTCGCCGCCGACGGGGTTGCCGCCCTTGTCATACCAGTTCTCGTCGACCTTCAGGCCGGCGATGGGGGCATCGGAGACGTTCTTCACCAGGATGGTCGTCACGACTTCGCCGCTGACGACCTTGGTGTTCGGCTTGGTGATCTCGACGTTGGCCTCTCCACGCACGGGCGCGACGAGGCGACGCTCCTGCGCGGCGAGCGCGGCCGGCAGCGCCAGCACGCCTGCCACCGCCACTGCCGCGATCATCCGCTGGCTCAGGCGAATCATTCAAAAACCTCCGAAGTAGGTGTATAGCCCCAGGATCTGCCGGATTATAGCCGCTTACATCTCGCCGTTCCAGTCCTCCGGATCGGCTGAGTTGGCCCGGAAGACCTCGAGGTGCCACTTGCCACCGCCCCACGGCTCGATGACCTCCGTGGCGACGACGTCCACCAGGAGCTCGCCGAAGGTCCGCCCCTCGGGATCCCCCTCCAGGTGGTAGGCGGGCTCCTCCCACCCGAAGTTCGGGTAGAGGACCATCGTCAGGAACAGGTCGTACCCGTCGTCGACGACGATGAGCTGGCCGCAGGGGCGCTTCTGGGTGGAGTGGTAGATCAGGTACTTCTCCGCGCTATGGGCGCGGATGTAACGCTTGAGCGCGAACTCGCGGGCGACGATCTCCTCGACCGCGATTTTCTTGTCCCAGCAGTCGCGGCAGTACCGCTCCTCGCCCTTCGGCTCGGAGACGTCCTTGGCCCCACACAGGGCACAGCGTTGCTTGTTCGCGATGGATTTCCGCGACATATCATTTCATTGTATGCGATTCACCCTGATCGCCGCCCTGCTGGCGGTCGCGGCCGGCCAGCCGGCGGCGCCGCCACACCTGCCGCCGCTCGATCGCGCGCTCCCGCCGCGTGTCGAGTCGCTCCACGGCGCCCTGGCCGGGCGCGTCCAGCCAGCCGTCGCCATGGAGACGGTGACGTTCATGAGCGAGTACTGGCGGCTCGCCGGCAATCCCGGGTTCGAGCGCTCGCTCGGCTACATCGAGCGGCGCCTGGTGGACGCGGGGTTCCACCGCGGGGCGGCGCCCCCGCCGGAGGGGCGAACGCCGCGCGTGTGGCGCGAGTCCTACGCCAACACGGGCCAGGGCTGGGAACAGGTGCGCGCGACCCTCGCCATCGCCGGGGACAGGGCTGGCGCCGTGCTCTCGCGGGAGCAGGACCGTGTGCCGCTCGCCATCAACTCGTTCTCGACGCCGGAGGGCGGCGTGGAGCTGCCCCTCGTGGATGCGGGGCCGGGGATGGAGGCCGCCGACTACGCCGGCCTCGACGTCGCGGGGGCGGTGGTGCTGGCTGATGGCCCCATCGGGCGCGTGTGGAACGCGGCGGTCCGCGATCGCGGCGCGGCCGGCGTGATTTCCACGGAGATTGCCGGCTACACCCGGCCCGACGTGACGCCGAACGTGTTGCAGTGGGGGAGCATCCCCTACGACGAGGCGCGGCGATCGTTCGGCTTCAAGGCGACCCCCCGCGCGGCGCGGCGGTTGCGCGACCGCCTGGCACAGGGCCCGACCCGCGTGAAGGTCGACATCGAGACCGTCTTCCATCACGGCGAGAACGAGACGCTGATCGCCGAATTCCCGGGCACGTCACGCGCCGGTGAGCGCGTCGTGCTCGTGGCGCACGTGCAGGAGCCAGGCGCCAACGACAACGCGAGCGGCAGCGGCACGCTGCTGGCCGCGGTGCTCGCCCTCCGGCAGGCCATCGCCGACGGCGCGATGCCCCCACCGGCCCGCACGCTCACGGTGCTCTGGGGCGACGAGATCCGGGGCAGCCAGCAGTGGCTCGAGGCCCACCCGGACCAGGCGTCGCACGTCCTGGCGATGATGTCGCTCGACATGACCGGCGAGGACACCGCCAGGACAGGCGGCACGTTCCTGATCGAGAAGGGCCCGGATCCGTCAGCAGTCTTCGAGCGTCCGTCGGACCCGCACAGCGAGTGGGGGGCCGGCGATGTCGATCCCGCGTGGGTGCGTGGGCACTTCCTCAACGACCTGCACCTCGCGGTCTGCCTGCGCGAAGCGCGCGACAGCGGCTGGGTGGTGCGCACGAACCCGTACGAAGGCGGCAGCGACCACACCGTCTTCCTGCGCGCCGGCGTGCCCGCGTTGCTCAACTGGCACTTCACCGACCGCTACTACCACACGAACCTCGACACGCCCGACAAGGTGAGCGCCGAGACGATGGGGCATGTGGCACGGGCGGTCGCGACGACGGCGGCGTTCCTGGTGACCGCAGGCGCGGACGACGCGGCCCCGCTGACGGCCCTCGTGGAGGAGGCCGAACGCGCGCGGCTGGCGACGGAACGGACGAACGCCGCCAGCGAGGAGATCCTGGCGGCGTGGCGGAAGTGGTATGCGGAGGCGCGGGCCAGCGTCTCTACCCTGGCGCGCTGACGCGCGCCAGGGAATGGAGAATCCAGGAACCAGGAATCAAGAAAGGAATTCGGAAGTCAGGAAGGGTACGCCTTCGTGATTCTCGATTCCGGTTTCTTGATTCCCAAATGACCCCCGTGGCGGTCAGCGCGCCGCCGGCGCGTACTTCTCGAGCACGTACTGCTTGAGCATGCGCCGCGTCGAGAAGCGCGGAAGGTTCGAGCGGATGGCCTCGCGCACGACCTGCAGCCACGCGTGCGGGATCCCGGCGTGGTCGCGGGCGTAGAAGGCCGGCACCACCTGGGTCTCGAGCAACTGGTACAGCGCCTCGGCGTCCGCCGCGTCGGTGGCGGCCTGGTCGTCCGGGTTGGTCTCGCTCTCGATGAGCCAGCCGTTCTGCCCGTTGAAGCCCTCCGCCCACCAGCCGTCGCCGATGCTCAGGTGCGGCACGCCGTTGGCCGAGGCCTTCATCCCGCTGGTGCCACTGGCCTCGAGCGGCTTGCGCGGGTTGTTGAGCCAGACGTCGCAGCCCGACACGAGGTAGTGGGCGACGTGCAGGTCGTAGTCGTCGATGAACGCGATGCGGCCCGCGAAGACCGGGTCGAGCGCGCGCTTGAACACGCGCTGCATGTGGTGCTTCGCCGGGTCATCGGCGGGATGTGCCTTGCCCGCGAACACGAGCTGCACGGGACGGTCGGGATCCGTCAGGATGCGCGCGAGGCGCTCGGGGTCGTGGAACAGGAGCTCGGGCCGCTTGTAGGCGGTGAAGCGGCGGGCGTACCCAATCGTCAGCGCGGAGGGGTCGAGCATCGCCCCGGCGGCGACGATGCGCGAGGGGCTGACCCGCTCGGCGGCCCAGCGGAGCCGCAGGCGCTCGCGGACGAAGTCGAACAGGTCCTGCCGCAGGGCCTGCCGGGTGGCCCAGAGCTCCTCGTCCGGAATCGTGTCCACGCGGGCCAGCAGCTCCGGGTCGTCGTGCCGCTCCATCCAGCCCGCCCCGAGGTGGCGGTCGAGCAGCGCGAGCACCTCGTCCTCGAGCCAGGTCGGCACGTGCACGCCGTTGGTGATCGACGTGATCGGGAGCTCGTTCTGCGGGTGGTCCGGCCAGATCGGCTGCCACATGGCGCGCGTGACCTCACCGTGCAGCGCGCTCACGCCGTTCACGTGCGCGGCCGTGCGGAGCGCCAGCGCCGTCATGTTGAAGAGCGGGCCGCTCCCGTTGTCGTAGTCGCCGAGCGCCAGGAACCGCTGGCGTTCGCCGCCCAGGTCGCCCCAGCACCCCGCGAGGTGCTTCTCGACGAGGTGGAACGGGAAGGCATCGTGCCCGGCCGGCACCGGGGTATGGGTGGTGAACACGGTGGACTGCCGCACCTGCTGCAGCGCCTCGTCGAACGAACGGCCCTGCTCCAGGAACTCGCGGATGCGCTGCAGCGCCACGAACGCGGCGTGCCCCTCGTTCAGGTGCCACACCGCCGGCTCGATGCCGAGCGTGCGCAGGACGCGCACGCCGCCGATGCCGAGGATGATCTCCTGCTGGATCCGCGTCTCGCGGTCGCCGCCGTAGAGGCGTGCCGAGAGCTCGCGGTCCCACGGTGCGTTCTCCTCGAGGTCGGTGTCGAGCAGGTACAGCCGCACGCGGCCGACCTTCACCCGCCAGACCGCCGCGAGCACCGTTCGGTCACCGAGGGGGACCGCCGTGATGCAGGGTTTGCCGTCCGGCGTCAGTGCCGTCTCGATCGGCGCGTCGGTCCAGCTGATGCGCTCGTAGTGCTCTTCCTGCCAGCCGTCATTGGAGATGCGCTGGTGGAAGTACCCCTGCGGGTACATGAAGCCGACGCCGACCAGCGGCACGCCGAGGTCGCTGGCCTCCTTGCAGTGGTCCCCGGCGAGCACGCCCAGGCCGCCCGCGTAGATCGGGAGCGACTGGTGCAGCGCGAACTCGGCGGAGAAGTACGCCACGGCGCGGCCGTTGATGTCGGGCCCGTTCGCGCCCCACCACGTGTTGCGCGAGGCGCGGGCCTCGTCCAGGCCCGCCATCGCGTGATCGTAGAGCGCCAGGAACGCGGCATCGTCCGCGGCCGCGGCGAGCCGCGCGGGATCGATCGTGCGCAGCATCCGGACCGGGTTGTGCGACGTGGACTTCCAGAGGCCGTAGTCGAGGCGGCGGAACACCTCGCGGGCGTCCGGTTGCCAGCTCCACCAGACGTCGAGTGCCAGGTCGTGGAGCCGGTGGATGCGCGAGGGGAGCGGAGCGGCGTTCGAAAATCGTTCCATCAGGTTCGAGCTCGGGTGCCCGGCGGGCTAGGGACAGGCGCCGACCAGCGCGGCGAACTTCGAGAGGTCGATGTTGCCGCCCGAGACGACGGCCACCACCTTCCCCGGACCGGCCTGGCCGGTCGTCGCGGCCGCAATCGCGCAGGCGGCGGCGCCTTCGGCGATCACGTGCAGCCGGGTGGCGGCGTGGCCCATCGCGCGGGCCGCCGCCTCCAGCGACACGACCAGGGATCCATCGAGGCCGCGCAGCAGCGGCCACATCGAGGGCAGCACCGACTTGCCGCCGGCACCATCCACGAACGAGGCGGTCCAGCCGTCGAAGTAGCTGGCCTCGCCACGGGCCAGGGAGGTCGCGAGCGGCGCGGCGGTCTCGGGCTCGGCGGCGAACACGCGCACGCCGGGCTTCAGCGCCCGGGTGACCGCGTGGATGCCGGCCAGCAGGCCGCCGCCGCCGAGCGGCGCGACAATGGCGTCGACGTCCGGCAGATCCTCCAGGATCTCCAGGCCCGCCGTGCCGTTCCCCGCGATGAACGCGTCGTCATCGAACGGGTGCACGAAGCGCCCGCGCATGCGGTCCGACGCGTGCGACTCGACGGTCTTCCACGCTTCGTCGTACGTGACGCGGACAATCGACGCGCCCAGGCGCTCGATCGACCGCACCTTCGTCTCGGGGGCCGTGTCCATCACCATGACCGAGCACGGGCAGCCGGCCAGCCGGGCCGCGAAGGCCACGCCCTGCGCCGCGTTGCCGGCGCTGACCGTCCAGACACCGTCCGCCAGATCCGATCGGCTCAGGGACCGCACCGCGTTCCACGCGCCGCGGATCTTGAACGATCCGATGGGCTGGAGGCTCTCCAGCTTGAGGTAGACCTCGGGCCCTGAGGCGCCGAACGGCAGGTCGAGGCGGATCAGGGGAGTGCGGACAGCCGCCTGGTAGACGGTGCGTGACGCGTCGCGGACGGCGTCGATGGAGATCTGGCGCATGCGTGAACCCGCGGATCGTATCATGCTCCCGTGAAGCGCTGCAGCGCCGCCCTTGCCGTCCTCCTGGCTGTGTCGACGGTGGCCGCCCAGCCCGCGGCGCGCCCGCGCGCGCGGGATCTCGGGCTGGCCCCCGGCGTGTTCCCGCCGGGACCGGCCAACGCCATCACGGACGTCGCCGGCGTGCGTGTGGGCCACCTGACGAAGATCGAGGGCGACGCCGTGCGGACCGGCATCACGGTCGTGCTGCCGCACGACGGCAACATCTTCCGCGAGAAGGTGCCTGGCGCCGTCTTCGTCGGCAACGCGTTCGGCAAGCTGGCCGGCTCGACCCAGGTCGAGGAGCTCGGCACCATCGAGACCCCCGTGGCGCTCACGAACACGCTGTCGGTCGGCGCCGTCGTCGAGGGGCTGGTCCAGTGGACCCTGGCACAGCCCGGCAACGAGGACGTCCGGTCGGTCAATGCGGTGGTGGGCGAGACGAACGACGGGGGCCTGAACGACATCCGCGGGCTGCACGTCCGGCCGGGCGACGTCGGGGCGGCCATCGCCGCCGCCCGCGGCGGCCCGGTGGCGGAGGGCAGCGTCGGCGCGGGGACCGGCACGCGCGCCTTCGGGTGGAAGGGCGGCATCGGGACGGCATCGCGCCGGCTGCCCACGCAGTACGGCGGCTACACGCTCGGCGTCCTCGTGCAGAGCAACTTCGGCGGCGTGCTGACGATGGGCGGGGCCCCGGTCGGCAAGGCGCTGGGGCGCTACGCCTTCGCGCCTGCGCCGCCAGGCGCCGCGAACGAGGCGGGTGATGGCTCCTGCATGATCGTCGTCGCCACCGATGCGCCCCTCGAGGCGCGCGACCTGAAGCGCCTCGCGGCGCGGGCGATCTTCGGCCTCGCGCGGACCGGGTCGTCGTACAGCAACGGGAGCGGCGACTTCGCCGTCGCGTTCTCGACCGACCCGGCGCTCCGGGTGGTGTCGGGCACCGACCCGGTGGCGCGTACGGTGCTGACGACCGACGCGGTCTCGCCGCTCTTCGAGGCCGCCCTGGAGGCGACCGAGGAGGCGGTGTACAACTCACTGCTCCAGGCGACAACCGTCACCAGCCGCTACGGCACCGCGGAGGCCCTGCCGATCGACGACGTGCGCCGGGTCCTCGCCGCGCACGGCATCACGCCCCCGTAGGCCCATGGACGCCCTCGGCTGGATCGTCGGATCGGGCGTCGCGATGAGCCTCATCGCGTTGAGCGGCAGCCTCACGCTGCTGCTCCCCGAGGCGAGCCTGCGGAAGCTCCTGCTGCCGCTCGTGGCGTTCGCGGCCGGTTCGCTGCTCGGCGGCGCCTTCCTGCACCTGCTGCCGGCCAGCGAGGGCGCCGGCATGCCGCTGATCCAGGCGTCGACCTGGGTGCTTGCGGGTTTCCTCGTCTTCTTCGTGCTCGAGCAGCTGCTGCACTGGCACCACCACCAGGATCACCACGGCGGCGACGCCGGACCCGCGCCGCTGACAATCCTCATCCTGATCGGCGACGGGCTGCACAACTTCCTCGGTGGGCTCGCCATCGGCGCGGCCTTCGTCGGCGACATCTCGGTGGGCATCACCGCGTGGCTCGCGGCCGCGGCCCACGAGGTGCCGCAGGAGATCGGCGACTTCGCCGTGCTGGTGCACGGCGGGTGGTCGAAGAAGCGCGCGCTGCTGGTGAACTGGCTGTCGGGACTGACGTTCCTGGTGGGCGGCCTGGTGGCGTGGCTCGCGGCCAGCCGCGTCGAGGTGGCCTGGCTGATGCCCTTCGCGGCGGGCAACTTCAACTACATCGGCGCGGCGGACCTCGTGCCCGAGGTCAACCGCCCGGGAACCTGGCGCGGCACGATCATCCACTTCGTGGCCTTCGCCGCCGGCCTCACGCTGATGTGGGCGCTCACGTTGACGGAATAGCGAATCAGGACCCAGGAGAACAACCCGCCACGAAGCTCACGGCGCACACGAAGGGCACGAGGGATGTGGTGCCGGGCCCGGCCAACTGGCAACTGCCCAGCGCCTTCGTGAGCGTCGTGCCATTCGTGGCTGGCGGTTTCCCGGAATCAGCGCAGTGATCAGCGGCGGACGATGTCGAGGATCGTGCGCCACGGCGTGGGCTTCGTGTGCATCGCGAAGACGGTCTGCACGTCGAGCTGCTGCCGGCGCACGACCTCGGCGACTTCCCACGCGTATTCCGGCGGGCCGTTCCGCGACAGTTGAATCAGGTCCGAGGCATACAGCAGGCGCACCGCCGGCAGGTAGGCCACCATCATGCGTTCGCCGGTCTCGCCCCGGACCGGGTAGAGCTCGATCCGCGTGTCGCCCTCGCCGATGACAGTCCGCCCGGCCACCACACGCAGGTCGGCGGCCCGCGGCTCGCGCGCCAGGCGGTCGGGATGCAGGGTGTGCCGGCTGTCCAGCGCCCGCTGGATCTGCGGCTGGTTGAGATCCAGCAGGTAAATCGGGATCCCGCGCGCGGCGTACTCCCGGACCCCGCCAATGTGCGGCCAGGCGTCCGAGGTGGTGACCACGGCCTTCACCGGCAGCCCGGGGAACCGGCGCTCCACCTCGGCGATCACGTTGGCCGAGTAGCCGGCCGAGATGGGCGCCTCGAGTACGACGACGCCGTCCGACTGGCGCACCAGGGTGACCGCCCATGAGCCCGGGATGTGCAGCACACCCGGCGCGAGCTCGATGGGCGGTTGTCCGGTGGCCCCCACCGTGGGGTTGTCGAGGCCCGGCCGCGTCGCGAACGCTTCGCGCTGGTCGGCCGGAATCCCGAACGCGCCGTCGGCGATGGTCGGGTTGAGCTCGACCGACGTGAGGGTGACGGCACGGTGCGGCCGGCCATCGAGCGTGACGTCCCACTGCATCGGGAAGAACAACCCATCGTCCCGGAGTTCCCAGAAGGAGACGGCGAGGCGCGTCGTCACGTCGCCCCAGATCTGCAGGAAGGGATCGTCGGGATACGCGCGGGTCACCTCGGCCGCGGTGAGGAAGCCGGTCTGCGCGTTGACCAGCACCCGGACACGCGTGCCGTTCCACGCGAACGACACGACGCGCTGTCGCGTGCCCTGATACGTTTCGTCCGGTTCGGTCCGAAGGTCAGCGGCGTCGAGCGCCAGCGTCAGGACGCGAGGCGGGGTCAGCGCGAGCCAGTCCTCGGCGTGCTGGACCTGGGCCGTGCCGGCAGGGAGCCAGCGGTCCCCGAACTGTCGGGCGGCGACGCCATCCGCGACGACCTCACGCATCGTGAACTCACCACCGGCGCGCAGCGTGGATGTCGCGTCCCAGCGCCCGCCGTCCAGGTCCCACAGTTCAACCGTGTGCTCCCACTGCGGGATCCATGGCCCCTCCGGCCGTTCCGACTGCTCGAGCAGGTTGCGATAACCGGTCGTCTCGACGCGCATCGTGTGGATGGCGCGCAGCCGGGCTTCGCCGCCCATGCGAGCCACCGCGTGCGCGACGACGTCGTGCGCCGTCGTCGGCGGTGCCTGTGCCGCGGCGAGCGCCGCGCCGGCCAGCAGGGCCACGGTGACGAGTGGTGTGATGGAGCGCAAGGTGCGAGAAGTCACGAAAGACTCTGACGGCGGAACCGCCGTCGCGGTTCTCGGCTGGCAGCTACGAAGCGCCAGCCACGACCCTTCGACTGCGCTCAGGGTCGCCCCGAGCTGCGCCGAGGGGCGAAACGCACGAAGCCCACCAATGACGGGTGCGTGGCCGCTTCGACGACCTGTGGGGCTGGTTTGACGATCGAACTTCCGAGCTCTTCGTGTTCTCGCGCGCGTCGTGGCTGGAATCTTGTTCCAGTTCCCGGCCTTGGGCTCACGCCGGCGCGAAGCGCTTCTCGGCCGCCGGCGTCATCGAGAGTCCGCCCGTGTGGATGAAGAGCACGCGGGCGCCGCGGGGGATCCGGCCGTCGGCGACGAGCCCCAGCAGGCCATCGAAGGCCTTGGCGGTGTAGACCGTGTCGAGGAAATACCCCTCGGTCTCCGCGAGGCGGCGAATCGCGCGGTCGCTGCCGGCGCTCGGCACGCCGTAGCCCTCCTCGCCGAAGCCATAGGTCACTTCGTGCGGCGGGATGTCGCCGTCGCCGAGTGGCAGCCCGAAGTGCGCGGCGGACTCGAGGAAGAGCGTGGATGGAGATTTCTGGTGGAAGCACTCCTCGACCGCATAGCGCGTCTCGATGGCGATGGGATGCACCCGCGCGGCGAAGCCGCCAAGCGACAGGCCCAGCAGGATGCCCGTGGTCGTCGATCCGGTGCCGTAGGCGACGACCACGTGGTCGAAGTCGAAGCGGCCGGCGCGCTGGCGCGCGATCTCGAGCACGGCATTCATGTAGCCCGGCTCGGCCTGCGGCATCGTCCCACCGGCGGGGATGAAGTAGCCGCCGGTCGTCGCCGTGACGTCGGCCGCCAGGCGCTCGATGCGCGGACCGTCGTCGGGGGAGGGCTCGGCGAAGTTCATGGGGCAGAAGTGCAGGGTGGCGCCGAGGTAGTCGAGCAGCAGCAGGTTGCCGCTCCAACCCGAGTCGCCCTCCGGCTTCGCGCCGGCGACGATGCAGTGGATGTCGAAGCCGGCACGGCGGGCCGCAGCGGCGGTCATCATCGTGTGGTTCGAGGTGAGGGGGCCGACGGTGACGAGCGTGCGCGCCCCGGCCGCCCTCGCGTCCGCGAGGATGTACTCCAGCTTGCGTGTCTTGTTGCCGCCAAGGGCCAGGCCGGACACGTCGTCGCGCTTCAGCCACAGGTCCACGCCAAGCGCCGCGGAGAGGCGTTCGAGCGGGACCAGCGGGGTGGGGAAGTGGCCGAGACGTTCACGCGGAACGGAGGCCAGGAACTGCTGCAGCGCCGGGAGGGAGAGCACGCCGGATTCTAGCGCGTTCCCGACTTCCAGGCGGCGTGCAGCGCCAGGATCGTCGGCGACGGCGTCGCGGGCTCCGGACCGGCGTCGGCGGCGCGGACGGCGCTGCGTACGGCGTCGCGATCCACCGACTCGTAGGTATACCGCATGGAGAACACCGACAGCCCGATGAAGCGCACGTCCGCCAGCGTCTCGACCGAGACGGGCAAGGTCACGCCGTTCACCTGGTCATAGGTCGTCAGGATGGTGACGGAGCGGACCCAGAACGATGGCGACTTCGCCAGCCGGCCCTGCAGGCGACGGGGATGGCCATCGGCGTCCACCCAGATCACGCCGTCGACCAGCCGCGTGTCCCGCCGCTTCGGCAGCAGGCGCACCGCGTAGCCGTCGGGGCCCTCCTGTTCGATCCGGAAGTCGTAGTTGGCGGAGGTGATGGCTGACCGGCGCTGCCGATCCGACTCGCGCTCCGCGTCGAGCACGCCGTGCAACACCCGTTTGCGTGTGCGGCCCGAGCCGTGTTCCTCGAGCACGTCGATGCGAACGTCGGCGCCGTGGCGCTCGGTTCGCGCGCGCAGCCAGGCCGCGTGTCCGCCGGACCTCGTGGCCGCCTTCAACAGCCGCGTGGCCGTCACGTCCACCTCCGCAGTGTCGAGGGCGGCAACCAGGCGCGGAATGCGGGGATCGAGGTGCGCGTCCGACGACTCCCCGGCCGTCGCGCCGCTGGCAACCAGCAGCAGCGGCAGCAGCAGGGGCAACGCGCGGGGCAGGTCGACGGCGTGGGCCGGCATGCCACACGGGCAGGGCAAACGGCTTGCCAGTCCGGAAGGGCCTCGGCGAGCCGTTTTCGCGTCGCGCACGAAGGCCGGGCGGCACCGGCTTGCCCATTGTGGGCAGGAGGGGCCTCTCGAAGAGGTGTGTCGCGGCGGTGCCTGGGACGGTTCAGTCCGGCGGCGCGAGGGCCGGCAGCCGAAGGTGGAACCGCGTGCCCTTCCCTTCCACCGAGTCCACGGCGAGCTGTCCGCCGTGGGCCTGGGCGATGGTGTAGGCCGTCGCGAGGCCGAAGCCGGTGCCCTTGCGTCCCTTGGTGGTGAAGAACGGACGGAAGAGGCGCGACAGGGTCGCGGCCGACATCCCCATGCCGGTGTCCTCGACCACGACGGTATGCCTGGCCGGCCCCGGCTCGACCCGGATCGTGACCTGGCCGCTGGCCCGCGTGGCCTCGACGGCGTTCTTCAGCAGGTTCAGCAGCAGCTCACGAATCTCGCTGGCGGCGGCGAAGGCCCATGCGGGTGCGCCGGCTTCGACCGCGACGGGCACGGGAGCGGTGCCACTCTCCGCGGCGTGGCGGGCAGCGAAGTCCATCGCCCAGGCGCCGGCCTGCGTCGCCACTACCGCCAGGTCGATCGGCTCGAACGGCACCGCCGGCGTCCGATGCGCCATGAGGGACCGCACGCGACCCACGAGGGCGGTGCCGTCCTCGCCCGCAGTCCGGATGGCCTTGATGCGGTGCATCGCGTCGGGCGGCAGGTCCGTCCGCGTGAGGAGCATCTCGGTGGATCCGACGATGACCTGGAGCAGGTTGCCGAAGTTGTGCGCGACGCGCGCGGCCACCTCCCCGATGTCGCGGAACCGCTCGGACTCGAGCACCTGCGACCGCACCTCGTCCTGCGCCGTGATGTCGTTGACGGCGATCATGCACAGGCGGCTGCCCTCGTGCTCGAACGGCGTCATGGTGATCTCCACATCTCGTGGACCGTGGGCCAACGGGAAGTGGAAGGCGAACCGGGCCGCGCCCGCGCCGCGCCGGATCAGGTCCTCGAAGCGGCCGTGGAAGGCCTGCACGCGCGTGCACGGCGCAATCTCGGTGAAGAAATTGCGGCCCACCACCTCCGTGCGATCGCGGCGGGAGATCTGTTCCTCACGCTCGTTGTAGTAGAGAACAGTGCCCGACGTGTCGACGACGATGATGCCGTAGGGCAGCAGGTCGAGCGTGGAGAAGTCGAAGCGGTGGCCGGCTGGAGTGGGATTCGGTGCCATGGAGTCAGGAACGCGCGGGCCCGGGGCCGGGCCGGCGCCTTCAGGATTCATCGGCGAAAGGCCTCACGGACTTGAGCCACAGGGCCTCGTGGATGAGGCTGGACGCCTTCGACGGTATTTTGCTATAACTAGTGGTTCCTGCCAGCGGCAATCGGCGCTTCAGTGCGGAAGTGGCGGAATTGGCAGACGCGCAAGCCTCAGGAGCTTGTGCCCGCAAGGGCGTGGAGGTTCGAGTCCTCTCTTCCGCACCAGACGACGCGTTGCCCGGGGCCGTCCCTCGACGCCCGCCCATCGGAATCCCACCCGTGAAGGCCCGCCTGCAACAGCACGCCCCCTGCCATCGGGCTGCCTGATCGCAGCTCGCGAGGCCCAACGCCACGATTGCTCCCGTCGGGCCGTCGGGGAGATACTCGTTTCTCCGGGTGTCGGCCCGGATGTCGAGAACCAGCATCATGCCCCCCACCCGCCCCGGTCTCACCGCCGGTCCGCGTCTCCTTGTCGTCGACGACGAGGCCTCGGCCCGCCGCGTCTGCGCCGAGCTCCTGCGTCGCCACCGCTACTCCGTCGATATCGCCGAGCACGGCGAGGTGGCCCTGTCCATCCTGCGCGCCACGGCTGATGAACCATGGGTTGTCGTCTGCGATTGGCGGATGCCCGTCGTCGGCGGCGCGGAGTTCCTGCGGCGGGTCCGTACCCTCGAGCGGCCGCCAGCGGTGATCGTCACGAGCGGTTACGACACCGCCCGCGAGGACGCCCTCGCAGCCGGCGCCTGCGCCTTCCTGCAGAAACCCTTTCCCTTGTCGCAACTGCTCGAGGCCGTCCGCCAGGCAGCCGAGACCGTCGACGCCTGACGACGTCACCGCGCGCGCAAAGAATCCTGGTGCAGGAAAAAACGGCGGTGCCGGGAGCTGCCCGGGGCAGCCGGTCGGCACCGCCGATGATGGCGAGTCACCCGGCACTTGCCGGGTCGTGGTCCGGAATGGCAAGACGCCTGCCACCTGGCGACGCGCCAGGGGACCTCAAATGCTGGGAATTTTCCGGGAGGCCATCGGGCGGAGGCACAGGACGGCCACGGAAGTCCGGCAGCCTGTGGCGGGACGGCGTGAGAGGGCGGCCGAGGCAGGTGGCGACAGCGGCCCGATGCGGTAGGCGGATTACAGTCAGCCAGAGCGCAGGCAGGAGACCGGCAGCCGGCTGAGCTGAAGAGCTGGACGGTCCGTGCCGATAACTGCTGTCGGAACACAGACTTTCGAATCGCGCGTAGACGGAGCCCCCGCCGCCATGCCTCTTCAACTGGACCTTGGGCCGACACGTCGTCGTCGGCCAACCGTCCTCCTCGTCGATGACGAGGCGTCCGTTCGTACCTTGTTCGCCGCCGTCCTGCGGGCGGCGGACCATGAAGTCGTCGAGGCCCCCGATGGGGCTCGCGCCCTGGACGTGCTGCGTGCGCGACAGGGGGCCATCGATCTCGTCGTGCTCGACTGGCGCATGCCGGTGATGGACGGGCCGACCTTCTGCAAGGCGTGCCGCCAACTGCGACCGGAGCAGCGGGTGCCGATCCTCGTCATCTGCACGGAACCGGACGAAGTCGATCGCGCCGGTGGCATGATCCACGCGGTCGTGGGGAAACCGGTCTCGATGAGCGACCTGCTCGAGCATGTCCGGCGCTTCCTCGAGGACGAGATCGGTCCCATCGGCCCGCACGAACAGGTCTGGCCATCCCGGCCCCGGCCTGCGGCTTCCTAGCGTCGCGCATGCCCCCGCCACGCTCGGCCCGCTGATGGTCGTGGCCGAGGGGCACGGACATCACCCCGTCCTGGAGCAATGAATCAGCGGAGGCGGTTCACGCGTGCGGCAGTGGGCGCGGCGCTCCGGCGCGCGGGCGCGCCCGGCGTGCCACGTGGCCTCTGCTTCAGCGCACCGGCGTGAACGTGACGGCGCGGGCGTGGCGCCGTTCGCCGTCGAGCAGTCGTGCGGCGGAGGCAGCGCCCCCGGCGACCCACACCGCCCTGCCACGCATCCGTGCCCAATCCCGGGCGAACTGCTCGGCAAGGCACTGTCGCGCGAACGGTTCCGGCGAGAGCCGCTGGCGGCTCCGGTAGCCTTCGACGTGCCAGATCGGCACGCCGCCGGCGTCGCTCTGGCGAATCACGACGTCATCGGGAGCGGGCAGGCGCATGGCAGGCCCCTTGGTTACGGCGCCCACGGCGGCAGCCGCAGGCCCGCGCCAGCAAACCGTGTTGTTTCTACCGGTGTGTGCATCGATTCGCTGCACGCCGATCGGTGTTTTGGTGATTTCACGCACGCCGGCGCCTTGCATCGCAAGGGGCGTGCCCTGCCGGGGAGGGGCCGTGAAACGGCGCCGACGTCGATCGGGTGGAGGGGCCGCAGGTGACCTGGCGGCGGTGCCCGCCGACGCGACACCACCGGGGTCAGCCGTGCAATCGATGGCCTAGTTGCGCCTGACCACCACGCTGAACACCCGGCCGTCGCAGGTGCCCGTCCCCCAGGCGCGTGATCGCCGGATGTAGCGCGCACCCGTGTACTCGAACACCCAGTACGAGTAGAGATACGCGGGCGTCGGCGTGTCGCGGACCGCGACGCAGAGGTCGTGCAGGCCCTCGTGCTGCTCGGGCAGCAGGCCGATCACCATCGAGGACGGCTCGGCCATGAGGACCGCCCGGTTGCGCAGGACCATCGACGCGCGTTGACTGTCGATCTCGCCGCTGATCTCGATGAGCAGGTAGTCGACGCGGTCGCCCGATGCGACGCCGGTCAGGTCGGGCAGCAGGCCGATGGACGTGCGGCGCACGAAGGTCGCGAGCGGCACGTCCGCGACGTCCATGCCCGCGGCAATCGCCACGTCGCGCAGGTCTTCGAGGTCGGCCCGGCGAATCCGGATGGCGCTCGCCGCCGGATCGATGCCGCCCACCGCGACGAGGGCGTCCGGATCGTCCGGGATCGCCAGGGGCGCGAGCGGAGGATCCATCACCGCCTCCGCCAGCGGGCGTGGCGGGCCCGCCGGTTCCGGTGGCGCCGCCACGCTGCCGTCTGCGGGTTGCCGCGCCTCGATGCTGGCGTCGCCGCGCAGCTCGTATTGCCGGGTCGTGATGGCGTCCCGGCCTGACGGCTCCGAGAGCCGCGCCGTGACGCGCAGCCTCTCGCGACCCTGCAGATCGGCCGGCCCCGGCAGGTCGCCGGTGATCGACCAGCGCCCGCCTGCCGTGGTGGCGGGCAGCCATGGGTCCAGCCCCGCATCTGGTGCCACGTGCTGCCACGCGCGTCCATTCCAGACCTGCCGCGCCTCGTCGTCGTAGACGCGGATGGCGACCTGCGGGCGCGTGCCGCCGCGCGCGGTGCCGCTCACCTCGCGCAGCGCGCCGAGCGGACCGGCCGCTGGCCTGTCGATGGCGATGGACAAGGCGGCGGGAGCGGGTGGCGCGGGGGGAGACGGGGGCGTCGGCGCGGCCGGTGCAACCCTCGCGGGCACCGGTGCCGGAGCCTCAGGCGTGGCCGGGGGAGTCGGAGGCGCCGGGGGGGCGTCCGCGGAGTCCCGGGACTCGTCGAAGGTGCCCGCGCCGTCTGGCCCCTCCAGCCTCTCGTAGACCACCCGCCTGGCGCCGAACTCGCAGGTCCCGACGATGGTGCGGCCCTTGACGTCCTCCGGTCGCACGATGGTCAGCCGGAAGTAGGGCACGCCATTGGCTTCGAGCTTGGCGCCGATCTCCTCGGCCAGCGCCTCGCACGGCGCAGGCTGCGCCGCGGCGGACGCGGGGCCGCCGATCATGAGCACCGCGAGGATCGAAAGGACGTGGACGGCCACGGCGGCGTTCCTCCCTGGACCGGGGCGGTGGCGCCTCCGGGACGCGCCTCCTGCGGTCAACGGGGCAGTGTACCCCGGCGCCGCACGCGGGTCCGGGTGCCGTTCCCCGTACAGACGACGGCCGCGGACGCCAGGCCGGCGCCCGCGGCCGCTGGGCCATCGGTTCTACCGCTTCTTGCGGCCGGCCGGCTTGCCTCCGGCCCTGGCCGGCGCCGGACCGCGGCCCTGCTTCAGGCCGCGCACCTTCATCGGCAGGCCGAAGAGGTCGATGAAGCCGCGCGCCGCGGTGACGTCGTAGTCCTTCATCGCGAAGCTCGCGAGCGAGGTGTCGTAGAGCGACAGCGGCGAGGTCGCGCTGACGGCCGCCGCGCGGCCCTTGTACAGCTTGATGCGCGCGACGCCCGTGACCACCTGGCTGGCCTGATCCACGAACGCCTGCAGCGCCTCGCGCAGCGGGTGGAACCACTGGCCGTAGTAGACGATCTCCCCGTACTTGAGCGCGAGCCGCTGCTTCTCGTGGTACAGCTCGCGCTCCAGGCAGATCTGCTCGAGCGCCTTGTGCGCCTCGTAGAGGATCGTGCCGCCGGGGGTCTCGTAGACGCCGCGGCTCTTCATGCCGACCAGGCGGTTCTCGACGAGCGTCACCTGCCCGACGGCGTGGCGGCCGCCGATCTCGTTGAGCAGCGCGACGAGTTCGTGGCCCTTGCCGCGGAAGCTGCGGCCGTTGACCGTCACCGGCACACCGGCCTCGAAGCCGACCTCCACGTACTCGGCCTTGTTCGGCGCCTTCGAGGGCGGCACGCTGATCGTGTAGACGCGCTCCTGCGGCTCGGCGGCGGGGTCCTCGATCTCGGCGCCCTCGTGCGAGATGTGCCAGAGGTTCCGGTCCTGCGAGTAGATCTTCTTCTTCGTCTGCGTGACCGGAATCCCGTGCCGCTTCGCGTAGTCGATGGCCGTCTCGCGATCGGTCAGGCCGTCGTCCAGGAACTGCGGGTCCTTCCACGGCGAGATGATCGCCAGCGTCGGATCCAGCGCCTGGTAGGTCAGCTCGAACCGCACCTGGTCGTTGCCCTTGCCGGTGGCCCCGTGACCGACGGCGTCGGCGCCGATCTGCTGCGCGTACAGGACCTGGTGCTTGGCGATGATCGGCCGCGCGACGCTCGTGCCGAGCAGGTAGTCCTGCTCGTAGGTGGCATGCGCGCGCAGCATCGGGAAGCAGTAGTCCTCGGCGAACTCGCGCCGGAGATCCTTCACGAGCACGCCGTCGGCACCACTGAGCTTCGCCTTCTGCTCGATGGTGGCGAGCTCGTCGCCCTGGCCGAGCTCGGCGGCGAACCCGTAGACCTTCACGCCGGGGTACCGGCTCTTGAGCCACGGGAGGATGACGGAGGTGTCGAGGCCACCCGAATAGGCCAGGACGATCTTCTTCGGCGACGCGCTCATGGATGTGTCCCTGTCGAGAGATGGATGCGCGCCCCGCCGGCACCGTTGCCGGGGGGGCAACCGAGCAAGCGTAACATGCCGCCCCACGCCCCGTGCTAGGCTGGTCGACAGTCCATGTCGCCCTTCGTCATCGGCGTGGCCGGCGGGTCCGGCTCCGGCAAGACCACCGTCGTCCGGCGCATCGTCGAGAGCCTCGGACCGGACGACGTCACGGTGCTCGATCACGATCGCTATTACCGGGATCGCAACGAGCTGCGCCTGGAAGAGCGGGCGGCCCTCAACTACGACCACCCCGACGCGCTGGAGACCGATCTCATGGTCCGGCACGTGGAGGCGCTCAAGGGCGGCGCCCCCGTCGACGTCCCGCGCTACGATTTCTCCCGGCATGCACGCCTCGCCGACCGCGAGCCGATGGCGCCGCGCCGCGCGCTCATCGTCGAGGGCATCCTGGTGTTCACCGACGCGGCGCTCCGCGCGCTGATGGACATCAAGGTCTTCGTCGACACCGACTCCGACACGCGCTTCATCCGCCGGCTCACCCGCGATGTCGCCGAACGCGGCCGCACGATGGACTCGGTCATCGAGCAGTACCAGACCACCGTGAAGCCGATGCACCTCGAGTTCGTGGAGCCCAGCAAGCGCTACGCCGACGTGATCATCCCCCAGGGGGGGCACAACACCGTGGCGGTCGACCTCCTCCTGACGCTGATCCGCAGCGTCGCCGCCCGCTGACCGCGCCGTCCCTGGCGTCTCACCGGCCCCCGTCGCAGTCGCGCCGCCGCGGGTGACGTAGGATGGAACGGTATGCCCGAAACCGCGGCGCTCGGCCGGATCTTCGGCAAGCGTGTGATCGTCATCGGCGGTGGCGCCCAGGTGGGACAGGTAGCCCTCGGCGCGATCAGCGAGGCCGATCGCCACAACCTCAGGGGGGAGCGCATCTCCGTCGACACGATCCCGCTCGTCGGTGAGGACAACCTGGCGTCGGCCGTGCGCGCCGTGCCGACGTTGCCGCGCGCGGCCATGCTGGTGCTCGCCGGGGCGATCATGGGCGGGGACGTGGCCGAGGCGGTCCGGGAGGTGCGTGCCGCCGGGCTCCCCGTGATTGCGCTCAACATGGCAGGCGGTGTGCCGGCCGCCGCCGATCTCGTCGTGACCGACCCGGTCCAGGCCGGCGTGATGGCGGTCATGGCCATTGCCGAGACCGCGGCGTTCGACATCGCGCGCCAGCGCGGGCGGCGCTATTGACCATGCGGCGCCTCGCGGCGGCGGCGTTCGCGGTGGCGGTCCTGGGAACCGTCCCGTCGGCTCGACAGGCGCTGCCCGTGTCCCGATTGCTCCAGGACACCCTGGGATTCTCCGCCGGCGATCTCCGCGACCTGTATCGCGGCCGGCCCATTGCCCGCACCCTGGAGACGGCGCGGCCCGAGGAGGTCGCGGCCGCCGGCGCGGTCGTCGTGGACGCACCGCTCGAGGCGCTGCTCGACTGGTCGCAGTGCGTCGAGGGCTTCCGCCGTGGCAGCGGCGTGCTCCAGGTGGGGCTGGTGCCGGAGCCGTTCGACACGGCCGCCTTCGCGCCGCTCCAGGTGCCGGCCGACGACGTGGACGACCTGCGGGCGTGCGAACCCGGCGACTGCGAGCTCAAGCTCACGGCGGCCGAGATCGCCCGGTTCGCGCGCGAGGTGCCGTGGGGCACGGCTAGAGAGGCGGCCGCCACGTCGGCGGTGATGCGCGGGGTCTTCTTCGATCGCCTGGTGGCGTACCGCCGGGGTGGGCTCGCGGCCCTCCCACCCATCGTCGACAAGGCGGTGCCGTTCGACTCGAACGAGGCCTTCCGCCGGCTGGCGGCAAACGATCCTCTGCTGGCGGAGCAGACGCCGGACGTCTTCGCCTACGTGACCTCATTCCCGCGTCTGCGGGTGTCCGGGGTGACCGACGTCTTCTACTGGTCGAACGTGGACTTCGGCATGAAGCACACGCTCCGTCTGGAACACCTGTCGGTGCACCCGCGGGCCGGCGGGCCCGGCCGGCCGCTCGCGGTGCTCGCCGCCGTGCAGGTGGCAGCCTCCCACTATTTCCGCACGACGCTGGACCTGCGCTTCGTCTATCCCGGACCGGACGGGCGGCTGGTGGTCGTCAACACGTCGCGGTCGGAAACCGACGGGTTGACGGGCATGTTCGGCTGGCTCGTGCGGAACCGCGTCCGGCACGGCGCGCGCAACGGGATGCTCGGGTACCTCGACAAGATGCGCGCGACGCTCGAGGCGGGGGCCCGGGCCGGGGGTGCCGCGGACGGCTGCAGCGGCCCCTGATTTCGAAGCCGACGGCCTCGACGACCTGCCGGCAGAGCCGGCGTGACGCCGCCCCCGGGGCGGTCTGGCTCGTCGAGTGCCTCGTGCCGGCGCGCCGGGATCCCGTACGCCACGCTCGCGGGGCTGTCCACGGCCGTGGCCATGCTCGCCTCACGTGTCGCCGGCGCCGGACGCAGCGAGACCCGAAGCGCGCGAGGGCCCCGCGGTGGTTGCGCCCCGTCTCCCGTCCGTGTTACAACGCTCCCTCACCATGACGGCCCTGACGATCACCCCGGCGACCCGCCCCGTGACGGGCGTGGTGTCGGCGTACCGTCGATTTTCGGGCTTCAACTTTGCCTTTACGGGCACGGGCCGCGGGTGATGTAGCCAGGACAAGACGACGACACGTCGAACGGTTCACGAAAGGGCCATCACCTGCGAGGGTGGTGGCCCTTTTGTCGTCTGGGGGCGTGTCACGGCGAGGAGGACGATCGTGGTGCGAGGCACAGAGGTGTGGAAGAACGGGCGGCTGGCTCGCCCGGCGGAGGGGGAGGTCTCGGCGCTCTGCCGCGAGGTGGAGCGGGTCGTAAGGTCGCATGGTGCCGGGCAGCGCGTGCGCAGCGTCGTGCTGCTCTTCGACGAGCCCGAGCCGGCGGGTCCTGCGGTGACGGTGGACGTCTTCGACTCCGGTTTCGCCGAGCGCGACCGGGAGGCATGATCCGGCCCCGCCGCCAGGCCGCCGATAGTTGAGTGATCCGCCCGGGCCGGGACGGGCGGCAGCGCCTCGCAGGGGCACCGGCTCAGCCGCGGCTTTTCTGGGACGGGTGGCGCCGGCCACAGACTTGTTGGTCCTCGTCGGCGTCCTTACACTCGCGTGGCGCCACCCCCGGCGGACCGGGCAGGCGGGCGTCCGTTCGAGGAGCCCATGGAAGCGCTGCTGCAGGATCTCAGGCATACCGTTCGGGTGATGGCGGGGCAGAAGGCCTTCACGGTGGCCGTCCTCCTCACCCTCGCGCTCGGCATCGGGGCGACCACCGCGATCTTCTCCGTGGTGCACGGCGTGCTGCTGCGGCCGTTGCCGTACCCGGCGGCCGATCGGCTCGTGCGCCTCGGGGAACATCGTCCCGGCATGCCGCCGATTCCCGACCTGATCCTGCTGAACTACACCTACTACGCGTGGCAGGAGGAACCCCGCACGCTGGACGGCCTCGGCGCGTGGGGCAATCGGTCGTTCACGCTGGTGGGTGGGCAGGCGCCCGAGCGGGTGCGCGGCGCCACGGTGACGCCGGGGCTGTTCGAGATGCTCGGAGTCTCGCCGCAGGTCGGACGCTTCATGACGGCCGCGGATGCGGCCGAGGGCGCCGCACCGGTGGTGGTGCTGTCGTACCGATTCTGGCAGGAGCGCTTCGGTGCCGACCCCGCGGCCGTCGGCCAGGTGCTCCGGATGGATGACCGTGCGGTCACGGTGATCGGCGTGGCGCGGCCGGACTTCTACTTTCCCGATCGGGAAGCGCGCCTCTGGACACCGTTTCGCCCGGCGCCGCCCTCCAGCAACCCCAACGAGGTTCGCGTCGAGGCGATGGCGGCGCTTGGCCGGCTGGCTCCCGGGGCCACGCCTCAGCAGGTGGCCGCGGAAGGGCAGGCCGCGATGGCGAACGCCGGCCTGCCGCCCGCGCTCGGCCGCGGCCCCGGTGGGCCGGGGGGGCCCGAGACGGCCGCGCCGCCGATGACCATGCAGGTCGAGCCGCTCGTGGATGCCCTCACCGCCCGCGTCCGTCCCGCGTTGCTGCTCCTGGCCGGCGGCGTGGCCTTCGTGCTGCTCATCGGGTGCGCGAACGTCGCGAACCTGTTCCTCTCGCGCAGCGTCTCGCGGGAACGTGAGCTGGCCGTGCGGGCGGCGATGGGCGCGGGTCGCCGCCGCCTGCTCGCGCAGCTGATCGTCGAGAGTCTCGGCGTGGCTCTCACGGGGGGCGCGTTGGGGCTGGCCCTCGGCTGGGCGCTCACGCGTGTCCTGCCGTCGTTCGCCCCCGCCGACTTCCCTCGCCTCGAGGACGTACGCGTGGACGGCACCGTGCTGCTGTTCGCGCTGGTCGCCTCGGTGGCGGCCGGCCTGCTGTCGGGGGTGATGCCGGCGATCAAGGCGTCGCGGGTGGACCTCGTGCCCGCGCTGCGCGAAGGGTCCGGGGCGTCCGCCGGCTCGCGCCTCGCGCGGCTGCGCGCCGGCCTGCTCGTGCTCGAGTCGGCGCTGGCGGTGATGCTGCTGGTGGGAGCGGCGCTCCTCGCGCGCAGCTTCGTGTCCCTCGTCAACGTGGATCCCGGGTACGACCCCGACAACGTGCTCACCGCCACGGTCTACCTGCCCTCCGCCGGCCACGGCCCCGCGCCCGAGTCGGCCGCCTTCGCCAGGGAGGTGCTCGAGCGCCTCCGCGCCCTCCCGGGTGTCGAGGCGGCGGGCGCGAGCAACATGACCCCGCTCGGCGGCGCCATGATGGTGCAGGCCGCCGAACTCCCGGGACCGCCCGGCCCGGATGGGCAGCCCGTCATTGCACGCGCGGTCGCCTACACGGTGACACCCGGCTACGCCGAGGCCCTCGGCCTGCGCGTGCGTGAGGGACGGGTGTTCGCCGACGCGGACCTGGCCTCCGGCATCCAGCCGTTGATGATCAACGACGCCTTCGCCGCCGCCTATCTCGCCGATGGCCGGCCGATCGTCGGCCGGCGGCTCGAGGGGTTCCTCGCCCCGGGCGTCACCAGCGAGATCGTCTGCGTGGTGGGTGACGTGCGGCTCCGTGGGCTCGACGCCGAGACGCAGCCCGAGATGTACACGCTTGCGGGACCGGCGGCGCCGTTCCGGGGACCGGTCTCGCTGGTCATCAAGACCGCCGGCGACCCCCGTACGGTGGTGCCCGCGCTGCGCGAGGCCACCGCGAAGGTCAACGCGGCAGCGGCGGTCGATGCAGTGTTGCCGCTGGCCGCGAGAGTCTCGGCGTCGGTGAGCCAGCCGCGGTTTGCGGCAACGTTGCTCGCCGCCTTCGCGGCGCTGGCGCTGGTGCTCGCGGCGGTCGGGCTCTACGGTGTAATGTCCTACACCGTCACGCGCCGCCAGCGCGAGATTGGCGTGCGATCGGCACTGGGGGCGACGCGTGGAGATCTGGTCCGCCTGGTGATGGGCCAGGGCCTCGCGGTCACCGTCGCGGGGCTGCTGCTCGGCATGGCCGGCGCCGCGGCCCTGACCCGACTGCTTGGCAACCTGCTCTTCGGCGTCACGCCGCTCGATCCCGTCGCGTTCGTGGCGGCGCCCGTGCTCCTGCTGTCGGTGGCCGCGGCCGCCTGCCTGGTGCCGGCGCGCCGTGCGGCGGCGGTCGACCCGGTCGACGCCCTGCGCTGCGAGTAGGGCGGGCCGGCCCGCCGTGATGGGGAGGCAGACGATGAGTGCGATGCGACAGGACGTGCGCTACACCCTCCGCATGCTGTCCCGGCAGAAGGGCTTCACGGCGGCCGCGCTTGCGACCCTGGCCCTCGGCATCGGCGCCAACGTGGCGATCTTCTCCGTGATCTACGGCGTGCTCGTCCGGCCGCTGCCGTACCCGGATCAGGATCAGATCGTCCAGCTCTCGGAGATCCACCCCGGCGCCAACGCGCCCGTCAGCGCGCCGCTCCTGTCGAACTTCACGTTTCACACGTGGACGGCGCCGCGCGCGCTCGCGGCGATCGGCGCGTACGATCCTGATTCGTACACGGTCAGTGGGGGCGACCAGCCGGAGCGGCTGCCGGGCGCCGGGCTGACGGCGTCGATGTTCGACGTGCTGGGGGTGGTGCCGCGACTGGGTCGCGCCTTCGCGCCGGCCGACACGGTGCAGGGGGCGGAACCCGTCGTGATCCTGAGCGATGGCTTCTGGCGCGAGCGGTTCGGCGGCGACCCGTCGGTCCTCGGCCAGGTGCTCCGGCTGGACGAGCAGAGCTACACCGTGGTCGGCGTCATGCCACCGGGGTTCTACTTTCCGCAGCGCGACACGCGCTTCTGGCTGCCCTACGCCGTTCCCCGACCCGAGCAGCGGCCCGATGGCGGCACCTCCATCTCGATCTTCCCGGCGGTTGGTCGGCTTGCCGCCGCGGCCTCGCCGGCGCAGGCCGAGGCCGAAGGCACGGCAGCCGCCCGCGCGTTCGGCGAGCGGCCGATGGTGGCCGATCTGATCTTCGGCAAGGGCGGCCCGGTGGAAGTGCGTGCCGTGCCGCTCGCCGCGCAGATCACCGCGTCGATCCGCCCGGCGCTCGTCATCCTGGCGCTCGGCGTGGGCATCGTGCTGCTCATCGCGTGCGCCAACGTGGCCAACCTGTTCCTGTCGCGCGGGGCCGCGCGGGAGCGCGAGCTCGCGGTGCGGGCGGCGATTGGCGCCGGCCGGCGCCGGCTCGTGGCCCAGTTGCTCACCGAGAGCCTCGTGATTGCCGCGGCGGGCGGGCTGCTCGGGCTGGCCACCGGCTGGGCGCTCACGCGCGCGCTCCCGCTCCTCGCGCCGGAGAACTTCCCGCGCCTGGCGGACGTCCGGCTCGACGCCGAGGGCTTCGCCTTTGCCGTGGTCGTCTCGCTGGTCGCGGGGGTGGCCTCGGGGCTGGTGCCGGCGCTGCGCGCGTCCCGCGCCGGGCTCACGCCCGCGTTACGCGAGGGCAGTGGCGCGTCGCACAGCCCGCGGCTGGCCGCGTTTCGCGCCGGCCTGCTCGTGGCGGAGGCGGCGCTGGCGGTGATGCTGCTCGTCGCGGCAGGCCTGCTCCTGCGCAGCTTCGTGCGCCTCGTCCAGGTTGACGCGGGATTCGACCCCACGAACGTGCTGATGGCGCAGGTCTACCTCCCGGCGGTGCCGGGCGGCGACGGCCCGCCGCGCGACACCGTCGAGCGGCTGCTCGAGCGCCTGCGCGGCGTGCCAGGTGTGACAGCGGCCGGCGCCGGGAACATGGTCCCGTTCGGCAACGCGACGGCGATCAGCGGCTTCTCGCTGCCCGGGTCGGGCCCCGACGGCGAGGAGGTCGTGGCCCGCGCGCTCACCTACAACGTGACGCCGGGGTTCGCGGAAGCCCTGGCCCTGCATCTCGTCGAAGGGCGGCTCCTGACCGAGGCGGACCGCGGCGCGGGTGTGCAGGCGCTCCTGGTGAACCAGGAGTTCGTGCGCGCGTACCTCGATGATGGACGGCCCGTCATCGGCCGGCGCTACAAGGGCATCCTCACGGCGGGCAACGAGGAACTGACCAGCGAGATCGTCGGTGTCGTGGGCAACGTGTTGAAGGACGGTCCCGATCGGCAGCCGCAAGCCGAGATCTACCGCGTGCCGGATGCCCGTGGCCTGGGCCGCACGACGAACCTCATCGTCCGGACGTCGGGTGAGCCGCAGGCCCTGGTCCCGGTGTTGCGGGCGTCGCTGTCGTCGATCGACAGCGCCGCCGCGCTCGATCACGTCGAGACGCTGGCCCGCCGGAAGTCCGCCGCAATCGGGCAGCCCCGGTTCGCGGCGACGCTGCTGTCCGCGTTCGCGGCGGTGGCGCTGCTGCTGGCGGCCATCGGCCTCTACGGTGTGTTGTCCTACAACGTCGCGCGGCGACAGCGGGAGATCGGCATCCGGACGGCCCTCGGCGCCACGCGGCTCCAGATTGTGGGCATGGTGGTGCGGCAAGGCATGACGGTCGCCATTGCCGGCCTCACGCTGGGTGTCGTGGCCGCCGCGGTGCTGACGCGCCTGATGCAGAACCTGCTGTTCGGGATCGAGCCGCTCGACCCCGTGTCCTTCCTCGCCGCACCAGCGGTGCTGCTGGCCGTCGCACTGCTGGCGTGCCTCATACCGGCGCGCCGAGCCGCGCGTGCCGATCCAGCGATCGCGTTGCGCTGCGAGTAGGAAGAAACGGAAGGTCAGGGGAGCGCAGGGCCCGAAAGAGGAAGCGGGCGACGCGGGCAGGCCGTGCCCGCGCTCTCTTTCTCCACCATAACACGGCGGGCGGACCAGACTGTTTCTTTCGCGCGTGTGCCTCGATAATGCCGCCGCCAGGGACGGCAGGGGAGGGAGGCACCGTGGAGCAAGGCACGCGACGCATCGACGTACCGGGAACGGCGTTGTCGGTCGACATTCGTGGTTCGGGCAGGCCGCTGCTCCTGTTGCACGGGTTCACCGGGTGTGGCCGCGACTTCGACCTGTTCGGTTGCGCGCTCACGGCCGGCTATCGCGCCATCGTGCCGGACCTGCGGGGGCACGGCCGGTCTGCGCCGCTGGCGACCCCCTTTCGCCACCGCGATGCCGCGGCCGACATCCTGTCGCTGCTCGATGTCCTGCGCATCGAACGCGTCGATGCGATTGGCCTGAGCGCCGGCGCGAACGTGTTGCTGCATGCGGCGATTGCCGCGCCCGGCCGCATCGCGGCGATGGTGTTGGCCAGTGGCACGCCGGTCTTCCCGGCGCAGGCGAGGGCGATCATGCGCGCGTATCGCACCGACGGCCTGCCACGCGAGGAGCGCGACCGTCTGGCCAGCGCCCATGTGCACGGTGCGGCCCAGATTGAGGCGCTCGAGCGTTCAGCCCGCGCCTTCGCGGACGACAGCGACGACATGACACTGGATGCCGACGCGCTCGGGCGAATCCGCGCGCGCACCCTGCTCGTCCAGGGGGATCGCGATCCGCTTTATCCAGTCGAGCTGACCCTGCGGATGTACCGGGAGTTGCGCGACGCCGCCCTCTGGATTCGCCCCCTTGCCGGGCACCTGCCGGTCTTCGGTCCGGCGGCCGGCGAGTTCGTCGCCATCACCCGCGCCTTCCTCGACGCCGCCTGAGCCTCCGGTCAGCGCGGCGCGCCGCGAGGAGCGAGCCCTGCGTACGCCGTGTCTGGCAGCACGAAGCACGCACGTGCCGTCTCCGACCACAGGCGCTCCGCCGAGTAGTACCGGTCCAGGATCGATGGCTTCCAGACGAGCAGGTCGCCGTGTGCCTGCGCGAAGGCGTCCCAGTCGAGATCAGGCGTCAGCGCCCGGCGCTCCGCGACCAGCGTGAGGTACGCCCAGGTGATCGTCGCGTGAAACAGGTGGGGCGCCCCCTTCGCCCGCGCGAAGGCCCGGAGGTCGGCCACGAAGCGGGGAAGGCCGTCCTCCAATCCGTGCTCCCGCACGTAGATCCACGCCAGGTGCACGTGGTCGCGATGGTGGAACTCCACGAGCGACCCGTCCTGGAAGCCCCTGAGCAGCCGCGACTCGTCGCCGGTCATCGCCGTCCCTCCCCTCCGGGCACGTCGTCGTCCGCCGCACGGAGGTGGTGGGCGTCGGCGGCCGTCAACTCGAGGCCGAACACCCCCTTGAGCTCGCTGATCTTCCGCCGCGTGTCGGGGCTGAACGGCGTCTTGCCGTCGAAGGCATGGAGGACGATGCCCTCCAGCAGGTCACCGAGGGTGATGTCGAGATAGTCGGCGAGCGCCTTCAGGACTTTCAGGGTCCGCTTCTCGAGGCGGACACCCGTCTGCAGCCGCTCGACCGGGATGGTGGCACGTGACGAAGAGGGCCGTGGCATGTCTACATTGGTACATATGTACACACATAACGCAAGGTTTGCCAAAACGATACTGGCAGGAAACGTGCAGTTCTGCTGAGTGGGAGCGCCGCCCAGGCGGTGACGCGGCAGGACGCCGCGGGCTTCCGGGAGCGTGCGCCGCTCCGGCCTTCGGCCGACGTCCCCGTTCCCCGCGGCAGGGTCCGGTTCTCGACCAACGCGGTCGCCCTGCCGACGCCACGATGGTCGTGTGCACGGGGAACCACGGTGTGCGTGTGCGCACGGGTTAATATGCTGGGCGAACCACTCATCAACTCCAGCGTGCCGACCACGGCACGTTTCTCGGGCTCGACAACGGTGGACGACAACTCCGAAGCGCTGCGTGCACGGATCGCGGAACTGGAAACCCTCTGTGGCGAGGTCTATGTCGCCGCGGTGGAACTGGGCCTGCCGCAGCCCCTCTTGAACCGGCTCTGGTCGGTCGTCTCCCACGGGACGACGCCGCATGCCTTCGTCGTCGAGATCCCGCCGCGGCAACCCGTGGCGCCCGAGGCGCCGGAGACGCCCCCCGCGACGGCGACGGCCGACGCCCCGGCGCAGGCGGTCGGCACACCGACGCCGGCCCCCCTGCCGCCGCTGCCGGACGTGCGCCTGACCGATCGTCCCGCCTCGCGCGAGACCGAGACGCGAACGCGTCCGCCCCAGCCCGACCTCAAGCCCCTCGCCGGCCGCCGGACGGTCTGCGTCGTGGATGACGACCCGATGATGCTCGAGGTGCTCGTGCGCATCCTGCGGCGCGAGAACTACGACCTGATCACGGCCGGGCATGGCGCGGAGGCCATCGAGAAGGTGTCGAGCGCCACCGAGCCCATCGACCTGCTGGTCACCGACTTCGCGATGCCCGGCATGAAGGGGCACGAGCTGGCCGATCGCCTGCGCCGGCGGTTCCCGGGCCTGCGTGTGCTCTACCAGACGGGCTTCAGCGACATGCTGTTCGAGGACCGGCTGGAGCTCGAGGAGGGCGCCGCCTTCCTCGAGAAGCCCTTCACCGCCCGCGGCCTCCGCGAGGCGGCGCGCATGCTCCTCTTCGGCCAGATCAACCCGTAGCCGGCCCCGGCGCCAGCCGTTCCGGCAGCGCCGCTCGCACCGGTGGAAGCTGGCGAAGGCCTGCCCAGACGGGATCGACGCGGACGAAGGCCGCGTCGATGGCGTGCGTGCGGAGGGCCTCGACGAGCCAGTCGGCGGCGCGTACCGCGTCGCCCGCGCCCCACGCAGCCAGCGCCAGGCTGGCCGGGGCCCCATCCCCGAGATCCCGCAGCAGCCGCCGCGCGCTGGAGCGGTCGCCGGAGAGCCCACGCGCCCAGGCCAGCTCGGCTCGAGCCCGCGGCGCGTCGCCGCTGAGCGCGGTGATGCGCTCGAGGAGCGCGACCGCCTCAGCCGCCCGCCCCTGTTCGACACGCAGCCGCGCGACATGGCGCACGGCCGGCAGGTAGTCGGGATCGAGGCTGAGCGCACGATCGAACTGCTGCTCCGCGTCCTCATACCGGTGGGCGAGATACAGCACGTATCCCAGCGTGTCACTCGAGGCCGGCAGCACGGGGGCGGCCGTGAGGCCGACGCGCGCCTGCCGTTCCGCCGACGTGAGCGCACCCCGCGCGGCCAGCGCGAGGGCGTAGGCCATTCGTGGCCCGGCATCGCCCGGACGGGTGCTGACGGCCCGCTCGAAGTGCCAGTCGGCTGTCGTCCAGTCTCCGTCGAGGTAGGCGGCCGTCGCACCGAGCGCCGCGTGCGCGCCGCCGTGCCCGGCGGCCAGGCTCAGCGCGCGGTTGGCGGCGGCGCGCGCGGCGGCAAGGCCTTGTGTGGTGGGCTCGGCGCCCGCGAAGGCCAGCGCGACGTGCGCCTCGGCGAGACTGGCCCACGCGTCCGCATACGCCGGACTCAGGCTGGTGGCCAACGAGAACAGCTCGGCGGCCTGCCTCAGAGCCTGGGGACTCTGCTTTGCGAGTGCGACCCGCCCGCGTGCGAAGGCGTCCTTGGCCGCGAAGATGGGGGTCAGGCCAGGGCCGCGATCATCGGTCCCCGCCCGGGGCGCGCGGGATGATTCCGTGACCGCGACGTCGCGGCTGGCGGGCCCCGGCGCCTCCCACACGATCACCGCCGCGAGCAAGGCGGCCGCCGCCACCGGCACCGCCACCTGTCTCGCGACGCGAAGGCGCCCGGGCGCGGCCGCGGGCCTCGCGGCCGCCAGCTCGTCGCCTGCCCGATCGCCGCCGTCGCGCCCATGGTCGTCGCGGTCCGTGGCGGCCGGCGCAGCTGACGGCCGCGGATCCGCCGGGGGGACGGCCTCCACCGGTGCGAGGAACCGGTAGCCGCGCTTCGGCAGGGTCTCGATGAACCGCGGATTCTCCGCGCGGTCGCCGAGCGCGTCCCGCAGCTTCGCGACCGCCTTGTTCAGGGCCTGCTCGAAGTCGACCGTGACCCCCTCGGGCCAGAGGCGCCGCTTGAGCTCCTCACGGCCGACCAGGCGGCCAGGCGGATCGAGCAACGCCAGCAGCACCGTGCCCGGTTGGAGCTGGAGCGGCACGCGCCGGCCCCGTCGCCGCAACTCCCTGGTGTCGGGATCCAGCTCGAAGACGCCGAAGCGCACGGTCCGACTCGCCATTTCGCCCTCCTTTCCGGTGCCCATGAGCAAGGAACCCTCGGGCCCCGCCCGGTATTCCCGGCCCGCCGCAGGGGAGGCGTCGACGCAAGTGCCGGCAACGGCGGCACTTACCAGGAGACCTGCGTGTCCGGAAAAGGTCCGCACCGCGGGGCGGGGCTCTCGGGGTCCGATGGGGGACGTCTCGTGCCGGTGCCGCGCCGGTGCCCGAGCACTTCACCCAGGAGGCCCACAAGCCATGACACGCACCATCCTCGGACTGACGACGACCTTCGTCATCGCGCTCGCGATGATGCCGGGGCTCGCGTCGAGCCACCGCGAGGCACCGCTCATCGCGCAGGACCCGATGGCGGACAACACCGACGTGTACGCGTTCCGGTCCCCCGATGAGCCGGACAAGGTCACGCTCATCAGCAACTTCATTCCCTTCCAGTCGCCGGATGGGGGGCCCAACTTCTACCAGTTCGATCCCAACGTCGTCTATGCCATCCATGTCGACAACGACGGGGACGCAGTGGAGGACATCACCTACGAGTGGCGCTTCACCACGGAGGTGCGCAACCCCGGGACGTTCCTCTACAACACCGGTCCGGTGACGTCGCTGGACGATCCCGACCTCAACGTGCGGCAGTTCTACAGCCTGACGCGCATCGACGGCCCGCGCCGGACCGGCGCGCGAACGCTCATCGAGGGGCGCCTGCCCGTGCCTCCGCCCAACATCGGTCCGCGCTCGACCCCCGAGTACGGCCGGCTGGCCGGGGCCATCCACGAACTGCGTGGCGGCGGCCGGGTCTTCGCGGGCCAGCGCGACGAAGGGTTCTACGTGGACCTGGCGGTGTTCGACCTGCTTGGCGTGGGCTCGGGTGAGGTGCAGGACAGCACGGCCGGATACAACGTGAGCTCGCTCGCAATCCAGGTGCCCATGGACCAGCTCACGCGGTCGCACGCGATGCCGTCGGGCCCCGACGATCCCTCGGCGATCATCGGCGTCTGGTCGACGGCGAGCCGCTACGCCGTGCGCACGCTCATGCCCGGTGGCGAAGTGCATTCCGGCGACCTCGTCCAGGTCTCCCGGCTCGGCAACCCGCTCGTCAATGAAGCGGTGATCGACCTGGCCCGGAAGGACGCCTTCAACAGCCTGGAGCCCACGGGGGACGCCGTGGCGCTGGATCGCGTGACGGATCCAGAGGTTCCCAAGCTGCTCGAGGCCATCTTCGGCGTGCAGTCGCCGCCGGCCCCTCGCACCGACCTGGTCACCATCTTTCTGACCGGGCTGCCCGGCCTGAACCAGCCCGCCTCGGTCACGCCCGCGGAGATGCTCCGGCTGAACATGGGCGTGCCGCCCGCCGCGGCACCCGAGCGCATGGGCGTGCTGCGGGGCGACATCGCGGGATTCCCGAACGGACGCCGGGTCGGGGACGACGTGACCGACATCGTGCTGCAGGCGGCAGCGGGCGCGACGCCACTGACGCCGGCCTACAACCGCTCGCCGAACAACACGCTGGGCGACGGCGTGGACCGCAACGACGTGCCCTACCTCTCGCAGTTCCCGTATCTCGGGATACCACACGCCGGCAACCGGTGACGGGAGGCCGTGGATCGCGGTCGCGCGTGAACGCGGCCGCGATTCACGCGCGGCATGCCATCCACGGAAGCGAAAGGAGAGTCGTCCATGCAACGGATCCTGGTTCCCGCTGTCCTCGTGGCGGTCGTTCTCATGGTGGCGGTCGCCACGTGGCGCGATGCGCACGTGCCTCCGGCCGCGACGGCCCCTCCGCCGCTCCCGGTGACGTCGGCCACGACACGCGACGGCCTCCATGAGACGGCCGCCGCCCTCGATGCCCGGCTTGCGGCCCATCCGGAGGACGGCGAGGCGGTCGTGCGCCTGGCCGACACGCTGATCCGGATCCAGCGGGTGGATGGCACCGCCGCCGCGGTCGTCACGGCCGAGCAGCGGCTCGAGGCCTTCCTCGCACGCGTGCCCGGGCACTACGACGCCCGGCGCATGCTCGGGGCGGTGCTCCTGTCGCAGCACCGGTTCGCCGAGGCCATCCGCCTCGCACAGGAGGTGCAAGCCGTGGATCCTCGCGACGCATGGAACTACGGCGTCCTCGGCGACGCGCACCTCGAGCTCGGCGACTACGACGCGGCGTTCGCGGCGTTCGACCAGATGGGGCGCCTCCGGCCCGGCCCGGGAGCGTATGCACGCATCTCGTACGCGCGGGAGCTCCAGGGGGACCTCGACGGCGCGCTGCGGGCCATGCGGATGGCTGCGGCTGCCACGTCGGCCAGCGATCCCGAGGGGCAGGCCTGGCACTACGCGCAGATCGGGCACCTGCTGCTCCTCGATGGGCGCACTGGCGATGCCCGGCTCGAGTTCGAGCGCGCGGCCTACACCTTCCCGAATCATCCGTATGCGATGAAGGGGCTGGCGGAGGTCGCCATGGCCGACGGGAACCTCACGGCGGCGCGTTCCCTCGTGCTCGACCAGCTCGCGCGCACGCCGACCCCGGAACTGGCGGCCATGGCCGGGGATCTCGCGGCGCGGCTCGGTGACGGGACGGCGGCCGAGGCGTTCTACCGCGAGGCCGAGCGTCTCGAGCGCACGGGGTGGCAGAGCGAGGAGCCGCAGCCGCAGGCGCTCGCCCGGTTCCTGGCCGAACGCGACCGCGATGTGCCCGAGGCGCTTGCGCTCGCGCGCGACGCCGCGGGCCGTCGCCGCGACATCCAGACCATGGACGCGCTCGCGTGGGCCGCGTTCAAGGCCGGGCACCTGGAGGAGGCGGTCGCGGCGGCCGCGGCGGCCGTGCGGACGGGGACCCGGGATCCGCGGCTGCTGACGCACGCCGCGGCCATCTACGCGGCCGCGGGGGACGAGCGCAGGGCCGGGATCCTGCGCGGCCGCATGCGGGTGCCGTGCTTCGACTGCCAGTCCTGACGGACGGGCCGGGGCGGGGACTATACTGGCAGCGTGAAACGCGGCGCCGGCATCGTCCTGTTCGTCGTGGGAGCGGCGCTGGTGGCCTCCGCCGCCGGGCTGCTCCTCCTGTATGCGATGGTGGGGACCGAGCCGTCGGTTCCCACCCGGGCCACCCTCGTGCTGCGCCCCTCCGGCGACCTGCCCGAGCTGGCGTCCGATACGGTGCTCGGCCTCGTACGCCAATCCGACGCGGGCACCATCGGCGCCTATGTCGAGTCGCTGCGCAAGGCCAAGCGGGATCCACGGATTGCGGCGGTGCTGCTGGCGCCAGGCGGGTTCACGACGCCGTACTGGGCGCGGATCCAGGAGCTGCGTGACGCCATCCTCGACTTCCGGACGTCGGGCAAGCCGGTCGTGGCCTTCCTGGAGTACGCGGGCGACCGTGAGTACTACCTCGCCTCCGCGGCCGATCGCATCCTCCTGATGCCCTCGGCGACGGTCGACCTCACGGGCGTGGCCAGCTACGAGGTGTTCCTCCGCGGCGCGTTCGACTGGGTCGGGACCTACCCGGACTTCGTCAAGATTGGCCGCTACAAGACGGCCGTGAACCAGCTCGCCGAGCGCACCTTCACGGAGGCGCACCGCGAGATGACCGAGTCGCTCACCCACGAGGCGTTCACGCAGCTCGTGCGCGGCGTGGCGGACGGGCGCCGCCTGCCGGAAGACCAGGTGCGCACCCTCATCGACCAGGGCCCGTTCCTTGCCGAGGACGCCGTGGACGCCGGCCTGGTGGACGACCTCGCCTACGAGGACCAGATCGACGACGTCTCGACGGAGCTGCCGGAGGACTGGACCCGCAACCGCGTGTCGCAGGCCGAGTACGCGCGCGTCTCGTGGAGCTCGCTCGGTGTGTCGCGGCAGGGACGCATTGCCGTCATCCACGCGGTGGGGGCCATCCAGTTCGGGCGGAGCAGCTTCGATCCGGTCGGCGGTGGCGTGCTCGGCTCCGACTCACTCATTGCCGACATCCGGCGCGCCCGCGGGGACGCGTCGGTCGCGGCGATCGTGCTGCGCATCGACAGCCCCGGCGGATCCTCCACCGCCTCCGATGCCATCTGGCGCGAGCTCACGATCACCCGCGAGCGCGGCATCCCGGTGATCGTCTCGATGGCGGACGTGGCCGCGTCGGGGGGGTACTACATCGCGATGCCCGGGGACGTGATCGTCGCGGAGCCCGGCACGCTGACCGGGTCCATCGGGATCTACTCCGGCAAGTTCGCGGTGGGCGGCACGCTGGAGAAGATCGGCGTGAACGTGGAGGCCGTCAGCGAGGGGGCGCATGCGGAGCTCGAGTCGCCGGTGCGGCCCTTCAGCCCGTCCGAGCGCGCCAAGCTGCAGGCGCAAATCGAGGCGTTCTACGCCGGCTTCCTCGAGAAGGCCGCGCGCTCGCGGAACACGACCCCCGAGAAGATCGACGCGGTCGCGCAGGGCCGCGTCTGGACCGGCCGCCAGGCCCGGGACCTCGGCCTCGTCGACGCGCTCGGCGGGCTGGCCGAGGCCGTGGCGATTGCGAAGCAGCGCGCCGGCATGCCGGACGATCAGGAGCCGGAGCTCGTGCACTTCCCGGCGGCGCGGAGCTTCTACGAGGTGCTGAGCGACGAGCTCGAGACGCCCGGCTACCGCGCCTCGCAGGGCCGCGCGCTCGCGGCCTTCCTCGACCTGTTCCCGGCGGGCCACCGCCGGGCCATCGCGACGGCCCTCACGCCGATGCGCCTCTTCCGGTCGGGCGAGGTGCTGGCGCACATGCCCTACGTGTTCCTGCGCTGACGAATCACGAAAGCGGAATCGAGAATCAAGAAAGGAATTGGACATGGAAAGGGCCGGCAATGGTTTGCCGGCCCTTCGAAGTGTCCAGAATTCTTTTCTTGATTCCGGTTTCTTGATTCTCTCTTCGCGGCGCGCGAGCGCTAGCTCGCGAGCCGCGCGAGCACGTCCGGGTACATCTGGATCTTCAGCTGGCCCTTGGCCTTCGTCATGTAGGCGCTGAAGAACCGGCCACGGCGCTCGCCCAGGAGCTCCTGCCGGAGCTGGGCGCGGCCGGCGGCGACCTCCGCGTCGGTCACCGCGTCACGCTCGACGAGGCGCACGATGGCCGTGCCCTGCGGGGTGGTGATCGGCGCGCTGATCTCGTTCTCGCCGAGGGCGAAGACCGCGTCCTCGGCGGCGGGATCGACGCCCAGGCCGGGGATCGACGCACCGCGGGTGATGAGATCGGTGGTCTGCACCTCGAGGCCCGCGCGTTTGACGGCCGCCGCGAAATCGCCGGCGCCGCGCAGCGACTCGGCGATGCCGGCGGCGCGCTCCTTCGCAATCTCGGCGGCGCGCGTGCCGATGTAGTCGGCCCGCACCGCGTCACGCACCTCGGTGAGCTCGGGCACGTACGCGTCCTGCTTGCCCGTGACGGTCGCGATGACCCAGCCGCGCGAGACCCGCAGCGCCGGGGTCACCGCGTTGTCGGCGAGCTGGAAGACCTGGGCGGACACCTCCGGCGCGGGGCCGAGCCCGTCGATGGGCGCGCTCTGGAGCAGCAGGCCCGTCTCGGTGAGGGGCAGGCCGCGCTCGGCGGCGGCGGCGTCCATGTCGGCGGGCGTCGAGACGCTGGCCTCGACGGCCTTGGCGGTCTGCTCGGCCTGCTCCTGGGCCTTCTGCCACTTGAGCTGGTCCTCGATCTCGGCGCGCACGTCGGCCAGCGGCCGCGTCTCGGCCGGCTTCTTGTCGGTGACCTTGATGACGTGGTACCCGAACGGCGACTTCACCGGGTCGCTGATCTGGCCCGGCTCGAGGCCGAACGCCGCCTGCTCGAACTCGGGGACCATGCGGCCCCGGCCGAAGTAGTCGAGGTCGCCGCCGATGTCCTTGTTGCTCTCGTCCTCGGAGTACTCCTTGGCGAGCGCGGCGAAATCGGCGCCGTTGCGCGCCTTCTGGGCGATCTCCTCGGCCTGCTTGCGCACGGCCTCCTCGTCCTTGCCCTCCGTGCGGAGCAGGATGTGGCTGGCGCGAACCTGCTCGGGCGTCTGGTACTGCTGCAGGTTGTCCTGGTAGAACTGCTCGATGTCGGCCTCGGGCACGGTGACCTGTGCGCGCACCGCGTCGACGTCCACGAGGAGGTACTTGATCTTGCGTTTCTCGCCGACCCGGTAGTCCTCCTTGTGGGCGTCGTAATAGGTCGAGAGATCCGCGTCGGTCACGGTGACCTCGTCACGGAAGGCCTCGGGCGTGACGGCCACGACCTCGAGCTTGACGCGCTCGTTGCGGCGCCGGTACTCCGCGTCGACGTCGGCGTCGCTGACCGACATCCAGCCGGTGACGGCGGTCTGGAGCTTGTCGACGGCGATGGCGCGTCGCAGGTTGTCCTCGAAGCTCGTGGGGGTGAGCGGCGGGTTCTGGAACTGGAGGAGCTGGCGGTACCGCTGCTCCCCGATGAACTGGCCGTTCTCCTGGAAGGCCGGCATCGTCAGGATCCGCTGCCGGACCTCGACGTCGCTGACGGTCAGGCCCTGCCGCCGGGCCTCGGCGACCATGGCCTCCTCGTCCACGAGCTGCTGGAGGATCTGCTGCTCGATGCCGAGCTGCCGGAGCAGGTCCTCGCTGAGCTGCGATCCGTACGCCTGCCGGTAGGCCTGGATCTGCGCCTGGTAGCGCCGCTGGAAGTCGGACACCGTGATGGACCGCCCCTCGACCTCGGCCACCACCGTGCCCGGCGCGGCGCCGGTGGCGGTCGTGAGGAAGTCGGGGATGTAGAACACCACGAAGGTCAGGACGACCAGCGCCAGGCTCCACTTGAGCCAGCCCTTGTGCCGCCGCATCCGGTCGAGCATCGTCATACGGTCGCGAACCTCGTCTGGGAAATCACCGCGAACCCAGTATCGTACGCGAAGGTCCACCCGTTGGCAACTGCCGCAGGAGGCCGCCCGCCTCGGCCCGCCTCAGCGCCGCCAGGCGCCGATCAGCCCCTCAGCCGAGCTGTCAGTACCGCCGGTGCCATCTGCGCCATCTGTGCCATCTGTGCCATCTGTGGCCTAGGTGGTGAGCGCCGCCAGCCGCACCGCCTCGCGATCGAGCGCCGCCAGCGCCTCGCCACGGGCCGGATCGGCAGCCTCCACGGCACCCTGCAGCGCGGCCCGTTGCTCCGGCGCCAGCAGCCCGAACCGGAACCGCCGGAACTCGGCGTCGGCGGCGAACAGCCAGAAGCGCGCGGCCGTCAGGTGCGGTGAGCCCTCCTCGGCGCACGCGCTCACCAGGTCCGTCATCGCGGCCTGGCACTCGACCTCCTCGCCGGCCAGCACGCGGTACACGGAGGCGGCGGCCAGCAGGCCGAGCGCCTCGACGTCGCCCGGCGCGACGGCCAGCGCCGCACGCGCGAGATCCGCCGCCTCCATGGGCCGCATCCGGATGCCGTGCCCGTCGGTCCGGTCCCAGAAGCGGCGCGCCGCCTCGCGCAGGCCGGCCGCGTCGCCCTTGAGCGACCGGCAGTCCCAGATCCAGCTCCACCCGGCCTGGTCCGGACCGACGAGCCGCTCGTAGCGGTTCCTGCCGGAGACGATCTCGCGCACGACGGCGAGCTGGTTGACCTCGAAGAACTCGCGCAAGCCGTCGCGCTCGACGAGCGACGGATAGAAGTAGCGCGGCCAGTGGTGAATCAGCGGGTTGGGCGTGCTCGCGATGAACCGCCCGCCGGGGCGGAGCACCCGGCGGATCTCCTCGATGGCCTGCTGCGGGTTCGCGAAGTGCTCGCAGACCTCGAAGGCAAATACGACATCAAAACTGTCATCGTCGAAGGGCATGGGCTCGGCGCCCACCTGGCACAGGCGTACGTCGAGGCCCCACTGCGCGCAGCATGCGACCCCCGACGCGGAGACGTCGAGGCCGAAGACCTCGTTCCCGCGGGGCTGCAGGAGCCGGATCAGGCCCCCCTCGCCGCCGGGGCCGATCTCGAGGGCGCGCAGGCCGGTGGGCCAGCCGCCGAACAGCGCCTGGACCAGCTCCTCGCGGGCGGCGTCGGATTCGGGACGCACTTCGCTGGAGACGTGCCAGTAGTGCTCGTAGAACGTGGGGAGGTCCGACGTGTAGTCGCGGGTCGCGGTCGTGTTGATGTGGACAGGGGCAGCCATGCGGGACCCGAAGCGAAGAGCTTGCCAGACGGCGCCGTGCCACCTGCCGGCGGTTTCAGCCGCGCCGGCGCGCGAGGGGGTGTCGGAAATGCGACACTTTGACGGGCCGAAACCCGCATGCCAGCTCCTCGGGCCTGTGATATATTCCTCGGGTATTGAAGGACTTACGGCGGTTCGGGCTGGGCGGACGGCTGGGCCCGACCCCGGGCTGGAAGTCGAGTATCCGATGTCACCCGAGCCGGGTGTCCGCCCCGACCTCGCCACCCGCCTCCGGCAGCAGCAGCCCGCGCTGACGGCCCGTCTCGGCCGGGCCGAGGCGGTGCTGGCCCTCATGCGTGCCGCGCACGACACGCTCGATCCCGTGCAGATCGGCGAGATCGTGATCGACCAGCTGGGCGACTGGCTGCCCGACGCGGCGTGTGCCGTGCTGGGCCCGGGACCGGATGGTCGCCTCTGCCGGCTGGCCGGGCGCGACCTGCCGGCGGCGCACGTGGAGGCGGCAGCCGCGGTCGGGCGCTGGGTCGTCCGCCACGGGCGGGAGTTCTCGTCGGCGGATGTCAGCGACGATGTCCGCTGCCGCGAATCGGGGGGGGCGGCCCTCGGGATCCCGCTGCGCTGCCGCGGACGGACGGTCGGCGCGGTGGTCCTGCTGGATCCGGTGCCGGCGGCGTCGACCCCACGACTGCCACCGGAGACCATGGGCCTGCTGCTCACGGCCCTCGAAGGCCCGTCGTTGGCCCTCGACACGGCCTCGGCGCTCGCGCGCGCCCAGGCCCTGTCGGTCACCGACGACCTGACGGAGCTCTACAACGCCCGGTACCTGAACCAGGTGCTGCGGCGGGAGGCCAAGCGGTCGTCTCGTTCGGGGCGGCCCCTGTCGCTGCTCTTCCTCGACCTGGACGGGTTCAAGACGGTCAACGACCGGCACGGACACCAGGCGGGGAGCCGGGCGCTCGTGGAGGCGGCGGGCGTGATTCGCGGGTCCGCCCGCGAGACGGACGTGGTGGCGCGTTACGGGGGCGACGAATTTGCCGTCGTCCTGCCCGACACGGGGTCGGACGGTGCGACGGCGGTGGGCGAACGGGTCCGGACCCGGCTGGCGGCCCACGGGTTCCTCGCCGGCGAGGGGCTCGACCTGCGGCTGACCGCGTCGGTCGGGGTGGCCACGTTGCCCGACGTCGCGGCGGTGGCTGAAGAGCTGGTGCGAGCGGCCGATATGGCCATGTACGGGGTCAAGGCCTCCGGCAAGAACGGAGTACGCATCGCGTCCGGGGAGCCCGGCCGCTGATGCACGGCGTTTCACATGCGCGGGCGTAGCCCCGCGCCGCGGAAGGAGCAGTCCCCTTGGGACTCGGGTCGATGCTGTCGTTTCTGTCCACGGATCTCGCCATCGACCTCGGAACGGCGAACACGTGCGTGTACGCCAAGGGCCGGGGCATCGTCGTCAACGAGCCGTCCATCGTCGCCGTCAACAAGATCAACGGCCGCGTCGAGGCCGTCGGCCGCGAGGCGAAGGAGATGCTCGGGCGCACGCCGGGCAACATCGTCGCCATCAAGCCGATGAAGGACGGCGTCATCGCTGACTTCGACGTCACCGAGAAGATGCTGACCTACTTCATCAAGAAGGCGCACAACGGCAACGTCTGGGTGCGGCCCCGCATCGTCATCGGCGTCCCGAGTGAGATCACGCAGGTGGAGAAGCGGGCCGTCAAGGACAGCGCCTATCGCGCGAAGGCCAGTGAGGTCCACCTCATCGAGGAGGCGATGGCGGCGGCCATCGGCGCCGGCCTCCCGATCACCGAGCCCGCCGGGTCCATGGTCGTGGACATCGGCGGGGGCACCACCGACATCGCCGTCATCTCGCTCGCCGGCATCGTCTACAGCAAGGCGGTGCGTGTCGCGGGCAACGAGATGGATGAGGCGATCATCCAGTACATCAAGAAGACGTACAACCTCCTCATCGGGGAGCGCACCTCGGAGCAGATCAAGGTCGAGCTCGGCTCCGCCTATCCGCTCGAGGAGCGCATCACCATGGAGATCAAGGGGCGCCACCTGATCGAGGGCGTGCCCAAGACCATCACCATCACCGACGAGGAGATCCGCGAGGCGCTCGCCGAGACGGTCAACGTCATCGTCGACGCCGTGCGCGTCGCCCTGGAGCGGACGCCCCCGGAGCTGTCGGCCGACATCGTCGACCGCGGGATCGTGCTGACCGGCGGCGGTTCGCTGCTGCGCAACCTGGACAAGCGGCTCCGGGAGGAAACGGGCCTCCCGGTGACCATGGCGGAGGACCCGCTCTCGTCGGTCGTGCTCGGGGCCGGCAAGATGCTGTCGGAGTTCGACCTCCTCCGCAAGATCGCGATTGACTGACGACCGGCGGGCGGCCTGACCGGCCGCCCGCGGCCCGGGTGCCATTGATGGCCCTTGCCGACATCCGCCAACGCCCCGGCGTCCTGCTCGCGGCCGCGATCGTGCTGCACGTCGGGTTGATCTCCGCCCAGGTGAACACGAAGCGCGGCCTGCCGTTGCTGCAGGCCGTCGTCTTCGGGGCGTTCTCCGAGGTCCAGCGCCTGACCGGCTCGGTGGTCCAGTCCGGCGAGGGCCTCTGGTCCGGCTACATCGCCCTGCGGGACGTGCGCGCCCAGAACGAGGCCCTCCGCCGCGAGGTCCAGGACCTCCAGGTGCGCCTGCAGGAGGAGCGGGCCCTCGCCCAGCGCACCGAGAGCCTGCGGCAGCTGCTCGAGCTCCGCGATCGCGCCGGGCTGGAGACCAGCGCCGCCGAGGTCATCGCCGCCGGGGCCAGTCCCGAGTTCCGGACCATGACCATCGACAAGGGGAGCACCGACGGCCTCGCCGCCGACATGGCCGTCATCTCCCCGAGCGGCGTCGTGGGGCGCATCATCCTGCCCAGCCTCCGGGCGTCCAAGGTCCAGCTGCTGATCGACCGCAACGCGGCGGCTGGCGCCCTCATCGAGCGCACGCGGGCCCAGGGGGTCGTCACGGGGATCGGCGGCGGCCGCCTGCGCCTCGATTACGTGGCCGGGACGGCGGACGTGAAGACGGGGGATCTGGTCGTCACCTCGGGTATCGACGGCATCTATCCGAAAGGCTTCGTGATCGGCACGGTCGACGCCATCGAGGACGAGGGGGCCGGCTCGTTCCCGGTGATTTCGGTGCGCCCGGCGGTGGACTTCTCGCGCCTGGAGGAAGTGCTCGTCGTGCTCACCCCGCCCGCGGCCCGCGAGCTGGCCGGCCCCGAGGATCCCGAGTGAAGGCGGCGCGGGTGGCGGCGGCCCTGGCGGTCGCCCTGACCCTCCAGACCACGCTCGCGGGCGCCGTGTTCCGCGGCAGTGCGGCCCTGGATCTCGTGCTGATCGTCGTCGTCTATTTCGCCCTCAGCGCCGGGCCGGTCACGGGGCTCCTGGCGGGCAGCGCGGCGGGCCTCGTGCAGGACGCGCTGTCGAGCGGCGTCCTGGGCATCGGCGGGCTCGCCAACACGATTGTCGGGTTCCTGGCCGGGGTGGTCGGGACGCAGTTCATCGTGACGGCGCCGCTCCCGCGCTTCGTGGTGTTCGTCCTGGCGACGGTCGTGCATGCGGCGCTCTTCATGGGGTTGTACGTCCTGCTGGACCTCCGCCAGTTTCCGTCGCCCTACGCGGCGGTCGCGGGGCAGGCCATCGGGAACGGGTTCGTGGGGGTTGTCGTGTTCCAGGTCATGGAATGGCTGCCGGGGCTGGCCGAGCGACGGCGGGCACGGCGGCCCCTGAAGCGGTAAACTGCGGTCTACGCCAGACTTGCCCGGCGCCGCCCCCGGCGGCCGGCACAGATGAGATAGGGTTCGATGGCCATTGCGGAGGATCGCCGCCGGCTCACTGCCCGCCTGACCGTGCTCAGGATCGGGGCGGCCTGCGTCTTCGTCCTGCTCGCGGGCAGCTTCTGGTACTTCCAGGTCGTGCAGCACCAGAAGTTCCAGGAGATGGCGGAGAACAACCACCAGCGCACGCTCGCCCTCCGGGCGCCGCGCGGCGTGATTTACGACCGGACCGGCAAGGTCCTCGTCGAGAACCGCCACTCCTTCAACATCTCCATCGTCCGGGAGCACACGAAGGACCTCGACCGGACCATCGAGCTGCTGGCCGAGGTCACCGGGGTGCCCGAGAAGACGGTGCGGGACGTCGTCGACCGGCACCGTCGGGAGCCCGCCTTCCGGCCGATCGTCGTCATCCAGGACGCCACGCTGGCGCAGGTGGCGGCCGTCACCGCCCGCCGCCTCGACTTCGAGCTCCCCGACGTGGTCGTCCAGGAAGTCCCGACGCGGGAGTATCCGGCCGAATCGCTCGGCGCGCACGTGATCGGGTACGTCGGCGAGGCCAGCGACCAGCAGGTCTCGGACGACGGTGTCCCGAGCGGCGCGATCGTGGGGCAGTCGGGGGTGGAGCGCGCCTACAACGAGCTGCTGATGGGCGAGGACGGCAAGCGCCTCGTCGTCGTCAACAGCATGGGCCGCGAGATCCGGGCGCTCGAGGAGGAGCCGCCGGTCGAGGGCCGCCGCGTCAAGCTGACCATCGACTACAACATGCAGCGCGCCGCCGAGGAGGCGTTCCACGCCGCCGGGTATGCCGGCGCCGCGGTCGTGCTCGACCCGCGCAACGGCGACGTGCTGACCTACGTCAGCCTGCCGGCCTACGACCCCAACGCCTTCGCCACGGGCATCGACCGCGCCGCATGGCAGGCCCTCAACACGGACCAGCTGCGGCCGCTCCAGAACCGGGCCATCCAGGGGCGGTACTCGCCGGGCTCGACCTTCAAGATCGTCGTCGCCACCGCCGCCCTCGAGGAGGGCCTGATCACGCCGGAGCAGAAGATCTACTGTCCCGGCGGCGCGACCTTCTACGGCCGCTACTTCCACTGCCACCTGGCTCGCGGCCACGGCTACATGGACCTGCAGCACGCGCTCGAGCAGTCGTGCAACGTGTACTTCTACACGGTCGGGAACATGCTCGGCATCGACCGGATCCACAAGTGGGCCGAGAAGCTCGGTCTCGCCGGCAAGAGCGGCATCGACCTGCCGAACGAGATCGAGAGCATCGTGCCCTCGACCGAGTGGAAACGCGAGAAGACGGGCGAGAAGTGGTATGCCGGCGAGACGATTTCCGTCGCGATCGGCCAGGGCCAGCTGTCGGTGACCCCGATGTCGCTCGCGGTCATGATGTCCACGGTGGCCAACGGCGGCACCCGCGTCGTCCCGCGGCTCGTGAGCGCGGTCGACGACGGCGAGGGCTGGACGCCGGTGGCGCCGCCGGAGAACCCGTTCGCGCCCTTCCTGATGAAGCCCGAGACGGTGCAGGCGGTGCACCAGGGCCTGTGGATGGCGGTCAACGAGCACGGCACCGCCATCCGCGCCCGGATCGCGGGTCGTGACGTGTCGGGCAAGACCGGCACCGCCCAGGTGATCTCCAATCAGGGCCGGGAGCGGGCGCGGGGCAACACCGACCGCGATCTCCGCGACCACGGCTGGTTCGTGTTCTTCGTCCCGCGCGACAACCCGGTGCTGGCGGGGGTGATCTTCGCCGAGCACAGCGAGCACGGCTACCTGGCCGCCCCGATCGCCAAGCACGTCATCGAGACCTACTACGCCGAGCAGGAAGGACGCCCGCTGCCCCAGCTCCCGCGTCCCACGCTCCCGGCCCCCACGACCGGCGGGGCGGTGGCGGGGACCGCGGCGCCGGCGGCGGCCGGACCGGCCACCCCGGCGGAGGCCCGCGCGGACCGGCCGGGTCCCGGAGGACCGGGCCGCTAGCCCGCCGACCACCGCATGTTCGAGCGGCGCCTCTACTACCACGTCGACTGGCTCCTGATTGCCGCGATTGCGCTGCTGTGCGCCATCGGGCTGGCCATGATCTACAGCGCGACCGGCGGCGCCGGCCGCGTGTTCTGGACGCAGGTGTACGCGATGGGCCTCGGCCTCATCGCGATGATGGTGGCACTCGCGATTGACTATCGATCCCTCGCCGACAAGTCGCACCTGATCTACGTCGGCATCATCCTGCTGCTCGTGGCCGTGCTCGTCATGGGCGCGGTGCGGGGCGGCTCGCGGCGCTGGCTCGATCTCGGCGTCTTCAACCTCCAGCCGTCCGAGTTCGCGAAGGCGGCGCTGGCCCTCGTGCTGGCCAAGCTGCTCGGCGAGACCCGCCGCCCGCGCCTCACGAACCAGGACCTGCTCTTTGCCGGCATCCTGACGGCGGTGCCGCTGCTCCTCATCTCCCGCCAGCCCGACCTCGGCACCGCGGTCACGCTCCTGCCGATCCTGCTGGTCATCACCTACGTCGCCGGGCTGCCGATGCGCTACCTCGGCATCCTGGCCCTCGTCGGGGCGCTGGCGGCCCCGGTCGCCTGGAAGTTCGCGCTGCAGGACTACCAGCGCGAGCGCATCGAGACCTTCCTCGACCCCGCGCAGGACGCGCGCGGCGCCGGGTACCAGCAGATCCAGGCCCGCATCACGGTCGGCTCCGGCGGGCTGTGGGGCAAGGGCTTCCGCGAGGGCACGCAGGGCCAGCTCCGGTTCCTGCCCGTCGCCCACAACGACTTCATCTTCTCCGTCCTGGCCGAAGAGCAGGGGTTCGCCGGCGTCGTCGTCGCGCTGACGCTGTACCTGTTCGTGATCCTGCGGGCGCTCGACGCGGCCCGGCTCGCGAAGGATCGGCTGGGGGCCTATCTCGTCCTGGGCGTGCTCGCGTCGTTCACGTTCCAGGTCATCTACAACATCACCATGTCGGCGGGCCTGGCGCCGGTCAAGGGACTCACCCTGCCTCTCATGAGCTACGGGGGATCGTCCATGATTGCCACGCTTGCCGCTTTCGGCCTCGTCCTGAACGTGCGGATGCGCCGATTCACGAACTGACCCCCATGACCAAAGAGATGATCATCGCCTCGAATGGCCACGAAACCCGGGTGGCCATCCTGGAGGACGACCAGCTCGCCGAGATCTTCGTCGAGCGCGAGCGCAACCGCGGCGTCGTCGGCAACGTGTACAAGGGCCGGGTGTCCAAGGTCCTGCCCGGCATGCAGTCGTCGTTCGTCAACCTCGGTCTCGAACGCGACGGCTTCCTCTACGTCTCCGACGTCATCAACACCGTCGAGGAGTTCGAGCGCCTCAGCGGCGACGACGAGGACGACGATGCGCCGCCGCCGGCCGAGGCGGGCGGCGAGCGGAAGGGCGGGCGGGGCCGCGGGGGACGCGACGACCGCGACAAGGCGCCCGAGGCGCGTATCGAGGACCTCCTGAAGGAGGGCCAGGACGTCATCGTCCAGATCGCGAAGGAGCCCCTCGGCACCAAGGGCGCGCGCCTGACCTCGCACGTCACGCTGCCCGGGCGCTTCCTCGTGTTCATGCCGACCGTCGACCACATCGGCGTCTCGCGCAAGATTGCCACGCGCGAAGAGCGCCAGCGGCTCCGCGGCATCGTGCGGGAGTTCCGCGAGCAGCACGCCTTCGGCGGCGGCGTCATCATCCGCACGGCGGCCGAGGGGCGCCCGAAGGAAGACATCGTCTCGGATCTGAACTACTTCCTGAAGATCTGGACCGAGATGCGCCAGAAGTCGGACTCGCAGCGGGCGCCCGCCATCGTCTACCGCGAGCCGAGCCTCATCAACAAGCTGCTGCGTGACCTCCTCACCGACGACTTCACCGCGATCCGCATCGACGATCGCCGCGAGTACGAGCGCGTGCTCGACTTCATCGAGCGGATCATGCCGAGCCTCGCCTCGCGCGTGAAGCTCCATGACAAGGACTACCCGATCTTCGAGGAGTACGGCGTCCAGGCCGAGCTCGACAAGGCGCTCCGCAGCAAGGTCTGGCTCAAGTCCGGCGGCTCCATCGTCATCAACCAGACCGAGGCGCTGGTTGCCATCGACGTCAACACCGGGCGCTACGTCGGCAAGAAGACCGCCGGCCGCCTCGAGGACACGATCCTCAAGACCAACCTCGAGGCCGTCAAGGAAATCGTCCGCCAGATCCGCCTGCGCGACCTCGGCGGCATCATCGTGCTCGACTTCATCGACATGGAGGAGAAGAAGAACCGCCAGAAGGTCTTCCAGGCGGTCGAGCAGGAGCTGCGCAAGGACCGCGCGCCCTCGAAGGCCCTCCAGGTCTCGGACTTCGGCCTCGTCATCATCACGCGCAAGCGCGTGAAGCAGAGCCTCGAGCGGGTGCTCACCGAGCCGTGCCCGTACTGCTCGGGCACCGGGACCATCAAGTCGAGTTCGACGATCTGCTACGAGATCCTGGCCGAGGTGCGGAAGGTCGGCGTCGACATGGACGGCCCGGGCGTGCTGCTCCGGGTGAATCCCGACATCGCGCGGGCGCTCAAGGACGAGGAACGGGCGGTGCTCAAGGACCTCAAGCACGCGCTGGGGAAGGACGTGATCGTCAAGCCCGACGTGCACCTGCACCACGAGCAGTACGACGTGATGTCGATCGGGGGCTGAGCCCCGCGAGCCGGGCCTGTCCGGCCGGGGCCATGACAAAAGGGCCGGGTCCCGCTGTGGCGGGCCCGGCCCTCGGGATGTACGACGCCGGTGGGCGTCAGCTCTGCGGCGGCAGGTGAATCAGGTAGTTGACCCCACTGCGATTGATCCAGATCCGCAGGTAGTCGTCGCCCTTCAGCATCTCGACGCGGGTGCCGCCGGTCGCGGGGTGCGGGCCGTTGTCGCCGTACAGCTGGCTCATCTCGTCGGAGGGGATGACGCTCACGACTTCGCGGCCCTTGACTTCACCACCCTGGACGAACTCGACCCAGCGCTCCATCGACTGGCCCGCCACATCGGGCGACGGGGCCTGGCCGGTGAGGCGTACCTGATAGCGCCCTCGCATCAGGGGCTTGCCGTCCGCCATCACGGTACGGGGAATGGTCACTGTGCCCAGATTCGTCTCGCTGGACGGGACGGTCTGCGCGCCTGCCGGGGCCACAGCCAGACCCAGCAGCAGGATGCCCACGAGCCACGTGTACTTCATCCCTTTCCTCCTTTGGCCATTATACAGGCCTTCGAGGGGGCCGGGTGCAGGCACCATGCCAGCCTCCGCCAGTGGCGGGGGCTATTGGCGGGCAATCACGACGGTGCCGCTGAAGGTCCGGATGGCGAGAATCGCGCTCGCGTCACCGTAGGAGCCGCGAATGCTGCGGTTCCGTCCCCGGCCCTCGTCGCCAGGCCGGACCGTGATGGGGAGGTCGGAGCGGATGCTGCCACTGAAGCTGTTCGCCTCCAGCTCGAAGCCCGTCTCGTCGGCCAGCCGCAGCCGCACGTCCCCCGAGTGGGACGTGAACTCGTAGCGGCCGCCCTTGGCCAGGGCGCCCGTGAACAGGACGTTCCCGCTGACCGACTTCGCCTCGAGCCGTTCCACGGTCAGGTTCTCGAGCTCCAGGTTGCCGCTCACCGACCCGGCATCGAGGGCCCGGACCTTGAGGCCGGTCGCACGCAGGTTGCCACTGACGGTCCCGAGTTCCAGGCTCGTCTGGGCCCCGATGTCGCGCGCGGTGACGTCGCCCGACACCGACTTCGCGATGGCCAGGTTGGGCGTGCCGCTCAGGTCGACGTCGCCGCTGACCGTCTCCGCCCGGACCTCGCCGCGGACGTCCGTCACCTGCAGGTCCCCGGAGACCGTCTTGACGGCCACCGCCACCCCGGTCGGCACCGTAATCGTGTAGTCCACGCTCGCCGAGATGTTGCCGCGCGTCCGGGGGTACTGCGTCCGGACCTCGACGCGGTCGCCGACCTGGGAGATGTCGACGCGGAGGGACTCGAGCAGGTCGGCGTTGTCGCGGTCGCGGCCTCGCACGCGCTTGACGGCCTCGATGCGGATGACGTCGCCGCTGCCGCCGGTGACGCGCACGTCGCCGGAGAGGTTCTGGAGATCGAGCGCGCCGTCGCGGCCCACGCGGATGTCCCGCGTGATGCGGTCGGTGCCGGCGGGGCCTTGCCGTCCCTCGACGTACCGCGCATACCAGGTGGCGTCGGACGGGGGCGGCGTGGCGCTCGTCCGCTGTCCGGCCGCCGCGGCGGCGGGCACGGACGCCGCGAGCAGCACGGCGGCGAGGAGTCGTGAGGCGGCTGGAGTGGTCATGGTCTGTTCAGGCCCTGGATGAGGCGACCGGCTTCCGCCTGGTTGCCCTGGCGCATTTCGTTGATGAGCTCGACCGTCTGCTGCAGGAGCGACACCTTGGACCGCATGGCCTCGAACAGGCTCTCCTGCGCGTACTGGCTGGTCGGTTCGGTCCGCAGGGCGGCGCGGCTCTCGCCGATCGCCTGGTCGATCACCTGCAGGTTCTTCTGCAGGACCGCCGCGACTTGCGGGTCGAGCGCCTCGCTGTCGCTGGCCGCTATCTGCTCGAGGCCATCGATGGCCTTCTGGTAGTGCGCCTCCGCCGTCTCCAGGTCGGCCTGGACCGAGGCGACCAGCGCCGCGCTGTCGGTGCCGGTGTCGGCCGGCGGGGCGGCCGGTGGGGCGTCGCCCAGGAGGGAGCCGAGGCCGACCGCCGTGGCCAGGACCAGCACGGCCGCCGCCGCCGCCCAGACACCCCAGCGGGTCGTCGCCGGGCGCCAGGGCAGGCGCCGGCCAACGGGCCGGGGCTCGTCGGCGAGCCGGAGCGCCAGTCGTGGCCAGGCGTCGGCGGGCGCCTCGTGGCGTTCCAGCGTGAACGCCGCCGCCCGGATCGTGCGCAAGTCCGTCACCAGCGCCCGGCACGCCGGACACCGCTCGACGTGCCGCTCGACCTCGCGTTGCCGCGCGGGATCGAGCTCGTCCTCGACGAGCGCCCCGATGTCGGCTGCGAATGCGTCACACGCCATGACCAGTCGTTCCCAGCGTCAGATACGCGCGGATGCGGAGCCGCGCCTTGTGCACCTGCGATTTCGAGGTGCCTTCCGAGATGCCCAGGATGTCCGCGACCTCCTGGTGGCCGAAGCCCTCCACGTCGTGCAGCAGGAAGGCCGCACGGCACGCCGGCGGCAGCGCCGCGACGGCGCGCTCGAGGTCGATCCGCCCGACCGTGCCCAGGACCGGCGTGTGCGGAGCCGACACCGGCATGGCGTCCTCGGCGTCCAGCGAGTCGGTCTGCTGGCTCATCCGCGACTGGCGGCTGCGCAGCACGTCCAGGCAGTGGTTCATGCCGAGCCGGTACAGCCATGTGCCGAGCGAGGACTCGCCGCGGAAGCTCCCGAGTTTCCGGTACGCCAGCAGGAAAATCTCCTGCAGCAGGTCGTCGGCATCCTGCGCCGCCCCCGCCATGCGGTAGGCCAGATTGTAGAGGCGCGTCGCGTGCTGCGTATACAGCTCCTCGAATGCCGCGCCGTCGCCCCGGCGGATGCGCTCCACCAGCGCGCGTTCCGTGACTCTCACATCGTCTACTGGGTTAGACGAGAGCATGGCAGCAGGGGTTGATGGCCGGCTCGGGCGTGGTTCCCGGGTTCACACCCCTCTAGACGGCAAACACGGGGCGCTGGTTCGCCACGGATGGCGGCGGCCACAGATGGCGCAGACGGCACAGATGAAAGAGAACGAGGGGACACAGATGCACAGATGTCGGGGGATGCACAGATGCACTGACCCAGACGCACCATGAGGCCGCGCAGCCGCGCGCTATGGTTTCGTGCGCTTCGTGTTCTTCGCGCGCTTCGTGGCTGGACGTTCGGAGTCCGGGGGCCGCGATTGCCCGTCTCCGGGCCAGGCCACCTGCTGGAATCCGCGGATCCGGCCGCCGGAGACCGGGATCCCCTCAGCGACCAGCAGGCTTCGTTTGAGCCCTGGCGCGCCACCGAACCCGCCGAGCCGGCCGCCGGCTGCGACCACGCGGTGGTACGGCACGCCCGGCACGCCGCCCTGCTGCATGATGTTGCCGACGGCCCGTGCCGCCCGGGGGCGTCCCGCGAGCGCCGCAACCTGCCCGTACGTGATCACCCGTCCCGGCGGCACCCGGCGGACCACCTGCAGGACGCGGCGCGCGAATGCCGTGTCAGCGGCCAAGCGTGATCTTCACGCGCAGGCTGGTGCCGCCCAGGTCGTTCTCGTCGAACGCCGCGGAGACGCCTGCGTCCCCCAGGGCATCGGGCACGCGCGACCACGCGACCTCGCCGCCGACACCCAGCCACGGCAGCGCGCGGAACTCCGCGCCACCCACGAGGTGGAACCCGCTGTGCCGGCTGTCCGCTTCCTCCTCTGCGTCGGCGAACTCGGAGCTCTCCTGGTAACGCGCGGAGGTCCACCCGCCCCCGACATACGGCACCAGCTTCGGCGTGCGCAGCCGGAAGCGCCAACCGGCGGTGACCTCGATCGGGGTCACCGTCACCGAGACCGGGATGCCGAGGTGGAAGACGTCGCCGTCGGGCCCGACGAAGACGCGTTCGCCGTCGGCCGAGTAACGCCAGGCCGTGACCTCGAAGTACACGCCGAGCGGCAGGATCACCTGGCCACCGCCCCCGACGATGGGGCCGCTGGCGGACCCGAGCACGGCGTCGAAGCTGTCGCTCGACGTGAAGCGCATCGAGCCGGCGAACGCGACGCCGCGCACCTGCACGCCCTCGTCCTGCGCGAAGGCTGGCGCCGACGTCGCAAGCAGCGCCACCACGAGTGCGACGCTCAGCGCCCTCGCCCGGCTCACCGTGCGACCGACGGCGCTCATCGGGCCAACCCCAGCCCGCGCAGGGTGTCACGTGGCGCGATGAGGCCGTAGCCGTAGGCGTTGTCCTTGCCGGCCGTGCCCTTGTCGGTGGCAAACTGCGTCATCGCAGCTTCGATCGCGGCGGGGCTCGTGATGCCCTGCTGCTTCAGCAGCGCGGCGAAACCGGAGACGTGTGGGGTGGCCATCGACGTCCCCTGGAAGTAGTAATAGCCGAAGGCATCGGCGCGCGGCGGGCCGAAATGCGTGGGACCGTCGACGTAGGTTTCGAGCAGGTCGAAATCCAGGGTCTGCTGCAGGATGCCGTTCTCCCCGCGCGTCCGGATGTCGCCCCCCGGCGCCGCGATCTCCACATAGCTGCCGGTGGTCGAGTAGTACGCGAGCGCCAGGTTGCGGTTCACGGCACCCACCGCCATCATGCCGGCGATGCGAGGGGCCGCCTCGGCCACCCGGTTCGCCCGGTTGCCGGTGAGCTGGTCGTTGCCGGAGGCAATGGCCACGAACACGCCGCGGCCGACGGCGTACTCGATGGCCGACTCGATCGCCGTCGCCGGGCCACCGAGCTCGCGGCCCAGGCTCATGTTGATGATGTCGGCGCCGTTGTCCGCCGCGTACCGGATGCCACGCGCCAGCACGTCGTCGGTGGCCTGGTAGGGGCTGCCGAAAATGAAGTCCCAGACACCATCGAGCACCTTCACCGGCATGATGCGCACGTTGAAGGCCATCCCGGCGACGCCAATCGTGTTGTTCGTGGCCTGCCCGATCGTCCCGGTCACGTGTGTGCCGTGGCCGTCGAGATCGAAGGGCGGGAGGTCGTCGTCCCAGATGAAGTCGTGCGGGCTGACGAACCGGGAAGCGTCCCCGAGATCGGGCGCGGCCGCGAAGGGCACGTCCACCTCGCCGAGCGCCGGGAACACCTCGCCCTCCTCCTCCAGCTGGAACGGGAATGCCGACTCGTAGCGGATCATGTCCGAGGTGTAGGCGACCCCGGTGTCGAGGACCGCGACGACGATGTCGGACGTCGCCCCCGGCTGGATGTCCCAGGCCCGCTCCATGCCCAGGTCGGTCAGGTTCCACTGCCGATCGAAGTACTGGTCGTTCGGCCGGAGCATCTTGTGGTTGAGGTATCGCGGCTGGGCGTACTCGACATCGTCGCGCGCCCGGAGTGCCTCCGCCGCCGCTTCAGGATCTTCGCCGGCGGCGAGGCGGACGATGTCGAAGTCGGCATAGGGCAGGCGGGTGCGCCCCGTCGCGCGGGCGGCGTCCATCGCCGACAGCACCGCCGTGCCGTCCGCGGTGTCGCGGAACTTCACGATGACCGAGTCGCCCAGGTAGAGGCGGGGCTGCGCGGCGGCCCCGTCCAGGCGTGCCGCGTACGGACGTGGTCCACCCGGATCGCGTGGCGGGTCCTGGGCGCGCAATCCGGCATCCATCGCCGGCAGCGTGCGTTCCTGAATCCGCACGCGCCCGCTGCCGGGCGCCTGGCCCTGGCCGGTGGTCACCCACAAGGCCGCGAGGCAGACGGCCGTGAGACCGGCACGCACCAGCGGCCGGCGCCGAGGTCGAAGGGTCATAGCGAGTCCTGTTCCGGGGAGAGCACCGGGCCCTGCGGCAGGCGTGGCAGGAACATTCTACTCCTGCCCACCCCGCCGCCCGTGCGGCACCCCCGTTCAGCACCCCCGTTCAGCACCCCCGTTCAGCACCCCCGTTCAGCACCCCCGTTCAGCACCTTCGTGCGGCACCTCCGTGCAGCACCCCCGTGCAGCACCTTCGTGCAGCACCTCCGTGCAGCACCCCCGTGTAGCACCTTCGTGCGTCACCTCCGTGCAGCACTCTCGTCTATTTCACCTTCAACACCGTGCCATCGACATCCGGCAGCGACAGCCCGGCCAGCGACGCGAGGGTGGGCGCCAGGTCGGCCGGGCTCGCGGCGGTGTCGTAGCGACCCGGCGTGACACCGGGCCCGAGCACGATGAGCGGGACGTGCTGGTCGTAGTCGTAGAGCGAACCATGGGTGGTCGCGTCGGCGGACAGGATCCAGCCGCGCCTGGGAATCACGATCAGGTCGCCGCTCCGCCCCGGAACGTAGCTGAGCGCGGCGGCGCGCAGGACCGGATCGGTGCTGGTGCGCTGGCCGTCCACCTCGCGCGCCTCGAACACCCGCTCGACCCCGGGCAACGCGAGCAGCGCCTGCTTCGCGCGTGCCAGCAGTTCGGGACGGCCGGCGACGGCCTCACGCGTCCGCGTGGTGAGGTAGACATTCGTGTAGTCGACGTCGGCGACGTGAGGCTCGTCACCGAGCTCCGCCATCGCGTCGTTCACGGCGCCGGCCAGCGCGCGCGGCAACACCCGTCCGCCGTCATGGGCTTCCGGAATCGGCGCCACGCCGTGATCGGCCGACAGCGCCAGCGCGTACCGGCCGCGTCCGACCTGCCGGTCGAGCTCGTCGAGCAGCGTGCCGATCGTCGCGTCGAGCCGCAGGAGCGTGTCCTCGGCCTCGACGCTCTCGGGACCGAAGTCGTGGCCCACGGAGTCGAGTCCCGAGAAGCTCACGCCCAGCAGGTCGACGACGTCGCGTTGCCCGAGCTGGAAGTGCTCCACCAGGTTCGCGGCGAAGGCCCCGAGATAGGCATCGCTGTACGGGCTGCGTTCCCACAGCGTGTAGAACTGATCCTCCGGCGTGCCTGGCGCGCCGGCCAGCGGATGCGGGAAGCGGGCCGTCCAGCCCGTCTTCGGCCGCTCACCCACGCCGTCATCCGCTCCCGCGTAGCTGCCCATCTCCGCCATCGGTTCCCAGACGGCCTGGCGGTCATGGTCCATGGGGTGGGCGTCGACGTAGTCCTTCACCTCGCCGAGGAGCTCTTCCGTATAGGCCGTTGACGTCGCCCAGTGGAAGTTGTCGCCGAGCCACGTCACCGCGGTGGCCCCGTGCCCGGCGAGCATCACGGCGCTCCGCGGCTTCATCGAGAGCGTCACGACGCGCGACTCCGGTGTCCGCTCGCGCAGCCGGTCGCCAAGCGTCGGCACCTGGAGGTTGCCGGGTCCGTGCCCGACGGGCTCCGGGAGGCTGGCATAGGAGACGGGCTCCGCCGACCCGTCGTCCGTGCAGATGATGCGACGGCCACGCTCACGGCTCCACCATTCGTTCAGGAAGATGCCGCTCTTCAGGGGGAGGACGCCCGTGCCGATGGTCGCATGCCCGGCGCAGGTCACCGTGTTCAGGTACGGATACCGGGCCTCGGTGAAGACGGCCCCCTGGTCCAGCAGCCGGCGCAGGCCCTTGGTCCAGCGACCCTCGTACCGCGTGATGTAGTCGAAGCGCATCTGGTCGACCACCATCACGACCAGCAGGCGCGGCGGGTCGGCCGGGGGCGCGGGCGCGGACGATGACGATCCACAGGCGGCGGCCAGGAGGGCGACGAGGCTACACAGGGCAGCGGCAGCGAAACGGGCGCGCATCGGCAGGGTTCCTTCCGGTGGACAGCGGCGCTCAGCGCCGGTACGAAAGTATACCGGCGGCCTGTGACGTCCTCATGTGCAGTCGTTACAGGAAGGCCAGGGGGTCGATGTCGAAGGCGGCGGGGTCGAGCGGCGCGTCCACCGAGCGCGGCCCTTCGTCGTCGGGCGCCCAGAGCGCCACCTCCGTGGGCCGCGCCAGCGGGGCTCCCGCCGCATCGCGCAGCACCCGGACCAGCGGGCGCCGGGGATCCGGGGCATGCGGCGCCACGACAACGCCGATGGCCCCGGTATCGAGGCGGACCAGCGTGCCGGGAGGGTAGAGGCCCAGCAGCTGACAGAAGCGTCGCACCAGGTGCTGGTCGAACTGCCGTCCGTCATTGCGCTCGAGCACGGCCTTGATGCGATCGGTGGGGAAGGCCTCCTGGTAGGCCCGCTGCGAACGCATGGCGTCATAGACGTCCGCGATCGCGCACAGCATCGTGCCGAGGTTCAGGCCGTCCCGCGACACGCCGTGGGGGTAACCGGCGCCGTCGAGGCGCAGGTGGTGCTCGAACGCCACCACGGGAGCCAGCGCGGGCATGTCGGGGGTGCCACGGAGAATCTCGGCGCCGTCCACCACGTGGCGGCGCATGATGGCGAACTCGCGATCCGTCAGCGCGTCGGGCTTGTTGAGGATCTCGGCGGGCGTCCGGACCTTGCCGATGTCGTGCATGAGCGCCGCGACGCCGAACTCGCGCAGCAGCGCGCCGTCCACGCCAAGGGATCGCGCCTGGGCCATCGTGAGGATCGACACGTTGACCATGTGGGTGAACGTGTAGCCGTCGTAGCGGCGGAGCGCCGTGAGCGCCAGGAGGGCCGAGCGATTCTGCGCGACCGCCTGCGCGAGGGTGTCCACCAGGGCACGTGCCTGCCGGGGATCGGGTTGGCGATCGAGGGCGGCTTCCTCCCACAGTGTCTCCGCTGTCTGCACCGCGTCCCCGTAGAGACGGCGCGCGTTGGCGACGTCCGGTGGGGCGCTGCGCGGCGCATCGGTGGACAGCCGGCCGACCCTGATGTGCGGCAGATCCGCGAGCGCTGCCTGCGCATCCGCGGGGGCCACGCCCGCGGCGGCCTCGTCCGGGCGCCGCTCCGGGTGCGCGACAACCGCGGTCAGGCGGGCGAGTGCCTCCCGGGTCACGCCCCGCTCGAGGGTGAGGCGCTCGATGCCGACCGCCTGCAGGCGCCGCGTCAACTCGCCGAACGTGTCCGGAGCCCGCGGGACGGGGAGGTCCCCGACCACGATTTCCTGCCCGATGAAACCGATCGTGATGGCGCCCTCATCCGCGACGCTGGTGTCCACTGCCTCTGCCAGCGCGGCCACCGCGCGCTCGACGAGCGGATGGCCATGCTCGTAGAGCTGGGCACCGCGGATTGCCGCCGCAAGGCGGCGGACGAGCTCCTCCCCGGTGCGGGCGCGCCTGGCCTGATCGTTCACGAGGGCCTCCGTCCGGCCGCGGGCTCCGCGAGCGCCCGGCGGGCGGCCCGGCGCGCGCCCCGCGGGCCCGAGTCTGCTGCGGCCTCGAGGACACGCCGGGCGCGCTCGCCGCCGGCGGCGCGGAGGGCGCGGGCCGCGGCGAGCCGCAGCCGCGCGGTGCGGCCGGGTGCCCACCATTCGCCGCGTTCGAGCACCATACGCAGCGCCTCGACGATCTCAGGGGCGCCGTCGAAGCGTCCGAGGGCCTCCACGGCCGAGCGGTAGACCGGCTCGAACCCGCCCCGGTGATCGGTGTGCCGCAGGATGTGGACGAAGAGCGGCGCCGCGCGCTCATCGCGCAGGGTCCCGAGGGCCAGCATGATGGCCTCCCGGGTCGGGGCGGCCCCCGAGACGAGCGCCTGCTCGAGAGCGGCGTAGGCCTCGTCCGATCCGAGCTGCACGATGGCTCGCAGGGCCTCGCGCTGCACCTGCGGCTCGGCATCGTCGAGCAGTGACCGGAAGTCGGGCAGCGCGTCGTGGCCGCCCACCGCCCGCAACAGCTCGATGGCCGCGCGCCGGACGGACGGGTTCGGCGACGAGCGCAGCTCGTCGGCGTACGCGCGGGCCCCGGCGCCGAACGCGATCAGCACGTCGCGCAGGCGCCGCACCGTGCGGCTGTCGGTTTCGGTCGCGAGGGTCTCGGCCAGCGGCGCGATCAGGGCGGGGCCGATGCTGTCGCAGAGCGCGGAGACCTCCGCCATCTCCGCGTCCGACACCCGGCGCACCAGCAGGGCGATGGGCCGGGCCAGCGAGTCCGGCGCGGCCTGGGCCAGGCCGGCACGGGCGGCCGCCGCGAACGGCGACGCCGTGTCGTTCGCGACCTGCCGCAACGCGTCCAGCAGGCGCCGGGCGAGCGCCATGTCGCCGGCCTGCAGCAGCTCTCCCGCACGGACGAGCGCGAGCCGCGCGACGTATGACCAGGCCTCCTCGCGCGTCTCGACGTCGAGCAGATCGAGCAGCAGTCGCAGGTCGAGCTGCCGCAGGGCACGGGGATCGACGCTGGCGAGCCACGCCGCGAGCCGCTCCGGAGGGTCCTCGTGCAGCGCTTCGACGCCAATGGCGTCCGCGCGCGCGCGGCCGAGCTCCGACGCGTAGGCATCGGACACGTAGTCCCGGTCGGAGTACGAGGTCAGCAGTTCCACCGCGCTGGACCAGATGTCGTCGACACCGTCGTCGTCCGGGAGGCCATCGGCGACGCGGGCCTCCGCGGCGCTCAGGACGGCGGCGCGTGTCTCCGGCTCCGGCGCGAGCGCGTGCAGCGCCTGCGCGAGGCGGCTGGTCGCTCCGCGATCGCGCACGACGGAGGCCGCGACGAACGTGGCCAGATGGTCTGCCGAGAGGCGCGCGCGCAGGGCCGGGCCGATGTCGTCGCCTCCCGCCCCGGCGGGCGGCCCGGTGACGAGGGCCAGCAGCAATTCCGGTGACAGCCTCGCCGCGGCCGCGGCCAGGCTGTCGAGCAGTGGCTCGACGTCGTCCGGTGACGCCGCGGCGGCATCGTCCACCAGGCCATGCAGCAGGCCCATGATCGTGGCGCGGTGCTGTGCGGCGTCGCCGGTCGCCAGGGCCTGGGCCTCGAGTTGCTCGAGGAACCCGCCCAGCCGCGCCGGATCGCCGGCAAGGTCTTGCATCAGGGCACGCGCGGGCGAGCCGGCAACCGGGCCGCCGTCGAGCGCTCGCGCGATGACCTGCGCCCAGGTCGTCGCTTCCGGGTCGGTGCCCCCGGCCGACCGCAGGACTTCCGCATAGTCGATCTCGCGGATGTCGAGCGGCCCACCTCCGGCGGTTGCCCAGGCCCGGGCCAGCCCGCCTGCGGCGCGCACCTCGTCCGGTGATTGTGCGGCCAGCGCCACGAACCGGTGCCAGGTCTCGGGGGCCATGCCGGGCCGCACGGTGAGGGCGCCCACACGATGGATATGGAGCAGGGCCGCGAGTTCCGTCACCGCGGCGTCCGGCCGGGTGAGGGCCCGTCCATCAACGAGCAGCGTGTCGGGCAGCACGGTGACCGCGAGGGGCCCGGGGGCCGTGGCCTGCGCGCCCGCGTCCACGATACGGTCCACCGCGGCCTGGATCGCCGGGTGCGTCGGCGGGTACATGGTCACCGCCCGTGCCGCGGCCCGGCAGGCGCGCGCGAACTCGACGAGGCGCGTGGCCACGTCGGGCGCCAGCGGTTCCGGGGCGTCGGACGACATGGCCGGTCAGGGCTCCAGGCAGGCCAGCGGATCGACACCGGCCTCGGCGGCGTCCACCGCCTCCACGACGGCGCGTGGATACTCGCCACGCGCATCCCGGTCCCAGGTGTTCGCGAGCACCGGCGCCTCGAGCGGCTCGCCGCGCCGATCGCGGAGCAGCTTCACCTGCGGCCGGAACGGATCGTCGGGGTGCGTGCGGGTGACGACGGCGAGCTCGTCGGTGTTGAGGCGCACGAGCGTGCCCACCGGGAAGAGCCCCACCAGGTTGACGAACCGCCGCAGCAGCACCTGGTTGAAGGCGGTGCCGTCCTGCTGCGCCATGATCGCCTTGATGCGATCGGTCGCCAGGCCCTCGCGGTAGACGCGGTTGCTGCGCAGGGCGTCGAACACGTCGACGATGCTCACGACCATCGTGCACAGGTTCAGCGAACGTGAGCCGATGTTCTCCGGATACCCGCTGAGGTCCTGCTTCAGGTGGTGCTCGAAGGCGACGACGGGCGCGAGCGCCGGGACCTCGGGCGTGCGCCGGAGGATGTGCGCGCCGTCCACCACGTGGCGCTTCATGATCTCGAACTCCTCGCGCGTGAGCTTGTCCGGCTTGTTCAGCACCTCGGGCGGCGTGTGCACCTTGCCGATGTCGTGCATGAGCGCCGCGAAGCCGAATTCCCGCAGCATCGGGCCCTCGAGGTTCAGCGACCGGGCCATGGCCATCGACAGGGCCGCCACGTTCACCATGTGCGTGAACGTGTAGGTGTCGTGCCGCTTGAGCGCGGTGAGCGCCATGAGCGACGTGCGATCCTGGTACACGAGGCGCGACAGGCCGTCGATGATCGCGCGCGCGCCAGCCGGGTCGGGCGCCTCGCCGGTCGAGGCCGCGGCCCAGATTTGCTGCGCTGCGGACACCGCCTTCGAGTACATCTGCCTGGCCGCCGCGAGCCCGACCGGCTCCTGGTCCTCGTCCTCGACGGCCACGCGGCCGACCTGGATCCGGCGGATCCCCCGCGCTGACAGGCGATCGCCGACGCCACGCCGCGCCGTCCGGTCGCGGAGTTCGTCCAGCAGGGCGCGGACATCCGCGGGCTCGACTCCGCGCGCGAAGGTGATCTTCTCGATGTCGCGGTCCCGCATGTCGCGCAGCAGCCCGGTGAGGGTTGCCGAGGTGCGCGGCAGGCGGAAGTCGTTCACGACGACTTCGCCGTCGAGGAACCCGACGATCACCGACGGGGCGCCGGCCAGAGCCGCCGTGAGTGCCTGGTGAAGCCCCCCTGCTGCCCGCTGGACCAGCGGGTGATCCGGCTTGTAGAGCTCCGCGGCCCGGACGGCCGCGCTCAGCCGTCGGACGAGTTCGTCGGGCGCGATGCTCATGACCCGGCCTCCGGCTGGCGGACGACGTGGCGCGCGAGGCGGCGCAGGAACCAGTCGCCGGTGCGGGACAGCTCCTCGAGGGCCTGGCGTGCCCGTGGCGAACGGATACGGGCGAGGGCCTCGAGGGCGGTCGTGCGCAGGCGCGTCGTCCGGCCCCACGACAGCACCCGCCGCTGGCGCGTGGCGGCCGCGATGGCCGGCACGGCGCGATCGTCGCCGAGGGCGCCGAGCGCGCCGAGCGCATCGATCACCACCGCATGATCCTCCCCGAGCCCGTCGCTCTCGCCGACGACGCGCGCCAGCAGGGGCACCACGCGGGCGTCCTGCAGTGCCACCAGCGTGGCGATCACGGCTTCGCGCGCCGGTCCGGCCGCGGCGCGCAGCACGGTCTGGAGCGCCCGGGCCGCCGACGGGTCGTCGATTCCCGCGAGGGCGGCCACCGCCGGCTGGAGGACACGGGGATCAGGGCGACGGAGCAGCACCTGCAGCGGCTGAACGGCGGCCGGCGTGCCGATCGCGCCGAGCAGGCGCGCCACCTCCCGCTGCACGAACCAGCGGCGGTCGTCGAGCGCGGCCTGCAGGCCCGGGATTGCCGCGGGCCCGAGCCCGACGATGGCGGCCGATGCCCGCTCCGCGGCCTTGCCGCCCTCCTCCCGGTCGTGGGCGCCGAGCAGCGACGGCACCGTGGCGGGTCCGACCGCGGCGACGAAGCGCGTGAAGGCGGCGAGCTCGGCTTGCGAGAGATCGGCCAGCGCGTCCACCGATTCGGCGAAGGCCGCGGCGGCGCCGAGGCGCGTGACCGCCTCGCGGCAGGCGGCCGCAGCCACCGGTGGCTGCCGTGCCGCGGCGTGCGTGAGGGCCTGGACCATGGCCGTCGCCTCGTCGAAGGCCCCCGCCAGCAGCAGGTCGTCGACGAAGGCGGACATGTCGCGCGCGAGTTCGGCGGCCCGCGACGACTCGGTCTCGAGCCGGAGCAGGTCCGCCAGCAGGATGCCGGAGAGCTGCCGCACCTGGTCGTGCCCAATCGTCTCGAGCCAGGTGTCGAGCTCCGGTGGCAGGTCGCGCGCGGCGAGTTCGGAGGCACGGCCCGCCGCGCCGTCCATCGACTCGCGGTAGGCGGACGAGACGAACGCCGACTCGTCGTATCGCAGGAGGAGCTCCTCGAGCGACGCGCGGATGTCCTGGAGCGGCCGGCGCTCGCTCCCGAACTCGCGTTCCGTCAGCATCCGTTCGGTCAGCTTGAGCACGCGGCGGCGGCGGGACTCATCGGGCGCGAGCGTGTCGAGCACCTGCGCGAGGCGTGCGGTCGGGTGTCCCGGCGTGGCCAGCGCGCGGGCGAGCATCAGGGCGACCTGGTGGTCGTCGAAGGTCTTCTTGAGCGTGGCCATCATGGCCAGCGCGTCCTCGTCGCTGTCCTGCTGGCGCAGCAGCTCGAAGGCCACGGCGGGATCGAGCGCCGCGGTCGCCAGCGTGAGGGTCCCCATCACCTCCGCGCCGCGGTCCGGCTCGAGCACCGAGACCGTGGCGGCCACGTGGCGGTACACCGCCAGCACCGTCGCGGCCTGGGTCGTGAGGAGCGGCGCGCCGTCCGGCGTGCAGTACGGCTCACGGCAATCGGCGGCCAGCTCGCCGACCGCCCCGGGGTCCCGGGAGATCTCGAGCAGGCGCTGCTGTTCCTCGAGGGTGAAGGTGGTGCGGCCCCCGATGACGGAGCGCACGATGGCCTTCCATGTGGCGTCGCGCCGGGCCGCGCCCTCGTCGGCGTCGCGCTCCAGGATCTCCTGATAATCGATCTGCTCGATGACGATCGACTCGTCGCCGTCCTCCAGCCAGATGGCGGCCGGCCCGCCGCGGAGCCGGCGGGTGTCGCGGTCGAGTGCCAGCATCGCAATCAGGGCCCGGGCCGCGGGCTCGGCCGGCGCCGTCACGAAGGCCATCTGCAGGATGTCGCGGTCGTGGAGCAGGGCGGCGCACTCCGAAGTGCTCAGGTCGGGCGCCTCGACGGCGATGCCGTCCACGAGCAGCGTGCGGGGCGTCACGGCCAGCTGCAGCAGCCCGCCCGCCGTCGCCTCTCCGCAAGCGGCCAGGAGCCGGTCGACCGCAAGCGCGATGGCGGGGTGCTCGGGCGGGTAGAAGCCCCACCCCCGCACCGCGACGTTCAACGCCCGCGCGAGAGCCGCCGTGGTCCGGGCGAGCTCGGCGGGCAGGACGGCACGCGGAGCCATGAGCTCCTACGATATACTGCGACCCGGCCCATGCGAGCGGTCGACATCATCCGCCGAAAACGCGACGGGCACGCCCTGTCCCGTGAGGCCATCGAGACCTTCGTCCGCGGGGTCACCGACGGCAGCTGGCCCGACTACCTGTCGGCCGCCCTGCTCATGGCCATTGTCATCCGGGGCATGACCGCCGACGAGACGGCCTGGCTCACCGACGCCATGGTGCGGTCCGGCGAGCGGGTCGACCTGGCGGGCCTCGGCGCGCCGACCGTCGGCAAACACAGCACCGGCGGTGTCGGCGACAAGGTCTCCCTCGTGCTGGCCCCCCTCGTCGCGGCCTGTGGCGTGATCGTGCCCAAGATGTCGGGCCGGGGGCTGGGCCACACCGGGGGCACGCTCGACAAGCTCGAGGCCATCCCGGGATTTCGTGTCGCGCTCGACCTTGCCGAGTTCCGCGCCGTGCTCGCCGACGTCGGCTGCGCCATCATCTCGCAGTCCGCCGCCATCGCCCCGGCCGACAAGACGCTCTACGCCTTGCGGGACGTGACCGCGACGGTCGAGAGCGTGCCGCTCATCTCCGCGTCGATCATGAGCAAGAAGCTCGCGGAAGGCAGCCGGGCGCTCGTGCTCGACGTGAAGTGCGGCGCGGGCGCGTTCATGAAGACCGTGGACGACGCGCGGGCGCTCGCCCGTTCCCTCGTCGAGATCGGCACCGCGGCGGGCGTGCCGACCGAGGCGTGCATCTCCCGGATGGACTGGCCCCTCGGGCGCGCCGTCGGCAACGCCGTGGAAATCATCGAGGTGCTCGAGACGCTGAAGGGCCGGGGGCCGGCCGACCTGACCGCGCTGGTCCTGGCGCTGGCCGGCCGCATGCTGTGCCTCGCCGGCGTCGCCACCTCCGATGCCGAGGCGGCGGACCGGGCCGGCGACGCGCTCGCGTCCGGTGCGGCCCTCGAGCGCTTCCGCCGCATGGTCGCCCGCCAGGGCGGCGACCCGTCGGTCGTGGATGACTACGGCCGGCTGCCCAGCGCGCCGGAGCGCCTCGTGCTCACGGCCCAGTCCTCGGGCGTCGTGACGGCGCTGGACGCTGGCGCCGTCGGGCGGGCGTCCATGCAGCTCGGCGCGGGGCGCGAGAAGGTGGGCGACCCCATCGATCACGGCGCGGGTGTGCTCCTGCGCCGCCTGCCGGGGGACGCCGTGCTGGCCGGTGATCCCGTGGCCGAGCTGCTCTACCGCGATCCGTCCCGTCTGGGGGAGGCCGTGCGCCTCGTCGAGGCGGCCTACGTCATCGGTCCGTTCGCCCCGCCGCCCGCGCCGCTCGTGTACGAGTGGGTGCGCGCCACCTGAGCCCCCATGACCGCCAATCCGTCCTCCGGTGCCTCCGATCGATCCTTGCGCCTCGTCGCGGTGGCCATCGCCGTGCTCGTGCCCCTGCTGGCGTGGCTGGCCAGCGGGCTCATCGGCCCGCGTGGCCAGGCGGCCGCCGGGGCCATCTGCTTCATCGCGGTCTGCGCCGCCTGCTCCACCAACCTCCGGGCCGTGAACTGGCGGACGGTGCTGTGGGGCATGGGGCTGCAGGTGCTGCTGGCGGTGGTGATCCTCCGCCTCGAGATCGGCGGCGTGCGCCCCGGCTATGCCTTCTTCAGCGCCGCGGCCGGGATCGTCAAGCGGTTCCTCGACTTCACCAACGCCGGCTCCTATTTCGTGTTCGGCCCGCTCGCGAACCAGGAGCTGATGGGGCAGATCTTCGGGCCGGCCAATGGCTTCGTCTTCGCCGCCGCCGCCCTGCCCACCATCATCTTCATCTCGTCGTTCTTCACGGTGCTCTACTACTTCGGCGTCCTGCAGTTCATCGTCTGGGTGATGGCCCGGGCGATGATGTTCGCGCTCAGGACGAGCGGTGCGGAGACGCTGTCGGCGGCCGCCAATGTCTTCATGGGGCAGACCGAGGCGCCCATCATCGTCAAGCCGTACGTGCCGACCATGACGCGGTCGGAGCTGCTCGCGCTGATGGTCGGCGGCATGGCGACGATTTCGGGCGGCGTGATGGCGGTCTACATCAGCCTCGGCGCCGATCCCATCGCGATCCTGACCACGAGCGTGATGGCCGCGCCGTGCGGCCTGTACCTCTCGAAGCTCCTCTTGCCCGAGACCGAGGCGCCCGCCACGGCGGGCGACATCCCGCTCCGGGTCGAGCGGCAGCATGTCAACGCGATCGACGCCGCGGCCGCCGGGGCGGGAGACGGCCTGACGCTGGCGCTCAACGTCGCCGCGATGCTGATCGCGTTCCTCGCGTTCATCGCGCTGATCGACGCCGTGCTCGGGTGGGTGTGGGACGGCCTGACACTGGCGCGCGTGTTCGCCGTGGTGTTTGCGCCCGTCTCGTTCCTGATGGGCGTGCCGGCCAAGGACATCGCGCCGATGGCCGACCTGCTCGGCACCAAGCTGGTGGCGAACGAGTTCGTGGCGTTCGTCAAGCTGACGGGGGAATACAAGGACGCGCTGGATCCCCGCAGCTACGTCCTGGCCACGTACGCCCTGACCGGGTTCGCCAACCTGGGATCCGTCGGGATCCAGTTGGGCGGCATCGGCGGGATGGCGCCCAGCCGCCGGGCGGACCTGGCGCGGCTGGGCATGCGGGCCCTGCTCGCGGGCTTCCTGGCCACCTTGATCAATGCCTGTCTCGCGTCCATGCTGTTGTGAGGACGCCATGAACTTCGAACACATCACGGAAGCCACGGAGTGGCTGCGGGGCCACGGCTACGGGGGCGGGGAGGTGGCGGTCGTGCTCGGGTCGGGCCTCGGCGCCTTCGCCGACCGGCTCGAGGAGCCGTTCGCGGTGCCGTACCGCGACGTGCCGCACTGGCCCCTGCCGGGTGTGGTCGGGCATGAAGGCCGCCTCGTCGGCGGCACCGTCGCGGGCCGCCGGGTGCTGGCGCTCGCCGGCCGGGCCCACTACTACGAAGGCCACACCCTGGACACCGTGACGTTCGGCGTCCGTGTCCTCGGCCGCCTCGGCGTGCCGGTCGTCATCCTCACGAACGCCGCCGGGGGCATCAACACCGACTTCGCGCAGGGCGCGTTGATGGCCATCGACGACCACATCAACCTGATCGGATCGAACCCCCTGATCGGCCCCAACGACGAGCGGCTCGGGCCACGCTTTCCCGACATGTCGGAGGTGTACTCCCGGCGGCTGCGGGGCCTCGCGGACGAGGCGGCGGGCGCGATCGGGTTGTCGCTGGCGCACGGGGTGTATGTCGCGGTGCATGGGCCGAGCTACGAGACGCCGGCCGAGATCCGGGCCTTCCGCGCCCTCGGGGCCGATGCGGTGGGCATGTCGACCGTGCCCGAGGCCATCGTCGCCCGCCACATGGGCCTCGAGGTCCTCGGCATCTCCTGCATCACGAACATGGCGGCCGGGGTGCTTCCGCAGCCGCTGGAGCACGACGAGGTGATGCAGACGGCCGCGCGGGTCCGCGATCGGTTCATCGGCCTGCTCGAGGGCGTCATTGGCCGGCTCTGATCCCCTGCTGGACGCCGCGCGCACGGCACGCACGCGGGCGATGGCCCGCTACTCCGGGTTTGCGGTCGGTGCCGCGCTCGAGTCCACCGACGACGGCATCTTCACCGGCTGCAACATCGAGAACGCGAGTTACGGCCTCACCATCTGCGCCGAGCGCGTCGCGCTCTTCTCGGCGCTCTGCGCCGGCCATCGTGCCTTCCGGCGCATCGTGGTGCTCACCGACACGGCGGTGCCGACCCCGCCCTGTGGCCCCTGCCGACAGGTGATCTGGGAGTTCGCCGGCGACATCGAGGTCGTGCTGGCGAATCTCGACGGCGTCCAGGCCACGTACCGCATGACCGAGCTCCTGCCGCACCCGTTCGACGATCGCAACCTGGGCTCCTGACCCCCGGGGGAATCGTGTGCGGGATTCCGCAGATGGGGCAATCCACCCATTCCGCAGATGACACGGACAGCCAGGGACGAAGGGTGCCAGCCATGGGCGCGCGGCCTTCCGATGGCCGTGCACTGGGCGGCAGCCGCATGTGGTGGAACCCCTGAAGTCGTGTAATCCGTGTAATCCGTGTAATCCGTGGATCCGTCTGGTCCGTGTAATCCGTGGATCCGTGTGATCCGTGGACGGATGAACCCCTGCGTGTCATCCCGCGTGGCGCCATCCGTGAAATCGCGCACGGGTGACGGGGGCGCGCCGCACTCCGGTATGATCTGACTCCGATGCTGCCAACAATCGCCTGGGAATCCGACGCCATCGTGATGGTCGATCAGCGCAAGCTGCCGGCCAGGGAAACGTACGTCCGCGCCAAGACCGCCAACGAGGTGGCCCGCGCCATCAAGACGATGGTGATTCGTGGCGCGCCGGCCATCGGGGTCGCGGCGGCGATGGGGATCGCGCTGGGCATGGAGCGCAGCAAGGCGACCGGCACGCGCCAGTTCGCCGCCGAGTTCCAGAAGGTCTGTGACCTCATGGCCGCGACCCGTCCCACCGCGGTCAACCTGTTCTGGGCCATCGAGCGCATGAAGCGGTCGTTTGCCGACGGCGCCCATGCCGGCGAGTCCGTCGAGCAGCTCAAGGCCCGGCTCCGGACGGAAGCGCTGGCGATCCACGACGAGGACGTGGAGAGCTGCCGCGCGATTGGCCGCCACGGCGGCGCGCTGGTGCCGCAGGACGCCCGCATCCTCACGCACTGCAATGCCGGCGCGCTGGCCACCGCCGGCTACGGCACGGCGCTCGGCGTGATCCGTGGCGCGGTCGAGGCCGGCAAGCGCATTCGCGTCCTCGCCGACGAGACGCGCCCCTTCCTGCAGGGCGCCCGCCTCACGGCATGGGAGCTCGTCAAGGACGGGATCGACACGACCGTCATCACCGACAACATGGCCGGCGCGCTCATGCGCCAGGGCGACGTGGACTTCGTCGTCGTCGGTGCGGACCGGATTGCCGCCAACGGCGACACCGCCAACAAGATTGGCACCTACACCGTGGCCCTGCTCGCCCGTGAGCACGGTATCCCGTTCTACGTGGCCGCCCCGTGGTCGACGATCGACCTGGCGACGCCGGACGGCAGCGGCATCCCCATCGAGGAGCGCCATGCCCGCGAGGTCACGCACGTCGGCACCACGCAGGTGGCGCCCCTCGGCGCGTCGGTCCGCAACCCGGCCTTCGACGTCACGCCCCACGCCCTCGTCGCGGGGATCATCACCGAGCGCGGTGTCTTCCGGCCGCCGTACCTCGAGTCCCTCAAGGCCGGCGCCACTGCCTGATGCGGGTCCTCGGGATCGAGACCTCCTGTGACGAGACGGCGGCGGCCGTCGTCGAGACGACCGGCGACGCCACGCGTCCGTGGCGGGTGGCGTCGAGCGTGGTCGCCTCGCAGATCGACGTCCACCGGGAGTGGGGTGGGGTCGTGCCGGAACTGGCCTCGCGGCAGCACGTCCGCGACATCTGTGGTGTCGTCGAGCGCACGTTGTCGGACGCCGGCACCGGCTGGGCGGGCGTGGATGCCCTGGCCGTCACGCAGGGGCCTGGCCTCATCGGCTCCCTGCTCGTCGGCGTCTCGTTTGCCAAGGCCGCCGCGTGGGCGCTCGAGCGGCCGCTGGTCGCGGTGAACCACCTGGCGGGCCACATCGAATCGCTGTGGCTGGAGCACGGCGACCTGCCGACGCCGGCCGTGGTGCTCGTCGTGTCCGGCGGGCACACGAGCCTTTATCTCGTCCGCGCCCCGGGCAGCTACGAGGCGGTTGGCCGCACCCGCGACGATGCGGCCGGCGAGGCCTACGACAAGGTGGCGAAGCTGCTGGGGCTCGGGTACCCCGGGGGGCCGGTGATCGACCGGCTGGCGCGGGAGGGCCGCGCGGATGCGGTGGACCTGCCGGTGACGCGCCTGACCCACCCGGATCGCAATGCCCCTGAGCGCGAGTACCGCTTCGATTTCAGCTTCAGCGGCCTCAAGACCGCCGTGCTGCGGCACGTCCGCGCCCGGCAGGCCTCGCTCGGGTGCGAGCGGCTCCCGGACGCGGAGATCCGCGACATCAGCGCGAGCTTCCAGGCGACCGTGGTGCGGACCCTGCTCGATCGCGCGTTCGGGGCAGCCCGTTGGTTCGATGCGCGGGCCATCGGGATCGCCGGCGGTGTCTCGGCCAACGCGCACCTGCGCGCGGAGGCGGCGCGGCGCGCCGCCGGGTATGCCGACCTGCGCGTGTTCGTGCCGGCCCTCGCCCTGACGACGGACAACGCCGCGATGATTGCGGCCGCCGGCCTGCGGCGCCTTGCCCTGGGGGCGCTGGCCCCTGCGGACCTCAACGCCGCGGCGAGCCTGCCGCTCGGGCGGTAGCCGCGCCGCGGCCGTCACGCGCCGTCTCGTGGCGGCTCAGTCCCCGGTGGTGATCGGCTGCGGCGACTGGTCGAGGACCTGCCGGACCTTGCGTGCGAGCGACCACGGTGTGTACGGCTTCTGCAGGAAGGCCACCTCCGCCTGCAGCAGGCCATGCCGGACCACGGCGTCGTCCGTGTAGCCGCTCTGGTACAGCACCCGCAGTCCCGGTCGCAGCTCCCGCAGGGCCTCGGCGAGCTCGCGCCCGCTCATGCCGGGCATCACCACGTCGGTGATGAGCAGGTCGATCTCGTCCGCGTGCTCGCGATACACGCGCACGCCGTCCTCGCCGTGCCGCGCCGTCAGGACGGTGTAGCCGCGTGACTGCAGCGCGAGTACGGCGAACTCCCGCACGGCCTCTTCGTCCTCCACGAGGAGGATGGTCTCCTGGCCACGGCCGACCTCGGCCGGATCGAACGGGGCTGCCGGGGCCCCCGACGCATCGCCCACCACCGGGAGGTAGATCTTGAAGGTGGTTCCGCGATTGATCTCGCTGTACACGCCGATGTGGCCTCCGCTCTGGCGCACGATGCCGTACACCGTGGCCAGGCCGAGGCCCGTGCCCTTCCCGGCCGCCTTCGTCGTGAAGAACGGGTCGAAGATGCGGGCCTGGACCTCGGGCGGCATCCCGACGCCGGTGTCGGTGACGCTCAGGCGCACGTAGCGACCCGCCACGACGTCGGGATGTGTGTGCTCGTAGGCGGGGTCGAGCTCGGCCTCCGCCGTCTCGATCGTGAGCATGCCGCCGCGGGGCATCGCATCGCGCGCGTTCACCGCGAGGTTCAACAGGACCTGGCTCATCTGGCCGGGGTCCACCCGCACGGCCGGAAGGCTCGGCGAGAGCGCCGCCTCGAGACGGATGTCCTCACCGATCAGCCGCCGCAGCATGCGCTCGGTCTCGACGATGACCCCGTTCAGGTCGAGGACGCGCGGCTCGAGCACCGCCTGCCGGCTGAACGCCAGCAACTGGCGGGTGAGCGACGAGGCGCGTTCACCCGCGTCCGCGATAGCCCGGACCATCTGCACCGTCCGGTCGGGGTCGGGATGCTCGTTCTGGAGCAGGAGCGCGGCATACCCGGAGATGACCGTCAGCAGGTTGTTGAAGTCGTGGGCGACGCCGCCGGCCAGCAGGCCGATGGCTTCCATCTTCTGGGCCTGCTGGAGCTGGCTCTCGAGACGCCGCTCGGCGGTCACGTCGCGGATCACGCCGGTGAAGTGCCGCTGCTCGTCGAGCCGGTACTCGTTGAGGGCCAGGTGGGCGGGGAAGGTGTCGCCCTCGCGGCGCCGGGCGGTCAGGTGGCGGGCCGCCGAGTCGAGCACCAGGGGCGGCTCCCCGAGCTCGGGCAGGAGTCGCGACAGCGGCTGCCCGACGATCTCGCGGGCTGCGTAGCCGAACATGCGCTCCGCCGCCGGGTTGAACCACTCGATGGTGCCGGCGTGGTCGACGCTGATGATGCCGTCGACCACGTGGTTCATGACCGCGTCCATCAACACGTCCGACTGGCGGCGTGCCGTCATGTCCCGGGTGACCTTGGCGAAGCCCTCGAGCGTGCCGTCCTGCGCGTACAGGGCCGTCAGCACGGCCTGTCCCCAGAAGCGACTGCCGTCCCGCCGGAGTCGCCACCCCTCGTGGGACGCCCGGCCCTCGTGGCGCGCGCGACCGAGCAGCGTCTCGGGCAGGTGTTCCGCGATGGCTTCCGGAGGGTAGAACACGGCAAATGACTGGCCGAGGATCTCGTCCGCCGTGTAGCCCTTGAGGCGCTGGGCCCCTTCGTTCCAGGTGGCGATGCGTCCGTCGGGATCGAGCAGGAAGATGGCGTAATCGACCACGCCCTCGACCAGCAGGCGGAAGCGGCGCTCGAGTGTCGCCCGATCGGTCGCGGCGCGCTGGAGAGCCTCGACGCGGGCCGCGAGCTCGCGCTCACGCTCGGCGAACCGTGTCCACAGGCGCAGCCCTCCCCAGGTGAGGAGCGCGGCCGACGCCGCGAGCACGCCGATCAGGAGGCGCCCGGCCGGCCAGCCGCTGACCGCACGGGCGGCGAGGGCCAGGAGGGCGAGGGCCAAGGAAACGCCCACCGCCACGCGGGGTGCGACCGAATCGCGGACGGATGTGGCCATACGAGCCATCCCCTGGGGCGCTCCGGGGGGGACGCGCCCGCGATGCGACGAACCCTTGCCCCAGGAATGAGGGGCATCGCTGCGCGATGGGCGCCGCCGAACTCGGATGGCGCCAGCGTAAGATCGGGGTGCGGGAGTGTCAACCAGCATGCAGGTCAGTACCGAGTATTTGTGGTTCAAGACGGAGACGCGCCGTGCAATGGTGCGCATTACGGATGAGGTCGCCGCGATCGTCGGGCGCAGCGGCGTCCGCGAGGGCATGGTCCTGGTCTCCGCCATGCACATCACGGCTGGCGTCTACGTGAACGACTGGGAAGACGGGCTGATCCACGACTTCGACGCGTGGCTGGAGAAGCTGGCCCCGGCCGGGTTGCCCTATCGGCACCACCAGACCGGCGAGGACAACGCCGACGCGCACCTCAAGCGCACGATCATGGGCCACCAGGTCCTCCTGCCCATCACCGACGGCGAGCTGGATCTCGGCCCCTGGGAACAGGTGTTCTACGCGGAGTTCGACGGCCAGCGGCGCAAGCGGGTCGTGGTCAAGGTGATGGGCGCCGCGTGAGCCGGCGCTTTCCGGCCGCGCCGGTCGTGGGTGTCGGCGCCGTGGTCGTGGGACCCGACGGCCGGGTCCTGATCGTGCGGCGCGGGCGACCACCGCTCCAGGGCCAGTGGTCGCTGCCCGGCGGCCGGGTGGAACTCGGGGAGACCCTCCGGGCGGCCGTCGTCCGGGAGGTGCGGGAGGAAACCGGCCTCGAAGTCGAAGCCGGGCCGGTCGTCGAGACGTTCGATCGGATCCAGCTCGCTGCCGACGGCCGCGTCGAGTACCACTTCGTCATCGTCGACTTCGTGTGCCGGGCATCGGGCGGGCGCGCGCCCGTGGCCGGGGACGACGCCGCCGCGGTGGCGTGGGTCCGGGGCGAGGACCTGGAGCGGCACGGCGTGCCCCCGCACGCGGCGGCGGTGCTCCGGAAAGGCCTGGCGCTCGCCACCGGGGCGGGGTAACGCCCTCGCCCTTCGTGCCCTTCGTGCCCTTCGTGCCCTTCGTGTCCTTCGGACCCTTCGTGTCCTTCGACACTTTCATGTACTCTCTTCCCCCATGGGATTGCAGAGAGAACCGGCCTGGGCGCTGCTGACCGAGTGGACGGCGAGCGAGAGCCTGCGCAAGCACGCCCTGGCCGTCGAGGCCGCGGTGCGCGGCTACGCGCGGATGTGGGGCGAGGACGAGGACGACTGGGGCGTCGTCGCGCTCCTGCACGACTACGACTACGAGCGGTACCCGACGCTCGGCGACCACCCGGTGAAGGGGTGTGAGCACCTGGCGAGCCTGGGGTACCCGTCGTGGGTGACGCGGGCGATCCTGTCGCACGCGGCGGAGGCGACGGACACCCCCCGCGAGTCGCGCCTCGAGCACACGTTGTTCGCGTGCGACGAAATGGCGGGGTTCGTGACGGCTGCCGCGCTGGTCCGGCCGTCGAAGAGCGTGCTCGACCTCGAGGCGGTCTCGGTCAAGAAGCGCATGAAGGACAAGGCCTTCGCGCGGGCGGTGCCGCGCGAGGATCTGGTCAGGGGCGCCGAGGAAATCGGCCTGCCGCTCGAGGAGCACATCGGCCACGTGATCCGGTTCATGCGGGAGCAGGCGGACGCGCTCGGCCTGCGCGGAACGCTCTGACCGGCCCCGCCGTATACTCCAGTGCATGACGGACGTGCCGTCTGACATCCAGCCGCAGGCCGCCCCGGCGCCTGCGGCACCCGCCGGTCCGGTCGTCCAGTGCGACCAGGTGAGCGTCCGGTATGGCCGGCAGTGGGCCCTGCGGGACGTGACCGCGGTGTTCCAGCCCGGCGCGGTCGGCCTGCTCGGGCCGAACGGCGCGGGCAAGAGCACCCTGCTCAAGTCGCTCCTGGGATTCGTGGTGCCCGATCGGGGCCGGATGACGGTGCTCGGACTGGACGTCGCGACCTCGCCGCTCGAGATTCGCGCGCGCATCGGCTACATGCCGGAGAGCGACGCGCACATCCCCGGCATGAACGCCGTCTCGTTCGTCGCCTACTGCGGGCAACTCGCCGGCCTGCCGGCCGCCGACGCGATGCAGCGGGCCCACGAGGTCCTGTACTACGTCGGCCTCGGCGAGGCGCGGTACCGCAACGTCGAGCAGTACTCGACGGGCATGAAGCAGCGCATCAAGCTCGCCCAGGCGCTCGTGCACGATCCCGACCTGCTCTTCCTCGACGAGCCCACCAACGGCATGGACCCGAAGGGGCGCGACGAGATGCTCGAGCTCATTCGCGACCTCGCGCACAACAAGGGCGTCAACCTGATCCTCTCCTCGCACCTCCTGCCCGACGTCGAGTACACGTGCGACCGCGTCGTCGTCATCGACAAGGGCACCATTGCCACGGAGGGGCCCATCGACGCGCTCAAGGGGCCGGGCGGCCGTGTCTTCGAGCTCCGCGTCAAGGGGGACGCCGCACACTTCCTCGAGGTGCTGCGCGCCGAGGGCTACGAGTGCCATGACACCGAGGAGGACGTGATGCGCGTCTTCGTGCCGGGCGCCGGCGACGGCAGCGCACGCGTGCTCTTCGCGCTGGCCGCGCGGGAGGGCGTGCAGGTCCGCCACCTCAAGCCCAGCGTGCCGACGCTCGAGGACGTCTTCGCGCGCGCGGTGGGGGAGGAGTAGCCGTGCCCATCCACGACCAGGGGTACCGGCGCTACGGCGGTGCCAGGGCGGCGGCCGGTCGCGCCTGGCAGATCATCGCGGTGGCCGGGCTCCGCCAGCTCGTGACCCAGCGCAAGTTCATCGCGCTCATGCTGTTCGCCTGGGCCCCCTTCGTCGTCCGGGCCGTGCAGGTCTACGTTGCCGCCAACTTCCAGCAGGCGTCGTTCCTGGCCCCGAAGGCCGACACGTTCCGCGAGTTCCTCGACCAGCAGGGCATCTTCGTCTTCTTCGTGACCATCTGGGTCGGCGCCGGCCTCATCGCGAACGACCGGCGTGCCAACGCCCTGCAGCTGTACCTCTCCAAGCCCCTGACCCGCGCGGAATACATTGCCGGCAAGCTGGCGATCCTCTTCACCCTGCTGCTGGCGGTCACGTGGGCACCGGCCATCGCGCTCCTGATCGTGCAGGTGGTCTTCGCCGGGAGCGTCACCTTCGTGCGGCAGAACCTCTTCCTGGTGCCCGCCATCACGCTGCTGGCGCTGCTCCAGGTGCTCCTCGCGTCGATGACGATGCTGGCCCTGTCGTCGCTGTCGAAGAGCAGCCGTTTCGTCGGCATCATGTATGCGGGGCTGATCTTCTTCTCGGCGGCGCTCTTCAACGCCGTGCGGGGCATCACCGGCCGCACCAGCCTGGCCTGGCTGTCACCGACCGAGACGCTGGCGCAGCTCGGCGACGTCATCTTCCGCCTCCAGCCGCGCTACGAGATGTCGCCCCTGCTCGCGGTGCTGGTCGTGGCGGTCCTCGTCGGCGGCTCGGCGTTCATCCTCGAGCGGCGGGTGCGGGGCGTGGAGATCGTCCAGTGAGCGCCGTGACCGTCGTGCAGACGGAGCACCTGTCGAAGTGGTACGGCCAGGTGAGCGGCCTGAACGACGTGACCGCCACGATTCCGGGGGGCATCACGGGGCTGCTGGGGCCCAACGGCGCCGGCAAGTCGACCTTCATGAAGTTGATGACGGGGCAGCTCCGCCCGAGCCAGGGCACCGTGCGGGTGCTCGGCGAGCCCATCTGGGGTAACCCGGCCCTCTACGCGCGAATCGGCTTCTGCCCCGAGCAGGACGCCTTTTACGAACGCATGACGGGGCTGGAGTGGGTCACCGCCCTGGTGCGCCTCAACGGGCTCGACGACGCGGCGGCCCAGGCCGCGGCCCGCCGCGCGCTCGAGGAAGTCGACCTGCTGGAGGCGGCGGGCAAGAAGATCGGCGCCTACAGCAAGGGCATGCGCCAGCGGGTGAAGCTGGCCCAGGCCCTGGTACACGACCCGGAACTGCTCATCCTCGACGAGCCGCTGACGGGCATGGATCCGCTCATGCGGCGCAAGACGATCCGGTTCGTCAAGGACTGGGCCCGACGCGGCAAGCACATCATCGTCTCGAGCCACATCCTCCACGAGATCGAGGCGATGACCTCGAACATCCTGCTCATCAACAACGGGCGGATTCTCGCCGAGGGCAACGTCCACCAGATCCGCGAGCTCATCGACACGCACCCGCACACCGTGTACGTGCGCGCGGCCGATCCGCGGGCGCTCGCGCGGGCGCTGCTCGCGGCCGACGACCTGCGCAGCCTGCGCTTCGAGACCGGCGCGCTCGTCGCCGAGACGACCAGGCCCGACGCCTTCTACGCGCGCCTGACGACGCTGGCGGCGACGGGGGAGTGCGGTGCGATCGACGAGGTCGCCTCGCCCGACGACAACCTGCAGGCGGTCTTCCGCTACCTGGTGAAGCAATGACCTACTGGGGGGCTTCGCGCCGCGTGTTCGACCTCTCGCTGGGCGAGATGCTGTGGTCGCGCCGCACCATCTTCATGGCCCTCGTGGTCGGCGGGCCCGTCCTGCTGGCCATCGTCGTGCGTGTGCTGGACATGTTCGGCATGCCGGCGTTGCGCGTGAACGGCCGCCAGGTAGGCGGCATCGCGGTGTTCGGCGTGATGATCTGGATGCTGTTCCTCCGGTTCATCGTACCCGTGCTGGGGGTCTTCTACGGCACGGCGCTCATGGCGGACGAGGTGGAGGACCGCACCATCACCTACCTCTTCACCCGGCCCATTCCCAGAGGGGCGGTGCTGGTCGGCAAGTACCTGGCGTACCTCGCCTGCACCTCGCTCGTGGTGCTCCCCTCGGTGATGCTCGTCTATTTCCTCGTGGTGCCGCTGGCGCAGGTGCCGGGCACGTTCGGGCAGCTCGTCACCGACCTGGGCCTGCTGGGGCTGGGGCTGGCGGTCTACGGGGCCGTCTTCGCCCTCGTGGGGGCGTATTTCCGCCGCCCGCTCGTGATCGGCCTGGTCTTTGCGTTCGGCTGGGAGCAGGTGGCGATGGCCCTGCCCGGCTACCTCAAGCAGTTCACGATTGCCTACTACGTCCAGGCCCTCGTGCCGCATGCCATGCCGTCGGATGGGGTGGTGGGGCTGCTGCAGGGCATGTTCCGGGAGAACCCGCCGGCAGCGGTGTCGCTGGCCTGGCTCCTCGCCTTCTTCGTGATTTCCCTGTACCTGGCCGCCCGGACCGTCGAGCGCCGGGAGTACGTCCTGGATCAGTAGGGACGGGGGGCGCCCGCGAGGCGAACGTTCATCGAAGACCCCGTGACCTCCGTGGAACCTCGGACCAAGCCTGATCCGTATACTCCAGCAGGGGGAAGAGGACTCATGACGAAGAAGACCCGGTACTTCGTGCTGGCTTCAGCCGCGATCCTGGCCGTCGGGCTGACCACCGGCCTCGTGGCCTCCTACATGGGCCTTCCGCTCCAGGTGTTCACGCAGGCGGCCGGTCCGGACGAGCTCCAGTACGTGCCTGCCGACGCGGCCGTGGTGGCGTACGCGAACGTCCGCGACGTCATGAACTCCCAATTCCGGCAGCGTTTCCGTGAGCTCGAGCCCGAGTCGCGCGAGCGCGACGAGTTCCAGCGCCAGACCGGCCTCGACATCGAACACGACATCGACACGGTGGTGGCGGCGATGATGCCGGGCGACGACCGGGGGCCCAAGGGCGGCATGCTTGTCCTGGCTCGCGGCCGGTTCCAGCAGGCCCAGCTCGAGCGGCTCGCGCTCGACAAGGGCGGCCAGGTCGAGGATTACCAGGGCGTGCGCCTCCTGCGCACGGCCGAGGACCGCGACGACGATCACATGGCCATGGGCTTCCTCGAGGCCGACGTGGTCGCGCTCGGCAGCTACGAGGCCGTGCGCCATGCCATCGACGCCGGCCGGGCCAGCCGCAACATCCGCGACAACAACGAGCTGATGAGCCAGGTGGCCGAGCTCGACGGCAACAGCGCCTGGGCCGTCGGCCGTTTCGACGCCATCGCCCGCGAGGCGCGCCTGCCCAACGAGGTCCAGGCCCAGCTCCCAGCCCTCACCTGGTTCACCGCGGCCGGCCACGTCAATGGTGGCGTGAGCGGCGTCGTCCGCGCCGAGGCGCGAGACGAGCAGGCTGCCCAGAACGTCCGCGACATGCTGCGCGGGTTCCTCGCGCTGGCCCGGATGCAGTCGGGCAACAACCCCGGGCTCAAGGCGATGGTCGACACCGTCCAGCTGACCGGCGACGGGCGGAGCGTGTCGCTGTCCTTCACGATTCCCACCGAGGTCTTCGAGGCGCTCGAGGCCCTCGGCCGCCAGCGGCAGGGCGCCGGCCAGGAGCGCTGACGCCGGGTGGCGGCGAGGCTCGCTCAGGGGGATGGACCCGCGTCCACCCCCGTTTCGTGTACGCCGTGACGCGTGACCACCGTTTTTGCACGGTGCCCGGCGCCCTCCTGTATTACACTGCCGCTCGGTCCACCCACTCCCGGCAGGCCCGCTGTGTCCGAGCGCGTGTTCTTCTACGGCACCCTGATGACGCCTTTCAACCGGCCCGGGCGTCAGCGGGTGAGTCCCAAGCTCTCCTTCATCGGTCGCGGCGCGATCAAGGCCGCGCTCTTCGACCTCGGCATCTATCCCGCCGCGGTGCCGACCGATGATGGCAGCGTGGTGTGGGGCGAGGTCTACGAAATCCTCGACACGACGCCGGTGCTGGCGACCCTCGACGAAATAGAGGGGTACCGGGTGAACGAGCCCGAGCGCAGCCTGTACACCCGGGTCCTCACCGACGTCGCCCTCGAGGAGGGCGACACCGTCACGGCGTGGGTGTATTTCTACAATGCGCCGCTCGGCCGCGCGCAGCGGATCGAGTCCGGCGACTACCTCGAACACCTGAACGTGCCCCGCTGACGTCCTCCGGGCGGGGAGCCGGGGAGACCTCCAGCCATGCCGACGCGACTGCTGCCCCTTGCCCTGTCCCTGGTCCTCCTGGCTCCCGCCGCGCCACGCGCGCAGGCCCCCGCCCCGGACATCGACCCGCGCATCGCCGGGCTGTTGGGCCGGATCTCCGAGGCCCGGCTCGAGGAGACCGTGCGCAAGCTGGCGTCGTTCGGGACGCGCAGCACGATGTCCTCGCAGGAGGATCCGGCGCGTGGCGTGGGCGCCGCGCGGCAATGGATCTACGACGAGTTCAGCCGGGCGGGCACCAGGCTCCAGGTGAGCTTCGACACCTATCGCATCCCGCCGACCGGGCAGCGCATCACCCGCGAGGTCGAGGTCAGGAACGTCATGGCGGTGCTGCCGGGCCGCACCGCGCGCCGCGTCTACGTCAGCGGACACTACGACTCGCTCGCGCGCGTCGAGGGCGGACAGGGCTTCGACTGGTCCCAGGCGGACAATCCGGCGCCGGGTGCGAACGACGACGGCAGTGGCACCGCCCTGGTCCTCGAGCTCGCGCGGGTGCTCGGCGGATCGGAGCTGCAGTTCGACGCCACCATCGTCTTCATCGCCCTCGTGGGCGAGGAGCAGGGGCTCGTCGGGGCGAAGCTGCACGCCCAGCGGGCCGAGGCGGAGCAGGCGCCGATCGAAGCCGTCTTCAACAACGACATCGTCGGCAACTCGGTCGGCGGGAACGGCATCGTGGATGCCGAGACGGTGCGCGTCTTCTCGGAGGGCCCTGGCGACTCGCCGTCGCGGCAGCTGGCGCGCTACATCCGCCGCGTGGCGAGCCGGTACGTGCCGTCCCATCGCGTCCGGCTGATTGCCCGCCACGACCGCTTCGGCCGCGGCGGCGATCACACTTCCTTCAACCAGCATGGATTCACGGCCGTGCGGATCACCGAGGCCAACGAGAACTACGATCGCCAGCACACCGTGCGTGACACGCCCGACGGCGTGGACCCCGTCTACCTGGCCCGCAACGCGCGCGTCAACCTCTCGAGCCTGGCCGCCCTGGCGAGCGCGCCCGCGCGGCCGGTGGTGACCGGCGAGCGCGGGCCGATGCTCGACCGCGGGGAGTCGGGGTACGACGCACGGTTGCGGTGGAAGCCGTCGCCGGGTGCCGTGGCGTACCGGGTCTTCTGGCGGGACGCGTGGACCCCCGACTGGGAGCATGAAGCCGTCGTCGGCGACGTCGCGGAGTTCGTGCTGCCCAACGTCTCGATCGACGACTACATCTTCGGCGTGGCGGCCATCGATGCCGCAGGGCACGAGAGCCTCGTCTCGGCGTACGTCAACCCGCCGCGCGAGCGGGTGGACATCAAGACGCTGCCATAGGGGGCTGGCGTGATGCGGGGGGCCGCGCCTGCGCGACCCCTGACGGGCGCCGCGGGCGAACGCGCCTACGGCCGGCGGGCGGCGCGAGCGGCCTCGATGAACGCGTCGATGGCGTCGATGACGCGGGAGGTGGGCTCGACGAGCTCGATGCCGGATTGATACGTGACCAGGTCCTGGTCGACGTCACAGATCCGGGAGTGCACGACACGGCCCTTCACGACTAGTGACAGGTCGCCGAGCGTCAACCGGAAGTCGTGCAGGGAGTCGAGCTGGAGGGGGAACGCGGTTTCCACGAGCAGGCCACCGCGGCTCACCTGGCGGATGGTCGTGGGCTGGAAGACCATGACCTCGCCTCGCAGGGTTCCGAGCAGGTCGAGCCGCTCGGTCTCGCGCTTCTCGGTGGGCATCGCGGCGGATTATACCGCCGTGCACCCGTGCCGGGCCCCCGTGGGCCCGGGGCCGGGGCTGGATCAGTGCCGGCGGACGAGCGCGGGCACCGCCAGTGGCGCGCGCGGCCGTTCGGGGCCGTCGAGCAGGTCGAAGAGCTCGTCTTCTTCCTCCCGGACGTAGGTCAGCACCGGGATGGACGCCGTCCGCGGATCGAGCCGCAGCATCGACAGCAGCCCGAATCCGTCCACGTCGTCGATGCCGAGCGACACGACGATGAGCGAGGGGCGCATCGCCAGCACGGTGCCGTAGGGCTCGTCGTTCAAGTCGACGAACTCGATGTCGTAGGCACGTCCGTCGAGCAGCGGTTCCACCGACGCCAGGACGCCGGCCCCGCCACCGATCACGAGCGCGAGCTCACGGTCAGGAAGGGGGGTGGGGGTGGTCATGTTCATCTCCTTGTCCCGGTGAATACAAGAACCGCGCCACCCGCCGCGCGCGAGCCACACCGAAAAGATGCCCATGAATCGCGGGCGCCTGTGCGGATGTCAACCGCAGGTGCCACCGCGGTGCACCGGCACGTGTCGGGGGGACGACTCATGGTGTACCTCGACGCCCCCGCGTGCCCTGAAGTTCCCCTGTTCCGGCCGCCGGCCCGGTTGAGCTGTGGCGCAATGGTCAGGAGGTGGTGCCGGATGGCTCCTCGTCGCGGGTGAGCCGGTAGCCGTCGCCGTGTGCGGTGCGGATATACCGGGGATGGTGCGGGTCGGGCTCAATCTTGCGGCGCAGGCGGAAGATGAAGCTGTCGACGGCCCGCGTGACCGGCGCTTCGCGGTATCCCCAGACGAGCTGGAGCAGTTCCTCGCGCGTCACGAGGCGGCCCTCGCGCCCGGCGAGGTGCCGGAGAATCTCGAACTCCCGATCCGTCAGGCTCAGCTCCTTCTTGCCACGCGTCGCGCGCAGGTGGCGGAAGTCGACCTGGACGTCACCGAGCGTCAGCACGTCCGGCCGGGGAGAGGTGCGCCGCAGGACGGCGTGCACGCGCGCGAGGAGCTCGTCGAGGGCGAACGGCTTGACGATGTAGTCGTCGGCGCCCAGCCGCAGGCCCCGGATCCGCTCCTCCTTCTGCGCCCGGGCGCTGATGATGATGACGGCGGTGCCCTGGATCACGCTGAACGTCCGGCACAACTCGTAGGCGTCCACCCCGGGCGGCAGCATGAGGTCGAGCAGGACGAGATCGGGCTGCTGCCGCTGCGCGCGGTCGAGCGCGTCCCTGCCGGTCGCGGCCCAGTCCACCGTGAAGCCCTCGAACTCCAGGTTGTCCTTCACGAGCCGGGCAATGGACTTGTCGTCCTCGACGATGAGCACCCGCTTCTTCATGTGCGCTCCTGGGCAGGCAGGCAGACTTTCACGGCGGTGCCCCCCGTGGCGGCGCGGCCGATGGTGACCGTGCCCCCGTGCTGTTCGACGATCCGGCGCACGATGGCGAGTCCCAGCCCGCTGCCGGACTCGGTGGCCGACCGCCCGCGGTAGAACTTCTCGAACACCCGGGGCAACTCGTCGGCGGGGATGCCGGTGCCGGCGTCGGTGAAGGTCAGGGCGACCATGAACCCTTCCGTGGTGCCGTCGATGGTCAGTACGCGCTCGTCGGGGGAGTACTTGATCGCATTGTCCACCAGGTTCTCGAAGACCTGCAGCAGGCCCACGCGATCCGCGCGCACCGGTGGCAGGTCGTGGGAGACGGCGACGTTCACGCGGAAGCCGAGCTCGTTCAGGCGCAGGCGGAAGGGCTCGAGCGCGTCCTCGACCAGATCCGACAGGTCGAGCACCTCCGGGACGTAGGCCTGCCTGAGATCGCTGAGCCGCGAGTAGGTGAGCAGGTTCTCGATCAGGTGGCTGAGGCGCCGCTCTTCCTGCGTGAGGATGGCGGCGTAGTCGCGGATGGTCTCCGGCGAGGTGTAGCGGCCCCGCGCCAGCGTGTCGCCGACGAGCTTGAACAGCGCGAGGGGCGTCTTCAGCTCGTGCGTGACGGCGGACACGAACTCCGACTTCATGGTGGCGAGCTCGGTGCTCACCCGGACCGCCCGGACCGTCAGCAGCATTGCCACGAGCGAGGCCAGGCCCGCGAGCGACGCGACGAGCAGCATCTGGGCCCCGAGCGCCGTCGCCGACCGGGCCATCTCTCGCGACGGCGCCACGCGCGCCGTCCACTCCCGGACGGGCGGCGCGCCGGCAGAGAGCATCGGCAGCAGCGCGGGTTCGAGGAAGAGCAGGGGGAACCGGCGCTCCCGCGCCGGGGCCTCGGCTGGATCGCCGCCACTGGTCCCCACCACGTGGCCCTGCTCGTCCAGCACCGTGACCACCATCGCGTCCTCGGCGCCGTCGATGGTCGCGACCTGCCGGAGCAGCTCCCCGGGGTACTCCCGGTGCACCCAGTCGAGGTTGACCACGAACGCGGCGAACCCGGCGAGGCGGTCACTGCCCGGCGCCGAGAACATGAAGTGCACGACGGCCTGGTACGGCGTGCCGGCGATCTCGGCCTCGACGAGCGCGAACCGCCGATGGTGCGGGGCCGCGTCCAGGATGCGCGCGATGAGGGGCTGGAGCGGCGCGGGATCCGCCACCAGGCGCACCGGATAGGGCTCGACGTCGGTCCCGGCCGGTTGCCACGGCGGCGGACGGTCGGCCCGCGTGAACGCGTAGGACCGCCCCGTGCGCTCGCTGGTGTCGGTCCAGATGAGGAACGACTCGGGGTACGGGAAGCGCGCGAAGGCGCGGCTGAAGTTCTGCAGCAGGTCGTAGGGGGGCTCCTCCCGGATCGTCGTGAGGTCCAGCGGGACCAGGAACGAGAGCCAGGCGCCCTTCATGTCGCGGTCGAGCGCGGCCGACGTGAAGGCCAGCACCTCGCTCGCGCGCCGTTCGAGCAGCAGCGCCGTCGTGCGCCGCATCTCGCCGGTGGCCGTCCACGCCAGCCACACCAGGGCCACCGTCGCGATCGACAGGCCGGTGGCGAACGCCAGGATGCCGGCAGCGGGGCGTGGACCCGCGCCCGAGAAGCCCCGCCGCCGGGTCATCGGAAGATCTCGCGCTCCCGATAGTAGCGGGCGGCACCGGGGTGCAGCGGGATCGGCGTCGCGGGCCCCTCGTCCAGCGTGATCAGGGCCGCCGCGGGATGCACCTGCTTGAGATCGGGCAGCGACTCGAAGAGCAGGCGCGTCAGCGTGTACACCGTCGGTTCGTCGAGATCCGCCCGGCAGGCCAGCAGGCTGCTGACGCCGACCGTCTCCACGTCGCCGTCCAGCCCCTCGTAGGTCCCGGCGGGCACGACCATCGGCTGGAGGAACGGATAGAGGCCGCGCATCGCGCGCACCTGATCGGGGGGGACCGGGAGCAGGCGGATGCTGGGGGCCGCGGCCAGCTGCGTCACGGTGGCCGTGGGCAGTCCCGCCACGACGAAGGCGGCATCGAGCCGGCCGCTGCGCAGCTGGTCGAGCGTGTCCACGAACGACAGGTACGCCGGCTCGAGGTCGCGGTAGGTGAGGTCGTATGACTCGAGCACGATGCGAGCCAGCGTTTCGGTGCCGCTGCCCGGCGTGCCCACCGCGACGCGGCGGCCGCGCAGGTCGGCGACGTCCCGGATGTCGCTCGTCGCCGGCACGGCAATCTGCACCGTGTTCATCCAGAGCACCGCAATCCCGCGCAGCTGCTGGTACGGGTGGCGGTCGCCGTCCGTGCCGCGCCGGTAGGCCACGTAGGCCACGTCGGCCTGCGTGAACGCCAGCTGGGCGTCACCGGCTTCGAGGGCGCGCACGTTCCGGGTCGAGCCGCCCGAGTCGACCGTCGTGCGCAGGCCGGGCAGGCGCGCCTCGTACATCCCGGCCAGCGCCACACCGAGCGGATAGAACGCCCCGCCGGGGCCGCCGGTGGCGATGGCGAGGGAGCGCTCCGCCTCGTGTGCAGGCGGAGCGCTGCAGGCCCCGGCTCCGGCAGCCAGGCTCAGGAGCACACCGAACGCGACGCCCATCCGCTGCGACATGAAGGATTGGTGCGGCGGACTATATCACCTGCGGACGGAGGTGCTGCACGAAGGTGCCGCACGAAGGTGCCGCACGGAGGTGCAACACGGAGGTGCAACACGGAGGTGCAGGACGGAGGTGCAGGACGGAGGTGCGGCACGAGGGTGCAGACGGGTAGTGCGCGAGGACGGTGCGGAGCGGGACGAGGGTGCCGGACTGTCGTCCAGCACCCTCGTGAAGCACTCCCCGTGAGGCACCTCCGTGCGGCACCTCCGTGCGGCACCTCCGTGCGGCACCTCCGTGCGGCACCTCCGTGAAGCACCTCCGTGATGCACTCCCGTCCAAAAAGATCAACTTGAACCCCAGCTGGCCCTGGAAGGCGTCGAATGCCTGGCCGGGCTGGCCGAAGCCGGTTGGAATCCCGGTGGACGTGACGCCGGGGGCCGACCGCTGGTTGCCCTGGTAGTTGTTGAAGTTCACCGTGTTGAACACGTTGAACATCTCCCAGAGGATCTCGCCCGAGAACCGGCCGAACGTCACCTTCTTGGACAGGCGGAGATCGGTCTGGAAGTACGTGTCGCCGCGTCCGGAGTTGAAGCCCTCGCCCGCCGGTCGATCGTTGTTGACGGCGTCGCGGTTGGCATCGGTGCCGAGCGTGATGTTGTACGGCGGCGCGGAGTTCGCGGTCACGATGCCGCCCACCTGGATCTGGTAGGGCAACTCGTAGATGACGTTGCCAACGAAACGGTGCCGGACGTCGTTGCTCGTCGGGCCCCAGTCGGCCATCAGGTCGTAGTTGTCGCTGGGCGTGCCGTTGTTGGCGATGGTCTTCGCGCTGCCGAGCGTGTAGCCGACGAGGAAGCCGAGGCGCCCGCTGAAGCGCTTCTGCAGCCGCACCTGCGCCTGGTGGATCCGCATCGGCGCGGCGTCGTCATAGAGTGTTGAGCCGCGTGCCGCTGGCGATGAGCGGGAAGGTGCCGTCAGCCTGTCGCGCGTTGACGTTGCGGGTCACCGGGAAGTGCTCGCCCCGCATGTACACGTAGTCGAACGACAGCGCGTACTCGCCCCCGAACTGGCGGGTGGCGCCGGTCGTGAACTGGTGCGTATAGGGCGACTCCGCGGTGGGGCTGGCCACCCGGAAGGCGGCGCCCACGGCTTCGGGGAAGGAGCGGGTCGGCAGGGCGGGAAAGAAGTCGTTCAGCACGCCGCTGGACCGCGCGTCATTGGCAATCTGCGTCGCGATGAAGCCCGGGTACCCGGCGACGACGGAGCGCAGCGTCGTCGTGTTGATCTGGTCGTAGTAGATGCCGTAGCCCGCCCGTACGACCGTGGTGCCGGCGTGCGAGGGATCCCAGGTGACGCCGAGGCGCGGCGCGACATTGTTGCGGTCGTTCGGCGCCGGCTTGAAGTTCTGCCCGCGCAGGTCGCCGGTGATCTGCCGGACCCAGAATTCCTCGGGCGTGATGTCCGACGGGATGTCCATCCCGTTCAGGTCGCCGCGCCAGAGTTGCCAGTCGTATCGCAGGCCGAGATTGATCGTGAGGTTGCTGGCCGGCTGCCACTGGTCGTTGATGAACGTCGAGTAGATGTTCACGTCCCGCGCCATCTCCGACAGCCGGCCCCGCAGCTCGATGCCCTGCGTGAAGCGGAACGGGAGCGTGCCCGGGTTCCCGGGCACGACCGGCTGGTCGGACAGGAACTCGAAGAGGCCGTTGTAGCTCTGGTTGATCAGGCTCGTCGTCGGCACGATGTTCATCTCGAAGCCGAACTTGAGGTCGTGCGAGCCCCGGCCGACGAAGTGCATCGTCGTCGCATTGGTGAGGATGTAGTTGTCCTGCACGCGGCTCTGCGGGATGTTGCTGGCCCGGCCGAAGTCGACGGTCGGGAAGCGGATCTCCGGCTTCGACACGGAGCCCGCCGGCAGCACGCGATCGAGCGCCTGGTGCGAGACGCTGACGCGCAGCTCGTTGACCGCGCCCGTGCCGAGCACCGACGTCAGGTTGCCCACCACGAACCAGCCGCGGCGCTGGTCGTCGTAGCCATGGTCGCCAGCCGAATCGCCACCCACCTGCTGGTTGAACAGGTCGCGATGGTCGTACATGTAGGTCACGTTGACCGTGTGGTTCGCCGCCGCCAGGTACGTGCCCTTGAGGAAGTAGTTGTTCTCGTCGGTCGTCACCGGGACGTCGGTGCGCGTGTCGTAGCCGAGCGAGGAGGCGAACTCGCGGATCGAGACGGGGATGTTGACCTGCACCGAGCGGTTGTTGGCGCGGCGTTCCCACGAACCGAAGTAGAACAGCTTGTTCTGGCGAATCGGGCCGCCGACCGTCGCGCCGTACTGCTCGATCTTGAACGGCGGAACCTCCTCGGCGAAGTAGTTCGGCTTCTCGAAGGCGTCGTCGCGGCGGAAGTAGAAGCCGCTGCCGTGGATCTCGTTGCCACCCGACTTGGTGACGATGTTGATGGCGCCGGAGGCGGAGCGGCCGAACTCGGCGGAGTAGGAGTTGGCCATGACCTGGAACTCCTGGATGGCCTCCGAGGCGAGCGCGATGCGGGTCGCGGAGGACAGCGAACTGCCGCCGCCGGTGACCTCGTCGTTGAAGTCCACCCCCTCGAGCCAGATGGACTTGTAGTTCTCGCTCATGCCGCCGAAGGAGATGGAGTCGGTCTGGCCGCCCGACGCGGAGCCCTGGTCGCTCACGACGCCGGGGGAGAGCATCGTCAGGTCGAGGAAGTCGCGCGTCTTGAGGGGGAGTGAGGCAATCTGCTGCGTGTCGATCAAGGTCTTCACGACCGACTCGGTCGTGTCGACGAGGGGCGCCTGTTCGGTCACGGTCACGCTCTCGCTCAGGGTGGCGAGCTCGAGCGTGAAGGGGACGGCAATCTGCGAGGCGATGGGCAGCCGCACGTCGGTGCGGGAGACGTCCTTGAAACCGCCGAGCACCGCCGTCACCGTGTAGGTGCCGGGCGGCAGCGCGGCAAAGCGGTAGTTCCCGAGCTCGTCGGTGACGGCCTCGCGCGTGGCGCCGTTGCTCTGGTTGGTGGCCGTCACGGTCACGCCGGGCAGGCGGCCGCCCGTCGCGTCGCGGACCTCACCGAGGATCGTGCCCGTAGTCGTCTGTGCCGCGGCCTGGACGGCCCCGGCCAGCAGGACCGCCAGCACCCAGCCGGTGGCCGCTGTTCGGAAACGGTTCATGTGCGAGCCCCTCTCGTTGAACGTTGTTACCCGGTTCGAGATTGATAACCCGCGCTGTCAAGTGGGGCTCGGCTGTGACTAAGTGGTTGCTATGACACCAGATAGCACCGTTTTTGTCGTTCAAGCTCGACAACAATTTGGAACAAATGGAAGACGGGGGGGCCGCTGGGGGCCGCACCCCCGTGCCGCACCCCCGTCTGCACCTCCGTGCCGCACCTCTGTGCCGCACCTCCGTGCCGCACCTCCGTGCCGCACCCCCGTGCCGCACCTCCGTGCAGCACCTCCGTCCTAGAAGATGAGCTTGAACCCCAACTGCCCCTGGAAGGCGTCGAACGCCTGGCGGGGCTGGCCGAAGCCTGTCGGGATCCCGGTGGACGTCACGCCCGGCGCCGCCCGCCGGTTGCCCTGGTAGTTGTTGAAGTTCACCGTGTTGAACACGTTGAACATCTCCCAGAGGATCTCGCCCGAGGCACGCCCGAAGTCGAACCGCTTCGAGAGCCGCACGTCCGTCTGGAAGTAGCGGTCGCCGCGGCCCGCGTTGAAGCCTTCGCCGTCCGGGCGATCGTTGTTCGAGCCGTCACGGTTGGCGTCGGTGCCGAGCGTGATGTTGTACGGCGGCGCGGAGTTCGCGGTCACGATCCCGCCGACCTGGATGCCGTACGGCAGCTCGTAGATGATGTTGCTGATGAAGCGGTGCCGGACGTCGTTGCTCGTCGGGCCCCAGTCGGCCATCAGGTCGTAGTTGTCGCTGGGCGTGCCGTTGTTCGCGATCGTCTTCGCGCTGCCGAGCGTGTAGCCGACGAGGAAGCCGAGGCGCCCGCTGAAGCGCTTCTGCAGCCGCACCTGCGCCTGGTGGATCCGCATCGGCGCGGCGTCGTCATAGAGGTTGAGCCGCGTGCCGCTGGCGATGAGCGGGAAGGTGCCGTCAGCCTGCCGCGCATTGACGTTGCGGGTCACCGGGAAGTGCTCGCCCCGCATGTACACGTAGTCGAACGACAGCGCGTACTCGCCCCCGAACTGGCGGGTGGCGCCGGTCGTGAACTGGTGCGTATAGGGCGACTCCGCGGTGGGGCTGGCCACCCGGAAGGCGGCGCCCACGGCTTCGGGGAAGGAGCGGGTCGGCAGGGCGGGAAAGAAGTCGTTCAGCACGCCGCTGGACCGCGCGTCATTGGCAATCTGCGTCGCGATGAAGCCCGGGTACCCGGCGACGACGGAGCGCAGCGTCGTCGTGTTGATCTGGTCGTAGTAGATGCCGTAGCCCGCCCGTACGACCGTGGTGCCGGCGTGCGAGGGATCCCAGGTGACGCCGAGGCGCGGCGCGACATTGTTGCGGTCGTTCGGCGCCGGCTTGAAGTTCTGCCCGCGCAGGTCGCCGGTGATCTGCCGGACCCAGAATTCCTCGGGCGTGATGTCCGACGGGATGTCCATCCCGTTCAGGTCGCCGCGCCAGAGTTGCCAGTCGTATCGCAGGCCGAGATTGATCGTGAGGTTGCTGGCCGGCTGCCACTGGTCGTTGATGAACGTCGAGTAGATGTTCACGTCCCGCGCCATCTCCGACAGCCGGCCCCGCAGCTCGATGCCCTGCGTGAAGCGGAACGGGAGCGTGCCCGGGTTCCCGGGCACGACCGGCTGGTCGGACAGGAACTCGAAGAGGCCGTTGTAGCTCTGGTTGATCAGGCTCGTCGTCGGCACGATGTTCATCTCGAAGCCGAACTTGAGGTCGTGCGAGCCCCGGCCGACGAAGTGCATCGTCGTCGCATTGGTGAGGATGTAGTTGTCCTGCACGCGGCTCTGCGGGATGTTGCTGGCCCGGCCGAAGTCGACGGTCGGGAAGCGGATCTCCGGCTTCGACACGGAGCCCGCCGGCAGCACGCGATCGAGCGCCTGGTGCGAGACGCTGACGCGCAGCTCGTTGACCGCGCCCGTGCCGAGCACCGACGTCAGGTTGCCCACCACGAACCAGCCGCGGCGCTGGTCGTCGTAGCCATGGTCGCCAGCCGAATCGCCACCCACCTGCTGGTTGAACAGGTCGCGATGGTCGTACATGTAGGTCACGTTGACCGTGTGGTTCGCCGCCGCCAGGTACGTGCCCTTGAGGAAGTAGTTGTTCTCGTCGGTCGTCACCGGGACGTCGGTGCGCGTGTCGTAGCCGAGCGAGGAGGCGAACTCGCGGATCGAGACGGGGATGTTGACCTGCACCGAGCGGTTGTTGGCGCGGCGTTCCCACGAACCGAAGTAGAACAGCTTGTTCTGGCGAATCGGGCCGCCGACCGTCGCGCCGTACTGCTCGATCTTGAACGGCGGAACCTCCTCGGCGAAGTAGTTCGGCTTCTCGAAGGCGTCGTCGCGGCGGAAGTAGAAGCCGCTGCCGTGGATCTCGTTGCCACCCGACTTGGTGACGATGTTGATGGCGCCGGAGGCGGAGCGGCCGAACTCGGCGGAGTAGGAGTTGGCCATGACCTGGAACTCCTGGATGGCCTCCGAGGCGAGCGCGATGCGGGTCGCGGAGGACAGCGAACTGCCGCCGCCGGTGACCTCGTCGTTGAAGTCCACCCCCTCGAGCCAGATGGACTTGTAGTTCTCGCTCATGCCGCCGAAGGAGATGGAGTCGGTCTGGCCGCCCGAGGCGGAGCCCTGGTCGCTCACGACGCCGGGGGAGAGCATCGTCAGGTCGAGGAAGTCGCGCGTCTTGAGGGGGAGTGAGGCAATCTGCTGCGTGTCGATCAGGGTCTTCACGACCGATTCAGTCGTGTCGACCAGCGGCGCCTGCTCGGTCACGGTGACGCTCTCGGTGAGGCTGGCCAGCTCGAGCGTGATCGGCACCGAGATCTGCGACGCGATGGGAAGCCGGATGTCGGGCCGGGTGACTTCGTTGAACCCGGGCAGCAGCGCCCGGACCGAGTAGGTGCCGGGTGGCAACGCGGCGAAGCGGTAGTTCCCGAGCTCGTCGGTGACGGCCTCGCGCGTGGCGCCGTTGCTCTGGTTGGTGGCCGTCACGGTGACCCCGGGCAGGCGGCCGCCCGTGGAGTCCCGGACCTCGCCGAGGATCGTGCCGGTGGTGGTCTGTGCCGCCGCCGGGCCCGCGCCCCACAACAGCACCGCCAGCACCAGGCACCCGATAGTCCAGACGCGATTGTTCACGTGGCCTCCTCGTTACGCGGGCGTGCCGTGCCCGTTGCCGAATTGATTTACTTCGCGTGTCAAGGGGCCCTGATTGCCAACTAAGTTGTTGAAGTGTCAATAGATGTCGCGGGTTTGGCCGGGATGTCGCGGCAACAATTTGAAACAACTCCCCGTGCCTGATGAGCATGAAAGTTGTCAATTGATGAGGTGGGACGCTCTGCCGCGGCCCGGCGGGCGGGGAAGGACGCCGGCAGGCCGCCAGAGGGCGGAGGAGGGGATGGCAGCAGGAGGACGAAGGGGCCGGAACGGACTGGACGGGCTGGAGCGGCCGGGGTGGGTTTGCTGTATCTTCGCCAGACGAGCCGGGACCCGGTGCCGCAGCGGACGCCGAACCCAGGCGTTCCCCCGGACAACAATTTGGAACAAGGATTGGGATCCCCCGTCCGGGGTGGTCCCCTATACTGCCCGAAGGTTTTCCACCGCATCCAGCACTCTTGTACGCCCCTGCCAGGTGGGGCGCGTCCGGGGGAAGGAATGAAGAAGGTTCTCGTTGTCCTGCTGGGACTGCCGCTGGCGGCCCTGGTTCAGGCCGCGCCGCCCGGGGCTTCCGGGGCCGCGGGCCGGCCGTCGGGCGTAACGGCACCGGTCGCGTCGCACGGGCCAGCCGTTCAGGCCGCCGCCGCATCGGCGGATGATCGCGCGCTCGTCACGACCTACTGCGTGGGCTGCCACAATGACGCCCGCAAGATTGGCGGGTTGTCGCTGGAGGCGTTCGATCCGGTGGCGGCGGCCGATCAGCCGCAGGTGGCCGAGAAGATCATCCGCAAGCTGACGGCCGGCATGATGCCTCCCGCGGGGGCCCGGCGGCCCGAACCGGCCGTGCTGGCCGGCTTCGCCTCCGGCCTGGAAGCCCGGGTGGACCGCGCGGCGGCCCGGCACCCCTCGCCCGGGTGGCGTCCCTCACAGCGGCTCACGCGGGCCGAGTACCAGCGGGCCATCGACGACCTGCTCGGGCTCGACATCGACGTCACCGCCTACCTGCCGCCCGACACCATCACGGACGGCTTCGACAACGTCGCCGACGCCCAGACCTTCTCGCCTGCGTTGCTCGACGGGTACCTGAGGGCCGCCGGCCAGATCAGCCGCCTGGCGGTCGGCGACCGACAGGCGACGGCGACCACGGTGACCTACAAGGTCGCCGGGTACGAGTCGCAGATGCGCCACGTCGAGGGCACGCCCTTCGGCGCCCGCGGCGGCCTGGCCGTCACGCACGTGTTTCCCGCCGACGGCGACTACACGTTCCGGGCGCTGTTCGTCCGCACCGTCAGCGGCGAGCTCTTCGGCAACACCGCGGTGGCCCTCCAGGGCAGCAACGAGCAGCTCGAGATCACGGTGGACGGCGAGCGCAAGACGATCCTCGAGGTGCACCCCGGCATGAGCGACGGCGACGTCGGCGGGCTCTCGGTCACGTCCGAGCCGATCCACCTCACGGCCGGCCCGCACGTGCTGTCGGCGGCCTTCATCCCGCACTCGGTGGGCCCGGTCGACGACCTGTTGACCCCCATCGAGCACACGCTGATCGACACGCGCTACGGCACCGGCTTCGGCATCACCGCCGCGCCCCACCTGCAGGACGTCACGATCCTCGGCCCCCTCGAGGTCACGGGAATCTCGGACAACCCGGTGCGGCGGCGCATCTTCAGTTGCCGCCCGACGACGGCCAGCGAGGAGGCCGCGTGCGCCGCGACGATCGTCCGGCGGCTGGCCACCCAGGCGTTCCGCGGCGCGATGGCGCCGGCCGACTTCGAGGACGTGATGGGCTTCTACGAGCAGGGGCGGAAGGAGGGGGACTTCGAGTCCGGCATCCGGCTGGCCCTGCAGGCGATCCTGGCGCATCCCCGATTCCTCTTCCGGCTCGAGACCGAGCCCACGCGGGCGGCGGCGGCCGGCGCGCCGGCGCCGGTCGGTGACGTCGAACTCGCCTCGCGGCTGTCGTTCTTCCTCTGGGGCACGGTTCCCGATGCCGAGCTGATCGAGGTCGCGAGCCAGGGGCGCCTGTCGCAGCCGGCCGTCTACGCGCAGCAGGTGCGGCGCATGCTGGACGACCCGCGCTCGGACGCGCTGGCCACCCGGTTCTGGTCGCAGTGGCTGCGGCTCCAGGACGTCGACAAGCTGCGGCCGGATGGCCTGCTCTATCCCTACTGGGACAAGTCGTTGTCGGAGGGCTTCCGGCGCGAGACGGAGCTCTTCTTCGACAACCTCGTGCACGAGGATCGCAGCCTGCTCGAGATGCTGACGGCCGACTACACGTTCGTGAACGAGCGGGTGGCGCGGCACTACGGCATCCCGAACGTCACGGGCAACAGCTTCCGCCGTGTGGCGTTGCCACCCGAGCGCCGCGGCATCCTCACGCAGGGCAGCATCCTGCTGCTCACGTCCGTGGCGGATCGCACCTCGCCGGTGCAGCGTGGCAAGTGGGTGATGCAGGTGATGCTCGGGTCGCCGCCCCCGCCCCCGCCGCCGAACGTCCCGGCCCTCGACGCGACGAAGGGCGTCGCGGACGGGCGCGTGCTCACGGTGCGGCAGCGCATGGAGCAACACCGCGCGAACCCCGCCTGCAACTCGTGCCACCGCGTCATCGACCCGATCGGGCTCGCGCTCGAGAACTTCGATGTCACCGGCCGCTATCGCATCAAGGACAACGGCGCGCCCGTCGAGGTGACCGGCACGCTGTACGATGGCACCGAGATGGACGGGCCCGCGGGCCTGCGCGACGCGCTGCTGGCGCACCGCGAGGCGCTGCTCCGCAGCTTCACCGAGAGCCTCATGACCTACGCCCTCGGCCGTCGGGTCGAGTACTACGACATGCCGACCGTGCGCGAGATCGTGCGTGACGCGGCCAGGCAGGACTACAAGGTCTCCGCCTTCATCCAGGGCGTGGCCAACAGCCCGGCCTTCCGCATGCGCGGGCCGGAAACCACCGAGATGGCGGCCGCCGGCGGGCGGTAGCGCCCACCCACGGACCTGCAGGAGGCAGATGGCGATGTACATCACTGGCAAGCACCTGTCGCGCCGCACGGCGCTCAAGGGCATGGGCGTGACCCTCGGGTTGCCGCTCCTCGGGGCGATGGTGCCCGCGGGCACCGCGTTCGCGAAGACGCAGGCGCGCAGCCGCGTCCGCCTCGCCTGCATCGAGATGGTGCACGGCGCGGCCGGCAGCACGACCTACGGCATCAAGAACAACCTGTGGTCGCCGGCGGGCGTCGGGCGGGACTTCGACCTGGCCGGCACGAGCCTCGAGGCGCTCGCCCCCTTCCGCGACCACCTGACGATCGTCAGCAACACGGACGTCGCGATGGCCGAGGCCTACTCGGCGCCCGAGATCGGCGGCGACCACTTCCGGGCGAGCGCGGTGTTCCTGACCCAGGCCCACCCGCGCCAGACCCAGGGCTCCGACGTGCGGGCCGGGACCTCGATCGACCAGCTCTACGCCCAGCGGTACGGCCAAGACACCCCGATCCCGTCGATGCAGCTCTGTATCGAGAACGTGGACCAGTCCGGGGGCTGCGAGTACGGCTACTCCTGCGTCTACATGGACTCGATCAGCTGGGCCGCCCCCGACGAGCCGCTGCCGATGATCCGCGATCCTCGTGCGGTCTTCGACCAGTTGTTCGGCGTCGGGGCCACCCCCGAGGAACGCGAGCAGCGGCGGCGCGAGGACAAGAGCATCCTCGACACGATCTCGTCCGCCATCGAGCGCCTCAAGTCCGACCTGGGCGCCGCCGATCGTGCCCGCCTCACCGACTACCTGGACGACGTGCGGGAGATCGAGCGACGGATCCAGACGGTGGAGGCCCGGAACTCGAGCGGCGAGGTCCGCGAGCTGCCCGAGGCCCCCATCGGCGTGCCGGACGATTTCGGTGAGCACGTCAAGCTGATGTTCGACCTCCAGGCCCTGGCGTTCACGTCGGATGTCACCCGCGTCTTCGCGTTCAAGCTGTCCCGGGACGTCAGCGGGCGCGTCTACCCGCCGAGCGGCGTGTTCACCGGCTTCCACAACGCCTCGCACCACAACGAGAACGAGGAGCGGATCAAGCAGTTCGAGAAGATCAACCGCTACCACGTCAGCCTGGTGCCGTACTTCCTCGAGAAGCTGAAGAGCATGCCCGACGGTGACGGCACCCTGCTCGACAACACGCTCGTGATGTACGGGTCGCCGATGGGCAACCCCAACCTGCACAACCACAAGCGGTGCCCGCTGTTCTTCGCCGGCAGGGCGGGCGGGGCTGTCAAGGGCGGCCTGCACCTCAAGGCCGCCGCCGGGACCCCGATGGCCAACGCGTTCCTCTCGGCGCTGCACGCGCTCGGCATGGATGACGTCGCGTCGTTCGGCGACAGCAATGGCGAGTTCGACCTCAACACCGTGCCCGACCCGACGGTCGCGGCGGGCGAGTAGCAGGTCATGTTCGTTCGAGGAGGCAGGAAGGCGATGCTGACGCACAGGCTGCTCGGGGGGATGGTCGCCGGACTGGTCGGGGCGCTCTGCCTGGCGGCGAGCCTGCAGGCCGCCGCCAGCGTGGCCGACGCGGCGATGGCCGGCGACCACGAGGCCGTCCGGGCCCTGCTCAAGGACGGCGCCGACGTCAACGCCACGCAGGGCGACGGCGTGACCGCGCTGCACTGGGCCGCCCGTCGCGGTGACGCCGAGCTGGCGCGCATGCTGATCGTGGCGGGCGCCAACCCGCGCGCGACCACGCGGTTCGGCGACTACACACCGCTGCACCTGGCGGCCGAGCGGGGCGCCGGCGACGTCGTCGCGGCCCTCGTGGCGGCCGGCGCGAACCCCGATGCCCTGACCACGACCGGCGCCTCGCCGCTGATGCTCGCGGCTGGCGCCGGCGACATCGCAGCCATTACCGCCCTCGTCGACGCCGGTGCCGACGTCAACGCGGCGGAGGCGGACCGCGGCCAGACCCCCCTGATGTTCGCGGCCGCCGCCAACCGCGCGGAGGCGGTCACCCTGCTGCTCCGCCGCGGCGCCGACGCCAACAAGGCCACCCACGTCGTCGACCTGATGGCGCTCAGTGCCGACGGGTCGAACCCCGATGGCCGGAACCTGCCCAGGGAATCCGGTGGCCCGACCCCCGCCCCGGCGCGGGCTGGTCGCCCGGAGAACCAGGCGGCCCCGCGCGTGCGCACGCCTGGGGTCGACCGCCAGTACCTGATCAACGAGCTGGTGTACGCCTCCGGGGGCTTCACGCCCATCCACTACGCGGCGCGCCAGGGCTACATGGAGGTCGCGGCGGCGCTGCTCGAAAGCGGCGTCGACGTGAACCAGCCCACCGGGGGGGATCACACCTCGCCGCTCCTCGTGGCCACGATCAACGGCCGCTTCGACATGGCGCGCATGCTGCTCGAGCGTGGGGCCGACCCGAACCTGGCCGCCGAGAACGGCGCCACGCCGCTCTACGCGGCCATCAACGTGCAGTGGGCCCCCAAGGCCGCCTACCCGCAGCCCCGCGCCCACCTGAACCAGAAGACCGACTACCTCACGTTGATGAAGCTCCTGCTGGAGAAGGGGGCGGACCCGAACGTCCGGCTCACGAAGAAGGTCTGGTACTCGGGCTACAACTTCGACCAGTCCGGTGTGGACGAGGTCGGCGCGACGCCGTTCTGGCGCGCGGCCTACGGCGCCGACGTCGACGCGATGAAGCTGCTCGTCAGCTACGGCGCCGACCCGTCGATCCCGACCATCAAGCCGCCGGGCCGCCCGCAGACGGGAGACGTCGCCGTCCGGCAGCTCAACGACGTCTCCGGCCAGCCGCCGGTGCCGGTGGGCGGGCCGGCCGTGCCGCCCATCATTGCCGCCGCCGGCGTGGGCTTCGGCGAGGGCTTTGCCGCCAACTCCTACGTGTCGGCGCCAGGCGGGCAGCTGAACGCGATCAAGTACCTCGTCGAGGTCGTGCACGCCGACGTCAACGCCCGCGACCACGAGGGCAACACGCCGCTCCACATGGCCGCCTCCCGCGGTGACGTCGAGATGATCCAGTACCTCTACGATCACGGCGCCGACCCGACCGCGTTGAACCGCGAGGGCCAGACCACCGCCGACATGGCGAACGGCCCGGTCCAGCGCACGCAGCCGTATCCCGAGGCCGTCGCCCTGCTCGAGAAGCTCGGGTCGAAGAACAACCACAAGTGCCTGTCCTGCTGACAGGCGCCTGATCCCGTACGCACCACGAGGCGGCCCGCCGGGAGCGAGCCGCCTCGTATCACGTACAAATCACCAGATCACAAATCACCAGATCACGAGATCACCAGATCACGAGATCACCAGATTTCATGTTCCTGATGTCCTCCTTCAGTTGGGGGTGCACGCGGAAACCGGCGCGTTCAGCCCGCTCCACCGCGTCCGTCGCCTCAGCCTTGCGTCCGGTGCGCAGGTAGATCACGGCGAGGTTGTTCCAGGCCTCGCCGAGGCGGGCATCGACCGCCACCGCCTGTCGCCAGGCCGCCTCGGCGGCTTCGGTCTCTCCCGCCCGGAAGTGGGCGCTCCCGAGCGACAGCAGCACCGCCGCCGGCGGCTGGAACGGCTGGCCCAGGCTCGACCGGTTCTTCTCGAGGTCGCGAATGCGCCGCTCGATGTCGGTGGTCTTGATGGCGGCGCCCCCGCGCAGCGACTGGGCGCGGCGCAGGTTCTCCCGCAGCTCCTTGATCTCGTCGTCGATCAACTGGTCGCCCGCGACGCGGTCGCGTTCGCGCAGTCCGTGGATGCTCCTGGCCGCCGCGATGCAGTCCTCGAAGGCCTGCACCGCACTCGCCCATCGCTCGAGCGGCAGGTACGCGCGGCCGAGGCCATAGTAGGCGTCGGTGAACAAGGGGTCCCGGTCGATGGCCGCCTGGAATGCCTCCGCCGCCTGCTCCCACCGCTCGCCCGAGAGCAGCTCCTGTCCGGTCCGGTAGTGCTGCAGGGCCTCACGGCGGTCCTGTGCCGAGGCCACCGTCTGCGCAGCCAGCGGAGCAGCACTCGAGACAAGCGAGACGAGCGAGACGAGAACGACGACGGCAACCTGCCTGCGCATGGCCCACTCCTTCGTGCCCTTCGTGCCCTTCGTGCCCTTCGTGTCCTTCGTACCCTTCGTGTCCTTCGATCCAAAACAAGGAGGGCCGGGCAGCAGCGCCACCCGGCCCATGGTCTTACACGCCTGCCGCGATTACCACTCGAAGCGGGCACCCAGCCGGAGCTGGAACGGCGCCTGGAACTGCTGGCCGGCGACGTTGGCGGAGGTCGGGGTCCCGAAGTCGGGGTTGGTCACCCCGAAGCCCGGGTACTCCACCGCCGCGTTGTAGTCGATCGTGCGGCGGAGGTTGAAGAGGTTGAACGCGTCGGCGAGCAGCGTCAGGCGGCGCCCGGCGACGTTGACGCCGTAGCTGGCCTGGAGATCGACCTGCGTCTCGAACGGCGTGCGGGTCTTGAAGCCGTCGATCGTGTCGAAGCCGCCGCCGCGCTCGGTCATGGGAATCTCGCCCGGGTTGTCGTAGGGCGGGAGGGCCGCCATGGCCGTCAGGGGCTTGCCGGAGGTGAAGTTGGCCGCCACGCCCAGCGCGAGCCCGTTGTTGAAGGCGTAGTTGCCGTAGATCTTCACCTGGTGTGGCCGGTCGAGCGGCAGGATGCCGGACTGGCCGAGGTAACGGATGTCACCGAGGTAGCCGAACTGGGTGCCGCCGATGGCGGTGTAGCTCGGGTCGTTGGTCGGGAAGTCGTAGAGCGACGTGATGCCGGGGTCCGACTGCCCGTTGTCCTCGCGGAAGAAGCCCTCGTAGTTGCCGCGCAGGCGCGAGTAGCGGTAGCTGGCCGTCATCAGCCAGTTGGCCGAGAAGCGCTTGTCCAGCGTCAGCTCGATGGCGTTGTAGGTGTGCTTCGGATCGTCGAACTTCGCGCCGAGCTCCGGCGCGATGGTCTGGAAGCTGCTGTCGGGGTTCGTCAGGATGTACTCGACGCTCGACAGGCCCGGCAGGCCGAGGTCGTAGGCCACCACCGGGGCGGCCGCGATGTCCTCGAGCACGCGACCGATGCGGCGGAAGATGTAGCGCACGCCGATGGTCGTGTCGGTCATGGCCTCCCACTCGTAGCCCGCGACGAACTCGTCCTTGTACGAGAGCTTCGTGTCGGGATCGATCTGGTCGGCGCCGACGCCGGCCAGCACGTAGTGGTTGGTCTGGCCCGCGGCCAGGACACCCTGCGGCACCGGGTTGGTCAGGTTCGCGTCGAAGTAGTCCGCGCGGCTGATCCCGTCGTCACCGGACAGCGCGCGCGCCGCGAGGTCGTTCGGGATGCGCGCGAAGAACCGGCCGAAGTTGCCGTACAGCTTGCTGCGGCCGTTGCCGAGCAGGTCGTAGACGACGCCGATGCGGGGCGCCCAGTTGTTCTTGAGCGTGAAGTCCGGCAGCGACTGCCCATCGAGGGTGGTCAGCGTGTCGAAGGTGCCGATCAGCGTCTGCTGCTCGTAGCGCAGGCCGGGGTTGATCGTCAGGCGGTCGTTCACCTTCCAGGTGTCCTGGGCGAAGAACGACGCGTAGTGCTGCTTCGTGGTGCGCGCGCTGTTGAAGTTGGCGCGGGTCACCCGGTAGATCCTGCCGTAGGTCGGATCCGCCAGCACGCTGACCGACGCGCCCGTGGCCGTCGTCCGGCCATCGGGGGCGACGAAGGTCGGGCCCGAGCGCTGGTTCACGTTCGCGTACTCGACGTCCTCGTAGAGGCCGCCGACCTTCAGCTGGTGGTCGCCGAAGATGAACGTGGACTTCGCCTGGTACTGGAGGTTCGTGCTCTCGTTGCCGGCCTCGTAGAAGCCGATGCCGCCGGTCCGGACGTTCGGCGTGACCGTGGTGTCGACCACGGACCACTGGTTGATCTGCGGCGTCTCCGCGATCTTGTTGTAGGCGCGGCCGACGCTCGCCTCGAGCAGCCAGTTCGGCGAGACGACGCCGTCGTAGCGGATCGTCTGGTTGTTGCCGCCGTACTCCAGCTCGGACAGGCCGGTGAGGTCCTCCCGGAGCAGGGCCGAGCTGCGCTGCACGCCCGACTCGCCCTTCGACGGGTCGCCGAAGAAGGAGAGGTCGACCCGGTGGGTCGGGGCCAGCTGGTAGGTGGCCTTGGCCGCGTACGAGACGCTCGACCGCTTGCGCTCGACCTCACCCAGGCTCTGGAGCGGGAAGCCGTCGGGGGCGATGAACGAGCGGCGCTCCCAGCTCGGGTTGATGGCGGCGAACATGAAGAGCCTGTCGTGGACGAGCGGGAAGCCGGCTTCGGCGCCGACATCCGAGCGCGAGGTGCCCACCGTGTTCACCGTGCCGTTCACCGACTGGTAGGTCTTCCAGTCCGCCTCGAGCGCCTTCGGCTCCGCGTAGCCGAAGAACGAACCGCGCAGCGTGTTGGAGCCGCTCTTGGTGATGACGTTCACGACACCGCCGAGCGCCTGCCCGTACTCCGCCTCGTAGCCGCCGGTCTTCACCTGGACTTCCTTCACGAAGTCGAACGGCGTGGCGTTGCCGAGCGAGCCGAAGTAGATCGAGTAGCTGCCGACGGCACCGTAGCCCGTGTTGGTGACGTTGACGCCGTCGACCACGTAGAGGTTGTCGAGACCGGACGAGCCGGAGAGCGACGGGTTCGCGCGACCGGTGCTCGTGGCGCTGACGCCGGGGGCGATGTACAGCGTGTCCGTGAACCGGCGGCCGACCGGCACCTTGGCCAGCAGCTCGTTGGAGAGTACGGCGCCGGTGGTCGTCGACTGGGTGTCCACCACGGCGGCGGCCCCGGTGACCTGGACGGTCTCGGTCAGCCCGCCGACCTCCATGGCGATGGCGAGGTCGGTGTTCTGGCCGAGGCTGACGTTGACGCTGCTCAGCTCGACCGCCTTGAAGCCCTGGAGCTCGGCGCGGACGGTGTAGGTGCCGGGGACCAGGAGAGGGGCGCGGAAGCGCCCTTCGCTGTCGCTCACGAAGGTCTTGGTGCCCTGATCACCCGTCACCGTGATGGTGACGCCAGGCACCGCCAGGCCCTGCGAGTCGGTCAGTTTGCCCGACAGGCTGCCGGTGGTCTCCTGGGCGGAGGCCACGGTCGCCAGGGCAAAGACGAGGGCCATGCAGATGGCGCTCATGCGGGTTCGCATTGGTGCTTCTCTCTCCTTATGTAACGAATGCGCGAAAACCGAATGAACGATCGGTAAGGAAATCCTGTGCCAGCCGATCTCGCAGCGGAATGTCGCGGAATTCTCCCGGACTTCGCTCGTCCCAGGGGCGGATCCATGAGAGTGCGCCACGGTATCCAGCCATTTGGATCATGGCTGGGACGAATGGGTGCGGAAGCGAGGTGAGGGGGCTGTCGGAAGGGAGGGGCGGCGTGCGGAGCGATTCCGGGACCGGCCCGCGGCCGGTCCCGGATGAGGTGTCGGGCGCCTCTAGAAGCGGAGGCGGGCGCCGATGTAGGCGCGGCGGGGCGACAGCCACGAGATCGGGTCGCCGAACGCCGTGGAGCCCTGGCCGGCGACCAGGTCCTGGTCGCGGACCGCGGACTGGTTGTCGAGCACGTTGAACAGGTCGACGAAGAACTCGACGTCGGTCGGGCCGACCGCGCGGTTGTACTGCGCGCGCAGGTCGAGCTGGCCCCAGGACGGGTTGGTGAGGGCACCGACGGTGTTCGGCGCGATCCAGCGCTGGACGGTGCCACCGAACTCGTAGGCCTCGGACGGCGCCACGCGGATCGGGAGGTTACGGCTCGAGGCCGAGAAAGTGCGGCTCGCCACGGTGCCGGAGTTCCAGCTGACGGTGGCGCCGAGCTGGAGGCCGAAGTTGAAGCTGTAGGACCCGGCGCCCTTCAGCACGTGGCGGATGAGGCCCGGCTGCGTCGCGTACTGGTTCGGCGCGCGCGGGTCGAGGAACAGCACGTCACCCTGGAAGTCGGCGTTCGAGTCCGAGTTGGTGTTGCCCTTGCCGTCGTTCCAGTTGTACGAGCTCAGCATCTGCCAGTTGTTCGAGAAGCGCTTCCGGAACACGAACTCGAGGCCCTGGAAGTTGCGCTCGCCGCCGGCCAGCGTGCCGATGACGAAGTTCGAGCCCGGGTTCTCGGCGTAGCCGAAGTAGTCCAGGCCGAGGTACAGGGAGTCCGGCGCGTTGATGTCGCCGCCGTAGCCCTCCGGGCCGCTCGCATAGAGGCCCAGGTCGTAGTCCTCGAGGATGTCCCGGGTCTTGCGGTTGAAGTACAGCGCCGAGAAGCTCATGCTGCTTCCCAGGTCCGCCGAGTAGCTGACCTGCAGGTCGTCCGTGTAGGGCGTCTGCGTGGTCGGGGCGAAGAACGCGTCCTGCACCGACGGGCCGCCACGGGTGCGGTAGGTGACCCACTGGCCGAGCGCCCAGACCTGCTCCTCGAGGATCGAGCCGGTCAGCGTGCCCGCGAAGTTGGTCATGTTGTTGCGGATCGGGTCGTAGTAGCGGCCCCAGTAGATGCTGGCCGCGTGCCGGCCGTTGCCGAGCACGTCGAAGGTCGCGCTCAGGCGCGGCGCGAGCTCCCAGTCGAACGTGAAGATGTTCTCGCCGGTCGTCGCGAAGTGCTCCCAGCGCTCCGCGCGCACGCCGACGTTCAGCGTGAGGCGGTTCATCTGCCATTCGTCCTGCGCGTAGAGGGTCATGCCCTTGGAGGAGGTCTCCTGCGGGCCCGTCGCGGCCTGGTTGTCGCGGTCGTAGAACACGCCGCCGCCCGCGCCCGCGGTGTTGAACACCATGGCCTGGCCGAGCTCGGTCTGCGTGATCGTGCCGTCGCCGTTCAGGTCGTACGCGGCGTAGAACGCGGCGCGGTCGCTGCGCGCGTCGATGGTCTTGATGAAGCCGCCGAAGTCGCTCGTGTTGGTCACGTCGAACTGCAGCGCGCTCCAGCTGCCGTTGGCGACGTCGGCCGCCGTGATGCCGGCGCCGAGGTACCGGGGCGCGAGCGTCGTGAAGCCGGCGCCGTCCACGTACAGCGTGTCACGGAAGTTCTCGTGCTTCGACCACTCGAAGCCGCCCTTGACGGTGTGCTGGCCGACCGTGTGCTGCACCGAGCCACGGAACGCGATGTTGTCACGCTGGTCGATCAGGTCGCGCCCGAAGCCGCCCTGCTGCTCGTCGGTGAGCAGGCGCGAGTCGGTGCGCTGGAACAGGACCTCGTTGCGGCTCTCGCGGATCGCCGAGAAGTCCGAGACCTCGCCGTTGTGCTTGTTGACGCCGAACTCGAAGAGCGTCGTGCCGACGACCTTCGTGTAGCCGAGGGCGTAGCGGTGGCCACCCTGCTCGCGCGAGCGATCGCGGGCGTTCGTGATGTCGCGGTCGCGCCGGCCCGAGATCGTCGTCGGGTCGCTCAGGTAGGTCACGCTCAGCAGGTCACCCGTCGTCGGCGCCCACGTGCCCTTCGCGAAGCCCTGCTTCTGCGTGTTGTCCACCGAGCGCATGAACTCCTCGGTGTCCAGCGTCACCACGTCGTCCTGGCGGTTGACGTAGCGGAAGCTGCCGAAGAACCAGATCTTGTCGCGCAGCGCCGGGCCGCCGAAGGTGAACGCGGTGTCCTTCGTCGAGAACTCCGACGCGCCGGCGTTCTTGTTCTCCGCGACGAGGTTGCTGTTCTGGAAGAAGTAGTTGCCCGAGCCGTGGAACTGGTTCGAGCCCGACTTCGTGATCACGTTCGAGATGAGGCCAGGCGCGCCGGCGTACTCCGCCGGGATGCCGCCCGTCGTCACCTTCATCTCCTGGATGATCTCGGTGTTCAGGTTCGCGCCGAAGGTGCCCGTGACCGGGTCGGTCACGTTGATGCCGTCGAAGTAGTACAGGTTGTCGGACGACACGCCCATGTTGCCGCCGATGTCGCTGTAGTTCATGCCCGACCGTGCCGCGGGGTTGCCGCTCGAGGTCTGGTCGTCCGGCAGGACGCCCGGCACCAGCTGCAGGTAGCTCTGGTAGCTGCGGCCCGTCGGCAGCGACTCGGTCAGCTGCAGGGTGATGTCCTGGCCCGACGTGGCGCTGCGGACGTCGACGAGCGGCGTCTCGGCGGTCACCGTGACCGCCTCGGTCACGCCCGCGACCGACATCGTCAGGTTCAGCGTCGCGGTCTGGCCCGAGCGGACCAGGATGTCGTTGCGCGTCACATCCTGGAAGCCAGGCAGCGTCGCGCTGATCTCGTACCGGGCGGACGGCGCCAGGGCCTCGAGCGAGGCGATGCCCTCGGCGTTGGTCACCGCCGTACGGGTGGTGACGGTGTCTTCTGCGCGGGCCGTGACGACCACGCCCGGCAGGCGGCCGCCGTCCTGGTCACTGAGGATGACCTGGACGCTGCCGGTCGTCGCGACCTGAGCATGGGCCACGCCCGCGAAGCCGACCACGACGGTCAGCAGCGCAAGCAAAGTGCGTCGAAACATGGGGCTCCTTTCGGCCACGGCGCCACATGCGCGGTGACCAAACGACAGTCAAGAGGGACGAGCTGTCCCGAGTCAACCGAACCGTTTAGGAATATTCGTGCCAGCTCGTCACATGGTCGTAATGTGCTGAAACACAGGGATTTTTCGTAGCTCGGCCGTCATTCGTCCCAGGCGTGATCCTGAAATATGGATCAAGAGATCCAACTTGCAAGATCCTCGATGCCTTCCAATCTGGCGACTTTCCTGTTGTCTACGGAAATTGGTATCGACGACCGCGGCGAGCCGCGGGAGGGGCGGCTGTCATCCGTCACCGGGCGCGGGAGCGAGACGCGAGCCCCTTCCGTCCCCAGTCGACCTGCTGAGAACACGCGCCAGGCCGTGGACTGCCGGGGGGGCCGCCACCGTTTGAACGCTCGTTTGATATCATTGGGCGGTTATGCCGGCCCGTGACATCGTGATTCTGGGCGCTGCCCGTACCCCCATCGGCCGCTACGGCGGCTCCTTCAGGGACACGCATCCGGCGGAGCTCGGCGCCGTGGCCGTTCGCGCCGCCATCGAACGCGCGGGCGTCGAGCCGTCCGACGTCCAGGAAGTCCTCATGGGCCATGGCCGGCAGGCCGGGTCGGGCCCGAACCCCGCCCGGCAGATCGGCTACCGCGCCGGCGTGCCCGTGTCGGCGCCGGCGCAGACGATCAACAAGGCCTGTGCCTCCGGGCTCCAGGCCATCGCGTCCGGCGCCCAGAGCCTGCTGCTCGGCGAGTCGGACGTGGTCGTCGCCGGCGGCGTCGAGTCGATGAGCCGCATGCCGTACCTCATCGACAGCATCGACGCCCGGTGGGGCCACCGGATGGGAAACTTCACGCTGGTCGACGCGATGTACCGCGACGGGTTCTTCTGTCCGCTGTCGGACCTGATCATGGGGCAGACGGCGGAGGTGCTGGCCCGGCAGTACGGCATCACGCGTGAAGCCTCGGACACGTTCGCGCTGGGCAGCCAGCAGAAGGCCGAGGCGGCGCAGGCGGCCGGGCACTTCGCGCGGGAAATCGCGCCCGTCACGCTCACCGTGAAGGGCCAGCCCGTGGTCGTCGACACCGACGAGCATCCCCGGCACGGCGTGACGCTTGCCGGGCTGGCAAAGCTGCCGCTGGTCTTCCCGAAGGTGGATGGACAGGAGGGCATCATCACGGCCGGATCCTCCTCCGGCGTCACCGACGGCGCCGCGGCGGTGGTGCTCGCGACCGCCGACTGGGCAGCGTCTCGCGGCCTGGCGCCCCTGGCCCGCATCACGGGCTGGGCGAGCGCCGGTGTGGACCCGCGCATCATGGGCATCGGTCCCGTGCCCGCGATCCAGCGGCTGCGGGAGCGGACGGGCCTGGGCATCGACGCGTTCGACCTCGTCGAGCTGAACGAGGCATTCGCCGCGCAGGTGCTGGCGGTGTTGAAGGACGTGCCAATCCCGGAGGACCGTCTGAACGTCAACGGCGGCGCGATTGCCCTCGGCCACCCGATTGGCGCGACCGGCGCCCGCATGGTCGTGACGCTGCTCTACGAGCTGCTGCGCCGCGGCGCGAAGACCGGCCTGGCGACGCTCTGCGTCAGCGGCGGCATGGGCATGGCGCTTTCGATCGAAACGCTGTGAAGAAACCGACAGGCAGCCACTGAGACACGGAGACACGGAGGCACGGAGCCTGGGGCTCCGATCTCGGATTGGGGATTGAAGATTGAAGATCGCACGAAGGGCATGCGGCGGGAGCGGTAGAGGATTTTCGATCGTCATCCTGCAGCCTGACATCACTCTTCGATCCGCAATCTGCAATCTGCAATCTGCATTTGGAGCCGCAGGCTCCATGCCTCCGTGTCTCCGTGATTGCATTTCGCCAGAGGAGTATCCGTGAGAATCGCCGTGATTGCGGGAGACGGCATCGGCCAGGACGTCACGGTCGAGGCGCTGAAGGTGCTGAACGCCGTCAAGGCGGCCTACGGGACCCCGGTGGAGGTCGAGCTGCTGCCGTGGAGCGCCGATCACTACCTCGCGACGGGCGTCACGATCCCCGAGGATGGCTACGACATGCTCCGCCGTGACTTCGACGCGGTGCTCGTCGGGGCGCTCGGCGACCCGCGCGTGCCGGACAACCGCCACGCCCGCGACATCCTGCTCGGGTGTCGGTTCGAGCTCGACCTCTATGTCAACTACCGCCCCGTGCGGCTGCTCGACGATCGCCTCTGCCCGTTGAAGGATCGCGGGTGTGCGGACGTCAACTTCGTCGTGTTCCGGGAGAACACCGAGGGGGTCTACGTCAGCGTCGGGGGGCGGTTCAAGGCGGGCACCGAGGACGAGGTCGCGATCCAGGAGGAGATCAACACCTTCAAGGGCGTGAACCGGATCATCCGGCATGCCTTCGAGTTCGCGAAGTCGCGCGGGCTCACGAAGGTGTGCATGGCCGACAAGAGCAACGCCATGCAGCAGGGCCACGCGCTCTGGCAGCGCGTCTTCCGGCAGGTGGCGTCGGAGTATCCCGGCATCACCGCGACGCACCAGTACATCGACGCGCTGGCGATGTTCCTCGTCAGGGACCCCGGCCAGTACGAGGTCATCGTCACGAACAACCTCTTCGGTGACATCGTCACCGACATCGGCGGCGCCCTGCAGGGGGGCCTCGGCATGGCCGCGTCCGCGAACCTGCACCCCGGCCAGACGTCGCTCTTCGAGCCGGTTCACGGGTCGGCGCCGCCGCTGGCCGGGAAGAACGTCGCCAACCCGATGGGGGCGATCCTGTCGCTCGGCCTGCTGCTCGACACGCTCGGCCAGAGCGAGGAGGCCGGGGCCATCGAACGGGCCGTGACCGCCGCCGTGGCCGCCGGCCAGACCACGTCCGACGTCGGGGGACGCCTGGGCACCCGCGAGGTCGGCGACGCCATTGCCGCGATGATCGGCCGCGCCTAGCACTCATTCATCCGCATACCCAGACCACAGGAGATCCATGGCAGACGACGTCTTCATCCTCGGCGGGGCCCGGACCCCGATGACCGACTACGTGGGCGCGCTCAAGGACGTGTCCGCGATCGACCTCGGCGCCGCGGCGTCGAAGGGCGCGCTCGAGCGCACCGGCATCGAGCCGGCGTGGGTGGACCACGTGGTGTTCGGCAACGTGCAGCAGAGCAGCGTCGACGCGCACTACGGCGCGCGCCACGTCGGCCTGAAGGCCGGGCTGCCGATCGAGGTCCCGGCCCTCACCGTGAACCGGCTCTGTGGCTCCGGCGTGCAGGCGGTGATCAGCGGCGCGCAGCACATCCAGCTCGGCGAGGCGGGCGTGGTGCTCGCCGGCGGGATGGAGAACATGAGCCAGGTGCCGCACATCATTCGCGGCCTGCGCTCGGGGCTGAAGCTGGGGCAGGGCAAACTCGAGGACTGGCTGTGGGAAGGGCTCACCGACCCGTACGCCGGGTGCTCGATGGCCATCACGGCCGAGAACTGCGCCGAGCAGTACGGCATCACGCGCGAGGCGGCCGATGAATACGCCCTGCGCAGCCAGCAGCTCGCGCACAAGGCCTGGACGTCGGGCATCATGAAGGACGAGGTCGTGCCCGTCGAGATCAAGACGCGCAAGGGCGTCACGCTCGTCGAGCAGGACGATCACCTGCGGCCGGAGACCACGCTGGAGATCCTGGCGAAGCTCCCGTCGGCGTTCAAGAAGGACGGCGTCGTCACCGCGGGCAACGCCAGCGGCATCGTCGACGGCGCGGCGGCGCTCCTGCTGGCCGGCGGGGCCGCCGTGAAGGCGCATGGCCTGAAGCCGCTGGGCCGCCTCGTCTCCTGGGCGACCGTCGGGGTCGAGCCGAAGCTGATGGGCATGGGGCCGGCCCCCGCCATCCGCAAGGCGCTCGAGCGGGCGGGCCTGTCGCTGGCGGACCTCGACCTCATCGAGATCAACGAGGCGTTCGCGGCGCAGTACCTGGCGTGCGAGAAGGAGCTGGGCCTCGACCGTGACAAGGTGAACGTGAACGGCGGCGCGATTGCGCTCGGGCACCCGCTCGGCGCAAGCGGGGCGCGCCTCGTGCTGACGATGCTGCTGGAGCTCCGGCGGCGTGGCAAGAAGTACGGCGTGGCCTCCGCCTGCATCGGCGGCGGGCAGGGCATCGCCGCCATCGTGGAGGCTCTCTAAATGGCAATCAAGACGGTTGGCGTGCTCGGCTGCGGGCTCATGGGGTCGGGCATCGCGCAGGTGTCGGCAGCAGCCGGCGTGAAGACCTACGTGCTCGAGGTGAACGAGGACGTGCTCAAGCAGGGCATGTCGCGCATCGAGAAGTTCCTGGCGGGAGGCGTCGAGAAGGGCAAGATGACGCCGGAGCAGCGCGACACCATCCTCAACAACCTGGTGGGCACCACCCGTTACGAGGACCTGAAGGACTGCGACCTCGTCATCGAGGCGATCATCGAGAGCGTCGAGGAGAAGAAGAAGGCCTACGCCCAGGTCGAGAAGGCGGTCGGGCCCGACTGCATCATCGCGTCGAACACCTCCTCCCTGTGCGTCACGGAACTGGCCGCCGCGACGACCCGTCCCGACAAGGTCGCCGGCCTGCACTTCTTCAACCCCGTGCCGCTGATGAAGCTCGTCGAGGTCATCCGGGCCCTGACGACGAGCCAGGCCACGTACGATGCGCTCTTCGAGTTCTCGCGCGCCATCGGCAAGGAGCCCATCGCGGCTCCCGACAAGGGTGGCTTCATCGTCAACCGCCTGCTCGTGCCGTACCTGCTCGACGCGATCCGCTGCCTCGAGGAGGGGCTCGGGACCGTCGAGGACATCGACAAGGGCATGAAGCTGGGGTGCGGGTACCCGATGGGGCCGTTCACGCTGCTCGACTTCGTCGGCCTCGACACGACCTACTACATCGCGAACATCCTGTTCGAGGAGTTCCGTGAGACCCGGTTCGCGCCGCCGCCGCTGCTCAAGCGCATGGTGCTGGCGGGGCACCTCGGGAAGAAGTCGGGGAAGGGCTTCTACGACTACGGGAAGTAAGCTCTTCGAAGGACACGAAGGGTACGAAGGACACGAAGGGCACGAAGGACACGAAGGGCACGAAGGGCACGAAGGCGCCCGCTGCGCGCCGTCTCACTGGTCCAGGGAGGCCAGGAGGCGGCGCGCGTCGTCTTTGAACCGCCGGTCTTCGGGCGCCCAGTCGGGATCGAGCGGGGCGGCGAGGGCGGCCTCGAGCTGGGCGCGCGCGTCGGCGTCCCGGTCACGCGCGATGAGCGTCTCGGCCAGGAAGACGTGCGTGATGATGCTGTCGGGGTTGTAGGTGAGCGCCTTGCGCAGGTGCGCCTCCGACTGCTCCTTGCTCCCACCGAAGAGCCCGGGCACCTTGTAGTACCAGCGCCCCAGCGCGCGATCCGCCGATCCGTCCAGGAACGCCGGGTCCAGCGCCAGCACCCGCTCGAGCTCATCCCGAATCGCGCCGCGATACCTGAGTCCCTGCCGCAGGCCGAACGACTCGGCCAGGGCGCCCATGTTCGCGGCAATCCAGAAGTGGCCTTCCGGCCGATCGGGGTGGGCCGCGACGGCGGCGCGGCCCGCGGCGATGCCGTCCTCGAGCGCCGACTTGCGCGAGTCCTTGTCGGGCAGGCCGTTGGTGCCCAGCCAATAGCGGGCCCGCGCGAGCTTCCACGCGGCCTCGAAGTCGCGATCGTCGTCGGCCAGCCGGTGGGCCCAGATCTCGGCCGCGGCGGTGGCGTGTGGCAGCGACTCACGGTCGCGGTACAGCGCGTCCGGGTCGGCGGGAACCTGACGGGCGCGCGCGACATCCAAGGATAGGCTGGCCGGCGCCCGTACGCCGGCGCCGGCGGAGGAACCACGCATGTCCGCACCAACCGCAGCAGCCGAGGCTGGCAGCCCGGCGGCGACGACCACGGCCGAGACGGCGATGTACAATGTCGGGATGCAGGATCTCATCAGGCGCCTGCTGACGGAGCTCGGCGAGGATCCCTCGCGCGAGGGGCTCGTCAAGACGCCACAGCGCGTGGATCGCGCGCTCCGGTTCCTCACGAGCGGCTATCAGGCGGATATCGACGAGGTGCTGAACGGCGCGTTGTTCAGCGTCGATTATAGCGAGATGGTCATCGTGCGGGACATCGACTTCTACAGCCTGTGCGAGCACCACCTGCTGCCGTTCTTCGGCAAGTGCCACGTCGCGTACATCCCCAACGGGAAGGTGATCGGGCTGAGCAAGATCCCGCGCCTGGTCGACATCTTCGCGCGCCGGCTCCAGCTGCAGGAGCGGATGACCAACGAGATTGCCGAGACGATCAAGGAGAAGATCAGCCCGCTGGGCGTCGCCGTCGTCTGCGAGGGCACGCACCTCTGCATGGCCATGCGGGGCGTGGAGAAGCAGAACTCCTACACGATCACCTCCGCGATGCTCGGCGCGTTCCGTGATCACGGCCGGACGCGGCTCGAGTTCCTGGAGCTGCTCAAGCATCGCGGCCTCCAGATCCCCGGTGCGCTCACCCAGCAGCCGGTCGGCGTCACCTGTCTCGACGAGGATTGACGCGGACGACCTACCGGCCACAGAGACGCCGAGACACGGAGAACACTGATGGACGAGGCACGTCGACGTCAGTGTGATTTCCAGGTGGCAAGCGACGACAAAGGGCGTACCGGAATCTGATCCGGTACGCCCTTCTTCCGTGCGGCCTCCTATCTGTGCATCCCTTCCTGTCTGTGCATCCGTGTGTGGCTCCTTGTCTGTGCCACCTGTGCTAGCTGCGCCATCTGTGGCCGCGAGTCCTCTGCGCCATCCCTGCTAGAAGCGGAAGGCCACGTTGATCCGCACGTTTCGCGGCCCGTAGACCTGCGACGGCGACAGGAACTGCGGCAGCACGTTGAGCGCGCCTGACGGGTTGCCGGCCTGGCGGAAACCGAGCGTGCCGCTCAGGGTCCGGACGTCCCACACGGTGTTCCGGTTCGTCAGGTTGTTGACGTCGATCGAGCCCTCGAGCTCGCGCGTCCCGAACCGGACGGTCTTGAAGATCCGCAGGTCGAGCACGCTCCGCGTGTCGAGGCGGTGGGAGCCCGGGGCTTCCACGTTGACGTTGGTGGTGCCGCCGACGCTCAGGCGCGTCGACACCTGCCGCGTGACCGGGATGCCGCTCTGCACGTTGAAGTTCGCGGCCAGGCCGACGTCGTACCAGGGCAGCACGTAGGTGCCCGTCAGCTTGAACTGGTGCGGGCGGTCGCCGAGCTGCCCGTTGGCGCCCGTGTTCTGGCCGGTCAGCACGCCGTTGACGTTCAGCAGGTTGTTCGGGTTGACGTTGACGCTCAACCCGCTGATGCGGGTGCGGGCATACGTGTAGCCCGCCAGCACCTGCCAGCGGTTGGACATCCGCTTCGTTGCCGTGATCTCGAGGCCCTTGTAGGTCTGCAGGGCCGTGGGATCGTTGCTGACGACGGTCAGGTTCGTCGCCGACAGGCGGTCGTAGTACTGGTAGGTGGTGTCGTCCGACGTGCCCGCCACGCCGTCGGGCCCCGCGTCCGCCGCCGTGGTCAGCGTCGTCGCGTACGGGTTGGCCGGATTGTAGGTGGCCTGCGGGTTGTCCTCGCGGCGGTACGTGAACACGGCGCTCACCCGGACGGCCGGGCCGATCTCCTGATCGAGGCCCACGGTGTACTCATCCGTGAACGGGCGGCTGAAATCGGTGTCGACCGACGTCGTCGTCCCGGACGTGATCACCGGCGTGCCACTCTGCTCGCCGTCCTGGAAGCGCAGGTCGCCGTTCAGGTCGTTCCAGGCGTACAGCGCGCTGTAGTTGGAGTTGGGGTTCACGTTGTCGAGCGGCGTGCCGCCCGTGGACAGCACGTAGTAGTACCGTCCCGCCGACGCCTTCAGGGCCGTCCGGCCGTCGCCGCGCACGTCGTAGGCCGCGCTGAGGCGTGGCCCGGCGGTGTGCCACAGGACGAGGTCCCGGGTCTCGGGGAAGTCGCGCTGGAGCTCGGGGAACCAGCGGCTGGCCGGGCTGGACTGCGCCGGTAGGTAACCCTCGAGGCGCTCCCAGCGCAGGCCGCCCGTGAGCGTGAGGCGCTTCACGGAGTAGCTGTCCTGGAAGTACAGCGCCGTCACGTCCACCGCGGTCCGCGTGAAGAACGGCGTGGCGAACAGCGTGACGTTGCCCGACCGCCCCGTGGTGCTGCTGTAGGTGAGCTCGAGGTCGTCGACCCGCCGCGTGCGCACCTCGACGGGGGCATGCGCGTGGTCGAAGCCGAACTTGAACTCGTGGCGGCCGCCGAGTGCCTGGTCGAGGTAGTACTGGAACGTGGCGTTCGCCTGGTAGCGGTCGCGGAACCGCTCGGTGTCCGCGTTGAAGTTGCGCGTGCGGATGCCCGTCGCCGTGTCGAGCAGCGTCTGGTCCGTGCCGTTCTGGTAGGTCGGGAACTTGATCTTGTTGAGCCCGAAGCGCGCGTCCACGAACAGGTTGCGCGTGAGGATGCCGTTCCAGAGGCCCTGGACCACGTCGAAGACGTCGTCTTCGTTGCTGGTCGATTCCTCCACGAGCGTGTTCGAGGCGGCCAGGAACCGGTTCGGCTTCTTGTAGTACTGGCGCGAGTAGAAGCCGGTCAGCCGGTGGTTGGTGTTCAGCTGGTACGTGCCGTTGATCAGGCCGGAGGTGATGTCGGTCTTGTCGAGCACCGTCGTCGAGAACGCGGCCGGCACGTTCACGTGCACACGCCAGTCGCGGACCGAGGCGAACACCCGCAGCTTGCGGGCGATGATCGGCCCGCCGCCACTCACGTTGATGTCGGACACGAAGTCCACCGCGTTGGTTTCCGGCCGGAACCCGTAGCGAAGCAGCGTGTCATCGATGTTCGAGGACTGCGTGGCGTCCCCCAGCCAGGTGAACGTCGTCCGGCCCGACCAGCGGTCGCCCCCGCTCTTGGTGAGCATGTTCAGGAAGACGCCGCTCGTCGGCACCGTGATGTCGTGCGCGCCAGTCGAGACCTGGATGTCCTCGAACGCGTCGAAGTCGTAGTAGAAGCCGGCGGCGCCGATCGCCGCCGGATCGCCGACGTTGATGCCGTTCAGGTACTGCGAGTTCTGCGCGCTCGACGTGCCGCGCGCGTTGTAGACGCCCTGGAGCCCGCCCGACGTGCCGCCGACGTCCGGGCGTGTGATGAGCAGGCTCGGCACCTTGTACTCGACGAGCGACCAGATGTCGCGCCCGCCGGGCGTCGACTGCAGCAGCTGCTCGCTGAGGTTCACGGCGACGGTGGCACTCGTGGTGTCGATGACCGGGGATGCCCCGGTCACCGTCACGGTCTCGGCCAGTGCGGCGACCCGCATCACCAGGTCGATCGGCGTCGTCTGGCCGACGACCACCGTCACGCTCTCCCGCACGAGCGTCTGGAACCCGGACAGCTCGGCGCGGATGGTGTAGCTGCCGGGCGGCAGCGACGGGAAGCGATACGCGCCCGCCGTGTCGGTGACGCCGGTCGCCGACCCGGCAATCAGCGCGCTGCTCGCAATCGTCACGGTGGCGCCGGGCACGCCGCCACCCTGCTCGTCGGACACGCGAACGAGAATGCTGCCGGTCTGTACCTGCGCGAACGCGGGGACGACGGCCAGCAGTGCGGAGAGAGCAACGACCAGTACTCGCGTTCGAGACATTGCGTTCCTCCAGAAATCCGTATCGACGAGACGTGAAGTCGTAGGAGGAACCGCCGCCCGGGACATGTCGCGCCCACGGCGCTGAGTCGGAGTGGGACTCGAGCTGACGCGGACGACTAACGTGGCCGGATCGGGCTCGCGGCGGCGGTCCGTAGTGTCGCCGCGAGCAAGCGGCCTGCCAGCTCATCCATGAACTGCACAGGTCGTGGTGATACTCTGTAGCGCGTGAAGGGAATTTCGCTCATCTGCTTGATGGCGTTGAGCTTGGCGCCGGGACTGGCGGACGCGCGGCAACGCGTGCGGACCGAACCGGCCAAGCTGACGTGTCCGTCCGAGCTGGGGACCGGGGTTGCGACCGGGCGCACCTTCTGCGACGTCCTGACGGGGCGCGAGGTGAAGGAGGGCGTGCTCGTGACCATCCCGCGTCATCGCGGCACGGTCACGCTCTCATTCGACCTGCACAACCGCCACACGTACTCGGAGGCCCTGGTCAAGGAGGGCAGGGCCTATCGCAAGTACACCGCGACCATCGGCGTGCTGACGATGGACAACACGCTCGTGGACCGGGCGGTGGTGCAGAACGAAGTGCGCACGGAAGCGGACTTGTTCGACCGCATCGCGGGTGGCGCGGGCCCCGGTGGGGTCAAGGCCGTCGCGCCGACCGGTGTCGAGCACATCGTCATGCAGTTGCCGGCCACCGTCGGGACCGAGGTGAGCATTCTCGGTGAGAAGCTCTCGGTCGTCCGGCCGGACGGCACCGACCTCTTCACGGCGCCCGGTCGCCCCATCGCGACCATCAGCAACGTGATGCTCGAATATCGTCCTCGCTGACGACGGACGGGCCACGGAGACACTGAGACACTGAGACACTGAGACGAGTCTGGTCGAGCAATCGCTCGCAGGTCCCGTTCGTTGCGGTCCCGGCCGCACTTCAACCGGTCTGATCTCCGTGTCTCTGTGTCTCTGTGGCCCGTACGTCGTTCCAGCACCTGACGATCGCGTCGGCTGACCGGTCGATGTCCGCCGCCGTCGTGGACCAGTTCGAGACCGAGATCCGCATCACCGCCTGCCCCTGCCAGACCGCGCCGCCCGCCCAGCACGTGCCGTCGGCCTGCACGGCCGCGATCACCGCCTGAGTCGCCTCGTCATCGTCGCCGAAACGCACGAGCACCTGGTTGAGCACCACCTCGTTGAGGATGGCGATGCCGGGGACGGCGGCAAGCCTGGCGGCCATCTGTCGCGCGCAGGCGACGGTGCCGTCGATCATGGCCGTGATGCCGTCACGCCCGAGCGCGCGGATGAGGGCATAGATGGGCAGCACGCGGGCCCGGCGCGACGCGTCGGGCACCCAGTCCATGCCGATGCGCTCCTCGTCCTGGCCACGCAGCAGGTAGGACGCCTGCAGGCTCATGGCGGCCCGGTGTGGCGCCGCGTGGCGCACGATGGCGAGGCCTGAGTCGTAGGGCACGTTCAGCCACTTGTGCGCGTCAGTCGTCCACGAGTCTGCCGTCTCGACGCCGCGGAGCGGCGTCCGCAGCCCCGGGACGGCGCCTGCCCAGAGACCGAAGGCGCCGTCCACGTGCACCCACGCGCCCCTGGCGTGCGCCAGCTCCACCACGTCGGCCAGGGGATCGATGGCGCCGGTGTTCACGTTGCCCGCCTGGGCGCAGACGATGGTGGATCCCCCGACGCCGGCGAGGGCATCGGCGAGGCGGTCGGCGCGCATGCGGCCCTGCCCGTCGGCCTCCACCCGCATGACCTCGTCCGTGCCGACGCCGAGCAGGCGCAGGGCGCCGAGCACCGAGATATGGACCTCGCCGCCGGCGAGCACCGTGAGGCGGGGCGCACGCTGGAGGCCCTGGCGCTCCACGTCCCAGCCCGCCCGCCGCAGCACCTCGTCGCGCGCCGCGGCGAGGCAGGTGAAGTTCGCCATGTGCGCACCGGTCGTGAAGCCCACGCTGGACGCGGGTGGGAGCCCGAGCAGTTCCAGCAGCCAGCCGGCAGTCACGTCCTCGATGACGGCGACCGCGGGGGACATCACGTACATCGCGGCGTTCTGGTCCCATGTGGACGCCAGCCAGTCGGCCGCCACGCTCGCCGGGACGGCGCCACCTGTCACGAAGCCGAAGTACCGCGGGCCGATGGTGGCGACAAGCCCGGGATCGGCATCCCGCGCCAGCGCCTCGATGACCTCGACCGCGTCGGTCGGTCCCGCTGGCAGCGGCCCACCCAGTCTCGCCAGGAGGTCGCGGCGAGACGCGAGCCCACCGACGTGCCGCTGGCCGGCCGTTGCCCAATAGGCCTCGGCCAGTTCAAGCGTCCGGGAAAAGAGGGATGCGGACATGCGGTGAGTATCGTCCATTGGCGGCAATGCCGTGCGTGACACGGAGACACAGAAACCGCCTGGGGATGACGCTGACGAGGGTGCCCCGGCCCTCGGGCCGCCACGGCCGGGTCTTCAGCAGCACTTCTCCGTGTCTGTGTGGCCCGTCGGTCGTGGTCAGGCCGGCGCGCCGATCCAGTCATCGAGGATGGCACACAGGTCGAGGTCCGGCGCGATCAGGCAGATGTGCCCATGTCCTTCGAGGATCCGCAGGGACGCATTCGGCACCCGCCCTGCCATCAGCCTGGCCTGCTCGACGGCGGGTACGAGATGGTCGCGGTCGGATGCCAGGAACAGCACCGGCATGTGGAGCTCGGCCAGGCGGTCGCGGACGTCGTACTCCCGGAGGATGGCCAGGCGCGAGAGGTAGCCCTCGCGGGTCGTGCGCCGCATCAACTCGCGGAACCGGATCAGGTCCGCGGCGTGGGTGTGGGCGGAATGGAGGCGCCGGGCCGTGAGCTGCCGCACGATCCGCATCATGCCCCAGGGGGTCGCCCGCAGGAGGTGGTAGCCGAGCCAGAGGCGGGCCTGGGGCCCGAAGTGCGGGAACGAGTTGAGGATCACGAGCCGGGCGACCCGATCCGGATGGGCCAGGGCGTAGCTGAGCGAGAGGGCGCCACCGAACGACTCGCCGACGAGGGTGACGGGCGCGCCGAGCGTCTCGACGCGGCCGTGGAGGTCGTCGACCAGCTCCGCCATCGAGCGGCGGTCGTCGCGCAGCCTCGCGGTCGTGACGGCGTAGCCGCGTTCGAGCAGCGGGACCTGGCGGTAGAAGAGCAGCCCTGTGCCGTCCAGACCAGGCACCAGCATCAGTGGCGGCCTGACGGTCGAACGAGCGGGCAGGGTCACGGTGCTATGGTACGTTGAGGCGGCTTCCGGAGGGCAACAGATGCGCGTGACGCGGTGGGGCCGGGTGGCCTGGGCCATTGCCTCCATCTTCGTCGTCGAGAGCCTGGTGTTCGGCTTTGCCGTCCTGCCGGCCTTCCTCTTCTGGACCTGGTCGCTCTCCTGGGGCGTCCCGGCCTGGCCCCTCGTGCGGCCGGCGATTGTGGCGATGTCGCTGGTGCCGGCCTACCTCGTCTTCGCCGTGGCGTTGATCCTGCTTTCGGCAGGATCGACGCGGCTCTTCGGGTGGCGCACGACCGACGGCGGCGCCTGGGCGCTGGCCGAGATCGACTGGCCGCTGCTCGACTGGGTGCGCTACATGATCTCCACGCACGTGGTCCGCGTGCTCGTGGGGACCTTCGTCCGCAGCTCGCCGCTCTGGACGTGGTACCTCCGGCTCAATGGCGCGCGCATGGGCCGCGGTGTCTACATCAACAGCCTGTCGATCTCGGATCACAACCTGCTCGACTTCGGCGACGGCGTCGTCATCGGCGAGAACGTGCACCTGTCGGGACACACGGTCGAGCGTGGCATGGTGAAGACAGGCCGTGTCCGGCTCGGCGCGGGCGTGACCGTGGGACTCGGCAGCATGGTCGGCATCGGCGTGCACGCCGACGATCGCTGCCAGATTGGCGCCCTCAGCGTCGTGCCCAAACACACGCGCCTCGAAGCCGGGGCGGTTTATGTCGGGGTGCCGGTCCGCAGGATCGAGAAGGATGTCCCGCCGGTCATCGAGGTCTGAAGGCACGGAAGACCCGGAGAACACGGACCACACTGAACACACTGAACACACTGAACACACTGAGCAGTGGAGGGTGGGGGCGGTGGCGTACTGAAGAGCGGTTGTGGCGCGCAGTCAGCAGGTGAATGCGCGCGCAGGATGTTGGAAGCAATCCTGCTCCCCGTGTGTTCTCCGCGTTCTCCGCGTTCTCCGTGTTCTCCGCGTCCTCCGTGTTCTCCGTGTTCTCCGTGTTCCCGTGTTCTCCGTGTTCCCGTGTTCTCCGTGTTCCCGTGTCCCCCGTGTTCTCCGTGCCCCGGGATTCAGCGACGTTGCTCCCGGATCGACCGCACGGCGACGATTGGCAGGTCGCGTTCCTCGGCCCACTCCGCCCACGCCGCGGCGGTCCGGCCAACGAAGGCGTCCCCGAGGGAGGTCCCCGGCGCGCGCCCGAGTTCCGCGTAGAGGCGCGAGCGGAAGCGGGGCTCGAGGGCGGCGACGGCGACATGGCCGTCGGCCGACGGATAGACGCCGTATTCCGGCAGCCCGCCGCCGAGCAGGCCACCCGGCACGGTGAGCCCGTACCGCCCCGGCAGGTCGAGCAGGGCCAGGCTGTCCTCGAGGCCCACCGTCGCGTGCCCGCCGGGGGGGCCGGCCAGGAGCAGCAGCGCTTCGGAGACGACGCGTTCGGCGCCGACGAGGTCCGCCAGCAACGTGCTCGGCAGGCGCTCGTCGATCAGGCCGTGCGTGGCCTGGTACGTGAGGTCGTGGCCGGCCCGCTCCGGATTGCCGACTTGCCCGACGATGTTCAGGTGGCGGAGCCCGGGGAACACCGTTGCCAGGCGCTCGCTCGACAGGCCAAGGCGCGCGAGCGCGCCAGGCCGCTGGCTCGTGAGAAGCAGGTCCGCGTCCGCGAGCAGCGCTGCCAGCCGCGACTGCCCCTCGGGCGTCTTCAGGTCCACCTCGACCACCTCGACGCCGCGGCACACCGCGTCGTACCACGCCGGGCACATGGTCGACAGCGGGTCGCCGGCGGGCGGCTCGATCTTGGTGGCGGAGGCGCCAGCCGCGACCAGGCGGGCGAGCGCGACCGGGCCCGGCACGTTGAGGGCGAGTGAGACGATGCGGGTTCTGGCGAGAGGTGGTGGGGCAGGCATCCCCCTGATGATGCCCCAGAAGGCCCGGTCGCAGGTCCCGGACGCGTCCTCGCTACGGGGCGTCGTCGCGCGAGCGCTCGAGCGCGGCGGCTGCGGCGTGGTGTCCCATCCGGACGGCAAGCGCGAGGGGCGTCTCGGGCGTCGCCGGGTGGCCGGCGGCATCGGCACCGTGCGTCAGCAGGATCTCGATCGCGTGCGCGTCGTCGCGGGCGGCCGCCACGTGCAGCGGGGTCTGGCCGTCGCCATCCGGCTGGTCGGGGGCGGCGCCGTGCATGAGCAACGCGGCAAGCAGGTCGTAGCGCTCGGGTCCCTCGCGGGTGATGGCGCAGTGGAGGGCCGCGCGGCGGTTGGCGTCGAGCACGTTGACGTCCGCCCCGAGGTCGAGCAGGACGTACACCAGGCTGGCGGGCGCCTGCCGCAGCGCGAGCGGCAGCAGGGGGGCACCGGTCAGGGGATCGGCGACATCGGGGAAGTCGCGCGCGCCGGCGAACACCACGCGGATGCCGGCCAGGTCGCCGGCCGCCAGGGCACGCTCCAGGTCGAGATGCTGGGCTCGAGGATCCGTCTGCACGTCACCGCCGGGGCCGGGCACAGGCCGGGCCTCCCTGAATTTACCGCACTCGGCCGGCGCGTGGGCCGTACATGACACGGGGCGCCCCCGCGGGGCGCCCCGTGTGCGGACGGGCGCGGCTCGACGGCGCGCGCTAGACCTCGGGCTTGTGCAGCACTTCCTGCACGGGCGACTTCTTGCTGGCGCCCTTGAGGCCCTGGATCTGGAGGACGCTCTCGGCCGCCGGCTCCTTGAGCACGTGCTGGCGGTAGAGCTGCGCCATCTCCTGGTGGTGCCGCTGCTCCTCGGGCGTCAGGTTCTTCTTCTTGCGCGCCTGGAGCTGCTCCTCGCGGGCGTTCTTGGCGATGCCCAGCTCGTCGAGGTCGGTCTGCGCGCCGGCGGCGACGGCCTCGGCGTTCAGCACGAGCGAGTGGTCGGCCGTGTTGAGCGGCACGGCCTTGTTGCCCGCGAAGATCTCATGCCGGCCGTGCTCCTCGTACCACTTGGTGAGCGTGGCCGTCATGTGCATCTTCTCGATGATGTTCCGCCAGCCGATGCCCGTGTTGTAGGCGCAGAAGGAGATTTCGCCCATCTGCGTCGCATACGGGATGATGCACATCTCGGTGCGGCGGAAGTCGTAGTTGAAGAGGTCCTGGAACCACATGCCCGCGATGAACAGGAAGTTCCAGCGGTCGGCGCGGCGCTTCTCGATGTCGGCCGCGGTGCGGTCGCCGGTGACCTTGCCGTAGTCCTTGCCGGTGGCGCCGAACGTCTTGTCGAACTTCTTCAGCAGGTCGGTCAGCTTGAAGTGCGTGGGCGCCTTGAACGAGTTGTAGTTGCGCGCCAGCGCGAGGGCCATGCCGGTGACCGTGAGGAAGCGGCCACGCGCCGCGTCGTTCACCTGCGCCACGTCCTTGGCGAGCTGCTCGGCGTTCAGGAACGCCGTCACCGGGACGGCCTCCTTGGTCTCCTTGTCGATCATCACCGCCATGCCGACGCCGCAGTTCGGGTGGCAGCCGCAGGTGAGGTTGCCGAACTCGGTCTCCGGCCCCTTGGCGAGGTCGGCCCAGTCGGTGAACGTGCCCATGAAGGAGATCGGGAACCAGTCGCGGGTCGGCTCGCCGAGGCCGGTCTGGTTCTTCACGTCGTGGGCCAGGTGCGACAGCGTGTAGCGCTGCGCCGCGCGGCGCTCCGGCGTGACCTCCTCGTCGCGGCCCGTGAAGCTCACCGGCTGGAACGAGAGGAAGTTGATCTTCTTCGGGTTGTCGAGCGCGAACTCGACCACGCGGCCGACCTGCTCGTTGTTGACGCCGTTGACGATCGTGATGACCGGCACGATGTCCACGCCGGCCGCGTGCAGGTTCTCGATCGCCCGCAGCTTCACGTCGAACAGGTTGCCCACGCGGCGGTGCGAGTTGGCGGCGTTGCCGATGCCGTCGAACTGCAGGTACGCGTAGCGCAGGCCGGCCTCGGCCGCCGCCTTCGCGAAGTCGACGCTCTTGGCGAACTCGATGCCGTTGGTCGCCGCCTGCACCGAGTTATACCCGACCTTGCGCGCGTAGCGCACCGCGTCAAGGAAGTAGGGTGACAGCGTCGGCTCGCCGCCCGAGAACTGCACCGACATCTGGCGCCTCGGCTTGATCGTGATCGCGTTGTCGAGGACCGTCTTGATGTCCTCCCACGTGAGCTCGTGCACGAAGCCCACCTGGTTCGCGTCCATGAAGCACGGGTCGCACATCATGTTGCAGCGGTTGGTCAGGTCGACCGTCAGCACCGAGCCGCGGCCGTACTTCACCGTGCTGCTGCCGTGGTTGTGCAGCGTCTCGTCGTTGTGCGCCCGGATGTCGCGGCCCGGGAACACCTCCTCGAGGTGCTTGAAGAACGCCGGGTCGATCGCCATCACGTCCTCGAAGTGGCCGTGGATGGGGCAGTCCTTCACCATGACGATCTTGCCGTCCTTCTCGGTGATGGTCGCCTTGATCTCGCCAACCTTCTCGTTGAGCAGCGTCTCGAGCGGCCGCGTGCCGTCCAGGATCGCCTGACGCGCCTCACGCACGCAGGTCGGGCACAGCGAGTCGGTCTCGCGCGGCCAGCCGAGCGGCGGCTTCGTCTTCTGGTAGCTCTTGAGCAGCGGCTTGTCCGACCAGTTCGGCGTGAACGACGGGTTCGGACTGATCTTGTTGAACCGCGAGAACACCTGCCACGCGCCATTGGCGACGACCGACAAGCCCTTCTCGACGTACTTGATGGGAGCGTGCATCTCCTCGAACTCCTCTAAGTTGTGAACTGGCCGTATTTTAGGGGCTTGTCCGGGGGGATCTGCACAGGATTCGGGGAAGGGGCCCGACGGCCCCCTGAGCGGGCAGCTTGCGGGCCTCAACGGTCATATCCGACCAATTGAGTCGTTTATGCGGAAGGGAATCCCAGCCACGAAGCTCACGAAGGCCACGAAGGACGCAGGGGCTCATGGGGACGTCGCGGGCGGTGGGTACCGCTGCCGCGGGCGGGTCCTCGGGTCGTCCGCAACCGCTGACGTGGGGACCGCGCCCCCGCCCTCCTGCCGTCTTCGTGCGCTTCGTGATCTTCGTGGCGGGTTGTCCTCAGTGCACCGTGGGATAGAGGTCCGACTTGCCCTGCAGCCACTTGTCGAACCAGCCGACGATGTGCTGCAGGCGCTCGACGCGGTGCTGGGGCTTGCCGGACCGCGACAGCTCGTGCGTCTCGCCCGGGAAGCGCACCATCACCGTCGGCACCTTCATGTACTTCAGCGCGCGGAACATCTGCTCGCCGCCGTCGGAGGGGGGCGTGCGCAGGTCGGCGTCCCCGTCGACGAGCATCAGCGGCGTCTTCACGTTGGCGACGTGCGTGATCGGCGACCGGGCGTGGAAGTCCTGCGGGTCCTCCCAGGGCGCCTTGCGGAACCACGACGGCGTGAACAGGGTGAAGTCCGCCGTGAACCAGAAGCCGTACCAGTCGGCGATGGATCGCTGGGACACCGCGGCCGCGAACCGGGGCGTCTGGGTGACGACCCAGTTCGTCAGCAGGCCGCCCCCGGAGCCGCCGGTGACGCCCATCCGCGCCTCGTCCACGTAGCCGCGCGCGAGCACCGCGTCCACGCCAGCCATCAGGTCCAGGTAGTCGTCGCCCGGGTAGTGATACTGGATGACGTTCCCGAACTCCTGCCCGTAGTTGCTGCTCCCGCGCGGGTTCGGATAGAGCACGACGTAGCCCTTCGCCGCCATCCACTGGAACTCGTGCGTGAAGGTGTTCCCGTAGGCCGAGTGCGGCCCGCCATGAATCTCCAGGATGAACGGGTACTTCTTCGATCGGTCGAAGTCCGGCGGATGGAGGAGCCAGCCCTGGATCGTCTGGCCGTCCTTGCTGGTCCACGTGATCTCCTCCGGCTCGCTCAGGCGGAGCGTCGAGAAGAGGTCGGCGTTGATGTCCGTGATCCGCGACGGCCTCGCCTGGGCGCCCGGCTGGACGACGAACAGGTCGCCGATGTTGGTCGGGGTCGACACGAGCGCGACCAGGCGCGAGCCGTCGGCGGACGCCGAGTAGGACTGCACGGCATGGCTCCCCTCGAAGACCGGGGTCACCGCACCGTTCTCCGCGTTGACCCGGATCAGCACCGCGTCGCCCTTCACGCCGGAGACGATGACGATGGAGCCGCCGTCAGGCGCCCACAGCGGCCCCGTGCTGCGGCCGCCACGTGGGGCGGCCTGGTCGCCGCCGATCCCGCCGTTGATGTCGAAGTCGTAGGCGGCGGTGAGGTTCGTCGGCTGTGGCAGCGGCCCGCCGGGACGGAGCCCGGAGAGATCCAGGACGAAGAGGTCGGTCTGGTCGTAGGAGCGCTCCGCCGGACCGTTCGCGGTGCCGACGAACGCCAGCCGGCGTCCGTCGGGCGAAGGCCGCAGGTTGCCGGCCGACCCGTCGATGTCGGCGATCTTCACGATCTCGCGGTCGTAGGTCGCGCCTGGCTTCAGCACCGTGGCATCGACCGCGAAGATCGCGGTCCTCGATGGCTCGTAGTACGGCTCGTCCACCTGGGTGGACGTGTAGTACAGCCGCGAGCCGTCCGGCGCCCAGACGTGCCCGTTCTCGGAGTAATCGCCCCTGGTCAGCTGGATCGCGCGGGGAATGTCGGCGCCGGGCACGATGTCCGCCATCCAGAGATGGCTCGGGCGGTCCTGTTCGTTCCAGCCGCCGCCGTTGCTGCGGTACACGGCGGAGGTGATGACGCGGACGTCGGTCGGTTTGGTCTTCGGGCCCTGGCCCGGGAAGTCATCCGGCCGGGTGCTGCTCGAGAAGGCGATGCGCGCGCCGTCGGGAGACCACGCCGGCTGGCTCGCGCCGCGTGGGAGGTCGGTGACCGGTCGCGCCTCGCCGCCGTCGAGATCGAGCACGAAGACCTGCGCCGGCTGGGTCTTGCCGTCGCGCTCGATGGCCCGTACGAACGCCAGATGCTGGCCATCGGGCGACCACCGCGGCTGGCTGTCACGCGTGCCCGACGTCAGGCGGCGAGGCGGCGTGCTGCCGTCCGCCGGCACCGTCCACAGGCTCGTCTCGTAGCCATCGTCGGCCTTGTTGACGACGACCTTCACGAAGGCGACCTGGCTGCCGTCGGGCGTGACCTGTGGGTCGGCAATCCACTGGAAGTCGAGCAGGTCGGTCTCGGTGATGACCCGCTTGTCCTGCGCGGCGCCCGCCGTGCCGAGCGCCATCACCACGAGGGCGGCGCCTGCGGCGCCGCGCGTCCATCGTTTCGTCATGCTGGATCTCCTGCTCACGCCGGGGCGTCCCGGCTCGTTCGCGCGACGTGACTCGGCGATCGTAGTGCGGAATGGGGGAGCGCGAAATGGGGACAGTCCAGGACAGTCCCCTTTATCCTCCTGCTCCCCGCGCTACTGCAGCCCGTTCAGGTGAATCACCCACGACTCCACGAGCGCCGAGAATGGCCCGCCCGTCCGCTGGCAGGCGCGTGCCCAGGCGGCGGCCCGCTCGCGATCCGGGCCCAGCGTGGCTGTCACGGGCGCCGGCGTGTGGCGCGAGTAGGCCGCGAAGACCGCGGCCGCCAGCGCCGGACCATCGTCGCCGTGATCCCCGAGGTACGCGGCCAGCACGGGCAGTGCCTCCGTTGCCCGATCGGCAAGCAGGTACGCGAAGGCGAGGCTCCGCGCGGCCCGCGGGTCGTCCCCCGCGGCGGCGTGCTCGAGCGGCTCGATGGCAAGCGCCGCCTCGCCGGCCTTCAGCCAGGCTTCCCCCGCCAACAACGGGGCGGCGGGCGCAAGGGTGGCCGGGACGCTCTGGAGCAGGCCCGCGGCGTCCCGGTACCGTCCAGTGCCGGCGAGCACCGCCCCGAGGAACAGGCGTGCCGGCGCAAGCGAGGGCAGCAGCTGGACGGCCGTGCGCAGCGTCTGCTCGGCCTTCGCGGTGTCGGCCCGTTCGACGAAGTCGAGCGCGCGCAGGAACGTGGCGAGGCCCTGCTGCCCCTCGTCCAGCACGGCGAAAGCCGCACCGCCGAATCCCTCGACCCGGGCAGTGGCCACGGCATGCGCCACGGTGGTGGACTGCCCCTCCGCGACGACGGCGAGGATCCGATCGAGCGCGTCCGCCTCCAGCAGCCGATCGACGGCCGCCGTCGGCACCGCGTCGAGCAGCCCACGACGCAGGCCCGGTGGCGCCGACAGCGTCGAGGCACCGGCCGTCCTCCCCGGGCGGCTGGCCGCCGCCGCCGGCAGGACCAGGAAGGGGCGCAGCATCGCACCGAGCGTCCGTCCGGCGGCGTGGAACGTGATCCGCGCCAGGTAGCGGCCGGGCGCGAGACTTGTCGTCTCGACCATGGTCTGGGCCGTGGCGATCTCCGGGGAGGGGCCGGTGCCGATCTGCATCGCGCTGGATAGCAGCGGCGCGCCGTCCGCGGCCTGGACGACATCGAGCGTGGCCTCCACCCCGGCCGGGGTACCGCCTGCCGGCAGGTACAGCTCCGCGAGGGCGGCGAGGGGCTCTTCGCCCACGCGCGCCTCGACGCCGGGCGCAAGCGAGCCCTGCATGCCCCCTGGCGCGGCGGCAATCACCATGTCGCCCGCCGCGGCGGCGCCTGGATCGACGGCCGCGGCGTCGACGAAACGCTCGACGCTGCCGACACGGCCCGCCGGATCCACGACGGCGAGCCGCACCCGGTAGCGTCCCGGCGGCACGGTCACGCTGGCGGAGTAGGTCCCGATGGTCGGATCGTGCGGGTGCGGCGAGAGGGCCGCCGGGCGGACCGCGTTCGCGACCAGGTGACCGGTCTCGTCGACGACGACCACGCCGGTGGTGTAGGTGAGCGGCTGATCGGCCGGCCGCTCGACCTCGGCGGCGAGCAGGAGGCGCATGTCCTGCGTGCCGGGCGCCTTGAACGTCCACGTCGCGAGCCGCATAGGGAGCGCGGTGGTCGGGAGCGCCGCGCGCAGGGCGCGGGCCACGGCCTCCTCCGCCGTCGCGGGAGCCGCCTCGACGGCCGTCACCCGCGCGCGGGCGCGGACGATCGTCCCCGGCGCTGCCGTCGTGCGCACGAGCGCGCGTCCCCCGCCCGGTGTGTCATCGGTGGGAACCGCCTCCAGCCCCAGCACGTAGTAGCCGGCGACGGCCTCGCGGATTCGATCCAGGCCGTTGGCGTCCAGCCTGTGCACCCCGCCCCTGGCGGCGTTGGCCAGGACCGTGAGGCCGGGCCCCTCGCGTGCGCCCCCCCGGCCGACGGGCGGGTCGGTCACGAGGAGCACGTCGATGCTGGCCCTGACCGACGCGGCGGTGGCCGCGACGGCGTCGATGCTGGCGCGCTGGTGGTCGGCGAGCAGCCCCGCGGAGACCAGGAGCACCGTCTTGGGACCAACGATGGGCTCCAGGCGCCGCAGCACATCGTCAATGGCCGCGAGCGTCTGACGTGAGCGGTCGCGTGCCGCGCCGGCGAGCTCGCCGGCCTGTCGCGCGACATCGCCCTGGCACCGCAGGCGCGTGTCGGCGTCGAGGCCGCTGCCGCATTCACGGTCGAGCGCGCGTGTTGCGAGCCGCATGTCCGACCGCTCGTGGATCGCGAGGGCTTCGGCGAGCGAGAGGCCCGTGCGCCGCCCCGGCAGCAGTGGTTCTCCGCGGATGCGGAGCAGGGCCTGGCGCACCTGCCCATGGTCGGTCGTGAAGTCGACGAACTCTCCAGGCGCCGGAATGGCGGCGAGGGCAATCCGATCGTGCGCGGACAGCGCATTGACGAGGCGGGCGAGCGCCTGCATGGCCGCGGGCGCGGCCTCGGGGGCGATTTGCCGCTGGTCCACGAGGAGCAGCACGAAGCGGCCGGCGGGCGCCGAGGAGCGGTTGGTGGAGTAGTAGGGCGAGCCGCCGTCGCGGGCCGCGTCGAGCCGGATGTAGTCCGCCGCCACCACGCGGCGGGCCTGGCCATCCACGGTGACCTGGAAGTCAGCCGCGCCAAGCGTCGCGACCTGGCGGCCGTCGGCATCGAGCACCGTGGCCTCGGTGGTGGCGGTCGCGGGGGCTGGCTGGGCGACGAGGGGGTCCGCGCTTCCCACGACCGTGATCAGGGCGAGCCACAAGGGCCACAGATGGCACAGATGGCACGGATGGCACAGATGGCAGAGATGGCGCAGAGGCCATGGACCGGGGGGGCGGAGCGACGCGCGGCGGGGGGAGAGCCGGCTCACGCGGGCATCTTACAAGGGGGGACGTCGGGATGGACATGGAGAATGAAGAATCAAGAAACCGGAATCAAGAAGGGAATTCAGGAAGGCGCAATTCGGAATTCCGTCCTTCCTTTCTCGATTCCGTTTTCTGGATTCTCCATTCCTCTGTTAGGCGTCCCACATGGCGGAAGCCCGCCCAGGTGGTGCCCGGCGGGTCTACAATCAAGGTATGCGAGCCGCAGTTCGCGCGATCGTCGAGCGGCATCGTGGCGAGCGGCGTCAGCTGCTCGACATCCTGCGCGACATCCAGGCCGAGTGGCGGCACGTGCCCGACGAGGCCGTCACGATCGTCGCCGAGGAGCTCGACCTGCCGCGCGTGCACGTCGAGGGCACCGCCACCTTCTACCACTTCCTCTCGCGCGAGCCGCGCGGCGCCACCACGATCTACCTGAACACGAGCGCGACCGCCGAAATGGCGGGGGCCGCCGAAGTCGCGCGCGCCTTCGAGCACGCGGCCGGCACGACGTTCGGGCATACCACGGGCGACGGCGCCATCGGCCTGTACAAGACCTCCTGCATCGGCATGTGCGACCAGGAGCCGGCCGCCCTCATCAACGACGTGCCGTTCACGCGCCTGACGCCGGCGCGGGTGCACGAGATCGTGGCCGGCATCCGGGCGGGCCGCCCGCTCGCGGACCTGGTCGGTCCGCTCGGGGATGGCCACAATGCGAGCCCGCTCATCGCGGCGGAGGTGCAGAACCATATCCGGCGGCGCGGCCCGGTGTTCTTCGCGCCCTACACGCCGGGCACCGCGCTGTCACGCGCCTTCGACGCGGGGTCGCTCGAGGTCATCGACACGGTGAAGCGTTCGGGACTGTGCGGCCGCGGCGGCGCGGGCTTCCCCACCGGGCAGAAGTGGGCATTCTGTCGCGCCACCCCCGCCGAGTCCCGGTACGTGATCTGCAACGTGGACGAGGGCGAGCCCGGCACCTTCAAGGACCGCGTGCTCATGACCGAGCTCGCGGAGATGGTCTTCGAGGGCATGGCGGTTGCCGGGTACGCCGTCGAGGGCCGCCGCGGGATCGTGTACCTGCGGGCGGAGTACGCGTACCTGCGACCCCACCTCGAGCGTGTGCTGCAGGGCATGCGCGACCGGCACCTGCTGGGGCGGCGGATCCTCGGCACCCACTTCAGCTTCGACATCCAGATCCGGATGGGCGCTGGCGCCTACATCTGCGGCGAGGAGTCGGCGCTGCTGGAGTCGGCGGAGGGCAAACGCGGCACGCCGCGCAACCGGCCGCCGTTCCCGGTGGCGTCCGGGTACCGGCATCGGCCGACCGTCGTGAACAACCCCGAGACCTTCGGCGCCGCCGTGCGCATCCTGGAGCAGGGCGCGGAGTGGTTCCGCGCGATGGGCACGCCGACCTCGTCCGGCGTGAAGCTCGTCAGTGTCTCCGGGGACTGCGCCCTGCCGGGCATCTACGAGGTCGAGTGGGGCATCTCGATCCGCGAGATGCTCGACCTCTGCGGCGCCGCCGAGACGCTGGCCGTGCAGGTGGGCGGCCCGTCGGGCACCTGCCTCTCGCCGCGCCAGTTCGACCGGGTGCTGTGTCACGGCGACGTGCCGACCGGCGGCGCGTTCACCGTGTTCGACGGCAACCGCGACCTCCTCTCGATCGTGCACAACCACATGGAGTTCTTCGCGAACGAGACGTGCGGCTTCTGCGTGCCGTGCCGGGCGGGCACGACGCTGCTGCTGAAGTCGCTCGAGAAGATCATGGTGGGCAACGGCACCTCGAAGGACCTGGAGGCCATCCAGGGCCTGGGCCGGATGGTCAAGATGGCCTCACGGTGCGGGCTGGGCCAGACGGCTCCCAACCCGCTGCTCACCACGCTGGAGCACTTCCCGGAGGTCTACGCCGGGAGCGTGCGGACGGACGTCGACTACGTCTCGCAGTTCAACCTCGAGTACGCGACGGCGGAGTCGAACGCGGTGGCGGGCCGTCGCCCGAACCTGGAGAAGGCCTGACCATGGAATACGGGCACATCCAGTTCACGCTGAACGGCGAGACGGTGCATGCCCGCCAGGGGCAGAGCATCGTCGAGGCCGCCCGCGAGAACGGCATCTACATTCCCACGCTCTGCGACTACAAGAGCCTGCCGCCGGCGGGCACCTGTCGCGTGTGCACGGTGATGGTCGGCGGCCGTGTCGTGGCCGGGTGCACCACGCCCGCGGCGCAGGGCATGGTGGTGGTGAGCGAGAGCCCGGAGCTGGCGGACCTGCGGAAGGGCCTCATCGAGATGCTCTTCGTCGAGGGCAACCACATGTGCCCCAGCTGCGAGAAGAGCGGCAACTGCCAGCTCCAGGCCCTGGCCTACCGGTACCGGATGGACGTGCCGCGCTTCCCGTTCTCGTTCACGAACCGGTCCATCGACGCGTCGCTGCCGCACCTGATCCTCGAGCACAACCGCTGCATCCAGTGCCTGCGCTGCGTGCGGGGCGTGAAGGGGCGGGGCGGCGAGGACATCTTCGGCTTCAAGAACCGCGGCCGCGCCATCCAGATCACGGTGGACACGACCGTGCCCGACGCGGTGACGGAGGAGACGGCGCGGAAGGCGATGGAGATCTGTCCGGTCGGCGCGCTCCTGACGAAGGGTCCGCAGTACCTCACGCCGATCGGGGAACGGACCTACGACCGCACCCCGATCGGCAGCGACATCGAGGACGGGCGGACGCGGGGTGGGGCATGAGCGCGCGCCCGAAGCTGACCCTGGCCACGACCTCGCTCGCCGGCTGCTTCGGCTGCCACATGTCGTTTCTCGATATCGACGAGAAGATCCTCGAGCTCGTGCGGCATTACGACCTGCGCAAGTCGCCCCTGGACGACATCAAGGAACTCCCGGAGGTGTGCGACGTCGGCCTCGTCGAGGGCGGCTGCTGCAACACGCAGAACGTGGAGGTCCTGCGCGCGTTCCGCAAGAGCTGTCGCATCCTCGTGTCGGTGGGGCAGTGCGCGATCACGGGCGGCCTGCCGGCGATGCGCAACGGGATCCCGATGGCGGAGCTCTTCGGCGCCACCTACCAGAGCGGCCCGACGCTCGGCAACGCGCTGATCCCCAACGACGAGGACATCCCCGCGATCCTCGACCGGGTCTATCCCTGCCATGAGATCGTCAAGGTGGACGCGTTCCTGCCCGGCTGCCCGCCGCGGCCGGACCTGATCTGGCACGCACTCAGCGCCATCGCCGATGGCCGCCCGCTCGGCGAGATCCCGTACGCCGAGTTCAAGTTCGACTAGAGGCAGCCCATGGCCCGGAAGATCGTCATCGAGCCCGTCACCCGCGTCGAAGGCCACGGCAAGGTCACGCTTCGCGTGGACGACGCCCACCGCGTGACGCAGGCGCGGCTGCACATCGTCGAGTTCCGCGGCTTCGAGCGATTCGTGCAGGGACGGCCGTTCTGGGAGGCCATCGTGCTGGTCCAGCGGCTGTGTGGCATCTGCCCGGTCAGCCACCATCTCTGCGCGGCGAAGGCGATGGACGTGGTGTCCGGCGTGCGCTCGGACCAGTTGACGCCGACCGCCGACAAGATGCGGCGGCTGATGCACTACGGACAGATCTTCCAGTCGCACGTCCTGCACTTCTTCCACCTCGCCTCACCCGACCTGCTGTTCGGGATGGACGCCGACCCCGAGCGCCGCAACATCGTCGGCGTGATCGACCAGTTCCCGGAGGTCGCGCGCAAGGCCGTGCTGATGCGGAAGTTCGGGCAGGAGGTCATCCGCATGACCGCCGGCAAGCGCATCCACGGCACCGGCGCGATCCCCGGCGGGATCAACAAGCACCTGTCCACGGAGGAGCGCGACGCGCTGCTCGACGGGTCGGCGGAGTTCAACGCCGACCGCATGGTCGGGTGGGCGCAGGAAGGCCTGGCGCTCTTCAGGCGCTACCAGCGCGAGCACGCCGGCTTCATCGACACCTTCGCGGCCTTTCCCTCGAACTACATGAGCCTGGTGCGTGCCGACGGCGCGATGGACCTGTACCACGGGGGCCTGCGGGCCGTGGACGACGAGGGGCGCACGATCTTCGACCACGTCGACTACCAGCACTACGCCGATTACCTCTCCGAGGAGGTCCGCAGCTGGACGTACATGAAGTTCCCGTTCATCCGCAGCCTCGGCCCGGAGCGAGGCTGGTACCGGGTCGGCCCGCTCGCGCGGCTGAACACGTGCGACTTCATCCCGACGCCGCTCGCGCAGCAGGAGTTCGAGATCTACAAGGCCTACACCGGCGGGCGGCCGAACGGCATGTCGATGCACATGCACTGGGCCCGCCTCATCGAGGCGCTCCATGCGGCCGAGGTGATCCGCGACCTGCTGCACGACCCGGATCTGCTGGCGGGCGAGCGCATGGCGTGCGGCACCCGCACCGGCGAGGGCGTCGGCGTCATCGAGGCGCCACGGGGCACGCTCTTCCATCACTACCAGGTCGACGAGAACGACCTCGTCACGATGTGCAACCTGATCGTGTCCACGACCAGCAACAACGAGGGCATGAATCGCGCCGTGGGCTGGGTGGCGGACCACGTGATCAGCGGGCACGAGGAGATCACCGAGGGCATGCTCAACCAGGTCGAGGTGGCGATCCGCGCCTACGACCCGTGCCTGAGCTGCGCCACCCATGCGCTGGGCCGGATGCCGCTCCACGTCCGGGTCGAGAACGAGCGCGGCGAGCTCCTGTCGGAGGTCGTGCGGTCGAGCGCATGATCCCCGCGGACCTGGCGACGGGCCGGCTGCTCGTCTACGGCGTCGGCAACGTCGGCCGTGGGGACGATGGCGCCGGGATCCTGCTGGCGGAACGACTCGAGGGCGCGGGGCTGGCCGGCCGCGTCACGATCGAGTCCAACTACCAGCTCGTGCCCGAGGACGCCACGCTGCTCGTGGACCACGACGCCGTCCTGTTCATCGACGCGGATGCGGCGGCCGGCGCGCGGGCGCCGTACGACGTGCGCCGGGTGGCGCCAGCCTCCGAGGTCGCCTTCTCGACACATACGCTCACCATGGGGGCACTGCTCGCCCTGTGCCTGCGGCTGTACGGACGCGTGCCTGACGCGTGGGTGCTGGCGGTGCCGGCCCACGACTTCGAGGTGAACGCGCCGCTGAGCTCCGAGACGGCCGCGCACGTGGACCGGGCGTTCGCCGACCTCCGCACCGTGCTCGCCGGACACGGCGACGCCGGCGCTTGACGGCCCGCCGGCGCGCGGGGACACTGCTCGATCGAGACCCCGCCCATGCTGACGATTCTCGCCCTCTCCGTGCTCCTGCAGGCCGCGCCCGTGCCCGGCGTGCTGACCCCTGAACAGACCCTGGCCGTGCGCGTGCCGTCGGATCCGCAGGTGTCGCCGCAAGGCGATCGCGTGGCGTTCGTCGTGGCCGAGCCCCCGGATGGCGACGAGCAGGCGCGCCAGATCTGGATGGCCGTGGTCGACGGGCGGCGCGCGCGGCAGATGACGTTCGCCGACGGCGGCAGCTACATGCCGCGCTGGGCGCCGGACGGCCGGACGCTGGCCTTCCTGTCGGATCGCGACGGCCCCGCGCAGATCTACCTGCTGCCGATGGCCGGCGGCGATGCGCTGCCGCTGACGGACCTGTCGAGCGGCATCCGGTCGTTTGCGTGGGCACCCGACGGCCGCCGGATTGCCTTCATTGCGCCGGAACCTCGGAGCGAAATGGACCAGGCGCGCCGTGACGAGGGCGATGATGCACGGGTGGTCGACACGGACGATCGCCATTCGCGAGTCTGGATGGTGGACGTCGCAGGGGGCGCACCCGCGCGGCTGACCGGCGAGCCATGGGCGGTCTCCGACCTCGCCTGGCTGCCCGCGGGCGATGCCCTCGTCCTGCAGGCCACGCGGCGCCCCGCGTCCGACGAGAACACCGACGAGATCTGCCGGTTGTCGCTGGCAAGCGGCGCCATGACGCCGCTCGTCACGCCGCGGGGACCGTTCGGGGGACTGACGGTGTCGCCGGACGGCCGCGCGCTCGCCTGGGTCGGCGCGCGCGTGGATGGCCCGACGGGACACGACCTGTTCCTCGGGGGCCCGGGGCACGACACGCCCCGGAACCTCACCGCCCGGACGGTCGATCGGCCGGTCTCCGGTGTCCAGTGGACGGCCGACGGTCGGCTCGCGGCCGTGGTCCAGGAGGGGTTCGAGAGCCGGCTGGCGACGGTCGCGTCGACCGGGGCGGTGGCGACCTTGCTGGACACGCCCGTGCACCCGTCGGCGTTCTCCACCGGACCGGGGGTCGTCGCCTTCACCGGTGAGACCACCACCCGGGCGCCGGAGCTCTGGATTGCCACGGGCGGCGGCGCGCCGCGGGTGGCGACCCACCTGAACGACGACTGGGAACACCCGCCGTTGGTGACGCCGGAGCCGTTCACGTATTCGAGCTTCGACCACACGGCAATCGAGGCTCGCCTCCTGCTGCCGCCTGGGCGCGCACCTGGCGCCCGGCTGCCGACGATCGTGCTGATCCACGGCGGACCGACGGGGCGGTGGTCAGATCGATTCGAGCCCTGGGGGCAACTGCTCGTGTCCCGCGGCTACGCGGTCTTCTATCCGAACATCCGCGGGTCGTCCGGGTACGGCTTCGACTTCCTCGCGTCGAACCGCGGGGACTGGGGCGGCGGGGACTTCAAGGACGTCATGGCCGGCGTCGACGCCCTGGTCGCGCGCGGAGTTGCCGATCCCGATCGGCTCGGCATCGGCGGCTGGTCGTATGGCGGGTACATGTCCGAGTGGGCCATCACGCAGACGGATCGGTTCAAGGCCGCGGTGGTGGGCGCCGGCCTCTCGGATCTGGCGAGCGAGTTCGGCACCGAGGCCGGCCCGGCGTACGACGAGTGGTTCTACGGCCTCCCGTACGAGAAGCTCGACGGCTTCATCAAGAGTTCGCCCGTCACCTTCATCAAGCAGGCGAAGACGCCGACGCTCATCCTCCAGGGGACCGAGGACACGACCGACCCGCAGGGGCAGAGCGACCAGCTGTATCGGCCCCTCAAGCGGTACGGCGTCGATGTGGAGTACGTGCTGTACCCGCGCGAAGGGCACGGCCTGCGCGAGGAGCGGCACCTGCTGGACCGGCTCGAGCGCATCATCGCCTGGTACGACAAGCACCTGAAGTAACCGGCGCCTTCACCAGCCCAGCCGAACCACCCACCAGGTGACAGCCGCGATGAGCGCGCCGCCACCCAGCAGCCCCGTCCACGTCGACGCGAAGTACGGGTAGACCATCAGCAGCAGGCCGCCGACGACCTGCGGCAGGCGCGCCTGCTTTCGCCCGTACGTGAACAGCACGAAACCCACGCCGGAGACGACGAGCGACAAGAGCAGGTAGCCCGGGTCGATGGTCACCCCTGCAGCGTACCGCAGCCACCAACGCCCCCGGCATCCCCCAATCGTCAATCTTCAATCTTCAATCTTCAATCTTCAATCTTCAATCTGATATCCCTTCCCCTCCCACACGCGCCACTCATTGAACACATGTTCGATCCGGTGCGGTGGTGAAGCGGCACGGCTGCCGCCGTCGTAGGAACGTCAGAGTAGAATCCGGCTCTGACCCTCCGGCGGTGGAGAACGCGTGTTCGAGAGGCTGTTCCAGCTCGTCTTCCAATATCGCCCCGTCGTCTTCGCGGAGGGAGAGCTGCGCCTGGCGGCTGGTGGGAGCCTCATGCCCGCGCTCGCCGTCGCGGCGGTGGCCATTGCCGTCACCGTCGTCAGCTACCGCGCCACGGGCGCGCGTCTGACCCGGCGCGACCGCGTCGTGCTGGCCGGGCTGCGTCTCGCCGTGCTCGCCATTGTCGTCCTGTGCCTGTTCCGTCCCGTGCTGGCCGTGCAGGCGGCGGTGCCCCAGCAGAACATCCTGGCGGTGCTGCTGGACGACTCGCGCAGCATGCAGGTGGCCGACGAGGCGGGCGGGCCGCGCGCGGCATTCGTCGCCGAGGCCTTCGCCACCCGCGGCGCGGTGCTCGGCGCGCTGGCGGACCGGTTCACCGTGCGTACCTTCCGCTTCTCGTCCACGGCGTCGCGCGTCGCGGGTGGGGACGGCCTGGCGTTCGAGGGCAGCCAGTCGCGGCTTGGCGCGTCGCTCGACGCGGTGCGCCAGGAGCTGGCGGGCCTGCCACTGGCCGGCATGGTGGTGGTGTCGGACGGTGCGGACACGGGCGAGGGCGCGCTGGGCGAATCGATTCTGGCGCTGAAGGCCGCCGGCGTGCCCGTGTCGACCGTGGGCGTGGGGCAGCCCCGGCTGCCACGGGACATCCAGATCGGCCGCGTGAGCACGCCCCGGACGGCCCTGAAGGGCACGTCACTCGTCGTCGACGTCGTGCTGACCCAGGAGGGCTTCGACGGCGAGACCGTCACGCTCGACGTCGAGGACGAGGGCCGCATCGTCGGCACCCAGCCGGTGCGGTTCCCCGCCGATGGCGGACCGGCGACGGCGCGCGTGCACTTCACCGCCGGCGAAGCCGGGCCCCGCGTCTTCCGGGTGCGGGTGCCCCCGGAGGCGGGCGAGCTCGTCGAGGGCAACAATGCCCGCGAGATGCTCATCGACGTGCGCGACCGCGTCGAGAAGATCCTCTACTTCGAGGGCGAGCCGAGGTTCGAGCTCAAGTTCCTGCTGCGCGCGGTGGAGGACGACACGAACCTCCAGGTCGTGGCGCTGCAGCGCACGGCGGACAACAAGTACCTGCGGCTCCAGGTCGACGGGCCCGACGAGCTCGTCGAGGGCTTCCCGAAGACGCGCGACGAGCTCTTCGCCTACCGGGGGCTGATTCTCGGGAGCATCGAGGCCGGTGCCTTCACGGGTGACCAGCTGCGCATGATTGCGGAGTTCGTGGAGCGCCGCGGCGGCGGTCTCATCATGCTGGGCGGGCCCCGCGCCTTCGCCGAAGGCGGCTACGCCGGCACGGCCGTGGCCGACGCGCTGCCGGTGGTGCTCGACGCCGCCGATGCGCGGGAGGACGATCCACCCGTCACCCGCCTTGCGGTCATGCCGACGCGCGCCGGCCTGGCGCAGGCGGTCACGCAGCTGGCCGAGACGGAGGCGGCGTCCACGGAGCGCTGGCGGACGCTCCCGCCGGTGACCACCGTCAACCACATCGCAGGCGTGAAGCCTGGCGCGACCGTGCTGCTGACGGGCACGGCCGAGGATCGCGGTGAGCGGCCGGTGCTGGCGTTCCAGCGGTACGGGCGCGGCAAGGCCTTCGCGTTCACGCCGCAGGACTCGTGGCTGTGGCAGATGCATGCCTCGATCCCGGTGGAGGACCTGACGCACGAGCACTTCTGGCGCCAGGCGCTCCGGTGGCTCGTCGACGGCGTGCCGGACCGCGTGGAACTCACCACCACCGAGCGCGTGGAGCCGGGGGGGCAGGCGACGCTGACGGCCGAGGTCGTGGATCCGGGGTTCGTCGCGGTGAACGACGCGCGAGTGATGGCGACCGTGACCGCACCGGGGGGCCAGGTCACCGATGTGCCACTCACGTGGACCGGCGAGCGCAACGGGGTGTTCCAGGGCACCTTTACCGCGGCGGAGCCGGGGTGGCACGCGGTGCAGGTGGACGCCGCACGCGGCGACACGCCGCTCGGCGAGGCCGCGACCTACGTCCGCGCCGCGGCGGGTGACGACGAATACTTCGACGCGACGCTGCACGAGCCCGTGCTGCGCCGGCTGGCGGACGAAACCGGCGGGCGCTACTACACGCCGGGCTCGGTGTCCGGACTCGCCGACGACCTGCGCTACACCAGCCGCGGCGTGACGACCGTCGAGGAGCTCGAGCTCTGGCACATGCCGATTGTCCTGGTCGTGCTGGTGGCCTTGCTGTGCGCCGAATGGGGGTACCGCCGTGCCGTTGGCCTGGTGTAGCCCTCCGCTCCGCGTGTGCGCGCTGGCACTGGCGGTGGCGTCCGCCGCGGCGGTGGGCTTCGCGCAGGACCGCGGGTTCTTCGGCGGCCGTCGCCGCGCCCCGGTGGTCATCGACGACCACGTCGTGCCCTACGACGGGCGGTTCGCCTTCGTGCGGCTGCGCTACGACGCGCCGTTCTCGCGCCGCGACCCGGGCTGGGCGCACGACTACCCGCGGGCGGACCGCCACTTCATGCGGATCCTCGCCGAGCTCACGTATCTCCGGCCCCACCTCGACGAGTCGAACATCCTGGCGGTGGACGATCCGGCGCTCTTCGAGTATCCGGTGGCCTACATGTCGGAGCCGGGATACTGGTCGATGACGCCGGCGCAGGTCTCCAGCCTGCGCGCGTACCTCGACAAGGGCGGGTTCCTCATCTTCGACGACTTCCGCGGGGCGCACTGGTACAACTTCCAGGACCGGATCCGGGAGCTCTATCCCGAGGGCCGCCTGGTGGAGCTCGACGTCTCGCACCCGATCTTCCATTCGTTCTTCGAGATTTCGTCGCTCGACTTCGTGCAGTTCTACGACAGGAGCGAGCGGCCGGTGTTCTACGGGCTCTACGAGGACAACGATCCGGACAAGCGCCTCCTGCTCGTGGCCAACTACAACAACGACATCGGGGAGTACTGGGAGTTCTCCGACCAGGGCTACGTGCCGATCGACCTCTCGAACGAGGCCTACAAGCTGGGTGTGAACTACGTGATGTACGCGATGACGCACTGAACGCGGGTGCGGCGGGCCCCGCGCGGGGACGGAGGAGGACAGGTGGACATCGTCGACACGGGCAGGACCGATCTCGAATCGCCGGATGACGTCGCGCTCGCCGATCGCATGAAGGCGGGGCGGGACCAGGTCATCACCGAGCTCCGCAAGCTGATCATCGGCCAGCACGACGTCATCGAGCAGGTGCTGCTGACGCTGTTCGTCGGCGGCAACAGCCTGATCGTCGGCGTGCCGGGCCTGGCGAAGACCCTGCTCATCCACACGATGGCGCGCGTGCTGGACCTGAAGTTCAACCGGGTGCAGTTCACGCCGGACCTGATGCCGTCGGACATCACGGGCACCGACATCATCCAGGAAGACGCCGCGACCGGCCGCCGCCAGATGGTGTTCTCGCCCGGGCCGATCTTCGCCAACATCGTGCTCGCCGACGAGATCAACCGCACGCCTCCGAAGACGCAGTCGGCCCTGCTCGAGGCCATGCAGGAGCATCGGGTGACGATCCAGGGCCGGACCTACAAGCTGGAGGAGCCCTTCTACGTGTTCGCCACGCAGAACCCGATCGAGCTGGAGGGCACCTACCCGCTGCCGGAGGCGCAGCTCGACCGCTTCATGTTCCACATCGTCATCGAGCATCCGCCGGAAGACGAGGAGTTCGAGGTCGTGCGCACGACGACGGCCATCCTCGAACCGGAGTTCGCCCGGCCGGTGAGCGGGGACGACCTGATCCAGTTCCAGCGGCTGGTGCGCTGCGTGCCGGTGGCGGAGCCGGTGATGCGGTATGCGCTGGCGCTCGTGCGGGCGAGCCGCCCCAAGTCGGAGACGACGCCGGAGTCGGTGAAGAAGTGGGTCGCCTTCGGCGCCAGCGTGCGGGCGGCCCAGTACCTCGTGCTCGGCGCGAAGGCGCGGGCGTTGACGAGCGGGCGATACCACGTGAGCTTCGAGGACATCCGCGCGCTCGCGCACCCGGTCCTGCGGCACCGGGTGCTCACGAACTTCCACGCGCAGTCCGAGGGCATCACGAGCGACATGCTGGTGGAACGGCTGCTCGAGGCGGTGCCGATGCCGCGGTCGGGGATGTAGCGCGTGGCCGGCCCCAGCCCCGTGCCCGGCGCCCGTTTCGTCGATCCGGCCGTGCTCGCGCGTGTGGGCAACCTCGAGTTCGTCGCACGCGGCGTCGTCGACGGCGTCATCAACGGGCTGCACCGGTCGCCGTTCTTCGGCGCGTCGGTGGACTTCGCCGAGCACCGCGGCTACGTGCCCGGCGACGACATCCGCCGGGTCGACTGGAAGGTGTTCGCGCGCACCGACCGGTATTTCGTCAAGGAGTTCGAGGCCGACTCGAACGCCAACTTCGTCGTGCTGCTCGACGTGTCGAAGTCGATGACGTTTGGGTCGCGACTCAGCAAGCTCGATTACGCGCGCACGCTCGCGGCCTGCCTGACCTACCTCGTGCACCGCCAGCGCGACCGCGTCGGGCTCGTGACCTTCGACCAGGACATCGTCGAGCACGTGCCGCCGTCGGCCAAGCACCTCGATGTCGTGCTCCACACGCTCGATCGGGTCGAGCCATCGCGGCCGGGGGCGCTCGGCCCGCCGCTGCGCAAGCTGGCGGAGCACTTCGGCCGGCGGGGCATCGTCGTGCTGATTTCGGACCTGTACGAGAGTCCCGACGCGATCTTCGAGGCCCTCGGCCCGATCCGCTTCCGCGGCAACGACGTCATCGTGTTCCACGTGCTGGACGAGGCCGAGATCGACTTCACCTTCCAGGAGCCGGGAGCCTTCGAGGACCTTGAGACGGGCGAGCAGATGCCCGTGGTGCCCGAGGCGCTGGCGGACCAGTACCGGGCGCTCGTGCAGGAGCATATCCAGGCGCTGACCGACCGCGCCGCGGCCCAGCGCGTCGATTACGCGCTGCTCCGGACCTCGGAGCCGCTCGACCACGCGCTGTTCCGGTACTTGTCGATCCGTGATCGGCTGACGCGGACGCGGTAACCGCATGTCGTTCCTCGCCCCGATCTTCCTGCTCGGACTCGCGGCCCTGGCCGTGCCGGTGCTGATCCACCTGACGCAGCGGGAGCGGAAGACCGTCGTGCCGGTGCCGTCGCTGATGTTCCTGCGGCGTATCCCGCACCAGGCCGTGAAACGACGCCGCGTGCGCGACCTGCCGCTGCTCCTACTGCGCCTGCTGGCCCTGCTCCTCATTGTCGCGGCGTTTGCCCGGCCGTTCTTCCGCGAGGACGGCCTCGTCGCCGCCGGCGGCACGGCGCGTGACGTGATGATCCTGCTCGACCGGTCCTACAGCATGGGCTTCGACGGGCAGTGGGCCCGGGCCCAGGCCGCGGCGCGTGAGCAGGTCGAGGGGCTGGCGGCTGGGGACCGGGCGTCGGTCATCCTCTTCGATACCGGCGCGGAGGTCGCGGTCGCGGCGTCATCCGACCGGGCGCGGCTGCTCGACGCGATCGGGCGTGCGTCACCGTCGCCCGCCGCGACGCGGTATGGTCCTGCCCTGAAGCTCGCGGGCAGCCTGCTGGCCGAATCGGCGCTGCCCCGGCGCGAGGTGGTGCTCGTGTCGGACTTCCAGCGCACGGGCTGGGAGCCGGACGAGGGCCTGCGCCTCCCCGCGGGGACGACGGTGACGCCGGTGCGCATCGAGGGCGGCGAGGGCGGGAGCCTCGCGCTCGCGCCGCTGGCGCTCGCGCGCGAGGCGTTCTCGGGCCAGGAACGCGTGACGATCACCGCCGGCGTCCTGAACCGCGGGACGGCGGAGGCGCCGGCCGTCCCGCTCACGCTGGTCCTGGGCGCACGCGAGGCACAGCGGCTCGACGCCTCGGTGGCGCCTGGCGGTTCGGCCTCCGTGACGTTCCAGCCGCTGGTCGTGCCGGCGCCGAACACGCGGGTCACGGTGCGTGTGTCCGGGGACGCGCTCGAGGCCGACAACGCCTTCCGGGCGGTGCTGACGCCGCCCGCGCCGGTCGAGGTGATCATTGCCGACACCGGCCGCGGCACGCGCGGGTCGGAGGTGTACCTGACGCGGGCGCTGGACATCGGCGACGCCCCGCACTTTGCCGTGCGGCGCCTGGGCGCAGATGCCCTCGCCCGCGAAGGCCCGGGCCGCGCGCGCCTCGTGATCCTGGACGACGTCGCGGTCAGCCCGGCGCTGGCCGCGCAACTGGCACCTTTCGTCGAGCGAGGCGGGGGCCTGCTGGTCGTCGCCGGGCCCCGAGCCAGCTGGCCGGCGGGTGCGCCGCTGTCGCTGCCCGCAGCGCTCGAGGGCATTGTCGACCGCAGTCGTGGGGCGGCCGCCACGCTCACGGGGCTGGAGTACGGCCATGCCGTCTTCGAGCCGTTCCGCGCGCCGCGCAGCGGCAACTTCACGGCGGCGCAGTTCTACAGCTATCGCACGCTGGCACCCAGGGCCGATGCCGACGTGCTCGCGCGGTTCGACGACGGGGCGCCCGCGCTCGTCGGTGCCGCGGCCGGGGCGGGACGCGTGCTGGTGTGGGCCTCGACGCTCGATCTCGGGTGGAACGACCTGGCGCTGCGCCCGGTGTTCCTCCCGTTCGTGCACCAGGCGGCGCGTTTCCTGGCGGACGTGCGGGAGCGACCGGCCTGGCGCACGCTCGGCGACATGCTCGATGTCGGCGCGTGGCCCGGTCCGCCCCGCGACCGCCTGGCGATTGCGCCGTCGGGCGCGCAGATCCGGCTGCCGGCGGGCGCATCCCAGACGCTGGCGCTCGAGGAGCCGGGCTTCTACGAGATTCGCGACCAGCAGGACGCCGCGGCGACCGAGCCGGTGGTCGTGGCGGTCAACGTGGAGCTGGCCGAGTCGGATCCGGCGACCGTGGAGCCGGCCGAGGTGGTGACGGCCGTCACCGGCGCCAGCGGGCCGACGCCGGACGCCGTCCAGCCCGCCGCGGGCGGCGTCAGAACCGATGACCTCCAGGAGCGCACGCAACGCATCTGGTGGTACCTGCTGTTCACGGGTATCCTGCTCTTGATCGGCGAATCCCTGCTGGCCCGCCGCCTGTCACGGCGGACTCCCTGAGGAGCGGCGCATGCTCGAGCATCTCTCCGCACGCGACACCGCGCTCATCGACGTCATTCGCCAGGTGCGTCGTCGCTGGCGCCGCCGGCTGCTCGCCCGCGGCGCGGTGCTGTTCCTGCTGACCACGGTGGCGGCGATCCTGTCGGCGGCCTGGGCGCTGGAGGCCCTGCGCTTCGCGCCCGCCGCGATCCTGTCCTTCCGAATCGCGTCCTTCTTCGTGGTGATCGGCGCGGCCTGGTGGTTCCTGGTCCGGCCGCTGCGGCGGCGCGTGTCCGACGAGCAGGTCGCGTTGTACCTGGAGGAACACGAGCCGTCCCTCGAAGCCACGATCCTGAGCGCGCTCGAGGCCGAGCGCGCGGGTGCCCGTGGAGCGCACTCGCCCGCGCTGGTGGCCCGGCTGGTCGAGGAGGCCATCGAGCGGTGCCACAGGATCGAGGAGGGCCGGCGGATCGAGCGCGTCCGCCTGCGCCGCTCGCTGGTCGGCACCGCGGCCGTGGCGGCGGCCACGGCCGCCGTCTTCGCCTTCGGGCCGGCCTTCCTGCGGCAGGCCGTGTCGGCCCTCGTCGTGATCTCCCGCAGCGTCGAAGCCGCGTCGCCGTACCGCATCGACGTCGCGCCTGGCGACGTCACGGTGCCGAAGGGCGCCGACCAGGCGATCCGGGCGACCTTGTCGGGCTTCGACGCCGCTGACGTGTCCCTCGTGGTCCGCCGGGGGCCCTCGGCGGCATTCGAGCGGGTGCCCATGGTGGTCACCGACGAGGGCCCGTTCGAGGGGCTGCTCTTCGATCTCGCGGAGCCGGTGGAGTACTTCGTGGAGGCCGCGGGCGTGCGTTCGGGCACGTTCACGCTGAACGTGGTGGAGCTGCCGTACGCGCGGCAGGTCGACCTGGAATACCACTTCCCGGCCTACACGGGCCTCGCGCCCCGCACGGTCGAGGACGGCGGTGACATCGCGGTGCTGAAGGGCACCGAGGTGCGCCTGCGTGTGACGCCGACGATGGCCGCCGGCGCGGGCCGGGTCGTCATCGACGAGGAGACGACGGTGCCGCTGTCGGCCGGCGCGGATGGCACCCTGACCGGCCACTTCACGGTGGACGACGACGGGTTCTACCGGATCGACCTGGCGGCCCCGGGCAAGGACTTGGTGACGGCCTCACCGCAGTTCACGATCGACGTGCTCTCGGACCTCGAGCCAGGCGTACGCATCTCCGAGCCCGGCCGCGACACCGACGCGTCCCCCATCGAGGAACTGCGCATCGAGGCCCGGGCGGACGACGACTTCGCCGTGCGTGACCTGCAGCTCGTCTACCAGGTCAATGGCGGCGAGGAGCAGACGGTGCGCCTCTACGGCGGCGGGGCGGCGGCGCTGAAGGAGGTCACCGCGGGCCACACCTTCTACCTCGAGGAGCTCGGCGTCGAGCCGGGTGACGCGTTGTCCTACTACGCCCGCGTGCGTGACAACGATGCCGTCGGTGGCCCGAAGCAGGTGACGAGCGACATCTACTTCGTGCGCGTGCGGCCCTTCGACAAGGACTTCCGCCAGGCCACCTCGCAGGGCGGCGGGGGCGGTGGGGCCGGCGGGGGCGGGGACGTCGGCGCGCTGTCGAAGCAGCAGCGCGAGATCATCGCGGGCACGTTCAACGTGCAGCGCGACCGCAAGACGCTGTCGGGCGACGAGCTGCGCGAGTCGGTGGTGGTGCTCGCCCTGTCGCAGAGCCGGCTGCGCGAACAGGTCGAGGGGCTGGTCGAGCGCATGAGCTCCCGGCTCGTGACGCCTGACCCGGCCTTCCGCAGGATCGCCGAGCTGCTGCCGGAGGCGGCCGAGCAGATGAAGCTGGCCGAAGGGAAGCTGCAGGCGCGCAGTCCGGATGGGGCCCTGCCGCCGGAGCACAAGGCGCTGCAACTCCTGCAGCAGGCGGAAGAGGAGTTCGAGGCGCAGGTCTCGGTCAGCCAGAACAACGGCGGGGGCGGCGGGGGCGGCGCCGGATCGATTGCCGAGGACCTGGCCGACCTGTTCAAGCTCGAGCTCGACCGGATGGCGAACCAGTACGAGACGAACCAGCGCGCCGATGGGCAGCAGGCCGAGGCGCAGCTGGACGAGCTCGCCGAGAAGCTCAAGGAGCTCGCGCGCCGCCAGCTCCAGGAGCTGGAGCGCCAGCGCCGGCTGGCCGCCGGACAGCCGGGCAGCAGCAACGCCGACGGGCAGCGGGCCCTGGCCGAGCAGGCCGAACAGGCCGCCCGGCAGCTCGAGCGCCTCTCGCGCGAGCAGAACCGACAGGACCTGGCCGACGCGGCCCGCCGGATGCGTGAGGCCGCCGAGGCGATGCGCCGCGCGGCCGCCAACGGCGACCCGACCGCGGCCGGGCAGGCCGCCTCCGCGATCGACCGGCTGCAGGAGGCGCAGCGGCAGCTCGACCAGGCGCAGCAGGCCGGCGTCGAGCGCGCGATCCGCGATGCGATGCAGCAGGCCGAGGACATCGCCCGCGAGCACGCGAGCATCGCCCGTGATGCGCAGGAGCTGTCGAGCGCCAGCCCCGACCGCATCGGGCAGATGCAGATGCTGTCCCAGCGCAAGGACGCCCTCGAGCAGCGGGTGGGCGCGCTCGAGCGGCAGCTCGATCGGACGGCCGGCGATGTGGCCCGCGAGGAACGCGAGGCCAGCCGCCAGCTGCAGGAAGCCGCCGACGGCATCCGCGACGACAAGATCAAGGAGAAGATCCGGTACTCGCGCGGCCTGCTGTCGCGCAGCGGCGACATGTTCACGCAGTCGCTCGAGGAGGACATCGACTCCAACCTGCGGGACCTCCGCCAGCGGCTCGGCGCCGCGGTGCAGGCGCTCGGGCAGGGGAGTGAGGGCGACCGGACCGCCGAGGCGCTCGACCGCGCTCGCGAGCTCGCCCGTGGCGCCGAGTCGCTCCGCCGCCAGACCGAGGAACGCGCGGGCGGAGCGCGGCAGGACCAGCAGGCGCAGGCAGGGCAGCAGGGCCAGGCCGGCCAGCAGGGCCAGTCCGGGCAGCAGGGGCAGGCCGGCCAGCAAGGCCAGGGCGGTCAGCAGGGGCAGGGCGGTCAGCAAGGGCAAGGCGGCCAGCAGGGCACGGACGGCCGCGGCGGCGTCGGCGACACCCAAGGCGGCATGCGTGAGGGCGGGGGCTTCGGCGACCGTCGTCCGGGCCCGCTCTCCAGCGAGGACATCCGTCAGCTCCGCGGTGAGGTGCGCCGCTGGAGCTCCGAGGTGCGGGAGCTCGGCGAGCTCATGAACGACGAGGGGCTCGACGCCGGTGCGCTCGAGGACGTCCTGCGCCGGTTCCGCGAGCTCGACGATGACCGGGTCTACCAGGATCCGGAGGAGCTGCTGCGGCTGCAGACATCGGTGGCCGACAGCCTGAAGCGCTTCGAGTTCGACCTGCGGCGGATGGTCGGGGCCGAGGCCGATCGCGCGCTGGTCACGGGCACCGAGGACGTGCCCTCGGCGTTCCGGTCGATGGTCGAGGAATACTACCGGTCACTTTCCAGGACGCCGCCACGCCGATGACCCGTGTCCGTCTCGCGCTCGTGCTCGTGCTGCTCGTCGCGGTGACCGCGCTGGCGCATGCCCAGTGGGGGCGCCGGTTCGGGCGGTTCCGCTTTCCGCCGCGGTATGCGACGGAGCAGAGCTTCGACGGCCGGTTCAACTTCTGCCGCCTGCAGTACGCGAGCAGCTACCGGGAGGCGGGCGGGCAGGGCTGGACCACCGATTATCCGGACGCGGACATCAACTTCTCGATTCGCCTCTCCGAGCTCACGAAGACGCGTATCAGCCGGCAGGACAACGGCGATCCGAACCACCTTGTCGTGCGGGCGACCGACGAGGCCCTCTTCTCGTGCCCGTTCCTGCTGGCCTCCGACGTCGGCACCATGACGCTGCAGCCGGATGAAGCCGAGGCGCTCCGCGAGTACTTCCTGAAGGGCGGGTTCCTGTGGGTCGATGACTTCTGGGGGCCCTGGGCCTGGGACAACTGGGCCTCGGAGATCGGCAAGGTGCTGCCGCAGGCGCAATACCCGATCACCGATCTCCCCCCGGAGCACCCCATTTACCGCACGTTGTTCCCGGTCGCGACGCTGCCCCAGGTCCCGTCGATCCAGTTCTGGCGCCAGACGGGCGGCCGCTACACGTCCGAACGCGGGGCCGAGAGCGACCAGCCCCACCTGCGCGGCATCAGCGACAAGAACGGCCACCTGATGGTGCTGATGACGCACAACACGGACATCTCGGATGCGTGGGAGCGCGAGGGAGAAGACCCCCGCTTCTTCTACAGCTTCTCGCCGCAGGGCTACGCGGTGGGATTGAACGTCGCAATCTACGCGATGACCCACTGACGGTGGGCGGCGGCCCGCCGGGCGGGCCGGCCGTCCCCCGGGGCGCTACGGCCAGCGGGCCAGCATCTGGCGCAGCTCGTCGCGATGGCGGGTCTCGTCGCCGATCACGTTGTCGAACTCGGTGGCGAGCCCGTACTCGCCGGCGTCCTCGGCCTCCTGCCGGCGGCGGACGTAGTTCTCGATCGTCTCCTCCTCGGCCTTCAGCGCCGTCTGCAGCATCGCCTTCGGGTCGCTGACCACCTCGACCTTGCGAGGGACCGCGACGGGGGTGCCGCCCAGCGCGGCAATCTTGTCGGCCAGCAGCTGCGCGTGCGCGAGCTCCTCGGGAATCTCGTTCGCGAAGAAGGCCCGCAGCTCCTGCCGGTACGGGCCCTGCACCATGCTCGCGTACAGGCGGTACATGATGACGGCCTGGAACTCGCCGGCGAGGTCCTCGTTGAGCCCGTCGATGAGGGCAGACTTGTCGGATGACTTCGGCACCGTGTTTCCTCCCATGTGTCGCCGGCTGGCCAGTCGCCGGGGGCCAGCGGCTGTCTGCACACGGAAGAGCAAGCTTCGTACCTGGACCCTCAGTGGACGAGGTCCGGGCCCCCCGGCCCGCGCTCGGCCAGGGCCTTCATCTCCAGCAGCTCGACCAGCGACTGGCAGCGGGCCAGCGGCCCCGCGCGCTCCAGCAGGGCCTGGCGCTCGACCGGTTCGAGCTCGAGGTACTGCGCGAGGGCGTTCACCAGGTCCTCGTCGGGCATCGCCGGCGGCAGCATCTGCTCCGCGCCGGCGTGCTCGAGCAGGGGGCTGACGAGCGCCTCGAGCCGGCGTCGGCCCTCCTTGAGCGCCCGGGCCAGCTCGGGGCCCGCGGCCTCCTCGATCGGTGCGACGAGTGCCCGCCGGTACAGCACGTCGGACGCGGGTTCCTGCTCGCCGACGATCCGGAACTTCTCGAGCCCCCGGAGCACGATGTTGAACCGCCCGCCGGGCAGCCGCTCGACGTGGGTGATGAGCCCGGCGCAGCCGACGTCGTAGACCGGCGGGCGCCCGTCGTAGTCGGCTTCGAACCCGGGCTGGAGCAGCACCATGCCGATCATCCGGTCCCCGGCCAGCGCGTCGGACACCATCTGCCGGTACCTCGGCTCGAACACGTGGAGGGGCAGGAACACGTTCGGGAAGAGGACGACGTTCGGCAGCGGGAAGATGGGGATGGTGGACGATAACATCTGGTGATTTGGTGAGTTGGTGATCTGGTGAGGTGATCTGGAGACCCCGGGATTGCCGCCTTCCACGGCGGCGCGCCGGCAATCAGCCGGTGCACGTCACGAGATCACCAGGTCACGAGATCACCAAATCTAGTGGACCGTGCGTGTCTTCTTGTCCATGTAGTCCATCAGCACGTACTGGCCCAGGGTGTAGGGCGTCGTGAAGTAGGCCTTGCCGCGGCTCATGGCGGCGACGCGGCGGACGAAGGCGACCAGGTCGTAGTCGCGGGCGAGCATGAAGGTGTTGATCATGATCCCGCCCTTGGCGCACGCCGACACCTCGGCGAGGGTCTCGCTGATGACGTGGGGATCCAGGCCGAACGGGTTCTTGTAGATCCGCCCATCCGGCTGGGTGAGGGCCGACGGCTTGCCGTCGGTGATCATCACGATCTGTCGCATGTCCTTGCGCTGCCGCTCCAGCAGGCGGCGGGCCATGCGCAGCCCCTCGCGGGTGTTCGTGTAGTACGGGCCCACCCGCACCCGCCCCAGCTCGCGCAGCGGGATCTCCTCGGCCGAATCGTGGAACAGCACCGCCTTGAGCGTGTCGCCCGGGTACTGGGTGCGGATCAGGTGCGAGAGCGCCATCGCCACCCGCTTGGCCGGCGTGAACCGGTCCTCGCCGTACAGGATCATGCTGTGGCTGCAGTCCAGCATGATGACGGTGGCACATGAGCTCTGGTATTCCCCCTGCGCCACCATGAGGTCCTCGTAGGTGACGTCGATGACCGGGTCGCGGCCGGGCGAGACCAGGGGGCGGCCGTCGGCCTGGGCGCGGCCGACCGCGTTCAGGATCGTCGCGCTCGGATCGAGGTTCACCGTGTCGCCGAACTCGTACGGCTTCGGCGCGCCGCTCGCCTCGATGCCGGTCGCCAGGTCCCGCGTGTCGTGGCGGCCCGCGCTGCTGTGCCCCAGCGAGCCGAGCAGGTCGCGGAGGGCCCGGTAGCCGAGGAAGTCCAGCGCCTTGTCGGTCACCTCGAAGGTCACCGGCCCCTGCGGCTCGCCCTCGCCGGCACCGCCCCCCTGCGCGCGCCGGCGCTGCTCGGGCTCGAGATCGGGCGGCGCAGTGATGTACCCCGACTCCTGCATGCGCTCGACGATCTGCTGGATCAGCTGCTCGAGCGCGTTCCGCGCCGCCTCCTGGTCGCCGTCAGCCGGCTCCCCGAAGAGGCGCTCGAGCACATCGTCTGGCAGGACCCCGCCGCTGAAGAGCGCCTCCATGATCGCGTCATGCAGCGCCTCCATCGTCCGGTCCTCGCCGTCGAACGGATCCCCCCACGGGTTGCTGAACCCGCTCGACAGCAGCAGATCCGACAGCTTCGACATGAGTTCGTCCATGTCGAGCTCGTCGAGCAGGTTGGGCACGTATTTCGTGTACTTGTAGCGCATAAGACGTTAGGGCTCAACGAAGGTGCCGCACGAAGGTGCCGCACGAAGGTGCCACACGAGGGTGCCGCACGAGGGTGCGGGAGCGCAACGGCGAGCGCCCCTGCCCGGGATAGATCAGCCCATAGATGTTCAGATGCTCACATTCCTCGATCAGAGCGTCACATCACCCGATCACGAGATCATCTGATGATCTGTGTCAGTTGTAATACCGCTTCTTCTTGCGTCCGCCACCACCGCCCTGGTTGCCGCCGCCCTCGCCGTCGTCCTCGTCGTCGTCCGGCGTGAGCACGGGGAGGCGGCGCGAGGCGCCCTCGCGGCGGGCGGGGGCCTCGGCGGCGTGGTACCCACGCTCGTCCGACCGGCTGATCTTCTTCTGCGCGTAGAGGCCCTCGAGCACGAAGTCCACGCCCGCGGCGAGCAGCGGCGCCGGCGCGTCCGGAGCGATACCGGCTGTCGTCGCCAGCTCGATCAGGCCCTGCACGCCGCGCGCGGACCCGACGACGTCGTCGGCGGTCGCGCCGTCGCCGAGCGAGAGCGTGCCCCCGAGGTCGAACCACTCGACGATCTGGCGGACGTCGGCACCGGGGAAGTAGCCGTCGAAGATCGTCGACACGGCGCCCCGGACCAGTTCGCGCCCGATGGTCTCGGCGCCCTTCAGCTCGCCCTCGTACTCCAGCTCGAACTTGCCGGTCATCGCGGGCAGGGCGGTGTAGACGTCGGTGACCCGTGGCACGACGGGCGACTCGCCGGCGGCGAAGGCGCGGCGCTCCGCGTTCGAGACCGTGCTCTCGAGCACGCTGATCGGCATGCGCTGGCTGACGCCCGACCGCTTGTCGATGCGGCGGTCGTTGCGGGCCTGGAAGGCCACCTCCTCCACGACCTCTCGGACGAAGGCGGGCACCTCGACCGGATGGTCGCGCTCGACCCAGGCTTCCTGGGTCGTGATGGCCATCGCGTCGGCGCGGCTCTCCATGTAGTGCGTGCGGATCTCGGCGCCGATCCGGTCCTTGAGCGGCGTGATGATCTTGCCGCGGGCCGTGTAGTCCTCCGGGTTGGCCGTGAAGACCATCATGACGTCGAGCGGCAGCCGCACCGGGTAGCCCTTAATCTGGACGTCGCCTTCCTGGAGGATGTTGAACAGCCCGACCTGGATCTTGCCGGCGAGATCCGGGAGCTCGTTGATCGCGAAGAGGCCCCGGTTGGCCCGCGGCAGCAGCCCGAAGTGCATCGACAGCTCGCTGCCGATCTCGAGGCCGGTGCGCGCCGCCTTGATGGGGTCGATGTCGCCGATCATGTCGGCAATGGTGACGTCGGGGGTCGCCAGCTTCTCCACGTAACGCTGCTCCGGCGCGAGCCAGGCGATCTCGAGGTCGTCCCCGGCCTCCGCGACGCGCTGCCGGCCCCAGGCCGACAGGGGGGCGATGGGGTCGTCGTTGATCTCGCTGCCCGGGATGACCGGCACCGCCGGATCCAGGAGCGTCGTCAGCGCGCGCAGCAGCCGTGTCTTCGCCTGGCCGCGCAGGCCGAGCAGGATGAAGTTGTGGCGGGCGAGGATGGCGTTGACGAGCTGGGGGATGACGGTGTCGTCGTAGCCGATGATGCCGGGGAAGAGCGTCTGGCGGCTCGAGAGGCGCGCGATCAAGTTGCGCCGGACCTCGTCGTGCACCGACTGCGGCCGGTACGTGCCGGCCGCCACGGCGGCCTTCAGCGCGCCGAGTGTGGTGGGGCGTGTGCTTGAGGACATAGACGCTATTATGACGCGGTGACCTCCCGGCGGGGTGCCCGCGTCCCGGCCGTCTTCGACACGGAACGGCCACTCGTCTTCGCCCACCGCGGCGGCGCCCGGCTGGCACCCGAGAACACGATGGCCGCCTTCGCGCATGGGCTGGCCCTCGGCGCCGACGGCCTCGAGTGCGACGTGCACCTGTCGCGTGACGGCGTCCCCATCGTGATTCACGACGCGACGCTGGACCGCACGACCGACGGCCACGGTCCGGTCGCCCGCCTCACGGCGGCCGAGCTGGCGGCGGTGGACGCGTGCTGTCGCTTCCGCGACGAGGCCGGCGCCCCGTTCGCCGGGCCGCGCGCCGGCGTGCCGACGCTGGCGCAGGTGCTTGCCGCCTTTCCCGGCACCCGACTCATCATCGAGATGAAGGGCGACTCGGCCGCGCTGGGACAGGCGGTGGCCGAGGTCGTCCGCGCCGCCGGCGCCGGCGCCCGCGTCTGCCTCGGCTCGTTCAGCCACCGGACGGTCACGGCCGCCCGGGCCGCGGCGCCCGACCTGGCGACGAGCGCGTCGCTGCCCGAGGCGCAGTGGACGCTCTATCGGTCGTGGCTGCGGTGGCCCTTCGCGGGCCGGCGCCCGTACCAGGCGTTCCAGGTCCCGGAACGCACGCGCCGCCTGCGCGTCGTGAGCCCCGGGTTCATCCGGCAGGTCCACCGCGAAGGGCAGGTCGTGCAGGTCTGGGTCGTGGACGACCCCGCCGACATGCGCCGTCTCGTCGCCTGGGGCGTCGACGGATTGATCTCGGACCGCCCGGACCTTGCGGTGCGGGCGATCCAGGATTTCAGATTGAAGATTTCAGATTGACGATTGATTGACGAAGGCAGATCGATCGATGGCAGATGGATGGTCGATCGATGGATTGGGCCATTGGGTGCGCGACCCGCGACGGCGCAACCAGCCACGACCCTTCGACTCCGCTCAGGGTCGCCCCGAGCAATGCCGAGGGGCGACGCGCACGAAGGACACGAAGGCCCCCGGGACTCACCGGCAGCGTTTTCGCGCCTTCGTGATCTTCGTGATCTTCGTGGCTGGTTGTCTTGATTCTGGATGCTGGTTGGCGACGAACCGGTCTGCCGCGCTTCGACGCGGCCCAAATCACAAGATCACAAGATCACGAGATCACGAAATCACGCAACGATCCGGCGATCGGAACTGGCCCGTTCGTGGATGGCCGTGGCGACGTGGCGGCCGGACTCGAAGGCACCCTGCATCCACGCGTTCAGGTTGAGGTGGTCGCCGGCCAGGTACACGCGGCCCTGCGGCACGTTGAGCGCCTTCTTCGTGTCGGCGGGCGTGGACGACCACGACCCCTTGTTCCAGGTCACGCGGTGCCAGGCGACCGAGAAGGCGGTCTCGAACTCCTGGTCGTACTGCGGGTGGATCTGCCGGCCCTGGTCGAGCGCCAGCTTGATGCGGTCCTCGGGGGCCATGTTGCCGACGGGCCGGCCCGTGTTCCCCATGAGGTAGTACCCGAGCAGCGTGCCCTTCTTGCCCAGGTATCCCGTGGAGGGATAGACAATCTGCGAGATCTGCAGGTCGGTCTTCGTCGCGCCGCCGAAGATCTGGTCGTCTTCCTCCCAGAACCGCCGCTTGAACTGCATGCCCATCTTGCCCGCCGCCGCGTAAGGCACCGAAGCGACGAGCTTCTTGAAGTCCTCCGGCAGGTCGCTGTCCACCTCCGCGAGCAGCGGCAGCGGCATCGCGCACACGAGGTAGTCGGCGTCGAGCGACTTCGGGGTGCCACCGGGGCCGTCGTAGGTGACCGTCACACCCGACTCGGTCTGCCGGATGCGGCGCGCCGGGGCCTCGTAGGTGATCCTGCCCTGCAGGCGATCCGCCAGCGCGCGCGGGAGGCGGTCCATCCCCCCGACCACCTGCATCATCGTGGGCTGGTATTCGTAGCTCAGGTCGACGTAGTAGCCGAGACGCGCGGAGAGCAGCTCGGTGAGGCTGAGCGGCGCGCCGGGGGTGTCCTCGCCGTAGTGGGCATGCGGATCCGCGGGTCCGCGGTAGTCGGGATTCCCGGTGTACTTCCCCTTCGTGTCGAGGTGGCCGACGCTCTTCAGGTACTCGAGCAGCCGCTCCGAGTCGTCTTTCGTGAGCGCCTCGTCCAGCGCGTGCGCCGAGACCGCCTTGCTCAAGAGCTCCGAGACATACCCGTCGATGTCGGTCCGGACCTCGCGCAGCCGGACACGACGGCCCGCCATCTCGGCGGCCTTCGTCATGAAGAGGTACGTGGAGTCCGCGCTGACGGCGAACACCTCGACCGGCACCCCGAGCTCGCGGCAGTACCCGAGCGTCGTGTCGTGGTGGTAGGCAATCCGCATCGGGCCGGGGTTGAAGTACAGGCCCTCGTCGTAGTCACAGACCTGGCGCGGGCCGTCTTCCTCGCTCACCGTGCCGCGCCGTACGGTGTGGGCCCGGCCGCCCGGTCGGGAACGCGCCTCGAGGATGTGGCAGTCGTAGCCGAGCTTGCCGAGCTCGTAGGCGACGGTGAGGCCCGCGATGCCGGCCCCGATGATCGCGACGCGCGTGCCCTGGCCGGACCCCTGGAGATCGAACGGGGCCGGGCGTGGCGCGGCCATGAGGCCGAGGCCGAACATCGTGTCGTAGGCCAGCGAGGCGCCGCCTGCCGCGGCGACCCGCTCGATGAAGCTCCGTCGCGTCAACATGTGTGCCTCACTCCTCGTCTTTGCCGCGGGCCGTCTAGCGGCGCCCGCCCGGCCGCTCGCCTGTCGCGACCGACTTGATCGGCACGGCGGTGTCGGCGGCATAGGGCGTCGCGCCCGGGGTGGCCCCATTCTGCTCCAGGATGAACGCCACGATCGTGAGATATTCCGCCTCCGTCAGGCGGGGGCCCCCGGGGGGCATGCCCTGCACGTACCGGAAGAGGTCCAGCGTCGTCTGCCCGCTCCACGTGAACATGAAGTCACTGCCTGCGAGCTGGGGCGCCTCGGGCCGCCCGCCGAGGTCCGCCGCATGGCAGCTGGCGCACGAGGCGGCATAAGTCCTGGCGCCGGCGGCGGCCTGTTCGGCGGTGAAGACCGCGTCGGCCGCGGGCTGGGCAGGGAGGTGGGCGGCCGTGGCGGCGACGAGCACGCCGGCCGCGGCCAGGGACAACAGGAAACGTGTCATGACGGATGGCCTCCACGGCTCCGGGCGGTGCCAGCCGCTCGACGCGGGGCGCGCGCCGGCGGCGCGCGTCGCGGACCGGCGCGGGGGGACGCGCCCGGCGACAGGAACGCACCCGCCCGGGACAACCGCTGAACGGTCGGTCAAACCGCGTGGAGCGTAGTTCCGTGCTGCGCAACGTGTCAAGGCGGGCGTGTTGCGGCAGTCATGCCGACGGCGTAGGATTACCCGTCGGGCTGCGGCCCGGCATTGGGGAAGGCGGGGGCTGGCACGCGCACGCCGCGCGGCGCGGCACCCGCACACACGGCAGGAGGATTCGATGCGGCGCATGGGGCTCATGGCGGGCACGTTCGTGCTCGGGCTGGTGTTCCTCGGACCGGGGTTGCTCACGGTCGGGGCACGGCAGCACGACGAGACGCTTCACGAGGCGATGGAGAAGGCCGGACCGGCGTTCGGCATGCTGCGCAAGGCGATGGACGGCACGAACGCCAACATGGCCAGCGAGAACGCGGCGACGCTCAAGCAGGTGTTTGCCGACACCGAGACCGTGTTCAAGGCCATGGACAAGGCCGACGCGGTCGAGTGGGCGCAGGGCGCAGGCAAGACCGCCGCGACGATCCAGGAGCAGGTCGGCGCGGGCAACTGGGATGCGGCCAAGGCCAGCGCCGGTGAGCTCGGCAAGTTCTGCCAGGGCTGCCACGGCAAGTACCGGGAGAAGGGCGAGGACGGCAAGTGGCGTCTGAAGCCCGGCAACTAGCTCCACGCGCCTGCCACCGACTCGACCCGAGGCCGGCTCCCGGGAGGGACCGGCCTCGTGTCACGTACGGCCGCCGTTGACGCACGCCCCGCGGCCGCGTGGCGCCGATCAGGACATCCGGACCGAGAGCGGACGCGGCATCGGCCGCTCCACCCGGATCAGGGCCACGCCCATCGCAATCCCGCCGAGCATCACGATGGCCAGCACGGCCCACATCATCGGCGCCGTCGCCGTCATGATCCCGCCAAGCACCAGCACGCTCAGGCCGCCGAAGTGGGCGGTGGGATTCGCGTTGAGGTTGACGCGGGTGCCCTGGCGGCGGAACAGCAGGGTGCGACGCATCGCGTCGAGGGGCTGCGCCTCGAGCAGGCGGAGGGGCCGGATGTCGCCTGCGGGTCCGGTGAGGGCGGCGACAACGGCCCCGGCCACCTGCCACCACACCCACCAGCGCGACCGGCCCCGGGCGTGCTCCTCGGCGACGTCGCCGGCAAGGGGGCCGGCATCGGGGACCACCCGGTCCAGGATCCACAAGGCGAACCGCGGCGAGGGACGAGGGGTCATGGCTGCACCTCCCTGAGCGCGGGCAGGCCACGCCAGAGCGCGGTCAGCGCGCCCTTCGTGGCCTTCACCGCCTCGAGTCCGTGTCGGGTCACGCGGAAATAGCGCTTCGCGCGGCCACCCCGTTCGGCCGTGGGCTCACCGGTGCGCGAGGCGGCCAGGCCGCGCTGCTCGAGCCGCGCCAGCGCCGCGTATGCCGCGCCAAGCTGGACGCGGCGCCCGCCCGTCGACTCGATCTCCCGGGCGATCTCCACGGCGTACGCCTCCTCGCCGACCCGCAGGATCGCCAGCAGCAGCATCAGCTCGAAGTCGGTCAGCAGGTCGCGCGGCATTTATTTTCAAATTATGAATAAATAGGGCGTGCCGGTCAAGCCTCCTCGCGTCGCGGCGCGGGGCCGGCGCCGTACGTGCGGCGGGGCCGGCCCTCGCATGGAGGACCGGCCCCGACAGGCCCCGCGGATTCAGGCCTACTGGCGGCTGGTGCCGCGCTTGGCCGCCATCTGCGCGCGGATCTCGGCCACCGAGTTGTCGATGCCCATCTGCGCGAAGATCTTGCCGAGCGCGGCGGTCGACGGGTTCGGGTCGCCGGTGAGGCCGTTGTTCAGTCGCGGAGGCGCGTTCGGGTCGCGCGGGCGGCGCTCCGGGCGGCGGCCCGCCTTGATGGCGTCCTGCGCGGCCTTCCACTCCTCGTTGGTCTGGCCGGTCGGGTCGCCCTTCACCGTCTTGTAGTTCGGGCGCACGTAGGTCCCGTCCTTCGTCTGCCAGTAGAGCATCTCGGACGTCTCCATCATCGCACCGTGCCCGCCGACCGGCAGGTCGTGCTCGTAGAGGTACATCGCGATGTCGTCGTGCGTCTTCTGGTAGAAGTCGTTGATGTAGTAGACGTGGATGCCCTTCGGGGCCAGCTTCGCGTCCATCTCCTCGGCCGCTTCCTTCATCTGCGCCTGGCCTCCGCCGTGGTCGCCCATGAGGAAGATGTCCTTGAAGCCGTTGTCGACCATGCTCTGGATCATCCCGATCTGGATGCCCTTGAACACCTCGGCCGAGACCTCGACGCCGCCGGGATTCTTGGTCTCCTCACTCACGCCCGTGGCGTCCACGGCGAGCGGCAGCACCGGCGCGACCAGCGTGTGGCCCAGCGTCTTCGCGATCTCGACGGCCCGGTGGCGCGCCATGTACGTGTGGCCCGCGAGGATGTTGTGCGGCCCACGCGCCTCGGTGCCGCCGGTCACCACCAGGACGGACGTGAACCCCTGGTTCTGGACCTTGTCGTAGACCTCGGTGTTGGTGAGGAGCTCGAGCTCCACGATGTTGCTCGTGTCGAAGGACTGGGCGCTGGCGCCGGCGGCAAGCGACACAACGGCTGCCGCGGCGACGATGGTGCGGGATCTGAACATGGAACCTCCGGTGCAGCCGGCGCCCGCGGCCGGATGAACCCGGGGCCGGGGCGCGCTGGTGGCTGGCGACAGGCTGCTCACTGTACGCGGGCGTCCGGCTGGTGCGCAACTGGAGAGCGCGGCGGAGACAACGCGTTACAACGCGCCCGGATCAGCCGGTTCCAGCAGGCTCGGCAGGAGCCGACCGAAGAGGTCGTCGTACATCGCCGGCGTGACCCGGCCGGTGTGGGTGTTCTGGCGGGACGGGTGGAAACAGCCGACGAGCAGTGGCCCGTCGCCGACGCGGGCGACGGCCCCGTGGCCGAACGCGGGTCGCGGCCGCGGCACCGCGCCGTGGCGGGCCTGGCGATCGAGCCAGGCCTTCCAGGCGATCTGGCCCAGCGCGACGACCACCCGCACGCGGTGGAGGGCGGCGAGCTCGGCGTCGAGGTGGTCCAGGCACGTGGCAATCTCACCGGGCGTTGGTTTGTTCGCCGGCGGCGCGCAGCGCACCGCCGCGCCCACGTACACATCGTCCAGCACCAGGCCGTCGTCGGCGGCCACGGACGTGGGGCGGCTGGCGTACCCGGCGCGGTGCAGGGCCCCGAAGAGGAAGTCACCGGAGCCGCCGCGGCCGTCGCCGGTGAACACGCGGCCCGTACGGTTGGCGCCATGCGCGGCGGGCGCGAGGCCGAGCAGGTAGATGCGCGCGTCGGGGTCCCCGAAGCCGGGCACGGGCCGGCCCCAGTACGTCTCGTCGCGGTACGCGGCGCGTTTCCCGCGCGCGACCGCCTCGCAGTACGTGCGCAGGCGCGGACAGCGCTCGCAGGCCACGATCGCGGCCGTGACGCGGGCGATCGCGCGCGTCGAAGAAGTCGCGCGCATGCGTTCAATGCCGGCAGGTGATTGCGGGCGCGTGCGACGGGGCGAGATGACAGGTGGGTGACGTTTTTTCACAACAGGTCGCTTTGCAGGGCACCGAGCGCCTCCACTAGAATGGTGCGATTGGCTTTCCGCGAAAAGCGAAAGAAAGGTCAGTGACGGCCATGAGGAACACCGCTCCCACCGATCCGGCCGAGCTCGAGGCCCTCGAGACCCGTGAGTGGCTCGAGTCGCTCGACTACGTGCTCCAGCACGGCGGCGCCAGCCGCGTCGGGCACCTGCTCCGGCAGCTCGGTATCCACGCCCAGAACGCGGGCGTGAAGCTTCCCTTCACCGCGAACACCCCCTACATCAACACCATCCATGTCAGCGAGCAGGCGCCCTACCCGGGCAGCCGCGAGATCGAGCGCCGCATCAAGAGCCTCGTCCGCTGGAACGCCATGGCGATGGTGGTGCGGGCCAACCGCATCGAGGACGGCATCGGGGGCCACATCTCGACGTTCGCCTCGTCCGCGACGCTCTACGAGGTCGCGTTCAACCACTTCTTCCGGGGACGCGAGGGCGGCCGGGAGGGCGACGTCATCTACTTCCAGGGGCACGGCTCGCCCGGCATCTACGCGCGCGCGTTCCTCGAGGGCCGCATCGACGTCGCGCACCTCGAGAACTTCCGTCGCGAGTTGAAGGACGGCGGCGGCCTGTCGTCGTACCCGCACCCGTGGCTGATGCCCGACTTCTGGGAGTTCCCCACGGTCTCGATGGGCCTCGGCCCGATCATGGCCATCTACCAGGCGCGGTTCAACCGCTACCTCGAGGATCGGGGCCTCAAGGAGCCGACCGACGCGAAGGTGTGGGCGTTCCTCGGGGACGGCGAGACCGACGAGCCCGAGGCGCTCGGCGCCATCACGCTCGCCTCCCGCGAGAAGCTCGACAACCTGGTCTTCGTGATCAACTGCAACCTGCAGCGCCTCGACGGCCCGGTGCGGGGCAACGGCCACATCGTCCAGGAGCTCGAGGCCATCTTCCGCGGCGCCGGCTGGAACGTCATCAAGGTGCTGTGGGGATCCGAGTGGGATGCGCTGCTCGAGAAGGACACCGAGGGGCTGCTCGTCAAGCGCATGGGCGAGATCGTGGACGGCGAGTACCAGAAGTACGCCGTCGAGCCCGGCTCGTATATCCGCAAGCACTTCTTCGGCACGGACCCGCGGCTGCTCGAGATGGTCAAGCACCTCTCGGACGAGCAGCTGAAGAAGCTGACGCTCGGTGGCCACGATCCGCTGAAGGTGTACAACGCCTACAAGCGTGCCGCCGAGACGAAGGGCATGCCGACGGTGATCCTCGCCCGCACGATCAAGGGCTACGGCGTCGGCGAGTCGGGTGAAGGCAAGAACATCACCCACCAGCAGAAGAAGCTGAACCACGAGGAGGTCAAGGCCTTCCGCACGCGGTTCGGCATCCCCATCTCGGACGACCAGGTCGCCGACGCGCCGTTCTACCGCCCGCCGGCCGACAGCGCCGAGCTGAAGTACATGCACGAGCGCCGCGCGGCGCTCGGCGGCCCCGTGCCGCGCCGCCAGGCGCGGGCCGAGGTCATCCGGCCCGATCTCACCGAGCACCTCGAGGAGTTCCGCAAGGGCACGGGCGATCGCACGGCGTCCACGACGATGGTGTTCGTGCGCATGCTGTCGAAGCTGCTGCGCGACGAGACGATCGGCAAGCTCATCGTCCCGATCGTGCCGGACGAGGCGCGCACCTTCGGCATGGAGGCCCTCTTCCGCCAGGTCGGGATCTACGCCCACAGCGGCCAGCTGTACGAGCCGGTCGACATGGACACGCTGCTGTACTACAAGGAAGCGAAGGACGGGCAGATCCTCGAGGAGGGCATCAACGAGGCCGGATCGGTCTCGTCGTTCATCGCGGCGGGCACCGCCTACGCGACGCACGGGATCAACATGATCCCCTTCTTCATCTTCTACTCGATGTTCGGCTTCCAGCGGATCGGCGACCTGATCTGGGCGGGCGCCGACATGCGCATGCGGGGCTTCGTGCTCGGCGGCACGTCGGGCCGCACGACCCTCAACGGCGAGGGGCTCCAGCACGAGGACGGCCAGAGCCACGTGCTCGCGCTGCCCGTGCCGAACTGCCAGTCCTACGACCCTGCCTTCGCCTACGAGCTGGCGACCATCATCAAGGACGGCATCAAGCGGATGTACGGCGATCAGGAGAACGTCTTCTACTACCTGACCGTCATGAACGAGCAGTACCCGCATCCGCCGATGCCGGACGGCGCCGAGGAGGGCATCCTCAAGGGGATGTACGTCGCGAGCCCCACCGGCAAGCCCAAGGCGAAGCTGCGGGCGCAGCTCTTCGGCAGCGGCACGATCCTGCTGCAGGCGCTCGAGGCGCAGAAGATCCTCGAGGAGCGCTACAACGTCGGCGCCGACGTCTGGAGCGTCACGAGCTACGTCAACCTCTATCGGGACGGCCACGCCTGCGACCGGTGGAACCGGCTGCACCCCGAGGAGAAGCCGCGCGTGCCCTACGTCACCGAGGTGACGAAGAACGCGAAGGGCGTCTTCGTGGCCGCGTCGGACTACCTGAAGGTGCTGCCCGACGCGATCGACCGCTGGCTGCCACGCAAGCTCCACGCGCTCGGCACCGACGGTTTCGGCCGCAGCGACTCGCGCGCCGCGCTGCGGGACTTCTTCGAGGTCGACGCCAAGTTCATCGTGCTGGCCACGCTCTATGCCCTCTGCGAGGAGGGCCAGGTGGACGCCGGCGTCGTGTCGAAGGCCATCGCCGATCTCGGCATCAACGCCGGCAAGCCGGATCCGGCGATTTCCTAACTGCGGAGAACCGACATCGTGCAGGAGTTTCTGCTCCCCAACCTCGGTGACGGCGTCGCCTCCGGCGACGTGCTCAAGGTGCTGGTCAAGCCCGGCGACACGCTCGCGGCCGACCAGCCCGTCCTCGAGCTCGAGACCGACAAGGCCACCCTCGAGGTGCCGTCGACGGTCGCGGGCGTCGTCAAGGAGATCAAGGTCAAGGCCGGCGAGAAGGTGAAGCCCGGCCAGGCCATCCTCTCGGTGGACGAGGGGGCCGGTGGCGCGTCCGCCGCGCCGCCCGCCCCCGCCGAGCCGCCGAAGGAGACCGCCCCGGCGCCCGAGATGGCGGCGCCGGAGACCACGCCACCGGCCGCCCCGGCGCCGGCGGAGGAGAGCCCGGCGCCGTCGGCGCCGGCCGAGCCGGCCGCCGGCGGGCCCACGCCCGACCAGCGCCGCTCGTCGGTGGTCGAGTTCCAGGCCCGCCAGCCGTCGGCCGGCCAGGCACCCCCGGCCGGGCCCCTCGCCCCGGCGGCGCCCTCGGTGCGCCGCCTCGCGCGGGAGATCGGCGTCGACATCCACCAGGTACCGGGCAGCGGCGCCAACGGCCGCATCTCCCAGGCGGACGTCAAGGAGTTCGCCCGCAAGGTACTGAGCAGCCTGGGCAGCAGCGGCCAGGCCGCGGCCGCGAGCGCGCGGCCCGCGGCGCCGGGCGCGTTGCCGCTGCCCGACCTGTCGAAGTGGGGCGAGGTGGAGCGCAAGACGATGAGCGGCATCCGCCGCAAGACGTCGGAGCACCTCTCCCACGCGTGGAACACGATTCCCCACGTCACGCAGTTCGACAAGGCGGACATCACCGCGCTCGAGGACCTGCGGAAGCGGTACGGGAAGGAAGTGGAGAAGGCGGGGGGCAAGCTGACCGTCACCGCGATCGCGGCGCACGTCGTCGCGCACGCCCTGCGCCGCTTCCCGCAGTTCAACGCCGCGGTGGACGCGGCGAACGAGACGATCGTCTACCGCAAGTACGTGAACGTCGGGATCGCGGTCGACACCGAGCACGGCCTGCTCGTGCCGGTCATCCGCGACGCCGACAAGAAGAACGTCGTCGAGATTGCCGTGGAGATCCAGGCGCTTGCCGAGAAGGCGAAGGCCCGGAAGCTGTCGCTCGACGAGATGTCGGGCGGGTCGATGTCGATCACCAACCTGGGCGGCATCGGCGGCACCGCGTTCACGCCGATCGTCAACTGGCCGGAGGTCGCGATCCTCGGCCTGTCGCGTGGCGGCACCGAACCGGTGTGGACCAACGGCGCCTTCGAGCCGCGGGTGATGCTCCCGCTCTCGCTGAGCTACGACCACCGGCTCATCGACGGCGCCGACGCCATCCGCTTCCTGCGCTGGGTCGTCGACGCGCTCGAGCAGCCGTTCACCCTCGCGTTGCGAGGGTGAACATCTGGTGATCTCGTGATCTGGTGATCTTGTGATCTTGTGATTTGAATTGGCGGATTGAGGGATTGGGCAATTGGGGGCTTGGCCGACCGTGCGCGAGCCCGGCATCACCCAATCATTCAATCCCGCAATCCTCTGTTCCAAATCACGAAATCACGAAATCACGAAATCACGAGATCACGAGATCACCAAATCACCAAATCTCAAGTCACCAGATCACGAGATCACCAAATCACGAAATTCGATATGTCCTCACCCAACCCCCGCGTTGCCGTCATTGGCGCCGGTCCCGGCGGGTACGCGGCCGCCTTCTACGCCGCGGACCTCGGCATGCAGGTCACCCTGGTCGACCCGGAGAAGAACCCGGGCGGCGTCTGTCTCTATCGCGGCTGTATCCCGTCGAAGGCCCTGCTGCACGTCGCGAAGGTCCTGGACGAGGCGAAACACGCCGACGCCTGGGGCATCAGCTTCGGCGAGCCGACGGTCGACGTCGACAAGCTCCGTGCCTACAAGGAGCGGGTCGTCGAGAAGCTGACGAGTGGCACCGGCCAGGTCGCCAGGCTCCGCAAGATCACCTACCTGCAGGGACGCGCGACGCTGACCGGCCCGACGACCTTCACGGTGGCGCTGACCGCCGGTGGGGAGCAGCAGGTCGAGGTCGACTACGTCATCCTCGCCACGGGCTCGCACCCGACGCGGATCCCGTCGCTGTCGCTCGACAGCCCCCGCGTGCTCGACTCCACGGGGGCGCTCGACCTGCCCGAGGTGCCGAAGACGATGCTGGTCGTCGGCGGCGGCTATATCGGCCTGGAGCTGGGATCCGTGTACGCCGCGCTCGGCACCAGGGTGTCCGTCGTGGAAATGACGCCGGGCCTGCTGCCCGGCGCCGACCGTGACCTCGTGAAGGTGCTGGCGCAGCGTGTCGAGCAGACCTTCGACAAGGTGCTGCTCTCGACGAAGGTCACCTCGATGCAGGATGCCGGTGGCAAGGGCGTCACCGTGTCGTTCGAGGGCGAGGGGGCCCCGGCGCAGGAGACCTACGACTACGTGCTGGTTGCCATCGGCCGGCGGCCGAATGGCAAGGTGCCCGGCCTCGACACGACGAAGGCCAAGGTCAGCGACAAGGGCTTCATCGAGACCGACGGCCAGCGGCGCACCGCCGAGCCGACCGTGTTCGCCATCGGTGACGTCGCCGGGGAGCCGATGCTCGCGCACAAGGCGTCGCACGAGGCGCGCATTGCCGTCGAGGCCATCGCGGGACACAAGGCCGTCTTCGAGCCGGCCGCGATCCCCGCGGTCGTGTTCACCGATCCCGAGGTCGCGTGGGCCGGCCTGACCGAGGCCGACGCGGAGAAGCAGGGCATCGAGGTCGAGGTCGCGAAGTTCCCGTGGGGGGCCTCGGGCCGCGCCATCGCGATCGATCGCGTGGACGGACTCACCAAGGTGCTGGTGGACCCGAAGACCGAACGGATTCTCGGTGTCGGCCTGGTCGGCTCCGGCGCGGGTGAGCTCATCGCCGAGGGGGTGCTCGCCATCGAGATGGGCGCGACGGTCGAGGACCTCAAGCTGACCATCCACCCGCATCCGACGCTGACCGAGACGCTGATGGAAGCGGCCGAGGTCTTCTTCGGGCAGGCCACGCATGTCTACAAACCGAAGAGAAAATAGGATCTCGTGATCTGGTGATCTCGTGATCTGGTGATTTGAGCTCGCGATCGGTCGATCGGGCCATGTATGTGCCGATCGATCTGGTGATCTGGCGATCTCGTGGTTTGCGGCCGGCCTGCCTTCAGGCCGGCCGTTGATTTGTACGCGTGAGGCGGGACAAGCCCCACGAGGTCGCGGCGAACGTGACGATGGGGAGCAGCACCGGCCATGAGGCGGTCCGCAGCCAGCTGCCTGGAGGGGAGAGTGGGAGGTCGACGACGAGGAGAAAGAGGGACACGAGGACCCACCACCCGGCAAGTGCGAGGCCGCCGTGCCGGCCGCGGCCCGCGAGGTTCCATCCAAGGTGGATGAGCACGAGCAGGAGCAACATCCGGCCGGCGAGGGCTGCGACGGGTTCGGGCCGGATGAGGGCCGCCCTATCAGCAGGAAGCGTCGGGAAGGTCCCGAACGGTGTCCGGATGCGCGGCAGGGCCGCCAGGTAGGCGTCCCACTTGCGCAGGTCCTCCGCAGGGGACTGACCTCTGGCACGCCTGAGGGCCGTGCCCGGATAGGTCGGCCGCCCGGCTTGCTCGTCGGCGATGACCTGGCGGGTTCTCGCGTCGGCCGCGGCAACCATGAGCGGACCGGTCATCGTTGGCAGCGCCCATCGTCCGAGAAGGACGAGGGCGAGACCGCAGGCCAGAAACAGCTGCAGGGCGTGGCGACGCGCCCCGCCTGAGGCTCGCAAGCGGGCCGCAGCCGGCATCGCCGCCGCAGTCACCGCCAGCGACACCACCGCCAGCAGTGCCGAGGAGGCACCCGATGTGGCCCCTGTCCGCACGAACGTGCCCACGCGAAAGCCGAGGACGGCGGCAGGTACGAGGACAGCCAGGGCGGCGAGTAGAAAGGCAGAAAGCCCGGCAATGGCCGCAACGCGCGGTGGGGGCTGCATGAGGGCGCCCAGCAGGCACCGCACGAGCGTGGCGCCAAACGCGAGGCCACCGGAGACCAGCACTCGCAGGCGGTGCATCCCCGCCCGCATGCGCGCGTCGTGCCACTCGCGCTGCCAGTCGGCGACGAGCGGCTGGATGACGCGGTCAGTGAGAGACATCCCGCAAACGCGGCGCGCGAGCGCGAGCAGGCGGGTGGTCATCAGGCTTCTCCTGGCTGGAGGTCGCCGGCCAGCGCGCGTTCGGCGAGGCGCCAGGCGGCGAGCACACGCAGCGCGTATCCCGTCGGGTGGTAGAGCCGGCGGGGCAGACCAATGGCGCCCGGGTCGCGCGGCTCCTGCCGAGACTCGAGGTAGCCCTTCTCCTGCATGCGGCCCAGGGTCACGTAGACCGTGCCGCGCTTGAGACGGCCTCCCGATCGCTCCACCAACTGCAGGCCGAACAAGCCACCTTCGTCTGAGAGCAGGTCGAGAATCAGCCGTTCCGTGGCCGAGAGCCGCGGCAAGCACTCGTTCATGTTCGTGATTATCGATCTTACATGATGTAAGTCAATAGCTCGATTCGCTCGGAGATTGGTTGAACGCGTGCAGGATCGATGGACACGGTTCGGCTTTCGAGCAAGTACCAAGTGGTGATTCCGGAAGCCGTCCGCCGCCGTGTGGACGTGCGGCCCGGCCACGAAATTCGGGGTCTATGGGTGGACGGGGGCGTCATCAAACTGGTGCCGGTTCGTCCGGTGCAGGCGTACCGGGGGGGCGTCCCCGGGCATCGACACGACGGTGCCGCGCGACCCGGATCGCGTATGAACGTCTCGAGCCCTTCGCCGGCGGTCCCAACGCGGCGATCTTCGGCGAGGCCATCGATGACTCAGGCGCCCTGATCGTGCCGACCGTCGTCATCCTCGAGGTACGCCAGCGCCGCACCGGGCTTCCGAGCACGGGCGCCCGCGAACTTCCTTCCGGAACGGGTGTCTAACCCTTCAAACAGCGCACATCCCGGCCGGGACGCGCGATGCGGCCACCCTCATCGAAGGAGAGCGCCATGCCTCGCGAGTTCCTCGGCGACGTCACCCGTCCGCCTGCTCCCATCGGCGACCGCCGCTGGTCCACGGTCACCGTCTCGCTCGTCTCGCACGCGGCCGTCGTGCTGCTGCTGGTGCTCGTGCCGCTGATGGCGCCGGCGGTGCTGCCGGTCATCGGCCGCAACACGATTGCCGCCTTCGCGGTGTCGATGCCGCCTCCACCACCTCCGCCGCCGCCACCGGCGATTCGCCGCGACGCGCCGCCGCCGGTCAACCGCGACGCGGCGCCGGTCGAGGCGCCCTCGGCGATCACGCCGGAGCCCGACGTGCTCGATGCCGGATTCGAGGCGGAGACAGGCGTCGACGGGGGACTGGGAAGCCTGGTGCCTGGTGGCGTCGACAGCGGGTTGCCGCCGGCGCCGCCGCCCGCCGCCCCACCGGCGCGGAGCGCGCCAGTGCGCGTCGGCGGCGCAATCCAGCCGCCGACCAAGATCCGGGACGTGTCGCCGATCTACCCGGCGATTGCGCAGGCGGCCCGCGTGCAGGGGCTGGTGATCCTGGAGGCGACGATTGCCGCCGACGGGCGGGTGTCGGACGCTCGTGTGCTGCGCTCGGTGCCGTTGCTGGATCAGGCCGCGCTCGACGCGGTGCGGCAGTGGCGCTTCACGCCAACGCGCCTGAACGGCGAGCCGGTACCGGTCGTGATGACCGTCACCGTGAACTTCCAGCTGCAGTAGGGGGCGATGCGAGGGGCCCGAGGCGGGCGGCGGACGCGACTACCGCGCCAGCGCCGCCTCGGCCGCGTCGGCCTGTTCGTGGGCGTGATAGGAGCTGCGCACGAGCGGGCCGGCCTCGACGTGCACGAAGCCCAGACCGAGCGCAATGCGTTTCAGCTCGGCGAACTCGTCCGGGTGGTAGTACCGCGTCATGACCGCATGGTCCTGCGACGGCCGGAGGTACTGGCCGAGCGTGAGGATCTGCACGCCGACGCCGCGCAGGTCCTTGAACACCTGCACGAGCTCGTCCTGCTCCTCGCCGAGGCCGACCATGAGGCCGGTCTTCGTCGGGATGTCCGGGGCGTAGCGGCGCGAACGGTCGAGCAGCTCGAGCGTGCGCGGGTACTTACCGCCCGACCGCGCCATCCGGTACAGCCGCGGCACGGTCTCGGTGTTGTGGTTCAGCACGTCGGGCCGGGCGTCGAGCACGGTGCGGAGCGGCGCCTCGTCGCCCTTGAAGTCGGGGATCAGCACCTCGACGCGGCAGTCCGGCCGGCGGGCCTTGATCTCCCGGATGCACTCCGCGAACAGCCCCGCGCCGCCATCGGGCAGGTCGTCCCGGTCCACCGACGTGATGACGACGTAGGAGAGGCCCATCTTGTCGGCGGCCTCGGCGACACGCCGCGGCTCGTCGAGGTCGAGCGGCTCCGGCCGCCCATGCGCCACCGCGCAGTACGCGCACGCCCGCGTGCAGATGTCCCCCAGGATCATGAACGTCGCCGTCCCGTGGTGCCAGCACTCGCCGATGTTCGGGCAGTGGGCGTCCTCGCAGACGGTGTTCAGCTTGAGGTCCTTCATGATGCCCTTGAGCCGGAGGTAGTTCTCCGTGCCGGGCGCGCGGACCTTGAGCCATTCCGGCTTGGGCGCGCGGGGGCCGTGGAAGTGCAAAGGGGCTTCGATCACGGTATTTAGTTTATCTCGTGATCTCGTGATCTGGTGATTTGGGCGGGCGGCCGGTTGCTGCGCGACGGGCCGCCCGCGACCGGGAAGGAACAGCGTACGTGCGGGTCCTCGATGTCGGCAGTTTTCGCGGGGTCTCCGCCCTTGCCAGCGAGGGTTCCTCAGTATTTCGGCTGGCGCATCGCTCGCATCTGTTCCGTGCATGACCAAGGAGCAACTCCAGACGCGCAGTCGCCTGTTCGCATCGCGTGTCATCCGGATGGCGGCCCGCTTCGGACGGGTGACAGGGGCCAGGAACGTGGCCGACCAGCTGGTGGACGCCGCCACATCGATCGGGGCAAACTACCGAAGTGCCTGCCGGGCACGCTCCAGGCGCGAGTTCATCGCCAAGCTCGGCGTTGTCGTCGAGGAAGCCGACGAGGCCGTCCACTGGCTCGAGCTCATTCGTGAAGCCGGCCTGGGGGACCGAGAAGTCCTGGCCGAGATCGAAGCCGAGGCCCGGGAGCTCCGCGCCATCTTCGCGGCCTCGCTCGGCACGGCGCGTCGGAATTTCCGGGACGCTTCGTCGCGAAGCTGAGCGTCCACATCACAAGATCACCAGATCACGAGATCACCAGATGCAGACACTTGCCATCACCTGGCTCGGCCACTCCGCCTTCCGGCTCCGGACGCCCGGCGGCAAGGAGCTCCTGTTCGACCCGTGGTACTCGGGCAACCCGTCCTTCCCGGAACAGGCCAAGCCCAGCAAGGCCGATCTCATCCTCGTCTCGCACGGGCACTCCGATCACGTCACCGATGCCGCCGCCATGGCAAAGGCCACCGGCGCGACGGTCGTGGGCACCTTCGAGCTCGTGTCGTGGCTCGGCGGCAAGGGCGTGCAGCAGGTCGAGCCCATGAACAAGGGGGGCACGATCGAGGTCCAGGGCCTGCGCATCACCATGACGGAGGCGCTCCACAGCAGCAGCTTCGACGACAACGGCATCGTCTACCTGGGGGAGCCCGGGGGCTTCGTCGTGCGGCTCGAGAACGGCCAGACGATCTACTTCGCGGGCGACACGGCGCTCTTCAGCGACATGAAGCTCATCGGGGAGATCTACAAGCCCGACATCGCGTTCCTGCCGATTGGTGACCGCTTCACCATGGGGCCCGACACGGCCGCGATGGCGGCGAAGTGGCTCGGCGTGAAGCAGGTCGTGCCGATGCACTTCGGCACGTTCCCGATGCTGACCGGCACGCCCGAGCAGCTCGAACAGCACCTCGCGGGCAGCGGCATCCAGGTGCTGCGGCTCCAGCCAGGTGAGACGGCCGAATGAACATTGCAGATTGAAGATTGCAGATTGCAGATTGAAAGAGCTAGCCAAGGGTCGTGGCTGGCTTTTCGGTCGTGGCTGTGGGACAGCCCTGATCGAGCGGCCGGGAGGGCTGGGGCTATTCGCCGATGGCGGGCTCGGCCTGGGCAGCCGACTGGGCGGCGGGGCGGCCACCGACGAGCAGGCCGCCGACGAGGTAGTCGGCGAAGGCGTTCCCGATCTGCTCCGACGTCATCGGGCCGGCGGGATCGAACCACTTGGTGATCCAGTTCACCGAGCCCATGATGGCGAACTCGATCATCTTCGGGTCGCCTGGCACGAAGAGGCCCTCGTCCATCCCCTGCTGGAGGATCTCGCGGATGCCCTTGTCGAAGCGGTCACGTTTGGCCACGACCCGCTTCAGCATGACGGGGGAGAGTGCCTGCATCTCGAGGGTCAGGGCCGTGCCCGAGAGCTCGTCGAGGATGATGTGGATGAAGGCGAGGATGAGTCGCCGCAGCTGCTGATCGGGCCGCGCCCCGTCGGCCTGCACCTCGGCGAGCAGCGCCAGCAGGATGTCCAGCGAGTAGTCGTGGCAGGCGAACAGGATCTCTTCCTTGTTGCGGAAGTAGTAGTAGAGATTCCCCTTCGTCATCTCCAGCGCCGAGGCAATCTCGTCCACGCTGGCGCCGTGGTACCCGCGACGGCGAAAGGCCGCGGCCGCGCTCTTCAGGATCTCGGTCCGGCGGTCCGAGCTGACGGAAACTTTCGCCATGGTCCCGTAGTCTAACACGATTTGAACGGTCGTTTAAATTGGTGTAGAGTGTCCCCTTACGAGGTACCCGTGGAACAGACCGCTCCGTCCCCATCGATCACGTTCGAGACGTCGCCGGACCGCTACCAGCACTGGAAGCTGAGCTTCGACGGCCCCGTGGCGACGCTGGCCATGGACGTCAACGAGGACGCCGGCCTTCGCCCGGCCGACTACAAGCTGAAGCTCAACTCGTACGACCTCGGCGTGGACATCGAGCTTGCCGACGCCCTGCAGCGCCTCCGTTTCGAGCACCCCGAGGTCCACACGGTCGTGCTGACGAGCCTGAAGCCCCGGATCTTCTGCGCCGGCGCCAACATCTTCATGCTCGGCACCTCCAGCCACGGCTTCAAGGTGAACTTCTGCAAGTTCACCAACGAAACGCGGCTCGGCATGGAGGACATGAGCGCGAACTCCGGCTTCCGGTTCCTCGCGGCGCTGAACGGCATCTGCGCCGGTGGCGGCTACGAGCTGGCGCTGGCGTGCGACGAGATCTACCTCGTGGACGACGGCTCGGCGGCGGTGTCGCTGCCGGAGACGCCGCTGCTCGGCGTGCTGCCGGGCACGGGCGGGCTGACGCGCGTGGTCGACAAACGCAAGGTCCGTCGCGACCTTGCGGATCACTTCAGCACGCTGACCGAGGGCCTGCGCGGCAAACGCGCGGTGGAGGGGCGTTTCGTCGACGCGACGTTCCCGACCAGCCAGTTCCAGGCCGCCGTCGACAAACGCGCCAGCGAGCTGGCGGCGGAGTCGGACCGGCCGGCCTCCGGGCCCGGCGTCACGCTCGGCCCGCTGAACCCGACGATCGACGGCGACACGATCCAGTACAAGTACGTGAAGGGCGTGGTCGACCGCGAGAAACGGCTCTGCGAGCTGACGATCAGCGCGCCGGACACCGAGCAGCCGTCCACGCCGGAGGCGTTCCTGTCCGCGGGTGACCAGGCCTGGGCCATCCGCGCCTTCCGGGAATTCGACGACGCGCTGCTGCGGCTGCGGCTGAACGAGCCGGAAATCGGGACCGTGCTGCTGCGCGCCACCGGCGACCCGCAGGCGGTGCTGGCCGTCGACGCCGCGCTCATCGCGCACAAGGACCACTGGCTCGTCCGCGAGATCATCGGCCTGATCCGCCGCACGCTGAAGCGGGTGGACCTGACCTCGCGCACGTTCTTCGCGCTCATCGAGCCGGGCAACGCGTTCGCCGGCACGCTCTTCGAGCTGGCGCTGGCGGCCGACCGGGCCTACATGCTCGACAACCCGGACGAGCCGAACAGCATCCAGCTCTCCGCGGTGAGCGGCGGCTTCTACCCGATGAGCAACGGGCTGACGCGGCTCGAGACGCGGTTCCTCGGCGAGCCGGATTCAATCGGCGCGGCGCTCGCCCACGACGGCCCGTACGACCCGCAGGAGGCGTACGACGCCGGCCTGGTGTTCCAGTCGCCGGACGACATCGACTGGGACGACGAGGTCCGCATGGCGGTGGAGGAGCGGGCGAGCTTCTCGCCGGACGCGCTGACGGGCATGGAGGCCAACCTGCGCTTCGCCGGCCCGGAGACGATGGAGACCAAGATTTTCGGCAGGCTGACCGCGTGGCAGAACTGGATCTTCCAGCGCCCGAATGCGGTCGGCGAACACGGTGCCCTGATGACCTACGGCCGGGAAGGGCGCCCGTCCTTCGACTGGAGGCGTACGTAATGATCTCGAGCGAACGGATCCCGAACAACGTCGACCTGGGCGGCAACAAGCGCCTGCAGCGCGCGCTGGAGCACTGGCAGCCGAAGTACCTCGACTGGTGGCGTGACATGGGCCCGAGCGGATTCCAGGACCACCACCAGGTGTACCTGCGGACCGCCGTCTCGGTGGACGCCGCGGGCTGGGCGCACTTCGACTACGTCAAGCTGCCCGAGTACCGCTGGGGCATCTTCCTCGCCGAGCCCACCCAGGACCGCAAGATCGGGTTCGGGGACTTCAAGGGCCACGACGTGTGGCAGGAAGTGCCGGGGGAGTTCCGCAACCCGCTCCGCCGGCTCATCGTGATCCAGGGGGACACCGAGCCCGCATCCGTCGAGCAGCAGCGCATGCTCGGCGCGCACTGCCCGAGCCTCTACGATCTCCGGAACCTCTTCCAGGTGAACGTCGAGGAGGGCCGGCACCTCTGGGCGATGGTGTACCTGCTGCACTCCTACTTCGGCCGCGACGGGCGTGACGAGGCCGAGGCCCTGCTCGAGCGCCGCAGCGGCAACGAGGACACGCCGCGCATGCTCGAGGCGTTCAACGAGCCGATCGACACCTGGCTCGACTTCTTCGCCTTCACGATGTTCACCGACCGCGACGGCAAGTCGCAGCTGCTGTCGCTCTCGGAGAGCTCGCTCGATCCGCTCTCGCGCACGACGCGGTTCATGCTCACGGAGGAGGCGCACCACATGTTCGTCGGCGAGACGGGCATCGCGCGCATCCTCGAGCGCAGCTGCGAGCTGATGAAGGAGGCCGGCTTCTCCGGCGACGTCCGGAAGCTCGGCGGCATCGACATCCCGCTCGTCCAGAAGTTCGTGAACTTCTGGTTCAGCCGCAGCCTCGACCTCCACGGCAGCGAGGTCTCGAGCAACGCCGCGGCCTACTTCGCCAACGGCCTCAAGGGCCGCGCCGAGGAGGACAAGTTCTCGGACGACCACGTCCTGTCGTCGGACACGTACATCCTCGACATGCTCGACGAGAGCGGACGCATCGGCCGGCAGGAGGTCCCGATGCGCAACGCCCTCAACGAGGTGCTGCGCGACTGGTACGTCGGCGACTGCCAGGCGGGCGTCGACCGGTGGAACAAGCGCGTGCTCGAGGCCCATGGCCTCTCGGAGCGGATCGTGCTCCCGTCGCGCAAGTTCAACCGCCTCGTGGGCGTCTACTCGGGCAAGCACTTCGACCCGATGGGGCACCCGCTGAGCGCCGAGGAATGGGAGCGCCGCAAGCACGAGTGGCTTCCGACCGAGGCCGACAAGGCGTACCTGCACAGCATCCAGACCGAGCCGGTCTACAAGCCGGGCCAGTTCGCCAACTACATCGCGCCGCCGGCCCGCGGCATCAACCGGCAGCCGCTGGACTTCGAATACGTCCGCACGGAAGCCTAGAAGAGTCTCAGATGGAAGATTGAAGATTGAAGATTGAAGATTGATTGTCGATTGACGATCTTCGATTGACGATTCATCGGGATATTGTTGGATTGGACTGGACCCGGCATCCGTTCTCGGCGTGCCGGGTCTTCTGCTGTTTCACCACGACATGGACTACACCAAGATTCGTTACCAGGTGACCGGCGGGGTCGCGCTCATCCAGCTCACCGAGCCCCCGGCCAACACGTACTCCTACGAGATGATGCGCGAGCTGGACGATGCCGTGCTCGCCGCGCGCATGGACACGGCCGTCCACGTGATCGTGCTCTGCGGGGCGGGCGAGAAGTTCTTCTGCGCCGGCGCCAACATCGGCATGCTCAAGGACGCCGACCCCGCCTTCAAGTATTACTTCTGCCTGCACGCCAACGAGACGATGAGCCGGCTCGAGCAGACGCCGAAGCTGGTGATCGCGGCGCTCAACGGCCACACGGTGGGGGGCGGGCTCGAGGTGGCCATGGCGGCCGACCTGCGCATCGCCCGGCAGGGGGGCGGCAAGATCGGCCTGCCGGAGGTCGCACTCGGCGTGCTGCCGGGCACCGGTGGCACCCAGCGCCTGGCGCGCCTCGTCGGCAAGGCGAAGGCGATGGAGCTGATGGTGGCGGGCACCCTCATGTCCTTCGAGGAGGCCCAGGGGATTGGCCTCGTCAACCAGGTCTGGGGCGAGCCCGAGCTCGCCGGCCGGTCGTTCGAGGAGGCGGTCGTCGCCTACGCGCAGCAGTTCACCCCGCCGCACCGCGCCAGCAAGGCGGTCGGACACATCAAGCGCGCCGTGCAGTCGGGGCTCGAGATGAGCTTCACCGACAGCCTCGCCCTCGAACGGGAACTGCAGCAGCGCCTCTTCGAAAGTGAGGATGCCCGGGAGGGCATCACGGCGAACCTCGAAAAGCGCAAGCCCGAGTTCAAGGGCAAATAGGGAACTCAGATCTCAGATTGAAGATTGAAGATTGAAGATTGAAGATCTGAGGAGTGGGCGCGAGGGCGCGACCCTTCGACTCTGCTCAGGGGCGCCCCGAGCACGGTTGAGGGGCGAAGGCACGAAGGACACGACGGGGGAGGACGGCGGATGGACGTGAAGACGGTGGCGGTGCTCGGCGCGGGGACGATGGGGCATGGGATCGCGCATGCGGCGATGGCGGCGGGGTACACGACCCGGCTGTATGACGTGGCCGACGCGCCGCTGACGAAGGGGCGGACCGCCATCGAGGCGGTCGTGCGGAAGGGCGTGGAGCTCGGCAAGGTCGCCGAGGCCGACGCGGCCGCGATCACGGGACGCCTCACGACGACCACCGTGGTCGCCGAGGCCGTGCGCGACGCCGACGTCGTCATCGAGGCCGCGCCCGAGAAGATGGACCTGAAGCTGCCGCTGCTGGCGGAGGTGGAGCGGCACGCCCCGGCGCACGCGGTGATCGCCTCGAACACGTCCGCCCTCAGCATCACCGAGATGGCGGCCGTGCTCCACGCGCCAGGCCGCATGGGCGGCATGCACTTCTTCAATCCCGTGCACAAGATGAAGCTCGTCGAGGTCGTGCGGGCGCTCGAGACCACCGACGAGACCGTTGCGGTGATGGAGGCGGTGGCCCGCCAGATGGGCAAGGAGACGGTGCTCATCCGCGAGTCGCCCGGCTTCATCACGAGCCGCATCAACGCGATGATCGGCAACGAGGCCTTCTACATGCTCCAGGAGGGGGTCGCCTCCGCCCGCGACATCGACAAGGCCCTCAAGCTCGGCCTCAACCACCCCATGGGGCCCTTCGAGCTCGTGGACCTCGTCGGCCTCGACACGCGGCTCAGCATCCTGCAGTACCTCCACCGCACGCTCGGCGAGAAGTTCCGCCCCTGCCCGCTCCTCGAGCAGCACGTGAAGGGCGGCCGGCTCGGCAAGAAGGTGGGCAAGGGGGTCTACGACTACTGACGCGGGGAATTCAGAATCAAGAAAACGGAATCAAGAAAGGAAGTATGAAGTCCGGGGCGGTGCACGCACGATTCGCGCCTTCTGAACTTCGTACTTCCTTTCCGGATTCCGTTTTCTCGATTCTCTATTCCGTATAATGCGGCCGTGGAGCGACAGCCAGACCTCGAGCGGACGTTCACCCTGGCCGAGGCCCGTGACATGCTGCCGGCCGTGAAGGCGTTCACCGCCGAGGCGGTGCGCCGGGTCGAGCAGCTCGCCGCCCGTCTCCAGCCCATCCCGGAGTCCGACCCCGAGCACGCGCGGCTGGAATCCGCCATCTCCGACGTCGTCAACCAATGGGCCGCCGAGGTCCAGGCGATCGGCCTCGAGGCCAAGGGGCTGTGGCTCGTGGACTTCGACAACGGCGAGGGGTATTACTGCTGGTGTTATCCCGAAGAGAGCATCGCGCACTTCCACGGGTACGACGACGGCTTCGCCGGCCGGGTCAAGATCGTCTGATCCGGGTCGTCCTTGGCGCGACCCTCGCCGCGGGGCTCGTGGTCCCGATGGCCACCGCCACGGCGCAGACCGCCTCCCACACCGAGACGCGCCGCGTGCCGCTGCCCGACGGGCGCGTGCTCTCGGTCGACGTGACCGTCGGGGACGTGCAGGTGGCCGTCTGGGACCAGCCTGATGCCGAGATTGTCATCGAGCGCACCGCGCCCGACCCGGCGGCCCTGTCCGGCTTGCCGGTCGAGGTCAAGGAAACAGATGACGCCGTCCGTGTGGTCGTGACCCAGCCGGACGGCAGGACCGATCCCGGCCTCACCTCCACGGTGCGCCTCACGGTCCCGGCGACGGCGGAGATCGAGCACGTCCAGATCCTCGAGGGGCAGCTCACCGTGCGTGGCCTCGAGGGCGCGATTCGGGCGGATGTCCGTCGCGGGGGCATCGACGCCGAGGACATCGGCGGGCAGGTGCGGTTCGAGACCGGCATCGGCGACCTCGACGTCCGCCGCCCTCACTTGCGAGAGGGCGGGTTGCTGAGGTTGCGGGCCTTCAACGGCGACATCCGCCTCGCATTCGATGGCGCCCCGCCGGACGCCCGGATCATGGCCCTCGCCCTGAACGGCACCATCACGTCCGACATCCCGCTGCACACCAAGGACCGCTGGGGCCCGCGGTGGGGCGAGGCGACCCTGGGCGCCGGCCGCCCTGTGGTCTCCCTCGACATCATCACCGGGGTGATTGCCATCCGGACGAAGTAACCGGCGGGGCGTCTTGACCGATTCTGAACGATCGGTCAGAATATGAAACGCTGTTCCGTATGCCGGAATCACCCGTCACCCGCTCATCCAGCCCGGCCGGCTCCGTGACGTCCATCGACAAGGCCCTCGAGGTGTGCGAGGTGCTCAGCGGGAGCCCTCGCGGCATGAGCCTGTCCGATCTTGCGCGGGCCCTGCGGCAGCCGCCCTCCACGGTGCACCGGCTCCTCGGGGTGCTCAAGCGCCGCGGGTACGTGCGGCAGGACGACGAGACCCAGCGGTATGGGCTGACGCTGAAGATGCTCGACCTGAGCTTCCGCTCGCTGGGAAGCTCCGAGCTCCGCCTGCATGCCTATCCGATCATGCGCGAGTACGTGTTGCGCACGCCGCACCGCGGATTCATCGCGATTCCCGCCTCCGGCGAGGTCACCTACATCTGGAGCACCGGGCCGGACGAGGTGGCGATGCGGACGGTTTACGGGAAGGAGATGCCGGGCCACTGCGCCCTCTACTTCTCCCCGCGCCAGGCCACGCGGCGGCTGAGCTGCCTTCGCCTCGTCCAGACGGAGGACGTCGGGCGCGCGGACGAGGTGGTCGTGCGGCTGGGACCGCCGCCGGTCGATCCCGACCAGTCGCAACGGCTGTTCTGCACCTGCGCGCCCGTCCGGGACTACACGGCCCAGGAGGTCGCGCGCGTCGGCGTGTTCGGCCACGGGGGCGACGACGGGCCGATTCTCACCGAACATCACCGCGGGGCCTGGGACCTGGCCCGACGGATTTCCCTGCGCCTGGGGTACCTGCCGTCCTCGGCGCTCGAAAGCACGGCGTAGGCGGCCTGGGGCCGTCCGCCCGCCCATCGCACTCATCAGGAGGATCGAGTTGGCTTACATCATCACTGAACCCTGCATCGGCACGAAGGACACGGCGTGCGTCGACGTCTGCCCGGTGGACTGCATCCACCCCCGCAAGGACGAGGCGGATTTCGAGAGCGCGGAGATGCTCTACATCCACCCGGATGAGTGCATCGACTGCGGCGCCTGTGTCCCGGCGTGCCCCGTCGAGGCGATCTTCGCCCTGGACGAGGTGCCGGAGAAGTGGGCCCGCTTCATCGACGTGAACGCCAAGCACTTCCAGGGCTAGCCGGCCGGGCTGACGGCTCCGGGCGCGAACGGCCGGCCGGGCGCGAGTCGCCGGTTGACTTTTCGCCCCCGGGGCCGCTTAGATCAGTGGCATCAAGCACCACCGGGCACGGCCTGCGCCAGCCGTCCCGGGCGGTCCGGAAAGGGTCGCTATGCCGACGGGACGACGTCGTCTGTTGCTGGTGTCCGCCGCGCTCGCGGCGGCCGTCGTGGTTGGCGCGCAGGACCGCGCGTCCGTGCAGGACGCGGACCTGCAGCTCCAGGTCGCCAATCTCCTCTACGAGGAAACGCGGTTCGACGAGGCCCTCGAGGCCTTCCGTCGCGCGTCGGCCGCGGCCACCGAGCCGTCGGTGGCGGTCCGCGCACGGATTGGCGTCGTCCGGACGGCCCTGAGAATGGGGCAATTCGGGCTGGCGCAGCGCGAAGCCACGTCACTGCGCGAATCGGCGCCCGGCAATCCCCAGGCGCTCTCGGCGCATGCCGACGCCCTCTGGTCGGCGGGCCTCTTCGACGAGGCCGAACGGGAGTGGCGCGACGCGCTGGCCATCGAGCCGGACCTGTCGCGCGGGCGTCACGGCCTGGCGCGGTCGCTGGCCTCGCAGGGCCGGCTGGACGAGGCGCTCAACGAGGCGCAGGCGGCCCTGCGGCTGTCGCCGCGTGACGGTGAAATCCACCACACCGTCGGTTCCATCTACGAGCGCATGCGCCGCTACGAGCAGGCCGCCGCCTCCTACACCAACTACATCAACCTCCTCCCGAACAAGGAGCGCAGCGAGAAGGCCGCGTGGTCACGCGCGCAGGTGCGCTTCCTCAAGTCCTTCGGCGAGCGCGAGCCCCTGGCCATCGACGACGCGTCCCGCGGGCGGCTGCACACGGTGCCGTTCGACGTGATCGACGACAAGGTGATCGTCAAGATCCGGGTGAACGGCCAGCGGCCCACGGATTTCGTGCTCGACACCGGATCGGAGCAGACGACGATCTCGCGGCAGGTCGCCGCGGCGCGCGGCGTGCGCCCGATCACCTACACGCTCTCGGCGGGCGTGGGGGAGGTCGGCCTGCGCGGGCTGCAGCTGGGGCGCATCGACACCTTCGAGATCGGCGACCTGAAGATCCGCAACGTGCCGGTGCTGATCAAGGCGCCCGCCCTCCGCAACATCCCCAAACGCGAGACCGAGAGCTTCGCGCCGGCGTCGCTCGGGTTGTCGATGACCATCGACTACGCGACGCGCGAGCTGACCATCGGCGAGGCGCTGCCGGACGAGACGGCCGACTTCCGGCTGCCGATGCGGCACCACCGCCTCTCGATGGTGCGCGGGCTGGTCAACGAGTCGTACCCCGCGTACTTCGTGGTGGACACGGGCGGCGAGGTGATCTCCATCAGCCGCGCGACGGCCGAGGCGCTGGCCGTGGAGCCGCCGCGGCACATCGGGCTGCGCGTCTACGGCACGTCCGGCTGGGACCGCGACGCGTTCCTCCTGCCCGGCGTCAACCTGTCGTTCAACGACATCGCGTACCGGAACTACTCGGTGGTCGTGCTCAACCTGCAGGCGCCGAGCGTGCTCCTGGGCTTCCAGGTGGGTGGCATCGTCGGGCACAAGTTCCTGAGCCCGTACCGGGTCTCGCTCGATCTCGCGCGGAGCGAAGTGCGCATGACCCGCGTCGGTGGTGCGCTCCTCCCGGGGGAGTAGGGAGGCAGGACCGCGGCATCGGGGAGGCGGGACGGGGCTCTGCGCCGGTCCGCCTTCTGTCTTGATTCCGGCGCGCGGTTTCTCCATGCTCAGGCGATGAAGAGGTGGCAGGACTCCGCGAGCGAGACCGTCCAGGTCGTGCTCCCCAACGACTCGAATCCCCTCGGGTTCATCCTCGGGGGCACGGTGATGCACCTCATCGACATCACCGGGGCAATTGCCTGCCACCGGCACACCAACACGCTGGCCCTGACGGCGGCCGTGGACGGCCTGGAATTCCTCCAGCCGATCAAGGTCGGTGACCTCATCATCCTGAAGTCCCGGGTCACCTGCACCTTCACGACGTCGCTCGAGGTGGAGGTCGAGGTGTTCTCGGAGGAGATCCTGACGGGCCGCCGGCGGCTGACGAGCCGCGCCTACCTGACGTTCGTCTCGATCGACGCGGAAGGCCGTCCCCAGCCGGTGGCCCCGCTCCTCATCGAGACGCCTGAGGACGAGGCCCGCTGCGCCGCCGCGCACGCCCGCCGCGCCGAGCGGTTGGCGCGGAGGATGTGAGCGAGTCGAAGGTCACGAAGGCAGAAGGCAGAAATGTGTGCCGCCGTACGAACGAAGGGCCCGGCGGCATCTGTGCCACCGAGCCCCTGGTCGTTCGGACCGCCGAGGGCCCCTTCGAGCCCTTCGCCCCTCGACCTTGCTCGGGGCGACCCTGAGCGGAGTCGAAGGGTCGTGCCCTTCGTGCCCTTCGTGTCCTTCGTACCCTTCGTGACCTTCGACTAGATCACCTCAGAAGTCATACCCAATCCACACGGTGAACTTCGCCTTGCGGAAGGCGGAGCTGCCGCCGTCGCGGGCGAAGACGACATCCTCCCAGTCCTTGTTGAAGAGCGTGCGCCACGACCAGTCGAAGTGAATCGGGAAGCCGATGGCGAAGGTCTGGAGGCTGATGCCGTAGGAGGCCCGGCTGTCGACGAGGCGGAAGCCGTCGACCAGCACGGGGTCGCCGTAGATGGGCACCGCGTTGTTGTTGTCGTCGAAGGTGTAGCCGGTGACCGGCGTCTCGACGGACGTGTCCTTCGAGTAGAGCTTGAAGGGCTGGCTCTCCCAGCTGGCGCCACCGAGGTTGAAGAAGAAGGCGCCGCGGATCCCCCCGAGGATGCCGATGGGAGTGGCCATCGCGTCGATCAACGGGAAGCGGAGCTCGGCGTTCAGGTAGAACGAGTCCTGCCCGACGAACGACAGGTAGTCGTAGCCGCGCATCTCCGAGTTGCCGCCGAAGTAGATGTAGTCGGGATTGTCCCCCCAGCTCTTGAAGCCGCGCGCCCGCAGCGCCAGCAGGCCGCTGCCGGCGAGGCGGTAGTACTTGCGCGCGTCGACGTCCACCGACTGGCGCGAGAGGGTGTTGTCGCCGATCTTGGGCGCGACCTCGTAGGCCAGCCGCATGGTGCTGCCCGCGAGCGGGCCGAACTCGCGGAAGATCGTCGTCTCCTGGACGAAGGCCGCGCCGAGCGGCATCATCGTGCCGTTGTTGAACAGCTGCCGGCCGAACCGGTCGACCTGGTACTGCTGCGAGTAGTCCTCGAGGTTGGGGTCGTCGAACTGCTCGTTGTAGTGCACCAGCCCGCCGTAGAACTCGATCCGGCGGTAGCGGTTGAACGGGTAGATGCCGAAGGCGGTGGCGCCGCGGATCGTGCGGGTGGCGACCGAGAGGTCGCGGTCGATGATGCCGCTGAACGCCGGGTCGTAGAAGATGTTCTCGAGCTGCCCGTAGAAGAACTGTGTCTGCGAGTAGCCCTGCAGCGCCCACTGGAAGCGCCGCTCGAGGTTCAGCCAGCTGACCGAGAGCGTGCGGTACTGCGAGACCGAGGCCGCATACATGCTGATCTGCTGGTCGCCGAGCACGTCGGTCAGGGCGATCTGCGTGCCGCCGAAGAAGTCGCCGCCGCTCGTGACGCCGACGTTCACCGGCGGCCGGCCCTCGAGGAACAGCTTCTCGAACTTGCCCTTCTTCTTGTTGTTCTCGGCGACGAGCGTGTGCTGCAGGGGGGACTGGAAGTCGATGATCGGGCCCGGGGCGCCGAAGTCCTCGGTCGCGGCCTGGCCGATCGGATCCCGCCGCTCCAGGACGTGGAGGCCGTAGTCGCCCTTGTAGTAGGTCACGAACGCCACCTGCGGCGTCGCGTCGCCCTCGCGCAGCACCACCGGCGAGAGGTTGCCGGTGAGCGCGTCGGTGTACTGCCGGAGCTCGCCGGTGTTCATCGCGAGCGTCCAGATGTTGTAGATGTTGCCGTTGCGGGCGACCTCGGGGTCGATCGGCTGGGCGGGGTCGGTCGCGGTGGACGAGAAGACGAGCGTGTCGGCGTCGAGGAACTGCGCGCCGCTGTCGTCATGGGTCCCGAACGTCAGCTGGGTCTTCTTGCCGGTCGCCGGATCGAGGCGGAACAGCTTCTCGTTCCCGCTCACGCGGGTCAGGTTGACGATGTAGCGGCCGTCGGGCGACCAGGTCGGGGCGTAGTCGGCGAGCTCGTCGTTGGTGAGGTTCTTGATCTCGCCGTTCTCGACGTCCACCGTGAAGATGTCGGCGTACCCGCCCCGCATGGCCGAGAACGCGACGGTGCGCCCGTCGGGCGCGAAGTCGGGCGACTCGGGGGAGTCGACCGAGTCGAGCGCAATCTTGTGCTCCACCTTGCGGGTCAGCACGTTCTGGACGACCAGTGAACGGTCCTTCTCGGTGCGCACGAAATAGGCGAGGCGGTCGCCCCGGGGCGACCAGGTCATCCACGGCACCGAGTTCCAGCGGCCGCCCGGCGTCGCGATGTACTCGAAGCCGCGCTCCTGGTCGAAGCCGTTGGTGAGGTTCCGGATGATCTGGCCGTCCTTGGCCGAGACCAGGACGATGTCGAGCTCACGGTCGCTGCGGTTGGCGGTCATCGCCGCCAGCAGGTCGCCGGAGGGGGACGGCTCGATCGAGAGCACGTTGTTGAACTTCGAGCGCTCCGGGTTGGGCGCCAGGTCGCGGCCGTAGTCGAGCGGGCGCTCCTTGTCGCGGAACGGCTTGAAGCGTTCCTTCAGGTAGCGGTCGAACTGCTGGTCCCACTCCTCGGCGTCCATCTGGAACGCCTCGCGGTAGGCATCGTCGCCGCCGCCGATGACACTCTTGCGCAGCGCGAAGATGTACTGGCGCACGCCTTCCTTGCCCCAGCGCGACTCCATGAACTCGAAGGCGGCGTGCCCGAGGTTGTAGATGAGGCGCGGGTTGTTGAACTGCCCGTAGCCCTCGAGGCGGCTCATCTTCGGGATGATGTCGGTGACCGCGGCGTCACGCACTGTCATGAGGTCCAGCGGCCGCCAGATCCCCGTCATGTAATCCGACATCCCCTCGTTCACCCAGAGGGGCGTGGAGGCGCGGATCAGCGACGTCGGGATGATGTCGAACTGGAAGACGTGCGTGAGCTCGTGGACGATGAGCCGGTAGAGCAGGTCCGACGGCTCGTCGATCGGCATCAGGATCCGGTTCCGGCTCGGCTCCGCGAACGCGCCGACGCCCTCCTGGGCGGCGCCCGGGATGACGTTCTGCTGGAAGAACTCGCTGCTCGTCGTGAAGAGGATCAGCGGGACCTTGAAGGCGAGGTCGTGCTTCAGCTCCGAGCTCACGTGCTGGTACGCGCTCTCCGCGTACCCCGCGATCCGCTCGAGATGGGGGGCGACGTCGTCGTAGTAGTAGATCTCGAAATGCTCGGTCGTGTAGATCTGCCACTCGAAGTGGTCGTAGCGGATCTGGTTCTTCCCGTAGTAGGGGACGAAGGACGTCTGCGCCGCCGCGTCCCGGGTCCCGGCGGCCATGACGAGCGCCGCGAGAATCAGGGCAGCGACAGGCGCGAGTGTCCGGCCCCGCGTGGGCGTGTGCATGGACCTCACTCCTGGCAGGCTGCAAGCATCTTACTGTCACGCGGTGACACCCGCAATCACGGGCACCAGCGCCGTCGACCCAGCAGGATCCAGTCCTGCGGGCCTTGTCCTATACTGGGGACGCCCGGCGGCCGTCCCACGGTCCCGGGAATAGCCTGGCCGCCCACGGGGTTCTCATCCGTGTCGGCCCCACGCATCCATGCTTTTTGGCCGACGCCGGCGGGATGACCCGCCACCGCCCGAGGCCGATCGGTTCGCCGCCGAGGCGCTCGAGCACCTCGACCGCCTGTATGGCACGGCGCTGCGCCTGACGCGCGACGCCGACGCCGCGCAGGACCTGGTGCAGGAGACCTACCTCAAGGCGCTCCGGGCCCGCGACCGTTTCGCGTCCGGGACGAACCTCAAGGCGTGGCTCTTCACCATCCTGCACAACACGGAGCGGAACCGCCGCCGCGATCGCGCCCGGGCCCGGGTCGAGTACGACTCCGACCTCGTGGACGAGGCCGGCGCGCTCGACGGGGTCTCCCTGGCTTCTACGGTGGAAAGCCCCGAGACGTTGCTGCTGCGGGGCACGATCGACGCGGACGTGCAGGCGGCCCTCGACGCGCTGCCTGACACCTATCGGCAGGCCGTCTGGCTGCGGGACGTGGAGGAGCTGACGTACCAGGAGATTGCCGGGGTGCTCGCGGTGCCGATCGGCACGGTGATGTCGCGCATCTCCCGGGGCCGGAAACAGTTGTACGACCGCCTCGCTGCGGCGCGGACCACGCAACCGACGCCCGCGGATGGCGTCTAACCCTTGAACGCCCATGACTGAGTGTCGCCTGATCGAGTCGGCCCTGGCGCCATTCGTGGACGACGGCCTGGATGCGGACCAGGCCGGCCGTGTCGCGCGCCACCTGGCTGCCTGTCCCGCCTGCCGCGCCCGCGAAGGCGCCGTGCGCGCGGCGCGAGCCGTGCTGCGCGATCGTGCCCAGGCCCTCCGCGTGGCCGCCCCCCCCGGGTTGCGGACCCGCATCGTGGCCCTGGCGGCCGCGGAAACCGCGGCGCCCGCCCGGCTTGGCTGGGCTGCGCGGCTGGGCGCCTTTGCCGCGGCGGCCGCCCTCGTCGTGGCCATTGGCGGCACCGCCCTGGCGGTGGCCACCCCCCGCTGGTCGGTCGTGCTGGCCGCCCAGCTGGCGCTGGACCACCTGAAGTGCTTCACCATCGACGGTGAGGCCACGCTGCCGGCGCTCGACGCCGCCGCCGCCGAGGCGACCATCACCGCCCAGCACGGCTGGAGCGCGGAGGTCCCGCCCGGCGACGAGGGCCTCGGGCTCCGGCTCGTGGCGGTCCGCGAGTGCCTGTATGCCGATGGCTTCGCGGCGCACGTCCTCTACCGCCTCGACGGCGAGCCGGTGTCCCTGTTCATCGTGCCGGGGCAGGTCCATCCGGAGGCCGAGCTGCGGGTGCTCGGGGAGGCGTCCCGGGTGTGGTCGGCCGGGGATCGGACCTACGTCCTGATGACCGCGGCGGGTAACCAGGCGGGGCTCGACCGCGTAGCAGCCTATGTGAGGAATGAGGCACAATAGGCCCATGGACCCGTCGAGCTCGAAAGTCCGTCTGGCGGCCATGGCCGCGACGCTGATCGCGCTCCTCGCCATCAGCATCCCGTTCGTGTGGCAGCACGAGATCGACGCCACGCCGTCCGGTCCCGGCGCGGCCGGCACGGGGCCGGCCGCGACGCCCGCCCCGCTGGCCTCCCACGAGGCTGGTGGCACGGGTGCCGCGATGGCGCCGGGGGATCAGGATGCCGCGGCCTGCCCGGCCGACGCGCCGGCCGCCAACCTCGATTTCACCCTGCCGGACATCACGGGCACCGACGTCGCGCTCGCGTCGTTCAAGGGCAAGGTGATCCTGCTGAACTTCTGGGCCACGTGGTGCGGCCCGTGCAAGGCGGAGATCCCGAGCTTCGTCGAGCTGCAGGCGCAGTATCCGGACGATCTCGTGATCGTCGGGTTGTCGGTGGACGACCCGGCCGACAAGGCGGCGGCCTTCGCCCGCGAGTACCAGATGAACTACCCGGTGCTGCTCGGGCTGGGGCACGAGGAGATCCAGGACGCCTACGGGCCGATCTGGGGTATCCCGGCGTCGTTCGTGATCAGCCGGGACGGGCGCGTCTGCAAGAAGCATCTCGGCATCTCGCCGAAGGCCGTGTTCGAGAAGGAGATCACGGCGCTGATGTAGGGCGGCTCGTAGTATGATCCCTTCAGTACGATGTTGAAGGGATTCCAGCACGCCCGCCTCTCCTGCGGCTGCCGTCTCGCGTTTCGCGAGGGCACGTCCGCCGGCAGCCCGGTGACCGTCGTGATCGACGAGAAGGCCCCCGGGTGCGGCAACCCGCTGCACGTACGCTCCCTGCCGCTCTACGACTATCGCGAAGCCCTCCGGCCTTCGACCCGCCTCGGCCCGCTCGAGGAAGAAGAGTTCGAAGAAGAAGGCTAGTGGCCGCCAAGCGCCTTGCGGTCGGGGTGTTCTGGCTGGTCCAGGCCTCGGCCCTGCTCGTCTTCGTCGTGCCGTTCTCGTGGGCGTATCTCGGCCTGTGGGCCGCGTCCCACTTCTTCCGGGCCGTGGGCCTCACGCTGGCCTACCACCGCTACTTCGCGCACCGGGCCTTCCAGATGTCGCGCGGCGCCCGGTTCGCCTGGGCGCTCGTCGGCACCGCGGCGATGCAGAAGGGGCCCATCTGGTGGGCCGGCCATCACATCGACCATCACAAGTACGCCGACCGTGAAGGGGATCCGCACAGCCCGAAGGTGAGCGGGTTCTACTACGCGCACGTCGGCTGGTTCCTCAACGACGGCCGGCACGATCGCCTGCCACCGACGAATCCTGTCGTCCGCGACTTCGGCCGCGTGCCGGAGATCGCGTGGCTCGATCGCTGGTATGTCGTGCCGCCCCTGGCGCTGGCGGCCGGCCTCTACCTCGCGGGGGGGCTGCCGTGGCTGGTGTGGGGCTTCTGCCTGCCGACCACGACGCTCGCGCACGCGACGTTCGCGATCAACACGGTCAACCACCTGTGGGGCACCCGCCGGTTCGAGACCGTGGACGAGTCGCGCAACAACCTCGTCACGGCTTTCTTCGCGGTCGGCGAGGGCTGGCACAACAATCACCACCGGTACCAGCGCGCCGCGCGCAACGGCTTCTACTGGTGGGAGTTCGATCTCACCTGGTACGTGATCCGGGCGATGGCGGCGGTCGGCCTCGCCTGGGATCTCCAGCCGGTGCCCGCGCGCATCTACGCCGAGGCGGACGCGACCCGTGCCGCGCGGCGCCTGCCGCCCGAAGCCGCGGCGTAGAAGGCCGGCCGTTGGGCTTCGCGGCCGGCGGCCGCTCGGTAGGCCTCGCCGCTCGCTTCGCTCGCGGCTCGGTGGGACTCGTCCTCGCTGGTGCTGTACTTCGGACTTCGCTGGGACTCGTCGCTCCGCGACTCGCTGGGACTCGCGGCTGCGCCGCTCGCTAGGGAAACAGGTAACGGGGACTGTCCCCATTGCGTTCCTCGATCCCAGCGAGGCGCCGGGAGGCGCCGAGTCCGAGCGAGCCGCGGAGAGGCGAGTCCCAGCGAGCGAAGCGCGTCCTATTCCAGCGCCTTGATATACCTGAGGAGCTCGCCTGTGAAGCCCGCGCGTTCGTAGAGTCGGCGCGCGCGGGTGTTGACGGCGAAGACGTGGAGCGTCATCGACAGCGCGCCGCGCGCCCGCGCCTCGGCTTCGGCGGCGGCCAGCAGCGCGGCGCCGAGACCCCGCCCTTCCGCGGTCGCGGCCACCGCCAGCACCTCGAGGTGCGCGCTCGGGGCGTGACTGAGGGGCTCGGGCTGCATGCGCACGAACGCGACACCGTCGACGGCGGGGGCCTCTCCGGCGACGACGGCAAAGCAGTCGTCCTGCCTGCCGTCGGCCCACCGGCGAACCAGCGCCGCGTCACCCTCCCAGAGGTGCCCGGGCACCCGGCCCGGCGGCAGGTCGAACGCAGCGAGGCGCGGCAGGAGGGCGAGGATGGCCTCGCGATCGGCGGCGCCGGCGAGACGGATGACAGGGCCTGTGGTCATGAGGTCCACCGATCTTGACGCCCCGCCCCCATCCCGCGCAACCACGCCCTCCTGATTCTGCCTTCTTCCTTCTTCCTTCTCGTCAGAGCTCCCTGAGCGCCGTCGGGATGGGCAGGCGTGCGGCGCGGATGGCCGGGAACAGGCCGCCGACCAGCCCCATGATCAACGCATAGACGAGGCCGAGCACGAGCAGCCGTGGCGTCACGGCAAAGGCGAAGGCCACCTGGCTGAACGTCTGGAAGTTGATGGTCGACGTCTGGTAGCCGTTGAAGCCCAGATAGGCGATCAGCCCGCCGATGGCGCCCCCGAGGGCGCCGAGTGCCAGCGACTCGGCGAGCACGGACACGACGACCGACGTGGCATTGAACCCCAGGGCGCGCAAGGTCGCAATCTCCCGTGACCGCGTCGAGACGGCGGTGTACATCGTCAGGATCGCGCCGAAGACCGCGCCGATGCCCATCAGCGTCGCGATCCCGAAGCCGACGCCCTGGATCAGGGCGCTCAGCGCGCGCGACTGCTGGGCGTAGTACTCGGTCTCGCGGCGGACCTGCACGTTCAGCTGCGGGTTCGACGTCAGCCAGTCGCGGAACATCTCGAAGCTGTCGCTGGAATCGAGCCGCGCAAGGACGGTCTGGTAGGTGTTGCCGCGCCGGTAGGCGCCCTGCAGCACGCGCGCGTCACACCAGATCTCCGACTCGGCGATGCCCCCGTCGGCCTCGAAGATGCCGACCACCCGCCAGGTGTACTGACCGGATCGAATCTCGTTGCCGACCGTGAGGCCGGCAAACTGCCCGCTGGCCCCGCGACCCACGACGACCTCGTTGGTGCCGAACTCGAGCATCCGGCCCTCGATGATGCTCGTCTCGTCGCGCACCTGCGGCGTCAGCGGGCCGATGCCGCGCATCGGCACGTTGGCGGCCGTGCCGGTGGACTTCTTCGGCAGGTCGATGATGACGTAGAGTTCCGCGGCGGCAAGGGCGGTCTGGCCGTCGCGGCGCATGCCGGGCGCCTGCCGGATGATGTCGACCTCGGATCCCCCGAGGCCGCTCGTCATCTCGCTGTCGGCGCCGCTGCGCATGACAATGGCGCGGGCGTCCGATCCCGAACCGCCCATCACGGCCGTGAACCCGGCCGCAATCGAGAGCACCGACACGAGCACGACGACCACGCCGGCGATGCCGATGATGGCGACGCCCGACGAGCTCAGGCGCTGGGGAATCGTGCGCAGGTTGAGCGCGGTGACGGCAAGGGTCTGGCCAATCCAGTTGAACATGTCCCGCTCCCTCAGTTGCGCCGCAGCGCGGTCGTGATTCGCAGCTGCATCGCGGTCACTGCCGGCAGGGCGCCGGAGATGACCCCCAGGCCGAGCACCAAAAGGGCGCCGACGGCGACGTCCCGCGCGGGCAGGACGAAGATCGGCAGCATCCCGCCCGTGGGATCGCCCTGCTGGACGATGAGCCATGCGGCCAGGAGGCCGGCACCACCGCCAATCACCGAGATCAGCGCGGCCTCGCCAAGCACCAGCAGCAGGATGCCGGGGCTGGAGAACCCAAGGGTCTTCAGGACCCCGATCTCGCTGGTGCGTTCGCGCACCGACTGCGCCATGGTGTTCGCCGAGACGAGCAGCATGGTGAAGAGCACCGCCGCGACAATGGCCACCATGATCGAGCCGATGTCGCCGACCTGCTTCGCGAAGCCCTCGACGAAGCCCTTCTCGGTGGTCGTCTTGGTCTCGGCGGAGGAGTTGGCGAACATGTCATCGAAGGTCGCCGCCATGGCCTGTGCCTGCGACGGGTCCGCGATCTTCACGACGTACCACCCGACGAGGCCTTCACCGCGGGCGCGGTTCTCGTCCAGGTAGTCGTAATGGAAGAAGAACTGCGTCTTGTCGACGCCCGCCTCGCCGTCGTAGATGCCCGAGATGTTGAACTCCCAGACCTGGCTGCCGGTCTTCGGCTGCCAGATCGTGCCGAGGATGGGCACCCGGTCGCCGACCTTCCAGCCGAAGCGGGCGGCCAGGTCGCGGCCGACAATCGCCCCCTGCCGGTCCTCGATCCACGCCGCGCGCTGGTCGGGCGGGAGCCGGTACTCGGGATAGATCTCGAGGAACGGCTCCGGTTCGACCGCGATTTGCGCGAAGAAGTTCGACGGGTCCTGGTAGACGCCGCCGAACCAGGTGTTGTGCGTCGCGAGCACCACGCCCTCGGTGGCGTTCAGCCGCGCCTTGTACGACACGGGCAGCGGCTGGATCAGGCTCACCTTGTGGATCAGCACCAGCCGATCGAGCCCCGCCAGCTCCACGCCGAAGCTGAACGCGCCGCGGATGGTCATCAGCAGCCCGAAGAGCAGGAACGCCACGAAGATCGACAGCAGGGTGAAGATCGTCCGTGTCTTCTTCCGCCAGAGGCTGCTCCAGAGCAGCGGCAGGTACTTCATGCGACCGCCTCCTCGAGCAGGACACCCTTCTCGAGGTGCAGCGTGCGGGTGGCGCGCTCGGCCGCGCGCGGGTCGTGCGTGACCATCACGATCGTCTTGCCGTGCTGCTGGTTGAGGGCCTGCAGGAGGTCGAGGATCTCGTCACCCGACTTGCGGTCGAGATCCCCCGTCGGTTCGTCGCAGAGGAGCAGGGTCGGGTCGGTGACGATGGCTCGCGCGATGCCGACGCGCTGCTCCTGGCCGCCCGACAGCTGCCGCGGATAGTGCCTGGCCCGTTCGGCCAGCCCCACCACCTTGAGCGCGATGGCCACACGCTTGCGACGTTCGGCCTTCGAGAGCTTCGTCAGCAGCAGTGGCAGGTCGACGTTGCGCTCCGCGGTCAGCACGGGCAGCAGGTTGTACAGCTGGAACACGAACCCGATGTTGTTCGCACGCCAGCGCGACAGGCGGCTGCCCGACAGGTTGGCGATGTTCGTGCCGCCGATCTCCACCGAGCCGCTCGACGGCTGGTCGAGCCCGCCCATCAGGTTGAGCAGCGTGGTCTTGCCCGACCCGGAGGGCCCCATCAGCGCGAGGAACTCCCCCCTGGGGATGTCGAGGTTGACGCCCTTCAGGACGTCGATGCGCTCGCTGCCGCGAGTGAAGTACTTGTGGACGCCGGCGATGCGGACCAGTGAATCCATGCGCGATCAGCTCCCCTTGATGACGACGGGCATGCCCTCGGCCAGCGCCGGCGGGGGCGAGACGACGACACGATCGCCGGCGGTCAGGCCTGCGGTGACCTCGAGCCGGTCGCCGTCGGTGCCGCCCGTCTGGATGGCCCGGCGCTCGACGGTCTCGCCGCGGATCAGGAACACGTAGGACGTGGCGCCGTCCTGGCGCACCGCGCTCCGCGGCACCAGCGGCATCGGGCGCGCCGCCGGCGCCGGTCCGTCGCCGTCCGCCTGGCGCAGGAAGGTGACCTTGACGCCCATGTCCGGCAGGATGCGCGGGTCGAGGGCGTCGAAGGCCAGCCGGACCAGCACGGTGGCCTTCTGCCGGTCGGCGGTCGGCACGATGGTGATGACCCGGGCCGCAATCTCCCAGTCGGGATAGGCATCGAGCACGGCGGTCACGGGCTGGCCTGCGGCAACGCGGTTGATGTAGCTCTCATTGACGTCGACCTCGATCTCGAGCGACGTCATGTCCACGATGGTGCAGATACCGGTGCGCGTGAAGCCGCCGCCGGCCGACACCGGCGACACCATCTCACCCGGCTGCGCGTCCTTCGAGATGGCGATGCCGCTGAACGGCGCGCGGATGACCGTGTCGGCCAGCGCGGTCTCCTGCACGGCAATCTGCCGCTCCGCGACGTTGACCTGCTCCTCGGCGGAGGCCAGGCGGGCGGCCAGCGAGTTCACCTCCGCCTGGGCGTCGTCGATGTCCTGGGGCGTGTTGAGGCCGTCCCGGCGCAACTGATCCTGGCGACGCAGCGTCGCGCGGGCCTGCTCGAGCCGGACCCGCGTCTCGGGCAGCGCCTGGCGCGCGGCCTCGAGCTGGGCGCGGGCCAGCCCGAGCGCGGCCCGCACCGTCGAGTCGTCCAGACGCGCCAGCACCTGGCCCTCGCGCACCTCCATGCCCTCCTCGACGTTCACCTCGACGACCTTGCCGGTGACCTTCGAGGAGACCGTCGCGCGCCGCCGGGCCGTGACGTAGCCCGACGCGTTGAGCACGCTGGCCTGGGTGCCGGCGGCCCGTTCCGTGACCGTCGTCACCTCGACCTCGACCGGCCGCTCACGCGTCCACCAGGCCCACGCGCCCCAGCCACCCGCCACGAGCAGCACGAGCAGCACGATCCACTTCATCCAGCCCCGGCCTTCGGGGTCGACGGGCTCACGCTCGATGCGCAGCGCCGAGAGGTCGTCCATCGAATCGGTCACGAGAGCAGCTCCTGGGACGGGGGGAATGCCAGCCACGGCATCCTATGCGAACAAAAGGCGAACAGCAACCGATCCCCGTCAACGACGATATTGACGTCAGGCGATGAGGTGGGTTCGGCCCGGCGGGGCCGGCGGTCGGGATTCAGGATCGAGCGGCCGTCAGGCCGGCCCGTCGGGCGGGTCGTCGCCGCCCTTGAGGCGGCCGGCCTGCTGGAGGCTGCGGCGGAGGAGGAACTCGATCTGCGCGTTCAGGCTGCGCAGGTCGTCGTTCGCCCACCGCTGGACCGCCTCCAGCAGGCGCGGATCGACGCGGAGCAGGAATGCCTTCCGATCGGCCATGACCCTCGACTCGCCGCGCGCGGGAGCGCGCGGCTACTGATAGATGGTGCCGGTGTTGATCACCGGCGTGGTCGACCGCTCGCCGCAGAGCACCACGAGCAGGTTGCTCACCATGGCCGCCCGCCGCTCCTCGTCGAGCTGCAGGATCGACTTCTCGGAGAGCATGGCCAGCGCCATCTCCACCATGCCGACGGCGCCCTCGACGATGCGCTGGCGGGCCGCGATGATCGCGCCGGCCTGCTGCCGCTGGAGCATCGCCGCGGCGATCTCCGGGGCGTACGCCAGGTGGCTGATGCGCGCCTCGATGACCTCGACCCCTGCCTTCGCCAGGCGCTCCTGGATCTCCCGCTTCAAGTGGTCGGCGACGACGCCCGTGTGCCCGCGGAGCGAGATCTGCGCCTCGTCGTGGCCATCGTACGGGTAGCTCGTGGCCAGGTTCCGCAGCGCGGCCTCGCTCTGGACGTGGACGTAGTTCTCGTAGTCGTCCACCTCGAAGATGGCCTCGGCGGTGTCCACCACCTTCCAGACCACCACGGCCGCAATCTCGATCGGGTTGCCGTCGTTGTCGTTGACCTTCAGGCGCGAGCTCTCGAAGTTGCGCACGCGCAACGACACGGCCTTCTTGGTCAGGAAGGGGTTGGCCCACCGGAGGCCCTGCACCTTCGCCGTACCCGCGTAGGCGCCGAAGAGCTGGAGCACGCGCCCCTCGTTGGGGTTGACCATGAACAGGCCGGCGAGCAGCAGGACGTCGAGCAGGAGCCCGAGCGCGGCGGCGCCGATACGGACGGGGGCGTCGGCCTGGGCGCCAGTGACGAGGAGCCAGACGAGCACGCCGGCCGCCACGAGCAGGACCAGCACGACGGGAAGACCGGGAACACCGTGGGCGTCGCGTTCGCGAATCATGGGGGCACCGCCTCCTTGTGATACCGAAGTGATATCACTATGAAATCGCGACCGTCAAGCATATCCGCCGGTCGGACCCCGCGGCGGCCCGTGGCCTCGAGCTAGCCGCGTCGGGCGACGGTGCGGCCGACGAGGGTCTCGTAGAGGGGGTAGGGGAGCACCCGAAGCGCCTTCATGAACCAGGAGAAGCGGGCGGGGAAGTGGATCTCCTTCCGCTTGCGGGCCAGTCCGCGCACGATGATGCGGGCGGCGTCGTCGGCATCGATCAGCGCCGGCATCGCGAAGTCGTTCCGGTCGGTGAGGGGAGTGCGGACGAACCCCGGGTTGATGACCGTCACGTCGATACCGAGGGGGGCCAGGTCGAACCGCAGGGCGTCCATGGTGAGGATGACCGCCGCCTTCGATGCGCCGTAGGCCGCCGCGGTCGGCAGCGCGCGGTACCCGGCGAGGCTGGCGACGGCGGCGACGTGGCCCCGTCCGCGGCGCCGCATGCCGGGGGTGACCGCTTCGAGCCCATAGATGACGCTCAGGTAGTTGACACGCGCGAGCGCCTCGAAGTCCTCCGCGTCGATGGCCGCGCCGGACACGGGCCGGTGCGTGCCGGCGTTGAAGATGGCCAAATCGATGCCGCCCCAGACCGTCTCGATGCGGGCGACGGCCTCGTGCACGGCCGTCCGGTCCGTGACGTCGACGGGCACGGCCATAACACGACCCGCCGGATGCCGTGCGGCAATCTCGTCGAGGGCCTCCGTGGTGCGCGCGCTGATGGCGATGCGGGCGCCAGCGTCCACGAGCGGGCGGACGAGCGCCTCACCGATGCCGGAACTCGCCCCGGTCAGCCAGATGCGCGCGCCCTCGAACGGCCGGCCTGGAATACGTCCGCCGGGTGCGGGGTTATCGGTGGGCGAACGGGACACGCAGGGTAGGACGTGCGAATCGCCATCATCGGTGCAGGAATCTCGGGACTCTCGGCCGCGTACATGCTGGCGCAGGCGCACGAGGTCGTCGTGTTCGAGCGTGAGCCGCGAGCGGGGGGCCATGCGCATACCCACCTCGTCGGAGGCTCGGGCGCGCCCGTGCCCGTGGACACCGGGTTCATGGTGTTCAACACCCGCACGTACCCCAACTTCGTCCGCCTGCTCGAGGCGCTCCAGGTGCCCTCACGGCCCAGCGACATGTCGTTTGGCGTGCGCTGCCGGCGCTGCGGGCTCGAGTACTCGAGCGTGGGCCCGGGCGGCCTGTTCGCCCAGCGGCGCCGCATGGCCGACCCGGGCCACTGGGCCATGCTGGCCGACATCGTGCGCTTCTTCCGGGCTGGCCGGGACGCCCTGACCGACGGCATGGCCGATCAGGAGACGCTCGGAGCATTCCTCGCACGCCACGGCTTCGGGACCGGCCTGGTCCGTCACTTCGTCCTGCCGATGGGGGGCGCCATCTGGTCGGCGTCGGCCGGGGACATGCTCGCGTTCCCGGCGGGCTCATTCCTCCGGTTCCTGGAGAACCATGGCCTGCTCGCGGCGACGGGCCAGCCGGTGTGGCGCACGATCGCGGGTGGCAGCCGGACGTATGTCGATGCCATCTGCGCCCGGCTCGACGGGGGGGTGAGATGCGGCCAACCGGCCCGGCGGATCCTCCGCGACGCGGAGGGCGTCGGAGTAGAGACGATGGGAGGGCGGCAGGAGCGGTTCGACCGGGTCGTGATGGCAACGCACGCGGACGAGGCCCTCGCGTTGCTGGGTGATGCGTCGGAGGCCGAACGTGCGGCCCTTGGCGCGTTCCGCTACTCACGCAACGACACGTGGCTCCACACCGATACGTCCACCCTCCCCGGCCGCGCCGCCGCGCGCGCATCGTGGAACTGCGATCTGGTCGACTGCGAGGACGAGCAGGCGCCGGTCTCGGTCACCTATGACCTCAGCCGGCTTCAGGGCATCGGGGGGCAGTATCTCTGTTCCCTGAACCCGGTCGCGCCTGTCGGGGGCGAGGTCCTCGCGCGGATGGAGTACATGCACCCCATCCTGGATGGCCCCGCGCTCGCGGCGCAGGCCGCGGTCACCCGGCTGAACGGGCAGCGGCACACCTATTACTGCGGCGCCCACCTGCGATATGGATTCCACGAGGATGGTGTCGTCTCGGCGCTGGCCGTGACACGGGCATTCGGTCTCGGGCTCTAAGGGCCACAGATGACACAGAGGGGTGAGGAGACACAGATGCACAGATGGAACGGGATGCACAGATGAGTCCTGCTGGGCATTCGGGTCCTCACGAGGGCCAGCGGGGCGAGGCCGAACGGGCGCGGAGCGCTGAGTCCGAGCGAGGGCCACGGGGCCGGGTCCTGCCGGAGGCCAACGCGGTGCCGGGGCGTGTACGCTCCCGGCTCCTCACCGGAACGGTGATGCACCACCGCGTCTCGCCTCGTCCGCACGGGTTCCGGTACCGGGTGCTGATGTTCGGGCTGGATCTGGACGAGCTGCCAGCGCTCGACCGGCGGCTGCGGCTCTTCGGCGTCGAGCGTGCCCGTCCGGTCAGCTTCCGCGCGGGCGACCACGTCGGCGAGCCGCCGCAGGCCCTCCGGGCGCGCGTGGAGCGGGTCGTCTCGGATGCCGGCATCGACACGCCGATCGCCCGCATCGAGTTGGTCACGCAGTGCCGCGTCTTCGGCTACGTGTTCAATCCCGTGAGCTTCTTCCTGTGTCACGACGCGCACGGCGGGTTGGCAGCCATCGTCGCCGAGGTGCACAACACCTTCGGGGACAGGCACTGCTACGTGCTGCCGGGTGCGGAACCCGGTGAGGGCGGAGCCCGGCGTTCGGTGTGGCGGGACAAGAAGGTCCTGCACGTGTCCCCGTTCTTCACGCTGGACGGGACCTACCGGTTCCAGTTCGACCTGAGCGACGAGCGCGTCGACGTGCGGATCGACCTGCACCGCGCGGGCGCGCCCGTCTTCGTGTCGCGGCTGGCCCTGCAGGCGGGGCCGATCACCGACGGGGCCATCGCCCGGGCGCTCGTGGCCCAGCCGCTGTCGACGCTCAAGGTGGTCGCGGCGATTCACTGGGAGGCGCTGCGTCTCTGGCGCAAGCGCCTGCCCGTTCACCGCCGTCCGGCGTACGACCCCGACGCCGCGCGTCGGACCGGCGCCTGACCACCCGGTGGCAGGTATGCCCGGCGTCGGTACCGGACGCTCGGTTCCCGCGGCCGGGAGCGTCGCGAATCACCACCGCACAGGCAGTACTGAGTCACAGCAGACCGTCCACCAGAGTCCGATTCGAGGGACAGCGAGATGCAGCAGACAGAGTGGCAGATGGACGCAGGGATCCCGGCGACGGCCGGCTCCGAGCCCGAAGGCGCGAGTGCCATCGATCGGATGGCGGCCGCCGTGGTCCGGCGGCGCCTCGAGCGGGCGCTGGCCGACTGGCGTGTCGGGCGCCTCACCATCCACCTGCCCGATGGTGCCGTGCTGGCTGGCGGTGCCGAGGCGGCCGAGCCCCAGGCAACGGTCTGGATCAGGTGCCCCGCCTTCTTTCGCCGCCTGGCCTTCGGCGGCGATCTCGGAGCGGGGGAGTCGTTCATGGACGGCGACTGGCACGCGGACGACCTGCCGCGGCTCATCGAGCTCGTCCTGCGCAACGAGGCCGTGCTGTCGTTCGACTCGCCGCTCACGACCCTGGCCAACCTCGTGAACGACTGGCGGCACCGGCAGCGCGCGAACACCCGGAAGGGCAGCCGGCGGAACATCGAGGCCCACTACGACCTGAGCAACGCGCTCTTCGAGACCTTTCTCGACCCCTCGATGGCGTACTCGGCCGGCGTCTACGCGGACGACGCGGACGGGCTCGCCGAGGCGCAGGCCCGCAAGTTCCGCTGCTGGACCGAGCGCCTGCAGATTGGCCCGGACGATCACGTGCTCGAGATCGGGTCGGGATGGGGCGGGTTCGCGATGCATGCCGCCCGCGCGACGGGCTGCCGCGTCACCGGCATCACCGTGTCGCGCGAGCAGCTGGCGTTGTCGCGCGAGCGCGTCCGGGCCGCCGGCCTCGAGGACCGCGTGGACATCCAGTACTGCGACTACCGCGATGTCACCGGACGCTACAGCCGGATCGTCTCCATCGAGATGATCGAGGCGGTCGGCCGCGAGTTCTGGCCAGGGTTCTTCCGCGCCATCGACCGGGCGCTGGCCCCCGGCGGCCGCGCCGGCATCCAGGCCATCACGATGCCGGATCATCGCTTCGATCGCTACGCCCGGCATTGCGACTGGATCCAGAAGCACATCTTCCCCGGCGGGTTGCTGCCGTGCCTGCGGGAAGTCGCGGCCGTGGCCGCCGACGTCTCAGCGCTCGGCGTCATCGAGCTGGAAGACCGCCCGCTCGACTATGCCCGCACCCTTGCGGCCTGGCGCAGGTCGTTCCTGCGCCGGCTGGATCGCGTGAGGGCCCTCGGGTTCGACGAACGGTTCATCCGGATGTGGGACTACTACCTGGCGAGCTGCGAGGCGGCGTTCCGCACGCGCCATCTCGGCCTCGCACACCTCGTGCTGGCGCGCGCGGGAGAGGATCTTCGGCAAGTTGCAGGAGCCCAGTCACGAAGCCACGAAGCACACGAAGCGCCGGAGAATGTCCGGACGACATGCACGCCCTGGCCTTCCCGCTCCGCGAGGCGTGGTCGTCGCGTGCTGCGTGATCTTCGCCTCTCGACACCGCTCGGGGCGAGCTGAGCGACGCCGAAGGTCGTGGCTCGCGTTCGACGCTCAGAACCGAATCGTGAGGTCGGCGACGAGCGGCAGGTGATCGCTGGCGACCAGGGCCAGCCGGTTCCGCGGCAGCTCCACCTTCTCGACCTCCACGTGGCCCTCGTAGTAGATGTGATCGAGGTGCAGGATCGGGAAGAAGCCCGGGTAGGTCCGGCGACGGCGGATGTGCTGGCGCAGGTCGATGCTCTGGAGCCGCTCGGCGAGCACGTCGGTCGCCAGGCCGCGTGCCCACTCGTTGAAGTCACCGAGCACGATCTTCGGTCCCGTGATGCGCCGGTCGTGCACCACGGTGGCGAGGCGGTGCGCCTGGTGGCGCCGCTCCAGCAGCGCCGTGCCGAGGTGCACGTTGTAGAAGTGCAGCACGTGCGAGCCGTCGACGGCCAGCTCCACGCGCTGGCAGGCGCGTGGCTCGCAGGTCTTCCAGGAGAGGTCGTACTGGGCGTGGTGCCGGATCGGGAACCGGCTCAGGACGACGTTCCCGAAGAGCGCGGATCGGAGGTGGCGTGTGGGCGCCATCACCCAGCCCATGCCGAGTGCGGCGCCGAGCGCCGCGGCCTGGCCCGGGTTCACCGGGCTGGCGCCGACGACCTCCTGCAGCGCGACGATGTCGGCGTCGACGCCGGCGAGGACCGCGGCGATGCGTTCCGGCCGCGTGCGGCCGTCGAGGCCGCGGCACCGGTGGATGTTGTAGGTTGCGATCCGGATCGTCCGGGTGTGCCGCCCCTCGTCTTGCGCCATCCGCGTCAATGTCCTAGTCTAATGGCGTGTCTGCCCGAAATCAGTACCGGTCGCTTCGTGGTGGCGGCCGCTCGGTCGTGGCGCCACGCCGCCTCACGGAGTACTGAATCGGTGGAGACGGTCCACTAGTGGACCGTATCAACTGGTGCCGCGCCAGGCAAGCCGGCGTCGTCCGGGGCGCGAGGGCCCGGCGCGCCGCGCGCGCGACGTGCCTGCCAGCCATGAACGCCATGTCCCGTCTCGAGAGCGAACGCGAGCTGACCTGCCCGTGCTGTGGCGCCGTCCTCGTGGTGGATCTCCACCTCGGCCGGGTGGTCGAGCATCGGGATCCGCCTGGCGCCGACAAGCCGGAACTCTCCGAGGCCCAGAAGATCCTCGCGGACGAGGCCGCGCGTCGCGAGGCGCTCTTCGAGCAGTCCTTCCAGAACGAGCGCACGAAGGGCGACGCGCTGTCGAAGCGCTTCGAGGAAGCGCTCAAGCAGGCGAAGCAGGAGCCGGTCTCGCGTCCCCTGCGCGGCTTCGACCTCGACTGATTCCTCATCCGCGCGCGAATCCGCGTGGCAACGGCGTCCACGCCTCCCGGCCACCCAGGTGCCGCCACGGCTTCCGGTCGGCGTGCGCCTCACGGTAGGCGAGATAGAAGCGGTGCAGCGCGCGATACCGTCGCTCCGCCATGCGCAGCCGCCGATGCGGCCAGTCGATGAGGACCTGCTCGACCTTCCAGACGTTCTGCGCCGATAGCCGCCAGTCGTAGCGCCCGAGCGCCGTGTCCAGGTTGGCCACGCCGTAGCCGATGATGCGGCCGGTGGCGTCGACGTAACCCTCCATGTAGCTGCGGGCCAGCGCCCGCAACGTCGGGAAGACGGCGCGCCGGCCGTGCAGGCCGGGATCGCGCGATCGCGCCACCGACCCCCAGCGTCCCCGGCGCTCGTAGACGAAGATCACGTGATCGAGCAGGTCCACCGACTCGAGGCTCATGACGAGCGGCGGGTAGCCGTGCTGCTCGAGGAGGACGGCCGCGCTGATGGCGGCCTCGAGGCAGTGGGCCTGGTGATGCCGCACGACGCCCCGGAACGACCGGAGGGTCTCACCGCGAGCCTCGGTGTTGTACGGCAGGTCGTTCAGCCACCGCTGGACGGCCAGCGGGGTGCGGAGCCGGGTGATGAGCCGCCGTTCGGCGGCCGTGAAGGCGGCGCGTTCAGGAGCCGGCAAGCGCGTCGGTCAGGTCGGCGACGATGTCGCCGGTGGTCCATTCGTTGCCGTCACGGATGGCGATGACCCGCCCGTCCGGGCCAATCGTCGCGGTGCGGAGGTTGTGCGTGATCGTCCCATCCGCCTCGCGGATCACGTTGACGCCGAAGGCGGCGGCAAAGCGGTCGATCGTGTCCTTCGGCGCCGTGGCGAAATGCCACATCGCCGGATCCGCGCCGAGCGAGTGCCCGTGCGCCCGCAGGCGCGCCGGTGTGTCGGTGTCGGGATCGAAGCTCACCGACACGAGCTGCACGCGGCCGGCCAGCGCGGGCGTCCCCGCGACGATCTTCTGGACCTCGGCGAAGCGCCGGTCCATCAGCGGGCAGAACTGCGGCAGCGGGCACCGTGTGTAGATGAAGGTGACGGCGACGGCCTGTCCCTGGAAGTCGGTGAGGCGGAGCGGCTCGCCGTCCGCGCCCTGCAGCGTCGTGTCGGGGACGCGGGCGCCCGGCGTCAGCAGCTCGACGCCTGCCGCGGGCATGGCAGGGGGCGGCGTATCGGGCAGGGGCGCGCTGCCGGTCTTCGTCACGGAGGCCAGCCACGCGTCGGTGGAGGCCACCATCAGCTCGGCGCGCACCAGGTCGCCGGGCGCGACCTGATCGAGGATGGCCGCATCGCGGACCTTGAACGGCATCGTCATGCCGGGCATGAACCCCGGGATGTCCTGGTGCTTGATCAGGAGCTCCTGCGTGTCGGGGCGGACGGCCAGGATCTGGCCGTTGAGCTCGTAGCGGTTCGCATCCGCCCCGCAGGCGACCGCCAGCGCGGCAGCCGCCAGCGCGGCGAGCAGCAGGCGGCGCGCGCGAAAGGGCATGTGGCCAATCTACCACGGCCGCAGGAGTGCGGGGCAGGCGTCGGCGCGGCGTGAGAGGGCTCTGCTATACTGCGCGCCCTGAATCCCGTGCGGTGCCGGGCGGCGGGCCGCGCGAGCCGTGCCGGCAGGACACACGCGGCGGCAATGGCCGCCAGACGGGACCCCTGGTGATTCGCATCGGCACGTCCGGCTACAACTATCCCGAGTGGAAAGGCAGCTTCTATCCCGCCGACCTGGCGGCCTCGAAGATGCTGCCGTACTACGCGAGCCGCCTGTCCACGGTCGAGATCAACTACACGTTCTACCGGATGCCGACGCCGAAGATCGTGGCGGGCTGGGCGGCGCAGGTGCCGGAGACGTTCTGCTTCACGCTGAAGGCGCCACGACGGATCACGCACGACCGGCGTCTCCGCGACGTCGCGGATCCCGTGCGCGGCTTCGTCACCGCCGCGGCGGAGCTCGGCCCGCGCCTCGGCGCGTTGCTGTTCCAGCTGCCGCCGAACTTCAAGAAGGATCTGGCGGTGCTCGACGCCTTCCTCGAGACGCTGCCACCGCGGGTGACCGCCGCGTTCGAGTTCCGCAACGAGTCGTGGCTGGACGAGGAGGTCTACGCCCGGCTGCGTGATCGCAACCTCGCGCTGTGCGTCGCCGACAGCGAGTCACGGCACACGCCGGTGATGGCGACGGCCGATTACGCCTACCTCCGGCTGCGGGACGAGGGGTACCAGGACGAGGATCTGCGCCGCTGGGCCGGGGAGATCGAGACGCTGGCGTCCACGGTCACCGACGTCTACGTCTACTTCAAGCACGAGGACGAGGGGAAGGGCGCGATGTTCGCGGAGCGGGTGAAGGAGATGCTGCGCCTCGGCGAATAGAGAATCAAGAACCCGGAATCAAGAACCCGAATTCGGAATCGGGAAATGCCGAAGCGCGTGCGTGTAGCGACGTGCCTTGTTGCCGTTCTTGATTCCGTTGTCTGGCGTCTGGATTCGGCTTCGTCTCACAGCGCCAGCACGCGTGAGACGAAGTCGATCACCGTCTCCTCCGCCCAGTAGCCGTCCTCGCCGCCTTCGCCTGGCTGGGCGATGAAGCCGCAGTGGCCTCCCGCCTCCGTGATCACGGTCGTGAGGTGCGGGTTGCCGGTCACGGCGGGATCACGGAAGGGGCCGGGGGGGACGAAGGGGTCGTCGGCGGCCGTCAGGATGATGCCCGGGACCGCGATGCGGTCGATGACCCGCATCGCGCTCGCGCGGTGGTAGTAGTCGCTGGCGCCGGCGAAGCCGTGATGGGGCGCCGTGTAGCGCTCGTCGAACGCGCGGATCGACCAGATCTTCCAGAGGCCGTCGAGATCGAAGCGCCCGGGCCAGGCCCTCGCCTTGCGCCGCATGCGCGCCTGGAGACCCCGGCAGAAATTCCACTCGTAGATCCGGTTCTCGCGGCGCTCGATCGCGCGCACGCAGGTCTCGAGCTCCATCACCGGTGACACCGCCGCCACCGCGCGCAGCCAGGGCGGCGCCTCGCGGCCGTATTCGCCCGCCAGCTTCAGGGCGAGGTTGCCGCCGAGCGAATAGCCGGCGACCGCCATCGCGGTGATGCCCTCGGCGGCGAGGGTCTCGAGCACGATGCGCGGGTCGGCCGTGAGCCCTGAATGGTAGAGCCGGGGCGTCAGGTGCTCGGTGCCGCCGCAGTTCCGCTGGTTGAGCCGGACCACGTTCCAGCCCCGCGCCCAGGCCTTCTCGGCCATGCCCCGCACGTAGTGGGCGTCGCTCGAGCCCTCCAGGCCATGCAGGAGCACGACGACGGGCCGCTCCGCGCGCGTGGGCTGCCAGTGGCAGTGCGCGAGCACGCGCGTCTCGTCGCCGACGTCGAAGAGGCGCGCTTCGGGGGCAGGCAGGCCGGGGAACTGCCGGGGGCGGCCCCACGCGTAGAGCGTCATGCGGTGGGCGCCGGCCCAGCGGGCCAGGGGCGTGTACGCGGGGATCAATCGTTTACACTCTAGCATCACATTGCCCGACCATTCCCAGGTTCCAAGGAGGTCTTGTTCCATGCGCTCTACGTGCACGATGGTGGTTCTGGCGCTGGCGCTCGCGCTGCCGGCGGCGGCGCACGCCCAGGCGTCCCGCGCCGAGGCCCTGAAGTCGGACGCGGCCGAACGGGTGGAGGCGCGCGCCAAGCTGATTCAGGAGATGGTGGACTCGGTGTTCAGCTTCGGCGAGCTCGGGTTCCAGGAGTTCGAGACCTCGAAGTACCTCACCGGGATCCTCGAGAAGAACGGCTTCACCGTCGAGCGCGGCATCTCGGGCATCCCGACCGCATGGGTGGCGAAGTGGGGGTCGGGCAAGCCGGTCATCGCGCTCGGCTCCGACATCGACGGCATCCCGCAGGCGTCGCAGAAGCCGGGCGTGGCGTACCACGACCCGCTCATCGAGGGCGCGCCGGGCCACGGCGAGGGCCACAACTCGGGCATGCCACTCAACATCGCGGCGGCGCTGGCCGTGAAGGAGATCATGGAGCGCGAGAAGCTCCCCGGCACCCTCGTGCTCTGGCCGGGCGTGGCCGAGGAGCTCGTCGCCTCCAAGGCGTGGTTCGTCCGTGACGGCCTCTTCAAGGACGTCGACATCCAGCTCTTCACGCACGTCGGCAACAACCTGAACGTGTCGTGGGGCTCGGGCGGCGGCAACGGCCTGATCTCGATCGAGTACACGTTCGAGGGCGAGACCGCGCACGCGGCCGGCGCCCCCTGGCGCGGCCGTTCGGCCCTCGACGCCGTCGAGCTGATGAACGCCGGCTGGAACTACCGCCGCGAGCACCTGCGTATCCAGCAGCGCTCGCATTACGTCATCACCAATGGCGGGGACCAGCCGAACGTCGTGCCACGCAACGCCAGCGTCTGGTACTACTTCCGCGAGACCGACTACCCGCACATCAAGGAGCTGTGGGAGATCGGCGACAAGATGGCCGAGGGCGCCGCGCTCATGACCGGCACCACCTGGAAGTCGCAGATCCTCGGCACCGCATGGCCGCAGCACATGAACAAGGTCATTGCCGAGACGATGTACGCGAATATCAAGCAGGTGGGCCTGCCGCGGTGGAGCGACGCCGATCAGACGCTCGCCAGGTCGCTCCAGAAGGAGCTCGGCAACGCGACGCAGCCCGGCCTGGCGACGGAGCTGGAGCCGCTGGGTATGCCCGTGGCCGAGGAGGACAAGCGCGGCGGCGGCTCGGACGACATCGGCGACGTCTCGTGGACGGTGCCGACCGTGACGCTGCGGTTCCCGTCGAACATTCCCGGCCTGCCCGGGCACAACTGGGCCAACGCCATCGCGATGGCCACGCCGATCGCCCACAAGGGCGTCGTCGTCGGGGCGATGGTGCAGGCGATGACCATGCTCGACTTCCTGACGAAGCCCGAGCTCGTGTCGCAGGCGTGGGACTACTTCAACAACGTGCAGACGAAGGACCAGAAGTACATCCCGTTCATCGAGAAGGACACGCCCGCGCCGATCTGGCTGAACGAGGAGATCCTCGCGAAGTACCGCGAGGAGATGAAGAAGTTCTACTACGACCCGAGCAAGTACTCGACCTACCTCGAGCAGCTCGGCATCCAGTACCCGACCGTCAAGCCCGAAGGGCAGCAGTAACCCACCCGCACGGCCTGCCCTGAGCGAAGTCGAAGGGCACGTCGCCGGGGACGCCTGGGGCCGTGGGGGAACTCTCTCCCACGGCCCTTTTCTTGTCATGTGGCGCCACCGGTGTGGGCTATACTTCGCCCGCCGCGAGGTCTGCGGCAAACGTTCGGCAAAGCAGGAACAACCCTTTCCGGAGGTCTGGATGCGAACCCCCCGTGTCCCGATTGTGATGTTGGTGTGCGCGCTGGCCGCAATGCCGGTCCTTGCGCAGAGGCCGTCGCAGGAACAGAAGTCGTCGCGTGACCAGAAGGCGTCCCACGACGAGACGGACAAGAAGTCGTCCCGCGACGACCGGGACGACGACCGGCGCGATCACACGTCGTCGCCGAAGCAGTTGACCGTGCTGGCCGCCACCACCGACGCCAACAACACGCTGCTGACGATCGCGGGCGAGGACTTCGGGAGGCGCCAGCCGGCGGTCTTCCTCAGTGGCGTCCCACTGCAGGTGACCACCTACACGGACACCGAGATCGTGGCCCTCGTCGGCGACTTCGTGCCCGGCACCTACCGGCTGGTGGTGTCACGTGGCCGGTCACGAACGGATGTCGGCTGGCTCGACGTCACGATCGGCGCGGTGGGACCCCAGGGACCGGTGGGACCAATGGGCCTGCAGGGGGCGACTGGCCCGATGGGCCCGATGGGCCCGATGGGGCTCGTCGGCCCGCAGGGCGACACTGGTCCGGAGGGCCCGCGTGGCGACCCGGGCGTGATCATCCTGCAGGGCACGCAAGGTCCCGCGGGGCCGGAAGGACCGGAAGGGCCGGCCGGGCCTGCAGGGCCCACGGGTCCGATGGGTCCCGCAGGGGCGGCGGGTGCGCCGGGCGCCGCCGGGCCGCAGGGGCCGATCGGGCCGGCAGGACCCGCGGGTGATCCGGGACCGCAAGGGCTCCCGGGGGCCACGGGCCCTGTGGGGCCTCAGGGGCCGACCGGCCCGGCCGGGCCCGCCGGGGATCCCGGACCGCAGGGGCTGCCGGGCGCGACCGGTCCTGCCGGAGCGCAGGGCCCGACTGGCCCTGCCGGGCCCGCCGGTGATCCGGGGCCGCAGGGACTGCCCGGTCCGACCGGCCCTGCCGGCGCCCAGGGGCCCGCGGGCCCGCAGGGGCCCGCAGGGGCCACAGGCCCGGCTGGCGCGACGGGGCCCCAGGGCCCCATGGGACCGATCGGGCCGCAGGGCCCGGCGGGCACGCCCGATGCGGCCGTGGTCAGCTCGATGCTCGCCGGAGCAACGGTCGAGTACGGGTCGTGCGCGGCGGTGGCCCTGAGCTCGCAGGCGAACGCGTGGAACGTCTGTCCCGCGAACACGGTCATCGTGGGCCTGTACCGCACGGCGTCCCAAGATCTCTCGGGCCTGGCTTACGCGCGGTGCTGCACCATCGCGCTGAAGCCGCAGCAGTAGGGAGACGGCCATCATGCATATCTCCCGAACCCTGGCGCGGGGCCTTGTCTGCGCCCTGCTGACGGCTGCCCCTGTGGCGGCAACCGCGGCGCAGGACGAGGCCATGCGCATCGACCGGGTGGGCACCAACGTAGGGCTCCGGCTCGCGATGGTGCACGGCGTGAATCTCGGCGACGGCGTGCCCGACGTGTTCCTCGGCAGCGAGCGTCTGCCCGTGCGGTTCGCCACGCCGACAGACATCCTGGTGCAGCTCCCCGACGGCTTGACCGATGGCATCTACCGGCTGACGGTCAGCCGTGGTTCCACCGAGGCCGACATCGTCTGGATGGATGTGCCGCTCAACGCGGCAGAGGACGATCGATCCCTGGGGCTTCCTGGTGCACCTGGACCGGCGGGCCCGGTCGGCCCGATGGGCCCGATCGGACCCATCGGGCCCGTGGGCCCGGCGGGACCGGACGGAGTGGCCGGGGCGCCAGGGCCCGTCGGCGCCGCGGGCGCACAGGGGCCGAAGGGCCCGCAGGGCCCGGCGGGCGCGGCTGGCGTCCCCGGGGCGCCCGGACCGATCGGGGTCGCGGGCGCACAGGGACCCAAGGGCCCGCAGGGCCCGGCGGGACCCGATGGCGTGGTCGGGGCGCCCGGCCCAACCGGTGTCGCGGGGCTGCAGGGGCCGAAGGGGCTGCAGGGACCAGCGGGCGCGGACGGCGTGCCGGGACCGACCGGGCCGGCCGGGCCGGCAGGACCGGCCGGTCCTCCTGGGCCGGATGGCCCGGCGGGGCCGGCGGGGGCGACGGGGCCGATGGGACCGATGGGGCCGATGGGCCCGGCCGGGTCCGTGGACTACTCGACCGTCAGCTCGACGGTGGGGGCCGCCCAGGTCGAGGCCTACGACTGCGTGTCGCAGAACTGGACCGCCTCCTTCGATCGTGAGGGCTGGAGCGTCTGCAGCGCGAACCAGTTCCTGACGGGGTACTTCAAGAGCGCCGGCAACTATCTCTACAACGTGGAGTACGGCCGCTGCTGCTCGTTGCGCGTCAAGCAGCAGTAGGGACGTCTAGACACGAACGGGCGGGTCGGCAGCAGCCGGCCCGCCCGTTTCGCATGTACGGCAGCCTGCGTCGCTACATGGTCTGTTCGTCGGCGCTCGGCCCGTAGACGGACGGCACCGGCTGGTCGAGCATCCGGAGGTAGACCGTCATCTGCCCGCGATGGTGCACCAGGTGATTCATCACGAAGCTGCGGAGCACGGCGGCCTTCGGCATCGTGAAGACTTCCTTGCCGCCCGACTTCAGCGTCCAGGGCGCCAGCAGTTCGGCGTCAGTGCGGCCGCTGAGCGAGGTCCGCGCTTCCGCGGCCGTCCGGTCGTGCATGGCGAGCACGGCCTCCCGGGTCGCGGGCGACGTATACCCCTCGGGGCGCCTGGCCGTGGCGAGGTCCAGCTCGCTGTGGCCGACCGTGGCGCCCACCCACTGGGGCAGTTCCGCGAGATGTTCGGCCAGGCGGCCCAGGCTCATGCTCTTCGCGTGCGGCTTCCAGTCGAACTGGCCGTCCGGCACGCGTTCGAGCACACGGCGGGTGACCGCCATCTCGCGGTCGAACTCAGGGAGGAGGGCGTCGGCGATGCTCATGGGCGGTATGCTAGCACCATGACGACGGGGGCCGGTCCGTGGACGCTCCGTAACGGCACCGCCGTCGACATCCGTCCCATCCGGCCGGAGGACGAGGCGGCCATGGTGGATTTCCACCGGCGGCTCTCCGATCGCTCTGTCTACTATCGGTACTTCAACCTGGCGCGCCTCGATCAGCGCATCCGGCACGAGCGGCTGCAGAGAATCTGCACCATCGATCCCACGCAGGAAATGGCCCTCGTCGCGGAGCGCCCGGCGACAGGCGGCGCGCCTGCCGCCATCATCGGTGTCGGTCGCCTCACGCGGTGTCGCCCAGTGGGCGCCGCCGAGGTCGCGCTGCTCGTCGAGGACGCGCAGCAGGGGCAGGGCCTCGGCTGCGAGCTGATGCGACGGCTGATCGCGGTTGCCCGTGAACAGGGCCTGACCGTGCTCGAGGGCGAGATCATCGCCGAGAACGACGGCATGGTTGCCGTCGCGCGCAAGTGCGGGTTCGCGGTCCGCCCGACCGTGGAGGACCCGCAGGTGGTGCACGCGCGGCTGGAGCTGACGTAAAGCACGAAGGTGCCTCACGAGGGTGCGGCACGGAGGTGCGGCACGGAGGTGCCACACGGAGGTGCGGCACGGAGGTGCGGCACGAAGGTGCGGCACGAGGGTGCGGCACGGAGGTGCCACACGGGGGTGCGGCACGGAGGTGCGGCACGAAGGTGCGGCACGAAGGTGCGGCACGGAGGTGCCACACGGGGGTGCGGCACGGAGGTGCCACACGGAGGTGCGGCACGAGGGTGCGGCACGAGGGTGCGGCACGAGGGTGCGGCACGAGGGTGCGGCGCGTCAGCGCGGCTTCGGCGGCTTCGGGGCGGCGTGCGGGCGGATGGTGATGCCGATGCCGCCGAGTTCGTCCGCCAGCTCCTGACGCGCCCGCTCGAGATCCCGCTCGAGTGCCTCGCGGTCCTCGTCGGTCAGCACGCCGTCCGCCACGCCATCCACGACGCCACCGACAATCTCACCGACGAGGCCTGCCGTGGCCTCCATGGCACGACCGATGGCCTCCGGGGCGATTGTCACCGCGATGCCGGCCTTGTCCACGTGGCCCGAGACATCCACGTGATCGAACGCATGCTCGAGCGCGTGTTCGAGCGTGCGATCGAGATCCGCCTCCCAGGCGTCACCGGGGGCCGCGGGCGCGGTGCCCGGACGCCCTCGCTCCTCGCGTCGCCGCTGCCGCTCCTCGGCCTTGCTCCGGACGCGGTTCCGCCCGACGTGGATGTCGCCGCTGAACGACTGCAGTTCGATACGCGCGCTGCCGTTCCCGAGCGTGAAGTTGAAGCGCTTGCTGCCCTCACGAGTCGACTGCCCGTCGGGCAGCTCGATCGGGAAGTCGGCGGAGAAGTCACCGCGGAAGGAGCGCACGAACACGATCGCGTTGGCCGCCCCGCCCAGCCCCACGCGGATGTCGCCGTCGTGCGTCGTGAGCCGGTACGTGCCCTGGTCACCGACCGAGCCGTTGAAGGTGACATCGCCGTTGACGGTCGAGACCTCGAGGCTCGTCGCGCGCGCGTTCTCGATGTCGATGTCGCCGTTGATCGTGTCGGCGAGCACCTCGCCCTCGATGTCGGCCAGCGAGATGCCCTCGTTCACGGTGCTGGCCTGCACGCGGCCGGTGGTCTTGCGCACGGTGATGGTGCCCTCGACCGACCGGAGGCTCACGGTGCCCGAGCCGCCGTTGACGCGGATGTTGCCATGCACGGTCTCCACCGCCACTTCCGCGGTGGTGCCCTCGATGCCCGCCTCGAGGTACGTGCCCGAGAGGTTCACCGCCATCCACCGCGGCACCGTCAACCGGTAGTCGACGAGGCCGGCCGGCCCGCGCCCGGCGCTGCGGGTCCGGACACGCAGGGTGTTCTCGGAGGGCTGGATGTCGATCCGTTCGCGATTCGTGTGGGTGGCCTCGACGCGCACGGCGTCACGGTCCCACGCGCGCACGACCACCTCACCGGCGCTGTTCGAGAGCACGAGGCGCGTGCCACGCGCCACGTCGACGGTCTGGTCCGTCGTCGGCGTGCCAGGCGGCCCACCAGGCCGCGCCTGGATCGGCTCCTGCCCGGGCGCTTCCGGCGCCTTCCGTTCCTGGGCCGTCGCCGTCGTCAGGGCCAGGGCCGTCATCGCCGCCAGCATCAGTCCCGTGCTCACATACCTGCGCATCGCGTTCGTTCCTTGTTCGACTTCCGGGGAGATCTCGGAAGAGGCGTCAGACCCCTTTTTCCGAAGCGCCCGATTCCGAAGAGTCCAAGCCGCCAATGGCCCCAATTCTCAGCAACGCCCTTCAATCCTCACGCTGCCATCTGCCATCCGCGTTCCTAATTTCCCGCCAGCTCCGTCGCCCGCCGCAGCAGATCCAGCTTGCGCTGCCGGGCGTCGGCCAGGTGCGAGTTCAGGAACGTATTCGACGGGTCGGAGGCCAGGGCCTCCCGCGCCTGTCCGATGGCCTCGTCGATGGTCCGCAGGTTGCGCTCGAGCACCAGCACGGTGCGGGGGTCGAGCCGTCCGCGCTCCTCGAGCAGGATGCGCTCGAGGTCGGCCACCGCCGCGTCGTACTGCGCATCGGCGAAGTTCGCGAGCCGCACATCGTTGGTCGCGGGGGCGGCATCGGAGACCGCACGGATCGGCGTCTCCCGCGACACCGGCGCCGCCGCGGTGCCCCGGCTGAAGGCCAGCCACGCCGAGCCCGCGGACACGGCTATCAGCAGCGACGCCGCAAGGGCGAGCTCCGGCAGGCTGAACGAGATGCGACGTGCGGCCCTCGCGCGCCGGCCCGTCACGATCCGTCCCTCGATTGCCGGCCAGGGATCGCCAGGCGGCAGCAGCAGGCCGAGCGCGCCGGCCTCTGTCACGAGGGCACGCAGGTCGTCCAGCGTCTCACGGCAGCTCGCGCAGGCGGCCAGGTGCGCCTCGCACGCGGCACGTTCGCCTGCCTCGAGCTCGCCGTCGAGGTACGCCGAGAGTTGGTCCGTCCAGTGTGCGTTCACGATTCCTGCCTCTGCCGTTCGAGCGCCGCCCGCAGCGTCATGCGGGCGCGGTGCAGCTGCGACTTCGATGTCCCGACCGAGATCCCGAGGATGCCGCCAATCTCATCGTGTCGATATCCCTCGACGTCGTGCAGCACGAAGACGGCCCGTGCCCCGGGCGGCAGCGCGGCAATCGCCGCGTCGAGGTCCATGCCGGCGTCGTAGCCCGCGCCTACGCGTGGACCCGGCAGCCGCTCCAGCACGGTCTCGCCATCGTCCAGGAAGCGGGTCCGCGCCGTGCCCAGCGTCCGGAACCGCTCGATGATGACATTCACCGCCAGCCGGTGGAGCCACGTGCCGAATGCCGATTCGCCGCGGAAGCTCGACAGCTTCTGCCAGGCCCTCACGAAGACGTCCTGCGTCAGCTCCTCGGCGGCGTCGGCACCCGCCATCCGGCGGGCAAGGCTGTACACACGCGGCAGGTGCGAACGGTAGACCCGCTCGAATGCCGCCGTATCTCCCTGGGAAGCAAGGACAACGTCGTCCACCGGCATCAGGTTGGATGGCGCGGGGGCCGGAAGGGTTGGAAGGGATGGAAGGCCGGGGGCGGCCGGGTGGCCGCCCCCCGGAAGACCGTTACTGCGGGGGACGGGAGAAGTCCACTTTCGGGAGCTGCTTGGCTTCTTCCGGCGCCTCGAAAAGCGGATAGGACTCGAAGCCGAACATGCCCGCCGTGATGTTGGACGGGAACTGCCGGCGGGACGTGTTGTACTCCTGGACCTTCTCGTTGTAGCGCATGCGCTCCACGGCAATGCGGTTCTCGGTCCCGGTCAGCTCGTCCATCAGCCGCGCGAAGGTCTCACTCGACCGCAGCTCGGGATAGTTCTCGACGACGACGAGGAGCCGCGAGAGGGCAGCCGTCTGCTCGTTGGCCGCCTGCATCGTCTCGGCCGGCGTCGTGGCGCCCGCCAGCTTGGAGCGGGACTCCGCGATGGCCTGGAAGACGTCACGTTCCTGCTGGGCGAACCCCTTGGTGGTCTCGACCAGGTTGGGGATGAGGTCGTTCCGCCGCTGGAGCTGGTTCTCGACCTGGGCCCACTGGGCCTTGATCGCTTCCTCCTGGCTCACGAACCGGTTGTAAGAGCAGCCGGACAGGCCCACCGCCGCCACCGCCAGCGCCGCCAGCCCGAGTGTCCGCCACAGAATCGTCCGCATCCTCATCGTCCTTTCCGACCGGGGACGGCGCCGTGCCGCCGGAGTCCGGTCCCTCACCACGAGGCCCCGCCGCCGCCGCCACCCGAACGGCCGCCGCCGAAGCCGCCAAACCCGCCGCCACCGCCGAAGCCGCCGCCGCCGAACCCGCCACCCCATCCGCCGCCGTAGTAGCCGCCGCCGAAGGGGCCGACCCCGCCGTGCCACCGGCGGTAGCCGCGCCGCCGCCGGCCGAGGCCGCCGAAGAGGTTGAAGAGCACCAGCGCCAGCACGATCCACGCCCCGGAGGGCATGCCGCTCTTCGGCCGCGGCGGCTCGCGCACCTCGACGCCCTCGAGCGAGACATCGCGACCCTGCGCGATGCGCATCGCGACCCGGCTGACGCCGGCCAGCAGCCCCTGACCGTACTCGCCCTGCTGGAAGTAGGGCACCATCGTCTCGCGGCTGGTCTCGCCGGCGTAGCCGTCGGTGACGAACGACTCGAGGTCGTACCCGACCTCGAACCGCACCTGCCGATCCTGGACGGCCAGCACGACGAGGAGGCCGTTGTCCTTGCCCTTCTCGCCGATCCCGCGGCCGTGGTTCTCGAACATCTCGGTCGCGTACTGCTGCAGGCTGCCCCACGGCTGGAAGGTGTCCACCGTCGCGACGACGATCACGTCACCGCTCGCCGCTTGCAGCGTCCGGATGACCCGCTCGATCTCGGCCTCGGCTCCGGCGTCGATCACGCCCGCGAAGTCGTTGACCGGGGCGGTCAGTTCGGGGGGCGCCGGCTGGCCGGCGGCCGCCGGGACGGCGGCGAGGACGACGGCCAGCACCACCCCCGCCGCCAGCACGCGACGAGACCAGGCGCCGATCATGCCCGCCATTCGTCCACGAACCGCGCGAGCCGTGCGGCGCCCGCCAGGTACCCCGGGAAGATCGTCGCGGGATCGACGCCGGACGCGCCGTCGCCCTTCGTCAGGCTCAGGACGTCGTCGACCGCGTGCGCGTCCAGCCCGGCGCGTTCCACAGCCCAGCGGCCGAGGGCCTCCGGCCCGTCCGGCGTATGGCCATCGAGCCGGGCCACCAGGCGGAGGAGGCCCACGAAGGCTGGCGCGGCGTCCTGCACCATCGACGCCACCTTGCGGGCCTTGCCCGCGCACTCGACGTAGTTCTCACGCAGGTGCAGCAGATGGCTGCGGACCTGGACCTCGCAGGCGCGCCGGCGGTCTTCGACCCGGATGTCCAGCGCGGCGAAGGGGTCGTGGCCTGCCAGGACGCGCCTGGTCGCGGCAATCTCGCCGAACTCCAGCGGGAACGCATCGAGCGATCGGTGGAACTCCTCACGTGGGACGACAAGCGGGGTGGCCACGCCTTCCTTGTGCCAGCGCCCGGCCGCGGCGGCCAGGGTCGCCAGGTCGTCCGCCGTGAGCGTCGAGACCAGCACGAAGGTGGTCACCGGGGAACCCGAGCCGTAGGCGAGGACCGCCTCGAGCCGGTCGCCGAAGGCGCGCTGGAGGTCGGCCACCAGGGTGGATGGCAGCGAAGTAGATACGGTCTCCATCGTTCACATTGTAGGACGGGGACCCGACCAGCGGGTTCCATCGGAATTGCCGAGGGAATCCATCGAGCGGGGGGCGTCGCGCCGGGACGCCGGATGCGGGGCGCACGGAGCCCAGGCACTAGAATGGTGCCGTGCGACTGCGTGAGGTCAACGTCGGCTGCTTCGGCGGCGGTACGGGGCTGCCGAGCCTGCTCGGGGGACTCAAGCGGAACCCCTGGCTGCGGCTCCACGCCGTGGTGACCATGTTCGACAGCGGCGGCAGTTCCGGCCAGCTGCGCGACGAGCTGGGGGTGCTGCCACCCGGCGACGTGCTGCGCTGCGCGCTGGCGCTGGCGCGCAACGAGGGCGAGGCGCGCCGCGTGCTGCTCGCGCGGCTCCCGTCCCTCGAGCACCAGCGCCTCGGCGGGCACACCGGCGGCAACCTGCTCCTGTCGATGATGGAGCGCTACAGCGGCGACTTCCTCGCCGCGGTCGGCGGGCTCCGGGCCCTGCTCGGGTGCCAGGGCCGCGTCTGGCCCATCAGCGTCGAGCAGGCGACGCTCTGCGCGGAATACGCCGACGGGCAGCAGACGCGCGGCGAAGTCGAGGTCGACGACGGACACGCGCGGGGGCATGGGGTGAAGCGCCTGTGGCTGGAGCCGCCGGCGTCGATCCACCCGGCGGTCCGTGACGCCATCTCGCGGTTCGATGCCGTCGTGATCGGGCCCGGCAGCTTCTACACGAGCCTGATGCCGACGCTGCTGGTGCAGGGCGTCCGTGAGGCGCTCGCTGGCCTCCGAGGGCCGATCATCCTCGTCGCGAACCTGCTGACGGAAGGGCAGGGGATGGCGTGCTTCACCGCCTCCGACGCCGTCCAGTGGGTGCAGGAGACGATCGGACGCCCTGTCGACGTGCTGGTGTTCAACACGAGCCAGCCCGCCCCCGAGACGCTCGCCCGCTACCAGCTCGAGAACAAGCGTCCCCTGGAGCTCGGCGTGCTGCCCGACGGCGTGGAGCTCGTCGAGGGCGACTTCTGGCGGACCGACATCGCGCGGCACGATCGCCGGCGGTTGTCGTACGCGGTCTGGTCGATCCTCAGCCGGCGCCTGCTTGGGTGATCGTGGCCTCTCTGCGAAGGACACGAAGGGTCCGAAGGCACACGAAGGGCACGAAGGCCCTCAGTTCCCGCGAACAGCTCACCGCTTCTTCAGAGCCCGCTTCGTGGGAGGCTTCTTGCTCGTCCTCTTGGAGGCGCTCGCACGCGTAGATGTTGCCTTCGCCCCCTTCGCGACCTTCGTGCCCTTCCCGACCTTCGTATCCTTCGCGACCTTCGACCCCCCGCGCGACTCCTTCAGCTCCACGGCCCGCGCGATGATTCTTTCGAACAGCTTGCCGGTGTCGCCGGTCTTCGCCGGGGGGTTGGTGGTCCAGACGTCGGGGCGGTCCGCGGCGAGGATGTCGGCGAAGTCGGCGTCGGGGGTCTTCACCGACAGCGGCGCGAAGTCGGCGATGTCGAGGGGGCCGGCCCACTCGTCGCGATGCTTGATCAGCAGCCAGCTCGGTTTGTCGGACGACCCGAAGCCACGGGTGCGGACCAGCGCCCACGATCCCTTGAGCTTGTAGCCCTCGAGGCGGAACTTCAGGTCGCCCTTCTTCAGCGCGGCGTCGACGTCCGCCGACTCGGGGGTCCACGTGCCGTGGTCCCAGAGCATCACGATGCCGGCGCCGTACCCTTCGGGAATCACGCCCTCGAACATCCCGTAGTCGAAGGGGTGATCCTCGGTCTGCATGGCCAGGCGCTTGTCGCGCGGATCGATGGACGGGCCCTTCGGGATGGCCCACGACAGCAGCACCCCGTTCCACTCGAGGCGCAGGTCGTAGTGCAGGTGGCTCGCGAGGTGCTTCTGGACCGAGAAGAACAGCCCGCTCCCCTCGGGGCGCGTGGCCGGGTCGTCCCCCGACGGCTCCGGGGTCTTCGAGAAATCGCGCTTGCGGCGGTATTCGTCCAGGGCCACGGCGTGTGAAGTCTCCTTGCGCCGAGGATAACAGGTCGCGCCCGCCCGCGTGGGCGTTCCCGCCGGCACCTGGAGTAGAGTGTCGCCATGTTCCTGACCGCCATGCTGGTCTACCTCGCCATCCTCATGGGGGTGAGCGCGGTGCGATCGCGCAGCACCCGGACGGGCGACGACTTCCTCGTGGCGGGCCGCAGCCTTCCCGCCCGCGTGCTCGTCTTCACGCTCCTGGCCACGTGGATCGGGTCGGGCAGCCTCTTCGGCGGGGCCGGCCTGGGCTACCGGGCCGGCTTCGCGGCGCTCTGGCAACCAGCCGGCGCGTGGGCCGGCATCCTGCTCATCTACTTCCTCGCGCCACGCGTGCGGCGCATCGCGAAGTACACGCTGCCGGACCTGCTGCAGTTGCGGTACGGCAACGCCGCCAGGGTGCTGGGGACCCTCGCCATCGTGATCGCCTACACCACCATTGCCGCCTACCAGTTCCGCGGCGGCGGCCGGCTGCTGAACCTCGCGGCCGGCGTCGACCCGTCCACCGGCGCCCTCATCACGATGGCCTTCTGCGTCGTCTTCACGGCCCTGGCGGGCATGATGTCGGTGGCGTACCTCGACGTGGCCAACGGGCTGATGATGCTGGTCGGCGTGGGGGCCGCGGTCGCCTACCTGATGGGCCACGCGGGCGGGCCGGTCGCCGCGTTCGACGCGCTCCGGCCCGACCAGGTCGCGCTCTTCGGCACGCTCCATCCCTGGCAGGACGCCCTCGCGATCTTCCTGCCGACGATGCTGCTGCTGATGGGCGAGGCGAACATGTACCAGAAGCTCTTCTCGGCGAAGGACGAGGGGGCCGCGCGGCGCGCCGTCGCGGGCTGGATCATCGTCACCATCATCGTCGAGACGCTGATCGTGGCGGTAGGGGTGTTCGGCAGCACGATCTTCCCGGGCCTCACGGCGGGCCAGTCGGAGGGCATCGTGCTGCAGGTGGCGGTCCAGGGGCTGCCGCTGGTCCTCGGGCTGATGCTCTGCTGCGGCGCCGCCGCCATCATCGTGTCGACGGCGAACAGCTTCCTGCTGGCCCCGGCCAGCTCGCTCGTGCGTGACGTCTACCTGCCGTACGTGAACCAGCAGGCGTCGGACCGGCAGGTGCTGCTGATGACACGCGTGCTCGTCCTGGTGCTCGGCGGGCTGGGATTCATCGCGCTGCGGTTCTTCACGACCATCCTCGAGATGGCGCTCTGGGCCTACACGATGATCGGCGCCGGCATCACGCCGGCGCTGCTCGCGGCCTTCGTCTGGCCGCGTGTGACCCGCGCGGGGGGCGTGGCGTCGATCGTGGCGGGCATGGGCACCACGCTGGCCTGGGAAGTCGTCGCCAAGGCGCGGGGCGGTGACTACGTGCTCGGGTTGCCGACGGTCTACCCGGCCGTCGCCTTTGCCGTGGCCACGCTCGTGATCGTGTCGCTGCTCACACCGCGGCCCTCAGCGGAGGACATGCGCGCGCTCGGATAGGGGGCTCAGGGAATAGAGAATGGGAATGGAGAATCAAGAAGACGGAATCAAGAAAGGAAGGGCGGAATGGCCGAAGGGCGGAATTCCGTCATTCCGGATTTCCGAATTCCTTTCCTGATTCGCGATTCTTGATTCTCAATTCATCGTCCGCGGTAGCCCCTTGACCACCCGCTGCGCGTTCTCGTGGTACAGCTTGCGGAGCACGCCGTCGGGCAGGTCCATCCCGTACAGCTTCCAGAACGCGTGGTAGTCGCGGTAGTAGTCGAAGTACTCGTCGGCCGTCTCGAAGACGCGCCAGTAGTACGGGTACTCGTCCGGCTGGAACGAATCCTTGCCGAAGAGAATCCGGTCCTGGTACTTCACGAAGAAGTCGTGGGCGGCGCGCGGCTGGCGGCCGAGGTCGTAGAGGATTGCGCCGACCTCGACGGTGACGTTGGGGAAGTCTTCGAGCAGCTTCGCGGCACGGCCGAGGTTGTTCGCGTGCCAGCCGAAATGCGCCGCGATGAACCGGGTGTTCGGGTGCTTGCGGAAGACGTTGTTCCGTTCGGTGAGCAGCTCCTCGAACGACGGGTCGTCCGGGCCGTTGCGCCGCCGGTTGGGGAACAGCGCCAGCTCGAGCCACCGCTCGTTGTGATAGTCGAGCGGCTCGAAGAACTCCTGCGGTTCAGCCGTGTGCATGAACACCGGCACGTCCAGGCGCGCGAACGCCTCCCAGAGCGGATCGAGCTCGGGGTCGTCGATGCGGAGCCGGGAGCCGTCGGCCTTGCGGATGTCCATGCCGAAGCTCTTCGAGATCTCGCCGACGCCCACGGCGCCCGCGGCGATGTCGGCCTCGAGCTGCTTCACGGCACGATCCGCCCAGCCCGGCCCGACATTGCGGAAGTCGACCCCCGCCATGACCCGGAAGCGGTCCTTGTAGGGGCTGGCGGCAATGGTGGCGAGGGCGGCCTGCAGGCGATCGCCCCGCGAGTTGTCGGCGCTCACCATCACGCCGATGTTCAAGCGGTCCATCTCCGCGACGACCCGGGCCAGGGTGTCCTGCGAGGTGAGGGCAGGCGGATGGCCGTGGATGTCGACGGCCGGGAACTTCGCCCGGGGCACGAGGTGCTCCTCGGTCACGAGCGTGGAATCCGGGCGATAGTCCACGATGCTCGGCGGCGGGAACTCCGGCGCCTGGCAGTTGCCGGGACGCGTCTCGGTCATGCCGGGCGGGCACTCCTCACCCGGCCCGATCTGCGTGCCCGGCCGGCGGCCCTGCGCCGTCAGCGCGATTCCGGCCGCCACGAGCGCGGCCATACCCAGGACAACAATCGATCTGCGCATCGTCGGGGACTCCGATTGGCGGGGACGGCCCGGGCGGCGCGCGGCCGGCGGCAGGGGCCGCCGGTCGCCGCTCCGGCTACTTGTCCTGTTCGGGGACGAATCCGGGAGGCAGGGCCGCGCTCTCGCCGAAGAAGAACTCCTGGAGGTGCTTGAGAATCAGCTCCTGGCCCTCCTTCTGCCACGGCAGGAGGCGGTACTCGTTGAGGATCATCTTCTGACGGTCCTCCCACATCTTCCACGCCTGGGCTGAGACGTTCTCGTAAATCCGCTGGCCGATCTCACCCGGCCAGGGTGGGGCCTCGAGACCCGGGAGTTCCTGTTGCAGCTTCACGCAGTACACGGTGCGTCCGGTGGTCATACGTTCCTCATTCTACCCGGAGGCTCCCGACGGGCGCGCACCCTGGCGCAGGTGTCGGCACACGACGGTGATGTCGGACGAGCGCATTGAATCACGACGCAATTTAGCTCGACTGTAGTGTTTTGATGCATCCAGCTCGAGCATTTTGCAGACGTGCTTGCTTAAGTCATTATGGATCAGATATTTACGGCCGTCTCTATTCTGCAGAGATGGCATGCGCATTGCCCTACAGCAGGGCATGACTCTCAACGAACAACCGCGCAAGGAACGTCGGGGCTTCGCGTCCATGTCCGCTGAGAAGCAGCGGGAGATCGCCAGCAAGGGCGGACGCGCTGCACACGCAAAGGGGACCGCGCACGAGTGGTCGTCTGATGAGGCCCGCCGCGCCGGCCGCAAGGGCGGCATGGCGAGCCGGGGTGGCCGAGGGAAGCTTCCCGAATCCGCCGACACGCCGATGGCTCCGGTGACGCCGACACCCCCGTCGGGTCCGGACATCGCGTAAGCGAAGCCCAGTTCGACTGACATCACTCCGTGCCTGCGGCGACGCGGGCACGGAGTCCGTGCGGCCCGCGAACGAGTGTCACCTTGCTGACCGTTGGCGGCGCCGCACGGCGCCCGTCAGTCCGCCAGATGCGACCGAGCGACGCCCGCGTCAGTGCTCGAGCCGAGCCACCTGCACGCGGGCGTCGTTGAAGCAGGCCCCGCCTCCCAGATCCGTCAGGCTATCGGGGACGAGTGTGTTCGGCGTGAACCCGTTGCGGGTGTGCCGCCGCCACAAGCCCTTGGGCACCGACACGGTGCCCGGCCGCACGAGCGGCGTCAGCCGCGCCGGCAGCCGGACCTCACCCAGATCGTTCCAGATTCTGACGAGCGTCCCATCGTCGATCCCGCGCGGGTCGGCATCGGCCGGGTTCATCTCGATGCGCGCATCCGGGCGGCTCAATTCGCCGAGGGTCGAGCTGATCGTGCGTTCGGTGGCGGGTGAGATGAGCGCGAGCGGATAGGTCGCCGTCGCCGGATCGTCCTGGTACCCGTAAAGCCCGAGCGGCGCCTCGGCGTCGAGCGCCTCGGGGCAGAGCTCCACCTTGCCACTGGCCGTCCGGGGGAACACGTCGACGAACTGCACCGGGCGGCCGTCCCACGGCGGGCTCGCGGTCCAATGGTCCCGGAGCTGTCCGCCCCAGGGCTCCGGGATGCCTCCGAGCACGCCGAGCATCGCCTCCAACTCGTCGGCCGGATCGGTGTCACGCTCGAGGGCCGTGCGCCGCAGCAGCTCGGCGAACACCTCGGCATTCGGCCGCGACTCCCCGACCTGGTCGATGACCGGCCGTGCGAGCTGCAGCGAGATCGGGCCGTACCCCTTCACGAAATCGTACTGCTCGAGGAACGTGGTGGCCGGCAGGACCACGTCGGCCAGCATGGCCGTATCGGTGAGCACCTGGTCGAAGACGACCGTGAAGAGGTCGTCGCGCTCCAGCCCCGCGAGCACGCGGCGCTGATCCGGCATGGTCGCCGCAGGGTTGCAGTTGTAGACGAAGAGCGCCTTCACCGGCGGCTCGGCGTCCGGCGCGAGCGCGCGCCCGAGCCGGTTCATGTTGATCGCGCGCGTCGCGGGCTCCTGATCCGTCAGCCACGGGCGGGTGAGGCCCCACGCCGCCGAGTTGCTCATCGTGTAGCCCCCGCCACGCACGCCGAACTTGCCGGCGACGGCCGGGAGCGCCAGCACCGCGGCGGCCGCACTGCCCCCGTTGCGGTTTCGCTCGAGCCCCCAGCCGCACTTGACCAGGGCCGGCGACGCCGCCTGATAGGCGCGCGCCACCTGCTCGAGGGCCGCGACCGGAACGCCGCTCACCTCGGCGGCCCGCTCGAACGTCCAGGGCCGCGCCCGTTCGCGCAGGCGTTCCGCCCCCGTGGTGTGGGCGTCGAGGAAGGCGCGGTCGGCGTGGCCCTCCTCGAAGAGGAACCGGTGAATCGCGAGGGCGACCACGAGATCGGTGCCGGGGCGGACCGCGAGGTGGATGTCCGCCTGGCGGGCGACGGTGGTGGCCCGTGGGTCGATGGCGACGATCGTCGCGCCGCGCTGCCGCGCCTCCTTGAGGAACGGCATCAGATGGATGCCGGTCACGCCGGGGTTCACGCCCCAGAGCAGGATGAAGCGCGCGTCGGTGTAGTCCTGGTAGGTGACCGACGGCATCTTGCCGTAGAGGGCCTGGCTGGCCGCCCCGGTCGGCGCCGCGCACACCGTGCGCAGCAGCCGCGAGGCGCCGAGGCGGCGGAAGAACGCGGCGTCGGTCGTGTCCTGCGTCAACAGGCCGTTCGAACCGCCGTAGGACACCGGCAGGATCGCCTCGCCCCCGTGCGTCTCTCGGATCTCCAGGAGCCGGCTTGCGACCTGCTCGAGGGCCTCGTCCCAGGTGACGCGGCGGAAGTTCGCCGAGCCCTTGACGCCGACGCGCACCACGGGGTGGAGCAACCGGTCGTCGCCGTAGACGCGCCTGGCGAAGTGCCGGACCTTGTTGCAGATGTACCCGCGGGTGATCGGGTCGTCGCGATCGCCGTCAATCTTCGTGATGCGGCCGCCGCGCAGCGTGACGCGGAGGGAGCAGGCATCCGGGCAGTCGAGAGGACACGCGGTATGGGCGACGGATTCCGGCGGAGCGACGGCAGGTCTCGGCATGGCTCGATGCAGGCGGCAATGGAGTTCCGGGGGGCGGACCTTCCATCCTATGCCGAGAGCGCCGGCTGTCGAAAGCTCGGCCTGACGGGCGGCTCAGGGGGCGTCGGCTGGCCGGGGGCGCACCGCCGTCCCGTCCGTGAGCTCGCGCAGCGCCTGGAAGGACCCCGACACCACCGTGTCTCCCTCTGACACTCCCTCGACCGCAATCCGCAACCCGCCGATGATCCCGGTCGTCACGGGCACGAAGCGCGCGGCGCCGTCGCGCACGACGAAGACGCCATCGACCGGCGCGCCGTCGGGGCCCGGTCGCTGCACCACCGACTGGAGCGGCACCGTGAGGACGTTGGTGGCCTCGTCTGCCAGGATTTCCGCGTCACAGGTGAGACCGGGGCGCAGGGCGGCGGTGTCGCCATCGATCCGCACCTTGACCCGGAACTCGCGGGCGGCGGCCTGCGCCCCGGTTTGCGGCAGGGCGCTCGCGCCAATCTCCACGACCCGCCCGTCGTAGCGCTGGCCGGGCAGCGCCTCCAGGGTGACGGTGGCCGGGTCGTCCAGCCGCAGCCGCAGGACGTCGGCTTCCGCCACCTTCACCTCCGCGTTCACGGCGCTCAGGTCGGACACCGTCATGAGGATCGTTCCGGGCTGGTTCTGCACTCCGATGACGACCATCTCGCCCTCCTCCACGTCGAGGCGCGTGACGATCCCGTCGATCGGCGCGGTGATCTCGGTCTTGTCGAGCTGGTCCCGCGCACGTGCGGCTTCGGCGCGGGCCTGCCCGACGCGTCGCGCGGCCGCATCCGCCGCCTGGCGCGCGCGTTCGGCGGCCGCTGTCGCCGCAGACACCTGGGCGTCCGCCGTCTCGGCGGCGGCGGCCGCCTGGTCGAAGTCGGCCTGGGGCAGCAGGCTGGCCGCCTGCAGCTCCCGCGCGCGGGCGAGGGCCTTCGACGCCTCGGTGGCCCGGGCGCGCGCCGCGGCCAGATCCGCGTCGGCCGACCGGGCCGCGGTTGTTGCGGCCTGCGCATCGGCCTGGGCCGCGGCCACCGCCGCCGAGGCCGCGTCGGCCGTGCTCGAGGCCTGCACGGGGTCGATGCGCGCCAGAACCTGGCCCGCCGAAACGCGGCTGCCTTCCTGGACGTTCAGCGCGACGAGCCGGCCCATCACCGCGGAGCCGATGTCGGCGTACCGCGTGGCAACCACCTCGCCGGAGGCCGTCACGTAGGAGCGCAGCGTCGCCTCGCGGTCCACGGTGGCCGTGTCCACGACGGTGGCGTCCGGCCCCCGCCGCACCATGAGGACGGCGACGGTCACGGCGCCGATGCCCAGGATTGCCCACAGGAGTCGAGATCTCATCCGCATCAACCTACATTGGACGCGGGATTCCGGCTCGGGATCCCGGCGGTTCCCCCGGCCTCCACCGCCGCGGGATCCTCGCGCGCCGCATCGTGGTCCAATGAGGCGGCCGACCGGCGAGCCGGGGCCCTTCGGGGGTAAGGTAGCGAACGTGCGCATGATAGCGGAGGCGGCGGCGCAGGCGGTGCGAGGGCTGGCCGCGCGACCCCTGCGGACCGGGCTCGGGGCGCTGGCGATTGCGGTGGCCGTCGCGACCATCGTCGTTGTCGTGACCGCCCTCGACGGGGTCGCCGCCTACGCCGAGGAGACGACGGCGCGGGCCTTCGGCTCGGACACGTTCCTCATCGCGCAGGTCGCGTCGCCCGGGCGCGTCTCGCGCCGGGAACTGCAGGACCAGCTCCTTCGCAACCCGCCGATCCGTCGCAGTGAGCTGCGCCGCCTCGAGGCATATGCCGGGGGCCGGGTCATCTACGCGCCAAACGCCCAGACGACGGCGGAAGTGTCGGCCGGGGGCCGTACCTACGAGAACGGCGCGGTGACGGGCACGACCGCCGACCTGGCCCGCATCCGCGACCTCGCGCTCGAGCGGGGGCGCTTCTTCCGCCCCGACGAGGACCGGCGTGGCGCACAGGTGGCAGTGATCGGCACCGACGTCGTGGACGCGCTCTTCCCGGGGCGTGACCCGATCGGCCAGACGATTCGCGTCGCCGGCCGTGGTTTCGAGGTGATCGGGACCCAGCAGCGGCTCGGCAGCTCGGGAGGCGCCTCGCTCGATCGGTACGTGTGGATCCCGCTGGCGGCCTACGAACGCGCCTTCGGCGCGCCGCGCAGCCTGCAGATCTTCGCGCGTGCCGCGGACGGCCTGCCGTCGGTCCGCGGCGAGGATCGGGCGCGCGTGTCGCTGCGCGCGACGCGGGGCCTCGGGCCCGGCGTGGCCGACACCTTCGACCTGCTCACGCCGGACGCGGCCCGTGACTTCGTGCTCACCGTGTCCACGCGCATCGGCGCCGCGGCCGGGCCGATTTCGCTCATGGCGCTGATTGCGGCCATCGTGGTGGTCACCAACACGGTGCTCGTGTCGGTGACCGAACGCACGCGCGAGATCGGGGTGCGCCGGGCCCTGGGCGCGACCGCGCGGCAGATCATGCGCGAGGTGTTCGCGGAGTCGCTGCTCGTCGCCGCTCTCGGGGGCGTCGCGGGCGCCGGCACCGCGGTGGCGCTGCTCGCCCTGCTCGGCCGGGCGATCGCCGTGCCCCTCGACGTCGCGCCGTCGACGGTTGCCTGGGGCCTCGTGGCGTCCGCCCTCAGCGGGCTGGCGGCCGGCTGGTATCCCGCGAGGCGCGCCACGCGGGTCGACGTGGTCACCGCGCTGAGGTCCGAATGACCACCGAATCGCATCGCTCCGGGGTGTTCGCCGCCGTCGGCGAGGCCGGCACGCTCGCGGTCGACGCGCTGCGGGCGAACCCGTCGCGCACGGCGCTGGCGATTGCCGGCGTGGTGATCGGCATCGTGACCGTCGTGCTCGTGGCCTCGACGCTCGTCGGGCTGCGCAACTCCGTGGCGCTGCTGTTCCGGGAACTGGGCACCGACAACATCTTCGCGTTCCATCGCCAGGGCGATCCCTATTCGCCGGTCTCGGACGCCGACGCGCGGCGCCGCCCCCTGCGCCCCGACATGGTGGAGCCCCTCGAGCGTCTCGGGCCGTCGATTCGCGAGGTCGGCGCGCAACTCCTGGTGCCGGCCGTGACCGCGACGCGGGTGCTCACCGCGCGCGCGGGCGGCAACGAGTCGGACTCCGTGCTGATCGAGGGCGTCACGCCCAACTTCTTCGACGTCACCGGTGCCGAGTTCGCCGCGGGCCGCCCGTTCACGGTGATCGAGAACCGCGTCGCGGCGAACGTCGCCGTGCTCGGCGCCAACATCGCCGAGGCGCTCTTCGGCGGGAACGGCGCGGTGGGGCAGGCGTTCCTGCTCGGCGGCGATCGCTACTTCGTGGTCGGGGTGCTCGCGAAACGCCGCGGCACCTTCTTCGGCGAGAACCGGAACGACAACGTCGTGTCGTTGCCCGTCGGCACGGCCACCCGCCGCTTCCCCGAGGCGGAGCAGACGGTGCTCTACATCCGCGCCCGCGACGGGCTGCGCGACGAGGCCCGGCTCGAGGCCGAGACCATCCTCCGGCTGCTGCGCCGCGTGCCGGCCGATCGGCCCAGCGACTTCACGCTCTCGACCGCCGACCAGATCATCGCGCAGTTCGACCGCATCGGCGCGCAGATCTTCGTGGCTACGGTCGCGTTGGCCGCGGTGAGCCTGCTCATCGGCGGCATCGGCATCGCGAACGTGATGGTCATCAGCGTGACGGAGCGCACGCGCGAAATCGGCGTCCGGCTGGCGATCGGCGCGCGGCGGCAGGAGGTGCTGCGCCAGTTCCTGTTCGAGGCGGCGCTGCTGTCGGGCGCGGGCGGCGTGGCGGGGGTGATCATCGCGGTGCTGCTGGGCCTCGCGGCGGCCATGGTGGCGCCGACCTTCCCGGCCGCGCCCCCCGCCTGGGCCGTGGGGGCCGGGCTCGGCAGTTCGCTCGTGGTCGGGGTGCTGGCCGGGTACTGGCCGGCGCGTCGGGCGGCTCGGCTCGACCCGGTCGAGGCATTACGATACGAGTGATGCCGCAAGATCCCCAGCCGCACGTCGTCATCGTGGGCGGCGGCTTCGGCGGGTTGTTCGCCGCCCGCGCGCTGAAGGGCGCGCCGGTGCGCGTGACGCTCATCGACCGCGAGAACCACCACGTCTTCCAGCCCCTGCTGTACCAGGTCGCGACCGCGGTGCTGTCGCCAGGGGACATCGCCTCGCCGATCCGCTGGGTGTTGCGGCGCCAGCGCCACGTGGAGGTGCTGCTCGGCGAGGTCGCGCGCGTGGACCCCGTCGCGCGTGTCGTCGTGCTCGACGATGGCACCACGGTGGGGTATGACTACGCGATCATCGCGGCCGGCGCGTCGCACTCGTACTTCGGACACGACGAGTGGGCGCCGTACGCGCCGGGCCTCAAGACGCTCCAGGACGCGCTCACGATCCGGCGGCAGGTGCTGCTCGCCTATGAGCGGGCCGAACGCGAGACCGATCCGGCACGCCAGCGCACGCTGCTGACGTTCGTGGTCGTCGGCGGCGGCCCGACCGGGGTCGAGATGGCAGGCAGCCTGATCGAGATCGCGCGGCAGACCCTGCGGCGCGAGTTCCGGCACATCGATCCCGAGTCGGCGCGCGTCGTGCTCGTCGAGGCCGGCCCGGCCATCCTGCCGGCGTTTCCCGAGGACCTGCGGGACAAGGCGCGGCGCACGCTGCGGGAACGCGGCGTCGAGGTGTGGGAGCGCGCCGCCGTGACGGGCGTGGAGCCCGGACGGGTGCACGTCGGCGACCACGTGCTGGAGAGCGAGACGGTCATCTGGGCCGCCGGCGTGGAGGCCTCCTCGCTCGGCGCGTCGCTCGGCGTCGAGGTCGACCGGCGCGGCCGGGTGCCGGTGCGTCCGGACCTGTCGGTGCCCGGCCATCCCGAGGTGTTCGTCGTCGGTGACCTCGCGAGCTTCCCGCACCAGACGGGCGAGCCGCTGCCGGGCGTGGCACAGGTCGCCATGCAGGGCGGCGCGGCCGCGGCCGCGAACATCGAACGCCTGGCCCGGGGACAGGCGACCGAGCCATTCCACTATCGCGACTACGGCAACATGGCGACCATCGGCCGCGCGTCGGCGGTGGCAGATCTGGGCCGGCTGCACGTGTCGGGCTACGCGGGCTGGTTGCTGTGGCTGTTCATCCACCTGCTGTGGCTGGTCGGCTTCCGCAACCGGCTGTCGGTGCTGCTGCAGTGGGCGACGGCCTACCTGACCTACCAACGGAGCGTGCGGCTGATCGTGGGCGGTCCGCCACGAGGCGGCGGACCGTAGGCCGCGCTCGCTTCGCTCGCGCGTTGGGCCTCGCCCCTCGACTGCGCTCTGGGCTCGGTGGGACTCATCCTCGCTGGACACGCGCGTCGGACTCGCTGGGACTCGTCCTCGCCCCTCGACTGACGCTCGGGGCGACCCTGAGCGGAGTCGAAGGGTCGCTGGGATCGTTCTTCGGACATCGCTAGGACTCGGCCGCTTCGCGGCCTCGCTCGGAGGGCTCTCGCTTCGCTCGCTGGGAATCGGCGGTTTGTTGATTCGGAGTGAGGCCCCCTCGGTCCTGACGGCGCCGGAGGCGCCGGCCGACGACCGAGCGGAGCGAGGTTGCCTACCGAGGCGCGACAGCGGCGAGGCCTTACGCGGCCGCGGAGCGGCCGCGGCCTGTGCCGCGAAGCGGCGAGGCCCTTCAGTGCCGGCTTTCCGGCGGCTTACCTGCGCATCGTCCCGGGCGCCGCGCGCAAGCCGCCGACCGGGCGGCACTTAGGGGCGCGGCACCTGGATTGCACCGTCGGGCCGGGACCTCTATGTCCGCCCAGGTTTCCACACCCCATGTCGTCATCCTCGGCGGGGGATTCGCCGGCCTCGCGGCTGCGCGCACCCTCCGCCGGGCGCCGGTCCGGATCACGCTCATCGACCGCCGCAATCATCACCTCTTCCAGCCGCTCCTGTACCAGGTCGCGACGGCGAGCCTGTCGCCGGGCGACATCGCGGCGCCCATCCGCTGGATCCTGCGCCGGCAGGCCAACGTGCACGTGCTGCTGGCCGAGGCGACCAGCGTCGACACCGCGCGCAGGGTGGTGCACCTCGACGGCGCCCACGAGGTGAACTACGACTACCTGATCGTGTGCACCGGCGTCACGCACTCCTACTTCGGGCACAACGAGTGGGAGCCGTACGCCCCCGGCCTGAAGAGCCTCGAGGACGCCCTCGAGATCCGGCGGCGGGTGCTCCTGGCGTTCGAGCGGGCCGAGCGCGAATCGAATCCCTCGCTGCAGCGGCAGTACCTCACGTTCGTCGTCGTCGGCGGCGGCCCGACCGGCGTGGAGATGGCCGGCGCCCTCGCGGAGATCGCGCGGCAGACCCTGCGTGACGAGTTCCGCGAGGTCGAGCCGGAGGCGGCGCGTATCGTGCTCATCGAGGCGGGCCCCACCATCCTCGGATCGTTCGAGAAGCCCTTGCGTGAGTCGGCGCGTCGATCGCTCCGCAAGCTGGGCGTGGAGATCTGGGAGAACACGATGGTCACCGCGGTCGAGCACGGGGTGGTTCGGCTCGGCGACGAACGGGTGCCGGCCCGCACGATTGTCTGGGCCGCCGGCGTGGTCGGCTCGCCGCTGGGCGCCTCACTTGGCGTGCCCCTCGACCGGGTGGGGCGTGTCATTGTCGAGCCCGACCTGAGCGTGCCGGGACATCCTGAGGTGTTCGTGGTCGGCGACCTGGCGTGCGCGACCCACCAGACGGGGGAGCCGTTGCCGGGCGTGGCGCAGGTCGCCAAGCAGGGCGCCCGCAGCGTGGCGAAGAACATCATCCGGCGGCTGAAGGGCGAGCCCGCCGTGCCCTTCGTGTACTGGGACCTCGGCAGCATGGCGACGGTGGGCCGCGCCAAGGCGATCGCCGAGCTCGGCTGGGTCCGGCTCACGGGCTTCGTGGCCTGGCTCGCCTGGCTGGTGGTCCACCTCGTCACCCTCATCGGGTTCAAGAACAAGGTGTTCGTGATGATCAACTGGGGCGGGGCCTACATCAGCTTCCAGCGTGGCGTGCGCCTGATCACCGGCAAGGACGTGTTGCGATCGGAAACGGTGCTCGTCTCGAGCACTACCGGCGCCGCGGCGCCAGCACCCGACCCGGCAACGCCTCCGTCGGACGTCCGTCTGCCCGAACCAGCTGCCCGTTGACCACGGCCCACTGGATGCCGACCGCGAGCTGGTGGGGATCCTGGTAGGTGGCCGTGTCGCGCAGGCTCGCGGGATCGAAGACGAGCACGTCGGCGAACGCCCCCGCGCGCAGCACACCGCGATCGGCGAGCCCGAAGACCGTGGCGGGCAGGGACGTCATCGACCGGACGGCGAAGGGCAGGTCCACGACGCCCCGCTCCTCGACGTAGAGGCGGATCTTCCGCGGGAACGCGCCGTACGCCCGGGGATGCGGCTTGCCCTCGCCCATCGGCACGAGGTCCCCGTCCGTGCACGTCATCGTCCACGTCTGGCGCATGATGCGCTCGATGTCCCCTTCGGACATGTTGAACGACACGAGCCCGGTCTCGTCCCGCGTCACGAGGTCGAGGGCCGTCTCCTCGGGTGAGCGCCCGGCTGTCGTCGCGAGATCGGCCAGTGTCCGGCCCTCGATCGACGGATCGGGCGCGAATCGGCTCACCATCAGCGTGTCGGCTCCCCCGCGGCGCGCGATGTTCGTCCGCATGTCGCCGAGCAGGCGGTCGCGGTCGTCGCCCTTCGCGCGGCGCAGGAACGCGTCGCGGCCGAACACCTGCGCCCACCTCGGCACGAGGGCGCCGGTGATGCTCGTGCCGCTCGCCTCGTAGGGATACTGGTCCGCGAAGACCTCGACGCCGCGCGCCCGCGCGGCCTCGATATTGCGCACGAGCGTGGCCGAGAGGCCGTGGCTGGCCGGCCCGAGCGCCTTCATGTGCGTGACGACACCGATCAGGCCCGCCTGTTCGGCGACGTCGATGACTTCCTGCACCGCGGCGACGACGCCGACGGTGTAGTCGGCCTCGTCGCGGATGTGGCTGGCGTAGACGCCGTGGTACGCCGCGGCGACCTTTGCCAGCTCCACGACCTCCGCCGTCTTCGAGTAGCTGCCCGGCGCGTAGTAGAGACCACTCGAGAGGCCCACCGCGCCGGCCTCCATCCCCGCCCGCACCAGTGCCCGCATCTTCTGCAGGTCGTCCGGCGTCGGGTCGCGGTCGGTCATGTTCATGACGGCGCGACGCACCGATCCATGCGGCACGAACAAGGCGACGTTCGGCCCGATGCCACCCTGCTCCAGCGCCGCTCGCTGGCCGGCGAGGTCCGTCGGGCCGCCGCCATCAGGATTGACGAGCACGGTCGTGATGCCCTGCGCGATCACCGGAATCCCCTGGTGCAGCGCGGGTGTCTGCAGCCCGGGGCCGGCGTGGGAATGCACGTCGATGAAGCCCGGCGCGACGATGAGGCCGGTGGCATCGATGACACGTGTCGCGGTCGCGCCGTCGAGCCGGCCCAGCGCGGCGATGCGGTCGCCCCGGATGCCGATGTCGCCGAGCATCCACGGGTTGCCGGTGCCATCGAGGATGCGACCGTGCCGGATGAGCAGGTCGAAGCGCTGCGGCTGTGCCGCCCCCGACAGGACCGTGGCGGCAAGGACCGCGAGAACGAGCAGCGCACGTCGCAGCGTCATGGCGAATCCCCCGCGCCGTGCACCGGCGCCGCGGGGCATTGTAGCGCCCTCGTCGACCTGCTGGTCGGAGAGCCAGCCACGAAGCCACGAAGCCCACGAAGACCGGCGTGAAGACCGGGAGTAGTGGAGTCCTCCCCGTGTTGGCCGCCGGGTATCGCAGCCCGTTCGATCTTCGTGAACTTCGTGGCCTTCGTGGCTGGTGTCCTCTGTCGCCGGTGTCCCTCCATCCGGCGTTCTCCAGTGACGGCGTTCCGTGCGCCTGGCCCGCGGGATCCCGGCACGGCGCAGGCGAATCGACGAATTCCGGCCCTCCCTATCGGCCGCGGCGAGGCACGCGAATTGCGCCTGAATTCCATGTCCGACCGGGTTGACGGGGCACGGCGGCGGATGTCCGCCCTGCTCCCGCGCCCGGCGGGCCGAGGTCCCCGTGCCAGACAGGAGGGGCCCGTGCGCAGCCACAAGCCGTACTCCAACGTCACCTTCACCAAACGCGTCGACCACGATGGCGGCATGCGCCGGCCGTCCCGCGCCCCACGAGAGCCGCGAGTCTGCGACCGGTGTGGCGCGACGTATGCCGGCCGCCGGTGGGCCTTGCCGCCTGGGAGCTACGAACGCGTCCTTGACCTGAAGCCGCGCACCGGAGGCGTGGTGCTGTGCCCCGGGTGCCGCCGCGTGGACGCCGGTGTCGCCGGCGGTTATCTGACGCTCTCGGGAACATTCGTCACCGCGCATGCGGATGAGCTGCTCGCGCTGCTGCGCCATGAGGCGGCGCACGCGCTCGAGGACAACCCGACGGCCCGCGTCATGTCCTGGTCGCGCAGCGCCCGCCAGATCCGCCTCACGACCACCGGCCCGCACCTGGCGCAGCGCCTGGGCCGCGCCGTGGCCCGCGCCTACGCGGGCGCGGCCCGCTACGACTTCTCGCACGAGAATCAGCTGGCGCGGGTCAGCTGGCAGCGCCCGGCCACCGGGGCCCGGCCCGTCCGCTGATTCGAGGAGGTGCCGTCATGGTCCGTATCGAGCGGGTCCTCTGTCCCGTCGATCAGTCCCCCGTGTCGCGCCTGGCGCTCGGGCACGCCGTCAACCTGGCGCGCTGGTACGGCGCGCGGGTCGAGGTGCTCGAGATGGTGCCGAGCGGCCTGCCGCCGATGATGCTCCCGCCCTCGCCACCGGTCCTGACGCTGTCGGGCGAGGCGCGCGAGGCCCTGTCGGCCGCGCTGGACGACTTCGTGGCCCCCTTCCGCGGGCGTGAGGTGCCCATCGAGACCGCCATCGTCGAAGGCGACGTCGTCAACGGCATCCTGGAGGCGGCCCGCCAGGGCGGCGCCGACCTGCTCGTCATCGGCACGCACGGGCGCAGCGGCCTGCAGCACCTGACCCTGGGGTCGGTGGCCGAGAAGGTCATCCGGCGCGCGGCCTGTCCGGTGCTCACCGTCCCGCCGGGCGCCAGGGCCGTCGAGGATCGTCACACCACCCACACGGTGCTGTGCGCGACCGACTTCTCACCGGCGTCGCTGCTCGCGGTGGAGCGGGCGTTCTCGCTGGCGCAGGAGGCCGACGCGTCGCTGGTGCTCATGCACGTGCTCGAGTGGCCGGAGGCCTGGACCGACGCGCTGCCCGAGACGCGGCATGACTGGGAAGGTCGGGCGGAGGCTCGGCTGTCCGACCTGGTGCCCGAGGGCGCCGAGGACTGGTGCCACGTCACCACCGTCGTGACCGTGGGCCGGAGCGCCGACCAGATCGTGCGCGAGGCCGACGCCCGTGGCGCCGACATCATCGTCATGGGGGTGCATGGCCGCGACCGTCTCGAGCGACTGCTCTTCGGATCGACGACCTACCGCGTGATTCGCGAGGCGCACTGCCCGGTGCTCACCGTGCGCGGATGACGGGGCCGGATTCGGGCTGTTGAAGAAGGGGACTGTCCTCATTTCCTCTCGAGGCAGGGGAAATGGGGACTGTCCCCTCTTTCCTCCTCCGGTAGAATGCGCGACATGTACGCGCAACGCTACGGCCTGCTCGCGGGCGGGGCCTGTCTGCTGATGACGCTGGCCTGCACGGCGCAGGCCCCGGCCCCCGGCAGCGCCGGTTCCCTCCGGATCGAGGTGACGGCGGCACCGGGCCTCATCTCCACACCGTCCGATGGCCGGCTGTTCGTCGTCCTCGGCAAGGAGGCCGACCCCGAGCCGCGCCTCGGCATCGGGCGCACGGGGCTGGACCGGCCTCCGGTCGTGGCCCGTGACGTGTCCGCCTGGGACGGCTCGACCGCGGCGGTGCTCGACGGCACGGCGGTGGCGTTTCCCGTCGCCAGCCTCGATGCCGTGCCCGACGGCGACTATGTCGCCCAGGCGCTGCTCGACACGAACGTCGATCTCAAGTCGGTCAACGCTCCCGGCAACCTGTACAGCGCCCCCACGCCGGTGACGATCACGCGCGGATCCGGTGCCGTCGTGCACCTGGACCTCACCGCGCGCGTGCCCGACGAGACGCTGCCGCCCGAGACCGACTACCTGCGGTTCGTGAAAATCCAGTCCGAGAAACTGACGGCGTTCCATGGCCGCCCCATCTACCTGCGCGCCGGCATCATCCTGCCGCGTGGGTACGCGGATGAACCCACGCGGACCTACCCGCTGCGCGTCCGCATCGGCGGCTACGGCGCGTCCTACACGCGCGTGCAGCGCATGATGGCGGACGACTCCGAGTTCCGGAAGGCCTGGCTGGCGGACGATGCGCCGCGGTTCGTGCTGCTGCACCTGGATGGCGACGGGCCGCTCGGTGATCCCTACCAGGTCAACTCCGACAACCACGGGCCGTACGGCGATGCGATCACCGAGGAGCTGATCCCATACGTCGAGCGCGAATTCCGCGGGATCGGCGAGCCGCGCACCCGCGTGCTCGACGGCGGCTCCACGGGCGGCTGGGTGTCGCTCGCGCTCCAGGTGTTCTACCCGGATTTCTTCAACGGCACGTGGTCGTCCTGTCCGGACGGCGTCGACTTCCGCGGCTTCCAGCTCGTGAACATCTACGAGGACGACAACGCCTACGTCAACACGCACGGCTTCGAGCGGCCGAGCGCGCGCGAGGTCACGGGCGACGTGCGCTTCACCATGCGGCACGAGGTGTCCATGGAAAACGTCCTGGGCCGGCACGACTCATGGGCGCTGTCGGGTGGGCAGTGGGGGGCGTGGAACGCGACGTACGGCCCGCGCGGCGCTGACGGGCTGCCGGTGCCGTTGTGGGATCCGGTCACCGGCGCCATCGACCGCTCCGTCACCGACCACTGGAAACGCTACGACCTGCGGATGTACGTGGAGGACCACTGGTCCGAGCTGGCCCCGCGGTTGCGTGGCAAGATCCGCGTCTTCATGGGAGACGCCGACAGCTACTTCCTGAACAACGCGGCGCGGATGCTCGAGACGTTCTTCGCGGGCGCCACCCCCGGCTACGGCGGGCGCATGGTCTTCGCGCCGGGCGAAGGGCATTGCTGGGTGGGGATGGACGACCGCGCGATGCTGGCGGAGATGGGCAGGGTCACGGGGGCACGGCCGTGATCTGGTGATTTCGTGATCTCGTGATCTTGTGATCTTGTGATCTTGTGATTTGGGATCGCCTGACTTTCACATGGGGCGATCATGGCGCCATAGTAAAGCCGTCCTTTACTATGGGCGACAGGCTGTCTTCCTGTGAAAGGCAGGACTTCCCAAGGTAGTCGAAGGGTCGTGGCTGGCTCTTGATCTAGCTGGCCGTGGTCGCCGTCTTCCTCGCGTACTTCGTCTCGACGTAGTCGTCCAGCAGGCGCTGGAACTGGGCGGCGAGCTCTTCGTAGGTGCCGCGATACGTCGCGACGTGTTCGCCGTCGACGTAGACGGGGCAGTTGGGCGCCTCGCCGGTGCCCGGCAGTGAGATGCCGATGTTCGCGGCCTTCGACTCGCCGGGGCCGTTGACGACACACCCCATCACGGCGAGCGTCAGTTCCTCCACGCCTTCGTAGCGCGTCTTCCACTCCGGCATACGCTCGCGGATGTAACCCTGCACGCGCTCGGCGAGCTCCTGGAAGGTGCTGCTCGTCGTCCGGCCGCAGCCGGGGCAGGCCGTCACGCTCGGCGCGAAGGAGCGGAGCCCCAATGCCTGCAGCAGCTCGCACGCGGCATAGACCTCTTCACGGCGATCGCCGCCCGGGCGCGGCGTCAGCGAGATGCGAATCGTGTCGCCGATGCCCTCGTGCAGCAGCACGCCCATCGCCGACGAGGACCACACCAGCCCCTTCATCCCCATGCCGGCCTCGGTCAAGCCGAGATGCAGCGGCTGCTCGGTCTGCCGCGCCAGGGCGCGATAGACCTCGATGAGGTGCCGCGGGCGCGAGACCTTGCACGAGATGATGATGCGGTCGGCGCCGAGCCCCGTGTCGACCGCCAGGGCCGTCGACTCGATCGCCGACAGCACCATGCACTCGTTGACGATGTCGTCGGAGGTCTTGCCGAGCGCGCGGTCGGTGTTCTCCTGCATCTTCGCCATGACGAGCTCCTGGTTCAGGGAGCCGCCGTTGACGCCGATGCGCACGGGTTTGCCGTGGTCGATTGCCACCTTGACGATCGTCTGGAACTGCTCGTCGCGGCGCTTGCCGGTGCCGACGTTGCCGGGATTGATGCGGTACTTGTCGAGGGCCTCGGCGCACGCGGGATGGCGCGTCAGCAGCAGGTGGCCGTTGTAGTGGAAGTCGCCGATGAGCGGGGCCGTGCAGCCGGCGTCGCGCATCCGCTGCTTGATCTCCGGCACCGCTGCCGCCGCCTCGGGCACGTTCACGGTGACCCGGACCATCTCCGACCCGGCCTCCCACAGCTCGATGCACTGGCGCGCGGTGCCTGCCGCGTCCGCCGTGTCGGTCATGGTCATCGACTGGACGACCACGGGGGCGCCGCCGCCCACGCGGACGGAGCCCACCTGGACGCCAAGGGTGCGGTGGCGCTTCTCTGGCTGGATCATGCGGGTGCTGCCGGATTGATCATAACAAAGCGGCTCACCCGGCCCGCTCCTCGAGGTCGCTCCAGCGGGCGTAGGCGTCCGTCAGCTCGCCCTCGAGCGCCTGGAGTCGCGCCATCGTCGTCGTGATGTGGTCGGCGCCCGTCTTGTAGAAGTCAGGGCCGGCCGACTCCTCCTGCAGGCGCTGCCGTTCGGCCTCGAGGGCCTCGATGCGGGCGGGCAGGGCCTCCAGTTCGCGTTTCTCCTTGAACGACAGCTTCCTGGGTGCGACCGGGCCGGCGGGGGCCGGCTGGTTCGCCGGACGCGGGGCTGGCCCGGGAGCGGCCTCGGCAGGCGCCGGTTCCGCGTCCCCCGGGCGCTGCCGGAGCCAGTCCTCGTAGCCACCGACATACTCTGCCACGCGGCCGTCGCCCTCGAAGGCAATCGTGCTCGTGACCACGTTGTCGAGGAACACGCGGTCGTGGCTCACGAGGAGTACCGTGCCCGGGAAGGCCACCAGTTCGGCCTCGAGCAGCTCCAGCGTCTCGAGGTCGAGGTCGTTCGTGGGCTCGTCCAGCACCAGCACGTTGGCCGGCCGGGTAAAGAGGCGGGCGAGGAGCAGGCGGTTGCGCTCGCCACCCGACAGGGCCTTCACCGGCGACCGCGCTCGCTCCGCGGGGAAGAGGAAGTCGCGCAGGTAGCCAATCACGTGGCGCGGCTGCCCGTTCACGACCACCGTGTCGTTGCCGTCGGCCACGGTGTCGGCGACGGTCCGTTCCGGATCGAGTTGCTCCCGCTGCTGGTCGAAGTAGGCGATCTGCAGGTTGGCGCCATGACGGACCTCGCCGCTGTCCGGCGTCACCTCGCCCAGCAGCAGGCGCAGCAGCGTGGTCTTGCCGGCGCCGTTGGGCCCGATGAGGCCGATGCGGTCGCCCCGCAGGATGCGGGTGGAGAAGTCGCCGACGATGGTGCGCCCGCCGTAGGCCTTGGTGACGTGGTCGGCCTCGAACACCATCTTGCCGCCGGCGTCCCCGCGTTCGACCTGCAGCCGGACCGTGCCGACGCGCTCGCGGCGCTCCGCCCGCTCGGCCCGCATCGCCATCAGCGCCTTCACGCGCCCCTCGTTGCGCGTCCGACGGGCCTTGATGCCCTGCCGCAGCCAGGCCTCCTCCTCGGCGAGCTTCTTGTCGAACTTCTCCCACGCCAGCATCTCGTTGGCGAGCCAGTCCTCCTTCTTGCGCAGGAAGGTCTCGTAGTCGCCGGGCCACGAGGTCAGCCGCCCGCGGTCGAGCTCGACAATGCGGGTGGCGAGACGCTGGAGGAAGGCGCGATCGTGCGTGACGAACATCACGGCGCCGCCGTAGGTGGCGAGGAAGTCCTCGAGCCAGGTGATCGCCTCGACGTCGAGATGGTTGGTCGGCTCGTCCAGCAGCAGCAGGTCGGGCTCGGCCACGAGCGCGCGGGCCAGCAGCACGCGGCGACGCCAGCCGCCGGAGAGCGTCTCGACGCGCGCGTCGGCCGGCAGCTCCAGGCGCTCGATGACGAGCTCCACTTTCTGCTCCAGGCGCCAGCCGTCCTGCTCCTCGAGCTCGTGCTGCAGCCGGCCGAGCGCCTCCAGTCGCGCCTCCGAGGGATCGGTCGCCACGGCGGTGGCGGCGTGGTGATAACGCTGGACGATCGCGCCGAGATCGCCGAGGCCCTCGGAGACCACGTCGAAGACCGACTGATCCGTGGAGAGCGGGACGTCCTGGACGAGCCGGGCCACCTTGAGGCCGGGCTGCTGCCACACGGCGCCCGCGTCCGGGGGCACGTCGCCGCCGACGATGGAGAGCAGGGTGGACTTGCCGGTGCCGTTGCGGCCGAGGATGGCCAGGCGCTCCCCCGGATCCACCTGGAGCGAGACGTCGTCCAGGAGGGGCAGGTGGCCGAAGGCCATCGAGACGTGGTCGAGCGTGACGAGCGGCATGGGGACGTTCGGGTCTCAGTCTTCGTCGCGCCAGCCGTCGGCCCGCAAGCTGGCCTTCACGTCGTCCGCGCGGAAGACGGCGAGGTCGAGCGTGTCGAAGTTCTCGGCACGGTCCATCACGTCGTTCACGAAGAAGGAGACGGTGTAAGGGGGACCACCCGGGAGGATCACGGCACGCGCGTGTTCGCGGCGGTCATTGTAGAGGCGCCACAGCACGGTGGGGGCGGGTCCAGACATCCCCCTAGGATACCAAGGCCTCGCGGCTGCGCCGCTCGGTAGGCCGCGCTTCGCGCGGTAGGCCTCGCCCCGCGCGCAGCGCGGCCTGCGTGTAGACTGCCGGGCATGACCAGACCCCTCCTGCTCAGCCTTGCGGTCTCCGTTGCCCTTGTCTCCGGGCTCTCGGCCCGGCAGGCGCCTTCGGCGCAGCCGGGGCCTTCCCCGGTGGTGCTGCCGCAGCCGCACGTCGCGTTCACCCACACCAACGTGGTCGACGTCCGCCAGGGACGGGTGCAGTCGGATGTGATGGTCGTCGTGCGTGACGGGCGGATCGTCTCGGTGGGGACGGGGGCGCCGCCGGCTGGCGCGGCCGTAATCGACCTCGGCGGGCGGTGGATGGTGCCGGGCCTCATCGACGCCCACACGCACCTGGCCACGCTCGACGCGGCGCGGCGGGCACTGCTTTCGGGCGTGACGACCGTGCGCAGCGCGTCGGTCGGCGCGTACGAGGACGTCGCGATTCGCGAGATGGTGAGGGCCGGCTATCTCGCCGGTCCGGACATGCTGGCCGCCGGCGCTTTCGTGACGCCGGCCGATCCGCCGTGGCTGGCCGATCCGCGGATGGTCGAGCTCTGGCCGCGGGTGGAGTCGGACGAGGCACTGCGGCGCCTCGTGCAGATCAACAAGGATCGCGGGGCCGACGTCATCAAGACACGCGGCACCGAGCGGGCAGGCCGGCCCGAGACCGACCCGCGGGAGCAGGTCTACACCGAGGCGCAGCTGCGCGTGGTCGTGGAGGAAGCAACGCGTCTCGGGATGGACGTGCTCTGCCATTCCCATGGCACGGAAGGCAGCGAGGCCGCGATCCAAGCCGGCGTGCGCAGCATCGAACACGGCACCTACCTGACGCCGGCGCAACTCGCCGAGATGGCCAGACGCGGCATCTACTGGGTGCCGACCTATTCGACGGTCATCGACCTCACCGAGCCGGGTGGCGACTACGACGACCCCGTGACGGCGAACCGTGGCCGGTTCATGCTGCCGGTGCTCCGCCGCGCGCTCACCGCGGGCATGAAGGCCGGCGTGAAGATCGTCGCCGGCGCGGACTCGGCCTACGGCCCCGAGAGCCAGACGCGCATCGCGCACGAGGTCGCGAACTTCGTCGCGGCCGGCATGCCGCCCCTGCAGGCGCTGCAGTCGGCCACGACCACGGCCGCCGAACTCCTCCGCGTCGAGGCCCGCACCGGCGCCATCGCACCCGGCCTCGAGGCCGACCTGATGGTCGTCGAGGCGAACCCCCTCGAGGACGTCGTCGCGCTGCAGGATCCGCTGCTCATCATGAGCAACGGCCGCCTGGCGCTGGACAGGCTGCACTTCGGACGGCAGTAGGCCGCGCTTCACGCGTCAGGCCGCGCTCCACGCGTCAGGCCGCGCTCGGCGCGTAAGGCCGCGCTCCGCGAGATGGGCCGCGCCCCCCGCTTCGCGCGGGGCGCGTTGGGACTCGCCGTCGCTGCGCTCGGCTCGCTGGGACTCGGCCGCTGCGCGGCCTCGCTCGGAGGGCGGCCGTCGCTTCGCTCGGCCGTGGGACAAATCACCAAATCACCAAATCACCAGATCACCAGATCACCAGATCACCAGATCACCAGATCACCAAATCTCATGATTGGGTCCTCCGGTCGGCGAGCAGGCGGCGGTTGAAGGCTTCCGACTGGCCGCGCGGGATGGACAGCGTGGTCCAGCCGGGGCCGGCGAAGTGCTTCGCGAGCAGGACGATCTGGTAAGCGTGTCCGGCGTAGTGGGCCAGTTGCCGGGTGAGGGCCTGGCAGACGGTGTGTGGCTCGGCGCGAATCAGCACGGTGCGGGTCAGGTCGGCGTCGGTCAGGGGGACCAGCGCGTCGAACACACACTGCCACCCCGCCTCCCATTCCTCCAGCAGCGCCGCGCGGTCGCCGGCGGCGGGCTCGAATTCCTGATCCCGGTGCCGATCGGGCTTCTCGCCGTCGGCGGTCAGGAAGTCGGTCCAGCGCGATCGCATGTTGCCGGCCAGGTGACGCATGAGGATGGCGACGCTGTTGCCGTCCGGATCGAGCCGGGCGTGGAGCGCGGCGTCATCGAGTTGCGCGATCGCCCGATCGGCGAGGCGCTTGATCTTCGTGAGCTCGTCGCGCGTGGTGTCGAGCACGAGTCGGTCTGACACAGGAGCCTCCGTTCGGCAGGGACGACTACCGGGCGTGCTCGAGGACGAGCAGGCCGACCGAGGTCGCGGCAAGCAGCCAGGCGGGGAGGCGGAGCTCGCCGCGCCGCCCGGCCAGCGTGTAGAGCAGCGCGTGCAGGATGAAGCCCCAGAGGATGCCCTGCGTGATGGAGAACGTCAGCGGGATCAGCACGAGCGTGGCGAACGCCGGCACGCCTTCCTCGAGACGATCGAAGCTGATGCCCGACACCGACCCGAACATCGCAACGCCCACCATGATGAGCACCGCCGCCGTCGCGTACGGGGGCACCGCGGCCGCCGCCGGGCCCACGAACAGGCAGGGCAGGAAGCAGCAGGCCGTCACCACCGCGGTCAGGCCCGTGCGGCCGCCCATGCGGATGCCGGCGACGCTCTCCACGTAGGCGGTCCCCGGCGAGCTGCCCGCGAGGCCCGCCCCCAGCGTCGCGATGGCGTCCACGATCAGCCCCTGCCGCAGGCGATACGGCTCGCCACGCGCGTCCACGAGCCCACCGGCGCGCGCGACGCCGACGAACGTCGACAGCGAGTCGAAGAGGTCGGTCATCATCAGCGTCACGATGGTCGGCAGGAGCGTGAGCTGCAGCGCGCCGAGTGCGTCGAGACGCAGGAACACCGATCCAAAATCCGGGGCGCTCAGCCAGTGTGCCGGCGGTTCCACCCACCCCCCCAGCCAGGCCGTCGTCGTGACGATCGCGATGCTGGCGAGATAGGCGAAGGGGCTGTTGCGGCGAGACAGCCAGACGATCACGATCACGCCAGCGACCGTGAGCGCCGCCCGGTGGTCCAGCGGCCCCACGCCGACCAGCGTCGCCGGGTTCGCCGCCACGAACCCGGCGCTCTGCAGGCCAATGAAGGTCAGCAGCAGCCCGATGCCCGCGGCGGCCGCCGCGCGCAGCGAGTCGGGAATGGCGCGCGCGATCGCCTCGCGGATGGGCGTGATGGACACCAGGAGGAAGAGCACCCCCGACCAGAAGACCATGCCAAGTGCCACCGGCCAGGGCACGCCACCCTGCAGGACGATGGTGAAGGCAAAGAACGCGTTCAACCCCATGCCGGGCGCCACGCCGAAGGGCAGCCGCGCGTACAGCCCCATGAGCAGCGTCATCGTCACGCAGACGAGGACGGTGGCGGTCAGGACGCCGCTGAACGGCAGCCCGGTGCCCGCGGTCGAGAGGACCGCCGGGTTCACGATGACGATGTAGGCCATCGTGAAGAAGGTGGTCACACCGGCGACCACCTCGCGGAGGAACGGAGAGGGAGACTCGGGCGCGGTCGGGCTCAGCACGCGGTCGCGATGATACCGGATCCCCGACGCCGGTCGGGGCCGTGGCCCGCGGCGACGCCCCCTGCACCGCGCGTGCAGATCCGCACCTGGGCGTGCGCTCCGGGTGCCGGGCCGCGTCGGCCCATCGGTCAGCCGGTCGGGGAACCGGCCGCCGGCTCGCATTCTGGCCCTGCCTGCCGTCGTTTGGTCCCTGGCCACGCCATCCTGGGACGGCATCGTCTTTGCTGTCACGTCGTGAGCAGTCGTGTCCCTCTGGGACGCGGCGGTTCATATCCGGTTCTGTGAAGGAGTAGTCCCATGACTCGGCTGATGTCGGTGGCGGGAGGGGCTCTGGCCCTTCTCCTGGTCGCGGCGGGTGTGGCCAGCCCGCAAGGAGTGCAGACGGGCGTGCTGTCCGGCGTGGTCCGGAGCACGGACGGCCTGCCGCTTCCCGGCGCGACGGTGACGCTGACGTCGCCAGCGCTCCAGGGTGAACGCACGACGGTGACCGAGCCGGGCGGCGGGTACATCGTGCGCGGGCTGCCGCCCGGTACCTACACCGTCGAAATCCAGTTTCCCGAGATGCGCGGCGTGACCGCGAGCGTCGTCGTCCCGCTTGGCGGGACGGCCACGGCGGACGCGACGCTCGTGCTCGCCACGATCGCCGAGTCGGTCACCGTCACGGCCTCGGCCCCATCGCCGCTCACGCGGCCCGACGTGACGGCCAACCTCGGCGGCCGCGAGGTGGACCTCCTGCCGACCGGGCGCACGCCGTCGCTGCTGGCGGAACTGGCCCCCGGGCTGACGGTCAACACGCCCAACGCCAACCAGGTGACCATCGGCGGCGCGTTCGCCTACGACAACGTCTTCCTGCTCGACGGCGTGGACATCGGCGACAACCTGCTCGGGCGGCCGGACGAGCTCTTCATCGAGGACGCGGTCGAGGAGACCCAGGTGCTCACCGGCGGCATCTCCGCCGAGTACGGCCGCTTCTCGGGTGGCGTCGTCAACCTCGTGACCAAGCAGGGTGGCGACCGTTTCTCGGGCAGCTTCCGGATCAACTTCTCCAACCAGGCGTGGAGCGACGAGACGCCGTACGAGAAGTCGAAGGGGGTCGAGCGCCCGAGCAGGATGGACCGCAACTACGAGGGGACCTTCGGTGGCCCGCTGCGGCGTGAGCGCCTCTGGTTCTTCACCGCGGCGCGCACCCAGTCGTCCAGCAACACGACGGCGCTGCCGCAGACCGGCCTGCCGTTCGAGTCCACCACCGACCAGCAGCGCGTGGAGCTCAAGCTCACGGCGCGGCCGGCCGTGAACCAGACGCTGCAGGCGCAGTACACCGATCGCCGGCAGACGACCGTGCAGCCGTCGATCCCGGCCTCGGTGGATCCGCGCACGCGCGACGAGACGTCGCAGCCGGGCTCGCTCTTCGTGGGCGGCTGGAACGGCGTGCTCGCGAACCGCTTCTTCGCGACGGCGCAGTACTCGCGCAAGACGAACCATCCGCAGTACGGCGGGACGAGCACGGCCATCACGGACTCGCCCTTCCTGACGCTCGGCATGACCATGCCGTCGAACCAGGAGTACAACGCCCCGTACTTCGACCGGAACGATCCGGAGAACCGTGACAACGACCAGATCACGGCCAGCCTCGCCTACTTCACGTCGCGTCCCGGCTTCGGCACCCACGACCTGAAGGCCGGCGGCGAGCGGTTCACCTCGCACCAGCGGGGCGGGAACTCGCAGTCCGCGACGGGTTACGTCTTCGCGGCCGACTACCTGACGTCGGGCGGCGCCCCCGTGTATGACGCGGACGGGCGGCTCGTGCCCGTGTTCGTGCCCGGCGCGAACGCCGCGCTGAACACGCTGCCGACCCGGGGCGCCGAGATCGACATCCGCACGACGTCGCTCTACGTGCAGGACCGCTGGTCGCCCGTGCCGGCGCTCACGGTCGACGCGGGCCTCCGCTACGAGCGGGTCTCGAGCGACGCGACGGGCGTGACGGGCGGCCTCGACGCGGCCGGCTGGGCGCCACGCCTCGGCGCAACCTACGACCTCGACGGCAGCGGACGCACGGTGCTGAGCGGCACGTATGCACGCTACCTGGGGCGGTACTCGTCCTACGTGTTCGGCAAGAACACGCCGGTCAGCAACCCGGCACGGCTGGTCTACGCCTACGTGGGCCCGGCGGGGCAGGGGTTGGACTTCGCGCCCGGGTTCGACCTGTCCAACTACGTCGTCGTGAGCGGGAGCTTCCCGACCGCGAACATCTTCATGGACGAGAACATCCGGTCGCCCCGGCAGGACGAGGTGACGCTTGGCCTCGGCCGGGAGCTTGGCGACGCCGGCTCGGTTCGGGCCACCTGGATCTGGCGCACGACCTCCGACATGGTCGAGTCGTTCGTGGATGATCCGACGGCGGCCGGCCGCACGACGGTCACGTACCAGGGCCGCGTGTTCGGCGTGTTCGACAACGTCGTCTATCGCAACTCGGACGTGCCGGAGCGCACGTATCAGGCCATGCAGTTCCAGGGCTCGTACCGGCTGTCGCCGCGCTGGAGCGTGGCCGGCCACTGGACGCTGCAGCTGAAGAACGACGGCAATTTCGAGGGAGAGGCCGCGAACCAGCCGGGCGTGGGTTCGGCCATCGGCGACTACCCGGAGATCTTCTCCGCGGCGCGCGCCTATCCCTACGGGCGGCTGGACGACTTCCAGCGGCACAAGGTGCGCCTGTGGACGATTTACAACGTTGACCTCGGCCGCTTCGGCAGCCTCGACGTCGCGCCGCTGTTCCGGTTCGACTCGGGCCTGACCTACAGCCTCGTCGCCAACGCGGTGGCGCTGACGGCGGAGCAGCGGGCGCTCAACCCCGGGTACGCACGGCTGCCTACCTCGCAGGCCCTCTACTTCGGCGAGCGGGGCAGCGGCAGCTTCGACGGCGCGGCTCTCGTGGACCTCGGCGCGACCTACGCGGTGCCGGTGTGGAAGCAGGCGGCGCCGTGGGTCAAGCTGGAAGTGCTCAACCTCTTCGACAACGACGCGCTGATCATGTGGGATACCACGGTGACGGCCGACACGTCCAGCGCACGTGATGCGTACGGGCTGCCGACGGGCTACATCGAGGGTCGCAACTTCGGGCAGGCGACGTCAGCGTCCCAGTACGCGCGGCCCCGGCCCGGGATGACGGGCGGGCGGACGTTCCTTCTGTCAGCGGGCATCCGCTTCTAGTCCACGGAATACACCGCACACACTGAGCACACTGAAGACACTGAAGAGACTCAGCACTGACGGCGCTCAGCGGAGACACAGGGACGGCACCGGGGACTCGAACCCGGTGCCGTTTCTCTGTACGGGGATTGACGGGCAGGAAAAGGGATCCACGGATTACACGGATTACACGGATTACACGGATCACACCACTGGAACGCCGCGTGCGCTCATCGACGCCCGCGCCGCGCCCGTCGTTCGGGCACATTGAAAACCGGCCACGAAGCGCACGAAGAACACGAAGCGCACGACGCGTGCCGCTCATAACGGCTGCGGCACGGCCCGGGGATCTTTGCGGGTCTTCCGAGGTCTTCGTGACCTTCGTGTCCTTCGTGGCTGGTGTCGTGTCGTGCGTCGCCGCTGTCCCGCCTATCGCTTGGCCGCGATGCGCGCCGGCAGTGCCTGGCGGCCGAGGAGCGACACGAACTCCTGTTGCCAGGAGGGCACGGGACGATCGCGGAGCACCGCGGCGCTCCACTGGCGACGGACGCCACCGCGGGTGACGGGAATGGCCGCGACGGCGCCGCTCTTGATCGCCGGCGCTACCGCCCACCGCGCCATGACCCCGACCCCCAGGCCGGCCTTCACCAGCTCGAGGATGGCCTCGGTCAACGGCACCTGCGAGACGCGTGCGGGCTCGACGCCGGCCGGTGTCAGGATGCGCGAGAACGTGTAGCTGTCCTGCCGGTCCGCGCTGTAGATGATCAGGTGCTCCTCGGCAAAGTCCTTCGGCTCGATCCAGCGCCGCGCCGCGAAAGGGTGGTCCGGGGCGGTGATCGCCACGAGCTCGTCTTCGAACAGCGGCGTCAGGGTGACGCGGCGATCGCTCGTCGCCGAGGTCACCACCGCCAGGTCGATCTGGCCGCCGAGCAGCGCCTCGAAGGGGCGGTCCGTCCACTGCACCGCGATCTGGACATCCACTCCCGGATACTTTCGGTGGAAGGCCTGGAGCAGCGGCGGCAGCCAGTGATACCCCGTGTTGCACTGCGTGCAGAGGCGCAGGACGCCCTTGCCGTCCGACGCCATCACGCGGAGCTCGTCCTCGGCCCGGCCGAGCTCGTCGAGGACGCGGCCCGCCGAACCCAGCACCCGTTCGCCCGCTGGCGTCAGCACCATGCGCCGCCCGAGCCGCAGGAAGAGCTGCAGTCCCAGTCGCGTCTCGACGTCTCGCAACTGGTGCGACAGCGCGGATTGCGTCAGGTGCAGCCGTTCGGCCGCCCGCGTGACGCTGCCCGTCTCGGCAATCGCCCGCACGAGCGCGAGGTGCCGGATCTCCAGGGTCGGGAGCATGCGCCAAATCTATGAGCCCGGCTCATCGAGTGTCAATCCGTCATGAAGCGTGGTCGCCCAGCGCGCTCGCTGGATCGATGTGCGCGGCGCGCCGCGCGGGCACGTACGCCGCGACGCCCGACACGAGCACGACGAGCGCCGCCAGCGCCGTGAAGGTCATCGGATCCAAGGCGGAGACGCCGAAGAGGAATCGCGCCAGCAGGCGGGTGAGGAGCACGGCTCCCCCCAGTCCGAGCACGATCCCCGCAAGCGCCGGACGCAGGCCGGTGCCGACGACGCGGCGCACCAGCTCGGCGGGCGACGCCCCGAGGGCCAGCCGTACCGCGAGCTCCCGACGCCGCTCCTGCACGGCATAGGTGATGATCCCGTAGAGGCCCACCAGCGTCAGCGCCAGCGCCAGGCCGCCGAAGGCCGTGCTGACGGCGACCAGCACGCGTTGTGGGAACAGCGGGCCCGCACGCAGCTCCTCGTACGGTCCGGCCGCCGGCACCCGGACCCGCGGATCCACCGCCCGCAGCTCCCGCCGGAGGGCTCGCGCGAGGCTGCCGTCGTCCACGGCGCTGCGCACGACGAATGACAGGTGTGCTGACACGTCCGGGCCGAGCACGCCGTAGACGATCGGCGGCGGCGGCGCGCCGATGGCGTCGAGCGTGGTGTCGCCGACCACGCCGACCACCGTGGCGCGCGGCTGGTCCGCCCCGAATCCGACCTGACGCCCGATGGGGTCGCCGGTCCAGAAGCGTCGCGCCATGGCTTCGTTGATCACGACGACCGGCGCGGCGGTGTCGTCCGCATCCGCCGCCTGGAGCCCACGGCCCTGCCGCAGCGGGATGCCCAGTGTCTCGAAGTAGCCTGGTGAGACGAGGTTGGCGGCCACGGAGGTGTAGTCGCGCCCATCCGGTGGCACGTAGCCGTCGATGTGCACGCCGCGCGACTCGCTGTTGCCGTCGAGGGGCACGATCACGGCCGCCGCGGCACGCTCGACGCCCGGCAGGGCGCTCAATCGCGCCAGCGTGTCGCGGTAGTAGCGGCGCAGGGCCGCGTCGTCCAGCCCGATGCCGCCGAGGTCCGCCGCCGCGACGGCGAGATGGTCCGTGCGGAAGCCGAGGTCGAACGCGGACTGGGCCCTGAGGCTCCGGGTCAACAGGCCGGCCGCCACGAGCAGCGCGAGCGACACGGCGACCTGTGTGGCGATCAGCGCCGCCTGGGCGCGCCCGCGTCCGCGGGTGCCGGTGGCCGTCCGGCCCTCCGCGCGCAGGGGGCCCGCGGCGTCGACGCGGGCCGCACGCCACGCCGGCAGCCCACCGAAGAGCAGCGCCGCGCCGGCCGCCGTGGCGGTCGAGAACGCCAGGAGCCGCCAGTCGAGCGGCAGGCGTGGCCCGAAGTTGGCGACGCCGCCCGGCGGCGTGTAGGCGAGGGCGGCGTCGCGGAGCCACACGGCCAGCAGGAGGCCGGCCGCCGACGCGATCCCCGCGAGCAGCGCGCTCTCGGTGAGCCACTGCCGGGCGATGCGGCCGCGCGACGCGCCCATCGCCAGGCGCACGGCGATCTCACGCTGGCGCGCGAGCACGCCCGCGAGCTGGACGTTCGCGATGTTCGCGCAGGCGGCGCCGAGCGCCAGGCCGACGACGGCCAGCGCAAACAGCAGCACGGCGCGCAGCGTCGGCTGCATCGACTCGGGCAGGGCCGTCGCCGGCTCGAGCCGCACGCTGAAGCCCTGCTCGCCGAAGTCCCGCGCAATCGACCCGGCCGCGCGGCGCACGTCCGCACGGGCCTCCTCAAGCGTGACGCCGTCGGCGAGGCGGGCCGTGGCGCCAAGCCAGGCCCAGCCGCGGCGGGTGATGGGAAGGCCGCGCGGCCGAACGACGTCGTACGCCATCAACGGAACCCAGAGGTCGGTGCCCAGCGCGTCATAGCTCCCGCGGAAGGCCGGGGGCATGACCCCGACGATCGTGAACGGCACGCCGTTCAGGTGCACGACGTCGCCGAGCGCGGCGGGTGAGGCGCCGCGGTTCGTCCGCCACCACGCATCGCTGACGACGGCGACGTGCGCTGCGGCGCCCTCGCGGTCGTCGGTGATTGCGAGCGGACGTCCCAGGGCGGGCCTGACGCCGAAGGTCGTGAAGTAGGTGCCGCTCACCAGCTCGACCGCGGCGCTGGCGGTCGAGTCGCCAAGGCCCGAGGCCGCGAACGTCTGCTGGTGGATGGCGACCGACTGCAGCGTGGAGGCGCGTTCGGCGAGATCCCGGAAGTTCGGATACGACACGACGTCGAACTGTCCCCCGTCCCGGGTGCCGAAAATCCGCACGAGCCGCTCCGGGGCGGCGGCGGGAAGCGGGCGGAGCAGCAGGCCGTTCAGCACGGAGAAGACGGCTGTGTTCCCACCGACGGCGATGCCGAGCGTGAGCACGGTCACGAGCGTCAGGCCGGGGCGGCGGAGGCCGAGGCGGACGGCGTGAGCCAGATCGCGGGCGAGGGTGCGCATGCCGTCGCGGGGCAGCAAGGCGCCTGCCAGCCTGCCGGAGATCCGGCGGATCGGCCGGGCATCGCGATTGCTATGCAATTCACATTCGGAGCCCGTCAGCCTGGTGTCCCTGACGTCCGCTCGTGGGACGCCGCTGCCGCAACTCGTTACACCGGGTGGTGGTCGGCTGGCGTAGGATAGGCGGAGACGGAGAACGACCATGGGCGCGCATCCGAACCGGCGTGACTTCCTGCGCACGGCCTTCATCGCCGGTGGCGCGACGATGGCGGGGCCCCTCGAGGCCCTGCTGGGACGGGTGGCCGAGGCCCGGTCGCTCGACGGCCTGCTCACCGACGGGTTCGGCCCCCTCTCACCGGTGCGCGACGAGGCGACCGGCCTGCGCCTGCTGCAGCTCCCCAAGGGCTTCCGCTACACCAGCTTCGGCTGGATCGGCGATCGCATGGACAACGGGCGGCAGACGCCCGGGTACCACGATGGCATGGCCGCCTTCCCCGGGCGCCAGGGCCGTGTCCTGCTGGTGCGGAATCACGAAGCCACGCGCGGCCCGTGTTTCGATCCGTCCTGCGCCTACGATCCCGAAGTGGGTGGCGGCACCACGACCCTCGAGTTCGATCCGGCCAAGGGGAAGCTGACCGGCCATCGGCCCAGCATCGCGGGCACCGTCCGCAACTGCGCCGGCGGTCCCACGCCGTGGGGCAGCTGGCTGACGTGCGAAGAGACGTTGCACGAGCCCGCGCCGGGACAGCCCTTCACCAAGCCACACGGGTACGTGTTCGAGGTCCCGCTCGACGGCACCGCGTCGTGCGAGCCGCTGCGGGCCATGGGGCGCTTCGTGCACGAGGCCGCCGCCGTGGACCCCGCCACCGGCATCGTCTACATGAGCGAGGACGCGCGAGAGGCCGGCCTCTACCGCTTCGTCCCGACCACCCCCGGCGTACTCGCCGACGGCGGGCGGCTCGAGATGCTGGCCGTCGACGGGCGCCCGCAGCTCGACACGCGAAATGGCCCGTGCCCGGGCGACACGTTCGCCGTGTCGTGGGTGCCGATCGCCGAGCCGGAGCGGCCGCACGATCGGGGCCGGGACGGGCGCGGCGTGTTCGCGCAAGGCTGGGCCCAGGGCGCCGCGGTGTTCGCGCGGCTCGAGGGCTGCACCTGGGGCAACGGGCGCGTCTACCTGACCGCGACCAGCGGCGGCGCCGCCAGGATGGGGCAGGTGTGGGAGCTGGATCCGGCCGCGAGCGCGTTGCGGCTCGTCTTCGAGTCGCCTGGTCCGGACATCCTCAACATGCCCGACAACGCGTGCCCGAGCCCACGCGGGGGGCTGGTGCTCTGCGAGGACGGCACGATGAACCCGTGCGTGCAGGGGCTCACCGCCGACGGCCGCATCTTCCGGTTCGCCCGCAACAACATTACGCTGAACGGCGAGCGCAACGGCATCCGCGGCGACTATCGTGACAGCGAGATTGCGGGAGCAACGTTCAGCCCGGACGGGCAGTGGCTGTTCTTCAACGTCCAGCGCCCCGGGGTCACCTTCGCGGTGACCGGCCCGTGGCGGGACGGGCTCTTCTGACACGAATTCAGAATTCGAAATCCAGGATCAAGAACGGAACTGCGGACGTCGGAATTCAGAAGTGCCGAGACACGAAGGGCGCGTCGGGCCGGGTGGCTCGACGCGCCCTCTTTGCTTGATGCGCCGTCGTCCGGCGTCCTGCGCAGCGAAGACGCAGGCGGCTACTTGCCGAAGGACCGCTCGAAGAGTTCGGTGATCGCCTTGCGGCCGTTGTCGTCCAGCACCCGCGTGCCCGTGCCGGTGAAATGCACGTGCTCGATCACCGGGGAGTGGCCGGGTTCGAGCCGCATCCACTTCGTATGATCGCCGTCCCACTCGAACCAGGTGTTCTCGGCCTGATCGAAGACGAACAGCGGCTTGTTGCAGAGCTTCGCGAATTCGGCGCCCCAGCCGGTGCCGCCTCGCACGGTGTTGTCCGGCTGGATCGCGCCGATCACGTAGATCTCCTGTCCGGCGTTCACCTGGTACCAGATGCTCTGGAGGATCTTGCGGAAGGTGGGCGTGTCCGGATAGCGCCGGCCCATCAGGCGCGAGACGTAGGCCAGGCTGACGTCGCCGTCCTTCAGTTCCTCGTGGTTGAGGACCCGCAGGCCCCGGGCACGCGTCGGCCGATGGCCGTTGAACGAGAAGTTGACCTCCTCGATGCCGAAGCGTTCGGCGGCCGCGCCGAACTCGGCTTCGGCGCCCTGCGCGCCGCCGGAAAAGAGGATCGTGTCCTCGCGCTTCGGCGTCGTCACCGCATCACTCCTGCTCGTCGTCGCCCTGGTCCTCGTCGTCGCGACGTTCCCGCTCGGTCTCTTCGGCCGGCAGGTCCGTCTCCGGGCGCATGAAGTCCGGCAGCTCGTCGTTGGCGTCGTCCTCGGCCACGTCGTCGAGGTCGTACATGCGGCCAGTGAACTTCGTCGGGATGGGCCCCTTGGGGCCGCGCTCCTTCTGGCTGTAGGCGTTCTTCGCGCCCTTCTTCTTCGGGGGGGCGGGCGGCCCGAAGTCGCGATTGGGCGGGCCGCTCCCGGGGGCGCCCCCGGGCCGTGGGCCGCCGAAGCCGCCACCGCCACCAGGGCGGGGACCGCTGAAGCCGCCGCCGCCGCCCGGTCGCGGGCCGCCGAAGCCGCCGCCGGGACGAGGCCCACCGGGCCGTGGGCCGCCAGGGCCCCGGTCCTCGCGTGCGCGCGCTTCGCTGACGGCCAGCGGCCGGCCCATGAAGAGCTGGCCGTCGAACCGGCGAATTGCTTCCTCGGCCGGTGCGCGCTCGGCGAACTCGACGAAGGCGAAGCCCCGCGCGCGGCCGGTTTCCCGGTCGAGCGGACGCACAATCTGGGTAGGCTCACCCACCTGCGAAAAGTGCGTTCGCAGGTCCTCTTCGGTGGCCTGATAGGGGAGATTCCCGATGAAGAGTCGAACTGGTGGCACGGTTTTGAAGGTTCTACGAGTGACGGCTCTAAGGCGTGTGCGACCTACGGTGGTCCGTCTACCGGTTCAGTGAATTGGGGTGGACTGCGCTGTACGGAGCGGGCGCCGCTGGCGCGGCGCCGGAAGCTCCGGCGGCCTGGGCCGCGGCTGTGTTCGGTCCGCTCGTGGCGTGCTTGCGATACTCCACCGATACGTCTGGCAACTGGGCAGATAGCCGCGGACACCCGCACTTCCGGCCGGTGCGCAGCATAACAGATCCGGACTCACCCTGCCAAATGGCGCAGCGTGGCCATTTCGGCCTGGATGGCCTCGAGGCGCATCCGCAGCATGTCGCGATGGGCCGCACGGCAGGCGGCACCCAGCTCCGCCTGGGTCGCCGCGGCCGCCAGCTCGAGGGTCCGGAGGCGCTGCAACGCGTCGCGAGCCTCGGCACTCAGTTGCGGACCGCGGGCGGCCGGGCGCCCGGCGTCGGCCTGCTGCGCCTCGATGGACTTGCTTTCCCAACCGCGTGCCACGCGCCGACGTTACCACGAGCCGGCGCGCGGCGGGACGCCCTGATCCCGGAATCGGACAGGTCGGACGCGTCGCCGGGAGCCGTCGCGATGCCGAACTGGCTGAGCCCTCACGACTTGCGAGCGACCAGCGCGCTGGCAGCCTGTTTGCCTTCCGGAGCAGTCACCGGCCGCCGGCCGGATATCGTCTTCAGGTCGAGAGAACCGTCATCATGGATCGTCTGCTGCAGGAACTCCGGCACGCCGCGCGTGTGCTCCGCAAGTCGCCCGTCTTCACGCTGATGGTGGTGGCCACGCTGGCCATCGGCATCGGCGCCAACACCGCGATGTTCACCGTGGTCAACGCGGTGCTGCTCGAACGCCTGCCGTTCCGCGCCCCCGATCGGCTGGTCGATCTCAACGAAGTGGAGAAGGCCAACCGGTCACGTGGGGCCATCGCGCCGGCCAACTTCGTCGACTGGCGCGCCGCCGCGACGAGCTTCGATGGCATGGCGGTCTACCGTGGGCGCACGTCGAACGTGGCGACCGAGGGCGCCGAGCCGGAGCGGCTGTCGCGGGTGATGGTGTCGAGCAGCTTCTTCGACGTGCTCGGCACGAGCCCGGTCCTGGGCCGGGGCTTCCTGGCCACCGACGCGGAGCCGGGGCAGCCGGCCGTGGCCATCCTGTCGTACGGCATGTGGCAGCGCCGGTTTGCCGGGGCCCCCGATGCCATCGGCCGGATGCTGCGGGTCGACGGCGAGCCCATCACCGTCGTCGGCGTGATGCCGGCGACCGTGAACTTCCCGGAGGACGTCGACTTCTGGACGGCGTCGACCTACGACCTGCCGGCCGCGGGGCCGGGGGACCCGCGCGAGCTGCGTGGCGCGCACTACCTGCGGGGCATCGCCCGGCTGGGCCCCGGCGTGACGCTGGCACAGGCGAACGCCGAGCTCGAGACCATCAGCCGGCAGCTCGAGGTGGCGTACCCCAACGTGAACGGCAACTTCGTGCCGGTGGTGCAGCCGCTGCAGGAGCGGCTCATCGGGTCGGCGCGGTCCCCGCTGCTGATCCTGCTGGCTGCCGTCGGATGCGTGCTGCTGATCGTGGTGGCGAACGTCGCCAACATGCTGCTCGCGCGATCGACCGTGCGCGCGCGCGAGCTCGCGGTGCGCGCGGCCCTCGGCGCCGACCGCCGATCGCTGATCCGGCAACTGCTGACCGAGAGCCTCCTGCTGGCGCTCGTCGGCGGCGGGCTCGGCGTGTTGCTCGCGTTCTGGGGCGTCGACCTGATCCTGGCGCTCGAGCCGGGGGACGTGCCCCGCGTGGCGCCGATCGTGGTCGACCGCACGGCCCTGGCGTTCGCGGCGGGCCTGTCGGTGCTGACCGGCATCCTCTTCGGCGTCGTGCCGGCATGGCGGGCCTCGACGCCCGAACTGCAGGGCGCGTTGCGCGACCAGGCGCGCGGGTCGACCGCGGACGGCACCAGCCACGTCGCACGGTCGGCGCTCGTGCTGGCGGAGGTGGCCCTCGCGCTCGTGCTGCTGGTCGGCGGCGGCCTGCTGTTCCGCAGCCTGGTCCAGCTCCTCGACGTGCCCCTGGGCTTCGAGACCGGCCGTGTGCTGACCGTGCAGGTCGCGCCGACCGGCGAGCAGTACCAGTCGCCCGAGCAGCTCGTCGGCTACTGGGACCGGGTGACCGAGCGGGTGGCGGCGGTGCCCGGGGTCGAGCAGGTGGCGCTCAGTGACCAGCTGCCGCTCGGCAGCGGGTTCAGCATCACCGTGTACAACACGTCGGCGCGACCGCAGGAGCCGGACAACGACTCCCCGCTGACGCACTACGTCAACGTGTCGCCGGGGTACTTCTCGGCGCTGGGCATCCCGATCGTGGCGGGGCGCGAGTTCGAGCGCCGCGATGCCACGCCCGACCCGCGCGCCATCGTCATCAACGAGGCGATGGCGCGGCGCGAGTTCCCCGGGCGTGATCCCATCGGCCAGCAGTTCACCTTCGGGAGCGGACCCGACGGGCAGCTCCAGTGGTTCGACATCGTCGGCGTGGCCGCCGACGTCCGGCACTACGCCGTGGACCAGGAGCCGGTGCCGATGACGTACGGCCTCTACACGGGGAGCCCGCAGGGCGCGCTCAACGTCCTGGTGCGGACCGCCGGGGATGCGACGAGCGCGGCCGGCGCGGTGCGTGAGGCGTTGCGCACGGTGGACCCGACCCTGCCCATCCCGCAGGCACGGACGATGGACCAGGTCGTCGGCGCGTCCCTGACGCAGCGGCGGTTCAACATGACGCTGCTCGTGGTCTTCGCGGGGATTGCGCTGGTGCTGGCCATCGCCGGCATCTACGGCACGGTGGCCTACGCGGTCGCGCAGCGGACCCAGGAGATCGGGATCCGCGTCGCGCTCGGCGCCACCAGCCGCGAGGTCCTGCGGCTCGTGCTGGTGGACGCCCTCAAGCCGGTCGTCGCCGGGATTGCCGTGGGCCTGGTGGGCGCCTTCGTCTTCGCGCGTGCGCTCGAACGGCTCGTCTACGGCGTGACCAGCACCGACCCCGTGACCTTCCTCGCGTTGCCCGCGCTGCTCGCGGCCGTTGCGCTCCTGGCCAGCTGGGTGCCCGCCCTGCGTGCCACCCGCGTCGATCCGATGATCGCGCTTCGCGACTGAATCCCGGACGCGCCGAAAATGCGGGCACGGGGACACGGAGGCACGGAGACACGGAGGCACGGAGACACGGAGGCACGGAGAAGATGAGGTGGGGGGCTGATCCCAGGGCGACCGTCTCCGGCTGCAAGCCTTGAGCGGCCGGCGGCCGACGCTCGAGACTGGAGACCGCGTGCTCCAGGGACTCGTTGGCTCGGCCATCGGCAGCCGTCGACAACAGACAGTGCCAAACCTTCAATGCGCGACCGATGGTCAGGCTGGCGAATGTGCTGAGCGTGACCCGTTCAGCGTATTCGGGGCGCCGACCGAATTCACATTTCCAGTAAAGCTCCGCGTCTCCGTGTCTCCGTGTCTCCGTGTCTCCGTGTCCGCTTCTGGAGGGGGCCGCAGGCGGTCCGGTTTCTGGTATCCTCCCCTTCGTACCTCGCAGGGCCCCGCCCGACGTCCACAACCAGGGGCCCGTACCTGCTCTCCCGCTCGCAGGGGAGTGGATGGAGGCCACGCGAGCATGCGCGACAGGCGTGTGCCCGGGCCTCCCATGGTCCGCCACGTCCCCCGCGCGAGGAGACGAGTCATGACCACCTTCAAGGCCATCACCCCCAACCTGGTCGTCCGCGATATCGAGAAGAGCCGGCAGTTCTACCAGGACGTCCTCGGATTCAGGGTCCACACGACCGTGCCCGAGCAGGCGCCGTTCGTCTTCGTCTGGCTCGAGCGTGACGGCGTACCGGTCTTCCTCAACGCCCAGGCCGGCGTGCGTGAGGACCTGCCCGAGCTCGCGGACCGGGCGCCGGGTGGCACCGCCACGCTCTTCTTCACCGTGGACGGCGTGGACGACCTGCACGCCAGCGTCGCACCCCACGCCCGCGTCGTGATGCCCCTCAAGACCCAGTTCTACGGCATGCGCGAGTTTGCGGTCGAGGACCCGGACGGGCACGTCCTCACGTTTGCGCAACCCGTCGCGCCTCAATAGGGCAAATCAGGAATCAAGAAAACGGAATCAGGAAAGGAATTCCGAATTCGGTTCGTGCCTGCTGAAATTCTCGAATTCCTTTCTTGATTCCGGTTTCTGGATTCTGAATTCTCCATGAACACCATCGGTGGGAGTGAGGCGGTGTCGCTCGTCGAGCGCGAGGAGGTGCTCGTGCTCGACGTGCGCACGCCGGGGGAGTATGCGCGGCTCGGGCACATTCCCGGCGCCTGGCTGCTGCCGGTGGATCTGGTGGCGTCGGCGCCCGCCGTGCTGCCGCAGGATGGGCGCACGGTGCTGGTCTGCTGCGAGCACGGCATCCGCAGCGCGGCGGCCGTGCGGTTCCTCGAGCAGGCCGGCGTCACGGACGTGCTCAACCTGGCGGGGGGCATGGCCGTGTGGACCGGGCCGCGCGCCCACGGTCCCGGCATCATCCGCGGGCCCTCCCCCTGGCTGCTGGAGCATGCGTCGCTGCTGCCGGCGGGCGGGCGGGTGCTCGACGTGGCCGCGGGCCGCGGCCGGCACGCGCTCCTGATGGCGGCGGCCGGCTTTCCCGTCACCGCCATCGATCGTGACGCGGAAGCGCTGGCCTTCCTGCGTGACACCGCGGCGCGGCTGGCCCTCGCCGTGGACATCGTCGAGCAGGATCTGGAGGGCGATCCCGTGGAGCTTGGCGACGCCGCCTTCGACGTCGCGCTCGTCTTCCACTACCTGCACCGGCCGCTGTTGCCGGCCATCGTCCGGGCCCTCGCGCCGGGCGGCCTGCTGTTCTACGAGACGTTCACGGCAGGGCAGGCGGCGCGGGGACGGCCATCCAATCCGGACTTCCTGTTGCGGGACGGGGAGTTGCCGTCGCTCGTGGAGCCCCTGGAGATCGTTGCGTCGCGTGAAGGCGAGATTGACGGCGCGCTCAAGGCCGCGGTGGTCGCGCGCCGGACGTGAGCACGCTCACGCCGCTGCGTCGGTGAGGGCGCGGGCAATCGCGTCCGGCGTGACCCGGTAATGCGAGCCGTGCCAGGCCACGGCGCCGTTGCGAAGCACGAGGGCCTGCGGCGACTCGTGGCGCACACCGAGGCGGCTCGCGATCAGCGTCGAGACCGCGCGGTCGGTCTGCACCGTGACGAGGTAACGCGGTCCGGTGTCCGCGCCGGCCGCCAGCCAGCTCTGGAGATCGTCGAACGCCATGTGGCTCGTGCCGCACGAGAGGCTGTGCTTGAGGATGATGACCGGGGTGGTGTACGACTCCTCGATGGCGCGGGCGAAGTCGGCTTCGGTCCTGAGCGGCGTCCACTGATCGGGCATGACCTTCCCATTGTACCTGCTCGCCGTGCTGCTGGCCGGCGCCCCCCAGGCGCCGGAGGGGGCGGCCGTCCGCGTGGAGTGCCGGCTCCCGGGCGACACGGACGCGCGTGTCTGGCGACTCGAGCGACGCCCGGGCGCGACACCGGAATGGTGGCTGACGTTGACCGCACCGGCGCTCGGGGCGCGCCGGCCGTCGCTCCCGCTGACCGCCGCCGACGTCACGGAGGCAGGCAGCGTGGTGGCGGTGTCGAGCCACAGCGCGAACGGCGGCGCCTCGGTGGACCTGCGCAGCGGCACGCCCGGCCGACTCGATGTCTACGTGAACCATGGGCTCGAGGTGAACGTCTGGCCCGACCTATCGCCGGACGTGGACCGCATGAACACGGACGGCGCCCGCGCCGACGCGGACTGTCGCACCTTGCCGGCCGACGGCGCCGTACCGTAGCATCACCGCGATGCCCTCCCCGGCGGCGCGCCGCGCCTGGCTCCTGGTCCTGCTGCTCTCGACATGCCCGACGACGGTGGCCCTCGCGCAGGACGGCACACCGCGACCGGCCCCCGCCATCGACCTCGCGCCAGGCACGACCGAGCTCTTCGCCCAGGTGGGCGCGGCCCGGGGCGTCGAGCTGTTCCACTCGTCTCCAGGCCACAACTACGTCGTCCAGACACTGGGCTGGGGACGCATCCTGTCGGCGCCCCACGGTCCGGGGTTCCTGCGGGGCCAGTTCGAGTGGGCCATGGAGGCCACGCCCCTCTTCTGGCAGTACGATCCCTCCCGGGTCTACGCGTTCGCCTTCACGCCCTTGATCTGGCGGTGGAACTTCACGCCGTCCGGACGCGTGGCACCGTATTTCGAGATTGCCGGCGGGGGCATCTGGTCGAGCGATCCACTGCCGGCGCGCACCACGACCGCGAACTGGACGGCGCACGGCGGCTTCGGCCTCCGCATCGCGCTGCGCGGCCGCCAGGCGCTGCTCGTCGGCTACCGGCTCCACCACATCTCCAACGGCAACCGGCTGGACTACAACCCCGGCGTCAACGCGAACATGCTGTACTTCGGCTGGAGCGTGCTGCGCTGAGTACGCGCACGGCGAAGAAGGACTGCCCCCTCTGGGGATCCCGGCGGCGTTACCGCTCGTAGGACTCGCGGCGCGCCGAGGCCGACAACGTGATCAGGTAACGGAAGGGGTCCTGCTGGAACGCCGCTCGGAGCCCCGACAGGCTGTCCGCCCCGCCGTAGCTGACCGACGAGCAGAGGTGGCGCAGGATGTCCTGCACGATCGGCCGGACCGAGCCGCGCGCCGGCACGCTCACCTCGGTGCCCTCGGCACCGAGGGCCTCGATGTCCACCGAGTCGGCGTCCTCGACATCCAGCCGGTCGCGAATCGCCTCGATGGAGGCCATGCCGCGCAGGACCTTGAACGGCACCTTCACCGTGCGCTGCGCCTCGGGCAGCACCACGGCTTTCTGCACGATGTCGCCCGGCGTCTCCTCGGTGCCCGCGAACATGCTGCCCAGCATGACGGTGTCGCCGCCGAAGAGCAGGGCCTCGAGGATCGCGCCGTGGCGCCGGATGCCGCCATCGGCAATGAGCGGGATGCCGCCCTCGAGGCCGGCGGCCAGGCGGCACTCCACGAGCGCCTGAATCTGGGGCACGCCGAAGCTCGTCGTGAGGCGGGTCGTGCAGCCACCGCCCGGGCCGATGCCGACCTTGATGGCGTCGACACCGCGCTCGGCGAGGAACCGCACGCCCTCGGCGGTCGCGACGTTGCCGCCGACGAGCTGCACGTCGCCGAACCGGGCGCGCACGGCGGCAATCGCCCGTTCCATGACGACCGAGTGGCCATGGGCGATGTCGATCACGAGGACGTCGACGCCGGCCTGGAGCAGCTCGGCCGCGCGCTCGAGGAAGTCGCCCTTCGCGCCGATGGCCGCCCCCACCATGAGGCGCCCGTGCGCGTCGCGGGTCGCGAAGGGCCGGCGCGCCTGCCGTTCCATGTCGCGCGCGGTCACGAAACCGGTCAGGCGGCCGTCGGCGTCCACCAGCGGCAGCTTCTTCACCTTGCGCGCGATCATCGTCTCGCGGGCGGCGTCGAGGGACAGGCCGGCGTCGCCCGTCACGAGCGCCGCGCGTGGGGTCATGCGCGTCGAGACCGGCGCGTCGTCGGCCGGCACGAATCGCACGTCGCGCTGGGTGAGCAGTCCCTGGAGCCGGCGTGCCTCGTCGAGGACGACGAGCGTGCCCACGCGGGACCGTGCCATCAGCGCGGCGGCCTCGCGCAGGGTGGCCGACGGTGGCACCGCGTAGGGATCCCGGATGACGACGTGCTGCGTCCGCTTGACCTTCTGGACCTCGCGCACCTGGGGCTCGATGTCGCCGCTGCGGAAGCCGCGGTCGATGATGCCGAGCCCGCCTTCTTCGGCCTGGATGACCGCCATCGGCGCGCGCGTGACCGTGTCCATGTTCGCGGAGACGATCGGGCGCTTCAGCGTGATGCCGGTCGAGAAACGGCACGACAGGTCGATCGACGCCGGGTCGCGGCGTTCGATGACGCTGAACTGCGGCCGGAACAGGAAGTCGTCGAACGTGCGGCCCTGGACGGCGTCGGCAAGCTGCGCGAACGGGGAAGGCATCCTGCTATCTTAAGGGTATCCATGCAGCTCGCCCTGCCCTTTGCCCAGGCACCCTCGGCGGTGCGCTTCGTGCGGCATCGCGGCGCGCGGCGGTACATCCTGCGCGTGCTGGCCGATGGCACGCTGCGGGTCACCGTGCCGCGGGGCGGCTCGCGTCGGGAAGCGACGGCCTTCGTCGAGCGCAGCGCGGACTGGGTCGCCAGGCAACTCGAGTTGCGGGGGCGCGAACGCCAGGTCGATCGCGCGTGGCGCGACGGCACGCCGGTGCTGCTGGACGGCGAGGCCCGCCGGCTGACGGTCGCCGTGGCGCCGCACGGCGTGGTGGTCACGCTCGGCGGGGAACCCGTCCTGACGTCGGCCGCCCTCGAGGCGCACGACGTGCGCGCCGCGGTCGAGGCGTGGCTCCGGCGACGCGCCACCCGGGACCTGCCCCCCGCGCTGCTCGCGCTCGCCGATCGCCACGGCATCGGCGTGGCTCGCGTCTCCGTGCGCGACCAGCAGTCCCGGTGGGGCTCCTGTTCCCGTCGCGGCACCATCACCCTCAACTGGCGCCTCGTCCAGACCCCGCCGTTCGTGCGCGAGTACGTGCTCCTGCACGAACTCATGCACCGCCGCGAGCTGAACCACTCCCGTCGCTTCTGGCGCCTGGTCGCCGACGTCTGCCCTCGACACGCCGAGGCGCGCCGTTGGTTGCTGCGCGAGGGGCGGACGCTGTTCTAGGGACTCGCTTCGCTCTTTCGGACTCGCTCCGCTCGCGAGGACTCACGCTTCGCGCTCGCTGGGACTCGCGCTTCGCGCTCACTGGGACTCGGCGCCTCGCGGCGCCTCGCTGGGACGAAGGCACTGACGTCCGGGCGAACGATTCGTGGTCTCCGCGAGGCCGCGAAGCGGCCGAGTCCCAGCGACCAACGGGAGTCCCAGCGAGCCAGAGGCGAGTCCCCGTCACTCCCCCCGCAGCATCTCCGCCGTGTCGGGGCGCATGGCCCGTCGGGTCGGGCCGATGGTGGCGGCGGCGACCAGCGCCAGCAGGATGGCCACGGCGGGGACGAGGACCTGCGGCGTGGCCGCGGACAGACCCTGGAACAGGCCCGCGAGCAGGGTGCCCAGGCCGAGGCCGCCGGCTGTTCCGATGACGAGCCCGGCGAGCGCCGGGGCCGCCACGCCACGCGCGACGTGCCGGGCCAGGTCCGCTGGCGACGCTCCCAGCGCGACGCGCACCGCCATCTCTCGACGCTGCTGGCTCACGGCCTGCGAGACGACGGCGTGGACGCCGAAGGCCGCGAGCAACAGGGCCAGCACACCGAAAGCGGCCATCAGGCGCAGCAGCAGCACCTGCGGCGCGGCCGAGACCGCCACGGCCTCGGCCATCGGGCGCAGATGGAACGCCGGCGCGGCCGGATCGATGGCCGCCAGCGCGCGCCGCACGGGAAAGGCGAGGTCGCGGGGATCGCCCGCACCGCGGACGGCGAACATCACCTCGTCCGGTGGCGCCTGGCCGAGCGGCACGTAGACCTCGGCGCCCGCCGGATGATCGAGTCCCTCGTGCCTGACGTCGCCAACCGTCCCGACAATGCGTCTCCAGTCGCCGGGGTCCGTCCCGACGCGGACGCGGTGCCCCACGGCGTCGGCCGTGCCGAGGAAGCGACGCGCGAAGGTGTCGTTGACGACTGCCACCGGCTCGCTGCCCGCGCGGTCCGCGGCGTCGAAGGTCCGGCCACTGGTGAGGGGAATGCCGAGCGTCTCGAAGTATCCGGGACTCGCCGTTCGCAGGTCGGCCGACTCGGCGTCAGCCGCTGGTGGTGAAGCCGGGGCGTCCACCGCGACGCGGGTCCCCCGGTTGTACGTGCTGAAGGGCAGCGCGTTGACGGCGGCGGCATCGGCCACTCCCGGAAGGGCCTGCAGCCGTTCGAGCGCCTGCGAGACGAAGAGGGCACGGGACGCGCGGTCGGCGTACCGCGCTTCGGGCAAGGTCACGCTGAACGTGAGCAGCCCCGCGGACCGGAATCCAGGGTCTATCGCCAGCAGCCGGCCGACGCCGCGGAGCACGAGGCCGGCGGCAATCAGCAGCGCCAGCGACAACGCGATCTCTGTCGTCACGAGCGCCGCGCGCAGGCGACGCTCACGCCGGCTGCCGGCGGTCCGGCCCGTGGCGCCGAGGCGCGCCAGCGCCTGGGAACGGGCACCGCGCCAGGCGGGCGCCAGGCCGGCGAGCAGGCCGGCCGCCATCGTGACGCCAGCGGCCACGACCAGGGTGCGGCCGTCGAGCCCCAGTGTGCCAATCCCCGGCAACGTCGTCAGGATGGCTTCGGGCAGCATCGCGCGAAAGGCGTCGAGCGTCCGTCCCGCGGCCACCACACCAAGCGCGGCTCCGAGCAATGCGATCACCAGGCTCTCGGTCAGCAACTGCCGGACGATCCGCCCACGTCCGGCGCCGAGCGCCAGCCGGGTGGCGAGCTCATGGTGGCGGACCGCGCCCCGCGCGAGCAGGAGCTCTGTGATGTTCGCGCACGCCAGCACGAAGAGGAGGCCCACGGCCAGCAACAGGCCGGCGACCGCCGGGCGTGCCTCCCCGGCGCCCAGCTCGCGCATCGGGAGGACACGCACGCCCCGCGAGCGATGGGAGTCAGGCAGTTGCTCGGCGAGCCGGGCCGAGACCGCATCGAGCGCGGCCTGGGCCTCGGCGACCGTGCGCCCTGGGGCCAGTCGACCGAGCGCGACGACGCTGCCGGCCTGCTGCTCGCCGGCGCCAAAGGGGACCCAGAGCTCGCCCTTGAAGTTGTAGACGGGGAACTCGAACGTGGCGGGCATCACCCCGAGCACCACGCGCGATGCCCCGTCCAGGCGGATCGCCCGGCCGACGATGGTGGGGTCGGCGCCGAAGGCGCGGCGCCAGAGGCCGTCGCTCAGCACGACGGCTCCGGAATCACCGGGATGTTCCGCGGCGGTGAACGTGCGCCCGAGGGCGGCGGGCACCCCGAGCAGGTCGAAGGTGCCCGCCGAGACCTTGTAGCCCTGCACACGCTGTGGCACATCGCCGCTCGCGAGCGCCGCGCTCCAGTACTGGTAACTGGCCGTGGCGGCGAGCGGCGTGGCCTCGTCGAAGGCCGGGATGTCGGCGTGCGGGACGTTGAAGCGCATCTCGTCGCGTGCGGTGTCCCAGCCGAGCAGGAAGACGAGGCGCTCCGGCGCGTCGTAGGGAAGGGGCCGGAACACGAGCACGTCGGCCAGCGAGAAGACCGCCGTGGTCACGCCGATGCCGAGCGCCATGGTCAACAGGGCCGGCACTGCGAAGCCCGGCGAACGGCCGAGCGTGCGGAGCGCGTAGCGGACGTCCTCGACGACGGTCATCATCATGGGATCCCCCGAAGGCCCCCGCGCGCCATCGTCGCGGCCGGCGGCGTCGGTAATCGAGCGCAGGGTCAGGCGCCAGAACTCGCGGCCGGCACGGCGGGACGGCCAGCCGCCGGCCACGCGGCGGGCGAAGAGCTCCTCCAGATCGCCGGCCACCGCGTCGCGCATCGCCTCCGGCAGGAGCCGGGCGAGGAGCCAGCGCGCGAGGACCGGCGGTCTCATGGCAGGTCCAGTTTCGGGGTGAGGCCGCGGGCCATGCGGCGGAGCGCGTCCTGGGACGCGCGAATGGCCTCCGTGCCCGGGGGGAGCAGGCGGTAGTAGCGCTTGCGTTTGCCGCCGCGTTGCGGCGTCGGATCGCCCAGGCGCGAGGCGACGAGGCCGCGGCGTTCGAGGCGATCGAGCGCCGTGTAGATTGCGCCCGGCGAGGGCGTGCGCCCGGTCCGGCGTTCGATGTCGTCGCGGACCTCGAGGCCGTAGGCCTCATGGCCGACGCGCAGGAGGGCAAGGAGCAGGAGGTGCTCGAATTCGCCCAGGGGGCGTGGCATGGCGTGATTATAACCGCAGTGTAGTTAATATCAAGGGGCCGGATGCGAGGAGGGATCCCGGCGCATGGCACACCGTGGAGCCGCCGACCGCAGCAAACGCACCGAACACACCGAACACACCGATCACACTGAGCACACTGAGCACACTGAACACACTGAACACACTGAACACACTGAACACACTGATCACACTGAACACGCTGAGCACACTGAAAATGCTCAATGCACTGAAGCCATCTGGAACGCTCGACGACAGAGCGGGAGGGGCGAGGAGGGGAGTGCGCGGGGAGCGGGCGGCAAACCGGCGGGGAGCGCAGGCGCACCACCGGATGGATTGCCAGGCCGGCGGCTGCTGCGGCTAGAATCGGCGCGTCATCATGTTCATTGGAGTCGATGGGTGCCGGGGGGGATGGCTGCTCGCTGTCCTGGACAGCGAGGGGACGCTGCGGTTCGAGCTGACAGAGGCGCTCGAGGAGGTCGTGGCGCAGGCGCGGGCCGGCTCGGCAACCGTCGTCGTCGACATGCCGATCGGGCTGCCCGCTGGCGGGCGGCGCGCCTGCGACATCCAGGCCCGGCAGTTGTTGGGGCCACGTCGCGCGTCGAGTGTCTTCCCCGCGCCTGGCCGGCCGGCGCTCGCGGCATTGGACGACTACGCGCGGGCGTCACGCCTGAACGCCACGGCGCTCGGCACGAAACTCACGCGGCAGACGTTCGCGATCCTGCCGAAGATTGCGGCCCTCGATGCGTTGATCACGCCGGACGTGCAGCGGGCCATGCGTGAGGGACACCCCGAGGTCATCTTCCGGGTGCTCGCGCGGCAGCCGCTCGGTGCCGGCAAGCGGGATCCCCACGGCCTGGCCGAACGCGTGGAGCTGCTGCGGGGCGTCGGGCTGGAGGTGGACGTGGAACGAGAGCGGGCGCGTCTGGGGCGCGCGCGTGTGGCGCCGGACGACGTCGTGGATGCGGCGGCGTGTGCGGTGGCCGCCCGTCGCGTGGCGCAGGGGGAGGCGCTCGTCTTCCCGCTGGCGAGCAGCGAGGTGGACGAGCGCGGCCTGCGCATGGAGATTGTCGCGTAGCGTTCCGGGTCCGCTGCGCGGACCGGGCCGACGCTAGTACTCGACGCCGTCCAGCGTGTCCGACACGGACCGGAGCACGCGGGCCGCCTTGCGGAGCTCACGTTCGGCGACGGCCAGATCCAGCTTGTCGAACACGCGGCGCTCGCGCCGGCGCATCCGTTCGAACACCTTGCGGCCCTGCGTGCTCAGGCGCACGAGCTTCGAGCGCTTGTGAGCCGGGTTGTTCACGAGTTCCACGAGCCGCCGCTCGGCGAGCTCGTCGACCAGCACCTGGATGTGCTGTCGCGACACCAGCCGGGCTCGGGCCATTTGCGGCACGGTCTGCGCGCCGCCGTCGGCGATGGCCTGCATCACGCCCCGCAGGCCTGCCGTGACGTCATTCCCGCCGTGGGCGTGGGCAGAGGCCGCGCGCAGCCGGTAGAACAGGCGGCGGGTCTCGTCGGCCAGCGACTCCAGGGCGGATCGGGTGTCGGCGTTGAGCGCCGTTACACGCGCCATTCCCGGATTATGGATGAGGTGGCTGAAGCTCGGCAATGAAAATGTCGAATCGACCGGGTTCGGCCGGTTTCAGGCGGCCTGGGGGCGGGCAGCGGGTTCGGCGGCCAACGCCGTCCAGGCCGTGCGCGCGTGCCACACGAGGAGGGCGATGTTCGCCAGGGCGAGCAGCACGCTCAGGTCGATTGGCGTCAGCATGCGTGGCACGGCCCAGCCCAGACCCCGGCCCACGCCGTAGAAGAGGTTCAGGTTCAGGGCGACGACCGCGCTGACGGCCCATGCGATGGGACGGAAGACCGGGTTGAGGCCGGCGGCGAGCACCAGCAGGGGCACGGCAAGCATCATGTGATGCTCGTGCACCGCCACGCCGAAGACGAAGAACGCGTGGACGGTCAGCGCGCCAATCGCCGCATGCTGGTCGAGGCGCTGCGCCCGCCAGCCGCGTACCAATAGCAGGACCACCGCCAGGGCCACCAGCGCCGTCCCGAACGGCCGCGGGTTGGGCAACCCCATCTCGGTCCAGGACGAGATCGCCAGGATGCGCGCGACCGGCTCGAAGTACGCGCCCGGGAACCCGAACTCCGGGATCATGTTCACGCCGCGCGCGAGCCACGTCGCCACCCACCAGAGGTTGGCCGCGTACGCCGAGACGATGTCGCGCCGCGCCGCGAAGCTGCCGAAGGCCTGGAGCATGTTCGGCAGCGCGCCGATCAGGACGTACGGCAGCACGCCGACCCCCAGCCAGGCCGCTCCCGCGAGCCCCGTGGTGCAGAGGCGCCGGAGCCCGCCGGTCTGCCACGTCGCGATCAGCATCGCCGGACCGAGCAGCAGCGCCTGCGGTTTGGTGAGCAGCGCCACCGCATACAGGGCGCCCGCCCAGATCGGGCGATCCAGGTGGAGGCAGACCAGCGCGAGCAGCGCCGGCAGGATCATCAACGGGTCGAGATAACCGAGGACCTCCGCGTTGAGGATGGCCGCGGGGTTCGCCCACCACGCCAGCGCCGCCCACCGGGCGTGCGTGACGCTGCCGGTCAACCGCAGGACGACGAGATAGAGGCAGGCGGTGATGCCCAGCCCCGCGAGCAGGCCTGGCAGCTTGACCGCCGCGGTCAGCCGCCAGTCGTTCGGATACTCGGGAAACACCGCGCGAAAGGCGTCGCCGACGATGGCCATCTCGTAGATGGCGACGGGCGGGTAGTCCACGGTCGTGTAGATCCCGCGAAACTCCAGCCTGGGCCGGGCCGGTGGCGTGCCGCCGACGCCGTAGACGCCCAGGACGTCCTGGGAGCCGGCGTAGCTCCACACCCGCCACACGCCGACGTCTTCGGTGCCGGGCAGGGGGAGGGCCGCGATGCGCAGCAGGGTCGCGGCAAGGAGGAGGGAGAGGAAGATCGATCGGCGCACGGGGCAGCGCGGTCAACATAGCACGGCCCGCGCATGCAGGGACGGGTCACGTCATGGACGTCACGAACGGGCCACGGAGACACAGGGACGCAGAGCACGACGGTCCGCGGGAAATGGAGACAGTCCCCGTTTCCCTCCCGCTCGTCGCGGGAAACGGGACTGTCCCATTTCCCATCGAGGCTACCGCAGCAACTCCCGCAACGCCTCGTCGATGAACCGGTTATCTGGCGGGTTGCTGCCGCGGCCGGCGGCATGTCCCCAGGTCGAGGGAATCGGCCGGAACTCCGCGTTCGGCATGTGGGCGACTTCACGCCGGTTGTCTTCCACCCGGAAGTAGAGATCGGTCTCGCTCGGCAGGAGGATGGCGCGACAGGTGATGGCGCCAAGTGCGGCGGCGAGGTCGCCGCCGAACCGCGGGTGTGCGCTGACGTCCGCGTGCTGCCAGGTCCAGAGCATTGCCAGCAGGTCGTTGGCGTCCCGCGCGCGGAACCGCCCCTCCACGAACCGCAGCACATCGTCCGCGGAGGCCAGGCCCAGAGCTTCGTGGAGACGATCGCGGTAGAAGTCCTGCGAGAACATCCACCCCGCATACACGCGCGAGAAGGCGATGAGCCCCGTGACGGGTGGCTGCGTGTACCAGCCGCCGGCAAAGGCCGCGTCGGCGGTCAGCGCGGCCTTCGGGCCTTCGAGGAACACGATGTTGTGGGGCGCGGTTTTCGCCGACCCGCAGATTGGCGCGATGGCGCCGAGCATGTCCGCATGGAGCGCGCCCCAGTGGAACGCCTGCTGCGCGCCCATCGAGAACCCGGCCACGAGGCGCAGGCGATCGAGTCCCAGGTGTTCGGTGACCAGCGCATGCTGGGCGCGCACGTTGTCGTGGACCGTCACGTGCGGGAACGCCGCGCGATCGAGTGGCGACGGCGTGTTGCTCGGCGAGGAGGAGAGGCCGTTGCCGAACATGTTCGGCACGATGACGAACCAGCGTGCCGGGTCGAGCGCGCGCCCTGGCGCGAGCATGGCCTCGACGTCGGGGTGCTGGCCGCCGTAGAAGGTCGGCACGAGCACCGCGTTGTCGCGGGCGGCGTTGAGCGCGCCGTAGGTCTCGTAGACGAGCCGCGCGGGCCGGAGGGTGACGCCGCTCTGGAGGACGAAGTCGGGGAGGTCGTAGACGGGCATGGCCGGAGATTCTGACAGCAAAGCCGGCCACGGAGCGCACGAAGAACACGAAGAGCCTGGGGGCGCGGGCTTCGTCTCGGCTCCGCCTCACGCGAGGCGCTGATGGGGCTGTGGTGCCGGAGGAGGGGATCGAACCCACACGCCCTTGCGGGCACAGGATTTTGAGTCCCGCGCGTCTGCCAGTTCCGCCACTCCGGCTACCGGCGCATCAGAGTATCAGAACGCGGCGACACGGGACACGGAGACACGGAGGACACGGAGGCACGGAGGCACGGAGGCACGGACCAGGTGGGACTGGGGAACGCCGTTCGAGAGCCGAAATGGGGACAGTCCCCATTTCGGCCACGTCCCCATTTCGCTTCCGAGCGAGGCCGCGCCGCGGCCGGGTCCCCGCGACGTCCGAAGGGTGACCCGAGCGAGGGCGACCCCAGCGAGGGCGACCCCAGCGAGGGCGAGTCCCAGCGAGGGCGACCCCAGCGAGGGCGAGTCCCAGCGAGCGAAGCGAGGCCCAACGGCCGCGGAGCGGCCGGCCCACCGAGGGCCGCAGGCCGGAGGCCTACAGCGGGAACCGCTGGCCTTCCCGCACGACATCCGGCGCGTCGAGCTCGGCGTTCGTGTGGTTCACATGGATGAACCAGAGGGCGGCCCGGGTGCCGGCCAGGCGCGCGCGGGTGGCCGGCATCATCGGGTGCGGGATCTCGGAGAGGTCGCGGTTGATCTCGGCCGGTGACGCGAAGGTGCCGTCCACGAAGAGGAGGTCCACGTCGTTTGCCAGCGCACGCACGTCCCGGTCCCACTTCTCCCAGCGGTCGATGTCCGGGATGAAGACCGCGGAGCGGCGCGGACCGTCGACGCGGAAGCCGACGGTGTCGGTGAACTCGTCCCGGTGTGGCACGACGAAGGGGGTGACACGGATGCCACCCGGCAGCGGGATGGCCGTATCGGCGGTCATCGGCACGAGCGCGATGTTGCCGAGGGTCACCAACTGGCTCCACGGTCCGTTGTCGCGCAGAAAACCGGCCATGCGTGCCGTGGCGTACACAGGCACCCGCGATGCGCCGATCGACTCACGCCCGAGGTACATCAGCCCCGTGTAATGGCCGATGTGCCCATGCGTCAGGAAGATCCCGTCTGGTACGCGCCCACCGGTGAGGGCGTGCACCTGCGCGGGAAAGTCCGGCGTGGCGTCGAACACGTACGCGCGTCCCGTCGTGCGATCGACGAGCCCGAGGCTCGACACCTTCTCTGGCGCGCGCCGGCCCTCACGGATCGACGTGCACAGGGCCTGCCGGCACCCGAGCTGCGGAATGCCCGCGTCCTGGGCGCGCCCGAGCACGACGACTTCCCAGTCGGGCGCCTGTGCTCCGGGTGTGGCCCAGATCGCGACGGCCATGAGGCCGCTGAGGAGCACTGCCCGGGTTCGCATGCGCGCATCATACGCGCGGTGGGTGGGGGGGCGAAATGGGGACAGCCCCGATTTTCCCGGCGCTACGTTGGTGGAAGTGGGGACAGTCCTCATTTCGGCCGCGTCCCCATTACGCCTCCGAGCGAGGCCGCGCCGCGGCCGGGTCCCCGCGACGTCCGAAGGGTGATCCCAGCGAGGGCGAATCCCAGCGAGTGAAGCGAGTCCGAACGAGCGCCGAGCGGGGCGAGGCGCGAGGCCCAACGGCCGCGGAGCGGCCGGCCCACCGAGGGCCGCAGGCCCGAGGCCTGACAAGCGAAGTGAGTCCCAACGCAGAGCGGCCGGCCCACCGCGGGCCTACCGCCAGGCCGCAGGCCGCGCGGCCCTGATGGCCCCCACTACTTCTCCTCGCGTGTTCGTGATCGGAGGTTCGACGTAGCGCGCAAGTGCGGCGCGAGCCGGTCCATCCAGGGCTCCAAGTTCCAGCAGCACCGCCAGCAACGCGGGTTCGACCGCACGCCACGCGCCGTCTGCCACCTTGACCGCGATGCCGAGACCCTCCGCGGGGATCCCGGCGCAGTAGTACCCCTCGGCCCCGACCTTCGCCCACAATCCGCGTGCAGCCCGCATCAGATCCGTGCAGAGGCGATCCGTGCCGGCCACGTACTCCGGGTGCTGCATCATCGCGCCGAGCACGCGTGACGGCGCGGTGTCGCCGTTCGCCGCGGCCGCCGACAGCCGCGCGCAGCCCGCGGCCATGGCAGAAAGCGGTACGGCAAACGTCGGGATGCCGCAGCCGTCCACGGCCACGCCGAACGAGGTGCCGGGCAGGCCGGTCCAGCGCGCCAGCGTGTCCCGCACACCCTGCTGCACGGCGTGCCCGGACCGGTGGTACCCCTCGAGCGGCCAGCCCTCGGCCAGCGCGAGCGCGATCATGCCGGCATGTTTGCCGGAACAGTTGTTGTGGATCCGTCCCGGCACGATCCCGGCACGGTGCAGGGCGTCGGCCGACGGCGCGTGCATCGGCATGGTGGGGCCGCAGGCGAGCTGCTCCTCGTGCGCGCCGCAGCGCGCCAGCACGCTGCGCGCGGCGGCCACGTGGAATGGCTCGCCGCCATGCGAGGCCGTCGCAAGGGCGAGTTCCTCCCCGGTCAGTCCCCAGCGATCGGCGGCGCCGCAGTCGACGAGCGGCAGCGCCTGGAACATCTTGATCGACGACCGGACGAACGCGACGTGATCGGGGTTGCCCGCCGACAGGACGAGACCGCGTGTGGCCTGCCAGACGGCGACGTGGACCTCGTGCCTCGACTCCACGAGGTCGCCACGCACGACCTCGACGACCAGCGGGGGGCTGGTCATCGCGGAACCCACACGAGCGCGACAAGCTGGACCTCGACGCCGCCGCGCCGCGGCTTGACGAGCACGGTGTCGGTCGGCAGCGCTGCCGGATCCCACCGGTCGGCGATGGTGCGGAGCTCGTTCTCGAGCGAAGTGGCCATCTCCTCACGCTCGGCTTCGGCGGCCGCCAGCGATTCCTGGGCGCGGGTGACGTCCTGAGCCTGCCGTCCGGCCCGGCTCATCCCCCGCGCCGCGGTGGTCGCACGCCCGAGCGTGGTCGCGCTCACGGCCTTGCGGCCCAGGAGCGCGCCGAACACGGTCGCGGCGATCGACACGCCGGCCTGGAGCTTCGACTCGGTGGCCTGCTGCTGCTCGCGTGCGACCGCCTGCTCCGCCCGGCGGACCTTGTCAGCCAGCCGCGTGAGCTTGGTGCCGACACGGGCGCGAATCCGGGCGATGTCGGCGTCGCGCCGCTCGCGGGCGGCGGTCTGCAGCCGGATGCGGAAGTCGCGGTCGGGCTCGCCGGGCCGTGAGGTGAGATCCACCGCGGCGCACGTCGTCAGCTCCACCGCCTGCGTGGCGGCCGCCCAGCTCGCAAACGACTTCTGCCACTGCGGATACCGCTTCGGGTTGGCGGCGTCGGTGGGCACGGCGTCGTACGTCGCGCCTGGAGGCGCGCCGGTGGCGAGGTCCGACATGGCGAAGGGGGCGGGTTCGGCGCGGTCCCAGTCCACGGGCACGGGCCCGTCGGCGAACGGTGTCACGACGGCGATGTCGGCCGTTTCGTCGACGCCGAGCCGGCGATCGCTGTAGCGGACCCGCGCCGCGCCGAAGAGCACGGGCGCGAGGATGGCGCCGGCTCCGGGGGCGACGTAGACAGGTATACCGGGAGGCAGCACTGGCGCCAGCGGTTGCGAGCCGCTGCCGTCCGGCGGCAGCGGCCGGCCGTGGTCCTCCACCCGCGCGACATCGGGTGCGGGGTGCGGCGTCGCGCCGGCGGCGGGTGGAGGCACGGCGGGCCCGGTGCCGGCGGGCGTCGACGTCCGGGCGTCGGTTCCCGCAAGCCGCCGCAGCTCCTCGCGGCCCAGCGGCCCCCGGAGGTAGGACATCGTCCAGCGGGTCTTGAAGACGGCTGGGGCGGGCTCGTGCACGTCATGCAGCAGGAACTCGCGTTTGCCGAGCGAGCTCAGGAGCCGATCGAGCGTCGCGCGATCGAGCCCGGCGCCGCTGGCCGACTCGAGGCCGTCGAGCACCCGCGCCTTGTCGCGTTCGGTCTGGAGCCGGCCGAGCATCCAGGTGCCCGCGTTCGACAGGGCCTTGTAGTCCAGGTCCACCGGGTTCTGGGTGGCCAGGGCGAGGCCCACGCCGTAGGCCCGCGCCTGCTTGAGCAGCGTCAGCAGCGGCCGCTTCGACGGCGGCGCGGCCACGGGCGGGAGGTAGCCGACGACCTCGTCGAAGTAGAGCAGCCCACGCAGGCTCGACGTCCCCCGCTCGCCACGCATCCACGTGACGACGGCATCGAGCAGGAGCGTGACGAAGAACATGCGCTCGCGGTCGTCCAGGTGGGCGAGCGAGATGACCGCGACGCGCGGCCGGCCGTCGTCGCTGTAGAGCAGGCGTCCCGCGTCGAGCGGATCCCCGGCCAGCCAGGCCTGGAATCCCGGCGCCGCCAGCAGGTTGTTCAGGCGCATCGCCAGCGCGAAGCGGTCGCCCGCCGGATAGAACGCCTCGACGTCGAGCACGCCGATCGTGGCGATCGGCGGTGCCTGGATGGCTGCGATGAGGCCGGGCAGGTCGAGCCCACGACCCTGGTGCCACGCGTCCGCGAGCAGCGTCGAGACGAGGACGTGCTCCCGGCTCGTCGTCGGATCGACGTCCAGCCCGGCGAGCGTCAGCAGGCTGGTGGCCGCGGCCGCGACCCGGTCGCCCATGAGCTCCGGATCGGCCGCGACCGCCGCGGGCGGGGCCTCGAACGAGCGCAGGATCGAGATCGGGCGCGCCACGGTGCTGCCCGGGGTGTAGAGGGTGAAGTCGGCCGCGGCGCGGAGACGGACGAGGCGCGCGCCGTCCTCGTCCCAGCTCGCGAGGCCCGCCTTCCAGCGCTCCGCCTCGGCCGTCGCGAACGCCTCCGGCGTCTGGCCGGCGGCGCGCGCGTCGTCCTGGTTCACCCACGGGGCGAAGGACGCCGCATCCAGGGAGGGGAAGGTGAGCAGGAGGTTCGCCAGGTCGCCCTTCGGATCGACGGCAATCACGGGGATGCCATCGAGTGCGGCTTCCTCCATGAGGGCGACCCCCAGCCCGGTCTTGCCGCTGCCCGTCATGCCGGCAATGACGGCGTGCGTCACGAGGTCCGACGCGTCGTAGAGGAGCGGCGTGGCCGTGACGTCCCGGGTCGCGGGATCGACGTGCCGGCCGAGGTAGAAGATGCCGAGCTTCTCGAAGTCCATCGTGGGTCCGTCTCTCCGTGCGACCGTCCTGCTGTCTTACTTCCTACTTCTTACTTCTTACTTCTTACTTCTTACTTCTTCCTTACTCGATATCCAATCCGACCGATCGCATGAGCGCGACGGCGTTGCTCGTGCGGACGACGCCCGGCCGCAGGCGGTAGTCGAAGTGCAGGACGCCGTCCTCGAAGCGGTCGGCGAGGTGCACGTTCGCGGCCCGCGGCGCGAGGCGATCCGCGATGGCGGCGAGCGCCAGGTCGTGGGTCGTGACCAGGCCGAGCGCCCCGAGATCGACGAGCCCCCTCAGGATCGACTCACTGCCGATTTCGCGGTCGTGCGAGTTCGTGCCCGCGAGCAGCTCGTCGAACAGGCAGAGCACGCCGACGCCGTCGGGCGCGGTGGCGGCCGCGCGCGCCATGGCCACGACCTGGTGCAGCCGCGTGATCTCGGCGTAGAACCTCGAGCGGCCCTGCTGGAGCGAGTCCTGGATGCGCAGCGTGGCGCCGACCCGCAAGGGCGACAGGCGCAGCCGCGTCGCGCGCACAGGGGCGCCCGCCTGCGCGAGCACGACGTTGATGCCGATCGTGCGCAGCAACGTGCTCTTGCCGGCCATGTTCGAACCGCTTACCAGCAGCACCTGCGGCGCGGTGCCGCCCAGCCGCACGTCGTTGGGGACGGCGCCGGTCGCTGGCAGCAAGGGATGCGTGATCCCCTCCGCCTCGATCAGCGCCGGCCCGTCCACGAGCTCGGGAAACGGGTCGTCGGGATGTTCGCCGGCGTAGGTGGCGAGGGCGGCCAGCGCCTCGTACTCCGCCAGGCTGTCGATCCACGCGGACACGGTCGGCCCGAGGCGTCGTCGCCAGGCCTCGACCGCGAAGGCCAGCTGGGTGCGCAGGCAGAGCAGCGCGGCAATCGGGGCGAAGAGCTGGTTCTCCCGCGACGCCAGCACGTCCACGAGCCGGGCGAGCCGGCGCACCTCCTCCTCGGGCGAGTGCCCCGACGCGCGCACGGCGTCGCGCAGGGCCACCAGCCGCGCGCTCTCGACGGGTTCGCGTTCGACACGGCCGAGCAGCGCGGCCAGCACCCGCAGCTCACGCTCGCGGCGCCCCACCCGTTCGGTCACGTCCGCCACGGCTCGCTTGAAGAGCAGCGCCACGGCCGACTGCGCGGCGAGGGCCGGCAGCAGGAGCGCGGGCGGATTGCCGGTCCAGATCCACCAGGCGATCAGCCCGGTGGAGGCGGCGGCCAGCACCGGCAGGACGACACGTGGCCAGGTGGTGGTGAGGCGGGGCGTCTCGAGGGCCCAGGCGCGGAGGCCGGCCGTGTTCACGGCGGCCGCGACGTCGGGGCCGGCGATGGCCAGCTCCTCCTGCAGGTCGAGGCGTGTCGCGAGTTCAGCGACCGCCGCCTGCCGCTCGCGGACCCGCGCGGGCGCGGCGGGCTCCCGCAGCCATCCGGCGAGCGTGTCCTGGCCGCCGCCCGTGCGCGGCGTGGAGAGCAACTCGAAGAGGCTGCCCGATCCGAAGAGGTCGAGGTCGTCCGCGCACGGATGCGTGGCGTCGCGATAGCGCTCGCCGGGATCGCCGGCGCCCATCCAGCGATCCTCGAGCCGCGCGATGCCGCGTTCGTAGTAGGCGACCGCACGCGCGGCCCGGTCCCGGGCGTTCAGCACCTGCGCGTGGCGGAGCGCGAGACCGAGGAAGGCCAGGGCCGGGAGCGCCAGCCAGGGCACGCCAGGTGCGCCCATCGTGCCGACGATGGCGAGGGCGGCGCCGAACACGGCGAGGCGGGCGGTGGACAGCCGGGCGTGATCACGCTCGCGCGCCGCGGCGCGGGCGGCCCGTTCGTCGCGTCGCTCGGCGTAGGCCGCGGCTACGGCCGGACCGTGCCGTCGGCGATCCACAGGTAGAGCGTCCGTGGGCTGTGGGACGAGTCGGTGAACGTGTCCACACGCGCGGGTTTCCAGTCGCCCATGCCAAAGGCGTGGGCCACGATGCGGGCGCCGGGTTTCAGCTGGCGCGTGAGGATGGGCCGGAGTTTCAGGTTCGAGGCCGACAGCAAGTACAGCGTGACGACGGTCGCGTCGGAGACGTCGGTCTGCAGCGCGTCCTGCCGCTTGAAGGTGACGAGATGCGAGACGCCGGCGCGCTTCGCGTTCGCCTCGGACTCCGCAATCCGGAGCGGGTCGATGTCGACGCCGACCCCGCGCGCCCCGTACTGCTGGGCGGCCGAGATCACGATGCGCCCGTCGCCGCTCCCGAGGTCGTACACCACATCGTCTTTGGTGACCGACGCGAGGCGCAGCATGCGGTCGACGACCTCCTGCGGCGTGGGCACGAACGGCGCGAGGTTGGGGGTGCGGTCCTGGGGGGCCGCCCGCAGGGGCACGAGGGTGAGCGCCAGGGCGGGCGCGAGCAGCAACGGCAGCCACCGGGCAGACGAGCGCAGCATGCCGAACAGGATACCGCGCGCGATGATGGGGGCCATGATCTTAGTGCCTTGAGCTAAGATCTCAGCGGCGGCCAGCTCGGCAGATGGCCCCTGTGACTTCAATGAATCTTGCTCATGGGAAGCGCGCAACCGCTGTAACCCGGTGATGCGTCAAGGGTTTAGGGATGCGGGTGCCCGCGGTGGCGATACGCGAAAAAGCCCGATTTTTCGGCCTTTTCCGTTGATTCAGGCGGGTCGCTGGGGTATACTTCTCCTTACCCGTTACCACCACCGGGCCTCCCTTTAGTCCACCATCTCGAAACGAGGGCCACGTGTCATTCCAGGTTGGCGACAAGGTCATCTACCCGAATCACGGTCTCGGCGTTGTAGAGAAGATCGAGGAGAAGACCATCCTCGGTACGACGTGCGGTTTCTTCCACCTGCGGATTCTGTCGAACGACACGACCGTGCTCGTTCCGGAGTCCAACGTCGACAACGTCGGGCTGCGGCGCGCGATCACGGACGAGGAAGTCGAGCGTCTTTTCTCGCTGCTCGGCGACGGCAAGATCGACAACCACCAGAACTGGAAGGGCCGCTTCAAGGACAACTCCGACAAGATGCGCACCGGCTCCATCTACGACATGGCCGATGTGCTCAAGAGCCTGACCTTCCTCGCGAAGTCGAAGAGCCTGTCCTTCCGCGAGAAGCGCATGCTCGATCGCGCGAAGGCGCTGATCGTCTCGGAAGTCTCGGAAGTCATGGCGGTCACGGCCGAGGAGATCGAGGGCCGTGTTGAAAAGGCGCTCGAGCGCTGCTTCATGATGAAGGCTCGCGCCGCCCAGCGCGCCGCCACGCGCGCGACGGCGAAGGCCACGCCCGCCAAGGCGACGACGACGCGCGCGGCCGCCGCCCGCCGCCAGGCGCGCGCCTCGTAGCGCCGGCCGGGTTCGGGTAGAGTGTGAGGGCCTGGCGGTCGCCGCCAGGCCCTTTTTCTCGTACCCATGGTTGCCACCGCTCTTGCCGCTGTCCGGTCGGTCCTCGCCTACGTCCTCGTGTCCCTCTACGTGCTGGTGGCCGGCACCATCGGGCTGGCCATCGCGATCCCGCTCCGCTGGAAGGGCCTGCTCTACGATCTGGGCCACGTCGGCGCCGGCCTGGCCCTCGGGCTGGCGGGCATCCGGTACCGGGTGCGCGGGCGTGAGCACGTGCCCGTGGATCGGGCCGTTGTCTTCTGCGCGAACCACCAGTCGAACGTGGATCCGCCGGTGCTGTTCCGCGCGCTGCACCGGCGGCTGCACATCCTCTACAAGGCCGAGCTCCGGAAGATTCCGGTGCTCGGGTACGCCTTCGAGGTAGGCGGCTTCGTGCCCGTCGCCCGCGAGCAGCGCGAGGCCGCGATGGCGGCCATCGAGCGGGCGGCCCAGTCGATCCGCGACGGCAACTCGTTCCTGATCTTCCCCGAGGGCACCCGGAGCCGGACGGCCGATCTCCTCCCGTTCAAGAAGGGCGGGTTCATCATGGCCATCCGCGCCCAGGCCCCGATCGTGCCCGTCGCGATCACCGGTGGCCGCGCCGCCATGCGCAAGGGCAGCGCCATCGTGCGTCCCGTGCTCGTGGACGTGCGGATTGGCGAGCCGGTCGAGACGGCCGGGTACACGGTGGACCAGCGCGACGAGCTGATCGCCATCGTGCGCGAGCGCATCAACGGCCTGCTCGCGAACGAACCGCGCGGCTGATCCGTCTGGTCAGAAGAGACGCCGGAAATGGGGACAGTCCCCATTTCGGAGACTGACGCTGGCGAAATGGCGACAGTCCCCATTTCCGGCGTGTGGCGCGTTCAGTTCGTGCAATCTTCAATCTTCAATCTTCAATCTGAGATCTTCAATTGGATCTGCTCCTGACCTTCGGGCGAACGATGGCGTTCTCGCTGGCGGCGGGGGTGAACCTCTACGCCACGGTCGCGATCATCGGGCTGGCGGCGCGCTATGAGTGGGTGACGCTGCCGGAGTCGTACCAGGGCTTCGCGCACCCGTGGGTGATCGGCGTGGCCCTCGTGCTGTACGCCGTCGAGTTCGTCGCCGACAAGGTGCCGTGGGTCGACTCGGCCTGGGACGCGGTCCACACGGTCGTGCGGCCGCTCGGGGCCGCGCTGATCGCCGTCGCCTCGATCGGCGACGCCTCGCCGCTCACGACCACGCTCGTCGCGCTGGCGGGTGGCACCGTCGCCGCCGGCAGCCACCTGACGAAGGCCGGCACCCGCGTGGCCGTGAACGCGAGCCCGGAACCGTTCAGCAACTGGGCCCTCAGCTTCGGCGAGGATGCCTTCGTCGTCGGGCTCGGCCTCCTGGCGCTCAAGTTCCCGCTGGCGGCCCTGGCCGTGACCGGGCTGGCCCTGCTGGCGATTGGCCTGGTCGCCCGCTGGATCTGGACTACACTGAGGAAGCCACGCCTGCTGGATTCCGCATGACCTTCCAGCGTCTCGCCGCGTGCGGCCTGCTGCTCGGCACCACGCTCGTGGCCGCCCAGGAGCCGCAGCCCGAACCCCTGCCGCGCTTCCGCGGCGGCGCGACCCTCGTGCGGGTGGATGCCTACATCACCCGTGACGGCGTCCCCGTCACCGACCTCGCCCGCGACGACATCGAGATCCTCGAGGACGACGTGCCGCAGGCCATCGAGAGCTTCGAGCTGGTCGCGCCGCGTGGACCCGAGACCGGTCCGTTCCGCGTCGAGCCGAACACCGTCGCCGAGTCGCGGCAGATGGCCACCGATCCCGACTCCCGCGTCTTCGTCCTGTTCATGGACACGTCGCACGTGCACATCGCCGGGTCGTACCGTGCCCAGAATCCGGTGACCCGCCTGCTCGACCGCGTCATCGGCGCCGAGGACCTCGTGGGCGTCATGACGCCGGAGATGTCGGCGCGGAACCTCACGCTCGCGCGCCGGATGGAGACAGTCGAGGGCATCCTGCGCGACAACTGGTTCTGGGGCGAGCGCGACAAGGTGACCTCCGCCGACCCGCGCGAGAACGAGATCCGCGGCTGCTATCCGGACGCCGGTCCCACCGAGGGCATCGCCGACGAGATGATCGACCGCCGCCGGGAGACGCGTACCCTCGAGGCTCTGGAGGACCTGATCGAGCACCTCGAGGATCTCCGGGAGGAGCGCAAGTTCGTCGTGGTCCTGTCGGAGGGCTGGGCGCTGTTTCGCCGCAACGAGCGGCTCGGACGGGTCATCCGCTACCCCGACGGCACGTCGAGCTCGCCTCAGGGTCCCGGCACCGTTGGCGTGGGCCCCGACGGCAAGCTGACGATGAGTGAGCTGGCCGACAAGGCGTCGCTCACGGGGTGCGAGCGCGAGCGGAGCCTGCTGGCCTTCGCCGACAACGAAATCACGTTCCGGCAGCTCCTGCAGCGGGCCAACCGGGCGAACGTCAGCTTCTACCCGGTCGATCCCCGCGGCCTCACCCCCTTCGACGACGACGTGGGGCCCCGCCGCCCGCTGTCGCCGTCGGAGGATCGCGCCCGTCTCGGGGCGCGGCAGGGCAGCCTGAGGACGCTGGCCGAGCAGACCGACGGCTTCGCGGTGGTCGACACCAACAACATCGACGCCGCCCTCGACCGGATGGTCGCCGACACCGGCGCCTACTACCTGCTGGGCTACTACTCGACCAACACGAAGCTCGATGGCCGGTTCCGCCGCATCACCGTGCGGACGAAGCGGCCCGGACTCGACGTGCGGGCCAGGCCGGGGTACCTCGCGCCGACCGAGGCAGAGGCCGCCTCCGCGCGGGTCGACCGCCTGATGAACGGCGCCCCGCCGGGGCATTCCACCATTCCGCCCGAGATGCGGCGCGCCCTCGACTCGCTGGCGACGGCCCGCGGCACCTTGCCGCTGCGTGCGCAGGCCGCCGGCGGCAACGGCTTCGTCTGGATCGCGGCGGAGCTGGACCCTGAAACCATGCGGCAACCCGACTGGCAGGCTGGGGGGCAGGCGCGGCTCACGATCGAGCATGCCGAGGGCGGCAGTGGCCCGCTGGTCGTCGACGCCACGCTCGAGCCCGGCCAGCGCACGCTCTCGCTCGTGCGGCCGGAGCGCGACCTGCTGGCGCCGGGACGCTATGTCATCCGCGTGGAATTTCGCCCGGTCGACTCCAGCCTGCCGCTGCAGACGACCGTCGATGCGGTGGTGCCCGCGGCCGATGCGCGACTGGCATCGGCCGGGATCGCCTTCCGCCGGGGGCCCACCACCGGCCTCGACTACCTGCCCACGGCCGATGCCCGGTTCCGGCGCACCGAGCGCGTCCGCCTGGAAGTGCCACGCATCTCGCCGGGAGGCACGGTCGCGGCGCGCCTGCTGAACGTCGAAGGGCAGGAGATTCCGGTCCCCGTCCGGCTGGCGGAGAAGCTCGACGAGAGCCTGCAACTCCGCTCGGTCGTCGCCGACCTCACGCTCGCGCCGCTGGCGCAGGGCGAATACGTGATCGAGGTGTCGGTCGCCGACGGCAGCCGGCGGGACGTGGCGACCTACGGCTTCCGGATCGTGCCGTAGAGGCGGGGGGCGGGCTGCGCCCGCCATTTTCGATTGCAGATTGAAGATTGCAGATTGCAGATTGACGATCGTGGCTTGCCCGCCGCTTCTCGCGGCGCGGCTTACCCGGATGTCATCTGTGCCATCTGCGCAATCTGTGGCTGCGGTAGCCCGCGTCAGGAGCCGCCGGTCGAGAACGAGAGGGTGAACGGCGCGAGTGCCTGGCCTGTCGGGCCTCTGATGCCTTCGAGCAGGTCGACCCGGACGTCACGGAACCGCTCGAGCGGCTGGTCCGGCACGATCTCCAGCGACCGCGTGGCGGCCTGGTAGCGCACGCTGAACGGAATCGCGGGGGCCTGCGGCTCGCCGCGTTCGGTGGACTGGGCCGAGGAGTACGTCAGGCGGATGTGCCCCTCGAGCGTGTCGGGGGCGAGGTCACGCGAGAACTGGATCCGGATGGTCGAGTCGAGCCGCACGTCGGCTTCGCCGGCCGTCGGTGCGCTGAAGAACACCTCCAGCGGGGGCGTGGGCGGCGCCGGCACCTCCACCTCGACCGCTTCCGCATCGTCCGGCTCGGTCGCCGTGGCGATGCTCGTCCCGTCCAGCCACACGAGTCCACGCCCGGCGTGCACGGTGCCGGTGACGCGCACCCAGCGACCGGTGTCGACCCTGCGGCCCGGGTCGAGGTCGAAGTCCTTGCCCCGTGGGCGCACGCCCGTCACCCAGAGCGCCGCATCGGCCGAACGGAGGACGAAGTCCCAGCGCCCGTCGGTGGGCGCCGCGGGCAGGTCGGCGTAGAGGTTGCGCCCGCGGAACTGGCCGACGACCGAGACCGCCTCGCCCGTGAAGCGTTCGGGCTGGAGCGCAAGGGCGCGGATGGGGGGACTGGCGAGGCTCACCGATGCCGGTAGCGGGCCGCTGCTCGTGACGCTGAGCAGCATCTCCTCGCCCGGACGGGGCCACCGGTCGGTGAAGAGGCGCGTGAGGCTGCCGGTGGTGTCGATGGCTGTCAGGCGCGGGTCGTCCTGGTTCATGCGGCCGAGGTCGAACACCTGGCCCCGGAGTGCCGCGTCGCCCTCGGCGAGCGGCTCCTGGGAGAGCAGGTGCAGGGAGCCGCCGTCGGTCACGAGCCGGAGGCGGTCGCCGTCACGCGCCACGCGGCCGGCGACGACGACGGCCTGGCCGTTGTAGAAGGTCGGATAGGCCCGGATGGCCTCGACGGTGGTCGCCCGGCGCAGCAGCGTCTGCGCCACGGGCAGGGCCGAGGCCGCGGCCAGGAGCAGGACGACGGCCGCGCGTCGTGTTGCCATAGCCCTTTGTACACGATCCGGCCGCGGCGTCGCCCGGTTCGGGGTACGATCCAGGAGAGGAGGGCGCCGATGACGAATCCCGCAGACGACTCCACCCCCGTGACCATCTTCGAAACCGGCAACCCGGCCGTGCTGGCCGTGGCCAAGTCGCTGCTCGAAGAGGCGGGCATCACCTTCTTCGCCAGTGGCGAGGGCGTGCAGGACCTGTTTGCCGGCGGCAGCATCGGCGGGCTGAATCCCTTCGTCGGCCCCGTGCACGTGCAGGTGTCGGCCGAGGATGCCGACCGCGCGCGCGAGCTGCTGGCCGAGCTCGAGGGCGCCGAGGCGCCGGACCGCTGACCGGCATGCGGTCTCGGAGGGACAACCCATGCGACGCCTGTCGCGCTGGTTCATGGCGGCGGTCACGCTCGTGTTCGCCGGTGGCCTGCTGGCCCTCATCGTGGGACCGGTGTGGCCGTTCGGGACGGCGTCCACGGTCGCCGTCGCGCTTGCCGGCGCGTATGGTGCGCACCGGGCGCTGACGTGGGCCGAGGCGCGTGGCCTGGTGAACTACCGACGCCGTCAGGGCAGCTTCGGCGCGTACAGTCCGCTGGTGGAACTGGCAAACATGTACGACCCATCGGCCCGGCACCGACAGGACGTCGTGCGCGAGCGTGAGTGGAAACGCGACGAGGACGATGATGGCGACGACCCCTTCCGGCACGTTCACGTTCACCCCGATAGCGACGGTGCGGAGTGGCTTCGCGGATCGTACGGAAATCCCGAAAGGTCCGGGCGCGTCGCACACGCGCGAGGGCACCATCGAGGTTCGCGCTGACCTCGAGGAGGCGCTGACCGACATCGAGGGCTTCTCGCACCTCTACGTGATCTGGGTCTTCGATCGGGGCGAGCCGGGGTTCGAGCTGATGAGCCAGCCACCGAACGCCGACCGGCCGCACGGGCTGTTCTCGACACGGACCCCGCGCCGCCCGAACCCGATCGCGCTGACCGTCGTCGAACTGCTCGGGCGCGACGGCGCGACGCTGCGGGTGCGGGGCCTCGACATGCTCGACGGCACGCCCGTGCTGGACATCAAGCCGTATCTCTCGAACATAGCGGCGGAGCGGCTGCGGCGGGGATGGCTCGACGAGCAGGCCTCGCGGATGGACGCGGCTGAACCCCGATAGGCCTTGCTGGCCCCAGCAATCGGGGCGGGGGCCACGTAGCCGCCGGGGCGCGAGACACGCAGGGCCACGGAGGGAGACGGCCTGAACGTCCATCTCTGCCCGTGGCCCTCTCGTGTGCCCGCCTGGCGCAATCGCGCCGGGCACTCGTCAATCGGCAATCTTCAATCTGAAGTCTGCGATCTCGAGTGGCGGGCGCAGCCCGCCTAGTCCATCTTCTTCTGCGCGTTCCGCGCCAGGATCACGGCCAGCGCGAAGAAGAGCAGGCCGCCCATCAGCTGGCCGACGAGCCCCTCGTCGTGCAGGAAGGGCAGCGCGTTGCCGAGGGCCTGGAAGGGCGCGATGTAGCCCGTGCCGACGAGCACCGCGAACAGGATGCCCGCCAGCGAGCCGCCGGCGATGAGGCCGCTGCTGAAGAGGGTGCCGGAGCTGATGTCCGACTCGCTCGTCTCACCGGTCTTGCGCTCGACCCACCAGCGGACGAGGCCGCCAACGAAGATTGGCGCCGTCGTCGCGATGGGCAGGTAGGAGCCGACCGCGAACGAGAGTGAGTGGATGCCGCACAGCTCGAGGGTCACGGCGATGAAGATGCCGACCAGCACCAGGCCCCACGGGAGCTGCTGGCTGAGCAGGCCCTGGATGATCGTGGCCATGAGGGTCGCCTGCGGCGCCGCCACGTCCGGCGAGCCGATGCCGAACACGCGGTGCAGGTAGAGCATGGTCATCCCGATGACGAAGGCCGACGCGATGACGCCGATCACGAGGCCGAGCTGCTGGTAGATCGGCGTGGCGCCGACGATGTAGCCGGTCTTGAGGTCCTGCGAGGTGTTGCCCGCGTTGGCGGCGGCGATACAGACGATCGCGCCGACGGACAGGGCTATCGGCGAGTACATGTCGCCGGTCCAGCCGAGCGCGACGAAGATGATGCACGTGATGATCAGCGTCGCGATGGTCATGCCGGAGATCGGGTTCGACGAGGAGCCGATCAGGCCCGTGATGCGCGACGAGACGGTGGCGAAGAAGAAGCCGAACAGCACGACCAGGATGGCCGCGAGCACGTTGCCCTGGGTGGGCAGGCCCGGGGTGACGGCGAGGAAGATCGCCAGCAGCAGCGATCCGACGAGCACGACCTTGATCGAGATGTCCCGCTCGGTGCGCTTCTGGCCCCCCTCGGTTGCGACGCCCAGCCCCTTCAGCCCCTCGCGCGCCGATGACACGATGGTCGGCAGCGTGCGCGCCAGGGTGATGAGGCCCGCGGCCAGCACGGCACCGGCGCCGATGTAGCGGATGTAGGCGCTCCAGATCTGCCCCGGGGACATCTCCGAGATCAGGAACGGCGCGCCCGTGGCCGGGTTGCTCGCGAAGTCCGGGTGGATCGGCGGGAACGGCGTGGTCAGCGCGCCGCCGACAATCGACAGCAGCGGCAGCAGCACGAGCCACGACAGGACGCCGCCGGCGAACATGGTGCCCGCGATGCGGGGCCCGATGACGTAACCGACGCCCATGTACTCCGGCGAGATGTCGACGTTGAGCGTGGCGTTGGGGAACTGGCTGGTGCGCGCCAGCGAGTGGCCAATCTCGGTGCGGAACAGGTTGAAGATCCAGGAGAGCGCCTTCCACAGCGCCCCGATGCCGAGGCCCCCGAACACGAGCCCCGCGAGCCGGCCGCCACGCTCGCCGGCCACCAGCACCTCGGCGCAGGCCGTGCCCTCCGGGTACGGCAGCACGCCGTGCTCCTTGACGATCAGCGCGCGCCTGAGCGGCACCATCATCAGCACGCCGAGGATGCCGCCGGCGAACGCCAGCATCGTGATGCGCGTGTAGGTGAAGTAGGACGGGCCCTCCGGCAGCAGGAAGATCAGCGCCGGCACCGTGAAGACAACGCCGCCGGCCACCGACTCGCCGGCCGACCCGATCGTCTGGACGATGTTGTTCTCGAGGATGGTGGAGCCGCCGAGACGCTTGAGCACCGAGATTGCGAGGACCGCAATCGGGATGGAGGCGCTGACGGTCAGGCCGGCCCGGAGGCCGAGATACACGGTGGAGGCGCCGAAGATGAGCCCGAAGAGCACGCCGAGAAAGATGGCCTTGGCGGTGAACTCGGCCGGGGACTGGGACGCCGGAACGAAGGGCTGGAACTGCCGGTCGGACGGGCCGCCTGACGCGGGCCCGGACGCGGGAGGATGTGCCATAGCGCCGGATGGTAGCAGAGCCCGGCACTTTACGGTCGCGCCGCTTTGTCCTATCCTGTCTACGCTTGTGAATTCAGAGAACAAGCGGAAGCCCACCACCGAGCAGGTTTCCGAGCTCACCACCAACCGACTCTCGGTCTATCTGCGCTGCCTGAATCAGCTCGAGGCGGCCGGCGTCGAGACGATCTCGTCGCAGGCGCTCGCGGAGCAGTTCCACTTGAACGCCGCGCAGATCCGGAAGGATCTCGCGTATTTCGGCGAGTTCGGCGTGCGAGGCGTCGGCTACTACGTCAAGGAACTGAAGCGCCATCTCCGGCACATTCTGGGACTTGACCGAAAGCTGCGCGTGGCCGTCATGGGCGCGGGCAACCTCGGGCTGGCCCTGGCCGACTATCCGGGGTTCCGGCGCGAGGGCTTCGAGATCATGGCCCTCTTCGACATCTCCAACCTGAAGATTGGCGACGAGTCGCGGCGGGGCGTCCCGATCTACGATTTGAAGGATCTCCGCCGCGTCGCGAAGAAGGAACGCATCGACATCGCGGTCATTGCCGTGCCCGCCGAGTCGGCCCAGATGGTCCTCGACCAGATCGTCGCGGCCGGCGTGAAGGCCGTGCTGAACTTCTCGCCGGGCGCGCTCAAGGCGCCCGAGGGCGTGAAGCTGCGCAGCGTCGACCTGACCGTCTCGCTCGAGAGCCTGTCGTTCTACCTCGCGCAGGACGGCGGCACCGGCGACTGACCCCGCGCCGGGTGCCCGGCGCCGCAAAGGACACATCCAGTCATGGCCAGGAAGTCCCCCGCCGGACTCACGCACGTGGACGCGGAGGGCCGCGTCCGCATGGTGGACGTGGGCGGCAAGGCAGTGACCGCCCGCGAGGCAATTGCCGAAGGCACCATCACGCTGTCCGCGGAGGCTCGCCGCCTCGTGCGGGCAGGACGCCTCACGAAGGGCGATCCGCTCGCCGCGGCCCGCGTTGCCGGGATCATGGGCGCGAAACGCACCAGCGATCTCATCCCGCTGTGCCATCCGCTCCCACTGTCGGGCGTCGACCTCGACATCGTGCCGACGCGGACCGGCCTGCGTGTGACGGCCCGCGCGCGCACCAGCGCCCAAACCGGTGTCGAGATGGAGGCGCTCACGGCGGTGTCGGTGGCCCTGCTCACGCTCTACGACATGATCAAGGCCGTCGACAAGACGATGGTGATCGGCGACATCCGGCTGCTCCGCAAGTCGGGTGGCCGCTCCGGCGACTACCGGCGGCCCGCCGGCACGGAGCGGCGCCGGTGAAGGTCCTCATCAACCTCCGTCACCCCGTCGTCCAGTGGCAGTTTCCGGTCGAGGGGCTGCCGGTGCTGGAGCAGCGGTTCCCCGACGTGTCGTTCATCCACACGATGAACGACGCCGAGCGCGCGGCGGGGCTGGCCGACGCGGACGTCGCCTTCACGTGGAAGCTCACCCCGGCGGAGCTCGCGGCCGCGCCCCGGTTGCGGTGGGCCCACACGTCCGCGGTGGCCGTGGAGACCTTCTGCCTGCCGGAGATGGCGGCTCGCGGCGTAAGCCTGACGAACACGCGGGGTGTGCAGGCCGTGCCGATCGCGGAGCATGTGCTGGCCGTCCTGTTGGCGTTCGGCCGGCAATTGCCGTTCGTGCTCGAGGCCCAGCGGGACGCCCGATGGACGCAAGCGGAGCACACCGGCCGCCGCATGCCCTGGATCGTCCGGGGCCGGACGCTCGGGCTCATCGGGCTCGGCACGATCGGCACCGCGATTGCGACCCGCGCGCGTGCCCTCGGCATGCGGGTGCTCGCGACGCGACGGCGTGCCGAAGGCGCCCTGCCGGACGGCGTGGACGAAGTGCTGCCGCCGGAGGCGCTGCCCGCGCTGCTCGAGCGCAGCGACGCCGTCGTCGTCGCCGCGCCGCTGACTCCGGAGACCCTGGGCCTGCTGGGACGCGAGCAGTTCGCCGCGATGAAGCCGGGTGCGGTCTTCATCAACGTGGGGCGGGCGAAGATCGTCGACACCGATGCGCTCGTCGACGCGCTCCGATCCGGACACCTCGGCGGCGCCGCGCTCGACGTGTTCCCGAAGGAGCCGCTCCCGGCCGGGCACCCCCTCTGGTCGTGTCCGAACGTCATCCTCACGCCACACACGGCCGGCTTCCGCGACGGGCACTGGGATGAGGTCCTCGAGCTGTTCGCCGAGAACCTCGAACGCTTCCGGGCCGGGCAGCCGCTCAAGTACGAAGTGCAGCCCGCGCTCGGGTACTGAGGGCGGCGGGGCGAATGCCCCCACCGAGGCACGGAGACACGGAGACACGGAGGCACGGAGGCCTCCGTCTTCATCCGTGTTCATCCGCGGATGACTTCCCGCGGTTGTCCGTAGACACGCGTGCGTCGGTGAAGCGGTCGAACTCCGCGGCGGCCGGCGTCCAGGCCGTCAGCGTGGGCCGATCGTCGCGGCAGGCGGGGGCTCGATATGGATGACCGCGTCCTGGATGTTGGGGAAACGGTCCATCAGCTGGTCCTTCACGACATGGGACCGCTCGTGCGCGTCGTGCAGGGGCATGGCCGGGTCCAGCCAGATGTGCAGGTCCACGAAGATGTGATCCGCCGATCCGCGTGAGCGGATCTGGTGGCAGCCGACGACGTCCGGCACGGCCATCACCGTCTCGCGGATGGCCTCCTCCGGCAGCACGGCCTCGTCCGCGAGCACGCGCGCGCTGTCCTCGAAGATCTCCCAGCACGCCCGGCCGATGAAGCCCGCGATGACCAGCGCGGCGAGCGGGTCGAAGAGCGGGTAGCCGAGCCGCACGCCCGCCAGGGCGACGATCACCGCGCTCGACGTCAGGACGTCGCTCGTGGTGTGCCGCGCGTCCGCCGTCAGCACCTCGCTCCCCAGCCGCCGCCCCTCCCGGCGCTCGTACCGGACCACGCCGACGTTGACCGCGAGCGTCGCGATCATCACGCCGAAGCTGATCGCGGTGACCGACGGCTGCTCGCCGGAGCTCAGGCGCTCCACGGCCGCCCGCAGCACCTCGACGAGCACCAGCAGCAGGAAGACGAGGATGCCAATCGCGGCCATCGTCTCGAACTTGCGGTGGCCGTAGGGGTGGTTCTCGTCGGGCGGCCGGCTGGCGACGCGCACGCCAACGAGGCCGACGATGTTGGAGGCGGTGTCGGTGAGGGAGTGGAAGCCGTCCGAGAGGATGCTGACGGCGCCGGTCGCGTAGCCGAGGACGATCTTGGCCGCCGCCACCGCGAGGTTCAGGAACAGCACGCGCGTCAGGACGCGCGTGACCTCGCGGTAGCGGCCGCCCACCTCAGAACACGCGGGCGTTGGGCACCGGCCACCAGCGGATCTGGACCTTGCCGATGATGTACTTCTTCGGGACCATGCCCCAGTGGCGGCTGTCGGAGCTGTTGTTCCGGTGATCACCCATCACGAAGTAGTACCCCTCGGGGATGACCTGCGGGCCCCAGTCGTCGTGGCTCCGGTACTCCGGCGGCACGTAGTCGTCGCGCAGGGGCACGTCGTTCACGTAGACGCGGCCGTCGACGATGCGCACCTGGTCGCCTTCCTCGGCGATCACCCGCTTCACGAACGACTTGTCCGGGTTGAGCGGGTAGTAGAGCATCACGATGTCGCCGCGCTGCGGATCGGCGAGCCGGTAGGCGAGCTTGTTGACGATCAGGCGATCCTGGTCGGCGAGCGTCGGCGCCATGCTCTGGCCCTCGACCCGCGCGACCTGGAAGCCGAAGGTCACGATCAGCGTGGCATAGACGGCCGCCGAGGCGAGCGTCTTGACCCACGCGACGAACTCGTCCTTCCAGAGCTCGAGCCGGTGCATCATCGCGGCCGACGGGTCGTCGATCTGCATGACGGATTCGTGGGGCGTGCCGGGCGGGGGCGCGACGGTGACGGGATCGGCGGCGAGCGCCATGCCAGGGGCGGCGCTCGGGTCGGCCCGGTAGGCCGCGGGGGCGTCGTCGGCAGGCGCTACAGCTTCAGGTAGTCTCGCAGCCTCTTGGTCTGCGAGCGGCTGACGGGAATCTCCGTCGCCTTCGGGTCTTTCATCCTGAGGATGTAGTTCCGACTGAACCAAGGGACGATCTCCTTGATCTTGTTGATGTTGACGAGATGCGATCGGTGGACCCGCCAGAAGACGTCCGGATCCAGCCTGGCCTGCAGCTCGTCCAGCGTCCGGTCGTTCGAAGTGCCGGAAACCTGCCCAGTCACAATAGTAATCGAATCGCCGGCAAGGGAGGCATAGATGATCTCCTCCGCCTGCACCAGGACGAAGCGTTCGCCGATCCGGACGGCAATCTGGTTTCGCCTTTCCTTCTGCTCGGCCATCAGCCGCACCAGCCGCTCCAGCTGCCCGCCCAGCGGGGCGCCGTCGCCCCGGCGGCGGCGCACCCGCTGCACCGCCTGCTCGAGGCGTCCGGCCTCGACGGGCTTCAGCAGGTAGTCCACCGCGTTCAGCTCGAAGGCCTCGACCGCGCGCTGGTCGAAGGCCGTGACGAACACGACCGCGAGCGACCCGTCCGACTCGAGCACCCGGCGCGCGACCTCGAACCCGGTGAGGCCCGGCATCTGCACGTCGAGGAACGCGACGTCCGGCTGGAGCCGCGTGATGGCCTCGACCGCCGCCGGCCCGTCGGCCGCCTCGGCGATCACCTCGATGCCGTCCTGCCGCTCCAGGAGGTAGCAGAGCTCCTCGCGGGCGAACTGCTCGTCGTCGGCCACCACGGCGGAAAGGGGCGTCGCGGGCATCATGCGGTGATTTGCTCCCGGGCCACGAGGACGGGGATGTCGATGCGCGCCGTGGCGCCGCGCCCGGGTGCCCCGCGCAGGGCCACGCTGCCCGCCGCGCCGTAGATCACCCGCAGCCGCTCGTGCACGTTGCTGAGGCCGATGCCGCTCGACATGGCGGTCTCGAGCCGCTCGTCGGAGATGCCGAGCCCGTCGTCCTCGACCTCGATGAGGGCGCGGCCGCCGTCGCGGCGGCTCCGGATGGTGAGGTGGCCCGGCCCGACCTTGCGGGCGAACCCGTGCTTGATCGCGTTCTCGACGAGGGGCTGCAGGATCATGCTCGGCACGACCACGTCGAGCGTGTCGGGCGCGATGTCCTTGCGCACGGTCAAGCGCGGCCCGAAGCGGATCACCTCGATGTCGAGGTACTCGTCGATGGCCTCGAGCTCCTCGCGGAACGTGACGAACTGCTCCTGGCTGCGCATCAGGCGCCGCAACAGGCCGGAGAGCTTCACGATGACGGTGCGGGCCGTCTCGGGCTGGGACCGGATCAGGGACGAGACCGACGCCAGCGTATTGAACAGGAAGTGCGGGTTGATCTGGCTCTTGAGCGCCTCGATCTTCGAGGCCAGGAGCAGTTTCTCCTGTTCCTGCAGCCGGTGTTCGATGCGGGCGGTGTTCCAGATCTTGATCGGGGTCGAGACCGAGAGCACGGTGGCGACATAGACGAGCACGGTGAGCCAGGCCGACGGCGCGTCGAAGTAGAACAGGCGTGTCGCGCCAAAGCGCGCGCCGACCGCCTGGCGGATCAACTCGAGGCCGACGACCGCCAGGAGCAGGATGACCTGCCAGTTGCCTCCGCCCCCCGTCAGCAGGCGCCAGACGTGGCGCGGCACGCTGAAGAACACGAACGGCGAGAAGCTCCAGATGTCTTCCTTGGGACACGCCTCACGCAGGCCTCCGCCGGCGAAGCCACAGCCGACGGCAAAGGGCAGGGCCCCCCATTCGCCGGCGAAGACCGCCGGGGCGCCGATCATCGCGCCGACCAGGGCGCCGGCGTACGGGCCGGCGATCAGGCCGGCGAGAAACGCGCCCTCGAGCGTGAGGTCGGCCGCCTCGTAGCTCAGCAGCAGGCGGGCCGCGACGCCCGCCATGAGGGGCAGGGCGAGCCCGAGGACGAAGATCAGGCGGTCGGGCCAGTCGCGGCGCTCGAAGATCAGGATGTGGCGGAAGCGGCGGTAGCGGGCCAGCATGGTCGCCAGCGCCGCCATCACGGCGAGCTTCCCGACGAGGGTCGCGAGCAGGAACTGCTCGGCGGAGAGGAACTTCGGATCCTGGGGCACGGGGCTGGCGCCTGCGGGGCCGGGACGCGGGCCGCGGGGCCCGAGCCGTCCCGCGGGAAGATGGTATCATCTACCCCATGATCCGTCCGTTGATTGAGGGCTTCGCGCTCACGTTCAAGCATCTGTTCCGCAACCCGATCACGGTGAACTACCCGGACCAGAAGGTCCCGATGTTCCCGAAATACCGGGGCAAGCAGATCCTGATGCGGGACGAGAACGGCCTCGAGAAGTGTGTCGCCTGCGGGCTGTGCTCGGTCGCCTGCCCGGCCGACGCCATCTACCTCGAGGCGGCCGAGAACGACGGATCCGTGATGGCCGGCCCCCGCTACGCGGCCGTCTACCAGATTCACAAGACCCGCTGCATCTTCTGCGGTTACTGCGAAGAGGCCTGCCCCGTGTCGGCAATCTTCATGGGCAAGGACTACGAGCTGGCGGTGACCAGCAAGGACGACTTCGTCTGGGACAAGACGGAGCTGCTCGTGCCCGCGCCGGCCAGCCAGCAGAGCGCCGCCGGGCGCTGACCGCCGCCTCGGGCGGCCGGAAGTTTCTTGCCAGCCACACCCTTTCTCGACGCGCTCGGTGAGCGCGTCCTCGTCTGCGACGGCGCGATGGGGACGATGCTCTACGGGCGGGGCGTCTTCGTCAATCGCTGCTTCGAGTCGCTGAACCTCACGCAACCCGACCTCGTGCGGGCCGTGCACGAAGAATACGTGCGGGCCGGCGCCGACGTGCTCGAGACGAACACGTTCGGCGCCAACCGGATGAAGCTCCGGGCCTTCGGCCTGGGCGACGAGCTCGAGTCGATCAACCGCGCGGGGGCGCGCCTGGCGCGGGACGCGGCCGGCGATGTCGCCTACGTGGCCGGCGCGATCGGCCCGCTCGGCGTGCGCATCGAACCGTGGGGCAAGACCGGGGTCGACGAGGCGGAGCAGTACTTCCGTGAGCAGGCCGCCGCGCTCCTGGAGGGCGGCGTCGACCTGTTCGTCTTCGAGACCTTCCGCGACCTCAACGAGGTCGGGGCCGCGATTGCCGCCGTCCGCAGCCTCTGCGACCTCCCGATCGTCGCGCAGATGACGACCGAGGAGGACGGCAACAGCCTCGACGGCACCCCGCCCGAGCAGTTCGCGCCGGCGCTCGTCGCCCGCGGCGCCGACGTCGTCGGTGTCAACTGCAGCGTCGGCCCGGCGCCGATGCTCGAGACCATCGAGCGGGTCTCCGGCGTCAGCGACGCGTGGCTGTCGGCGATGCCGAACGCCGGCCGCCCGCGCGACATCGAGGGGCGCAACATCTACCTCAGCTCGCCGGAGTACATGGCGTCGTATGCGCGGCGTTTCGTGGGCTACGGCGTGCGGCTGGTGGGGGGGTGCTGTGGCACGACCCCCGAGCACATCCGGCAAATCAGCCTCGCGGTCAAGGCGCTGTCTCCGGCGCTCGGCCGGGAGGCCCGCGGCGCGCGTGTCGCCGCGTCGGCCGTCGCCAGCGCCCCGCACGCGCAGGCGCCGATGCCACGCGAGCAGAAGTCGCGCCTCGGCCATCTCGTCACGCGCGGGCGTCGCGTGGTCGCCGTCGAGCTGGCGCCGCCCCGCGGCCTGACCGTGCAGCAGACGCTCGACCAGGCGCGCGAGCTGCGCATCCGCGGGGTGGATGTCGTCACCATCACGGACATCCCGCGCGCGGGGGCCCGCATGAGCCCGCTGGCCCTGGCCGTCCTCATCGAGCAGCAGGCCGGGATCGAGACGGTGCTCCAGTACTCCTGCCGCGACCGCAACCTGGCCGGCATCCAGTCCGACCTCATCGGCGCCCACGCCATGGGGCTGCGCAACGTGCTGGGCGTCACGGGCGACGCCCGGATGCTCGGCGACATCCCGGACGCCACGGCCGTCTTCGACGTGGATTCGATTGGCCTGGTGCACGTCATCACGCGCCTGAACCACGGGCTGGACGTCGGCGGCCAGCCCATCGGGCCGCCCACGGCGTTCCTGGCCGGGGTGATGATCAACCCGGGCGCGCCGGACCTCGACCGCGAGGTGCGCCGGTTCGAGTACAAGGCCGAGGCGGGCGCGGAGTTCGTCGTCACCCGGCCCATCTACGACGTGGCGGCGTTCGAGGCCCTGCTGCGCCGGATTGCTGGAAGCGGCGTGCCGATCATTGCCGGCGTCGCGCCGTTCGAGAGCGTGCTGAACGCCGAGTTCATGGCCAACGAGGTGCCGGGGGTGTCGGTGCCGGACCGGCTGGTGGAGCGGATGCGCCGTGCCGGCGGGCCCGAGCAGGCCGCGGCCGAAGGCGTGGCCATCGCCCGGGAGATCGCCCGGGACCTGGCCCCGATGGTACAGGGCCTGCAGGTTTCGGCCCCGTCGGGCCGTCCCGGGGCCGCCCTGGACGTGCTGGACGCCCTGGGGTGAGCCGGTTCCCGGCCGACGCCCTCATGATGTTATAGTTGCGACGGCCGCGGAGGCGCCGCATGTCGTTGTTCAATCACCCGACCGGACCTACGAAGGACATCTTCTCGGGCGACGCGGCCAGCCGCGCGCTCTCGGCGACCGTCGTCGAGAACGACTTCGTCGAACGCGTCTACGAGAAGCTGGCCGCGGTCTACGACTACACCTTCGGCCCGACGCTGCATCCCGGCCGGCTGGAGGCCATCGAGAAGATGGTCATCCGGCCCGGTGATACCGTGCTCGAGGTCGGCGTCGGCACGGGGATCAACCTCTCGCTCTATCCCCGCAGCTGTACGGTGACGGGCATCGACCTGTCCCGCAACATGCTCGAGAAGGCCAGCAAGCGGGTCATCGTCAAGGGCCTGCACAACTGCCGGGTCCTCGAGATGGACGCGGCGGCGATGACCCTGCCGGACGACTCGTTCGACATCGTCTACGCCCCGTACCTCATCAGCGTCGTGCCCGATCCCGTCAAGGTCGCCCGCGAGATGTACCGCGTCTGCCGGCCCGGCGGGCGCGTCATCATCCTGAACCACTTCAAGAGCGACAACGCGTTCCTCTCCCGGATCGAGACCGCGATCTGTCCGCTCACGGTCCACATCGGCTTCAAGTCGGATCTCGACCTGCCCGGTTTCCTCGCCCAGGCCGGCCTCGAACCAATCTCGATCGAGAAGGTCAACCTGCCGCGGATCTGGTCGCTCGTCACGATCGTCAAGCAGCCGACCGCCGCCGCCGTCTAGTCCGCGCGCCCGGCCCTGGTGCCGCCCCCGTGCGGCACCTTCGTCCCGCACGTCCGTGCGGTAGCTATCCTTTACTCATCTCCGCAAAGCGACCCGGCGGCAGGACGATGAAGAGGCCGTCGCCTTCGGCCAGCACCGTCCCGGCATCGTCCAGGAGGCGGGCGCGGGCGGTGACCTTCCGCCCGTCGACCAGGTCCAGCCACGCTTCCACCGTCGCGTCGGTGCCGAGCGGCACCATGTGCAGGAACGTGATCCCGATGCGGGCGGCCACGACGTGGTGCCCGTTCATCCAGCACACGCCCCCCATGGCCTCGTCCAGGATGGCCGCCACCGAGCCGCCGTGCGCGGCGCGTGGCGGCCCCTCGGCGCCCGGCCCGAACCACGCGCGCGCGAGCAGACGGTCCTCGTCAGGGATGCGGAAGTAGGCGACGCGCAGGCGGTCGCCCCCGGGGTCACTCGAGACGAAGGAGCGTGAGGCGGCAAGGTCGGGGAAGGGCTGGACGGGCGTCCAGCGGGGCGGGGGCGTGAAGGGCGGCGCGGGCACGTCCGGACCATTGTACGGGACGCGCCCACGCCGCCGCGTGGCGGGCTATGCGTTGGCGAACGGATCCTCGAGCGAGGGACTCTGCGGCGTCGTGAGCTCGGCGCCGTCGGCCGTGATGAACATGTCGTCCTCGAGGCGCACGCCGAACTCGCCGCGGATGTAGATGCCCGGCTCGTCGCTGAAGACCATGCCCGGGGCGAGGGGCAGCGTGTTGCCCTTCACGAGGTACGGCCACTCGTGGCCGTCCATGCCCATGCCGTGCCCCACGCGGTGCGTGAAGTACTTGTAGCCGGGGCCGTATCCCGCGTCCTCGATCACCTTCCGCCCCGCGGCGTCGACGGCCTCGCAGGGCACGCCGGGCCTGGCGGCCTTGAGGGCCGCCGTCTGCGCGCGGTGCTCGATCTCGAACACCTGCTTCATCTTGTCGGTCGCCTTGCCGAGCACGAACGTGCGGCTGAGGTCCGACTGGTAGCCCTCGACCGAGCAGCCGCCGTCGATGAGCAGGATTGTGCCCTCGCGGATGGTCTGCGGGGTGAGCGAGCCGTGCGGGTTGGCCGAGTACTCGCCGGTCTGGACGCTGGCGCCGCCACTGAAGCCGAGCTTCTCGTGCGCGGCCGACACCAGCGCGCCGAAGTCGCGCTGTGTCATGCCTTCCTTCAGCGACTCGTAGGCGGCCTTGTAGGCCTTGAGCGTCACGTGGGTCGCAAGCCGGATGAGCGCGAGCTCGTGGCTGTCCTTGATGATGCGGCAGCCCGCGGTGATCGGCGTGCCACTGACGATCGTGAGGCCGGGCGCGGCCTGCGCCACGCCGTCGGAGAACATGAAGCGCACGGTCTCCTCGATGCCGAGGCGGCCCGACGCGATGCCACGGTCCTTGAGGCCCTGCGCCACGCGTTCGTATGGACTCTCGTGCTCCTCCCACGTCCGCACGTCGGCGCTGTCACCAAGCGGCCCCTCGGAAATCTGCTCCCGCGCACGGTCCTCCTCGAACGCCGGGCACACGTAGAAGGCGTCGCCCCTGACCGGCAGGATCATCGCGAAGAGCCGTTCGCTCAGGCCCCAGCGCATGCCGCTGAAGTAGGTGAGCGACGTGCCGCCGGTCAGCATGAGGGCGTCGATCTTCTGCTCCTGCATCAGCCGGCGGGCCTTCTCGATGCGGGCGCGACGCTCCTCGTTCGTGATCGGGGTCGCCTGCGACCGCATCGACTGCAGGGCGGCAATCGGCGCGGGTACGGGCGCCTGCGCCTCGGCGCGGCCGGGCAGGCTGGCGGCGCCCAGCGCGCCGGCGGCAATCGAACCGGACTTCAGGAAGGAACGACGGGTGAACATGGCAGCCTCGACGGACCGGGCGTCGACGGTCCGGGATGGGAGTGGATGGGACCCCGCGGCCACTGGGCGTGCTCGCGGCCGGGGCAGGAGACGCTACATCATACCGCCGAGCCGCGCCGCCACCACGGCCGCGCCGTCGGTGCGCGGCCGCGTCGGCGGGGCCGGCTGCGCGAGCAGGGCGTCGAGCGCCGGCCCCCAAGCACCGGCGAAGAAGGCCGGCTGGTCGATGAAGGCCGCGCGCAGGAACGCGGGCATCGCCTGGACGAGCACCTCGTACTCGAGGAAGTCGCCCCGCGAGGTGTAGAGCAGGGCGGTGTCGTTCGCGAGGCACTCCGCGATGATGCCGTAGCCGGGCTTGGTCACCACGACGTCGACGGCCCGGACGAGATCCTCGTAGCGGAAGCCGCGCGCGTAGAGCGCCGGCTCGTCGAAGATCACCAGGTTGCCCGCCGAACCCTCGTCGAGCGCGCCGGTCCCGAACGGCACGCTCGAGCTGAGCAGCGTGACGTACCCCTCGAGCCGCGCAATCGCGCCCAGGTCCACGCCGCTCGTCACGCCGTGCCCGCCAAACGAGGCCAGCACGGCCCGGGCGCCGTCCGGCACGCCGAGCGCGGCGCGGGTCTCCGCCGGGTCGCGGCTCGAGATCCGGGCGATGAACGGGACGTCCTCCACGCGCGGGAACCGCTCGAAGCCGCCGCACATCGGCAGGCGCAGGGCCAGCAGCGCCTTCTCGTAGGCGCGGCCAATGGCCTCGACGACATCGGCCGAGCCTTCGTAGGCGGAGTACGCCCAGTCCCAGGAGAAGTTCCCGAGCGCCACCGCGGGCACGCCGGCCGCGGCTGCCGCGGCGATGCCGAGTGCCGGGATGTCCGCGACGACCAGGGTCGCCCCGAGCGCCCTGAGGGCGCGCGCCTCCTCGGCGACCCGCCCGTCGAAGGTGGCCATGAACGCCCGCGCCTCGGCGACCGACGCCGCCGCGTCCAGCGCGAGGCTGCCGTGCTGGACGATGCCCGTGTCGGCGCGCACGGTGTCGTACTGGAACGGCCCCTGCACCGTCAGGTCGAAGAGCCACCGGGCGGCCGACGTGCGGATTGCGACCGACACGTCGGGCGCGGCCGCGAGGAGGGCATTGACGACCTCGATATCACGCGAGGCGTGGCCGAAGCCGTGACCGGAGATGTAGAAGACGACGGTGCTCAACGGGGGTGCTCAACAAGTGTGTATTCACGAAGGTGCGGCACGAAGGTGCCGCACGGGGGTGCCGCACGAAGGTGCTGCACGAAGGTGCTGCACGAAGGTGCTGCACGGGGGGCGGCACGAGCGTGCGGCACGAAGGTGCGTCACGAGGGTGCGAGGGGGAGGGCCACCTTGAGCACCTCCTCGAGCGTGCGTGCCGGCACGAAGGTCATGTCGCGCTTGAGGTCGTCCGGCAGCTCCGCCAGGTCGGGTTCGTTCATTGCCGGCAGGACGAACGTCGTCACGCCGAAGCGGCGGGCGGCGAGGGCCTTCTCGCGGATGCCGCCGACGGGCAGCACCATGCCGCTCAGCGTGATCTCGCCGGTCATCGCGACGTCCTCGCGCACGGCCTGGTTGCGCGCGGCCGACAGGATGGCGGTGGCCATCGTCACGCCGGCCGACGGGCCGTCCTTGGGGATCGCGCCGGCCGGGACGTGGATGTGGAGGTCCCGGTGGGCCAGGAAGTCCGAGGGCACGCCAAGCTCGCCGGCGGCGGCGCGGATGTGGCTCACGGCGGCGCGCGCCGACTCCTGCATCACGTTGCCCAGTTGCCCGGTGAGGATGATCTGCTCCTTGCCGCCGGGCAGGAGGCTGGCCTCGATGAACAGCACGTCGCCGCCCGTCTCGGTCCAGGCCACACCGGTCGCCACGCCCGGCCGCGAGGTCCGGAAGGCGACCTCGCGCTTGAAGCGCGCCGGACCCAGGTAGTCGGGCACCTCCCCTGGCGTGACCGTCGACACGGCGCCGCTCTCGGGCGTGGCAGGCAACTGGCCCGCGACGAGGCGCGCCGTGACCTTGCGGGCGATGGCGCCAATCAGGCGCTCCAGGTTGCGTACGCCCGCCTCGCGCGTGTAGTCGCCGATGATGGCGCGCAGGGCGCCTTCCTCGATGTCGATGGCCCCACTTGGCAGGCCGTGCTCCGCGAGCTGGCGCGGGATCAGGTACTTCCGCGCGATGTGGACCTTCTCTTCCTCCGTGTAGCCCGCCAGCGAGATGATCTCCATCCGGTCGAGCAGTGCCGGGTGCACGGTGCCGAGCTGGTTGGCCGTCGCGATGAAGAGGATCTTCGAGAGGTCGAGCGGCACCTCGAGGTAGTGGTCGCGGAACGTGTGGTTCTGCGCCGGGTCGAGCACCTCGAGCAGCGCCGCGGCAGGGTCGCCCTGGAAGCCGGTCGAGAGCTTGTCGAGCTCGTCGAGCATGAACACGGGGTTCATGGAGCCGGCCTGCTTGAGCGCCTGCACGATCCGCCCGGGCATCGCGCCGATGTAGGTGCGGCGGTGGCCGCGGATTTCCGCCTCGTCACGCACGCCGCCGAGCGAGATCCGGACGAACTTGCGCTGCATCGCCCGCGCAATCGACTGGCCGAGCGACGTCTTGCCGACCCCCGGCGGGCCCGCGAAGCACAGGATGGGCCCCTTCATGTCGCCCTTGAGCTTGCGCACCGCCAGGTACTCGACGATGCGCTCCTTCACCTTGTCGAGGTCGTAGTGATCCTCGTCCAGCACCTGGCGTGCCGCCTGCGGATCCAGCCGGTCCTCGGTCGTCGTGGACCACGGCAGCTCCAGCAGCCAGTCGAGGTAGGTCCGGAGCATCTGGTACTCCGGCGACGCGGAGCCCATGCGCCCGAGCCGCGACACCTCGCGTTCGGCCACCTCGGCGACGCTCTCGGGCAGGCCGGCCTCCTGGATGCGATCGCGCAGCTCACCGACCTCGTTGCCCTCGCCCTCGCCGAGCTCCTGCTGGATGGCCTTGAGCTGCTGGCGGAGGTAGTACTGCCGCTGGGCGTCGGTCATCTCCTGCTGCGCCTGCGACTCGATCTTGCCCTTGAGCTCGAGGACCGAGACCTCGCGCGTCAGCAGGTCGTGCACCATGCGCAGCTTCTCGAGCAGCGACTCGGCCGCCAGCAGCTTCTGCTTGTCCTCCGCCGAGACGTCCAGCATCGTGCCCAGCAGGTAAGCCAGGCGCAGCGGGTTGTCGATGTTGGCAACGAGCTGCTTGACCTCCTGCGAGAGGCCGGTGGCGAGCGAGAGGGCCCTCTCGACGAGCTCCTGGATGCGGCGGACGTAGGCGTCGACCTCGACGCCCGTCTCCACGCGTTCGGGCAGCGGCGTGAGCTGCGCGCGGACCGTCGTGCCCGTGCGTGTCACGAGGGTCACCCGCACGCGCGCGACGCCCTCGACGATGATGTTGAGCCCCTGCGGCGCGCGGGCCATCTGGCGGATGATGCCGACCGTGGCCACCTCGTGCAGGTCGTCCGCATTGGGCTCGTCCGCGTCGTTCTTCTGCGAGACCAGCAGGATCATCCGGTCGGCGCCGAGGGCGGCGTTGACCGATTCCACCGAGGCAGGCCGGTTCACGGCCAGCGGCTGGAGCGTCAGCGGGAAGACCACCGCGCCCCGGAGGGGCAGGACCGGGAGCTCGGCGGGCAGGGACAGGGCGGTCGGTTCTTCGGCCATCTCACTGATCATATTAAGATGCGGGCATGGCTCTCGACGAGCGCTCGTTCTTCACCGAGAAGCCGGAGTCGCGCCCGGCCAGCTACCAGTGCCCGCGCTGCCACCGCACGAACCAGTACGCCGTCCGGTGGGTGCGCCGCGTGAAGAAGGACCGGTTACCCGGCGGGGCCGACGAGCGGGATCGCGCGAAGTTCGCGAAGCTGCGCGATCACCTGCTGCGGCTCGACGATGAGGTCGTCTGCAAGACCTGCGGGAAGAAATTCGAGATCCCGTCCCTGCACTCGATGGTGTTCGTCGACCAGCTCGAGGGGCTGCCGAAGGACGTCGAGGAAGACGAGACGCCCACCGAGGCGACCGCGCCGCCGGCCGAGCCGCGCAAGGCACCGTTGCCGCCGCGGTTCACCCGGCGGACCGGCTGGCGCGGCTGAGCCGTCTCACCAGATCCCGGGCAGGATGCGCCAGCGCACCTGGTGCTGGTAGGCCGCGTAGGCCGCGCCGTGCACCCCGGCGAGGGCACGCTCCTCGAGCGGGATGGCGGCAAGCAGGTACGCGGAGCTGACCACGGCGAACAGCAGGCGACTGGCGGTCATCACCGGCGCCCCGAAGACGATCAGGAACCAGCCCAGATAGATCGGGTGCCGCACGACGCGGAAGGGCCCGACTACGCGGAACGCAGGGGGGCGGAAATTGCCCCCGGCCTGCCGGATACCGGCCAGCTCGAGCGGGTCGATCACCGCCGCGCCGCGCCAGGTCAGCACGACCCCCGCCAGCTGCAACACGCGGCCGCCCCAGGCCGCCGCGCCCTCCGCCTCGTAGACGATTCCAGGGAGTGGCTGCCACAGCAGGCACACCGCCAGGAACAACAGGCTGGCCACCCAGACGAAGGTGGTTCGCTCGAGGCTGGGCGGCAGCGCGCGCGTCAGCCACCGCTTGGCGCCGGATCGCGCCATCACGCTGTGGTGCAGGGCAAAGGCCGTGAAGAGGCCGACGTCCACGCCGGCCGCCGGCAGGATCGGCGTGCCCACCGGCGCGGGCATGCCCAACCGGACGAGATAGAACCAGGCGAAGGTGGCCAGCGCGCCCACGAACGCCGCACCGCCGAGCCACGCGACGAGGCGGGACACGCCGGTAGTATAAGAGGGGTAGCCGAACGAAAAAGGGACAGTCCCCTCCTGTCGGGCCGGGCGGAAAAGGGGACTGTCCCCATTTCCCAGTCGAACCTTGGGAAATGGGGACTGTCCCCTTTTCCGATCCAGCCACTCCGAGGGTCTTTGTGACACCCATCGCGATCACCGGTATCGGCGCGGTCTCGACCTTCGGCGTGGGGCGCGAACGGTACTGGAACGCGATCAGCGCCGGCGAGAGCGGCACCCGCGCCATCACCGCCTTCGACGCTTCGTCGTTTGCCTGCCGCGTCGCGGCTGCCGCGCCCCCGGTGGACGTCGCGGACGCAGTGCCGCTGCCGGGCGACAACGGCGATGGGCGCGCGGATCCGAAGCGGTATTCGCGAGCCGCGCGGTTCGGCGTCGTGGCGGCCCGCGAGGCCTGGGCGGATGCCGGGCTGTCGATCGGGGAGCCCAGGGCCGGCGTCATCATCGGGAGCGGCGGCGGCGGCATCGACGTCGGGGAGCAGCAATACGAGGACTTCTTCACGAGCGGGGGGCGGCACGTGACCCCGTACGCCATCGCCGTCGGCATCTGCGGCATGGTCTCGAGCGAGATCTCCATCGCTCTCGGCCTGCACGGCATCAGCCACGTGCTCTCCACCGGCTGCACGAGCTCCACCGACGCGATTGGCTACGCGATGATGCTGCTCGCGCTCGGCGAGTACGACGTCCTGCTCGCCGGCGGCACCGACGGCTGCGTGCTGCCCGGGATGATCTTCGGCTTCACGCGCATGCGCGCCGTCTCGACCCATTACAACGACCGGCCGGCGGAGGCCTCCCGGCCCTTCGACCGCGGCCGTGACGGCTTCGTCCTGGGGGAGGGCGCCTGGATGATGGCGCTCGAACGGGCGGACCACGCGCGGGGCCGCGGCGCGCACGTCTACGCCACGCTCGATGGCTACGCGTCGACGTGCGACGCGTATCACCGCGTGCAGATGGATCCGGGCGGCGGGCAGATCGTGCGCTGCATGCGCGAGGCGGTCGCGCGCTCCGGTCGCGCCCCGGAGGAGATCGGGTACATCAACTACCACGGCACGTCCACGCAGTTGAACGACGCGATCGAGGTGCAGTGCACGCGCGAGGCGTTCGGCGCGCTGGCCGACCGCATTCCCGGGTCGTCCACGAAGTCGATGATCGGGCATCCACAGGGCGCCAGCGGCGCCGCGGGGGTCGTCGCGACGGCCCTGGCGCTCTCGCGGGGCTTCCTGCCCCCGACGATCAACCTCCGCGACCCCGATCCCCGCTGCGACCTCGACTTCATCCCGAACGTGGGCCGCGCGGCGCGCCCGGCGGCCGCCCTGTGCAACTGTCTCGGCTTCGGGTCGAAGAACTCGGCCCTGGTCCTCGGGGCGGTGTGACGACCCCGCCGTGCGGGGCCCCGGTGCCCGCCGGCCGCCAGGCGCCTGCATGGACGATGTGCTGATCGTGGGGGGCGGGCCGGCCGGTGCGCTCACGGCCCTCGTGCTGGCGCGGGCCGGCCTGCGCGTGCGCGTGCTCGAACGTGCGATCGTTCCTCGCGACAAGCTCTGTGGCGACACGCTGAACCCCGGCGCGCTCGAGGTGCTGCGGCGTCATCTCGACGTGGCCCCGCTCGCGGCCCGGGCGCGGGCCATCGCCGGCATGCGGCTCACTGGTCCCGGCCGCGTCGAGGTTCGCGGCGCCTATCGCGATGGCGCCCGGGGGCTGGCGCTCCGCCGGGCGGACCTCGATCACTGGCTGCTCGATGCCGCGGCCTCCGCCGGCGCGCGCGTGGACCTGGACACGCAGGTGGTCGCGCCGCTCGTGCGGCGCGACCGTGACGCGGTGGTTGTCGCGGGTGTCCGCGCCCGCCACGCACGCGGCGCCGACCGTGAGCATCGGGCACGGTGGGTCGTCGCGGCGGACGGCCGGCGCTCCCGCCTGATGTTCGGGCTGGGCCTGGCCCGTCAGCCGTCCGCGCCGCGCCGGTGGGCCGTGGGCGCGTATGTCGAGGGCGTCCGGGACCTCACCGCCTACGGCGAGATGCACGTCCGGCGAGGACGCTACATCGGCGTGGCGCCGATGCCGGATGGCCTGGCCAACGTGTGCCTCGTCGTGCCCGCGGGGCCCGGGTTGCGTGCGCCAGCCCGCCTCCTGGACGAGACCATCGCCGGCGATCCCGGGCTGGGCTGGCGTTTCGAACGCGCCTCGCGCACCGGCCCGCCCATGGTGCTCGGACCGATGGCCGTGGATGTCCCGGTGCCCGGCGTCGAGGGCCTGCTCGCGGTCGGGGACGCCGCCGGGTTCATCGACCCGATGACGGGCGACGGCCTCAGGTTCGCGTTTCGTGGCGCGGAGCTCGCCGCCGGCGTCGTGCGGGAGGTACTCGATGGCGGCCTGCCGGTCCACCGGGCGGCCGGCGAGCTGGCCAGCCGCCGCCGCCGGACGTTTGGCGTCAAGTGGGCGTTCAACCGCTCGCTCCGCGCGGTGGTGGGGTGGCCCACGGGGGTCTCGGCTGCCGCGGTCGTCGCGCGGGTGGCGCCGCCGCTCTTCACCCGGGTGATTCGGTACGCCGGCGATCAATCATAGTCAGTCGTGCTACCTCCGGCGGTTGCCCTCTCGCTGCTCGTGCTGCTGGCCGTCCTGCTGATCATGGCGGGCGAGGCCGCGCTCTCGGCTCACAACTCCTCCGTCCTCCGTGCGCGCGGCGCCGTCGAGCCCGCGGGGGACGTCTATCGCACCATGCAGTGGGCCTACCCGGTGGGTTTCATCGCCATGGCCGTCGAGGGCGCCGTGACAGGGCTGCCCGCGCCCGGCCTGCTGGCGGCCGGCCTGGCGCTGTTCGGTTTCGCGAAGGCGCTCAAGATCTGGGTGCTGACCACGCTCGGGGTGCACTGGAGCTTCCGGGTGCTGGTCGTGCCCGGCGCGCCGCTCGTGCACGCCGGGCCGTACCGCTTCATGCGACACCCGAACTACCTGGCGGTGATCGGCGAGATTGCCGGCGTGGCCCTGACGGTCGGGGCGACCATCACCGGCCCTCTTTTCCTCGTCGGCTTTGGCTGGCTCATGTGGCGGCGCATCGGGATCGAGGACGCCGCGCTCGGGAGGCACGCGTGAGCGCCGGCCGCACGAGCCTGCCACTGGCGGCCCGGGTGCTGGACCTGCTGGCCGTGGTCCTGGTGCTGCTCGCGGTGACGCTGGCGCTCTGGGGCGGATTCCGCACCGAGATCGCCGGGGTCCGCATCTCGATGACCACATGGGGGCGGCCCGCGGTGCTGGCGCTGCTGCTGGCGGCACTCCGTCACTGGCGCTGGCCGTCGCCCGCGCTCCCGTTCATCGCCAGCCGCGCCGTCGTCGGCTGGTGGCGCTCGCCGGCGGCGCGCGCGGTGTGGCCGATCTTCCTCGCGACGCGGCTGGGGGTGCTCGCGGTGGGCCTGCTGGCGGTCGTGGCCATCGGGTATCCCTCCGCCGACGGCGCGCCGATGCGGCTGTACGACAGCGAGCTCGCGAACCTGCCGGTCCGCTACGACGCGGGCTGGTACTACGACATCGCCGAGCACGGCTACCGCATCCAGACCCACCGCACCGACCTCCAGCAGAACTTCGCGTTCTTCCCGGCGTTTCCGCTGGCCATGCGGTACGTCGGGCTGATTGTGGGACGCGACCCGATCCTCGCCGGCATGCTGATCAGCCTCGGCGCATTCCTCTGGGCGCTCGTCTATTTCTACCGGCTGTCACGACAATGGCTGGATGATGCGGGGGCCGCGACGGCGGTGGCGCTGCTCGCCACCTATCCGTTCGCGGTGTTCTACTCGGCGCCGTATTCGGAGTCGCTCTTCCTCCTGGCGATCGTTGGCGCCTGGTTCCACTACGGCCGCGCGGAGTGGTGGCAGGCGGCGCTCTGGGGACTGCTCGCCGGCCTCACGCGACCGAATGGGTGCTTCCTGTCGGTGCCGCTGGGTCTCATGGCGCTGGCGCCGCTCTGGCGGGAGGGGCGGCTCCAGCGGCCGGCTGCGGGCTGGCTGTCAATCGCGGATCGTCTGGCGGTGGCGGCCACGCCAGGGATCGGCATGTTGATCTACTCGGCGTTCGTCTACGACCTGACAGGGGACCCGCTGCAGTGGGCCAAGCTGCATGCCGCCTGGGGGCGAACCTACGTGGCGTTGCCCGAGTTCGTGTCGCGCCAGGCCGAGACCGTCGCGAACCTCGGGCTCTACGGGGTCGTCGCCACGCGCACGCCGGAGTTCCTCAACGCGACGGGCGTCATCTTCGCGCTGGCGACTGTGTGGCTGGTGTTCCGTCGGCTCGGCGTGCCGGCCGCCCTGCTGATCGTGCTCACCGTGCTGCCGCCGCTGGCGAGCGGGGGCTTCCTCTCGATGGGGCGGGTGACGAGCACGCTGTTCCCGTGTTTCGTGGCGCTGGCCGCCGCGGTGCCCGCGAGACACCGGACGGCGTGGATCACGGGGTTCGCGGTGTTCCAGGCGTTCAATGCCGTGATGTTCTTCACCTGGCGGCCGGTGTTCTGAGGACGCGCCGCTCGACTTCGGGCGCGTGGGGCGGCCATCGGCTTCGCCCCGGCCGTGGGCCGCGCGCTGCGCGCGCGTTGGGCCTCGCCCCTCGACTCCGCTCGGGGCTCGGTGGGAGGCCGCGCCCTGCGGGCGCGTGGGGCGGCCATCGGCTTCGCCTCGGCCGTGGGCCGCGCGCTGCGCGCGCGTTGGGCCTCGCCGCTCGACTTCGGGCGCGTGGGGCGGCCATCGGCTTCGCCCCCGCCGTGGGCCGCGCGCTGCGCGCGCGTCGGGCCTCGCCCCGCGACTTCGCTTGGGGCTCGGCGGGACTCGCGCCTCCGGCGCTCGCTGGGAGGCCGCGCCCTGCGGGCGCGTGGGGCGGCCATCGGCTTCGCCTCGGCCGTGGACCGCGCGCTGCGCGCGCGTCGGGCCTCGCCCCTCGACTTCGCTCGGGGCTCGGTGGGACTCGCGCCTCCGGCGCTCGCTGGGAGGCCGGGACGAAGACAGCCGCCGCCCTACGCGCCCGAGCGCAGCGATGGGCGCGCCCTCCCAGCGAGCCACGAGCGCAGCGCGTGGCGAGTCCCAGCGAGTCCGACGCGCGGGCCCGGCGAGGACCCTTCGACGGCGCTCAGGGCCAGCGAGTCCGAACGCACCGGCGCCGCCGCTGCGGCCCACCGAGCCCCGAGCGACGTCGAGGGGCGAGGCCCTAACGCGCGCATGGCGCGCGGCCCACCGAGCCCCGAGCGGAGTCGAGGGGCGAGGCCTGATCGGCCCCGGCTGCGCCGGGCCCCGCGGCGTCTATTGATCATGCCGCCTTCCGCGCCCACGCTATACTGGCCCCAGGATTCCTCCATGAGCGCGCAGGGCAGGCGTGTCGGCCGCCGGGCGGCGGCGTGGGCCGGCAAGGGCCGGGTGGGCTACCGCTGTGCCGCCGCGTGGCTCCTGCTGCTCGGGCTCTCGGCGCCGGCCGCGGCGCAGGGCTTCGAGATGCCCGGTCTCGCCACCGCGCGCCAGGCCGCGGAGAAGGCGCTCGTCGCCGGCCAGTACGACCTGGTCGAGCAGCTCGGCCAGCCGTTCGCGGACGATGACGGGTTCGCGGTGCTGCGGGCGCGGGCGCTGGCCGCGCGCGGGCGGTACGACGAGGCGTCCGACGTCCTCGGGCGGGTCGCGCGGGAGCAGCCGGGCGGCGACGCCGCGCTCGAGCTCGGGCTGCTCCAGATCGATCTGGGACGCCGCCGCGAGGGGCGGCGGATGCTGCAGCTGTTGCTGCTCGCGCAGGGGCGCGGCCAGCCGACGGCGGTGGAATATGCGCGGGCCGCGCGGGCCTCACGCGCGCTCGGCCGCTTCGAGGACGCCAACAACTTCTACCGCGAGGCCGTCGCCGACCAGCCGAACGACCCGGCGATCAACACGGCGTGGGGCGACCTGTTCCTCGAGAAGCACAACAACCAGGACGCGGTGCGCTCCTACCAGGCGGCGCTGCGGGCGACGCCCGACTACGCACCGGCCATCCTCGGCATGGCGCGCGCGCTGGCGGACGACAACCCGCCGGCCGCCGAGGCGCAGGCGAAGAAGGCCCTCGCGATCAACCCGTCGGACGTCGGCGCGCACCTCGTGCTGGCCGGGCTCTCGATCGACGAGGACAAGCGCGACGAGGCGAAGGCCGCGATCGACCGCGCGCTGGCGATCAATCCCCGCAGTCTCGAGGCGCTCTCGCTGCAGGCGGCCGTCGCCTACGTCGAGGGGCGCACGGCCGATTACGAGGCCGCCGTCAAGCAGGCGCTCGCGATCAACCCGATCTACGGCGAGGCGTACCGCGTGGTGGGCGAGGTCACGGCCCGCTACTACCGGTTCGACGAGGCCGCCACCCTCGTGCAGCAGGCGATCGGCGTGGACCGCGAGAACGCGCGGTCGCACGCGGATCTCGGTGCGCACCTGATGCGCACCGGCGACGAGAGCGGTGCGCGGCGCTCGCTCGAGGTCGCCTTCCGCATCGACCCGTACGACGTCGTGACCTTCAACCTGCTCGGGCTGCTCGACACGCTCGAGGGCTTCGAGACCTTCCGCGATGGCGACCTGGTGGTGAAGCTCCACAAGGACGAGGCGCCCGTGATGAAGGAGTACGCGCCGCAGCTGGCGCGGCAGGCCCTCGAGGACCTGAGCGAGAAATGGCAGTTCACGCCGCGTGGCCCGATCCTCGTCGAGCTGTTCCCGCGGCACGACGACTTCGCCGTGCGCACGGTCGGCCTGCCGGGCATGCTCGGGGCCCTCGGCGCATGCTTCGGCCGGGTCGTCACCCTCGACTCGCCGAAGGCGCGGCCGCCGGGCACGTTCAACTGGGGCTCCACCCTCTGGCACGAGATGGCCCACGTCATCACGTTGCAGCTCTCGGACCAGCGCATCCCCCGCTGGCTGACTGAGGGCATCTCGGTCTGGGAGGAGCGGCGGGCCAGCGACGCGTGGGGGCGCGAGACCGAGATCCCGTTCGCCCAGGCGCTCGCGCAGGACCAGACGCTGTCACTGCGGGACCTGAACGCGGGGTTCCAGAACCCGGCCACGATTTCGCTCGCGTACTACCAGGCCTCGCTGCTCGTCGAGCACATCGTCGGGCGCTTCGGCGAGGCGAAGCTGCGCGCGCTGGTGGCGTCGTTCGCCGACGGCCTCGACATGGACGAGGCCATCACGCGCACGCTGGGCGTCGACATCGACGACCTCCAGGCGTCGTTCACGACGTTCCTCGGCGAGCGGTTCGGGACGCTGCGCCGCGCGCTCGCCGCGCCCGAGGGGCTCGAGCCGGGGCTGCCCGTGTCACGGCTGAAGGCGCTGGCGGACGCCAACCCGGGGAGCATGCCCGCGCAGATGGCCTATGCGCAGGCGGTGCGGGAGGAGAACCCGGCGGCCGCGCTCGAGGCGTTCGCCCGCGCGGCAGCGCTCGTGCCGCAGGCGACCGGCCCGGAGAGCCCGAACGCGCAGATTGCCGAGATTGCGATGGGCCGGGGGGACACGGCGCGCGCCATCGCGGCGCTCGACACCCTGACGCAGCACGACCATTCCGACGTCGAGTCTGCGCGCCTGCTCGTCAAGCTGCTCAAGGACACGAACGCCGCCGAGCCGGTGCTGCGGACGGCGCTGTCCCGCGTCGTCGCCGTCGACCCGTTCGACGCGCCGTCGCACACGGCGCTCGGACGCATGGCGCTCGACGCTGGCGAGCCGGGCGACGCGGTCCGCGACTTCCGCGTGGCGATTGCGGCGGGCCCCATCGATCGCGCCGGCGCGCACGCCGATCTCGCGGAGGCGCTCATCGCCGCGGGACAGCCGGCGGACGCGAAGCGCGAGGCGCTGAACGCCCTCGAGATTGCGCCCACCTACGAGCGCGCGCAGGACCTGCTGCTGAAGCTCGTGGAGGGCGGGCGGTGACGGTCACGCGCCGGTCCGGCCGCGCCTGGTGGTCCGGGGCGGCCCTCGTGGCGGTGCTGGCCCTCGGCGTACCGCTCGTGCCGCGCGCCGCGGCCCAGGCGCCCGTGGCGCCCGACGAGCGCTTCGCCGGCCTCGAGTGGACGTTCGCGCGGCTGCGGTATCCGTCCTGGAACGAACGCGGCAACGGCGGCCGCCGGTTCCGGATGAGCCAGTGGGACCAGCCATGGGCGATCGATGCCCCGGCCGCGGAGCAGAACCTCTCACGCCGGGTCCGGAGCGTCACGGCCATCGACGTCGGCGAGCCCGTCGTCGTCGCCATCGACGAGGAGCTCTGGAAGCACCCCTGGATCTACATCGTCGAGCCCAGCAACCTCGCCCTCAACGGCGAGGAGGCCTCGATGCTGCGCGAGTACTTCCTGCGCGGCGGCACGGCGACGCTCGACGACTTTCACGGCCCCTACGAGTGGGACCTGACCGAACGGGCCCTGCGGCAGATCTTCCCGGACCGCGACATCGTGGAGATCGAGCCGCCGCACCCGATCTACACGTGCTTCTACAAGATCGACAAGTACCCGCAGATCCCAGGCCTCGGATCGTTCTTCAACGGGCGGACGTGGGAGAAGGGCGGGTACGTGCCGCACCTGCGCGGCATCCTGGACGACACCGGCCGGCCCATGGTGCTGATCAACTGGAATACGGACATGGGTGACGGCGTCGAGTGGTCGAACGCCGAGGAATATCCCGGCTACATCAAATGGACGGCGATGGCGTACCAGATGATGATCAACGAGGTCATCTACACGCTGACGCACTAGGACGATTCGGACGGTGGCATGGCGACCGACGGGGCGACGGAACTGACGGCACGGGTGGCCGAGGGGCGGCAGCGGATCCTGCAGGAGCTGCGCAAGGTCATCGTCGGGCAGGACGAGGTGGTGGACCAGGTGCTGATGGCGCTCTTCACGGGCGGCCACTGCCTGATCACGGGCGTGCCGGGGCTGGCGAAGACCCTGCTCATCCGCACGATCGCCGAGATCCTGCACCTGGGCTTCAAGCGCATCCAGTTCACCCCCGACCTCATGCCGGCCGACATCACCGGCACCGAGGTGCTGGACGAGGAGAACGGGCACCGGTCGCTGCGGTTCGTGAAGGGGCCGATCTTCGCCCAGATCATCCTGGCCGACGAGATCAACCGCACGCCCCCGAAGACGCAGGCCGCGTTGCTCGAGGCCATGCAGGAGTATCACGTCACCGCGGCCGGGCACACCTACGAGCTCGAGCGGCCGTTCTTCGTCCTCGCGACGCAGAACCCGATCGAGCTCGAGGGCACGTACCCGCTGCCGGAGGCCCAGCTCGACCGGTTCATGTTCAACATCGTGATGACCTACCTCAGTGAGGACGAGGAGGTCCGGGTCGTCACCGACACCACCGGTGCCGCGCGCCCGAAGCCCGAGCGCGTGCTCGACGGCGCCGACATCCTGGCGTTCCAGGACTTCGTGCGGCAGGTGATCGTCGCCGAGGAGGTCGCCCGCTACGCGGTGCGGCTCGCTGACAGCTCCCGGCCCGGCCGTGGGGCGAACCTCGCCTTCGTCGACAAGTACGTGAAGTGGGGCGCCGGCCTGCGTGGCTCGCAGGCGCTCATCCTGGGCAGCAAGGCCCGCGCGCTGATCCACGGACGACACCATGTGTCGGTGAAGGACATCCAGGCGCTGGCCAAGCCCATCCTGCGGCACCGCGTGATCCCGAACTTCTATGCGGAGGCCGAGGGCGTCAACGCGGACCGCATCATCGAGCAGCTCCTGGACGCGGTCCCCGCGCCGGCGAGCGGGCTCTAGCCGCGGGGCACCCACGTGGCCGAGGGGGCGCGCACGTCTTATCTCGACCCCGCGGTCCTCGCGCGCCTGGGTACGATCGACCTGAAGGCGCGCGCGATCGTCGAGGGGTTCCTCACGGGGCTGCACCGCAGCCCCTACAAGGGGTTCTCCGTGGAGTTCGCGGAGTACCGCCAGTACCTGCCGGGCGACGACCTGACGACGCTCGACTGGAAGGTCTTCGCGCGCACCGATCGCCACTTCGTCAAGAAGTACGAGGAGGAGACCAACGTCGAGTGCCGCATCCTGCTCGACGTCAGCGCGTCGATGGGCTATGCGGGAGAGCAGGGCGGCCTCTCGAAGCTCGAGTACGCGTCGTACCTGACCGCGGCGATCGCCTACCTCATGAACCGCCAGCGCGACGCCGTCGGGCTGATCGCCTTCGACGACGCCATCGTGCAGATGCTGCCGCCGAGCGCGAGACCGGGCCAGCTGAAGTCGGTCCTGCTGGCGCTCGAGCGCATGGCGGTGGGCCACCGCACCGACGTGGCCAAGCCGCTCGGCGATCTCGCGCAGGCCATCAGCAAGCGCGGGCTCGTCATCCTCGTGTCCGACCTGCTCGACGATCCCGCCCGGATCGTCGACGGGCTCAGGCACTTCCGGTATCGTGGGACCGAGGTCGTCGTGTTCCAGGTGCTGCATCCCGACGAGCTGACCTTCCCGTTCGATCGCGCCGCGCGCTTCCGCGATCCCGAGACCGCGGACGAGGTGCTGGCGATTCCCGGGCAGGTGCGCGACGACTACCTGAAGGCGATTGGCGACCTCGTCGAGTACTTCCGTCGCGAGCTGGGGGTCGCGGGCATCGACTACACGCTGCTCGACACGTCGATGCCGCTCGAGACGGGGCTGATGGCGTACCTGACGGCCCGCCGGAAGGCGCTCTGAGCGACCGATGTCGTTCCTCTTTCCGCTGTTCCTCGTGGGTGGCCTGGCGATTGCGGTGCCGATCGTCCTGCACCTCCTGCGGCGGCGGACGCAGACCGTGGTGGCGTTCCCCGCGGTGCGCCTGCTGCACCAGGCGCCCATCGAGCACCATCGCCGCCGGCGGTTGCGGGAGCTGATCCTGCTGGCGCTGCGCATCGCCGCGCTGCTCCTGCTGGCGGCCGCCTTCGCTCGCCCCTACCTCACGGGCGGCACGGGCCTCGCGTCCGGCGCGGTGACGGTGGTCGCGGTGGACACGTCGTTGAGCCTCACTGCGCCCGGGCAGTTCGCGCGCGCGCAGCAGGCGGCCCGCGAGGCCGTGGCGGCCGCCCCGGCCGGACACGCCGTCGCGCTGCTGGCCTTCGCCGACCGCACGTCGGTCGTCGTGCCACCGACGCTGGATCGATCCGCCGTCGACACCGCGATCGGCTCGCTTGCGGCGGGCGCGGGCGGCACCCGGTACCGCACCGCGCTCGGCCGGGCCGCCGAGGTCATCGGGGGCCGCGACGGCCGCATCGTCGTGATCACCGACCTGCAGGAAGCCGGGTGGGAAGCCGGAGACCACGGCGGCGTCCCCGATCCGATTGGCATCGAGGTGATCCCGCTGCCGCCGGTCGGCGGCAACCTGGCCGTGACGGAGGCCCGGCGCGACGGCCAGTCGATTCGCGCGGCCATCCAGAACTACGGCGCCGTGGCGCGCACCGTGACGGTGACCGCGACGCTCGACGGCGACGACACGCCCGTGGCACGACAGGAACTGGAGGTGCCGGCCGACGGCGCCGCCGAGGCCAGGCTGGCCGCGGACCTTCCGACGCGGGGCGGGGTCGCCGTGGCGATCGATGACACCGAGGGATACCAGGCCGACAACGTGCGGTACCTGGTGCTCGACCCGGCGCCGGCGGTCGCAGTGGCCGTGGTGACCGGGGAGCCGGCGAACCCGCAGGCGGGGCTGTACGTCGAGCGTGCGCTCGAGGTCGCGGGTGGCGGGCAGACGTTCGCCATCCGGGTCGCGGACGGCCGCGAGTTTTCGACCTGGCCGGAGCAGGTCGTCGCCGACCAGGCCGCGATCGTGCTGCTGGGCACCGACACCCTGGACCGCACGGGCCGCGACCGCGTGCGTGCGTACCTCGCCGGCGGCGGCCAGGTCCTCGCGGCACTCGGGCCGCACGTCGACGCGGCCACGCTGCCCGAGGTACTCGGGGTGCCGTTGCGCGTCGCGCCCGATCCGGTGGAGGCCCCGGCGGAGACGACCGTGGTGGCGGCTGACGCGCGCCATCCGATCTTTCGTCCCTTTTCCGCCCCCGCCGGCGGTCTCGGGGACGTCCTGGTGACCCGGTACCGTCGTCTGATCGATCAGGCGGACGCGGCGGGGGACCTGGTCCTCGCACGGTTCACCGGCGGGGCGGCGGCACTCGTCGAGCGGCGCGTGGAGCAGGGCCGGCTCCTGGTCTTCGCGTCCGACCTCGACAACGCGTGGAACCGGTTTCCGCTGAACCCCGCGTTCGTGCCGTTCACCGTCGAGTCGCTGCGGTACCTCACGGCCGGGCGCACGGCGACGCAGTCGTGGCTGGTGAGCGAAGTGCCGCCCGGCGAGTCGGCCGCGCCGGGGATCCGGATGGTGGGGGACGGGGAGGACAGCCAGGGGCGGCGGGTGGCGGTCAACCCTGACCTTGCCGAGTCGAATCCGGGCGCGATGTCCGTCGATGCCTTCACCGCGGCCGTGGACCGTCGGGCCGCCGTGGCCGAGCCGGAACGGCCGCTCGAGGTGCGGGAACAGGAGGAACGACAGCGGCTGTGGCAGATCGCGCTGGCGGTCACGCTGCTGGCGCTTGCGGCGGAAGGGCTGATCGGACGCAAGGCGACGTAACACCTGTTCGGCCTGTCGCCCGCGGCGGCCGCGAGAATGGGCGTAGGATATTCACAGGGATTCACGCCAGGGAGGAGCATGAGCGACCGACTGGTCGAGCTGCGAGCAGCACTAGCCGAGGTCCGCCGGCGCTGGACGCGCCGCGAGGTCGCGGGTGCGTGGACGCTCGGCGCCGCCGCCGCGACGGCCCTCCTGCTGACGGGGCTCGTCGCCGTGACACTCGTCGCGCGCGCCGGGCTGCCGCTCGTCCTCACCACCGGCCTTGTGACCCTCCTCGCGGTCGCTGCGCTCGTGCGGGCCCTGTGGCCGCTGCGCCGGCGTCCGACCGACCTGCAGTTCGCCCACTACATCGAGGAGCGTGCCGGCGGCCTCGATGACGTGCTGGTGACGGCCGTCGCGTCGGCCGATCGGCAGGCGGTTCAGGGGCCGATGCTCGACCTGCTGGCGGCGGATGCCCTGCGCGCCCTCCGCAACGTCGACGTCGAGCTCGTCGTGCCGTCCACGGCCGTGCGGTCGGCGCTGCTCAAGGCCGCCGTCGCGACGGCGGCGCTTGCCGTCACCGTGGCCCTGTTCGCACCGGCCCTGGGCCGGTCCACTTCCGTCGCGGCCGCCTATCTCTTCCCGGCCCGCATCACCTTCGAGATTACGCCCGGCACCGCGAAGGTGCGGGCCGGCGAGCCGGTCACCATTGCCGCGCGTGTGCTCGGCGTGGACGGGGGCCTCGTCCCCTCCCTGGTCGTCGGCGCCGGCGACGAGGAACCGGTGGCGCGTGAGATGGCGCGCACGGACGAGCCCGGACGTTTCACGGTCACGCTCGACGGACTCGAGCGCTCCATCGCGTACCGCGTGGCCGCTGGTGGAGCGGCGTCGGCCGAGTATCTCCTGACGGTCATTCGTCCGCCCCGGGTCGAGCGCATCGACCTCCACTTCGAGTATCCCGATGGACTCGGGCTCCAGGCGCGCGACGAAGACGACAGCGGCGACATCTACGCACCGGCCGGCACCCGCGTCCGCGTCACGGTGACCGCTGACAAGCCGATCAGCGAGGGCCGCCTCGTGCTCGACGATGGGACCGAGGTCGCGCTGGACGGTGGGGACCTCGTGCTGGGGGGCGCGCTTCGGGTGGACGAGGACGGTTCGTACCGCGTCGCCCTCGCCGACACCGACGGACTCGAGAATCCCGGCGACACCGAGTACTTCATCCGCACGCTGCTCGACCGTCCACCCGACGTGCGTGTGCTGCGGCCGGGCGGAGACCGTGAGGTCTCGCCGCTCGAGGAAGTCGTGGTCGAGGCGCGCGCCGACGACGACTTCGGGATCCGGGCGCTCGAGCTGGTCTTCCAGGCACCCGGTGGCGAGGAGCGCATCGTGCCGCTCAGCGGTGCGTCCACGGCGCTGTCGGCCAGCGGCAGCCGTACGATTTATCTCGAGGACCTCGGCGTCGAGCCGGGAGACTTCGTCACCTACTACGCACGTGCCACCGACATCGGGCGTGGCCGCCGGTCGGCCGAGTCGCGCAGCGACATCTTCTTCCTGGAGGTGAAGCCCTTCGAGGAGGAGTTCGTCTCCGCGCAGAGCCAGGCCGGGCTCTCCTCCGCCGGCGGCGGCACGGGCCTCGAGGATCTGGCCGAGGCCCAGAAGGCCATCATCGTCGCCACCTGGAACCTCGATGCCCGGGCCCGGAAGGCGGGGGCGAAGGGATCCGAGGCCGACATCCGCGCGGTCGGCAAGGCGCAGTCCGAGTTGCAGGCCAAGGTGGAGCAGGCCTCCGGCCGGCTCGAGCGGTCGATGGGGCGTCGCAGCATCCGTCCGGGAGGCGGGCTGGAGCCGCGCGGCGACGACCCGCTGGGCCAGGCGGCGGTGGCGATGGGGAAGGCCGTCGGCGAGCTCGGCGGGCTGGCGACCTCGGGCGCCCTGCCACACGAACGCGAGGCGTTGAACCAGATCTTCCGCGCGATGGCCGAGGTGCGTCGGCGCCAGATCGCCCGCCAGCAGGGCGGCGGCGGGGGCGGCAACAACAGCGGCCCCGACCTCTCGACGCTCTTCGATCAGGAGCTGCGGAAGCGCCAGGAGACGAACTACGAGACGCCGAACAGCAGCGAGACACGCGAGGAGCAGCAGGCGCAGGCCGATCCGCTGGAGCGTATCCGCGAGCTGGCACGCCGTCAGGAAGCCCTCAACCGCCAGCAACGGGAGCTCGGGCGCGACCGCGAGACGCTGGATGAGGAGGAGCTGCGGCGACGCCTCGAGCGCCTGACCCGGGACCAGACCGCGCTCCGCGAGCAGGCCGAGGCGCTCGCGCGGCAGATCGAGCAGCAGCGCGGCCAGCAGCAGGGCCGCCAGTCGCAGCAGGGGCAGCAGGCCCGTGGGCAGGGCCAGCAGGCGCAGGGTGGCTCGGGCAGCGACAGCGAACGCATGCGGCAGGTGTCCGAGGCCATGCGTGAAGCCGCGACCGGCCTTCGGCGCCAGGAGACGGACGAGGCGCAGGCGAGCGCCGACTCCGCACTCGAGCGCCTGCGCCAGCTCGAGCGCCAGATGCAGGCCGCGCGTCCCGACGAGCGGCAGCGTGCCCTCGGGGATCTCCAGCTCGAGTCACGGCAGCTCGCCGACGCACAGCGCCGGATCGGGCAGGAAGCCGCCCGCACGACTCCCGATGCGGCAGGCGACGATGCGCGCCGGCGGCTGGCAGGGGAACAGGAGCGCCTGGCCGAGCGGACCGATCGGCTGGAAGAAGCGGTCCGGCGCCTGTCGGCCGCCAGCGAGAACCTTGGCAGCGGCGAGGCGGGTGAGCGACGGGCCCTTGCGGACGCGGCACGCGAGCTCGAACGCCAGGAGCTCGGCGATCGGATGCGCGAAGCCGCCGAGGACCTGCGGGAGGCGTCGCAGCCCGCCGCGGCGGCCGAGCCTCGTCCGGGACAGGTGGCCCGGCGCGAGGGTGGTGATGACGCCGAGCTTGCGCGTGCGCTCGATCGCGTCGCCGAACGGCTGGGCGCCGCGTCGGGGCGCCAAAGCGCCGAAGCCGGGCAGTTGTCGGAGCAGCTGTCGCGTACGGCCGAGTTGCGCGAGCAGCTGGGCGACCTGCAGCGCATGATCGACGAGCTGCAACGTCAGGCGCGATCCGGTGAAGGCCAGGGCGAACAGCAGGCCGCCGGACAGGACGGACAGGGCCAGGCGCCGGCGGGCGGTGGCCAGCAGGCCGGGCAGGGACAGCCATCCGCGACCGGACAGCAGGGCCAGCAGGGAGAGGCGGGGCAGCCTGGCGGCGGCAACGGCGGAGGCCGCGGTGGACTCGAGCGGATGCAGCGTGAGGTCGGCAGCCGCATGCGCGAGGCCGAGCGCCTGGCTGGTGAGATCCGTCGGGACAACCCCGGCATGGGCTCGACGCCCGAGGGCTGGTGGCCGAGCGTGTCGGCGCCGGGCACCGAGGCGTTCAAGCAGGACTTCGCGCGCTGGGAGTCCCTCAAGAAGAACCTGCTCGTCGCGCTGGAGGACGTCGAGAGCGAGCTCTCCGACAAGCTGCGCGCGCGCGAGAACCAGGACCGGCTGAACGCGGGCCGCCACGAGGCCGTGCCCGAGTCGTATCGGGAGCTGGTCGAGGAGTACTACCGGTCGCTCGCGCGGCCGAGGAAGCCGCAGCGGTGACGGTGACCACCGTCGCCACAGGGCCCGCCCGGTAAGTCCGTACGTCATGCAGTTTGCCGTCCTGCTCCCCTGGTGGGGCTACGTCGTGGTGTTCGCGCTCGTGCTGGCGCTGGCCTGGGCGTCGTACGCGCGCGTTGCCGCCGCGATGACACCGGGGCAGCGGCTCGCGCTGACCGGCCTGCGCGCCGCCGCGCTCGTGCTGGTCACCATCTGCCTCCTGCGTCCCGTCGTCTTCGAGCCGGCCGCCGAGGGCCGGGATGCCGTGGTGCCAATCCTCGTGGACACGTCGCGCAGCATGCGGCTCGCCGATGCAGGAGCGCCCCGCATCGAGCAGGCGGCCGGGGCGGCCGTCCGGCTGCGAGAGGCGCTGGCGCGCGACTACCGTGTCGAGCTCCTGGCATTCGGAGAGAACGTCGCGGCGGCGGAGGATGGCCAGTTTGCGGCCGCCGCGCGGCGCAGCGACCTGAGCAGCGCCCTGGCGTCCCTGGCCGAGCGCTACCGTGGCGTGCGGCTCGGTGGCATCGTCGTGCTTTCGGACGGGGGTGACACGTCCGAGCAGGAGGCGGGGCAGGGGACGGCCTCGCCCGCGCGGGTGTTCACGATCGGGGTCGGCGGGCGAGGTACCGCCCGGGACCGCGAGGTGCTGAACCTGACGGCCGGCGACCCGGTCCTGGCGAACTCCTCGGTGGACCTCAGCGTGTCGGCCGTGAGCCGGGGTTTCGGCACCGAGCCGATCGAGCTGCGCGTGTCGGCGAACGGGCGTCCCGTCGAGGTCCGTCACGTCACGCCCGATGCCGAGGGCGCGCCGGTCCACGAGGTCTTCACGGTGTCGCCCGATCCAGAGACACCGACCGTCTTCACCGTGGAGATCCCGCCCGTCGACGGGGAACTGGCAGCCGAGAACAACCGGCGCAGCGTGCTCGTCCCGGCGGAGGGCCGGAAGCGGCGCGTCCTGATGGTCGAGGGCGCGCCGGGGCACGAGCACACGTTCCTGCGGCGCGCCCTGGCGGGCGACCCGGGACTCGACGTGGACGCCGTGGTGCGCAAGGGGCGCAATGACGAGGGGCGTGACACGTTCCTCGTGCAGGCCGCGGCGAGCCGTGCCCCCGCGCTGGCCGACGGCCTGCCCGCGACGCACGAGTCGCTGTTCGCCTACGACGCCCTGCTGCTCGGCAACATCGAGGGCGACGTGCTGACGCGCGAGCAGCTCGACGCGGCCGCCGCATTCGTCGGCCAGCGTGGCGGTGGCCTGCTGGTGCTCGGCGCGCGCTCGTTCGATCGCGGCGGCTTCACTGGCACCGCGCTCGAGGAGGTCCTGCCGCTCGACCTGACCGATCGCCGCGGCGCCGTTGCCCGGGCCGCGGACGTGCGCGCGCCGGCGCCGAATCACCTGGCGCTCACGCCGGACGGGGGGCTGCACCCGGCGACGCGACTGGCCGTCTCGCCGCAGGCCTCGCGGGAGAAGTGGGCGGCGCTGCCGCCCCTCGCCGCGGTGACCGACGTCGGCGGGCCCCGGCCGGGGGCGCAGGTGCTTGCCGTCTCGAGCGCGCCCGGTGGCGTGCTGAAGCCCCTGCTGGCGGCCCAGCGGTACGGACAGGGCCGTGCGCTCGTGTTCGCGGGCGAGGCCTCCTGGCGGTGGCGCATGGAATTACCGGCCGCCGACAGCACCTACGAGACGGCGTGGCGGCAGATGGTGCGCTGGCTGAGCCGGGGCGCGCCGGATCCGATCATGGTCCAGCCGCCGGCCGTGGCGTTGCCCGGCACGACCGGGGCGGTGAGCGTGCTCGTGCGCGACGCGGCGTTCGAACCCATCGGGGGCGCGGAGGTCCGCCTGCAGGTGGAGGCCCCTGGCGGGGAGCGGCGCACGGTGACCGCCGCGCTCACGAGCCCCTCCGAGGGGCGCTACACCGCTGCGGTCCGTTTCGAGGAGGCAGGCGTCTACCGGCTCACCGCCGATGTGCTGGCCGAGGGATCGGCGCTCGGGTCGGCCTCGCGCGCGGCGCTGGTTGGCGGTGCCGATCTCGAGATGGCCGAGCCGCGCCTGAACGACGCCGTGCTCACGCGCATCGCCTCGGCCTCGGGGGGCACCTACCTGCCGCTCGACGAGGTCGATCGCCTGCCGGGGCTGCTCGAGCAGGCCGACGCGACCGAGCCCCCGATGGTGATGCGGGACGTGTGGAACAATGGCTGGGCGTTGCTTGCCGTGCTGGCGCTGCTGGCAGGTGAGTGGATCCTCCGGCGACAGGTGGGGTTGGCATGAGACTGGCCGTGTTCGTCCTCGCGCTCCTGGCGGCGGCCCCCGCCGCGGCCCAGTCGCGGTGGGCGCTCATCGTGTCGGGCGCCTCCGGCGGGGAGAAGTACGCCAGCGACATGGCGGAGTGGCGCGCCGGCCTGCAGAGCGCGCTCGTCGACCGGTACGGCTTCGAGACCGATCACGTGCGGGTGCTGGTGGACGAACGCGCCGAGGGCGATCGCGGCACGGCAGCCAACGTCCGGGCGCGGCTGGGGGAGCTCGCGAAGGCGATGGAACGCGAGGACCTGCTGCTCGTCGTGCTCTTCGGGCACGGGACGTACGACGGCGAGGTCGCGAAGTTCAACCTCGTCGGCCCCGACCTCACGGCCGCCGACTGGGCCGGCCTGCTCGACGCGCTGCGCGGCCAGGTCGTCGTCGTCAACACCACCGAGTCGAGCTTCCCGTTCCTCGAACGCCTGTCCGCCTCGGGGCGCGTGGTGATCACGGCAACGGACTCGGCGGCCCAGAAGTACGCGACGGTGTTTCCCGAGTACTTCGTGCAGGCGATGCGCGAGGCCTCGAGTGATCTGGACAAGAACGGGCGGACGTCGATCTTCGAAGTGATCTCGGCGGCCAGCCAGTCGGTGCGCCAGCACTACGAACAGGCCGGCCAGCTGACGACCGAACGCGCCGTCTTCGACGACAACGGCGACGGCGTCGGTCGCGAACCACAGGCGCCCGGCCCGGACGGCGCCGTGGCCCGACAGGTCTACCTCGAGGCCGAGAACCCGGCGGCCGCCGGCAATCCCGAACTGGCCGCGCTCCTCCGTCGCCGCCGTGAGCTCGAGACCGAGGCCGAGCAGCTCAAGCTGCAGAAGGATGGCATGCCCGCGGACGCCTGGGCCGCCGAGTTCGAGCGCCTCATGGTGGAACTCGCCCGCGTGTCGAAAGAGATTAGGGAGAAATCGTAAATTGCAGATTGAAGAGTGCAGATTGAAGATTGATCGCCGATCGAAGATTCGAGATCTCTAGATCTATTGGGGGGGATTGCCAATCCCTCCATTCCTCAATCCCCAGCAACGCTTTTCAATCTTCAATCTTCAATCTACCTTCTTAAATCGGAGTGCCACCAGTCGACCTTCGCGCGTTCGGGACGGGCGAGGGGTTTGACGAGGGCGGCGCCGGCCAGGAACCCGACGGCGTGGGCCCAGAAGGCGATGCCGCCGTTGACGTCGCCCCCCAGGTCGCCGAGCGTGCCGATGCCGCTCAGGAACTGCATCAGGAACCAGAAGCCGAGCAGCGCGACCGCCGGCAGCTCCGTCAGCAGGAAGGGCGGGATGAGCGTGAGCACGCGGGAGCGTGGATAGAGCACGAAGTAGGCGCCCATCACCCCGGCGATGGCGCCGCTGGCGCCCACCATGGGGACGGTGGACGAGGGGTTGAGGGCCGACTGCGCGACGGCGGCGGCCACGCCGCACAGCAGGTAGAAGAGCAGGAAGCGGCCGTGTCCGAGCCGGTCCTCGACGTTGTCGCCGAAGATCCACAGGTACAGCATGTTCCCGCCCAGGTGTCCGAGGCCGGCGTGCACGAACATCGACGTGAAGATCGCGGCGACGCTGAAGTTCGCCGGCACGAGCCCGAAGGTGAAGATGAAGGCGCGCTGGCTGGGCTCGTCGAGCCCGAGCTGGAGGACCGCGACCGCGACGTTGATCGCGATGACGGCGACCATCAGCACGGGGGCCGTGCGGGACGGGATGACGTCGCGGAGCGGGATCACCTTCCAAGCATAGTATCCTCGGATCCACGCCCATGATCTGCCGGACCTGTGGAACCGAGATCGCCGACAAGGCGCTCATCTGCTACCGCTGCGGCGCCGCGACGACGACGCCGCGGATCACGCCACCCGACGAACGCGCGCCTTCGAGCAGTCCCTGGCCGATGCTGATCGCCCTCGCGGCCCTCGTGCTCGCGGCGCTCGCGGCGGTCGAGCTCCTGGAGGGACCGGCGGAGTCCGCCGCGCTCGCGGCCGCGGCCGTGGCGGCCGTCCTCGCCATCCTGCTGCTGCGGCCGGGGCGCCGCGTGCGCCGACGCCGCCTCCGCTAGCCGCGGGTGCCCGGGATCGGCCCCGGGCGCGCCGTGGGCTATGATGAGGGGTCTCCTGGGGGACCGCGAACGGCCCCCGCCGTGACCATGGCTGACGAACGTCTCGAGGTCAACGACGGGCTGGGCCGGCGCGTGGTACCGCTCGACCGCCCCCTGCTGTCCATCGGCCGCCGCGCGGATAGCGACGTGCGGCTGGCCGGCAGCGACGTCTCGCGTGAGCACGCCGAGATCGTCCAGGTGGACGGGGGCTGGCTGGTGCGCGACCGCGGGTCCCGCTACGGCACCTTCGTGAACGGCGAGCCGGTGACCGAGCACCGGCTGGCGCCCGGGGACCGCCTGCAGTTCGGCCGCACCAGCGGGGCCGAGGCCGTCTTCCAGTCCGGCGACGTCGAGGCGCCGCCAGCGGGCGCCTCGCGGGTCGAGCCCGCCGCCGTCGGCGCCCTGCGCCAGATGGCCGCGCTGCTCGAGGGGCTGCGGGCGCTGGGGTCCGGCCGCGTCCTGGACGAGGTCCTCACCCTGGTGCTCGACGGCGCCATCGAGATCACCGGCGCCGAACGCGGCTTCATCATGCTGGCCGGCGAGGGCGGCGTGCTCGAGATGAAGCTGGCACGCGCCCGCGGCCGGATTTCGCTCCCCGGCACCCGGTTCGACACCAGCCGCAAGATCCCCGAGGAAGTCTTCGCGACCGGCGAGCCGCGGGTCGTCGCCGACCTGCTGGACGGCGATCTCGCCAACGTGCACACCGGCACGGTGGCGCTCGGCATCCGGCACGTGTTGTCGGTCCCGCTGCGTGTGGTCCGTTACCTCGATCATGCGGACCTGCCGAGCGACACACGCGCGATTGGCGTGTTGTACCTGGACAGCCGCGAGAAGGGCACGCTGCTCGCGCCGCACACCAAGACGGCCCTCGACACGCTCGCCAGCGAGGCCGGCGCCGCGATCGAGAATGCGCGGCTCTACCGCGAGACGCTCGAGAAGGCGCGCCTCGAGCACGAGCTGGCCGTGGCGTTCGAGATCCAGCGGGCGCTGCTGCCGCCCGGCACGCACGACGGCCCCTTCTACGAAGCGACCGGCGCCTCGCTGCCGTCGCGCCGCATCGGCGGGGACTTCTTCGATTTCGAGGATCGGCCGGATGGCGGTGTCGGGATCACCGTCGGGGACGTCTCGGGCAAGGGGCCGGCCGCGGCGCTGCTCACGGCGAAGATCCAGGGACTGCTCGCCGGCCAGGCCGACGCCGGCTCACCGGCGGAGGTGCTGGCCCGCGTGAACCAGGGGCTGCTGCGCCGGGCCGTCGGCGCGAAGTATGCGACGGTGTTCCACGCGGTGCTCACGCCGGCGGGCCGGCTGACCTACTGCAACGCCGGCCACAACCCCCCGGTCGTGGTGGGCACCGGGGGCGTGCGGCGGCTCGATCCGACCGGCGTGCCCGTGGGCCTCTTCGAGGAGGCGACGTTTGCCGATGCCTCGGTGAACCTGGCCCCCGGGGACGTCGTGGTCGTCTACAGCGACGGCGTGACCGAGGCGCTGGATGCGGCGGGCGCCGAATTCGGGGACGAGCGGCTCGTCGCCCTGGTGCAGGCACATGCCGGGGCCACGGCGCGTGAGTTGCTGGACCGGATTGTCGACGCGGTCCGGACCTTCGCGGCCGGGGTCGCGCAGCACGACGACGTAACGGCGCTCGTGATGAAATACGTGGGCTGAGAGGCCCAGGGCCACGCGCGCGCGAGGCGCGGCGTGGCGGGACGGGAGACGATGCACGAATCGCTGATCTACGACTGGAACACCGTGGACGCCGCCCCGGCGCCGGCGGTGGTCATGCTCGACGACGAGACGCTGCGCGACGGCCTGCAGTCGCCGTCCGTCCGGACCCCCGGTATCGGGGAGAAGATCCGGATCCTGCACCTGATCGACGCGCTCGGCGTGGACACGGCCGATATCGGCCTGCCCGGCGCCGGCCCGCACGTCGTGCAGGACGTCGAGCGGCTCGCCCGCGAGATCGTGTCGGCGAAGCTCCACGTGCGCGCCAACTGCGCCGCGCGCACGCACGTCAACGACATCCGCCCCGTCGCGGAGGTCGTCCAGCGCACGGGCCTGCCCATCGAGTGCTGCACCTTCATCGGCTCCTCGCCCGTGCGGCAGTACACGGAGGGCTGGTCGCTCGACTGGCTGCTGCGCAACACCGAGGATGCGATCGGCTTCGCGGTCAAGGAAGGCCTCGACGTGATGTACGTCACCGAGGACACCACCCGCGCCGACCCGGAGACGCTGCGTGCGCTGTACACCTGCGCCATCAACGCCGGGGCGAAACGCATCTGCATCGCGGACACGGTCGGGCACGCGACGCCGGCCGGCGCCGGCGCGGTCGTGCGTTTCGTCCGCCAGCTCATCGCCGGCACGGGCGCGGACGTCGGCATCGACTGGCACGGGCACCGCGATCGCGACCTCGCCATCGGCTGCAGCCTGGCGGCGCTCGAGGCCGGCGCGACGCGGCTCCACGGCGCGGCCCTCGGTGTGGGCGAGCGCGTCGGCAACACCCCGCTCGATCTCCTGCTGGTGAACCTCGTGCTGATGGGCTACCTCCAGCGCGACCTGTCGCGGCTGCCGGAGTACTGCCACGCCGTCGCGGATGCCACCGGGGTCACCATTCCCGACAACTACCCCGTCGTGGGGCGGGACGCGTTCCGCACGGCCACGGGCGTGCACGCGGCGGCCGTGGTGAAGGCGTGGAAGAAGGGCGACCGCGCGTTGATGGACGCAGTCTACTCGGCCATCCCCGCGAGCCTGGTCGGGCGCGAGCAGGAGATCGAGGTCGGCCCGATGTCGGGCAAGTCGAACGTGATCTTCTGGCTCGAGCGCCGCGGCATCACCCCGAGCGAGCCCCTCGTCGACCGCGTGTTCCAGAAGGCGAAGTCCTCGCCGACGGTGCTCACCGAGGCGGAGATTCTGGCTGAGGTCTACCAGAAGCAGTAGGCCGCGTCACACACAGATGCACGGATACGACGGGATGCACAGATAGGCAGGGAACGGGCCAGGCAGGATAGCGGCCGAATGTGCGCGGCTTCGCCGTGCCACAGATGACACAGAGAGCACAGATGATGCGGCTCGGAACCGCCTGAGCGCCTGCTTGTGGTTCCGGCCGGTCAGCGGCTACGGCGGGTGCGCCGCCGCTCCTTATTTGTCAGTCTTCAATCTGCAATCTTTCAATCTTCAATCTGAAATGGCCGCGAGGCCCGTCTCCGTGAGTGCATTTCGAGCACGACCTCAGCGCTTCAGCAGGTGCGCCTCGATGTCCGGCAGCGCCGCCAGGACGACGTCCCCCACGATCTGGAGGCTGCGGGCGCTGACGGCGTCGAGCGTGTCCTGGGCGGTGTGCCAGGCGGGGTAGTCGAGGTCGATGATGTCGACGGCGGCCACGCCGGCCTGCAGGAACGGGATGTGGTCGTCCTCGATGTAGGTCGACTCCGGCCGGAAGTACGCCCCGTGTCCCACACGCTCCGCGGCGGCCCAGACGAGGTCGGTGAGCCAGCGGGTGGAGTTGGCCTCGCGGCGGATGTTGAGGTTGCGGTCGCCGATCAGGTCGAGCAGGACGAGCGCCTTCAGCGAGCCGAGCGTGCCCGCGCGGCGTGCGGCCTCGACGTAGTGCCGGCTCCCGTACGTGCTGTCGGTTGCGGTCCATTCGACCACCGCCTCCTCGCCGTCGAGGAAGAGCAGCTCGATGGTGAAGGGGCGCGGCCGGTCCTTCAGCACCCGGGCGAGCTCCAGCAGCGCCGCGGTGCTCGAGGCGCCGTCGCTCGCGCCGACGAACCGGAACTCGCGGAACAGCTTGGTGTCGAAGTGGCTGGCCAGCGCGATGCGCTCCGGCCGGTCGCCGGGCAGCGTCGCGATGAGGTTCACCATGTGCACCGTGCCGTGCGGCGTCGTCGCGTCGAAGGGCTGTTCCTTGACGGTGATGCCGATCCCGGCGAGCGTCCTGGTGATGTAGTCGCGGGTGGCCGCGTTGGCGGGGGTGCCGGAGACGCGGGGGCCGATGGCAACCTGGGCGCGCAGGTGGTCCCAGGCCTTCGCGCTGTCGAAGCCGCGACCGCCCTGGGCGCCGGTCGCCGCCGCGCACCCGAGCAGGGTGGCGGCGAGCAGGGGCAGCGTGGCCCGGGCGCGTCCGCGCCCGGGCCGGCGGCCGGTGTCGTTATTGCCGCTGATCCATCGCCACATAGTCGCGACGCTCCGCGCCGACGTAGATCTGGCGCGGGCGGGCGATCTTCTGCTCGCCGTCGAGCAGCATCTCCTCCCACTGCGCGACCCAGCCCACGGTGCGGCCGATGGCGAAGAGCACCGGGAACATGTCCACGGGGAAGCCCATCGCCTGGTAGATGAGACCCGAGTAGAAGTCGACGTTCGGGTAGAGCTTGCGCGAGACGAAGTACTCGTCCTCGAGCGCGATCTTCTCGAGCTCGAGCGCGATGTCGAGGAGCGGGTTCTTGCCCGTGACCTCGAACACCTCGTAGGCGGTCTTCTTGATGATCCGCGCGCGGGGATCGTAGCTCTTGTAGACGCGGTGCCCGAAGCCCATCAGGCGGCCCTCGCCGTTCTTCACGCGCTTGATGAAGGCCGGGATGTTCGCCGTCGAGCCGATCTCCTTGAGCATGCGCAGCACGGCCTCGTTCGCCCCGCCGTGCAGCGGGCCGTAGAGCGCCGCCGCCGCGCCGGCCAGGGCCGAGTACGGGTCGACGTGCGAGCTGCCGATGCTGCGCATCGCGCTCGTCGAGCAGTTCTGCTCGTGGTCGGCGTGCAGGATGAAGAGCACGTCGAGCGCCCGTTCCAGCACCGGGTTCGGCGTGTACTTGAGCTCCGTCATCTTGAACAGCATGTTCAGGAAGTTGCCGGTGAAGCTCAGGTCGTTGTCGGGGTAGACGTAGGGGCGGCCGATGCTGTGGCGGTAGGCATAGGCGGCGATGGTCGGGACCTTCGCGATGAGGCGGTGGATCTGCCGCATCCGCGCGTGCTCGTCGAAGATCTGCTTGCCGTCGGGATAGAAGGTCGACAGCGCGCCGACCGTGCTCACGAAGACGCCCATGGGGTGGGCGTCGTACGTGAAGCCCTCCATGAACTTCTTGATGTTCTCGTGGACCATCGTGTGCATCATGATCTGATGCGTCCACGTGGTGAGCTGCGCCGCGGTCGGCAGCTCGCCGAACAGGATGAGGTAGGCGGTCTCGAGATAGGTGCTCGACTCGGCCAGCTGCTCGATCGGGTAGCCCCGGTAGAGCAGGATGCCCTGGTCACCGTCGATGTAGGTGATGTGGCTCCGGCAGGCGGCCGTGTTCATGAAGGCCGGGTCGTACGTGACCAGGCCCGCGTCGTCCGCGCCGGTCTTGATCTGGCGCAGGTCCGTGGACCGGATGGCCCCCTGGGCGATCGGGACCTCGTAGGTCTTGCCCGTGCGGTTGTCGGTGATCGTGAGCGTGTCGGCCATACCTGGAATTGATGAAGACGTCCGCCGGGGCGGCGTCGGAAGGAAGTCTAGTCGACCTCGTCGGATTCGTCGGCACGCAGCCGCTCGTCATCCGGCGCCGCGGCGGGCGGGCCAGGGACGCGGTAGGCCTCGTCGGCCCAGCGACCCAGATCCGCCGTCTGGCAGCGCCGGCTGCAGAAGGGCCGCCAGCGCGGGTCGACCGGTTCCCTGCGGCACAGTACGCACAGTGGAGGTCGATCCATCCGACCCATTCTAGTCCACCGGCCCGGCCTGTGGCACCGATTCGGCGGGTTGATTCGATAAGCGAATCAGATGGATTGCATCGGCCCGCCGGCCTAGTCGACGGGCTCGTTCTGGTGCCGGACGTCCCGCGCCGACACCATGAAGATCACGTCCTCCGCGATGTTCGTCGCGTGGTCGCCGATGCGCTCGAGATGGCGCGAGATCAGGATCAGGTCGAGGGACGGCTCGATGGTGCCCGGATCCTGGAGCATGTAGGTGAGCAGCTCGCGGAAGATCTGGGTCTTGAGCGCGTCCAGCCGGTCGTCCTGCGCCAGCACCGACTCGGCCAGCGCGACATCCCGCCGCACGAACGCGTCGAGCGCGTCGCGCAGCATCAGCTGGGCGATGTCGCCCATGCGCGGGATGTCGATCAGCGGCTTGACCGGCGGGTGCTGGAGGTACCGCTTGCCGGCCTCGGCGACGTTGACCGCCAGGTCGCCGACCCGCTCGAGGTCGGTGTTGATCTTGACGGCGGCGACGATGACCCGCAGGTCGGCGGCCATCGGCTGGTGGAGCGCCAGCAGCTTGAAGCAGCGGTCGTCCACCTCCATGTGCAGGTCGTTGACCGGCTCGTCGCCGACGACGACCGCGTCGAGCTGCCCGGCGTCGCGTTCGGCGAGGCCCCGCACCGCCTCGCGCACGCGCTCCTCGGCCAGCCCGCCCATCGCGAGCAACCGCTCCTTGAGCGCCTCGAGCTCTTCCTGGAAATGGCGGACGACTCTCTCCACAGCCCCTCGCTCGTCGGCGTCCCGTGCCGACACGGCCGGCCGGCCCCTGGGGCGGCCGGCGCTCCTACCCGCAGCGCCCGGTGACGTAGTCCTCGGTCAGCTTCTCCGCCGGCGCCGTGAAGATCTTGTCGGTGCGATCGTACTCCACCAGCCGGCCCAGCCAGAAGAACGCGGTCGAGTCCGACACGCGGGCGGCCTGCTGCATGTTGTGCGTCACGATGACGATGGTGTACTCGCGCTTCAGATCGTAGATCAGCTCCTCGATCCGCTGCGTGGCGATCGGATCGAGCGCGGAGGCCGGCTCGTCCATCAGCAGGATCTCCGGCCGGATGGCCAGCGCGCGGGCGATGCAGAGCCGCTGCTGCTGGCCGCCGGAGAGCGCCAGGGCCGAGTCGTGCAGCCGGTCCTTCACTTCCTCCCAGATCGCGGCCGCCCGGAGGCTCTCCTCGACCCGGTCGGCCACGTCCGCCTTGCTCGCGGCCATCCCGTTGATCCGCAGCCCGTAGGCCACGTTCTCGAAGATCGACTTCGGGAAGGGATTCGACTTCTGGAACACCATGCCCACGCGGCGGCGCAGCTGCACGACGTCGACGCCGGGCCCGTAAATGTCCTGGCCGTCGACGAGCACCGTGCCCTCGACGCGCGCGTCGGGGATGATGTCGTTCATGCGGTTCAGCGTGCGCAGGAACGTGCTCTTGCCGCACCCCGACGGGCCGATGAACGCGGTCACGCGGTTCGTCTGCATCCGGATCGAGATGCCGTCGAGCGCCCGCTTCGCCCCGTAGTAGAAGTTCATGCCCGACACGTCGATCTTGACGGGGGCATCCGGCGCCCCGGGCGGCTGGCCGCCGCGCGTCACGCCCGACAGGGAGGCGAGGCCCCTGGTTGCCACGTTCATGAGCGCACCTGTCGCTGGTAGCGGTCCCGGAGGAAGACCGCAATCGCGTTCATGGTCAGCAGCAGCGCGAGCAGCACCACGATGCCCGCCGCCGCGTTGACCTGGAAGGCGGCCTGTGGCCGCGAGACCCAGTTGAAGATCTGGATGGGGAGCACCGTGAACGGGGACCAGATGCTGTCGGGCGCGAACGGGATGTAGGTGAGCGCGCCGATGGTGATGAGCGGCGCCGTCTCCCCGATGGCCCGCGAGAGCGCGAGGATGAGGCCGGTGAGGATGCCGGGCGCCGCCATCGGCAGCACCTGGTGCCAGATCGTCTGCCACTTCGTCGCGCCAAGCGCGTAGGAGCCCTCGCGGATCGACTTCGGCACCGTGCGGAGCGCCTCGCGCGTCGACAGGATCACGACCGGCAGCGCCAGCAGCGCCAGCGTCGCGGCGCCCGCCATGACGCTCCGGCCCATGCCCATGAGCCGCACGAACAGGCCCAGCCCGAGCAGGCCGTAGATGATGGACGGCACCGCCGCGAGGTTGGCGATGTTGAGCTCGATGAAGCGTGCCATGCGGCTCCGCGTCCCGTACTCCTCGAGGTACACCGCGGCGGCCACCCCGATCGGCAGCGCCAGGGCCCCCGTCAGCACGATGACGAAGATGCTGCCGACCAGGGCGTGGTAGATGCCGGCCTGTTCGGCGCGGCGCGAGGGGAAGCTCGTCAGGAACGACCAGCTGAGCCGGCTCGCCCCGTCGGAGAGCACGTCCCAGATCAACACCGCCAGCGCGGCCAGCGCGACGAGCAGCACGAGCAGCGCCACGCCCTGGAACGCCAGGTCCGCGCGCTGGCGCCGCCGCGTGCCGGCGTCGGCGGCCGTCATCGGGGCCGTCGTGGCCGTGCCCATCAGGCGTACTCCTCGCGGAAGCGCTCGCGCAGCCAGGTGCTCACGAGGTTCAGCACGAACGTCATCAGGAAGAGCAGCATGCCGACCGCGAAGATCGTGCTGTACTCGATCGTGCCCTGCGGCGTGTCGCCCAGGCTCACCTGGACGATATAGGCGGTCATCGTCTCGAGCGGCACCCGCGGATCGAACGTCAGCCGCGGCTGCTGGCCGGCGGCGATCGTCACGATCATCGTCTCGCCGACCGCGCGGGACACCGCGAGGATGGCCGCCGCCGTGATGCCCGAGAACGCCGCCGGCACCACCACCTGCAGCGACGTCTGCATGCGCGTCGCGCCGAGCGCGTAGGCCCCCTCCCGCAACCCCTGGGGCACGGCCCGCATCGCGTCCTCCGAGAGGGAGGAGACGAGCGGCAGGATCATGATCCCCATGACGATGCCCGGACTCAGTGCGTTGAAGCCCGCCAGCCCCGGCACGATCTGCTGGAGCAGCGGCGTCACGAACATCAGCGCGAAGTAGCCGTAGACCACGGTCGGCACGCCGGCCAGGATCTCCAGCACCGGCTTGACCACGCGGCGCACGCCCTGCGGCGCGTACTCGCTCAGGTAGATCGCGCTCAGCAGCCCCATCGGCAGCGCCACCGCCATCGCGATGGCCGAGACGAGCAGCGTCCCGAGCACCAGCGGCAGCACGCCGAACTGCTGGCTCGCGAAGAGCGGCGTCCACTCGGTGCCCGTCAGGAACTCGACAATGGACACCTCACGCAGGAACTGGACGGTCTCCACCGACAGCACGGCCACGATGCCGAGCGTGGTGGCGACCGAGAGCGCGGCGCAGAGGAAGAGGCCGCGCTCGATGATCCACTCGAGCGTCCGGTGCGTCATGGCCGCCGATACTGCGTGCGTTCCTTCGAGAGCAGCTCCTCGATGGTCACGCCCACCTGCGAGCCGCCCGAGCCGAACACCGTGCCCGTCCGGCGCGCCGCGAAGTGCTGCTTCACCAGGTCGTACCCCTCCTGGCTGAGCGGGACCTCCCCGACCTCCTTGACGAGCGCCGGGCCCTCGTTGAGGTAGAAGTCCACGAACGCCTGGATCTCGGGGCGCGACACGGCGTCGGCGTTGATGTAGATGAAGACCGGCCGCGACAGGGGCTGGTAGGTGCCCGTGCGGATCGACTCGAACTCCGGCATCACCGCACCGGCGCCGTTGTCCTCGTTGCCGTCGTTCACCGGAACGGCCTTCAGCCGGCTGCGGTTCTCGTCGAAGTAGGAGTACGGCATGAAGCCGAAGGCGAGCTCGTCGTTCGCGATGCCCTGGACGAGCACGTTGTCGTCCTCGCTCGAGGTGAAGTCGCCGCGGCTGGCGCCTTCCTTGCCGACCAGCGCCTCGGTGAAGTAGTCGTAGGTGCCCGAGTCCACGCCCGCGCCGAAGAGGTGGATCTCACGATCCGGCCAGCCGGCGCGGACCTGGCTCCAGCGCATCACCTGGCCCTGCGCCGCGGGCTCCCACAGCTTCTTGAGCTCCTCGGTCGTGACGTCCGAGATCCAGTCCGCCTTCGGGTTCGCGACGAGCACGATGCCGTCGTAGGCAATGGGCAGCTCGATGTAGGTGACCTTGGCCTGGGCGCAGGCCTCGATCTCGGTGGGGCGGATCGGCCGCGACGCGTCGCTGATGTCGGTCTCGGCGCGGCAGAACTTCTGGAAGCCCCCGCCGGTGCCCGAGATGCCCACCGTCACGCGGGTGCCGGGGGTGGCTTTCTGGAATTCCTCGGCGACGGCTTCGCTGATGGGGAAGACCGTGCTCGAGCCGTCGATGCGCACGACGGAGGGTTCAGCGGCCCCGCCGGATCCGGCCGGTGCGCCACCGCCGCAGGCGGCGGCCACGAGGGTCAGCGCCGCCAGCGGCGCAACACGACGAACGTATGACAAGACCATGTCGAAAACGGTAGCTGGCGGCCGTTTCGCGTCAGTTTCTGACGTGTTAAATCGGTGTTACGGATTGGGGGACGCGGGTGGACGGGATGGACATTTTACGGCCCGTTTTCATCCGTGGGCGTCCGGCCCATCCACCCGTATCCATCCGTCGGGGCGTCAGTTTGGGCGTCAGTCCAGCGATGAGTCAGAGCCCGCGGGCCCAGGGCTTGGCAGCCGGCTCCAGTTCAGTCGCTGCAGGCACGCGACCAGCGCGTCCTGGTGAATGCGGTACGTTCCCCGGCTTCTGCCGGGCGTCTGGGCGTACTCTGCCTCGAGCACGCCGTCGCGAATCAGCCCGTACACCTGCTCAAGCGAGAAGCCGGTGTAGTCGGCGACGTCGCGCGTCGTCAGCGGCGGTTCGATTGGTCTCTGCATCGGCTCAGCTCCTTCCGCGCCCGTGCGGCTTCCCGAAGTGGCGGGCGCGCGCCGACGGCCGGCTCGCAAACCGCAGATAGCCGCCTTCAACGAACTCCTGGAGCACGGCGCGAGACCAACGGAGCGGCTCCCGCTTCGTGGTGCGCGGCATCGGCTGCGGATTCATCGTGCCGCGCTCGAGGTCACGCTCGATCGAGCGTCGCGACCGGTTGAGCACGCGCGCCGTGTCCTCGATCCGGCACACGAGCGGCACGTCGTCCCACCGGGCGAACGGCGTCAGTGGCTCGCGGCGCTTCGATCGCGTGGCAGTCATCGGCTACCCCCGCGCTGGTGGATAGCCCCGATACACGAGCGCACGATGTTGTTGACCGTCTCGACGGCCATGGGGCGCAACCCGTGCAGCTCCCGCAGGAGTGCGATACCCGCGGCGAGAGAATCGCCGGGTAGCTGCGGTGGGCTCGACGAGCGTGGGTTCGCCGGGGGAACGCACGGCACGCGGAAGGCGAGGATGCGAGCGGGTGGATTCTCTTGCGGCATGGTTGCCTCCTTTTCGGAGTGCAACCGGCGCGGCGGGCAGCGCTGAAACGGATAGAATGCGGCGCAGCCGTCGAACCGGTTGTGCGGTTCACGGTCAGGGGCACGGGGGGAGCGACCAACTCCTACCGTGCTCCGTCTGTATACGCCCCTACCTCCCCAGCCGTCAAGAGCGACCCACTCTGGGCGTGTCGCTGCTGCTCCCGGCCCAGCGGCGTCCAGACTTGGTATCGCGCGGCGCCTAAGGTCACGCCGCGCGCCGATTGCCACCCTCCGCAACCAGTCGCAACAGCTCCTCGAGCGTGTGCAGCTCGCTCGACGCCACCGCCTTGAACACGGGCCCCAGCAGGGGCTGGAACGACTCGGTCGTGACCTGCTGAATCACAAAGGTGCCGACGGTCGGCCTCGGTGACGTCAGGTTCACCTCGACGCGACGGCCGGCCCGCGTGTTCTTGTCGCGGACCTGATAGCGGAGAGTCGTCTTGATCGCACCGCGCAGCGCAATGCGCGCCTCGCCCCGCGCGGTGGCTTCCCCGAATGACAGTCGCCGGTCTTGAATGAAGTCTTCGCGGATCCCGTCACCGCCAATTACCGACGCCAGCGCTGCCTGGGCGGGCAGATCGTCGACCGTGACGATCAGGTTGACGGGGTCGCCACGGAGAATGCTGAAGGCGATCGCCCCCGCCCCACTCGCCGGGATCCCGACCAGTTGTGGCGCGGCGGTGACCGTCGTGTTGTAGGCGATGGTCGCGGTGATGGCGCCAATCCCTGTGGACGGCACGCCCGTCAGCGACGAACCCGAGATCCCGGTATACCGGATGACCTGCTGGCCGTTGCCGATGATGGCCCAGCCGCCGTCCGGCTCGAAGGATGCGGTCCCAGCCACCAGGACAGACGTCGCGCCGGCGGAGATCTGCCCATCGGGCTGGGCGAGACCAGAGGTGTCGCTCGAGGGCGCCGTGACGCCGAGCGACCCGTCCGCGACGCTGTCCGAGAACGTCTGGGTGACGTTGTCCGCGATGTTCCCCACGAACTTCAGCGTCGAGCTGCCGACCGCGGTCCGATAGACGTACCGCTGCGTGACGTCCGCGGGCCCAACGGGGATATTCGACAGCGATACCTGGTTCGCGGCGGCGGTGTTCGTGCCAGGCACATCCACGCCGAGGCTGCTGTTCGGCGTCGAGTCGGTGTACGTCGTGGTCGTGTTGTCGGCGATGGTCGCGACGCGTTTGAATGTGCCGGTCCCGTTGAACCGCCGATAGATCCGACGCGCCGTGACCAGCGCGGGTCCGATCGGTAGGTTCGCCAGAGCCACCCGGTTGTAGTTCGTCGTCGTGCCCGTGGTGTTGCTCGTCGGGGCATTCACGCCCAGCGCGCTGTCGGGCGCCGAGTCGTTATACGTCGTCGCGCTGTTGTTCGCCAGCGTGGCCACGAGCTTCAGTTGCGCGCCGCCGGCGGCCGTGCGATAGATCTTCCGCCCGGTCGTGCCCGTCGGGCCTGTGGGAATGCTGCTCAGCGCGACTTGCTGGCGAGCGGTGCTGTCGCTGGATGGCGCAATCGCCCCCAACGAGGCATCCGCGGTGTTGTCGATGACCTGACTGCCGCTCGGCGCCCACCCCGTCACGAGCTTGTAATCCGAGCCGCCCCCGGTCGTGCGGTACAGCCGGCGCTCATAGCCTGACGGCACGCTGTCAGGCATGTTGAGGATGGCATAGTAGCCGGACGTCCACGGGCCGACGGGCGTCGTCGTCACGGAGAGGGCCGTCTCGGCGCCGTCACTCAGCCGGCGGAACGTGTAGCCCCATGAGTACGTTCCACCCGTCGTCAGCGCACTGGCGCCAGGGAAGGCCGTGGAGAACGTCGGCGTGCCCGTCGGGGCGGCAGCAAGAGCCGCGATCGTGCCCGTGACCGGCGAGGGCAACGTCTCGCCCGCGGCATTCGTGAACGTGACCGCCCAGTAGTGATTGCCCGCGTCGATGCCTGCCCCCCCGCCGAGCGTCGCCGTGGGCGCTGAGCCAGGATCGCTGAGCGTGCCGGCCGTCGACGGGCCGCAGGTGACCTGTGAACTGTTTGGTCCGTTCGTGGTCTCGCCTGCGGCAGTGACGTAGGTGACGAGGTAATCGTGGTTGCCGGTGTCCACGCCGGTACCAACGGCCAGCGCGGCCGTCGGCGCCTGGCTCGGCGCCGCGAGGGTGCCAACGCTGATGCTGGTGCGCGGGCCCGGGACCGACTCCCCGGAGGCGGTCTTGAAGGTGATCGCGTAGTCGTGGCTGCCCGTCTCGATGCCAGAGCCACTCGCCAGGGCCGCGGTCGGGCCAGACGACGGCGCCGCGCCAGGTCCTACGAGCGTGCCGCCGCCGCCCGATCGCTTGCCGGTGTAGGTCAGGTCGTTGGGCCCGGATCGGGCAGCGCCTCCGCTGGTCTGAAACCATCCCGCGTCCTCGATCGGCAGGATGGTTTCGCCGGGCGCCACCTCCGTCAGGACATTGGGGCCACCACCTTCGACGCGTACCCGCGTGTAGAACTGCGTGATGCTCCGCTCGATTACGATGGCCTCGAGGCTGTCGTGGTCGTCGGTGAGAGGGGTCGGGCGGAAGGCGGCTGGCTCCGCGCTGTCGCTGGAGCTCACGTGCACATCGTCGTCTTGGTCCAGATAGCCACTGAGGCCTAGCCGCTCGATGATCTGCTGGATGGCCTCGCCGACAGTGCGCTCCGTGAACGAGATCTCGTCGATGGTTGGGAGCCCGGCCTCTACGTGGGTGGTGGTGAAGCCGGTCGTGTAGGTCGCCACCAGGTTCTGAATCAACGTAGTGGCGCTGATCGCAGTGTACCGCCCCGTCAGCTTGCGCAAGTGCAGGCGGTACTGGTTGTCCTGGCAGGTGACGGCGTGGATCGGGTTGGCCAGCGTGCCGATGACGGACGAGCGGATCTCCGTGATGAGACCGCGGAACAGCCGCTCGGGATTGTCTTCGCCTCCGAGCCTGACGATGACTTCGTCACCCTCACTCGGAAGGAACCCCCGACAGGTGAACTGACACGTGCTCGGCGTGCCGAATCTCCTCGATTCGGTGATGCTGATGGACTCGCGCGCGATCCTGGGCCTGGTGTCGGCACGGTCCGTGGCCCGTTCGACCCCAGCCACCGATACATAGACCTGGAGCCCCGGGAAATCGCCAGGCGACAGCGACGCCGAGGGACTCAAGGAGGGACTCGCGGACGCCGAGGTCGATAGAGAGGGGCTAAGCGAGCTGCTCGGCGACAGCGACGGGCTGGCGCTGGCACTGGCCGACACGCTGGGACTCAGTGAGGCGGACGCGCTGCGGCTCGAGGAGACGCTCGGACTGAGCGATGCCGACGGGCTGAGGGACGGTGACGCGCTGGCGCTGGGCGAGACGGACGGGCTCGGGGTCGGCGAGACGCTAGCGCTCGGCGAAATCGATGGACTCTCCGTCGGCGACACGCTCGCGCTCGGCGAGACGGAGGCCGACGGGGAGACCGACGCCGACGGGGACAGCGAGGCCGAGGCCGATCGCGACGGCGAGACGGAGCCCGACGGCGAGACGGAGGCGCTGGTCGACGTCGAGGGCGACAGCGACGCGCTGGGAGAGACGCCGGCGAACGGCACCTCTTGACCCGCGCCGCCGTTGTAGAGCGCGGTGCGTTCATCCGAGGTTAGGACGCGACGCCAGAAGCCTACCGCGTCGATGCGGCCGTCCATGTAGGTCGCGCCGCCGTTGTCCGCGTGGCCGATCTTGAAGTTGGCCGCGGTGTCCGACGCGCCCTGCGTGTAGGCCTGCGAATCGACCGTTCCGTTGTTGACCTGGATGTTGACGGTATTCGCAGACGCGTCGTGCCAGGCCACCAGAAAGTACCAGGCCCCCGTCGACGGGCTCCCGGCACTCGTCGCGTTCAGCTGACTGTTGGCCCCGTCGGACTTGAACACACCCCAGCGGAAGCGGTCACTGCTCTGCTGGTAGAGGAGGAGATACTCGCGCTTCGAGCCGTCGGAGTAGTCGAACTTCGTGACGATGTGGCGGTCGGTGGTCTTCGAGTCGAGGTACACCCACGCGCAGATCGTGAAATCGACGTCGCCGGCAGAGAGGTCCGCTCCGTCCGCCCGGCTCAAGAACTCGCTGTTCGCGGCCGTGAACTGCGCGGCGTTCCCGACCTTCCCGACCGCCTGCGTGACGGTGTTGTTGTCGGTCAGATGGTTGGACCCGACAGAGTCCGATCGGGTCCCGGACGCCTCTCCGAGCTTCCAGAAGGCGACGAGGTTGGTGTCGAGCGCCATGGGTTAGACCTCGGATGTGAGCGCCGCGATGATCGCGGCCTCGTCGGCTGCCGCCTGATCGAACGCCTGGGCGCTCCGGGCCCCGCGTCGGCCGCTCGGGCGACCGGATGCGAAGTCCGACAGAACCTCCTCGACCGTCGCGATGCGGTCCACGAGCCCGCGCCGGAGCGCCTCGGCGGCGCCGTAGACGCGACCGCTGCCATACGACTTGCGGGCCGTGTCGACGGACACCCGCCGGCCGGCGGCCAGGGCCTCGAGGAACTCGCGGTAACGCTCGTCGATCCGCCCCTTCACGAACGCGCGGGCGTCGTCGCTCAGCGGCGCGACATCCGATAGTTCGACCTTCTCCGGCGTCGAGCTGATGAGTGTGACCGTGATGCCAATCTCGTCGAGGCGCCGGCTCTGCTCCGCATGCATCGCGTAGACGCCGACCGAACCGACATCACCGGAAGGGGTCACGATCAGCGTGCCCGCCTGCGCCGCCAGCCAGTAGGCCGCCGATGCGGCGAGCGGGCGAGCCAGCGCCGTGATCGGCTTCTGCGAACGGAGCCGCCGGATCTCCGTGGCCGCCTCCGGCACCAGGCGGACCTCTCCGCCTGGACTGTCGGCCAGAATCAGCACGTGAGCGATCGTGGCGTCCTCGACCGACTCTCGGATCGCGCGCAGGAAGGCGTCCGGAGAGGTCCCACCGAACAACCACGTCATGAACGGATCCGTGCTGATGTAGCCCGTGAGCGGCACAATGGCGACGTCGCCCACGCGTTGCACCTGTACTCGACCGGGTGTGCCCTCACCGAATGCGGCGAGCGGCCGGCCGTCGGGGCCGAGCTTGACCGCGGCCATTGCCGCCAGACCCGGCAGCGCCGCGCGGTCCAGGGCGAGCTCGCCGCGGCCGGCCAGGAGTCGATCGAGAAGCGCGGTGTTGATCATCGGATGTCGACCTCGAACGTCGTGCCCGGGAACGCGGGCTGCTTCGGAGCGCACAAGAGGCTGATCTCATGCATCCGGGCGCGGCGTATGCGGATGACGCCGGAGCCGTCTCGCGTGCTCTTCTCCGTCCCCGCGCCCCAGCCAGGCGACCAGCCCCGGACGATGCCGCAGCGCCAGGCGTCAAAGACCATCCCCGCGCTGTAGCCCTCGAGCCGCGCCCACAGATAGAGGCCATCGTGGGCCGGCTCGAGCAGGAGTGAGCCGGCGCGGACGCTCGCGTACGTCACGCCCTCGCGCCGATGGTTGAGCCACAAGAACGCATCGGTGGCCACGTAGAGCGACCCGCGCTCGAAGAGCAGCCGGCGGCCGTCGCTGGATTCGCGCTCCCACGGGACCGCCAGGCCGCTCAGATGGACGACCACTCGGGGTACTACGTCGTCGGCGGTTCGCCGTCGTCCCAGCCGGCCGGCAACACGGCCGCGAAGCCGATGCCGCGCTCGATCGCCGCGATCGCCGCGTCCAGGTCGTCGACCTCGGCGAGCTTCAGCGCGTCGAGCTGCTGGCGGGCGACCGGGACGCACCTGAGCACCGCGTCGAGCTCCCGCGAGTTGTCGACGGTGACCTCGGCCGGCGCACTGGCGCCGCGCTCGACCCCCGCCGGGTGCTTCGCGCCGCGGGGCTGCTGCCACAGGCCGTGAGACCGCAGCCAGTCAGCGGTCGCGTCGATCCGCTGCCTGGCCTCGTCGATGCGCGGGTCGGCGCAGGCCTGCAGCTCCCGCTCGAGGAGCGCCACATGCCGACGCCGCTCGTGCTGCGCCATCTCTCGCTCGCTGACGCGAACTCGCAGGGTGCGCACGGCCGCGTCGTACGCCTGGCGTGTGCGGTCGACCGCGGCCTGCGCCTTGTCGACGGCCGCCTGCAGCGCCTCGGGGATAGGCTGGCGGGCCGTCTCGAGCTGCGCGGCGAGTGCGGCGTGTCGTGTGCGGTTCTCGGCGGCGCCGGCGTCGCGCCGCCGCTCGATGAGGTCGGTGAGGGCCTCGCGGGCATCGCGACCGATCGGCAGCCGCTCGATGCCGTCCAGGTCGCGGGGTTGAGTCCGGCGGAAGGGAATGAACATGGCGTGTCTCTCCAGGTGTCAGTAGCCGAGTGCGTAGACCAGCGTGACCTCGACCTCTCCGGCCGGCTCGAACGAGTTGTCGACGCGGAGCGTGAGCGTGTCCGCTTCGTCAACGACCGGGTGCAGCGCCAGATCCGTGTAATGGATCGGCGTCTCCTCTGCCGCGATGGCCGAGCGGTTGGCACCGAGCCCGAGCAGCTTGTCGATACCGCGCTGATCGACGAGCTGCACGTCGTAGTTGGGCGACGGCGGCGCGATTGACGCCGACGCGGATGCCGACGGACTGATGCTCGATGACGGCGACACGGAGCTCGAGGGCGAACGGGACGGCGACGCCGACGCGCTCGCCGAGACCGACGGGCTCAGGGAGCTCGACGGCGACCGCGAAGGCGACGTGGAGGCGGAGGCCGAGATCGACCCGCTGTTGCTCGCGCTAAGTGATGCCGATGCCGACGCGGACGGGCTCAGCGAATGGCTCGGCGAGGTCGAGGCCGAGGCGGAACTCGAGACGTTCCGCCGGCCTGGCCGCGTGACCAGCGCCACAAGGCGCCCCTCGAACTTCGTGGCGAGCACATGCGACGGGAACGCACCCGTGAGCGTGTCCGCGAAGCACGAGAAGACGATCTGGCGCAGGTGTCCGAGGGGGATGTGAACCTCGGTGATCGTTCCGGACATGGTCACTACTCCTCACGCGCCTGGTTCCGGCGCCTGGCGGCAGCCGCACACGGGCGGCAGCGCGCTACCTGTCGTCTTGACGTCGGCCGACCGCAATCGAGGCACGTGTCAGCGGTCCAACCATGACGCGCGCGGCGGCAATCGGGGCAGTGATGAGCAGGCCGACCGAGCGCTGGGCGGGAGACCTCGTTCCCGCACCCCAAACACACGAAGCGCTGTTCGCGGCGCGCCGTCGGGGACCGCCGACTGGCGGGGTAACTCCGGCGCCGGGTCGAAAATTCCAATTCGCGTACGGCCGCAGGACCCTCCGGCGCGGTTCTCTCGGCCCGATCCCCTCGTGATTCGCGACCGATATACCCCCCTAGGCCGGTGTCTTCCGTATTCAAGAGATCCGCACTCTCGGAATTCGCCGTTTTTTGAATAGCCGAAGCTTTGCGTTCGAGGACAGCGCGGTTCCTGGAGGCATCCGCCTCAGTGAATCCCGAGGGATATGCCTTCCCGGTCATGACTTTCCACCGCCAGGATCCACCAGCGGCCGGCGTGACGGGATCGCGATCCACAGCAGGATCGCGCCGGGAATCAGGCATCCGAGCGGCGGCCAGATCTGCCAACCGCCGCACGCCACGAGCGCCAGGCCGGACGCGAAAGTTGCGACCTCCCGCTCATCAGCCAGCAGTCGGACGGCCGCACGGAGCAGGTCACGCACGGGGACCGCCCTCTTGCGCCGCGTCTGCGGCCTCGCGTCGCGCCCGCCTGCAGTCGCGGCACCGCCGCGGCTGATGGAGTCCCGCCTGCGCGAAGTAGTCGTACTCGCCGCGCTGGACCTCGAACACCCTGCCGCAATCGCGGCAAACGGTGCGAGCTACAACCTCGGTTGGGTCGGCGGTGCTCATTCTTGTCCTCCGAGGGCCCGCGTGCTCGGCGCCGGCTCGATGGCGGCCAGCCGCAGAACGACATCGACCCGCGCGCCTGGCGTCCTGTTTCCGCAGATCCGGAGCGTCAGGGTGTCCGCCTCGTCGACCACGGGATGCACCTCCGTACCGGCCCAGCGGACGATGGTGTCTTGTGGCGCCGATGCGGGCCGAGCCAGGCCACATCCCCTCAACATGTCGATTGCGTGCTGGTCCGGCGCGGTGACGTCGAGCGCCGACGGGGCCGGCTGGCCAGGGATCGTCCGGCACGAGACGATGGCGAACTCCTCGCGCGGCAGGTCGACCGGCGCAAATTGGCCCTGCTCATCGGCCGTCGCCGAGATCACCAGGCGCCAGATCTTGCCGCCGCCGCGCCGCTCCAGGGAGGTCACGCTACCCATCGTTGCGCGCTCCCGGAGTTTCGTCGTACGAAATGCCGCGCGCCTCTTCGTCCTCGAGTACCGCGTCTCCGAACACGAGCCGGATCGCGTCACCCAATGAGGCGTAGCCGTTCCGCGTCTGGAACGCCTGCCAGGATGCGAGCTCGGCGGGCGTGACCCGGAGTTGCACGCGCTCGCTCGCGGCGCCGTTGGGATCGCGAGGCGGGCGCCCGCGGCGGCCCTCGGGGCGATCGGGCATCACGTAGTGCGCTCCCGCTGGCGCAGCGTGGTCGACGGCGCCGAAGTTCGCCCGGTGATGTGCCTGTCGTCGGGTGTGTAATTCAACAAGGCGATGATGTGGTGCTTGTGCGGCCGGACGGCGTCCAGGTCCGCGTCGGTCAGGTCGCTACCCTGCAGCAGCAGGTCGGGCCCGTCCTGCGAGAAGCAGATGCCCCGGCGCTCAAGGTCGAGCACCACCTCGACGGCCGCGACGGGCACCGGACGGCCGCCGCGTAGCCACACGAAGCGGACAGGCTCAGACACGACGCGCCTCCCTCCGGGCGATCCCCACCACACGAGTTGACTCGGTCCCCGGGACTGACTCGTACCCAGACCCAGCGGGTGAGTGAGTCAGTCCGGCCCCTATAGGGGCCGGGACTGACTCACCCGACTCGGTCCCGGACCGACTCGGGACTGACTCGGACTGACTGAGATTCAGGGCGTGCAGACCGGCCTCGGTGACCCGGTAGGGCTGGCGCTGGCGCTCGGGCGGGGTGACCCAGCCAGCCGTCACGAGACGCGGCAGCGAGGTCTGGACGACCAGGGACCGCACGCCGACCAGTCCCGCGATCGCGGCCATCGACGTGGCCGTGCCGCCGTGGTCTGCCAGCACGCGCAGCACCCGCAGGTCGAGCGCCCGATCGGCTGCGGCCGTCGCTTGCCTGGCATCGGCCTCGCGGTCCTGGCGCGTCCGCCGGTCGGCCTCGATCACGCAGCTCGTGGCCGGCCCGCGGCGGATGTCGTGCGGGATGCCGGCCAGCTCGACGCGCCGGCGGACCAGGCGTAGGGGCGGGGGTTGCTCCGCGTCGCGGACCTTGAGGGAGGTCAGGACGAGCCGCTGCTCGCCGCGGTCGCGGTCGTACTCGCCGTCTGCCTCGAGGTAGAGCGCGGCGTCGCCGTTGCCTCGAAAGGCCGACGACCCGCGCTCGCGCTTGCGCTTGGCCTCGCCGTCCAACCATCCCGTGTGATGGACGGCGAGGCACGCCGCGGTCGGGATGTCGGCCATGACGCGGCGGACTGCGCGGAGGTAGGCCGATACCGCCTCGGACGAGTCCTCGCTGCCGCTCATCGACGCCCGCACGGTGTCGACGACGATGAGCACGATCGCGGGCCGTTCCTCGCGCGCCAGGCGGTCGCGTAGCGCGACGATCGCAGCCCGCAGGTCGAGCTCGCCGCGGGACGACGTCTCGACGCGGTCACGGTCGATCGCCGGCGACAGGGCATCGCGGGCGGGTACGACATACAGGTGCTCCAGCCGCCGGCCGGTGACGTCGCGCAGCGCGCGGATGCGGCGGCCGAGGTCATCGGCTTCGAAGGGGATGTAGACCACGGACCCGGACGACACGTCCCGGCCGTGGAACGTCACGCCGTCCGAGACCGCGCCGGCGAGGTCGAGCGCGAAGAAGGACTTGCCGGCGCCGGACTCGGCGACGAGCGTGGTGATGCAGGTCGCCCACACGATGCCCTCGACGATCTCGCGCGGCCCTGACGCGTCGACTAGATCGGCGGCGCTCACCGGTGTCAGTTTGCGGCGGCCCTCGAGCCGCGTCCGCACGCCGTCGAGCCGCGCGACAGCCGTCTCGATGATGTCGGCGGGTGCGTCGCCCGTGTGGACCTGCTCGATGATTGCGGCGGCCTCGACTGCGAGCGCCCGTCGCGCGGCCATGTCGCGCACGGTGCGCGCGTAGGCCGCCACGTTGGTGGCCAGCGGCACGCCGTCGACCAGCGCCGCCACGTAGGCAGGACCACCGACGCTGTCGAGCTGCCCGATCCGCGCCAGCTCTCCGCAGACGGTGACCAGATCGGCCGGCTCGCCGTGGGCTCGGAGCGCCACGATTGCGCGCCAGATCTCGCGATGCGCCCGGCGGTAGTACGTTTCGGGCGTGACGATTGCGGCGGCCGTCGCGTACGTGTCGCCGTCGACCAGTACCGCGCCGAGCACCGCGCGCTCGGCCTCGAGGTCGTGCGGGCTGACGCGCTCGGACGACTGTTCAGCCACGCGTCCCCCGGTCGACCTCCGTGCCCCTGACGAGTTGCGAAGCAATCCACTCCTGGAGAGCCGCAACGGGTACCCGCACGCAGCCGCCGACTCGAATGGACGGAATCTCGCCCGCGGCAATCAGTTCGTAGACCTTCGATCGGGAGACGCCGATCGCGTCTGCCGCCTCAACCGGACGAAGCATGAGCCGCTCTGTGTTCGCCATACGCTCCCTGTCCCTGTGGACCACAGCAACACCGAATGGACGGATTGTGCTTGTTGGCCGCGCATTCGGCAACGTAAGATCACACGTAGCAGATATGTTATTTCTGACGTAACGTAATTCAGGGAGCGGCGAATGGGAAACGGGCACACGATCCGGACGCGGGAAGTCGCGAGCGATCCCGTGACATGGCGTCAGTTTGGCCTGCCTGCTGAAGATGCCGGGGAACAACCCCCGCGGGCGCACGATGTCTGGGTCGAGGTGGAGCTCGGAGAGGGCTGGAGAGCGGCCTACCGGATCGTTCCCTCGTCGCCGTTTGGGGAGCCGGCCATCGGCGAGCTTCGGGTGTTTCCCTCGGAGGGACACGCGCCGACGCGGCCGCCGGGCGAGTGGTCCGCTGAACTTCTGGGCACCCGAGCTCGTTGCCCGCGCGGGGGCGTCACCGCCAAAGTGCTGAAGTCCATCCGCCTACGCTCCGTCATTCCCGAGCTGAACGCGGTGATGTCGGTCTCGGTGTCGCCCTCTGCGCCAGACAGCCCAAGCCGGCCAAGGAGCGCCGCGCTGAGCCCGAGCGCGGCGCTCACCGAGGCCGGCCGACAGTCCCTGGCCCGGCGGCGTGCTGATTTGGCCAGGTTCGAGGAGGCGTACGCGCCGTTCAAGGTCCGACAGCACGAGAGCGCGCGTCACTCGAAGCCGGGGCGATCCGGCCGACCGCCGGTCCATTCCGAGCGGTTCTATGCGCAGGTGGCACAGACCTACCGGGCGGCCCTTGATCGCGGCGAACCGAAGGCGGCTAACTGGGTCGCGACCCAACTCGGTTTGAACAGCGCGGATACTGTGCGGATGATGGTGCACCGCGGTGCGAAAGCGCGGGGCCTGATCACCAGCTTCGAGAGAAGTTGGATCCTGACCGACCGCGCTCATGAGCTGTTGAAGAGCGACACGCGAAAGGCGCCGGCGCGGCGCAGGAGGGGCAGATGAGCCGTCGCGGACGCGGTGAAGGGAACATCTACGAGCGCGCCGATGGGCGCTGGATGGCACGTGTGGACCTCGGCAGGGGACCGGATGGCCGCCGGCGGCGCAAAGTGGTGTACGGCAAGACGCGCCAGGACGTGGCGACCAAGCTCAACGGGTTGCTGGGGCGCGCCGCGTCGGGCGAACTGCTGAACAGCACCACGCCCACGCTCGCCGATTGGCTGAACCTGTGGCACCGGACGCACGCCGACCGCTGGCGGCCGAGCACCCGCCGGGCGTATCGCGTGGCGATCGACCAGTGGATCGGGCCGGCGCTCGGAACGCGACGGCTCGAGCAGTTGAAGCCGGCCGCGATTCAGAAGTGGATCAACGGTTCAACCGAGAACGGGGCGCGCGCGAAGGTCGTGATGGCGCATGTCGTCCTCAGGTCGGCCCTGGCGTGGGCGATGACGCAACGAGTCCTGACCTACAACCCCGCCTCGCTCGTGCGCGTGCCGCGGCCCCAGCGCGCTCCGGTGGCGCCTCTGACGGTGGAGCAGGGCCGCCGGCTGCTCGATGAGGCGGCCGGGCATCGGCTCGGCGCCATGATCATCCTCGCGATGACGATGGGGCTTCGCATCGGGGAAGTCTCCGGGCTGACCTGGCAGGACGTCGATCTGCCCGGGAAGGTCCTCAGGGTGCGCCAGCAGCTGCAACCGCAGGGGCCCGGCCTGTTGAGCCTCGTGCCTCTGAAGACGGCCGCCAGCCGCCGCACGCTGGCCCTGCCGGCCATCGCCGCCGACACCCTCCAGGCGCACCGGGTCCGCCAGCTCGAGGAGCGGATGCGGGCCGGGGATGCGTGGGACCACGCCGACGACCTCGTCTTCACCACACCGACGGGACGCGCTGTCCATCCCACGCACGTGCGCGAAGTTCTCGCCGAGCTGCTGGCCGATGCCGGCCTCGAGGCCGTAAGGTTTCACGGGTTGCGGCACACCGCGGCAACCTGGCTGCTGGCGAGCGGGACGCCGCTCTTCGACGTGTCCAGGGTTCTCGGGCATTCGCAGATCGGGACCACCAGCGACACGTACGGGCATCTGGTCCCGGAAATGGCGGTTGGTGCGGCGACGCAGATGGACGGACTGCTGGCCAAGAAGTAGGTCGTCAGGGCTCCGTGGTCACGAAAGCGACGTAGCGCTTCCCGAGCTCCGTCAGCCGGTGCATGTTCTGTGGACCGCCCTCTAACCCGTTGTCGATCTTGGGGAGTGTCACGAGCCCGGCGGAGTACAAGTCACCCCACATCGCATCGAAGACGTCTGGGTGCCGCCGGGCGGCCGGGACCGCGTGCTCGAGCAAGAGACGGGCCTCGTAGATCGAAGGTGCGCCGCTGGCGGCCTTCACGGGGTCCCCGAAGACCCAGAGCAGCTGCAAGTGACTTTCGGTCAACCGATCGGTCAGTCCCACGAAGAGCTGTTGCTCGATTCGATTCGCCTCGCCAGACACGGCAGCGTTCAGGACGGCGTTTCGCAAAGCCTGTCGCTTGGCCTCCTTCGTGGTCCTGGCCGCCGCCTGCGTGGCCGCCATGGCCACCTCGACGAAGTCCGGGTTGTCAGCAAGCGCCGTCGGTTCGAACTCCCTGCGGCTGCCAAGCTCGCGCAACCTGACGGCGACGGTGTGACACCATTCCTCGAGCTGCCTGTTGAACGGCGGGCCGTAGAGAATCGAGAACCATTCACCGGCCCCCGGTATCCATCGAAGAACCGCGCCCAACGTCGCGTGTGTGATGTCGTCCGGTGAGGGGCGTGGCGGATCCAGCCCATCGTCGAAGATCGGCATTGACGCGGTTCCTCCTCTTGGCGGGCGATTGGGATTCTACCGGCACCGACAGCGCAACGGGGGATTCGCCGATGCGGCCTTCTGCGTTCGCGCAACTACCTCAGGGCGAAGTCTGTGGGCGTCAGTTGGGGCGTCAAGACGGGGTGGTCGGCTGAAAATAGACCAGAAATAAGCTTCAACCGCGCCTGACGTGTTAAATCGGTGTTAATGCGCAACCCGCCGGTCGCGGGCGCTCCGACGGCGGGGCCCGGTGGCGCGGGAGGCCGATGAGGCGGGCAGGCCCTTGCGGCCGCGGGTGGCGCCCGGGTCGGGCTCGTCCGCGAGGTGGGCGTGCTCGATCCGCACGGGCCGGTCGAGCGCCCCTTCGAGCACCGGCAGGTGCCGGGTGGCCGCCCAGACCTCGAGCTCGGCGTCGCCGACCGCCGCGACCCTGAGCCGCAGCCCGCCGTTGCGCTCCCGCACGTCGACCGTGCGCACGACGCCGTGCCGGCTGCGGTCGAGCGCCTCGGCCACCCGGAGGAAGGCCGCCAGCGTGCGGACGGTCCGGCGCAGATCCGGCGAGAGGCCCCCGAACCCCTCGTGGCCCTTCTTGGGCTCCGCACGCCGGTGATATCGCGCGACGAGCGCGATGACCTCGATCTCCTCGGGCTCGAAGCCGCGGAGGTCGCCGTTCTTGACGAGGTAGTAGGAGTGCCGGTGATGGCGCTCGAAGCTGATGTGGGTGCCGATGTCGTGAAGCAGCGACGCGTACTCCAGCCACTCCCGCTCGCGGTCGGTCAGGGTGTGGATGGCGCGCGTGGCGTCGAAGAGCGCCAGCGCGAGCCGGGTCACCTGCCGCGAGTGCTCGGCGTCCCAGTTGCAGCGCTCGGCCAGTTCCATGGCCGACCGCGGGCGGACGTCGGGATAGCGGTCCACCCGGGCGATCTCGCGCCGGTGCCGCTGGATGTAGTCCAGCACGAGCCCCTCACGCAGCGCGAGGTCGCACAGCGTGATCTCGTCGGCGCCCAGCGTGCGGATCAGGGTGTCGAGCAGCACGGCGCCGGCCGGCGTCAGGTCGGCGCGTCGCGGATCGAGGCCGGGCAGGTGCAGCCGCTCCTCGAGCGACAGGCCCGTGACGAGCTTGCGCACCCGCCGGATGGCCTTCGCCGGCACGCGGAGGTTGCGCACCTCGGCCGGCGGCGCGCCCTTGTCGACCGCGGTGGCCAGCGCGCCCAGCGACAGGATGGTCCCCGAGGTGCCGATCACGCGATCGAAACCGGCCTCGCGGATGCGACGCAGGTAGCGGTCGACCTGTTCGCCGACGTGCGCGACCAGCCGCCGCTCGTCGCGCCGGTTCAGCGGGTCGGAGGTGATGAAGCGTTCGGTGAGCCGGATGACACCAATCTTGAAGCTGCGGGCGAAGGTGGCGTCGCGGCCGGTGCCGAGCGTGATCTCCACGCTGCCGCCGCCGATGTCGATCACGACCGCGGTCTTCGGCGTGTCGACGCCGTACACCGCAGCCAGGTGGATGAGCCGGGCTTCCTCGGTGCCGGTGATGATGCGCGGGCGCACGCCGATCTGCGCCTCGATCGCAGCGAGGAACTCGCCGCCGTTCTCCGCTTCGCGCGTCGCGCTGGTGGCCGCCGCGAGGATCGCGTCGACCTGGTGGGAGCGGGCGAGCCGCTCGAACTTCGAGAGGGCCGCGAGCGCGGCCGACACGGCCTCCGGCGTGAGGCGGCGCCCATCAAGCCCGCCGGCGCCCAGGCGGACCATTTCCTTCTCGCGATCGATGACCTCGAAGGAGAAGTCCTCCCGCACGCGCACGACGATCATGTGGACCGAGTTCGTCCCGATGTCGATGGCGGCCAGGCGCATGCGTCAATCCGTCGGTATAATCGGCTCATCGTAGCATGCCGGTTTCCTCGCCCGCGGCACGCCTCCTCGACCCTCGACTCCACGCCCTCCTGCACGCGGTGCCCGAGGCGCAGGCCGGCGACGTGCGCGCGGTGCACCAGGCCCGCGTGGCCTCCCGCCGCCTCCGCGAGGCGCTCCCGGTCGCCGGCGCCGCCGCCCGGCCGGCGGTGCTCAGGCGCGCGCGGCGCGCCGTGCGCCGGCTGACGCGGGCGCTCGGGCCCGTCCGTGAGCTCGATGTCGCGCTCGGCCACCTCGACGAGGTCGCGGGCCGCGGCCTCGTGCCGGCGGCGGCCCTCAGCCGTGTCCGCGCGAGCCTCGAACAGCGGCGCCAGGCGCGGCGAGGCGCGCTGCTCGACGCATTGACCCCATCGCGGCTCGAGCAGCTTCGGCGACGCATCGCGGCGCTCGAGACCTCCCTTCCCCCGGCCGCCGAGGCGCGCCGCGCGTCGCGTGCGGCTGCCGACACACGGGTGCAGCGTCGCGGCGGCCGCCTCGCGGTGGCCATCGAGCGGGCGGGGAACGTGTACCTGCCCGACCGCCTGCACCGCGTCCGCATCGCCGCCAAGAAGCTCCGTTATGCCGTGGAGGTCCGCCAGGAACTCGTGCGCTCGCGCGCGACTCGTCGCATCGGCTCGTTGAAGCGCCTGCAGGACCTGCTGGGACGCCTGCACGACCTCGAGGTCCTCATCGACCACGTGCGTGACGTCCAGGCCGAGGCGGCCGTCGGCGCGCGCGGCGTCACCAGCGGCCTCGACGCCGTCGTCCGGGCGCTCGAGGCCGAGTGCCGCGAGCTGCACGGCGCCTACGTGGCCGACCGCGACGGCTGGCTGCGACTCGCGCAGGCCGCGGCGGAGACCCCGTGAGCGCGGCCATCGAGGTGTACCTCGTGCGGCACGCGATCGCGGCCGATCGCGGGCCCCGGTATCCGGATGACCGCGTGCGCCCGCTGACGGCTGACGGCGTGTCGCGCTTCCGCCGCGCGGTGCAGGGGCTGGCGGCGCTCGACGTGACCCTCGACGTGGTGTTCACCAGCCCGCTCCTGCGGGCCCGTGAGACGGCAGATCTCCTGGCCGCGGGCCTCAAGCCGAAACCCGCGGTCGAGATCCTGGAGGCGCTGGCTCCGGGGGGCGCGCCGAAGGATGTCCTGGCCGCCATCGCCAGGGCCGGCCGGACATCGGCCCGTCTCGCCCTGGTCGGGCACCAGCCCGAGCTGGGGGACCTGGCCGCACGGTTGCTCGGCGCCCGTGGGCGGATCGAGTTCAAGAAGGGCGGCGTCGCGCTCGTCGAAGTGGAGCGCTCGACGCCTGGGGGGCCCGGCATGCTGCGGTGGCTGTTGCCCCCGCGCGCACTGCGGCGACTGACCCGATGAGGCGCGCGGTCGTCATCCTGAACCCCGTCTCGGGCACGGGCCGCGGCAGAAACGCGCCAGCCCGGGAAGCCGCGCTCGCCCGCGACGTGCTGGCTGGCGAAGGCCTGCACGCCGACGTCCAGGTCACGGCGGGAGCCGGCGACGCGGCGCGCCTGGCCCACGAGGCCGCCAGGTCCGGTGCAGCGGTCGTCATCGCCTGGGGCGGGGACGGCACCATCAATGAAGTCGGCGGCGCCCTCGCCTTCGGCCGCGTCCCCCTCGGCATCGTCCCCGCGGGGTCGGGCAACGGTCTCGCCCGCGATCTCGGACTGCCACTCGATCGGCGGGAGGCCCTCGTGGTGGCCGCGCGGGGATCCGACCGGGTGATCGATGCGGGCGAACTCGACGGCTCCCTCTTCTTCAACGTCGCGGGGATTGGCCTCGATGCGCGCGTTGCCGCGCTCTTCGCCGACCGATCGGGACGGCGTGGGCTGCTGGCGTACGCCGGCCTGACCGTCCGCGAGGTCCTGCGCTTCCGCGCCGGCCACTACCGAATCGCCTGTGGCAACGGGACGATGGAGCATCGCGCCATGATCGTGGCCTTCGCCAACTCGCGGCAGTGGGGCAACGGTGCCCAGATCGCGCCGGGGGCTCGCCTCGACGACGGACGGCTCGAGCTGGTCGTGGTCGAGGACCAGCCCCTCGTGGCGATTGCGGCGCGTATCCCGGCGCTCTTCCGTGGCACGCTGCGGGCCGGGCGCGGCGTGGTGATGCGGGCGGTCATGGAAGGCACGATCGAGGCCGACGCGCCGATGGCGTATCACGTGGACGGTGAGCCCAGGCAGGGTGGAACCTGCCTCCGGTGCGCCGTCCGTCCGGCGGCGCTGGCCGTACGGGTGCCGGAGCTCACCGCCGCGGTGCCGCTGGCTGCCGCCGCTCCCGCGTAAGATCCCTAAATCACGACGCTTCTATCAGTTGCCCGAATTCGTCACACCGAATTTACGTACCAGTCCCAGCGTGTTGGGGGACGATGCAGGTGTATAGGGGCTGAACCCCTGATTGACGGACTGATATGTATGCGTTCGTGAAGAGTCTGCAGAACGCCGAGCACGTCCGACGCTACTCCATCAAGCCCACGCCTGCCGGCTGGGAGGTGCGGGAGGAAGAAGACAGCCGGGTGCTGCGGCAGACCTGCTATACCGACTGGCACCGTGTCGAGCGGGCCCGCCGGGTCTTCGCGCTGGAGATGCGCGATCTGCGGGAGCAGGGGTGGAGGGAAGCAGATTGAAGATTGCAGATTGAAGATTGACGATTGATCAGGGCGTGGCGCACGCCACGTGGCGGGTCTTCTGCATCGCACAGGGAAACGCGCCGGCCGGGTATACCCCGCTCGGCGCGTTTCGCGTTCGGGGCCGTGGGGGCCGCCGAATCCTGTCGCGTCCTATTCCACGAAGCGGTAACCGAGGCCGACGACGGTCTCGATCTGGGCGCCGGCGGGGCCGAGCTTCGCGCGGAGGCGGCCGATGTGCACGTCCACCGAACGCGTCTCGATGAGGCGGTCGTACCCCCACACGCGCTCGAGCAGCCGGTCGCGCGAGAGCACGCGGTTCTTGTTCTCGACGAGGTACTTCAGCAGCTCGAACTCGCGACGGGTGAGGCGGATGGCCTCGCCGTCGACGGAGATGGCGACCGCGTCGAAGTCGGCCACCAGGTGGCGCCCGCGGTAGATGGCGGGGAGTGGCGCCGGATCGTCCTGGCGCCCGCGCCGGAGCACGGCGCGCACGCGCGCGGCGAGCTCACGCAGGCTGAAGGGCTTGGTGACGTAGTCGTCCGCACCGGCATCGAGGCCCACCACGCGGTCGCTCTCGCTGGTGCGGGCGGTCAGCATGATGATCGGCACGCGCGCGGTCGCGGGCCGCTGCCGCAACAGCCGGCAGACCTCGAGGCCGCCGAGCACCGGCAGGTTGAGGTCGAGGAGGATCAGGTCCGGGGGCTGGTCGGTCGCCGCCTTGAGGGCCTGATCGCCGCTCGAGACGGCCTCGACGTCGATTTCGCCGCCGCGCTCGAGCGTGTGCTTGATGAGGCCGGCGATGTCGTGTTCGTCCTCGACGACGAGCACGCGCGTGCGGCCGGCGCTTCTGACGGGCTGCGTGCCGGGACGCGGCCGCGGGACGATGGCCGCGCTGTCGGCGGCCCGTTCGACAGTGTTCTGCTGCATCCGGTCTTCCCCGGGACGCCGACGGGGCGTCCCTGCCTGGAAAACACGGTATAGATGCTGGATTTCCAGCGAGTGACGGGCTGGTTAATTCCGCGTAACCTCTGAAGGCCGGCCTCGCGGCTGCGCCGCTCGCTGGGACTCGGCCGCTTCGCGGCCTCGCTCGGACTCGTCCTCGCTGGTCCCGCGCGTCGGACGTCGCTGGGACTCGGCCGCTTCGCGGCCTCGCTGGGCGTTTGATGATCCGGTGATCTCGTGATTTGGATTGCCGGATCGTCTGATCGGACCGATCGGCGCCATCCGATTCCGAGCGAGCGGCGCAGCCGCGAGTCCTAGCGACGTCCGATGCGCGACACCAACGAGGACGAGTCCTACCGAGCGGCGCAGCCGCGAGTCCGAGCGAGCGCAGCGAGTCCTTCCTAGACCACCGTGCCCGGCGCCACCACGCCGCCCTTCGGCACCACGATGATCCCGCTGCGGATGTAGTAGCCGTTGCCGTCGGCCTCCTGGACACCGGCGTCGTTGAGGAGCCGCGCGCCATCGCCGATGCGCGCGTTCTTGTCGACGATGACGCGGTCGAGCACGACATCGCGACCGATGCCCAGGGGCACGCCGCGAGCCGGGACCTCGCCGGGCTGCTCGTAGAAGTCCGCGCCGATGACCACCGAGCGCCGGACGCGCGAGCCGGCCCCGATGCTGGAGCGAATGCCGACGACCGACTGTTCGACCGTGCACCGGTTGAGATAGGAGCCCTCGGCGACGAGCGCCTCGTCCAGGTGGCAGTCCGTGAGCTTGGACGGCGGCAGGAATCGCGCGTGGGTGTAAATGGGCCGGCGCGGGTCGTAAAAGCTGAATGGCGCCCCTGGGGCGGTCAGCATGATGTTCGCGTCGTAGAAGCTCTCCACGGTGCCGACATCCGCCCAGTAGTCCTCGTGCAGGTACGCCGAGACGTTGTAGCGCCCGAGGGCGCTCGGGATCAGCTCGCGGCCGAAGTCGTGCCCGCTCTCCGACTCGAGCATCTCCAGCAGCACGTCGCGGGAGAACAGGTAGATGCCCATCGACGCGACGAACGGGCGCGCCTCGTCCGGCCGGGCGAACGTCGCGTCGTCGGGAATCGAGGCGCCGATTTGCGCGAGCCGCGCCTGATCCGGCTTCTCCTCGAAGGCCGAGATACGCCCCGCGGCATCGAACCGGAAGATGCCCATGGCCGAGGCCTCCGCCGGCACGACCGGCTGCGCGGCCAGCGTGATGTCGGCCCGGCGATCGAGGTGCGCCTGGAGCAGGGCCTCGTAGTCCATGCGGTACAGGTGATCGCCGGCGAGGATCAGGTAGTAGTCCGCGTCGTGCTGGACGAAGTGGCGGCGGGCCTTGCGCACCGCGTCGGCCGTGCCCTCGAACCAGGCCGTGCTCTCCGGGGTCTGCTCGGCCGCGAGGATCTCGACGAAGCCCCGCGAGAACAGGTCCATGCGGTAGGCGCGGGACACGTGGCGGTTGAGCGAGGCCGAGTTGAACTGCGTCAGCACGAAGATGCGGCGGATGTCGGCGTGCAGGCAGTTGCTGATCGGAACGTCGATGAGCCGGTACTTGCCGCCAATCGGCACGGCGGGCTTCGAGCGGAGCTCGGTCAGCGGGAAGAGGCGGGTACCCCGGCCGCCGCCCAGGATCAGGGCCAGCACGTCGCGCGTCATGCCCGCAGCATAGCAGACGGTTCGGCCAATTAACCCACCAGTTACCGCGACGCAACGGCCGGGTTACCTCGCCGAGATACCGTGATCAGGCATGACGGTCACCATCGTCGTGTGCGCCCACAACGAAGAGGCGTACCTGCCCGCCTGCCTGCACAGCCTGCTGGCGCAGACCCGCGCGCCGGACGAGGTCCTCGTCATCGACAACGCCAGCCGTGACCGGACCGGCGCCGTGGCCGCCGCCATACCGGGCGTGCGTGTGGTCCACGAGCCCCGCAAGGGGCTGGTGGTCGCCCGCGAGCGCGGCCGGCAGGAAGCCCGTGGCGAGCTGCTCGTGTACGTCGACGCCGACTGCCGGGCGCCCCTGCTATGGCTCGAGCGCGTCGTCCGGCACTTCGAGCGGCGGCCCGCGCTCATCGCCCTGTCGGGCAACTACGGGTTCTACGACTGGGACTGGTGGGGCCGGTTGCTGATCCGCGCCTACGACCTGTCGCTGGGCCCGGCCACGCACGTCCTGGTGAAATACATCCTGCGCATCGGGGTCGTGTTCTACGGCGGCAACTTTGCCGTGCGCCGCGAGGCGCTCGAGGCGATTGGCGGGTTCGACACGTCCATCGAGTTCCACGGCGAGGACACGAACCTCGGCCGCCGGCTGTTCAGGGTCGGCCCGGTGGCGATGGCCTACGACTGCCACCTCTACACCTCCGCCCGCCGGTACAACGCGATGGGCAAGGGCGCGGTGTTCCGGTTGTACGTGCGGAACTTCGTGTCCGAGATCCTGCACCACCGTCCGAAGGACACCGTGCACGTGGACGTGCGCGGCAGCGACGCGGCCGAGCCCTGAGCGGCCGGTCATCCCTGCAAGGCGAAATGCGGCCACGGACGAACGGAGGCACGGAGGCACGGAGCCATCATTCCCGTCGTGCCGCGATGCGGCACGATCGCTGCCCGGGATTCCACGTCAACCATCTGTGCATCCCGTTTCATCTGTGCATCTGTGTTGACCCCTGCGTCGTCGGTGTATCGGTGCCATCAGGACCATCTGTGCCATCTGTGGCGCTGCCAGCCGTGCGCCATCCTGGCCTGCGATTTTGCGGTCCTGACACCACACTGCTGCGTGTGTGTCACGTCGGTGCGGCACGCTCTGGGGTGAGGAGGCGCCGTTGAAGCTCGACACCCACGTGCACTCGTTCCACTCGGGGCAGACCAGCATCTACCCGCTCAGCCTGATCATGCGGGAGTCCTACAACACACCCGAGGGCGTGTACCGGCTCGCGAAGGCCCGGGGCATGGACCTGGTGACCATCACGGATCACGACCAGGTGAGCGGTGCCCTCGCGCTTGCGGACCGGCCCGACGTCGTCGTGGGCTGTGAGGTGACCGGCGTCTTCCCGAACGACCGGGTCCGCGTCCACCTGAACGTGCTGGGCATCACGGCCGCGCAACACGGCGAAGTCGAGCGCCTGCGGCGGGATGTGCGGGAGCTGATGCCGTACCTGCGACAGGAACGGATCTTCACGTCCCTCAACCATGTGGCGTCCGGCGTGAACGGCCCCATCACCGCGCCGCACGTCGCCGCCCTCCTGCCCTGGGTGGATGCCATCGAGGTGAACAACGGGTCGCGGCTGCCCGCGCAGAACCGCACCGCCCGCTGCCTGGCCGAAGCCTGCGGCAAGACGATGATCGGTGGCAGCGACGCGCACACCCGGCGTGGCATCGGGCGGACCTGGACCGAGGTGCCCGGCGCGGCCACGCGCGAGGCGTTCATGCGGGGCCTGTGGGAGGGCCGCACCGTCGTCGGCGGGCGCCACGGCAGCTACTTCACCATGGCGTCCGACATGCTGCGGTTCGCGGCCGGGTTCTACCAGGAACGCGTCGGCAACGTCGTGCGGCGCCCGCTCGACTGGCGGGCCCAGGCGTTCGTCTTCGGTGGCGTGCTGGGGTTGCCGCTCGTGACCCTGCCGCTCGCGGCGGCCTATGTGCACTTCGTCATGGAAGAGCGTTTCAACCGCAACCTCCTGTATGACCTCGTGGCGCGGCCGGCGCTCACCGGCGCCGCGGTCCCGGAGCTTGCGGCCTGAGCCGGCATGAAGGTCGCGATCTTCACCGACAACGACTTCGACAAGGTCAACGGCGTCACGACGGCGCTGACGGCGGTGCTGCGGCATGCCCCGCCCGACGTCGAGCCGCGGATCTATACCGCGGCCGGGCTCGGCGCCGACGCCCCGGGGTACCTCGCGCTGCGATCGTTCGGCCTGCCGATCCCGTTCTACGGCGAGATGAAGATGTACGTGCCGCGGTGGCGGGAGTACCTGCGCCGCGTCAGGCAGGACGGCGTCGACGTCCTGCACCTGACCACACCTGGCCCTGTCGGCCTGGCGGCGCTGCGGGTGCGACGCGCCACCGGCCTGCCCATGGTGGGGAGCTTCCACACCGATCTGGCGGCCTACACCGAGGTGCTCAGCGGCTCGGTCCGGCTCGGCGGCTGGATGCGCGAGTACATGCGCTGGATCTACGGGCACTGCGCGCGCGTGCTCGTGCCCTCCGATGCCACCCGGGGCCTGCTGCTTCGTGCGCACGGCCAGGCGGACCGCATCGAGATCTGGTCGCGCGGTGTCGACACGGCGCTCTTCTCTCCGGCGGCGCGGTCCGAGCGGTTGCGGGCCGCCTGGGGCGTGTCCGAGGATCGCCCGGCGGTCTTGTACGTCGGCCGTGTGTCGCGTGAGAAGGGACTGGACCTCCTGCCCGCGCTGAGCGCGCGTCTCACGGCGTCCGGCCGCCGCCACCGCCTCATCGTGGCGGGGGATGGACCGTTGCGGCGCGAGCTCACCGAGGCCTGTCCGGACGCGGTGTTCACCGGCTCGCTCGGCCGCCAGGCCGTGGCCGAGGTGTTCGCGTCCGCCGACCTGTTCGTCTTCCCGAGCCGGACCGACACGGCCGGCAACGTCGTGCTCGAGGCGCAGGCGGCCGGCCTGCCGGTCGTGGTCTCCGACGCTGGAGGCCCGCGGGAGCAGATGGTCAACGGCATGACCGGCATGGTGTGTCCGGGTGAGGAAGTGGCGACCTGGGCCTACGCGCTTGGCCGGCTCCTCGACGAGCCACGCCACCGCATCGCCCTTGGCCGTGCGGCGCGTGAGTATGCGTGCGCCCGGCGGTGGGAGGCCGCGCTGGAGCCGCTCTACGCGGCGTACCGGGCCGCCGCCCGGGAGGCGGCGGTGTCGCATGCCGCGTGACGGCCAGGAGATCCCGGCCGGCCTGTCGGTGGCCGAGGCGCTGTGGTTGCTGGCCCGGCACCCCTGGCGGTACGTAATCCGCCGCTGGAACTACAAGTCCGCGATCACGAGTTCGCTCTTCCGTGGGGGCCTGTTCTTCTCCGTGAACCTCACGGCGGGCGTCTCAGCGGCGACCGCCGCGCTGCTCACCGAGTTCGTGTTCCGCTTCGCGACGTCGGGCTGCTACGGCGCGTTGACGCAGGCCTTCCGCCGTGTCGAACCGGCGCGGGACGCGATGATCGCGGTGATGATCCTGTTGCCGGCCGCGGGGCACGGGCTCGAGTTGCTCGTGCACTGGGTCCGGGGCACCGCCAATCTCGAGGCGAGCATCCTGGCGTCGGTGGCCATGACCGTCGTGTCGACGTCGTTCAACCTCTACGCGATGCGGCGCGGCGTGTTGATCACGGGCGGCGAGGGCCGGTCGCTGCGCCACGACCTCGGGCGGTTGCCGGCCCTGTTCGCCGGCTTCATCCGGGACGTCCTGCGGGGCGCCGTTCGCGCGTGACGCGCACGCTCCACTTCACGAACGCGTATCACCCGACCTCCGGGGGCATCCGCACCTTCTACCGGGCCCTGCTGGCCGCCGCGGCGGACCACCAGCGTGCGATTGCGCTGGTCGTGCCCGCGGACCGGGACGATGAGGAACGGGTGGGGCGGCACGGCCGCATCTACTACGTGCAGGCCCGGCCCGCGCCGGCCTTCGACCGGCGGTACCGCACGATCCTCCCGGATGCGTACCTCCCCATCAGGGGCAGCCGCATCGCGCGCATCCTGCTCGCGGAGCGCCCGGATCTCGTCGAGATCTGCGACAAGTACGCGTTGTTCTACCTGGCCGCCATGCTGCGGAAGGACTGGCTGCCGTCGCTGCCACGGCCGACGCTGGTGGGCCTCAGCTGCGAACGCATGGACGACAACCTCCGGGCGTACCTGGGTGGCAGCCGGCTGGGTCGTCGTTTCACGCGCTGGTACGTGCGTCACATCTACGGGCCGCCGTTCGACTACCACGTCGCCAACTCCGACTACACGGCTGACGAGTTGCGGCAATGCCTGTGGGATCGGCAGGCGGACTTCATCCAGGTCTGCCCGATGGGCGTCGACGCCGACTGGTTCGGCGCGCGGCACCACGATCCGCTGCTGCGCCGCAGCCTGCTGGAACGTGCCGGCGGGGGACCGGCCAGCACGTTGCTCCTCTACGCGGGGCGGCTGTCACCCGAGAAGAACGTCGGGCTGCTCGTCGATGCCCTGGTGCGGCTGGTCCATCCGCGGGAGCATGGCGGCCCGGACTATCGCCTGGTGATCGCGGGAGATGGGCCACTGCGCGCGCGCCTGGCCGCGGACGCGGCGCAGCGGGCGCCGGGCCGCGTGCTCATGCTGGGCAGCGTGGACAGTCGGGAGGTGCTGGCGCGGTGTTACGCCAGCGCGGACGTGTTCGTGCACCCGAACCCGCGCGAGCCGTTCGGCATCGCGCCGCTCGAGGCCATGGCGTCCGGCGTGCCCGTGGTGCTGCCCTCCGCGGGCGGCGTGCTGGCCTACGCCGGCAGCCACAACGCCTGGATGGCGACGCCCGAGCCCGGTGCCTTCGCCCACGCGATCCGCGCCGCCGTCGACGCGCCGGATCCCGCCCGGCTTCACGCCGCCCGCGCCACCGCCGACGCCCACCGCTGGGACCGCATCGCGGCACGGTACTTCACCCTGTACGATGAGCTCGACGCCCGCTTTCGCGCGCGAACGGCGCAGCCCTGCGCTGAAGAGGCACGTCCGCGGGTTCCTGCGTGAGCGCGCCTTCGTGCCCTTCGTGTCCTTCGCTCCTCGACCTCGTTTGAGGCGACCCTGAGCGCAGTCGAAGGGTCGCTCCCTACCAGAGCCCCAGCACCTTCCACCACCCGAACCCCAACCCCAGCCAGATCGCCATGTTCGCGACTGACATCACGAAGCCGGCCCGCCACCAGTCGCGGAACGACACGTAGTCCTGGCTGAAGAGAATCGGCCCGGTGGTCGTGCCGTAGTGGGTGAGACCGGCGGGCAGGTTGGCGAGGCACATCAGGCTGTACACGGCCAGCGGCACGGGCACACCCAGTGACGTGACCAGCACCACGAACGGGGGGAACATCGCGAGCATGTGCGCCGTGATGCTGGCGAAGAAGTAGTGCGTGTAGAAGTAGATGAGCAGGGTGATCAGGAGCAGCGGAAACCACGGCACGCTGCTCAGCAGGCCGCCGACGGCTCCCGCGAAGGCCTCCGTCACGCCCGTCGCGTTCAGGATCTGGCCCATCTTCAGCAGGCCACCGTACCAGATGAACACGTCCCATGCGGAGCGCTCGGAGACGGCCGTCTCCCACTTGAGCGTGCCCGTCAGGATCAGCACCGCGAGGCACCCGAGCGCGACGAAGGTGACGTCGAGGCCGTGCACACCGGAGGTGAGCCACAGCAGGCCAACGGCGACGAACACGGCGAGGGCGATCAGCTCGTCCCGCCGCATGGGGCCCATCGCCACGAGCTGCTCGCGCGCGAACGCGGCGGCCTCGGGGGTGCGGCGGACCTCCGGCGTGAGCAGCTTGTAGCAGACCAGCGGAACCGCGATGCACGACGCGAGGCCCGGCACGACGGCGGCGGTGAACCAGCTCGTCCAGGTGACGTTCAACCCGACGAGGTCCGCGGCCAGGCTGGCCGCCAGCACGTTGCTCGCCTGTCCCGTGAAGAACATCGCGCACGCCACCGCCGACCCCTGGTACATCGTCACGAACAGGTAGGTGCCCAGGCGGGACGCGGTCGGACCCGGACGCGAGTCGAACAGCTCGGCGATGCTCCGGCCCACGGGCATCACCATGCCGGCGGAGCGCGCCGTGATCGATGGCACGCCGCCAGCCAGGGTCACGTCGGTGAAGACCAGCGCGTAGCCCACCCCGAGGGAGCTCGAGCCGAACTGGCGGATGAAGAGCAGGGCCAGGCGCCTCGCCATGCCCGTCTCCATCAGCACCCGCGCCATGAGCATGGCGGCGAGCACGAGCCAGACGGAGGGCTCCGAGAAGCCTCCGAGCGCGTCCCGGATCGGCGTCCCGTTGAGCGTGGCGGCCGTGAGGCCGACGATCACCAGCGCGGCCCCCGGCAGCGGCTGGATCATCATGCCGACGATGACGGCCATGAAGATCCCGAAGAACCGCCAGCCTTGCGGGTCGACGGTCTCGGGCCGGGGCACGAGATAGACGATCGTCAGGTAGAGCGCGAGCAGGGCGGCGAGGCGTCCGTAGCGCTGCATGGTCGGGGCATCTTATGCCACAGAGGGGCCACAGAGGGGCCACAGATGGCACAGATAACGATGGCACGGCTGTGACGAGGCCACAGATGCACCGATGACGAGGGATGCACAGATGTGGGGTCCGAACACGACGTGTGGCGGCGCTGCGCCGCGAAGCGGCCGCACCGGGGCGTGGGAGGCCGGTGGGAATCAAGACGCCTTCGAGCGCACAGGGGTGGGCTTCTTGGGCGACGGGAGGCGAATATTTGCGAAGAACGTCGTGGGCTTCGTGCCCTTCGTGGCTGGAAGTGACTGGCCGTGTCGTCTTCAGCGAGACGTCGCGTCGAGTTCCACGATCAGCGCCTCGACCAGCGTCTGGATGCGATCGCGGATGGTGCGCACGGCTTCCGGAGACTGGCCGTGCGGGTCCTCCAGCGGCCAGTCGATCGTGCGGGCGCCCGGCACGACGGGACAGGCGTCGCCGCAGCCCATCGTGATGAGCACCTGTGCCTGGCCGGCGAGGGCGTCGGTCAGGCGCTGCGGCACGACCCGGCTGACGTCGAGGCCCCGTTCGGCGAGCGCGACCACCACTTCAGGATGCACGGCAGTGGCCGGGCGGGTGCCGGCCGAGATCGCGTGAGCCCGGGCCGGATCGGCGAGCTGGTTGAACAGCGCCGCCGCCATCTGCGAGCGCCCGGCGTTCTGGACACACGCGAAGAGCACCGTGGTCACGACGCCGCGCGCTCCCGCACGAGCCGCTGGCGGTCGGTGTCGGCGACGGCCGTATGCGTGAGGGCGTGCAGGGCGGCCTCGACCGTCCCACGCACCACCGGGTCGAGATCGGCAAGGCGGTAGTGCATCCAGATGCCCTCCCGCCGCGCCGCGACGAGGCCGGTCTTGCGCAGGTAGGCGAGGTGTCGCGAGACGGTGGGCTGCGGCAGGCGCAGGCTGCCATGCAGGTGGCACACACAGACCTCGCCGTCGGCCAGCAGGGCCAGCAACCGGAGCCGCGTCTCGTCGGAGAGCGCCTTGAAGACCTCGGCCAGGCGGGCGGCTCCGGGCAGACGGGGCGCCGGACGGGGCGCGCAGCACGCGGGTGTGAGCGGCAGCAGGCGTCTGGACATATATGCCTTGACAAATATAGCACGCCTCCATATATTCGCGTCAGTACATATATGTGGAGGCGAATGTGTCGCCTCCCGGAGGAGTCCCACCATGGAGACGGCACAGGACGTGCGCGACGTCGTGAAGCAGAAGTACGGGGAGGCCGCCCGGCGCGCCGCCGACGGGCAGACGTCGTGCGGCTGCGGCAGCAGTTGCGCGGACGGGGTCGATCCCATCACCAGCAACCTCTACGACATGCGACAGGTGGGCGAGCTCCCGGTGGAAGCCGTCATCGCCTCGCTCGGCTGCGGCAACCCGACGGCGCTCGCCGAGCTCGCGCCGGGCGAGACCGTGCTGGATCTCGGGTCCGGCGGCGGCATCGACGTCCTGCTGTCGGCGCGGCGCGTCGGGCCGACGGGCAAGGCCTACGGCCTCGACATGACCGACGACATGCTGGCGCTCGCGCGCGAGAACCAGAAGAAGGCGGGCCTGACGAACGTCGAATTCCTGAAAGGGGAGATCGAGCACATCCCCCTGCCCGACAACACGGTCGACGTCATCATCTCGAACTGCGTGATCAACCTCTCCGGCGACAAGGACGCCGTGCTCGCCGAGGCCTTCCGGGTGCTGAAGCCGGGTGGACGCTTCGCGGTCTCGGACGTCGTCGTGCGGGGCACGGACCTGCCGGAGGCGCTGCGGCGCAACATGTTGCTCTGGGCCGGCTGCGTCGCCGGCGCGCTCGAGGAAGGTGAGTACCGCGCGAAGCTCGCGGCGGCGGGATTCGAGGCCGTGGACGTCGAGCCCACCCGGATCTACTCGGCCGCCGACGCCGCCGAGTTCCTCGGCGCCGCCGGCATCGATCCCGGGATGGCCGCGCAGGTGGACGGGCGCGTGATGAGCGCGTTCGTCCGGGCGAGGAAGCCGGCGGGCGGCTGCTGTGGTCCGGACTGCTGCTCGTAGCCGTCGGGCGCGCCTCGGGGCGTTCGAGCGATACCTCCCGGTCTGGGTGGGGCTGTGCATGGTGGCCGGTGTGACCCTGGGGCGGGTCGCGCCGGCCCTCGTCGATGCGCTGCGCCGGCTGGAGTTCGGCGCCGGCAGCCAGATCAACGTGCCCATCGCGGTGCTGATCTGGCTGATGATCGTGCCGATGATGATGAAGGTCGACTTCGCCTCGGTGCGCGACGTCGGCCGCCGGCCGCGTGGTCTCTTCGTCACGCTGTTCGTGAACTGGATCGTCAAGCCGTTCTCGATGGCCCTGATCGCGTGGGTCTTCTTCCGGCACGTGTTCGGCCCGTGGATTGCGCCGCCCGACGCCGAGCAGTACATCGCCGGCACCATCATCCTGGCGGCCGCGCCGTGCACGGCGATGGTGTTCGTCTGGAGCCACCTGACCGACGGTGACCCCGGCTACACCCTCGTGCAGGTCTCCATCAACGACCTGATCATGCTGGTGGCCTTCGCCCCGATCGTCCGGTACCTCGTCAGCGGCGCGTCGGCGCTCGAGGTGCCCTTTCTCGTGCTCCTGTACGCCGTGCTGATCTTCATCGTCGTGCCCCTGGTGGCCGGGGTGCTGCTCCGGCGCTGGTTCGTGGGGCGCCGCGGCCGCCCGTGGTTCGATGACGTCCTCCTGCCGCGCCTGGCGCCCGTCGGCGTCGTGGCCCTGCTCGCCACCCTCGTCTGCATCTTCGCGTTCCAGGCCGACAACATCCTCGGCAAGCCGCTGCACGTGGCGCTCATCGCCGTGCCCATCCTCATCCAGGTGTATTTCACCTCCTCGTTGAGCTACGGGCTGATGCGGGCGCTCCGCGTGGAGCATGCCGTGGCGGCACCCGGCGCACTCATTGGCGCCAGCAACTTCTTCGAGCTGGCTGTCGCAACGGCCATCGCGCTCTTCGGCCCCGGTTCCGGCGCGGCGCTGGCCACGGTGGTCGGTGTGCTCGTAGAGGTGCCCGTGATGCTGTCCGTGTGCGCCGCGTGCAACGCCACCCGGCACTGGTTCCCGGAGCCCGGCGAGACACGCCACGTCGGCGCCGCCTGACCCGTCACCAACGGCGCGGGCGTGCATCTCTCCTGCAGGGAGGCGTGCGTGCTCGCGCAGTTCGCTGGATGGGCGACGTATCGGGTGCTGGGGCTGGAGCCGGGCACGCGTCTCGGGGCGGCCGTCGCGTTCTTCCTCTATGACGTGCCGAAGGTCTTCCTGCTGCTCGTCACCGTCGTGTTCGTCGTCGGCGTGATCCGGTCCTGGTTCACCGCGGACCGGACGCGGGCGTGGCTGGCCGGCCGCCGTGAGTCGGGCGGCAACGTGCTGGCCGCGCTGCTCGGCGTCGTCACGCCGTTCTGCTCCTGCTCGGCGGTGCCCCTCTTCATCGGCTTCGTGACGGCCGGCGTGCCGCTCGGCGTGACGTTCTCGTTCCTGGTGGCGGCCCCGATGGTCAACGAGGTGGCCCTCGCGTTGCTCTTCGGGCTCTTCGGCTGGCGGGTCGCCGGGTTGTACCTGGTCACGGGCCTCGGGGTGGCCATCGTGGCCGGCTGGGTGATCGGACGCCTGCGGCTGGAACGGCACGTCGAGCCGTGGGTGTACGAGGTCGTCGCCGGGCAGGCCGGCGGTGACCGGCCCCAGACCCTTCGTGCGCGGCTGGCGGCCGGCCGCGAGGCCGTGCGCGACATCACCGGCCGGGTCTGGCCGTACCTGGTCGGCGGCATCGCGGCCGGCGCGGCCATCCACGGCTACGTGCCGGAAGCGCTGATGGCCTCCATCATGGGCCGGGAGGCGTGGTGGAGCGTTCCCGCCGCGGTCGTGCTCGGCGTGCCGATGTACACGAACGCGGCCGGGGTGATTCCGATCGTGCAGGCGCTGCTCGGCAAGGGCGCGGCCCTCGGGACCGTGCTCGCCTTCATGATGTCGGTGATCGCCCTGTCGGCGCCGGAGCTCGTGATCCTCCGGAAGGTGCTCAGGCCCCGGCTCATCATGATCTTCGTCGCCGTGGTGGGCACCGGCATCCTGGCCGTGGGCTTCCTGTTCAACGCCGTGCTCTAGGGAGACGAGGCGATGCGGACGATCCAGGTAATGGGGATGGGATGCCAGAAGTGCCGGGTGCTCGAGGAGCGCACGCGGCAGGCCGTCCAGGCGTCGGGGATCGAGGCGACCATCGAGAAGGTCGCCGACCCGGCGGTGTTCGTCCGGCTGGGGGTGATGTCCACGCCCGCGCTCGTGGTTGACGGCGTGGTCATGGTCGCGGGCCGAGTGCCCACAGTGGCGGCGATCCGCGACCTGATCGGGTGAGCCGCGCCGGGATACGCAGGCATCCCGGCGCGATTCCCCCCGGGCTTAGAACACCACGCGCAGCGCGAACTGCATCTGGCGCGGCGTGCCGAGGCCGACCGTGCGGCCCACGGTGCTGGTGAGGGTGCCGAAGGTGCCCGCCGCCGCCGACGAGAAGGCCTGGCCGGGCTGCACCTTGTTGGCTTCCGTCACGCTGTTGCTCGGCAAGGCGTTCGGCAGCGTGCCCACCGGGTTGGAGAAGTTCACCGTGTTCAGCACGTTGAAGATCTCCCACCGCAGCTCCACCCGCGAGCCGCGACAGCGAGTACGGGTCATGGGGCTGGCCGCGCCCGTTCGTCGCCGAGTTGGCCCGCACCAGGCCACCGGGCACCGCCAGGCCGGTCGAGGCGCCCTGGCCGGCGATGCCGGTGTTGGCGACCGAGCCACTCAGGTTGAGCACGATCGACGACAGGTCGATGCCGTTGACGGTCGGGGCCACGCCGTTGATGCGGGTCGGCGCGGCGTTGTAGCCGATCTTCGCCTCGTTGATGGTCGTGTCGCTCACGAGGCCCTGCAGCGTGAAGACCGCGTTGGTGGGGTTGTCGGTGATGTGCACGCTGCGGCCCGTCACGCCCTCCGGCTGGTCGTTGGTGCCCTGGTCGTGGAAGACGCGGACGTAGCTCGACCACCGGTCATTCCACTTGAGGTCCACGCGGCCCGAGACCGAGGTCTCGTGCACGTCCTGCGTGGCCTGGAGCTGCGCGATGTCGAAGTCGGGGGTTCGCCGAGGCCCCGGGCAGGATGATGGCGCCGGGGGCGTGGAAGGCGGGCTCGGCCTGTTAAATCCGTGATCCCTGGCAGGTCGCGGCGGGCGCTGCCGCGCGCGCGTCACGGGTCGCGGGCCAAGTTAACCCATCGTTAACACCATCGTCACGGGCGGGTTAATACCCCCTCATACGCTGACAGGCGGTTTGCTGCGGCGAGGTCCGTCCAGGGCCCCGCCACGTCCGTTGTCCAAGCGATCCACGGCAGGCGCCCGCCTGCCTCCGCAACGAGGAGCGTATGAGTTTCCGACTGAAGGCGTGCAGGGCGGTTTTCGCGGTCCTGCTGCTGGCCGGCCTGATCCTGCCGGCGCTGGCCAGCGCACAAGGCACCGTCCGGGTCGTGGGCCAGGTCCGCGACGAGTTCAATGCGATCACCCTGCCGGGGGTCCCGGTGGAGGTCGTCGGCGGCCAGACCGTCTACACCGACGTGGACGGCCGCTACACCCTGGACCTCGCCCCCGGCTCGTATGAGGTCAAGGTGTCGCTCGACGGCTACCAGGAGCGCACGATCCGCCTGACCGTGCCGGCCGGCGGCCGGACCATCACGGCCGACATCGGCATCGCGATGGCGAAGTTCGCCGAGACCGTCACGGTGACGGCCGAGGCCGCGCAGGCCCAGTTCGCCACGACCGAGGCGACGCTGACCGAACGCAAGCGCTCCAGCGCGATCACCGACAACCTCGGCGCGCAGGAGATGAAGGAGAACGCCGACAGCGACGCCGCCGCCGCGATGCAGCGCGTGACGGGTCTGTCGGTCGTCGACAACTCCTACGTGTTCGTGCGCGGCCTTGGCGAGCGCTACAGCAACACGACGCTCAACGGCGCGGTGATCCCGACGACCGAGCCCGACAAGAAGGTCGTGCCGCTCGACCTCTTTCCGTCGGGCCTGCTGAGCAGCGTCTCGGTGGCGAAGTCCTACACGCCGGACCGCTCCGCGGAGTTCGCGGGTGGCCTCGTCGAGGTCGTGCCGCTCAAGTTTCCGACGCAGACGGTGTTCGATCTCTCCTACAGCCTCGGCTTCAACACGCTGACGACCGGCAAGGACGTGCCGTCGTACGCGGGCGGCGGCGGCGACTGGTACGGCTTCGACGACGGCACGCGTGACCTGCCGTCGGCGGTGCCGGACCGCAAGGTGATTCGCGGCGGCATCTACACCCCGAGCGTGGGCGTGCTGCGGAGCGACCTGGAGCGCATCGGGAAGGCGTTCTCGGACACCTGGAACGTGGGCACGGCGTCGGCGAAGCCGAACCAGAGCGGCGGCCTCACCTTCGGCTCGCGCTTCGGCAAGCTGGGCATCCTCGGGAGCTACACGCAGTCGTACAAGACGCAGTTCAACACGGAGAACCAGGTCTACTACCGTGCCACCGAGGGCGGCCTGTCGGAGTTCAGCAACTACGACTTCCGCAAGGCCTCGACGAAGGCGACCATCGGCGGCGTCGGCAACGTGTCGCTGCAGTTCACGCCGAGCCAGCGCATCACCTGGGAGAACTTCTACACGCACGCCGGCAACGACGAGGCCCGCACCTTCGAGGGCTTCAACTCCGACGTGAACACCGACATCCGCAACCAGCGCCTGTTCTGGGTCGAAGAGGAGCTGATCTCGTCGGGGCTGACCGGCGAGCACTTCTTCAGCAACCTGGCCAACAGCCGCATCGACTGGCGCGCCACGGTGTCGAATGCCTCGCGGGACGAACCCGACCTGCGCGAGGTGCTCTACGAGCGGAACGGCAACGCGTTCGTGCTGGCCGACGAGAGCCAGTCGGGCTTCCGGATGTTCAACACGCTCGCCGACGACACGACCGACGTCGCGGCGAACTGGAGCGTGTTCTCGACGATGAACGAGCTGCCGGTGCAGTTCAAGTTCGGCGGCCAGTACGTCGAGCGCACCCGTGACTTCACCTCGCGCCGCTTCCGCTTCGTCCCGGTCAGCACCTCCGGCCTCGACCTCACGGCCGACGCCGAGACCCTCTTCCGGACCGGCAACATCGGGCCGAAGTTCGAGATCAAGGAAGAGACCCGCGTCACCGACACCTACGCGGCCAGCCAGAAGACGACGTCGTTCTACGCGATGACCGACCTGGCGCTCTCGACCCGGCTCCGCCTGGTGGGCGGCGCGCGCATCGAGAAGTTCGACCAGCAGGTGGACACGTTCGACCTGTTCGACTTCGAGGGCGACCCGGACGTCATCACGGCGAAGCTCGAGAACACGGACGTCTTCCCGGCGGTGAACCTGGTGTTCTCGCCCCAGCCCGACCGGAACATCCGCGTCGGCTTCAGCCAGACGGTCAACCGCCCGGAGTTCCGTGAGCTCGCGCCGTTCGAGTTCACCGACGTCGTCGGCGGCCGGGCCACGGTCGGCAACCCCGACCTGACCCGCGCGCTCATCCAGAACTTCGACCTGCGCTACGAGATCTTCCCGGGCGCGGAGGAAGTGCTGGCGGCGAGCTTCTTCTACAAGAACTTCCAGGACCCGATCGAGCGGGTCGTCGAGTTCACGGCCCAGCTCCGGACGTCGTTCGCCAACGCCGAGTCGGCGCGCAACCTCGGGTTCGAGCTCGAGGCGCGCAAGAAGCTGGGGGAGAACGTCCTGGTCGGGGCCAACTACACCTTCGTCGACTCCAGCGTGACGCTGTCCGACACGGTCGGCCAGGCGCAGACCTCGCTCGAGCGGGCGCTGGCCGGGCAGTCGAAGAACCTGCTGAACCTGCTCGGCGAGGTGCGGTTCGGCAGCGGCTCGTTCCGCGTGCTCTACAACTTCGCCGACAAGCGGATCAGCGATGTCGGCACGGTCGGCCTGCCCGACATCTACGAGGACGGCCGCGGCACGCTGGACATGGTGCTCGGCTACCGGGTGAACCGGCTGAACTTCAAGTTCAGCGCGGACAACCTGACGAACGAGGCCTACGAGTTCACCCAGGGCGACCGCCTGCAGCGCAGCTTCTCGCTGGGCCGCACGTTCGCCTTCAACGTCGGCTTCTCGGCCTTCTAGGCGCCGAAGCGGGTTATCAGAGGACGAAGATCATCATGAATCGAGTAGCGACCAAGACGATCCTGGCCCTGCTGCTGGCCGTCGGCGCGGCCTTCCTGCAGGGACAGCCGGTGTTCACGCAGAGCACCGGCGTCATCGGGGAGCCGGTCAACGTGCCGGGCCTGTCCAAGCCGGTCCGCGTGATCCGCGGGCGGTTCACCAGCAGCGTCACGCTGACCAACCAGTACCACTACGTCCTGCGCGGGGCGGTGTTCTTCCTGCGCGGCACGACCCTCACCGTCCAGCCCGGCACCCGCGTCGTCGGCGAGTTCGCGACGCTGGGCACGCTCGTCATCGACAAGGGCGCGCGCATCATGGCCGTCGGCACGCCCGACCAGCCGATCGTGTTCACGAGCGACCAGCCCGTCGGCTCCCGCGCCCGCGGCGACTGGGGCGGCATGATCATCAACGGCGAGGCCAGCATCAACGTGCCTGGCGGCGTCGCATTCGGCGAGGGCGACACCGGCCAGTACGGCGGCACGAACGACGACGACGACAGCGGCGTGCTCCAGTACGTCCGGGTCGAGTACGGCGGCATCGAGTTCAGCCCCGACAACGAGCTGAACGGCATCGCCTTCCAGGCGGTCGGCCGCGGCACGACGGTGGACTACGTGCAGGTCGTCATGAACAAGGACGACTGCATGGAGTTCTTCGGCGGCACCGTCAGCATCAAGCACGTCATCCTGTCGGCGTGCGGCGACGACAGCCTCGACTGGACGTTCGGCTGGCGTGGCCGCGGCCAGTTCGTCGTCATCCACCAGCGGGCGGACGACGCGGACAACGGCTTCGAGGCCGACAACAACGGCTCGAACAACGACCTGCTGCCCCGGTCGTCCCCGACGATCTACAACGCGACGCTCATCGGCGACCCCGACAACAACGAGGGCAGCGAGAGCGACGACGGCATGCTCATCCGCGAGGGCACGGCGGGCACCTTCCGGAACTTCATCGTCATGGGGTTCAAGGAGTACGGGATCAACGTGGACCAGGCGGCCACCGAGACCCAGCTCCGGAACGGCGCGCTCACCTTCGCCAACGGGATCGTCTTCAACAACGGCCTGATCTCCAGCCGCACCAACCTGGACTCGCAGGCCGCCCCGATCGCCGGCATGCCGGACATCCGGGTCGGCGGGGCGAATGATCCCGGGCTCGTGAACCCGTATGATCATTACAATCCCGACTACCGGCCGTCCTCGACCGCCTCGCTGGCGATGACCCTCTCGCCCGCGACGCCCCCGAACGACGGCTTCTTCGAGATCGCGCCTTACATCGGCGCCTTCATGCCCGGCGAGGCCGGCAACTGGATGGCTGGCGGGTGGACCGACTTCGACTTCGACCGTCCGTAGCACCGGCATGGCTGGCGGGCCGCCCCTCGGGGGTGGTCCGCCGGCTCTGCTGGATCGTCGCCTGCCTCTGCCTGGCCGCCGCCTGTGGCCAGCCGCCGACCCTGACGGACACGTTCCCGAGCGACGAGGACCTGGCGCGAGCCGTGCTCGAGGCCGTGGCGGCACGGGACCAGGAGGCGCTCAGCCGCATGGCGCTGACCAAGGACGAGTTCGAGGACCTCGTCTGGCCCGCGTTGCCCGCGAGCCGTCCCGAGGTGGGGATGCCGGCGGACTACGTCTGGCAGGACACCTTCACCAAGAGCCGTGGCTATCTCGCCCAGACCCTGCAGGAGTACGGCGGCCAGCGGTTCACGCTCGTGCGCATCGGCTTCCGGGGCGAGACGACGACCCAGCCGGGCTACGAGGTGAGTCGGGACAGCTACCTGGTGGTCAGGGACGCGTCAGGGCAGGAGCGCACGATTCGCCTCTTCGGGTCGGTGATCCGCCAGGACGGGCGGAGCAAGGTCTACAGCTATATCGTGGACTAACCGCCCGGGCGGCGGTCATATGCCCGAAATGCGTGTAACCGGAATGTAACATCCGTGGGCCACAATGCCGGACGTGGCCAGATTCCGCCTGATTCCGCGCGAAGAGAAGTTCTTCACCGATTTCATCACCCTCGCCGATCGCATCGTCTCGGGCGCGACCCTGCTCGAGAAGATGCTCTCGTCCGACCCCCCGGCCTGGGACATCGCCCTGCAGATCAAGCAGATCGAGCAGGAGTGCGACAGCATCACCCACCAGATCATCCAGCGGCTCAACCGGACGTTCGTCACGCCGATCGACCGCGAGGACATCCACTCGCTCGCGACGTCGCTCGACGACGTGATGGACGCGATCGATGCGGCGGCGAACGTGGCGCGCCGCTTCCGCATCCAGACGCTCCGGTATGGCGCCCGGGAGCTCGCGAACCTGACCTGGCAGGCCTCGATGCAGGTGCGGGTGGCGGTCGAGGCGCTCGAGCGCAAGGCCGGCGTGCACGACCGCGCCGTGGAGGTCAATCGCATCGAGAATGCCGCCGACGACGTGCACGACGAGGCGTTGCGGCGCCTGTTCGAGGAGGAGCGCGACGCGATCACCGTGATCAAGTGGAAGGAGATCATGGACATCCTCGAGGAAGCCACGGACCGCTGCGAGGACGTGGCGAACGTCCTCGAGGGCGTGGTCGTCAAGCACGGGTAACGCGGTGGACCTCGCCCTCGTCGCGCTCGTGATCGGCGTCGCGCTGATCTTCGACTACATCAACGGGTTCCACGACGCCGCCAACTCGATAGCCACCGTCGTCTCGACGCGGGTGCTGTCACCGGGCCAGGCGGTCGCTTGGGCGGCCTTCTTCAACTTCGTCGCGGCGTTCGGTTTCGGCACCGCGGTGGCGAAGACGGTCGGCGCCGGCATGATCGACATCTCGATCGTGACCTTCGCCGTGATCCTGGCCGGGCTGCTCGGCGCGATCGTGTGGGACCTGATTACCTGGTATTACGGCCTGCCGACCAGCTCCTCGCACGCGCTCATCGGCGGGTACGCCGGCGCCGCGGTGGCGAAGGTGGGCACCAGCGCGCTGCTGCTGTCGGGCTGGACGAAGACGCTGCTCTTCATCGTGCTCGCGCCGCTCATCGGCCTGGTCCTGGGCTTCGCGTTCATGGTGGTGATCTACTGGGTGTGCCGCGGGGTCGCGCCCTCCCGGGTCGACAAGTCGTTCCGGCGGCTCCAGCTCGTGTCGGCGGCGTTGTACAGCCTGGGGCACGGCGCCAACGACGCCCAGAAGACGATGGGCATCATCGCCGGCGCGCTGCTGGCGGGCGGGCTGATCCAGGAGTTCTACATCCCGTTCTGGGTCGTGCTCGCGGCCCACGCCGCGATCGCGCTCGGCACCCTCTCGGGCGGCTGGCGCATCATCCACACGATGGGGCAGAAGATCACGCGGCTGCAGCCGGTCGGCGGCTTCGCGGCCGAGACCGCCGGCGCGGTGTCGCTCTTCACGGCAACGGCGCTGGGCGTGCCGGTCAGCACGACCCACACCATCACCGGTGCCATCGTGGGCGTCGGCTCGACGCGCCGCTTGTCAGCGGTGCGCTGGGGGGTCGCCGGCCGGATTGTGTGGGCCTGGGTGCTGACGATTCCGGCCGCCGCCATGATCGCCGCGGTGTGCTTCTATCTGCTGGCGGCGATTGGGATGCCCTAGCGGATTGCAGATCTCAGATTGAAGATTGAAGATTTGAGGAGTGGAAACGCCAGCCACGACCCTTCGACGCTCAGGGGCGTCCCGAGCAAGTCGAGGGGCTGAGATCACGAAGCACACGAAGTCCACGAAACGGCTCAGCGTGGCGCCCCGACACAGGTCGGGCCGGTCAGGCCTTCGAAGACGGACTTCTTGGCGTGCTTCGTGGCCTTCGTGGCCTTCGTGGCTGGCTTCTCAATCCGCAATCCGCAATCTGCAATCTGCAATCTGCAATCTTCAATCTTCAACGCGCACCGGCAGCGTGATCGTGAACATCGCCCCGCCCTCGTCGCGGTTGACCACCGCGACCTCGCCGTCGAGCACGTGGACCAGGTGCTTGACGATGGCGAGCCCGAGGCCGGTGCCGCCCGGGCGCGTCCGCGACTTGTCGACGCGGTAGAACCGTTCGAACACGCGGCCGAGATCCTCGGGCGGAATGCCGGGGCCGGTGTCGGCCACCGACATGTGGAAGCGCCCGTCCGCCACCCAGGCCGAGACGTCGATATCGCCGCCCTCCGGCGTGTAGTTCACCGCGTTCTCGACGAGGTTCCGCACGGCATCGTGCAGCTTCGCCGGGTCCACGACCAGCGTCCGCGCCTCCGGCGTGATGCGCACCTCGACCCGCTGCCCCTTCTCCTCGCTCAGCGGGCCGAAGTCCGCCACGATGCTGCGGATCAGGCCGTCCACGTCGCAGGGCGCGAGTTCGGCGGCCTCCTGGCCGGCATCCAGCCGGGCGAGCCGGAGCAGGTCCTTCACGAGCCGCTCCATGCGGGTCGAATGCCGGTGGATGATCTCGAGGAACCGCTGCCGCGACTCGGCATCGTCCGGTTCGTCCATGATCGCCTCGACGTAGCCCTTGATCGCGGTGAGCGGCGTGCGGAGCTCGTGGGAGACGTTGGCGACGAAGTCGCGACGGATCTGGTCGGCGCGTCGCAGGTCGGTGATGTCGTGCAGCACCAGCACCGCCCCGCGGCCCGCCGAGATGACGGGGGCGACGCGTGCCATGAGGATGCGGCTGACGTCGCGCGTGACCGAGAGCTCGAGGCCGGCCGTGGCGTGACCGCCCAGGGCCCGTGCGATCTCCTCGACGATGCCGGGATGGCGGATCGCCTCGACGTAGGGACGGTCGAGGGCGTCGCGCTCGAGGCGGAGCATGCGCCGCGCCGCCTCGTTCACGAGCTGCAGCCGGCCCTGCTCGTCCACCACCAGCACGCCCTCGACCATGCTGGCGAGGATGGCCTCCATGCGGGCGCGATCACGGGCGAGCTCGTTGAGCCGCCGGCCCAGCTCGTGCGCCGCCTGGTCCATCGCCCGCGCCACGCTGCCGATCTCGTCGTCGCCGTAGGAGGGCGCGGGGCGGCCGAGGTCGCCGAGCGCATAGCGGCGCGCGACACCGGTGATGGCCTCGACGCGCTGCTGCATCGCGGCGGCGAAGGCGGACGAAAGGAAGTAGGCCCCAAGGGCGGCGCCGCCGAGCGCGAGCGCGGCCACCGTCAGCAGGTGCACCTGGGCCGTCCCGCTGACCGCCTCGAGGGTCGTCATCACGACGAACAGCAGGCTCAGCCCGGCGCCGGCGAAGGCCGCCACGAAGATGGTCAGTCGGTAGTTGAATCGCACGAGCTCACTTCGGCGCGGGGTCGAGGAGCTTATACCCGAACTGCTTGACGGTCACAATCGCGTCGGCCAGGAACGGCACCTTCTCGCGCAGCCGCCGGACGTGCACGTCCACCGTCCGGGTGCCGCCCGTGTACGAGTAACCCCACACGTCCGACAGCAGCAGGTCGCGGGAGAGCACCCGCCCGCGGTGCTGCATCAGGTACTGGAGGAGCAGGAACTCCTTCGCGGTGAGCTTCACCTCGTCGCCGTCGACCCGGACCAGGTGGCGATCGACGTCGACCGACAGCGGACCGTAGGTGAGGCGGCTCTCGGAGGGGCCCGTGCGGGCCGCCCGTCGCAGCAGCGCGCGCACCCGCGCGACGACCTCGTTCGGGCTGAACGGCTTGGTGATGTAGTCGTCCGCCCCGAGCTCGAGCCCGACGATGCGGTCCGACTCCTCGGCCTTCGCGGTCAGCATGATGATCGGGATGGCCGCGGTGTTGATGTCGGCGCGCACCGCACGGCAGACCTCGAGCCCGTCGAGGCCGGGCAGCATCAGGTCGAGGATGAGCAGATCCGGCGGCTCGCGCCGGATCTGCGGCAGCACGTCCCGTCCAGACGCCACCGCGGCCGTCTCGAAGCCCGCCTTCTGCAGGTAGTGGGCGAGCAGGTTGGCGATGTCAGGGTCGTCTTCGGCGACGAGTATGCGGGTCACTCGGAGTCCTCGTGTGGCAGCCGCGCCAGCCCGACCAGGGTCCAGCCGATGGACGACTGGCGGAACGTGGCACGCAGGGGGCGCGCCCATGCCGGGTGCGCGTCGTGCAGGGCGCCCAGCTCGAGCTGGACGTAGCCGCCCGCGGCGGCGAGCGTCGGCGGCATCGACACCGCGAGGTCGCTCACGGTCCCGGTCGGCCCGTCTGGCGTGGCGATCCCGGTGGCATTGTCGAACCGGAACCAGCGCGCGGTGTAGGCGCGGGCGGGCGTGGCGCTGCCGGCGGCGACCGCCGCGTTGGTGAACGTCACCGTGCCGGAGCGGTCCGCGACGAGGTCGACCAGCGGATTGACCGCCGTCAGCCAGGTCAGCCCGATCTTGTCCCGCCGCGCGAGGATGGCGCTCTGGAGGTACGCGGCGGCCTGCGGGTTCGAGTAGTCGGCCGTGGCGACCGCCGCCGCGATGGCCTCGTCGCTGATCGCGGTGATCCGGCGGGCGGCCCAGAAGAGGTCGTCGCCTCGCGCGTTCTCGAACGCCGGGTTCGGGTACTCCGGCTTCCACGCCTCGGGGTCGAAGAACGCCGCCTCGAAACGGCCCACCGACGGGAAGTCGGGGTAGTCGACGGTGATCCACGGCCGCACCCAGAACCCGAAGGTGAAGATCGTGCGCAGCGTCGGCGTCAGCTCCCACATGTACTCGTTGCCGGGGCGGAGGCGCTGCGCGATGACGCTGCCGCTGCCGAGCGTCGATCCGAAGTCGATCAGGTGATGCCGGACCAGGTGCCGCCCGCCGGCCTCGACCACCGTGTCGAGCGTGTTGATGCTGCGGGAATCGTCGTGGTTCAGCCACGCGGCCGATGCCCGCAGCCCCCGCAGCTCGCGGTGGTGCTCGTGCGGGAAGATGTCGTTCGGATCGTCCGGCCGGGTGCCGTAGTAGCGGAAGGGGCCGACGGGACGGCCGGGCAGGCCGCGGCTGGCCAGCACGCGGTACCGGCCATCCCGCAGGCGAGCCCCCTTCTCGAGCTGCCGGTCGACGTCCGCGGCAGTCAGGCGCTGGCGCTCCCCACGGTCGTTCCGGGTCGTCGCGTCGGGCCCGAGGACCAGGCGGCTCCGGTCGAGCACCGCCAGGTGGTTTTCGGGCACGTGGTAGCCGAGCGCCCAGAACAGCTTCGTCGCGATCATCTCCGCGCCGGTGGCCATTTCCGGGTTCGACGGCGGGTCGAACTTGATGAACCAGAGCTCACCCGCCGTGTCGCGCACGGTGAAGCCCGGGGTCACGCCGTCGGTCTTGCCCGAGACGATCGTCCAGGGCCCATCTGCCGGGCCGTCCGTCTCGTCAGGCCCCCGCCGCACCTCGTCGGCAGTGAGCGCCCGGCCCCGGTTGGTGAACCAGCTCGAGTCGGGGACTTCGTCGGCAGTGTTCACGTTCACGGCACGGATCCGGGCGCGGCTGCCTGGCTCGGCGAACGTGTTCTCGAGGAAGTCGTACTGGTCGCTGATGGACCACTCGCGCACGCCCGCTGCGTCCTCCGTCTCGGGGTCCACCGCGATCGGGTCGTCCGGATAGAAGGCGGGACGCGCGGCCGTCAGGACGGTCGCGGCGAGCACCGCGAGGGCGACGGCGGCAGGGGAAGGGAGGCGGCGCATCGCTGGACTCAGAACGCCGGGCCGAACTTGATGTAGAAGCGCGTGCCCTCGTGGCCCCCCCACGCCGTGTCGAGGCGCAGGAACACGCGGCGGTTCGTGTTGAACCGGAAGCCGATGCCGGCCGACGTCTTCATCCGGCCGACGACGATGTCGCTCCAGCGCGGCGCCACGTCGCCGCTGTCGAGGAAGAGCGCGAGATCGAGCCCCGCAAAGGCCTCCCAGCGGTACTCGCCGGTGATGAGCAACGCCGCCTGGTCCCGGAAGCGGTAGTCGCGGTAGCCGCGCAGCGTCGTCGAGCCGCCGAGGGCCGGCATCAGGTAGAACGGCACGGCGCCGCCGTCCGCTGTGGGCTGGACGCGGCTGGCCAGCACGCGCACCGCGAAGTTCCGCTTCTTGTCGAAGATGGGGAAGACCTGGAGCAGCTCGGCGTCGAGGCGGTCGAAGTCGTACGGGCCGTCACCGGCGTCGCGATACCGCGTCAGCGTCGCCCGATAGCGCCCGCCGGCGCGGGTGTTGCCCGGCGAGTCGCGATAGTCGACATCGACCGTGAGCCCCCCGTAGAGGAGGCGTGGGGCGGCATCGATCCCCGGCGCCCCGGTCGCGTCGAACCGGGCCTCCGTGGACGGCACGTGACGGTCGAGGCCAGGGTGGAGATCGGCGGCGAGGAAGCCGGCTCCGGGTTCGAGCCGGAGCCACGGGAGCGGCCGCGTCACCGCCCGCGCGTCGACGGTGACGTCCTTGCGCCGATAGCTGGTCTGCTGCTCCGGCGTGGAGCCGGTCCCCAGGCCCCAGAAGTCTTCCTCGGCGAGATCCCGCGCCTCGAGATGCCCCAGCAGGTCGACCCGGCCGCCGGCAAGCCGTTCGGCGCCCGCCCGCAGATCGACGCTCTTGTAGTCCTTGAGCGACCAGGCCGCCGACGTCGACACCCACAGGCGGCCATCGTGGTTCTCCTGGCGGTAGCCCGGGCCGAACGCGATGCCGCCCCCTGGCGGCAGGCCCCCGAAACGGAGGTAGAAGCCGTCGGGCAGGGCCGACAGGCGCTCCAGGATGTGCTCCTCCTCGAGGAGGAGGAAGCCCTTCTCGACCGGATTGGGCTCGTACGCGTGCAGGTGTGCCGCGCGTTCGGCGCGGGCCTCGGCGAGCTGCCCGGCGCGCGTGTCCTGCGCCAGCGCTGGACTGGCCGCGAGCGCGCAGAGAAGGGCGAGTCCGGCGGGGAGGCGGGGCATGAATCGACGGAGGATCTTACACCGGCAGGCGGGTGGAGGCGTGTAACCGCACCCCGGCAAAGATCGTAAAGTAGTCCGACAATGACGCGAAACCTGCTCGCCGCCTGTGCCGGCGCCGCGGTCCTCGTGCTGGCCCTCGCGGCCGGTGCGGCCCGGCCGTCCGCCCAGGCCCAGGCGGTCGACATCGACGCCCTCGGCCCACAGGTCGGGCAGCCGATGATCCCGTTCTCAGGCACCGACCAGTTCGGCACGCGCCGGTCGCTGGAGTCGATCATGGGCCCGAAGGGCGCCATGGTCGTCTTCTTCCGATCGGCGGACTGGTGACCGTACTGCAAGACGCAGCTGGTCGAGCTGCAACACGGGTACGACAGACTCAAGGCCGAGGGGATCGGGCTCGTGGCGATCAGCTACGACGCGCCGGAGACCCTGCGTGCCTTCGCGGAGTCGCGCGGCATCACGTTCCCGATGCTGTCCGATCCCGGATCCGCGATCATCAAGCGGTACGGCCTGCTGAACACGACGATGGACCCGGCCAACCGGTTCTACGGCGTGCCGTTCCCCGGGACGTTCCGCGTGGACCCGCAGGGCGTTGTCACGGCGCGGTACTTCGAGAACGCGTATCAGGAGCGCAACACCGTCGCAAGCATCCTCGTGCGGGAGGGCGTGACACCATTCGGGCCGGCGCGCACCATCGACACCGCCCACCTGACGGTGACCGCCGCGATCAGCGACGACGAGGTCGCCCCCGGCAAGCGGCTGACCATGCAGTTCGACGTCACCCCGCGCCGGGGCATGCACCTCTATGCGCCCGGGAAGCACTCCTACCAGGTCATCTCGGTCGCCCTGCGACACGAGCCCTGGCTGGAGGCGCACGACCTTCGGTATCCGCCGTCGGAGATTTACTATTTCGCGCCCCTGGACGAGCGGGTCGAGGTCTACATGAAGCCGTTCCAGCTCACCGAGGACGTGACCGTCCTGGCGACGCCGGAGGCGCAGAAGCTGCTGGCCGACAAGAAGGAGCTCACGATTGCCGGCGCGCTCGAATACCAGGCCTGCGACGAGAAGCTCTGCTATGCGCCGCAGCGGGTGCCCTTCGAGTGGACCCTGCCGCTGTCGCAACTCGACCGTAAGCCGCCTGGCGGGGGCCGATAGGGTGACGGGCGAGGTTTTTCAGGGGATTTCTGCCACCGAACAGCCGTTCTGTGACATTTGGCGACAAGCTTTCACACCGCAATACGGCTCGAGCTGGTAGATTAAACACACTGTTTCCCCAATCAAATCGTGTGGAGGACCCAGATGTTCGAGTCGAATTCCAAGTCCGTCGACCGTCGCAGCTTCCTGCGTGGGTCCGCCCTGTTCGCCGCGGCGATGGGCCTCGCGGTCGTGCCCGCCTTCGCCCAGCAGCAGCAGCCGAAGAAGGAAGAGAAGCCCAAGAAGGAGGGCGACAACCCCTTCGGTGACGGCAAGGACGACGGGAAGCTCTACGACAAGGACGGCGTCGAGTACCGCGTCTGCCCGCAGTGCGGATTCAACATGTACAAGCAGGGCCGCATGTGGGTGTGCGAGAACTGCGGGTACAGCTACGTCGAGTAGCGTCCGCGCGCGCGACGCGCTCGGCGCGTAGAATGTGACGGCAGGATCGGGCGACCGGTCCTGCCGTTGTTCATGTACGGCGCCTGCGGTTTCCCCGCGGGCCCACGGCCCGGAGACCCGCGTGCCCGACGGTCCGCCCCTCCTCCTCCCGGACGACGTGTGGAACCGCGCCCTCCTGGCGGCAACCCACCCCGTCGACCACCGCAACCCTGCCCCGGCGGGCCGCTATCACCTCGTCGTCGTCGGGGCCGGCACGGCCGGCCTGGTGGCCGCCGCCGGAGCCGCCGGCCTCGGCGCCCGCGTCGCCCTGGTGGAACGCCACCTCATGGGGGGCGACTGTCTCAACTACGGGTGCGTGCCCTCGAAGGCGCTGCTCGGCGCGGCGCATGCCGCGCACGCGCAACAGGCGCAGGCCCGGCTCGGCACGGGACAGGCCGGTGCCGCGGAAGCGGATTTCGCCGCGGCCATGACGCGACTGCGGCGTCTGCGCGCCGCGATTGCCCCTCACGACGCCGTGGAGCGGTTCACCGGGCTCGGCGTCGACGTCTTTCTGGGGGCGGCCCGCTTCGTGGCGCCGGACGCGGTCGAGGTGGCCGGCGCCCGTCTCCCGTTTACCCGGGCCGTCGTCGCGACCGGCGCCCGGGCGTCGGTGCCCCCGGTGCCCGGTCTGGCGGAGGCGGGTTTCCGGACCAACGACACGCTGTGGGAGCTCACCGCGCGCCCGCCGCGCGTGGCGGTGCTCGGCGCCGGGCCCATCGGCTGCGAGATCGGGCAGGCCCTCCGCCGGCTGGGCAGTGCGGTGACGATCGTCAGCCTGGATCCGAGAGTGTTGCCTCGTGACGACGAGCACGCCGCTTCCGTCGTGGGGGCCGCGCTGGAGGCGGACGGCGTGGCCCTGGCCCTGGGCGCCACGGTGACGGGCGTGCGCCGGACGTCCAGCGGGCGGGAGGTGGGCTTCGACCGCGGCCGGGGCGACGAGCGCGTGGAGGTGGACGAGATCGTCGTGGCGACCGGACGGACGCCGAACGTCGAGGGCCTCGGGCTCGAGGCCGCCGGCGTCGCGGCCTCGGACGAGGGCGTCGTCGTGGACGACTTCCTGCGGACGACCAACCGGCGGGTCTACGCGGCCGGCGACGTCTGCTCGGCCTTCAGGTTCACGCACGCGGCCGACGCGGCCGCGCGGCTGGTCATCCAGAACGCGCTGTTCTTCGGCCGCAAACGTGCCAGTCGCCTGGTGATTCCGTGGTGCACCTATACGGACCCCGAACTGGCGCACGTCGGCATGTCCGGCGCCGAGGCGCAGGCCCGCGAGGGCGCCGTCGTCTCGATCCGCGTGGACTTCGCGGACGTGGACCGCGCCGTCCTCGATGGCCGGACCGACGGGTTCGTGGAGTTGCGGATCGAGGCCAGGACCGGGCGGATTGCCGGCGCCACCGTCGTGGGCAGCGGGGCAGGAGACCTGATCGGCGACGTGTCGCTCGCCATGACGGCCGGCGTCACGGCAGACCAACTGTCGGCGGCCATCCGGCCCTATCCCACCCGTGGTGAAGCCCTCAAGAAGGTGGGGGACGCCTGGCGACGGCGCAAGCTCACGCCGACCGCGCGCCGCCTCCTCACGGGGGTTCTGAGGCTGAGGAAGTAAGAAGTAAGAAGTGATCCTTTCTGCCTTCTTACTTCTGCCTTACTCAAGGTACGATCGAGACGTCCAGCTATGAGTTCAACCGAAGCCGTTGAGGCCACCCTGTCGCGTGAGGTGGCCCGCCGCCGCACGTTCGCGATCATCTCCCACCCCGACGCCGGCAAGACGACGCTGACCGAGAAGCTGCTGCTGTACGCCGGCGCGATCGAGCTGGCGGGGGCGGTGCGCGGGCGCAAGAATGCCCGGCACGTCGTGTCCGACTGGATGGACATCGAGCGGGAGCGTGGGATCTCCGTGTCGTCCGCGGCCCTCGAGTTCGAGCTCGACGGCTGCCGGATCACGCTGCTCGACACGCCGGGCCACCAGGATTTCAGCGAGGACACCTACCGGACCCTCTTCGCCGTCGACAGCGTCGTCATGGTGATCGACGCCGCGAAAGGCGTGGAGGCCCAGACACGCAAGCTGTTCGAGGTGTGCCGGCTGCGCCGCCTGCCGGTGCTGACGTTCGTGAACAAGCTGGATCAGCCGGGACGCGACCCGCTGGAGTTGCTGCACGAGATCGAGCAGGTGCTCGGCATCCACTCCGCACCGGTCAACTGGCCGATTGGGAGCGGCGACCGCTTCCGAGGCGTGTTCAACCTGGCCGAGGGCCGGGTGCGGCTCTACGAGCGGCTTGCAGGCGGTGCCTATCGCGCCCCGCTCCAGGTGGCCGACGCCACCGACCCGGCGCTGGCGGACGTGATCGGCGCTGCCGCGCAGCAGGAGCTTGCCGAGACCGCGGAGCTGCTGCGGGAGGCGGGCACGCAGTTCAGCCCCGAGGAGTATCTCGCCGGGCGGCAGACACCGGTGCTGTTCGGCAGCGCGCTGGCCAACTTCGGGCTCGAGCCGTTGCTCGACGCCCTGAAGACCCTCGCGCCGCCCCCGGGCCCGCGCGAGACCCCGGAGGGCGTCGTGTCACCCGTGGCGCCCGGGTTCAGCGGGTTCGTCTTCAAGATCCAGGCGAACATGAACAAGCGGCACCGCGACCGCGTGGCGTTCGTGCGGGTGTGCTCGGGCACGCTCGAGAAGGACATGACCGTCACGAACGCGCGACTCGGCACGCCGGTCCGCGTGGCCCGGCCCTACCGGTTCTTCGGCGGCGTGCGGGAGATCCTCGACGTGGCGTATCCCGGGGACGTGGTCGGCATGGTCAATCCGGGGCAGTTCGCGATCGGCGACACGCTGTATGCGGGCCCGGTGGTCCACTATCCGCCGGTGCCGCGATTCCCGCCGGAGCACTTCGGCGTGGCGCGCCTGGTCGGATCCCGGTTCAAGCAGCTCGACTCCGGCGTGCGGGAGCTCGAGGAGGAGGGCCTGATGCAGGTCGTCTACGGCATCACCGGCCGCCGCGAGCCCATCCTCGGGGTCGTCGGGCCGCTGCAGCTCGACGTCGTCGAGGCGCGCCTGAAGCAGGAGTACAACGCCGACTGCCGCATCGAGCGGATGAAGTACACGGCGATGCGCTGGTTGAAGGGCGACCCGAAGGACGTGGATGCCGTGCAGCTGCCGTCGAGCGGCGTGATGCGCGCGGTGGACCGCCACGACCGGCCGGTCGTGCTCTTCGAGAGCGACTGGCACGTCTCCTACAGCGCCCAGCAGAACCCGAAGGTCGAGTTCGCGTCGGTCAGCTGAGCGAGCCGAGGCCGGGTACGAAAAAGGGGGCAGACCCCTTTTTCTTCTTCATCGATCGCGGGGCTTGAGCGCGTCCCGCAGCTGGTCGGCCAGTGAGCCAAGCCCACCCGGCGACTCGGATTGCTGCCGCTCCGTGTATGCGCGCACCTCGCTCGCGTCCTGGTCGGCGGCGGCGCGTTCGGCGGCCGTCCGGTCGGTCCTGGTCATGCCGTCCACGACCAGGGCCAGCCCGATCCGCTTCTTCTCGGGGTCGATACTGAGGATCTCGAAGTCGGCGGTCGTGCCCACGGGCACTGCGCGCGACCAGCCGCCGGCGTGCCCCGACGGCGGGAAGGTGGAGACGTGCGCGAGCCCCTCGACGCCCGGCGCCAGCTCGACGAAGGCGCCGAACTCCGTCAGGCGCGTCACGCGGCCGGCGTGCACCTGTCCCGCCTGGAACGTGGACTGGACCGTCGACCACGGATCGTCGACCAGCTGCTTCAGGCCGAGGGAGATCCGCTGGCCGTCGTCGTCCACCCGCAGCACCTTGACCGTGATCTCCTGTCCCGGTGAGACGATCTCGGCGGGGCGGGACACCCGCGACCAGGCCATCTCCGAGACGTGGAGCAGGCCCTGCACGCCGGAGCCGAGATCGACGAAGGCGCCGAAGTCGCGCACCGAGACCACCCGGCCGGGCATCACCGCGCCCGGCGCGATCGACGCGCGGAGCGCCTGCGCCCCCGCCCGCTGTTCCTCCTCGAGCAGCGCGCGCCGCGAGAGCACGATGTCGCGGCCGCCGTTCTTGTACTCGATGATGCGGAAGGTGTAGGCGTGTCCCACGTGGACCTCGGGCGCCTCCGTCCGCACGATGTCGATCTGCGACAGCGGGCAGAAGGCCCGCTGGCCGGCGACCCGCACCTCGTAGCCGCCCTTGACGGTCTGTTCGACGCGTCCTTCGACGGGCAGGCCCGCGCGGAACGCGTCCTCGATCTGCTGGCGGCTGGCGGCCCCACGTGCGAGCCGCCGGGAGAGGGTCAGGGTGCCGCTGGTGGCGACGACGACGGCCTGGACACGGTCGCCCACGGCGACCTCCAGCGTGCCGTCATCGTCCTTCAGCTCGGCCACCTCGATGACGGCCTCGCCTTTCCCGCCGACGTCGACGAAGGCGACCTCCGGGCCGATCGCGACGATCGTGCCTTCGACGGCCTGGCCCTTCGCGAAACGTTGCGGTTTGGTCGACGCCTCGAACAGCGCCGCGAAATCATCTTCCGGTTCGTTGGACATCTCTCGTGTCATCCGTCGTGCGCGACCGGGAGGGCCCCTGGGGGCCGGCGGCCGGCCCGCACGTCCTGCCTGCGCGTGACACCGCTAGTGTAGGCCACGTGCGTGGTTGCCTGCATCCTCCCCCTGCCGCGCGCGACCCGCGTAAGGACGATCTCAAGGCGCCTCAGGACTTCTCAGGTTTCGATGGGGACGCGTCCACGCCGCGACATCCGCTGCTACACTCCGCGCCATGCTGAAGAGGTGGATCCCGTCGACTCGGCCGCTGGTGGCGGCTGTGCTGTGCTGTGTGGTGGCCGGATGCAGTGGCGGGGGAGGTGCGACGCCAACCTCACCGACGGCCCAGCCCTCGACGGGCGGCGCGGCGCCGCCGACCACCGCGAGCGACGGCACCACGCTGCTGCAGAACCTGCCGATCGACCTCTCGGCCCTCGACTATGCCGCCATCGTCGCGCTCCGAGCCGGGCGCGAACCCGACTGGCTGCCGCTGGAAGACTTCGGTCGCGTGCTGCCAGTCACGTCGGCGCGGCCCGTGTCGCAGCCGAACCCGCAGCCGACGTTTTTCGCCCCACTGGGCACACCCGTGCTGGCGGTGGTCTCGGGAACGGTGATGAGCGTGTCGACGCTGTACAGCAACGACTTCTCGATCATGATTGCCTCGCCGGGACAGGGCGGGACGTGGGAGCACGAGCACGTCATGAACGTCCGGGTCACCGTCGGCGCCCGGGTGACGGCCGGCCAGCAGATCGGCGAGGTCAGCGACTATGAGTGCTCGTGGGGCCGGGGCGGCAATCCGTCAGATCCGCTCTGCCAGTCGCGTCTGGGCCTGGTCGAAATCGGCCTGCTCTACGGCGGCAACCCGCCGATGCATCGCTGCCCGTTCGAGCCCGAGGTGGTGGCCCCTGAGCGGCAGGCGGACATCTTCGGCCAGCTGACATCGGCACGATCGCGTATCAAGGCGGCGTTCGGCGATCCCGACCTGTTCGGGGAGTCGGCCTGGGCGACGCCTCACTGCGTGACCCTGGGCCGGGTGGCCGGCTGAGGCCGGGGCCGTCGATCAGGTCGACGGCGCTCCGCAACGCGTCGAACCGGGCGTCGGAGCGAAGGGGGCCCAGGGCCGGGTCCACGTCGAGGTAGATGATCCAGTACGACCGGTCAGCCATGGCGCGTTCCAACAAGGTGAACGCCGTGTCGTGGTCGCCCAGCGCCGCATGAATCGTCGCGAGCGTGTAGGGAGACACAAAGGTCTCCCGTGAACGTTCGTTGAGCTCGGCCAGCGCCGCGTCCGCGCCGGCGCGGTTGCCCTGCATGGCCTGCACGAGTCCCTCGGCCGCGACGACATCCCGGTCGTTGGACAGCGCCCGTGCAATCGCCAGTTCCTCCAGGGCCTGTGCGAAGCGGCCGAGGTGCGCGAGCGTGAGGCCAAGCCGGAAGTGCGCCATCGAGAATCGCGGGTCGACCTCGAGGACGTGGCGCAACTGCTTGGCGGCGACATCGAACCGGCCCGAGTAGTACGCCGGATACGCGGCGATGGTCGCCGTGATTCTCGACAGTGGGTCCAGGGACTGGGCCCGCTCGAGCACGACGCTGGCCTCGTCGAAGCGTCCCCTGGTCGTGAGGTAGATGCCGTACCGCTGGTGAGCATCACCCAGGGCGGGGTTCAGCGCGATAGCCCGGGAGAGCGCGGTTTCGGCCTCGAGCCAGTTCCAGTCGAAGAACAGGGCGACGACGCCGAGGGCATTGTGGGCCTCGGCAAGGTTGGGGTCGTATCGCAGCGCGGTCTGGGCCGCGGCCTTCGACTTCGGGAAGGCCTCGCGTGGCATCGAGGCCCCGTACAGGCTCAGGAGCGCGTACGCGTCGGCCAGTCCGGCCCACGCGGGCGCGAACGCCGGGTCCTCGTCCGTCGCCTGCAGGAAGCAGGTGATGGCCTCCCTGAGCGTGCTGGTCAGGCGCTTGTCCAGCAGGTGGCGTCCCTTGCGGAACCACGGCTCGGCGGGCGAAACGTCCCGGGCCGGTTCGACCGGGGCACGCACGTCGGCGGCAAATCGATAGCCCCGACCGGGAACCGTCACGATGCACCGGTGTTCTCGCGCCGACTCACCGAGGGCCCGCCGCAGCACGGAGATGTTCTGCGCCAGGTTGCCCTCTTCGACGAAGGTGTCCGGCCAGACCGCGCTGAGCAACTCCGACTTGGTGACGACGCGGTCCCGATTCGCGACCAGGACGCACAGGATGTCGAACGCCTTCGGGGGCAGGGCGACCGGCCGGTGGTTTCGCAGCAATAGCCGATGAGCCGTGCTGAGGCTGAACCCCTCGAACTCGAGCACGGTGGCGCCGACGCGTGACATGCAGGGCTGATTTTCGCGGAGATTCTTCCGCGTGTGAAGCCCCTTCGCGTGACGCCGGTCAGCCAGGGCACTCCCGTCGGACGGAAGCCCGGACCGATGCCCAACGGCGCGTCAGGGCAGCCAGACGGGTAGACCCGTCGCGGCAGGCCTTCCTGCCGGATGACGGATCTGCCCCGGCCGGGACGAAAAGGGGGAGCCCCTTCGCTGACTACGGCAGCGTAATGGCGGCCAGGCCGGCGGCGGTCCGCCGGGCGTTGAGGGCCAGCAGGCCGGTGGTCGACAGCCGTGACCACGCCGCCATCACCTCGGCCGATCGCGTCCGGGCCTCGTCACACGCCGCGACCTGCCGCGCCGTGGGCGCGGTCTCCGCGGCCTGCATCGCCATCGCGGCAGCCATCATGGCGTCACTGGCGGTGTTGAGCGTCGGCGGTCCGCTGGGAGGGGCGGCGCGGCGGAAGCCTCCGGCCGGCTGCGGCGCCGGGGCCGGCGCCACGGCCTCGACCTCGGCCTTGAACGCCGCGGCGTCGGGCCCGCCGGCGGCCTCGAGGGCGGCCACCAGCCGGCGCGCGCGCTCGTAGGCGACGTGGTCCGCCAGGGCGCCGTCGTACATCTCCTTCGTGAGCTCCGCCACCCGGACAAGATCCGCCTGGGGCGTCTGCACCCGTGGATCGAGCATGAGCAGCAGCGGCTGTGTGAAGACCCTGCCGTTCACCGTCAGGCGAACCGTGTACCGTCCCGGCGGTGCCCACGGCGCCACCGGCGGCGGATAGGTACGCCCGGGCACCGCGCCCGTGGCGCCGCCCGCGACGCGCGGCTCCTCGCCGAGCGGCTCGTACCGCAGGTCCCAGCTGAAGCGGTGCATGCCCTTCGCCGTGGAGACCACCATCTGTGGCGCGGGCCAGTAGAGCGGCACACGACAGTTCGGGCCCGTCGGGTCCGCCTGGCAGGCCTTGTCCGCGGCACCCGGGTCGAGCGCGGGGTCGGGCGTGAGCACCGGGTCGTCGCTCGAGTAGTCGCGGATCGGCTCGCCGTAGGCATCGAGCACCTCGAGGCGGATCGGCCCGGCCACGTCGGCGGGCAGGTAGTAGTCGATGATGCCGCCAGGCGGCGGGTTGTCGCCGTGCGGCACCTCGGGCGGCCACTCGGTTGGATCGTTCATCCCGTTCCGGGTCCGGACGGCGACGGCCGGTTCGAACAGGTACGCGTCGCTGGCGGCGGCTGCGCTGACGGCCTGGCGCAGCGGCGTGACGTTGTCGAGAATCCAGAAGCCGCGCCCGTGCGTGCCGGCTACGAGGTCCGAGCAGAGGCAGGCCGGGTCCACGTGCGTCCGCCGTCATGTGTGCGCCAGAAGTGCGGGTTCATGTCGTCCAGGCGCATCGTGTTCGCCGCGGCGTACGCGGTGCCACGGTCGAAGTGGCCGGCCTCGATGTTGAAGATGCGCGTCCACGGCTTGATCGCCGGCGGCGTGACGTTCGCCCACGTGCCCCCGCCGTCCATCGTCACCTGGATGTTGCCGTCGTCCGTGCCGGCCCAGAGGATCCCGACGTCCAGTGGTGACGCCGACAAGGCGGTGATGGTGCCCAGGGGCGCCGGCTCCACGGTGGCGGCGTACTTGCCGGCGTTGGCCGGGATGTCCCAGGCCTGGCGGGCCAGGTCGGGGCTGATGCGGGTCCAGCTCAGCCCCCGGTCATGCGTCTTCCAGACGACGTTCGACGTGTAGAAGAGGAGGTCGTGGTCGATGGGCGACCAGAGGATCGGCATCGTGCGGACGTCGCGGTTCAGCGGCCCGCCGCGTGGCCCCATGTCGGGACCGACGTTGGTGGTCTGCCCGGTCCTGCGGTTGTACAGCGTCACGTCGGTGCGCGAGCTGCCGTACACCATGTCGGGGTCGCGCGGATCCGGGGCGGCGATGCCGTACTCCTGGATGTTGACCGGATGCCAGTCGTGGAAGGTGATCATGCCGTCGTTCGAGCGGCTCTGCACGCACGCCGAGCCGGAGTCCTGCTGGCCGCCGCAGACGCGGTACGGGTAGGCGGTGTCGGTCGTCACGTGGTACATCGCGCCCGTCGGCTGCGTGTACCAGTTGCTCCACGACTCGCCGCGGTTGGCGGAGATCACCGCGCCCTGATCGGACACCACGAGCAGGATGTCGGGGTTGTTCGGGTTGATCCACATCTTCTGGTAGTCGTCGCCGCCGTAGGCGCCGCGGACGGCCGACCAGTGGACGCCGCCATCCTCGCTCCGCCAGAGGACGACCGTCGGGCTGTACACGACGTTCTCGTTCTTCGGGTCGACCGCGACCGTCGGCAGGTCGCCCCCGCCGATCCGGGCCAGGGGCCGCGTGTCCACGTGCGGGGTGGCGGCCCCGACCGGGCCCGCCGGCACGTCGATCGGCATCCAGTGCGCGCCGGCGTCGTTGGAGCGGTACAGGCCCACGATGCCGGTGGTGCCGCCGTCACGGCCCGCGCCGCTGGCCCCCGAGCGCTGCGGTGTGCCGGCGACCATCGCGTACACCACGTTCGGATTGCTCGGCGCCACCGCGAGATTGGCCTCGATCACGCTCGGGAGGCCTTCGGTGAGCGGCTGCCACGTGGACCCGCCGTCGGCGGACTTGAAGATGCCGTTGCCCGCGCCGCCGAACTCCGAGCTCTCACGGAAGCCCTGTTGCTGCTGCCAGAGGGTGGCGTAGACGACCTGCGGGTTCGACGGATCGAGCGTGACGTCGTTGCCCGACGTGTACTCGTCGCGGTAGAGCACCTTCTCGAAGGTGCGGCCGCCATCGGTGGAGCGGAAGATGCCGCGCTCCTCGTTGGGACCGTAGGGATGGCCGAGCGCGGCCACGAACAGCCGGTCGGGATTCGCCGGATCCACCTCGATGTCGGCGATCATCTGGGTGTCGCGCAGCCCGAGGTGCGTCCAGGTCTTCCCGGCGTCGGTGGACTTGTACATCCCGTCACCGGTGGAGAGGTCGGGGCGGATGATGCCGGCCCCGCTCCCCACGTAGATGACGTCCGGGTTCGAGGGGGCCACGGCAATCGCGCCGATCGAACCGGTCGGCTGGTCGTCGAAGATCGGCACCCAGGTGGATCCGTAGTCGGTGGAGCGCCAGACGCCGCCGTTGTCGAAACCGATGTAGGCGACACTGGGCTGGCCGGGCACGCCGGCCACGGCGCGGCAGCGGCCGGCCCGCGTCGGTCCGATCGCGCGCCACTGCATGTCGTTGTAGACGGCCGGCGACTGCGCCGCGGTGTGGGCCGGGAGACCGGTGGCCACGAGGGCCAGGGCCAAGAGGAGGGAAGAGGTCGTGCGCACGAGGGCGCCTCCTGACGGAAGGACCCGGCCCGCCGGACCGGGGCGCGGCAGGGGCGCCGCACCCGGGATTATAGCGCCGGGGCCAACGCGAAGGCCCGTGAGGTGGCGCGCGGGGCGGGCGTGCTGACGGGTTGGCGTGGGAAATGCAATGGGCCCCGCCGGGAGAGACCAATGAACCTCATCGTCATTCTGATTGTGCTGCTGTTGTTGTTCGGTGGTGGCGGCTTCTACGTGGGCGGGCCGATGGTGGGCGGCAGCCTTGGCGGGATCATCCTGCTGATCCTCATCATCATGCTCATCTCGGGCAGGCGGCTATAGCCGTCGCAGGTCGCGGGTAAGGGCGACGCCCCCGCCGACGGGCGTGGTTGACCCGCCGGGTTCCGAGAATGGGCAGGGGCCCGGCGTGCCCTGGCATCTGCTGGCGTTCGGGCACGGTGCCGGGGAGCCCCGGCCGATCACGCGCTGGCGAGGAGGGCCGCGCCGGTGCGGCGAAGGGCCTCGACGCCGTGCACGTCTTCCTGGGAGAGGCCGAGGCGCACCCGAGGCAGCTCCGCGAACTCACGGTCGATCTGCATGAGGTAGGGGGCCTCCTGGCGGCGGCGCGCCTCGAGGAACGAGCCTCCGGCCTCCTCCGGGAGGATGCGGTTGACGATGACGGCGGCCAGGGGCACCTTGGCGCGGCCGAGTTGCTCCACGGCCTTGCGGCTCTCGAGGGTCGAGAGGCGATCCGGATTGAGCACCAGGAAGAACGCCGTCTGCGCTTCGTCCAGCAGCATCTCGCGGGCCTTGCGCAGCTTGCGCTGTCGGGCCAGCAGGATGTCGTTGATGCGGGCGGCGCGGCTGCCGGGCTCGTAGTCGGCCTGCGAGTCGATCACGCCGAAGTCGTCACCCCGGGCACGGCCGCCACCGAGGCGCGAGAGCAGGGATCCGAACCGGGCCGCGCGCGCGTCGTGCTGCAGCATCCCGTCCGTCCACGCCATCATGATCTCCGGCAGCGACAGCAGGCGGAGGGTGTGCCCGGTCGGCGCCGTGTCGAAGATCACGAGGTCGAACCGCGATCCGGCCTCGGCCATGATCTCGGCCATGCGCTCAAGCAGGGCGGCCTCCACCGTGCCCGGCGCATAACGGGCGAGGTCGAGCTGCCGCGTCACCTCGCCGTACATCCGCGGGTGCACGAGCTCCTTCATCTGCTGGATGACACCGGTGATGTGCGCGTCGGCCGCGGCTTCGGGATCGACCTCCAGTCCGTGGAGGCCGGCGGTGAGCGCGGTCTCGTCGCCGCCGATGTCACGGCCGAAGACGTCGCCGAGGGAGTGCGCCGGATCGGTGGACACGACCAGGCAGCGCCGGCCCCGGTCGGCCGCGGCCACGCCCAGCGCGCCGGCAATCGTCGTCTTGCCGACGCCGCCCTTGCCGCCCACGAAGATGACGCGCCGCCCGTCGAGGGCGGCGGCCACCGGGTTCAGCAGCACCGGCAGCCGTCGAGCGGGGAGTGCTCCATGCCCATGCGCAGGTGCCACTCGTGGAACCGCTCCATCAGGACGGGCTGCAGCTCGAGGGTGAAGTAGCTGGCGGGGTTGGGCACGCCCAGCATCTCCGAGTAGACGAACAGCATGAAGAGGTCGTCCTCGTCGCGGCGCGCGCGGGCCACGGCCCCCCGGTAGGGGGCCGTGTAGTACTCGTCGAGCAGGGCGCCCGCCGCCGCGAGGCGGCGGCGGAGCGCGGTCAGCAGGGCCATGGAACCAGTCTAGCTGGTCGCCACCGCCATCTCGGCGCGGGCCCGGCGGGCGGCCAGGAACGCCGAGCTCGCCTCGAGCATCACGAGAATCGCGGCGATCACGATCAGGATGTCGAGGAACAGCAGCAGGAACTGCCCGGTCTCGTAGAGCGACCAGAGCTGGTAGAGCGCCGCCAGGAACGACATGCTCGTCACGAAGACCATCGGGATCATCGTGTAGCGCGAGGGACGGCCCATCTTCACCAGCAGCACGCTGATCACGAGCAGCGTCAGGCCGGCGAGCAGCTGGTTGGTCGTGCCGAAGAGCGGCCAGATGATCATGCCGCCCGCGCCGCTGGCGCCACCGGCGCCGAAGGCGAGGACCAGGCACGCGACCACGGCCACCGTGGTGGCGACATAGCCGTTCTGGAGCGCGGGGATCCCGTAGATCGTGCCCCACTCCTGGATGATGTAGCGCTGCAGCCGCACGCCGGCGTCCATCGTGGTGCCCGCGAAGAGCACCGCCATCACGGTCAGCAGCGTCTGGGCGAAGGGCGTGCTGAGGCCCATGCCGCTCGTCAGGATGGTCGCGCCGCCCTGGACGAATGCCACCATGCCGCCCTGGCCGAAGGCCGTGTACATCGCCTGCCAGTCGGCGAGCGACGCGAAGCCGGCCGTCGCCGCGATGATCGTCACGAGCGCAAGCGAGCCCTCGCCGACCGACCCGAGGTAGCCGACGAAACGCGCGTCCGTCTCCTTGTCGAGCTGCTTGGACGTGGTGCCCGAGCCGACCAGCCCGTGGAAGCCCGAGATCGCACCGCACGCAATGGTGACGAAGAGCAGCGGGACGATGGGCGGGGAGCCGGCAGGCATGTTGGTGTTGAACGCCGGCGCGACGATCGTGGGATTGGCGAGCAGGACGGCGCCGTACATCAGCCCCAGGCCGACGAAGAGCTGGATGCCGTTGATGTAGTCGCGCGGCTGCAGCAGAAGCCAGACCGGCAGCATCGACGCGATGGCCGCGTAGACGAAGAGGATGATGATCCACTGGCCGGCCGGGCCGAGTCCCCCGACCTGGGCGGGGAGCGAGATCGGGACCGCGTCGCCGAGGAAGATCACCGCGTAGAGCACGATCGTGCCGATGATGGTCGGCCACAGCAGCCCGGTCCCCACCTTGTAGAGCAGCACGCCGATGACGAGCGCGACGGCAATGGCGCTCCACGCCGGGATGACGCTGCTCGGCGTCGCCATGAAGGCGTCCGAGATGGCGACGCCGAAGACGGCGTTGACCATCAGGAGCAGCAGGAAGATCACGACCATGAACAGCGTGCGCGAGCGTTTGCTGACGGCGTCACCCGTGAGCGCGCCGATCGACTGGCCCCTGTTGCGGACGCTGGCCCAGATCGAGCCGAAGTCGTGCACGCCGGAGAAGAACATCGTGCCGCAGACCACCCAGATGAAGGCGGGCAGCCAGCCCCAGATGACGGCGATGCCGGGGCCGATGATCGGCGCCGCGCCGGCGACCGCCGTGAAGTGGTGGCCCCACAGCACGAACCGGTTGGTCGGCACGTAGTCGATGTCGTCACGCTGGGCGTGCGCCGGCGTCTCGAAATTGGGGTCGAGACGATAAATCTTCTCGGCGATGAACTTCGAGTAGAAGCGGAAGCCGAGGAACATCGCCGCCAGGCCGGCGACGGCAAGGATCGTGGCACTCATGGAACGGCACCTGCCTTGTCAGGAATTGGGGTCGGGAATGTCGCCCGCATGTTACCAGCTTTGTGGCGATTTGCCGGGGTGGTCCTGTCTGCGTTTGTAACGCTGCGGCTGAGGTGGTGGTGCGCGCGGGCGGGCCGGCACACGTGGAGCGTTGGCCGACCCTCCGCGAACCGCACGACGTCACCCCGGGGGTGCTGCGGAGTCACGCGCGCGGGTCACGCCTGATGCATGGTCCCACCGTGTTCGCGTAGAGTGAACGGACGAGGTTCGCGCCGGCACGCCGGCGACCGCCCATGGACGGACAGGACAACCCGAACGCCTTCAAGCACCAGGTCGGCCCGGCCCTGCTCGCGCGGCTCGGGACGGCCATCCACGCGGTGCACCCCGCCTTCCGCGCTCGCGACCTCGAACATGTCGCGCCGGCGCTCGCGTCGCTCGAGCTCAAGGATCGGGTGCGCCTGGTCCGCGCCACGCTCCGGGACCTGCTCCCGGCGCCGTATTCGCAGGCCGTGGCCATCCTCGTCGCGGCGTCGCACGCGGAGGACCTCCGCAGCTTCGACTTCTGGCCGCTCACCGACTTCGTCGAGGCCTACGGGCTCGAGGACTTCGAGGCCTCGATGGACGCGCTGCACTGGCTCACCCAGCGGTTCACGGGTGAGTTCGCCATCCGGCCGTTCCTGCGGGAGGAGTCCGAGCGCACCTTCAGCCGGTTGCGGCGATGGACGCGTGACCCGAACGCTCATGTCCGCCGGCTGGTCTCGGAGGGCACACGGCCGCGCCTGCCGTGGGGCCTGCGGGTGCCGGCGCTCATCGCCGATCCCGAAGCCGGCCTCGCGCTCCTGGAACGGCTCAAGCACGATCCAGAGGAATATGTCCGCAAGAGCGTGGCCAACCACCTGAACGACATCTCCAAGGACCACCCGGCGCGCGTCATCGAGGTCCTCACGGCGTGGCGCGCCGCCGCTCAGGGAGAGGACTCGGGACGGGTGGAGTGGATCACCCGGCATGCCTTGCGCACGCTCATCAAGAAGGGCGATCCGCGGGCGCTCGCGGTCATCGGCGCGCAAGGGAAGGCGAGAGTGCGTGCGACGGCCCTGACGCTGGCGAGGCGGCGGCTGGCCGTCGGCGACACGCTGGAGTTCTCGGTGGCGCTCGCGTCCACCGCGCGTGAACCCCAGAAGGTGGTTGTCGACTATCGCATCGGCTTCCGCAACGCCCGCGGTGGCACGAGCACCAGGGTGTTCAAGCTGAAGACGTTCACCCTGCCCGCGCGAGGCACCGTGACGCTGACGAAACGGCACAGCCTGAAGCCGATCACGACGCGCGTCTACTACGCGGGCGCCCACCGCCTCGACGTGCAGGTGAACGGCCGGGTGATTGCGGGTGAGGACTGGACCTTGCGCACGCAGGGACGGTGACGGCATGCGACGCCTCGCGCTCGTCCTGCTGACGATGGTGGTGGTGCGGTGCGGCCCTGGCCCCGGGCCCGGCCAGCCACCGCCCGGTGGATCCGCTGATGTCCCGCTGGAGTACCTGCTCACCTCGGCTGCCGCCGACTTCCACCGGAACCGGCAGCCGTATCCCGCGGCATTTCGCGACGTCTCCGTGCGAGTGATTGCGGCGCCCGACGGTTCTCCTCAGCACATGCTTTGCGGCAGGCTCCTCCCGGCTGGGGACGAAGTCGGTGACGAATGGGTGCCCTTCGTCACCATCAAGACGTCCGGCTACGAGCAGATGCTCGGTGCGCAGGCGACGGCGCTCTGCGACAAGGCGAGGGCCGTGCCCCCCGAAGCGGACCTCTCGGCCGATCTGGCGCGGCGCCTTCACGCGCTCGAATAGGCCGCAATGGCCCGGTCGCGCCGGGCCGCGGCCGGGGTAGGATGGGCGCCATGCCCTTCCCCATGATGAACCGTCGCGAGGCCCTGGCGGCCCTGGCGTCCGCCGCGGCCCTGCCGTTGCTGCCCGGGTGTGGGGGTGACTCCGCGCCTGCCGCGCCGCCCGCCACCACCGAGGCTGATGCCATGGCCCTGCTCGACGCCAGCGGCGAGCACCTGCTCACGCTGTTCCCGGAAACGGCGACGTCGCTCGGGCTCGACACCGGCGACCGTGCGGCGCTGCGCTCGCAGCTCGCCGATCGATCCGCGGAGGGGCAGCAGCGTGTCGCCAGGCGGATCCGCGAGGACCTCGAGCGCCTGAACGCCCTCGAGGCCTCGGGGTTGCCACACGCGACGCGCACCAGTGTCGAGGTCGTGCGCAGCGCCTACCAGCTCGCGCTCGACGGCTTCGCCCTCCCGTACGGCGACATCACCGTTGGCGGCTGGCGCAACACGCCGTACGTGGTGATCCAGAACGTGGGCGCGTACCTCGACGTCCCGCGGTTCCTCGACAGCGACCACCGCATCGAGACCGCCGCCGACGCCGAGGCGTACCTCGAGCGGATGCGGTCGTACGCGAAGCAGCTCGAGGGGGAACGGGGACGGATCGAGGCCGCGCGCGGGCGCGGGCTGGTGCCACCGGCCTTCCTGCTCGACAAGGCGCTGGCGCAGATGCGGATGTCGGCCGCGAATGCGCGCGAGGGCGGCTCGCTCGTCGAGTCCATCGAGCGTCGGACCCGCGAGAAGCAGATCCCGGGGGACTGGGCGGCGCAGGCGCGCACCATCGCCGTCCAGGAGGTGGCCCCCGCGCTCGACCGGCAGATCGCCGAGCTCGAGGCCGAACGCCAGGTGGCCACGGACGAGGCCGGCATGTGGGCGCGTCCGGACGGCGACGCCTTCTACCGGTGGGCGCTTCGCGCCTCCACGACCACGACGATGACGCCGGACGAGGTGCACGAGATGGGCCGCCGGGAGCTCGAGGAGCTCCACGCGCAGATGGACACCATCCTCAAGAGCGTCGGCTATACGACCGGCACCGTCGGCGAGCGCATGAAGGCCGTGGCGAAGGATCCGAAGTACCAGTTCGCCGAGGGGGACGCGGGTCGCCAGGAGATCATGGACTTCATCCAGGAGCGCCTCACCTGGGTGCGCGGCCAGCTGCCACGGGCGTTCAACACGCTCGTCAACCCGAACATGGAAGTGAAGCGGCTGCCGCCGGAGGAGGAACCCGGCGCGCCCACGGCCTATGGCGGCGCGGGATCCATCGACGGGAAGATCCCCGGACGTTTCTGGATCAACCTGAAGTCGACCTCGCTCCACAGCAAGTTCGCGCTGGCCGACCTCGCGTACCACGAAGCCATCCCGGGCCACATCTGGCAAGGCGAGTACACCCACCAGATGCCGCTCGTCCGGCAGATCCTCGCCTTCAACGCGTACTCGGAGGGCTGGGCGCTCTACGCGCAGCAGCTTGCCGACGAGCTCGGCGCGTACGACGACTTCCCGGTCGGCCGCCTCGGGTACCTGCAGGCCATCGCCTTCCGCGCCTGCCGGCTCGTCGTCGACACCGGCATCCACGCGAAGCGGTGGACGCGTGAGCAGGGCGTGCGCTTCTTCGTGGACGTCAACGGGTCGGGCGAGGAGGAAGTGGCCAGCGAGGTCGATCGGTACTGTTCCTGGCCGGGGCAGGCGTGCGGCTACAAGGTCGGCCACAGCGAGATCAACCGCCAGCGCGCCCGCGCGAAGGCGGCGCTCGGCGACCGGTTCGACCTGAAGGCCTTCGACGACACCGTCGTGCTCGGTGGCAACGTCCCGCTCGACGTGCTGGCGAAGAACGTGGACGAGTACATCCGCGAGGCGAAGGGCTGAGCGCGGCGGGCCTCAGCGGGGCCGTTGACGCCATGCCGCTGGCGGCACGCCCATCAGCTTCTTGAACGCGCGGCTGAACGCCGCCTCCGACTCGTAGCCGACCGCCGGCGCCACGTCCACCACGCGCTGCCCCTCGTGGAGCAGGCGCGACGCCAGCTGCATCCGCCAGAGCGTCAGGTACTCGATGGGCGGGTGCCCGACCATGCTGGTGAACCGCGCCGCCAGCACCGAGCGCGACACGCCGATCGCGCGGCCGAGGCTCTCGATCGTCCACGCCGCCTGCGGGGAGGCATGCAGCGCCTCCAGGGCGCGGCTCACCACCGGGTCGCGCAGGCCCGCGAGCCAGCTCCGCTGGCTGTCCGGCAGGGACACGAGGTATCGCCGGATCGCCTCGACGAGCATCAACTCCGACAACCTCGCGAGCACGTTCTCCGACCCCGGCTGTCCCAGGTGTTCCTCCCGGATCGTCGCCTCGAGCAGGGCCGCCATCGAGCGCCCCCCGCCGTCCTGTCCGGCGGCCGGCAGGTGAATCGTGCGCGGGAGGGCCGTGAGCAGCGGGTTGTAGGGCCGCTCGTCGCAGCCCAGAAAGCCGCAGATGATGCGGGTGCGGCCGTCGCCGGCGCCGCCCAGCTCATAGACGAGCGGGAGCGGCGTCGCCGTCCGCGTGTACATCGGCAGGTCGGGTGCGGAGCGCATGCCCGGTGCGCTCGAGAGCACGTGGGCATCGCCCTGCGGGAAGAGCAGCAGGTCCCCCGCCCGGAGCGGGAGGGGCGGCTCGCCGACCACGTGGCCCCACGCCGTGCCCTCCAGGATCAGGTGGTACTCGAACACCCGCTCGGACCCCGGCAGCACCGTCGCGGCGATGTCGCGGGAGGGCGGCGCCTCGGCCACCCACGGCGGCGTGAGGTGGAAGTCGAAGTACACCGCCCCGGTCAACCGGACGGCCCGCAGCACGTCGGACAGGATGTCGAGCGCCATCGCCGGCTGATTCTTGCCGGACGATCGGGCATGCCGTCAAGACGGATGCGCGTGGTGCGCGGGAATCGGGACGGGCGGCCATGTCGCATGGACGCTCGCGCATGGCGTGTCGTGCCGCCGCCCCCTACGCTGCGAGGGTGCCGTGCATGGGGCGCGGCCGCACCACACCCAGCCAGAGGAGTTCCGATGTCCGTATCCACCTGTGTGCCTGTCGCCGATCCCACCGTGCGCGTGCGCGCCGCCGGCCTCGCCGACCGGCTCGAACGCGGCGCGAAGGCGCTGGCGACGTTTGCCGGGTCGCTGTCCGACGCCGAGTGGCGGATGCCCATGCCGGGCGATGGCCGTCCGGTCGGCGTCATCGTCCACCATGTGGCTACCGTGTACCCGCTCGAAGTGCAGCTGGCGCAGATGATGGCCCGCGGCACGCCGATCGTCGGCGTCACGTGGGCCACCATTGCCGAGATGAACGCCGGGCACGCTGCGGACCACCGCGAGACCCCGCGGGACGCGACGCTGGCGCTGCTGAACGAGAACAGCGCCGCGGCAGCCGGGGTGATCCGGGCCTTCCGCGACGACGAGCTCGATGTCGCGGTGACGGTGTCGCTCTACGGCGACGCCGAGCTGACCGCGCAGTTCATGCTCGAGGACCATGCGGTGCGCCACAGCTGGCATCACCTGTCACGCCTCCAGGCGGCCGTGGAGGCGAGCCGGTCGGCGGGGTGATGCGCGGACGGCGCGTCCCGCCGTGTTGGATTCGTGCGCGTGGCCGTCGCGGGGACCCCGCGCGGCCGCGCACGAACGGTCTGCGTGGGCCTCGCGTGCCGCCACTCGGATACGATGGCGATGGACCGTGCGCGGTCGTCGACCATCTGCGCACCACGCAGGGAGAGACATGAAGGCACAGGAACGAAAGGCACTGCTGCAGACGCTGCAGGCGCGGTTCGACGCGCATCCGCGGCGCCACCCGAAGTTGTCCTGGACGGACGTGCAGGCCCGGCTGGAGAAGCGCCCCGAGAGCCTGCGGGCGCTCGGTGAGATGGAAGCCACCGGTGGCGAGCCCGACGTCATCGGGCGGGAGACGTCTGGCGCCGTCGTGTTCTGCGACTGTGCCGCGGAGAGCCCCGCCGGGCGTCGGTCGCTCTGTTTCGATCGGGCGGCGCTGGACGCCCGCAAGGAGAACAAGCCGGCAGGCAGCGCGGTCGAGATGGCCCACGCGATGGGGATCACGCTGCTGACGGAGGCGGAGTATCGCCAGCTGCAGGAGCTGGGCGAGTTCGACCTCAAGACGTCCAGCTGGATCCAGACGCCGGCAGCCATCCGGTCGCTCGGTGGTGCGCTGTTCTGCGACCGCCGGTACGACACGGTGTTCGTGTACCACAACGGCGCGCAGTCCTACTACGCCGCGCGGGGCTTCCGCGGCCTCCTGCGCGTTTGATCGGCGCGCCCGCCGCGCCTCACGTGCCGGGCAGGCGCACCTCCAGTAGCCGGATGGGGCGGGACGTGTCGTCGGCATGAACCTGCACGACACAGTCGAAGCCAGCCTGGCAGTGGGTCAGCAGCGTCTCGAAGTCGGGACGGCCGGCGTCGGTAATCACGAACCGCCGAACGCCCGCCGCGGCCGATGCATCGACGAGGCGGATCAGGTCTGCCACCACCTCGTCGCTGTAGCAGATGTCGGACCCGACGATGACGTCGGCCACACTCGGGTCTTGGGCGAGGTCGGCGAAGGAGTGCGCCTCGAACGGCACGGCGACGCCGTTCAGCGACGCGTGGGCGTCGACGAATGGCTGAAGGCGCGGATCGGCGTCGGTGCACGTCACGCGGGCGCCACACGTCCGCGCGAGGTGAATGCCGACGATTCCCCAGCCGCAGCCGATCTCGACGACCCGATCCGTGGCGTCCACCGCGACGTGCGACATCGCGCAGAGCGCGGCTGGCCAGACCCGATCCCCGAATTCCACCGGACGCAGCCCGCGGCGCATGTAGGGACGCAGCGCCGGGTGCGAGGCCATGTACACGCGCGTGCCGAGGTGCTCGCGCAGTTGCGTGTCGCGGTTGGAGGTGGGGAAGCGGGTCACCAACAGGCCTAGCGTAGCCCAGGACCACGGGCGAGATGGGGACGGTCCCCATTTCGCGATATCCTCCCGACGCCGCATGCCCAGAGGGTTCCCGCCCAACACCGCCATCGTGGGTGTCACCGAGCACGCCAGCGCGGCCGAGTGCGTCACCATCACCACCGGCGGTGAGCTGCTCGATCGCCGGCGCCTCCCGCTGATCGACGAGGGCCTGCCGGAGTATCCGTACCACCACGAAGGCGCGTGGGCGATGGGGCGGTACTTGAAGACACCTGGCGTCCGCCGCCTCACCATGGCCGAGGTGGTCGCGCTGGTGAGGCGCGTCGAGGCCTCGTCAGCCAGGAAGGCGTCCGAAGGCCTGGCCGCGCTGGCCGCCTCGCTGCCGGTGCCCATCGTCGCGATTGCCATCCGGGCGTGCCCCGACCTGCCCCCTGCCATCGAGGCGCGCATCGCCGACAACCGCGCGCAGACGATGGCCGACTCCGTGATGTATCGACAGGCCCTCGCCACCGCCGCGGCCGGGCGCGGGTGGCAGGTGCACTGGTACAATCGCGAGACGGTCGCCGCCGATGCCGCCGCGGCGCTCGATGGACGGAGCGTCGAGTGGGTCCTGCAGCGCCTGGGACAGGCGGCCGGCCCCCCGTGGCAGGCGAGGCAGAAGCTCGCCGCCACGGCCGCGCTGGCCGCCGCGGCTACGTGGGAGAGAGGCGCGCGCGAGAACCCGTGATCCGGCTGGCAGCCCCGCGCCGCCCATCTCCCGTCCGTCGTCCCCGATCACTGGAGAACGTTCACCGTGTCGAAACTCATCGTACACAGCTTTGCCATGTCCGTCGATGGCTACAGCGCCGGTCCCGACCAGAGCCGGGACCATCCGCTCGGCGTCAACGGCCCCGAGTTGATGCAGTGGTTCTTCCCGACGCGTGTCTTCCAGGACATGCACGGGGGCGGGGGCGGCGAGACCGGCGTGGACAACGGCGTCGCCGCGCAGGGGTTCGGCCGGTTCGGCGCGTGGATCCTGGGGCGCAACATGTTCGGCCCGATCCGGGGACCATGGCCGGATGACGCGTGGAAGGGATGGTGGGGCGACAACCCGCCCTACCACGTTCCGACGTTCGTCCTGACGCACCATGCGCGTCCGCCCATCGAGATGGCAGGCGGCACGACGTTCCATTTCGTCACCGCAGGCATCGACGAGGCCCTCGCGCGCGCGGTGGCCGCGGCGGGTGGCAAGGACGTCCGGCTCGGTGGAGGCGTGGCGACGGTCCGCCAGTATCTCCAGGCGCGGCTGGTCGACGAGGTGCACCTGGCGGTGGCTCCCGTCCTGCTGGGAGCCGGCGAGCACCTGCTTGGCGGGCTCGACATGCGTGCCCATGGCTACGAATGCGTGAAGGTGACCCCGGGAGAACGCGCGACACACATCTTCCTCACGCGCCGCGGGTGACCGGCCGCGCCTGTGGCAGAATTCCCCCGGCGGTCCGGCGTACGGGCCCGGCTGGTTGCCGGCGACCGATACGCCGTGGCCCTTGCCGCGTGCGGCAGCCGCCGGGAGGCAGAGACGGATGGACGAGACCGCGTCGCGCGTGACGGTGCACATGGTGGCCAGCCTCGATGGCTTCGTCGCCAGGCGGGATGGGCGGGTGGACTGGCTCGAGACCTCCGACACCTTCGAGGGTGGGGCGGTGATGAGCGCGGAGTTCATCACGGAGTTCCTGAAGACGATCGACTGCTACGTGATGGGCTCGCGCACGTACGAGGTGGCGCTGGGCTTCGAGGCCCGGGGCATGGGCTGGGCGTACGGGGACAAGCCCACGTACGTGCTCACGCGACGCGACCTCCCGAAGACAAGGGACACCGTCGAGTTCTACGCCGGTGATCTGGCCACCCTCGTGAACGAACGGCTCAAGCCGAGGTTCCGCAGCATCTGGTTCGTCGGCGGCGGCGAGTTGTCGGCCGCCTCCCTGTGCCTGGGGCTGGTGGACGAGGTGCGGTACTCAATCATGCCGGTCCTGATCGGTGACGGCATTCGGTTCTTCGAGGGCCTCGACCGGGACGTGCCCCTCCACCTTGCCGAAGTGACCCCCTACAAGTCGGGCATGGTGGCGCTCCGCTACGAGGTCCTGAAGCCGGCCTGAGGGCGGGCGCCAGGCGCCTGCGGGCACCGCGTCTGGCAGTCTGGATTGCCACCGCTGATTCGTTGTTTGACTTTGCATTGCAAAGTATACTGTGCTGGCAGTAGCCGGGGCGCGGTCCCCGGCGTCAGGTGACCACGCAGAGAGGCGCCATGTCCGGCAAGACGCTCGTCATCGTGCTCGCCCTTCCGCTCGTCGTCGTGTTGCCGGCCGCGTTCAGCGCGCGCGGCAGCGCTCCGCCTGCGGGACCGGTGAGGGCCGCATCCACTGCCGCGCCCGTCCCAGCCGCCGCAGATGCCGGCCCGGACGTGATCTACGGTCGCGTGACCACGGCCGAGGGGACGTACGAAGGACGGCTCCGTTTCGGCGGGGACGAGGAAGCCTTCTGGGGCGACTTCTTCAATGGCTACAAGGACGAGAATCCCTGGGCCGCGTACGCGCCGTTCGAACCGCCGCTCGAGATCTTCCGGTTCAAGATCCGGATTGGCGCGAAGACGCCCGAGCTGGGCCGGCCCTTCATGACGCGCTTCGGCGACATCACCCGGCTCGAGGCTCATGGCCGCGACTTGCGGGTGACGCTGAAGAGCGGCACGGTAGTCCGGCTCGACCGGTTCGGCGCAGACGACTATGCCGACGGCGTCCGGGTCTGGGACCCGCGGCGTGGAGTCGTCGACCTCGATGAATGGGACATCCAGGCCATCGACCTCCTGCCCGGCAGCGGCACGGCGCCTCCCCTCGCGAGGCTGCACGGTACGGTCCGCACCGCCGCCGGGGACTTCACCGGCTTCGTGCAGTGGAACCGGCACGGCAGCGTGAGCGCGGACGAGCTCACCGGGCGCATGGACGGCCACGAGCGGCGCGTGCCGTTCGATGACATCCGGTCGATTGCGCGGCTCTCCCCCGTGAGTGCGCTCGTGACACTGCGCGATGGCCGCGAGCTGGTCTTGTCCGGCACGCGCGACGTCGGCCGTGAGCATCGTGGGGTGTTCGTGGACGATGACCGATACGGCCGTGTGCTCGTCTCCCGGGACGCCTTCGAGCGCGTGGACTTCGGTCCCGCCGGCCGCAGCCCGGCCTACCAGACGTTTCTTCCCGGGCGGCCGCTGTCGGGGACGGTCACCACGCAAGCCGGCCGACGTCTGACCGGCCGCCTCGTCTATGACCTGGACGAGAGCGAGACCACCGAGACGCTTGACGCGCCCTGGATGGGCGTGAATTACAGCCTTCCCTTCGGCCTGGTGGCATCGGTCGTTCTGGGCCCCCCGGTGGGTGCCCGTGCGGCGGCAACCGTGCGCCTGCAGGACGGGAATGAACTGTCCCTCGAACGCGCCGGCGACCTCGCGGACAGCAACGGGGGCCTGCTGGTCTTCGAGGACGGGCCGGAACGCCCGGAGTACCTGCCGTGGACCGACGTCGCACAGGTCGATTTCGTCCATCCATCGCCGATGTCACCTGAGAAGTGACGCGCATACACGGAGCACACGGAACACACGGAGCACACGAGGCACGCGAAAATCGCGAGGGAAGGCAGGACACCCGCACCGGGGCACGGACTGACGAGCGAGACAGCCTCCCCGGGGCGCCCGTGACCGAGTACAGGTTCCTTCCGTGTCCCCCGTGTACTCCGTGTGCCCCGTGCCCTGCCGCTCGAATCACGCTCGCAGGGTGAGGACCGGGGCCGGCAACCCCAGGTGCCGCACCAGGAAGCCGACCACGAATTCGAGCACCTGCAGCGTTGGCTGGCTCCTGTCGTGCAGGTCGAACCCGTGGATGCCGGATGCGTGATTGACGAGGGTGACAGGCGTGTTGCCGGCCACCAGGCGCGTCACGAGCGCGTCGAGCGTCTCGTTGAGCCGCGGCATCTCGTCGCGTCCCGCCCGGACGAAGAGCAGTGGCGTGGCCTCGAGATCGCGGACGGAGATGCCGTCGCGTCCCGGCACGAATCCGAACTGCTTCGCCGCGCGAGCGACAGCCTCGCCGCCATCCAGATCGAGCGTGTAGGGGTACAGCAGCGCCGCACCTGCGAGCTGCCTGGCCTGCGCGGCCGCCGACAGGGCCACCGGCCCGTGTCCGGACGAGGCGAAGAGCGCAATCCGCTCGCCATTCACGCCGAGAGTGGCCCCGTTCCGCCTGATCGTTTCCAGAAGCGCACGGACGTCTTCGCCCGGCTCGCGTGTGCCGTAGACGATGGCTGCGGTCCCGGCGGCGGCCAGCAGCCGGGCCCAGGACGTGACGGGGCCAAACGCGCGCATGCGGCCGTCGGGATCGGGGAACCCGGTCGCGAACACGACGACCGGCGGACGCCGGCCAGCGGCGTGGGCCGGCAGGTGGAGATCCATCGGCAGGGCGGCCCCGTCGGCGCCGGTGAATGTCGTGGTCCTCACCGTGGTGTTTGCTTCGCCGTCCAGCGTCGCCACGACTTCGAGCCGTGCCAGCCGCCGCAGTGCCTCCCCGCGTTCCACCTCGTCCGTCATGCACCCTCCTGCAGTGCCGAGTGTGCGTGGTGTTGCGGGGCTGGTGTCCAGTGGGTATGCTGGGGTTCTTCTTGCGGGCAACCCGCTGGCGGACGCTCAGGACATCCGTCCCGTCCTCGCCGTAATGGACAAGCGTAGCTTCGCCTGCGTGTCCCGAATCCTTCGTCGTTCCGTCGTTCCGTCGCTCCGTGTGCTCCGTGTGCTCCGTGTGTCCCGTGTGAGCTATTCCGGGCGGAGGGCAGTCACGGGATCCACGCGACTGGCGCGGAGTGCCGGGATCATCGTCGCGAGTAACGTGACGGCGGCGACGATCGCGGCCGCGGCCAGGAGCACGAGCGGATCGGACGCGCGCATCTCGTAGACGCGACTGGCGACCAGCCGGCCCCCGGCATAGGCGCCAGCCAGGCCCAGGACGATCCCGGCCACCGCCAGGATCTGTCCCCGGCGCATCACGAGCTGGACGACCTGCCGCGCCGACGCGCCAATCGCCATGCGTGTCGCGATCTCCTCACGCCGCTCGGTCGTGGCGTAGGCGATCACGCCGTAGATGCCGATCGCCGCCAGCGCGAGCGCCAGCGCGCCGAAGACCAGCATCAGCGCCATGCCCAGGCGCTGCCCGCCGAGTGTCTCCGCGATGACTGCCGGGGCCGTCGTGAAGGTCACCATCATCAGGGGATCGAACGCGGAGAGTGACGATCGGAGACCGGACTCGAGCGCGCGGGGGTCGCCGGCCCGGGCCGTTGCCACAATCGTCTGCCGCACCAGCGGGAACAGCTGGGTCGAGACCGTGTAGAAGCAGGGGTCGGGTGCCGCGCCGAGTGACGCGTACGGGATGTCGTCCACCACGCCGATGATGTCGCGCATCGTGTTCGGGTTCGGCGCGGGCAGGCCGAACGCGAACGACGTGGCAAGGGGATCGCGTGCCCCGAGGAACCGGCGGACGAAGGCCTGGTTCACGATTGCGACGGGGCGCGTGTCACGCCGGTCGGCATCCGTGAAGAGCCGTCCCGACACGAGGTGCACGCCCATCGCTTCGAGGAACCCAGGCGTGACGTTCCGCAGGAACGCGTTCATCGGGTTCGCGGGATCCCACACCTCCCCCTGAACGCCCACGATCAGCGTGCCGTCGCGATTGGGCTGCAGCGGGAAGGTCTGCGCGCCGCCGGCCATGGCGACACCCGGCACGTCGCGCACCCGGCGCACCAGCTCATCGGCCCATGCGAACACTTCGTCGAGCTTCCGTGGATCGAAGGTCCGTCCGGGCCGTACGGCCATCACCAGCCGGCCATCGGGAGGGTACCCGGGATTGACGGCAGCCAGCCGCGAGAACCCCTGCACCATCCAGCCCGCGCCGGCGGTGAGCACGACGGCCAGCGCGATCTCGACGACGATGAGCGCGGACATGGAGCGGGAGGTGGCGCGGCCTGGCGAGGTGCTGCGCCCACTCTCGTTCATCAGCGTCCGAACGTCGACGGTGGCCAGCCGCCAGGAGGGCGCCAGCCCCATCACGAGCACGCTGAACACCAGCACCGCCGCGGTGAAGGCCAGCACCGTGCCGTCGAACGGCACCGACTCCAGTCGCGGCAGCGTCGACGCGCCGAAGACGAGCAGCAGGCGGACCCCGGCATAGGCCAGGGCGAGGCCTGCAACAGCCCCGGCGGCGCCGAGCATGGCAGCCTCGGTGAGCATCTGCCGCACGAGCTGCCCGCGGGACGCGCCGAGCGCAGACCGGACGGCGAGCTCACGGGTGCGCGCGGCGCCGCGGGCCAGCAGCAGGTTCATCACGTTGACGCAGGCCAGGAGCAGCAGCAGGATGGTCGCGCCGAGCACGATGAGCAGCATCGGGCCCAGATCGCCGACGATGGCGGTGGCGAGAGGCCGCATGATGAAGACGCGATTGACGTCGGTGGGGCTCGTGCGCGCCTGCTCGGCGAGCAGGACGTCGGCACGCGCGCGCAGCGCGTCCAGGTCCGTGCCGGGCCGCGTGCGCAGGATGATGTCGAGCCCGTGCCCGAAGTCCTGCGGGTTGGTGCGGGCCGACACCCAGATGTCCGTGCCATGCGGCAGGTCCATGTCCGGCGCGGCGACGCCGGCGACACGGACGCCCGTCGGCATCTCGACGAGCCGAATGCTCTTCCCGACGATGTCGGGATCGCTCCCGAACATGGCCGTCCACAGGTGGTGAGAGAGGATGACCGCGCTCGGCGCGCCCGGACCGAGCGGGACGTGATCCTCGTGCGTGAAGCCCGGGCCGAGCACCAGCGGCAGGCCGAGCACGTCGAAGAAGCCCTCGGTGACGCCGTTGACCAGCACGCTCACCGGCTGCCCATCGTCGCCGATGAGCGCGGCCTCCTGCGGTTGCGCGGAGAGGCCGGCGACGCCATCGATCGGCAGGCTGCTGTTCTGGAGCAGGCCGAGGTTGAGCGGGGAGAGCAGGCCGCTCGTCACCTGGCCGGTGGTGAGGCGGCTCCGTACACTGACGAGCTGGTCGGGTGCCGCATATGGCAGCGGCCGGAGCAGGGTGGCGTTGACGGTGCTGAAGAGGGCGGTCGTGGCGCCGATGCCGATGCCCAGGGTGAGGAGCGCGACCGCGGTAAAGCCAGGCGCGGCGCGCAGGCTGCGTGCGCCGTACCGGAGATCCGACGCGAGCGACTCCAGCCTGGGGACGGCAGCCACTGTCCGGTCGTTATAGCAGAACGCCGGGGTCGCGGATATCTTCTAGTGCAACCTTTTGTCAGGAAACGCGATACACGGAGAGCACGGAAGTCACACGATCCACGGATTACACGGTTTACACGGGACACACGGAAGACACAGAACACACGGGACGCACCGATTGCACACACCTAATCCACGGATTACACGGATTACACGGATTACACGGATTGCAGGGAGTGCAGGGGACAGGACAACGGCGTACGGAAGAACGGGAAAGGTGGCGACTGTGCCCAGATGTCCCGGGTGCTTCGTAATCCCATGTCCGCCGTGTGCTCCGTGTGCTCCGTGTGCTCCGTGTCCTCCGTGTCCTCCGTGTTTTCCGTGTCCTCCGTGTTCTCCGTGTCCGACGCAGGGATTGACATGATACGGACGTGGACGATCATCGGCGTGGCGGACGTGCCGGCCAGCTTCAGTTGGTACCAGAGGCTCCTGGGCCAGGCCCCCACGAGCCCGGCGCACGACTACTTCGGGCAGATCTGTGATGCGGACGGCACCGTGCTGCTCTGCCTCCATGCGTGGGGTGCGCACGAGCATCCGTCGTTGACCAGCCCCGCGACGGCGACACCCGGGAACGGGTTGCTGCTGTTCTTCCGGGTGGACGACTACGAGGCCGGGCTCGAACGGGCACGGGCGCTCGTCGAACGGTTCGAGGAGGAGCCGCACCTCAACCCGAACACACGCACGATGGAGTTCTCGCTGCGGGATCCCGACGGCTACTACGTGACGATCAGCGCGATCTGACGGCGCCGTCATGCGCGCAGGTGCAGACGGCGCAGCACGTTCGTCAGCATCGATTCCGCCGCGGCCGTGGCGTCCGGCGTGCGCCATGCGACGAACCCGTCCGGGCGCACGAGCACGGCGCCGGCGTCACGGACGCCGTATCGTGCCGGCCACTGCCTGCCGGAGTCGCCGAGGGCACAGCCCGTGCCGATCGTCTGGCAAGTCAGGGGCGGCCCGCTGCGGCGCGACAGCTTCCGGACCGCCTCGGCCCAGGGGCGCCCGCCCGCACCGGTGAGCAGCACGAATCCCGCGCCGAACAGGTCGTGAACCGGCACATCGGCCCCGTCCCGTGTCAGGACCATGTGCGGCGCCCGCGTGCCCGGCCGGCCGGAGAGGGCGTGCGCCGTGGCGAAGGGCGGCTGGCCCTGCTCACCTGGTTCGGACAACAGCGCGCCCTCCTCGTAGCGTTGGCCGAAGACGACGTCGTACTCGGCCACCTGCGGCACGGGTGCCGGCAGACGGCCCTGCGGATCCGCAAACCAGGCCTGGAGGCGTGCGAGCGCCTGCGCGAGCGAGTGCGCCGCGACCGGGCGCCGTTCCGTCTCGTAGGTGTCGAGCAGCGTGCGGTCGGCCTGCCCCTTGAGGACGAGCTCCAGCTTCCAGGCCAGGTTGTGCGCGTCATGAATGCCCGTGTTTCCGCCGAAAGCACCCGTTGGCGGCATGACATGCGCCGCGTCCCCGAGCAGGAACACGCGGTCCCGCCGGAAGGCGTCCGAGATCCACCCGGCCACCGACCACGCACGGGCATCCACCAGGTCGGCGCGCACAGTGTCTCGCCCCGCACCCTCCCGCACGAGCCGCAAGCAGCGCGCCGCGTCGAAGGCCTCCGGGCGGTCGCCGTGTTCGGGATCGTACTGGAGGGCCAGTACCCACGGGCCGCTCTCTCGTGGCGTGAAGGTGGCGTTGAGGGCACTGACGAAGCAGGAGGTGAACCGCCGGCCTTGGAGGACCGGCTCGAGGTCCGTGTCGAACAGGAGATTCATCCAGTGCTGAAGCACGCCGGGGCCCGTCCGGCCGATGTCGAGGCGGTCCCGTACGGTGCCGTTGGCGCCGTCCGCGGCCACCACGTACGCGGCGCGCAGCGTGTGGTCGGTGCCGGACGCCACGCTGCGCACGCGAGCCTCGACATGGTCGGCCTTCTGCGTGAGCGCCAGCAACTCCGTGCCGAATCGCACGTCTGCCCCGCATTGCTCCGCATGGGTGCGCAGGATCGGCTCGAGGACGTGCTGATCGCAGGTCGCGGGCCCGGTGGCGCCGAGGCCCGACACGTCGGGCCACGCCGAGTCCATCATCCACTGGATCTCGGGGTCCGCCAGCGTGCGGCCACGCGCAACGCCGCCGGCCTGCTGATCGCCGGTGCGGTGCGCGCGGACGTCGTCCTCGGCGCCCGCCTCGCGGAAGATCTCCATGCTGCGCGGCGAGATGCCCGAGAACTTGTACTGGATCGATGTGCGTGGATGTCGCTCGATGACGATGCAGCGCACGTCACGCCGCGCGAGCAGCAGCGCCATGGTCAGTCCATTCAGGCCGCCGCCGACAATGAGGACGGATGTGTCGAGATGCATGCTGGGCCTCCTGGGCGTCCGTTGGAGCAGTCGCACGCGCCCGGGAGGCTCGGGCCGTGGCGTGTCAGTCGTGCCGGGTCTTCCACTCCGCGTCGTTGATCATGAGGATGGGCAGGATCTCGATGGCGCCCCCCGCCACCGCGCAGGGCGTGCCGGCCACGAGACGCACGGCTTCGTCGAGGCTGTCGGCCTCGATGATCGAAAGCCCCGCAAGCGGCACGTCGTGCGGCACGAACGGCTCGGGCGTGACCACCGGCGTGCCATCCGAGGCGCGCACCGTCGTCACGGACGGCTCGACCGCGGCCATGAGCGCGCCTCGGTCACGCAGGCGCGCGTCCTGCTCGAGGAGCGTGTCCTGCGTGGCCCGGTCGAGGGCCTTCCAGTCGTGCGCGGCGCCGTAGGCGAGGCACAGGAACTTCATGCGACTCCTGTCCGGGGGAGGGCTGGCGGTCCGGCGGGGGCGCGGACTGCGCAGTGGGTGGCCACGGCAATGGGGATACCGATGCAGCCCATGTGGATCGCGACGCTCAGCGCGACCCACAGCGGATCCGCCGAGCCAGGTCCGGCGGCGGAGAGCGGCACCACCACGTGGTTCATGACGACGTAGAGGCCCAGCCCGTACACCGCGCCGAACCGCAACGGCTGTCGTGCGAGCACGGGCCACCGGCGCGCGGCGACGAAATACACCCCCGCCATCGTCGTCGCGATGCCGAAGTGGAGGACGAGACCAAGCGCGGCCGTGGGGGCGCCGCCCCGGGCACTGCCAGGTCCAAGAAGGCCCGCGGCCACCGATTGGAGGATGCGCTGGAATGGCAGGCCGGCCCGCAGCCACCAGAACACCCACGCGTACAGGATATCGAGCGTGCCGGCGACCATGCCGCCGGCCAGGACGAGCCTCCAGGCGCGAGCCTGGGACGTGGCGGGCGCGGCGCCGCCGCGAGCCGTCTCCATGTTCCGAGGATAAGGTGGGTGAATGGTCCGGTGACAGTGCCAATTCCGCGCTAAAGTGCTAGTCCAATCATCGGGGCCGCATGGAGTTACATGTCAGCCTGTCGGGCCGCCGCGACCTGAGCGGGGAGATCTACCGTCAAGTGCGTCGGGCGATTGCCGACGGACGGCTGCGTCCGGGAGAGGCGCTCCCGCCGACGCGCCATCTCGCGCGCCGGTTGTCGGTGTCGCGCATGACGGTGACGGTCGCCTACGAGCGACTCGCGTCCGAGGGGCTCGTGATTGCGCGCGTCGGGGCCGGCACCTTCGTCAGCGCGCACGCCGCGCGGCCGTCGGCCAGGCGGCCGCGCGAGTCGCGGCAGGTGCTGGCGGGGCGGGCGCTCTGGCAGGAGATTCCGCTGCCGGCCGCGTTCGGGCGGCTGGCACGCTACGACTTCCGGACAGGCATCCCCGACGCGACCTTGTTTCCCCATCGGGCCTGGAATCGCCTGGTCGCGCGGTGCCTGCGACGCACCGCGGTCACGGACGGCCTGTACCGGCATCCGGCCGGGCAGGGCGAGCTGCGGGCGGCCATTGCCCGGCACGTCGGCATCTCCCGGGGCGTCGCGGCCGAGGCGGACGACGTGACGATCACGAACGGCACGCAGCAGGCGCTGGACGTCCTGGCGCGGGTGCTGCTGGCACCCGGCGAGACCGTGGCAGTCGAAGATCCCGGCTACACCCCGCCTCGACGGCTGTTCCACACGCTCGGCCTGCGCGTCGTCGGCGTGCCCGTCGACGGCGACGGCCTCATCGTCGACGCGATCCCGCGCGGCGTGCGCGCGGTCTACGTCACGCCGTCGCACCACTATCCGCTCGGGGTGTGCCTGTCGCTGGCCCGCCGGCAGGCGTTGCTCGCGTGGGCGGACCGGCACCACGCCGCGATCATCGAGGACGACTACGACAGCGAGTTCCGCTTCGGCGGCCGGCCGCTGGAGGCGCTCCAGACACTGGACGGCGCGGGCCGGGTGATCTACGTCGGCAGTTTCTCCAAGACGATGTTGCCGGGGTTGCGGCTGGGGTTCGTCGTGACGCCACCGTCACTCACGCCGGCGGTGCATCGTGCGAAGTACGTGACCGACTGGCACACGCCAATCCTCGTGCAGGACGCCCTGGCGCGCTTCATCGACGATGGCGGCTTTGCCCGCCACGTGCGGCGCGTCAGCGCCGTGTATCGGGCGCGGCACGAGATGATCACGCGCGTGGTGGCCCGGGACTTCGCCGGCGTACTGGATCTCGTTCCCTCCAGCACCGGCCTGCACGTCGCCGCGCGGGCCAGGCGCCTGACCGTCCAGCAGATCGAGGTGGCGCGGGCCCGCGCCGCCGAGGCTGGCGTGGCGGTGCAGCCACTCTCGATGTTCGCCGTCGGGCGCGCGCGCCTGCCAGGTGTCGTGCTCGGCTACGGAGCCATCGCGACCGCCGGGATCGAGGAGGGCTTGCGCCTCCTGCGGGCGTGTCTGCCGCTATGAACCCGGCTCGTCCGCGAGCGCGGCCGGCCAGGCCGCGTCGGGACGGCTCGCGACCCAGCGGATGAAGTCGGTGGCCGGAGGCGAGCCGCCGTGGTGGCGCAGCAGCCTGGCGCACTGGGCCCGGTGGCCGTGCGAGTGCAGGCACACCTGCGTGAGCGCCTGGGCGACGGTGCACTGGCCACCTGGGATGCGAGTGTCCTCCAGCATGCGGGCCAGGTCCCGGTCCGTGGCGGTCGCGAGCCATGAGGCTTCCTGGATCTGCGTCTGGCGGTAACGTTGGACGAGGGCCTCGAACGACGGCGCGGGCGCCGCCTCCTCGTCCTGGATGAATGGGTGCCCGAGCACCGCCAGCAGCCAGAAGCGGTTGGCGAGCAGGATGTGGTGTAACAGCGCCAGCAGCTCGGCGTCCGATGCCGCCGGCGGCGCCTCGCGCACGGCGGCCAGCAGCGCCGCGTTCGCGTACCCCTTGTGGGCGATCAGGTCGCGCAGCATGTCCTGCATGGCGGCATCATACCGCCCGTCTTCCGTCCCCGACGCTCTGGCGCAGCCGGTCCGACGTCAGGCTGGCGGCCAGATCGGGCGGTGGGCTTCTCTGTGTGTCGAGCCACGACGACGAAGGCCATTCACACCGCGTACGGCTTCGTGCGCTCGTGTGCTTCGTGGCCGGAAGTCCCGAGCCTCAGACTTCCTTCAAGCCGTGCCCCCGCACGAGCACGTAGCTGGCGACCAGCACGAGCGCGGAGCCGTTGAGCGCGAGCACGAGCGGGGCGGAGCCGAGCACCGTGACGAGCCAGCCCGCCACGAGGCCGCCGAGCGGGGACCCGCCGCGGAACGCGACCATGTAGATGCTGACGACACGGCCGCGGAGCTCGTGCGGGGCCAGGAGCTGCACGAGCGAGGTGAGCAGCGAGAAGCACATCACGAGCATGCCGCCCGCGAAGAAGATGAGCAGGCTGCTCAGCCAGATCGCGCGTGAATAGGAGAACGCGATGATCGCGAGGCCGAGGCCGGCCTGCAGCACCAGCAGGAGCTTGCCCATGTGCCGGTGTTTGCCGATCCAGGCCACGAGCAGCGCGCCGAGCACGGCGCCCGCCCCCGAGAACGTCATGAAGCGCGTGTAGAGCGCCACGTCCTGCTGGAAGACGTCGCGCGCGACGATGGGGAGGAAGGTGAGGAGCGGCAGCCCGAGGAAGGCCGACACGAAGCCGAGGATCGTCAGCGTGACGAGCGACGGCTCGGCCTGCACGTAGCGCAGCCCGCCCTTGAGCTGCGCCAGCATCTTCTCGGTGTGCATCACCGGCACGTGCCGGATGCGCAGCGCGAGGATGGCGGCAATCACGAAGAGGAACGACACGCCGTTCAGCCCGAAGCACGCGACCATGCCCAGCGTGGCCAGCGCGACGCCGGCGACGAGCGGGCCGATGACGCGCGCCAGGTTGTACTGGATCGAGTTGAGCGCGATCGCGTTCGGCAGGTCCTTCTTGTCGATGAGCGACGGGATCAGCGACTGGTAGGCGGGGCCCCCGAAAGCCTGCGCGCAGCCGGTGAGGAACGAGAGGAGGAGGATGTAGGGGATGGCGGCGTGGTCGAAGTAGACCAGCGCGGCGAGCGTGAAGGCCGCCGTCATCTGGACGTACTGCGATCCCAGCATCATCTGCCGGCGGTCGCGGCGGTCCGCGACGACCCCGCCGATGAGCGTGAAGAGCAGGATGGGCAACTCGCCGAGGAAGGCGTCGAGCCCGAGGTAGAACGCCGAGGCCGTGCTGGTCAGCGTGACGATGAGCCACGCCTGCGCCACCTTCTGCATCCAGGTGCCGATGCTCGACGTGAGGGCGCCGAACCAGAGGAGGCGAAAGTCGCGATAGGTGAGGGCCGCCGCGACACGGCGGCCAGCCTGGGAGACGAGCGCCAGCAAAACCCCTCGATCTTAGTCAATTTCCGGCTGCGTCATACGTCTCTTGACTTTCGCTTTTTATTCACTATGATCGCGAATGTAAAGCGAAACGAGGACCCATGGCCACCAAAGCCACGCTCGAAGCCCTGCTGCGGGACCGCAAGCTCGATCGCACGTTGACGACGACCCCGGAGGGGGAGGCGCAGGCACGGGCTCCCCTGGACATCGGGGCCGTGGATGCCCGGTTGCTGGGCGGGATCCCACGCGGGCGCCTGTCGGAAGTGGTTGGCCCGGCCTCGTCTGGACGGACCAGCCTGGCGTGGGCGTGGCTGGGCGCCGCCACCCGTCGCGGCGAATGGGCGGCGCTCATCGACACGTTCGATCGGTTCGATCCCGCCTCGGCGGCTGACTGCGGCCTGCGGCTCGACCGGCTGCTGTGGGTGCGGGGCCAGGCCATCTCGAAGACGGCTGGCGCGATTGATCCGGGGTGGCGGCCGGGGATGCGCACGGCCAGCGGGCCGGGCACGCTCGTCGAGCGCGCGCTCGACCGCGCGCTCAAGGCGCTGAACCTCGTGGTCCAGTCCGGCGTGTGCACGGCCGTGGTGCTCGACCTGGCGGATGCGCCGGCGGCGGGGCTGGCGCGGATTCCGGCGAGCACGTGGTTACGGCTGCAGCGGGTGATCGATGGCACGGAGACGACCTGCCTGTTGATCGGGCCGGGGCCCATTGCCCGCAGCGCCGGCGGCGTCACGCTCACGCTGACCCGTGACGCGACGCTCACCGCCCGCTGGGCCGGCACCCACGACCGCGCGCGCCGGCTGGCCGGCTTGTCCGTGCACGCCGAGGTCGTCTCGCCGCGCCGCGCGATGAGTGGGGAAGCGGTGGCGGAGATGGCGTTGAACCCGGCGATTTAGCACCACGAGGACAAGAGCCAGCCACGAAGACCACGAAGGTCACGAAATTCTCGAGAGCGCGGTAGCGAAGCGCCCAGCCCCTTTCACTTCGCCCTTCTCTTCGTGAGCTTCGTGGGCTTCGTGGCTGGTGTTTTTTCTCGTGGCGGGAGAACAACGAGACGACGATGCTGTTTGCCGCCCTTCATGCGCCGCCGCCGTACGTGTCGGCCCTCACCGAGGTCGCGCAGGCGTTCACGCCGCGCTTCGAGCTGCTGCCGCCTGTGGTCCTGCTCGACGTGAGTGGCCTGTCACGCCTCTTTGGCAGCCCCGAGGAGATCGGCCAGTACCTCTGGGCCGACCTCCAGGCGCGCATGGCGGAGAAGGCCATCCAGATCGCAGAAACCGTCGAGCGCGGTGAGGGCTCATCCTTCCCGTCATCTGTGCATCCCGTTTCATCTGTGCATCGGTGTGCGCCATCTGCGGCATCTGTGCCATCTGTGGCCTCTGTGCAATCTGTGGCCGAGACCGCGGTTGTCGAGCGCGGAGCTGAGGGCCCATCCTTCCCGTCATCTGTGCATCCCGTTTCATCTGTGCATCGGTGTGCGCCGTCTGCGGCATCTGTGCAATCTGTGGCCGAGACCGCGGTTGTCGAGCGCGGAGCTGAGGGCCCATCCTTCCCGTCATCTGTGCATCCCGTTTCATCTGTGCATCGGTGTGCGTCGTCTGTGCCATCTGTGGCCTCTGTGGCCCTTGCCTCCACGTCATCGGCGGCCGTCATCCATGCCCTGGCACGCCCCGGCCTTGCCGTCATCCCGCGCGGGAGGGAAGCGGCGGCCCTGGCCTCCCTGCCGGTGACGCTGCTCGAGCGGTTTGCCGCGGTGCGTGATGGCCGGCTGGAGCCGGGATCGGGGCCGGCGCCTGCCCCGGCCTCGGGCGGCTGGCGGCATCCGCGGGATCAGCGGCCCGCCTCGCGCGAGATGGCGCAGATGCTGGGGACGGTGGCGGCGCCTGGCGCGCGGCGGAAGGCGGAGCAGGCGCGCAAGGCGGCGGTGGCGGATGGTGCGCGGGTGGACGTGCTGCGGCGCTGGGGCATCCGCACGCTGGGGGCCCTGGCCGCGTTGCCGGCGGCGGATCTCTCCGCGAGGCTCGGCCAGGGCGGCGTGGACTGGCAGCGCCTGGCTGCTGGCGCGGACGATCGCCCGCTCGTGCCCTGGGTGCCGGAGCCGGTCTTTGCCCGGACGATGGCATTGGAGTGGCCGATCGAGGGCCTCGAGCCGCTGTCGTTCGTGCTGGCGCGGCTGCTCGAGCCGCTGGCCGGCGATCTCGAGCGGGCCGATCGGGGCGCGGTGGTGCTGCACACGCATCTCCGGCTCGTGACCCGCAGTGTCCACCGGCGAGCGTTGCAGTTGCCCGCGCCGATGCGTGACCCGAAGACGCTGCGCACGCTCATCCTGCTGGATCTCGAGTCCCACCCGCCGTCGGCGGGCATCGACACGGTGACGGTGCATGTCGAGCCGTCCCCGGCCCGTGTCCTGCAGTGGACGCTCTTCGAGCGCGCGGCGCCGGCGCCCGAGTCGGTGTCCACGCTCGTCGCGCGGTTGACGGCCTTGATGGGGGAGGGGCACGTGGGCACGCCGGCGCTCGTCGACACCTGGCGGCCTGGCGCCTTCGAGATTCGGCCGTTCACGGCGACCCTGGCGCCGGCCGCGGAGCCGGCCCCGGCCGCGCCGCCGGTACCTGGGGCGGCGCTCCGGCGGTTCCGCCTGCCCATCCCCGCGCGCGTGACGATGCGGGAGGGGCGGCCGGTGCGGGTGCAGGTGGATCGCCGGGGCTTGTCGACCGGCGCGGTCATCCAGGCCGCAGGGCCGTGGCGCACCTCCGGTGACTGGTGGGCGACGCCCCCCGGGCCGCCCGTGAGGCGCCCGGAGGCTGGCCGCCACGCTGAGGGTGGCGAGGCCCCTTCTTCCGTGTCCTCCGTGTCCGTGTCTTCCGTGTGCTCCGTGCCCTGGGACCGCGACGAGTGGGATCTCGCGCTGGCGGACGGCACGCTCTACCGCGTCTTCGTGGAGCGGGAGGTCGGGCAGTGGTTCATCGAGGGCATCGTGGATTGAGGCCACAGATGGCACAGGCCACAGATGGCACAGATGGCACAGACACAGATGCACAGATGAACAGCGGGATGCACAGATAGGTACAGGAAAGGCCAGCCACGACCCTTCGACTGCGCTCAGGGTCGCCGCGAGCGTCGTCGAGGGGCGAAGTGGTCTGACGCCTTTTCCCCACTCCTGTAACTTCGTGTTCTTCGTGGCTGGTTGTTTTTTGGGGTGTATCAGGAGAGTCCGTGATTGACGTCGGGTGATCGCGCTGGCCATCGGCGGAAGCACGCGGAGCGTTGCCGGGGGTGCCTGTTGAGAAGCCTGTTCTTCTCCGTGCCGCTGTGTCTCTGTGGCCCGTCCGTGTCGTCCACGCCTCTCGTCTCGACCGTTCGTGACAACACGCCGTGTACATCGAACTCCGCACCGCTTCCGCCTTCAGTTTCCTCCGGGGCGCCTCGCTCCCCGAGACGCTCGTCGACCGCGCGGCCGCCCTCGGGTACCCGGCCGTCGCGCTCCTCGACCGCGATGGCGTCTACGGCGCGCCGCGCTTCCACAAGGCCGCGACCGCCGCGGGCCTGAAGCCCCTCATCGGCGCCGAACTCACCATCACCCAGGCCGACGCCAATCCCACAATCACCACATCACCCAATCCCCAGAGACATTCCCCAGATCCCCCCGATCACCAGATACATCCGCACATCACGAGATCCCGAGATCAGATCACCAGATCACGAGATCACCAGATCACCAGATGGCACCTGCCCGTGCTCGTCGCCTCCCGCACGGGCTGGTCCAACCTCTGTCGCCTGGTGACGCTGATGAAGCTCCGGTCCCCCAAGGGGGAGGGGGCGATCACGCTCGACGAGCTCGAGGCGCACGGCACGGGGCTGGTGGCGCTGGCGGGCCGTCCGCTCCTGCATGCGGATCGGTTCGGGGTGGGCGGGCTGCTCGATCGGCTCGTCGGCATCTTCGGGCGTGACCGGGTCCGCGTGGAGATCCAGCGGCACCTGCGCCGCGATGAGGAGGCCGACACCGCGCAGCTCGTCGGGCTGGCGGAGGCGTTCCGGGTGCCGCTCGTGGCCACGGGGGGCGTGCGGTTTGCCGCGCCGGAAGACCGGCCGCTGTTCGACGTGCTCACGTCCATCCGCGAGCACCTGCCGCTGCGGGCCGCGGGCCGCCGGCTGGCGGCCAACGCCGAGCGTTACCTGAAGCCGCCGGCGCAGATGGCGCGGCTTTTCGCCGACCATCCGGCCGCGGTGCACGCGACGCGTGAGCTGGCCGACCAGCTCGACTTCACGATGCGGGATCTCGGGTACCGCTTCCCGCGGTACCCGGTGCCGCCGGGGGAGACGGAGATCTCCTTCCTCCGGAAGATCGTGGACGTCGGCGCCCGCACGCGCTATCGGCCCTTCCATGACAAGGCGCGCACGCAGGTGGCGCGGGAGCTCGACCTCATCGAGAAGCTCGATCTCGCCGGCTACTTCCTCATCGTCTGGGATGTCGTCAACTTCTGCCGGCAGGAGGACATCCTGGTGCAGGGCCGGGGGTCGGCGGCCAACAGCGCTGTCTGCTACAGCCTGGGCATCACGGCGGTGGATCCCGTGGAGATGGAGCTGCTGTTCGAGCGGTTCCTCTCGGAGGAGCGCGGCGAGTGGCCCGACATCGACCTCGACCTGCCGAGCGGCGACCGGCGCGAGCGGGTGATCCAGCACGTCTACCGGAAGTACGGCCAGCACGGAGCGGCGATGACGGCCAACGTGATCACCTATCGCGGCCGGAGTGCGGCGCGTGAGGTGGGCAAGGCGCTCGACCTGGATCCCGCGGAGGTCGACCGCCTCGCGAAGGTGATGCACCAGTTCGAGTACGTGGATCCGGACGACACGCTGTCGCGGAACCTGGCGTCGGTCGGCATGGACCGCGACGACCCGCGCATCCGGCTGTTCGGGCGCCTGTGGAAGGAGATGCAGGACCTGCCACGGCACCTCGGCCAGCACTCGGGAGGCATGGTGATCTGCCAGGGCGCGTTGTCGTCCGTGGTGCCGCTCGAGAACGCGAGCATGCCCGGGCGGGTGGTGGTGCAGTGGGACAAGGAAGACTGCGCCGACATGGGGATCGTCAAGGTGGACCTGCTCGGGCTGGGCATGATGGCCGTGCTGCAGGACGCCATCCGGATCGTGAATGCGGACGGGCCGCGCATCGATCTCGCGCACCTGCCGCCGGACGACCCGGACGTCTACGGCATGCTGCAGGCGGCCGACACGGTGGGCGTCTTCCAGGTGGAGTCGCGCGCGCAGATGGCGACGCTGCCGCGCCTCAAGCCCACCTGCTTCTACGATCTCGTGGTCGAGGTCGCGCTCATTCGCCCCGGGCCCATCGTGGGGCAGATGGTGCACCCGTACCTGAACCGGCGGTCGGGACAGGAGGCGGTGAGCTACGCGCATCCCGCGCTGGAGCCGATCCTGAGGCGCACGCTGGGGGTGCCGCTCTTCCAGGAGCAGCTGCTGCGGATGGCCATGGCCGTGGCGGGCTTCACGGGCGGACAGGCCGAGGCGCTCCGGCGCGCGATGGGGTTCAAGCGGTCCGAGAAGCGGATGCGCGAGATCGAGGGGGACCTGCGCGCGGGCATGGCCCGGCAGGGCATCACGGGCGCGGCCGCCGACCAGATCGTGCTGTCGATCACGTCCTTCGCCCTCTACGGCTTCCCGGAGTCGCACGCCGCGAGCTTCGCGCTCATCGCGTACGCGAGCGCGTACCTGAAGATGCACTTCCCGGCGGCGTTCTACACGGCCCTGCTGAACAACCAGCCGATGGGCTTCTACCACCCGGCCACGCTCGTGAAGGACGCGCAGCGTCGCGGCGTGCGCTTCGAGCCCATCGACGTGCAGGCGTCCGACTGGGACTGCACGATCGAGCCCGATGGCGCCATTCGCCTCGGCCTGCGCTTCGCCAGCGGCCTGCGGGAGGAAGCGGGGCGGGCGATTGAAGCAGCGGTGAAGAAGGCTGAAGGCGGAAGGCAGAAGGCAGCAAGGGACGTGCGGTGTCCGAAGTGCGGCTGTGACGATCCGTCGATGCTCGAGGAGATTCCACGGAACGAGCATCCACAGATGGCGCGGAGAGACAATCCACGGATTCCACGGACAGAGGATCCACGGATTCCACGGATTACACGGAATGGCAGGGGGGATTTGTTTGGGGATGGCGAGAGCGCCATTGATCAGGCTGCCTTGGACAAGCCCTCATCCGTGAAATCCGTGAAATCCGTGGACCCTCGTTCCGTGGAATCCGTGGAATCCGTGGATCCGCCTTCCGTGGAATCGGCATCCCGGTATTTCTGTAACGTCTGTGCCCATCAGTGGACCGCCCCATGTCGGCGCGTGCGGTTCGCGTCGCTGGAAGATCTCGTGGCGCGCGCCGGATTGCGGCGGGACGAGGTGACGCGGCTGGCGGAGATCGGGGCGCTCAACGCATTCGGGCACGATCGCCGCGCGGCGCTCTGGCAGGCGGAGCGGATCGCGCGGCCGGCGGGGGAGTTGTTCGAGGAACGGCAGACGTCCAGCCACGAAGGGCACGAAGCCCACGAAGAGGGCATGGCTCGCCTGGGCCGGAGAGGGGAAGTGGGAGCTGACCCCCTCTTCCCTGACGACGAGGCTGCCGTGTTGCCCGCGATGTCGGACACCGAGCGGCTCGTGGCCGACTACGCGGGCACGGGACTGACGATTGGGCCGCATCCCATGAGCTTCCGCCGGCACGAGCTGTCCACGCGGGGGGTGCTGCGGGCCACCGACCTCCCGCGCATCCGCGGCGGCCGCCGGGTACGCACGGCCGGCATGGTCATCACTCGCCAGCGGCCGGGCACCGCGAAGGGCTTCGTCTTCCTCACACTCGAGGACGAAACCGGCATCGCCAACATCATCGTCCGGCCCGATCTGTATGCGAAGGAGCGCCTCGCGATTGTCGAGGCGCCGTTCCTGCTGGTGGAGGGCATCCTGCAGAACCAGGAAGGCGTGGTGTCGGTCAAGGCCGAGCGTGTCGCCCGGCTCGGGGGCCTGCCAGACGATGCATCAGTGGAGTCGCATGATTTTCACTGACGAAGGTGCTGCACGAAGGTGCTGCACGGAGGTGCGGCACGAAGGTGCGGCACGGAGGTGCGGCACGAAGGTGCGGCACGGGGGGGCGGCACGGAGGTGCTGCACGGAGGTGCGGCGCGGAGGGAAATGGGGACTGTCCCCTTTTCCCCTCGATCCCGTGGAAATAGGGGACTGTCCCCGTTTCCCGAACAGATGAAAAGGGGGCTGACCCCTTTTTCCCTCTCACCCCTCCGACAGGTACGGTCCGAACGTCGCGATCACCGGTATGTCCGCGCGTTCGTCGTCGAGCACCACGACACGGTAGCTCTGGCCGTCCGGGGCGACGCGAATGACGACGTGGCCATGGCGTGACTTCAGCTGGTCGACCCGCGCCCCGATGACGACAGCGGTGGGCTCACGGAGGATCGTGACGAAGACGTCCCGTGGCGCGCGGCCGGGATAGGCCGTTGGTGTCAGCAGGCGCTTGAGCGGCCCGGGCGCGGGATGGCTCGGGGCCCACGCGGGGATCACGACGACCCGCGACCGCATGGCGGAGAGGAAGAACTCGTTCTCGGGGCTGATCGAGCCGTGGTGGTGCATCTGCCGTGCGTCCACGGGGCCAATGGCCTTCGCGATCGGCGTCTCGAGATCGCGCCAGGCGTCCATGCCCGGATCCGGCACCCCCGTCAGGTCGCCGCCGATGTAGTAGTCGAACAGGCCGAGGCGCACCCGCATCCCGAGACTGCTCTCGTTCTCGGTGGGTCGCGCCTCCACCGGCGCGCCAGGCGGCAACACAGGGAAGCGCTGTTCGGTCGCGGTCCCGCGCCCCGTCCACACCTCGCCGTTGGCCGCGACGATCCGCGCCTCGAATGGCGCCCCGGCCTGGGTGGCAGCCTGGGTGGCGTCACGCGCGAGGCGAATCTCGTCCGGCACCCCCACACGCGCGCGTTCCACCGTGGTGCCACGTGAGGCCAACTCCTTCACCAGCGTGATGTACGTCTCCGGGGCATTCCTGCCGGGCGCCGGCAGCGGTGCGTCGTACGACGGCCAGCCACGATCGATGAGTGTGCCCACCGGCAGCGCGCTCGTGACGTCGGCCAGCCCGCCCATGTGGTCCACGTGGAAGTGGGAGACGAGGACGTAGTCCAGCCGCCGTGGCGCGCCGGGCGGCAGGACGCGATCGATATAGGCCGCAATCCACTCGCCCGGCCGTCTCGACGCGTCCGGCCGTGGCTCCGTGAACGGGATGCCCTCACCCGCGCCCCCGGCATCGAACAGCATCGTCGTGCCGTCGGGCAGCACGAAGAACGTCGCGTTGCCGCGGCCGGTGACGATGTGGTGGATGTCCAGGCCGCCGGGTGGTCGCGGCGTGAGCGATTGTCCCGCGGTGTCCACTGATTGCCCCGTGCCCGCGAGCGGTGCCGACAGCAGCACGAGCGAGAGGACCACGGAACACACGGTCAACACGGAACACACGGAACGGTGTCTCTGGCGCATTGGGGAAGACCTGTCACAGCATAGCCCCGCCCGCACGCCCCGCACCATCGTGCGGCACCCCCGTGCTGCCCCCCCGTGCCGCACCTCCGTGCCATACTTTTCCGGTTGACCCTGGAACGATTCCACCCTCTACCGTGGGGCATGCCGTTCACACACGCCTCGTTGCCCGTGCTCGTGCTCGCCCTCGCGCTCGGCCCTGCCGGCGCGTCCGCCCAGGATCACCACGCCGCGATGAACGCACGCGGCGCGGAAGCCATGGGCTTCGACCAGGACCAGACCACCCATCACTTCCTGCTGCACGCCGACGGCGCCACGATCGACATCTCGGTGAAGCGCGGCGACGATGCGGCGAACCGCGACGCGATCCGGATGCACCTGCCGCATATCGCGACGGCGTTCGCGCAGGGGAACTTCGACCTGCCGCACTTCATCCACGCCACGGACGTGCCCGGGGCGGAGGTGATGGCGCGGCTCCGTGACCGGATCCGCTATCGCTACGAAGAGACGGCGGGGGGAGGGCGCCTGCGGATCGTGACTGCCGACGCCGAGGCGCTGTCCGCCATCCACGCGTTCATGCGGTTCCAGATCACGGACCACCACACGGGGGATCCGCTGACCCTGACGCCGGTGCCGGCGCCGTGACCGCGACGCTGACCCGGTCGGAGCTCGCGCGCGCGACCGGCGTCAGCGCCGACACGCTCCGGCACTACGAGCGGAAGGGCGTCCTGCCCGCGCCCCCACGGACGGCAAACGGGTACCGGCGGTATCCGCAGGAGGCCGTCACCCGTGTGGCCCTGATCCGTCGCGCGCTGCTCGTCGGGTTCACGCTCGGCGAACTTGCGGGCGTGCTTGGCGAGCGCGATCGCGGCGGGACGCCGTGCCGCCGCGTACGCACGCTGGTCGAGACGCGCCTGGCGGCCTTCGAGGCCCGCCTGTCCGCGTTGCTCGCCCTGCGGGACGAGCTCCGCACGCTGCTGGCCGATTGGGACGTGCGCCTCGCGCAGGCGCCCCCCGGCCGCCCGGCTTACCTGCTACGCGTCCTCGAAGGGGATGAAGCGGTCTCGGCACATCCCGGCTTGCGCGCGCCCGTCGAGCGGCGCGCGCGGCCGGCCCGCGCGCCGGCCACCCGCCTGCGCAAGCCACGCCGCTGACCCTCGTGCCGCACCTCCGTGCCGCACCTCCGTGCCGCACCTCCGTGCCTTCCTCGTGCGCTCGCGCGCAGGCGCCCACCCGCACCGCACATCTGCACACACGCGCCGCGTCAGGTGGTGTGCTTTCAAAGGCCATTCAGTCCGTTCATTCCGGCCTGTGCCTTGCACAACAGGCGGGTGACGCACGGCTGGGCACTCAAGTTCGTGTCACGGCTGCCGATTGGGATGATGCGCCGGCATTTGTCCCGGGACTTGCCCGGGGCGCCGGCAGGTGGCTGAGACCGCCGCCGATGGGGGAAGTGCATGATCGGTCCAGTGGATCCCGTCAGCCTGCGGCTGGCGGCCGCGAAGGTCAAGCGGGCGGCAGGCCGGGAAGAGCGAGCCGACGCCTCGAGCGTGCCCCGCACGGAAGCGGCCACCGTCGTCCAGTTGAGTGACTACGCGCTCGGGCGGCGGCGGTCCGATGAGCGGCCGCCGCGGCGGCCGCCGAGTTGGGCCGAAGCCGTCATGCAGATGGTCCATGAGGCCGCTCTCGCCACCCGTGCGGCCATCCTGGCCAGCCCGGCTATCGCGGAGGCCGCGCAGGGACAACTGAATGCCGGCCGGGTGTTCAGCCTCATCACCTAGCCACTCCGTCGCGGCGGCGGGCCGCCCCCCCGGGGCCCGCTGCCGTCGGATCTCCCGCTGACGGCAGAGCTGGTACACTAGGACGACGAAGATCCCAGCTGTGCCGCGCCCCCGCCCCCTTCCCGACTGGCTGCCACGCTCTCTCCAGGTCCTGCGCCAGGGCTATTCGCTGTCCACGTTCGCAGCGGATGCCGTGGCCGGCGTCACTGTCGGCCTGGTCGCGCTACCCCTGGCCATGGCCTTCGCCATCGCCAGCGGGCTCACCCCGCAGGCGGGGATCTACTGTGCCGTCGTCACGGGGTTCCTGATCTCGGCGCTCGGGGGATCACGCGTGCAGATCGGCGGGCCGACCGGCGCGTTCGTGGTGGTGGTGGCCGGCATCATCGCGACGTACGGGGTCGATGGCCTGTTCATGTGCACGATGATGGCCGGCGTCATCCTCGTGGTCATGGGACTCAGCGGCACGGGGAGTGCCGTGAAGTACATCCCACGGCCCGTCATCGTCGGGTTCACCAACGGCATCGCGCTCGTCATCGCGAGCACGCAACTCCGCGATTTTCTCGGCATCCCCGCGGAGATGCCAGGCGAGTTCCTCGCGCGCCTCCACGGGCTCTGGCTGGCCGCGGGCACGATCTCGCCGGCGGCCGTCGGGTTGGGGGGCGCCACCCTGATCACGATCATCGGCTGGAACCGCTTCATCGGCCGGCTGCCCGGGTACGTGGTGGCCCTCGTCGGCGGCACGGTGGCCGCCGCCGCCCTGGGGCTGCCCGTCGAGACGATCGGCACCCGGTTCGGCGGCATCCCGTCGGGGCTGCCGTCCCTGCAGGTGCCGGTCTTCCGGCCCGAGTTGCTCCTGACCTTGCTGTCGCCGGCGCTCACCGTGGCGCTGCTCGGTGCCATCGAGTCGCTGCTGTCGGCGGTCGTGGCCGACCGCATGTCCGGCGACACCCACAATCCCAACACCGAGCTGGTCGCCCAGGGGGTCGCCAACCTCGTCTCCCCGCTCTTCGGCGGGCTGCCGGCCACCGGCGCCATCGCACGCACCGCAACCAACGTGCGGTCTGGTGGACGCACACCGGTCGCCGGCATGGTCCACGCGCTGACGCTGGTCGCCATCCTGCTGGTGGGGGCGCCTCTCGCCGCCTATGTGCCGCTCACGGTGCTCGCGGCCATCCTCTTCGTGGTGGCCTGGAACATGGGGGAGTGGGGGGAGGTGCCCGAGCTGCTCCGCCTGACGTTCACCGACATCGGCGTGTGGTTCACGACCTTCGCGCTGACGGTGCTGGCCGACCTCACGGTGGCCGTCGAGGTGGGCATGGTCATGGCCGCCCTGCTGTTCATCCGGCGGGTCAGCGAGACGACGACCGTCACCCGCGTCACGGGCGAGTACGTCGAGTCGAGCCGCCCGCACGTCCTGCAGGACAAGCCCATCCCCGAGTACGTCGCGGTGTTCCGCATCCACGGGCCGTTCCTGTTCGGCTCGACGGACAAGATCCGGCCGGTCGTCGCCGACATGGCGTCGCTGCCGCCCATCGTGATCCTGCGGCTCCGCAACATGACCGCCATCGACGCGACGGGGCTGTCGGCCATCGAGGACGTCGCGGAGGCGCTCCGGGACAGTGGACGGACGCTGATCGTCTGCGGCGCGCTTCCGCAACCCGCCGTCATGATGCGGCGCGCCGAGTTCCACCGGCACCTCGGCGGCGCGAACATCTGCCCGAACATCGAGGCGGCGCTCGCTCGGGCGCGCGACGTGCACGAGGGCGTGGCGGCACGCCCGTTGCGCGAGGCGGTGGCGGTCAACGAGGCCGGCGGCTACTGACTCGACCCGATCTCGAATGAGGGGGGGCGTGACACCGACGTGCCCATCCGGCCAGGCGCGACGACCGGTGCTGCCTGGAGGATTCGGCCGGAGCCACGCCGCCGGGCGGAATGCCTCGCCGGATCGATGGCGGCGCCAGTCATCAGCGGGGGGCTAGGTCGACGGGTCGCCGGCCGGTTCCGGTCCTGGCGCGTTCGCAGCCGTCCGGCCGCCACGCAGGCGGCGCACCGTGTCGCCCACGGCGAGGGAGGCGTTGAAGATCGCGCCGACGCGGATGCCGCCGGCGAGCCGGTGCCGTCCCACGGCCTCGAGGCCGGCCGACGCCATGCAGCCGCACTGGCTGCAGTCGGGGCGCCCTCCGAACTGGCACGGCGTGATGGGCGTCTCGAAGTCCGCCGACACGCACTCAGTCGTGCGCGCGAAGATGCATGCGTCCGGCGACTGCGGCGGGTCCGCGTAGACCGAGATCAGGCCCTTCGGCATCCACAGCTTCGGATACCGCTCCCGCAGGTCGAACAACGTCGCGACGACGGTGGCGCGGTCGGCCGGCGTGAGCTTCTCCATCGAGATCTCGCCGACCTGTGGCGTGTACAGGCTGATCCAGATGTGCTGCACGTTGGGGTTGTCCGACCACGTGCGCACGAACTCCTCGAGATAGCCGGCCCGGCGGACCTGCTGTCGCGTGACCGTGCAGTGCACCGTCACCTGGTGCCCCTCGATGTGCTTGAGGATGCGATCGTAGGTGGCGGGCTTGCGCCGCTCGTCGTGCTCGGGCTGGAGCCCGTCGATCGAGACGCACATCTGCAGCCGCCGGAGCGATGCCCACTCGCGCGGGATGGGACGGACGGCGCTCGTCACCACCTGGGTGTAGACGCCGCGACGGGCGAGCTCTGGCAGGATCTGGTCGAGCTCCCGGAACCGCACGAGCGGCTCGCCCCCGACGATGGAGAGGTGCAGCGGCTTGTGGCGATCGACCAGGGCCAGCACGCCATCGACCAGCGCCTGGCCTTTCAGGTCGCGGACCTCGCGCAGCGTCACGCCGCCGCCGAGGTGATCGTCACCGTAGGCGTAACAGCCGGGGCAGCGCAGGGGGCACTCGCGGGTGATTTCGATGGAGAGGTTGGGGCGGTAGCCGGCAAGGATGCGGCCCCAGGCGCGAACGATCCCTTCCAAAGCGCCTCCAGACGGAAACGGGGGTGGAATCCCCACTGTAACACGGAGGAATCCAGCCCCTGGCTCCGCTGGTGGCGGCCGGCGGCGGTGCCGGCCGCCGCTATTTCACGGCCGTGAGCATGATCTCGACGAGGCCGCCGGGTGACACCAACCCGGTGCGCACGGTCGCGCGGGCGGGCGGCGCCGATGTGAACACCGCCTGGTAGGCGCGGTTCATCGCCGCGAACTGGTTCACGTCGGTGATGTAGACCGTCGCGTCGACCACGTCCGAGGCGGCGTATCCCGCCGCCTCCAGCGTGCGCACCAGCCGGGCGAGGGCCTCACGCGTCTGGCCCTCCATGTCGCCCTTGGTGGCGTCGGTGCTGCCGAGCATACCCGACAGGTAAAGGCGGTTGCCGACCTTGAGCGACGAGCTCAGGAGGCTGCTCGCGCGTCCGGGGGTGCCATCGGCGGCCGGGGTCGTCACCACCGTCCTGGGCGCCTTGACCGCGAGCAGGCTGACCTCGACCAGGTACTGCGGGCTCGTCAGCGGCGCGACGACGGTCGCGCGGACCGGGGGATCGGACTCGAAGTAGGTGCGGTACACGCCGTTCATCGCCTGGAAGCCATCGAGGTCGCTGATGAAGACGCGCGACTGGACGACGTCGCCGTAGCCAAAGCCAGCCGACTTCAGGATGTCGCCCGCATTGTCGAGCGCCTGCTTCGCCTGCACGGCCATGTCGCCCTCGACGACGGTGTTCTCGCGGCCGTTGCGCGAGACGAGGCCGGCCAGGAAGAGCGTGTTGCCGGTCCGGATGCCGTAGCTGTACGGGTTCGGCGACCGCAGCCAGCCCTCCGGGTGGATCACCACCCGCTCCCCGCCATCGGGCACGGCGATCACCGAGATCTCGACGAGCGCGCTCGGCACGACCAGTTCGGCCACGACCGTCGTGCGCACCGGCGGGTCGGCCGTCCAGAAGGTCTTGTAGGCGTCGTTCATCGCCGCGAAGTCGCCCTGGTTCTTCAGGAAGACCGTGACCGAGACCGCATTGGCCAGGCGCGACCCGGCCTTCTGGAGCACCTGGTCGATCTGCTGCAGCGTCGCGCGGGTCTGGGCGCCGACGTCCGCGCCCTGCGACAGCATGCCGGAGACGAAGATCAGGCCGTCGGCCTTGACCGCGGCGCTGAACGGCGAGTCGGGCCGGGCGCCGGGAATGACCTGGCGCGACTGCGCCAGCGCCGGGGCGGCGAGCACCAGGGACAGCAACAGGGCAGGGACAACGCGCACGGAGCACCTCCAGGGCCGGCCGGTCCAGTCCAGCCGGTCCGACACTCTACCATCCCCCGTTGAGGGCGGTGAACGAAGCGGCGGGGGGATGGAAATGGGGACTGTCCCCTTTCTCATCCGGCGCAGCATCCGGAGAAAGGGGACTGTCCCCATTTCCCCGCCGCCTGCCCCCTGCACGGGGCTGCACACACCCGATTCAAGGTAGCTCCGGGCCGGCCGATTAGGTGTGCGAAACCGCCCGGACAGCCCGGGTGGTGTGCTTCCCCCCGGGAGCCCCATGAGCCGCATCAGTCTCAGTCAGGCACGCGCAGGGCACGCCGTCGTTCGTCCGGTCGTCAACAACAACGGCGTCGTGCTCGTCCAGGCCGGCGCCGCGTTGACCGACGGCCTGATCGACCGGCTGCGCACGCTGGGCGTCAGCTCCATCGTCGTCGCCGGCGAGGGGCCCTCCGCGGCGCCACGCTCGGCCGCCGACCGGATTGCCGAACTGGATCACCGCTTCGCCGGCGTGAAGGACGAGCCGCTGATGGCCGAGCTCTACACGATCGTCCGGGGCCAGATCCCCGAGAGCGAGGGCTGACGCGATGGCCCCGGTGAGCATTCGTCCCCCGTTCTCGCCGCCCGACGTCGGTGTCCTGCGCTCCAAGATCGAGCAGATCACGAACGTCACGACCGTGCCCCAGGTCGTGCAGCGCGTCGGCGCGCTGCTCGACAGCCAGCACACGTCCGCCGGCGAGGTCGCCGAGGAGATCGGCAAGGACCAGGTGCTGGCCGCGAAGGTCCTCAAGCTGGTGAACTCCGGCTTCTGTGGCTTCCGCAAGCCCATCACCACGATGACCCATGCGATGGTGCTCCTGGGCTTCGACGTCGTCCGGTCGCTGGTGTTGAGCGCGTCGGTGTTCGACCTGTTCTCCGCGAAGGCCAGCGCCCTCGGGGGCCTGTGGCAGCACTCCCTGGGCACGGCGCGGGCCTCGACCCTCATTGCCGAGCGGCTCGGCGCGCCGAAGCCCGAGGAGTATGCCGTCGCGGGCCTGCTGCACGACATCGGCAAGGTGCTGATCGCGGAGCAGTTCCCGAAGGAGTATGCGCAGATCCGCAGCGTGGTCGCCGAGCGCGACTGCCTGCAGTTCGAGGCCGAGAAAGAGGTGCTCGGCGTGACGCATGCGGACGTCGGCATGTGGCTGCTGCGCAAGTGGTCGCTGCCGTCGAAGCTGGTGGCGCCGGTCGGGCACCACAACAACTTCCACCCGAGCCGCGAGTTCGCCGACCGCAGCGCGGTCGTCCACCTGGCGGACATCCTCGCGCGCGCGAAGGGGATCGGCCACCCCGGGGACGACCGGGTCCCGCCGCTCGACCCGCAGGCCTGGCGCCTGCTGGACCTCGAGTGGAGCGACATCGACGCAATCACCCGGGAGCTCGACGTCGAGCTCGAGGACGAGTGGCAATGATGGACGACGCACTTCGTGAGCCCTCGACCGACGGCGTCACGCTCGAGGAAATCTACTCGCAGACCCGTGAGTACCTCGAGGCGGTGCTGAACAACCTGCCGGTCGGGGTCATCGTCCTGGACCCGTCGTTCCGCATCACGTTCTTCAACCACAGCCAGGCCGTGGTGTTCCAGCGGCTCGGCGTCGATCCGTCCCTGCTCGACCTGATCGGGACCGACGTCGCGCAGCGGTATCCGCTGCTGGCGCCGGGGGACTGGTCCGAGGCGCGGGTGCAGGTGCTGCGTGGCAACGCGTTCGGGCGTTCCCGCGTGGGCTGGCCGGTGGGCCACCCGCAGAGCCACTTCCAGTTGAGCGTCGCGCCGATCCAGGACCCGCGGATCGGCGGCGCCATCTGCACCACCGAGGACATCACGCCGTTCGTGAAGATCGAGGACGAGCTCGTGCGCGAGGAGCGCATGGCGCTCATCGGCCAGATGGCCATCGGCCTCAACCACGAGGTCAACAACCCGCTGCTCGTGATCCTCGGGCAGGCCGAGTCGTTGATGTCCGCGCCGGGCGCCGATCCGTCGGTGGTCGCCGGCCTGCGCGCCATCCACTCGGCGGGACGGCGCATCGAGCGCGTGACGCGGAAGCTCCGATTGATGGAGGAGATCCAGCTCACCGAGTACGTGAAGGACGGGCCGATGATGGTGGACCTGTCGGATCCGCAGAAAGGCTGACCGCGCGTTCTGCTACACTGCTGGCGGCCTTTTCGAGAGACTGTCCAGCGTGCCCAACACCCGTACGACCACGAAGCGCCCGTCCACCACCCGTTCATCCTCGACCCGCCCGGCTCCGGCTCGCCCGTCCGGTACGCGCGCTGCGCGGCCGGTCGCCGCGACGACGACGGCCCCTGCGCCGGCGTCACGCCCGGGCCCGCGCATCCGCCGCAAGCGCTCCAAGCTGCATGGCTGGGGCGTCTTCGCGCTCGAGCCGATCAACAAGAACAAGCGGATCATCGAGTACGCGGGCGAGCTGATCACGAACAAGCAGAGCGAGGCGCGAGAGGACCGCTACCTCAGTAAGGGGTGCATCTGGGTCTTCCGCGTCAACCGCTACTGGAGCCGTGACGCGGCCGTCGGCGGCAACGACGCGCGGTTCATCAATCACTCGTGCTCGCCGAACTGCTACGTCGAGGTCGTCGACAAGACGATCTGGGTCCGCGCCGCCCGGAACATCCAGGCCGGCGAGGAACTGACGTACGACTACAACACCGAGGGAGACAAGACCATCCCGTGCCGGTGCCGGCCCGGGTGCAAGACGCGCCTATGAGCCGGCGCCGCCGGGCGGTGGCAGCCCTCGGCTGGCTGTTCGTCCTCGCCGTGGGGACGTCGGCCGGGGCGCCCGCCGCGCCGCCGGCCGGCACGGCCTGGTTCGTCCGCTCCCTGGCCGACCCCACCGACCGCCGTGAGGCGGGATCCGACGTGCTCGACACGCCGGTGCTGGCCGGGTCGGTGATGAAGGCCGTCACCCTGGCGGCCGCACTCGAGAGCCAGGTCGTCACCCCCGACACCCGCCACGTCTGCCGGCGCGTCGTCACGATCGACGGCCAGCGGTTCGTCTGCTCGCACCCCGACCTGAAGCGCCCGCTGACGCCGGCCGAGGCGCTCGCGCATTCCTGCAACGACTTCTTCGTCTCCCTGGCGCCGCGCCTGCCCCGGGGGCTCCTGAACCAGGTGCGGCAGGCGGCAGGGCTCCCGCCGATTGCCGCGAACACGCCGCTCGCGCCGGCGCTCGTCGGGCTCGCCGGGCCGCGGGTCACGCCGCGTGCCCTGCTCGACGTCATCGCGCGGCTGGCGGGCGCCGATCGCGACCGTCCGGTGCGCCTCCAGGCCACGACGCGGCGAATCCTGCTCGACGGCCTGCGTGGCGCCGCCACGTACGGCACGGCCTCCGCGCTGTCGGTCGCCGGTGTCCCGGCGCTCGCGAAGACGGGCACCGCGCCGATGCCCGGTGGCGGGTTCATGGGACTGGCCGTGGCGCTGACCCCACCCGACGCCCCGACGCGTGGCGTGGTGGTCGTCGCGCCGGGCGCGGCCGGAGCCGATGCCGCCGCGTTGGCTGCCGAGCTCCTGAAGACCCCACCGCCTCCGGCCCCGCCGGCGGCCACCGCACGCCCTGTCGCGGTCACGCCTCCTCCCGCCGCCGGCGCCGCGCCGGGTGTCTCGGCCCTCGTCCGGGACGTCGCCGCGGATCCAGGGGCGGCGGCACTGAAACAGGCCAGCAGCGGCATCACGATCCGGCTCGGTGTCACGCAGGCGAACGGCCGCGTGCGCGTGCAGCGGCTGCCGCTCGAGGACTACGTGGCGCGCGTGATCGCCGGCGAGGGAGAGCCGAAGGCCCCCGATGCCGCGCAGCAGGCCCTCGCGGTGGTCATCCGGACTTTCGCGCTCGCCAACCAGCACCGCCACCGGAAAGAGGGCTTCGATCTCTGCGACACGACGCACTGCCAGGTCGCTCGCGCGTCGACGGCCACGACGCGGCGGGCTGCGCTCGCGACCGCGGGACGCCTGCTGCTCGATCCGGAGGGCCAGCCCGCCTTCGTCTTCTACTCCGCGTGGTGCGGGGGACACACCGAGATCGCGTCGCGGGTCTGGCCGGGGGCCGAGGACTACGGGCAGCGGGCCAGCATCGAAGACCGTTACTGCGCGACCGAGCCGGGGTGGAGCAGCGAGGTGCGTGTCCGCGACGTCGAACGCGCGTTGCGCGCCGCCGGCCTGCGCGGCGACCGGCTGCGGGACCTGCGTATCGCGGCACGCGACCCGTCGGGCCGCGTCCTGCGCGTGCGGGCCGAGGGCTTTTCACCCTCGGAGCTAGGCGGCCACGAGTTCCGTATGGCCGTGGGGCGGGTGGCCGGCTGGCAGGCGCTCAAGAGCACGGCGTTCGATCTCCAGCGCACGGGCGCAGGCTACCGGTTCCAGGGCGCGGGCTTCGGCCACGGCGTCGGCCTCTGCGTGATCGGGGCCGGCAACCGGGCCGAGGCCGGGCTTGGGGTCGACGACATCCTGCACGCGTACTTCCCGACGCTCGCGGTCGGGCCGCGAGGCCTGCGCGCGGTGGTGGCCGAGGTCGCGCAGGCGCCGGAGCCACCGCCGGTGGCCGCGGCAGCGGCGGCCCCCGCCGCGTCGTCCGCGGGCATCGCGCTCGCGCTGCCCGCGGCGGAGGAGCGTGACCGCGCGGTGGTGCTCGACCTGCTCGTGCGGGCGCGCGGCGACATCAGCACCCTGGCGGGTGTCACGCCTCCGGCGTCGGTGCGCGTCACCGTCCACCCGTCGGTCGACAGCTTCGGGCGGGAGACCGGCCAGCCGTGGTGGGTGGCGGGGGCGACGGTCGGCAACGAGATTGACCTCCTGCCGCTCGACGTCCTGCGGCGCCAGGGACAGCTCGAACGCACGGTGCGGCACGAGATGGCGCACGTCATCGTGGACGGCGTGCTCACGGGCCGGCCCGTCTGGGTGCGCGAGGGCGCGGCGTTCTACTTTGCCGACCCACGTGGCGGCGGCGACCTGCCGACGCGGGTCCAGTGCCCATCGGACGAGGAACTGCTGCGTCCGGTCTCCGCCGGCGCGCAGCGCGAGGCCTACGGCCGCGCCGAGGCCTGCTTCCGTCGCGAGATTGCCGCCGGCAAGCGCTGGAACGACATCAAGTAGCTATCGTCGCCGTCGAGTCCGCACGCCTCGGAAGAAGTGATCAGGGGTTGGGGAGTTATCCGCGGATGCACGCGGATAAACGCGGATGCGTCCAGGTGACAGTCAGCCGAGCGGGGCCGGCGAGCGGCCCCGACAGGGGCCGGTACGGTGTCGGTCAAACCACCGGCGGCGACAGCCCGCCTTGCGTCAGTCCCCCGGGCTGTCACCGCCGGTGGTTTGACCGGCACCGTCGCGCCTGCGGCGCGCGCCGGCCTCAGCGGCACGCCATCTGTGTTCATCTGTGTTCATCTGTGGATGACTCCCCGTGGACACCCGTCGACACGCGGACAGTGCCGGCACGCCGCCGTCGAGTCACAACGCCGCGAGCCGCCATGGGTCCATCCGCGTTCATCCGCGTGCATCCGCGGATAGACCCTCCGGGCGCAGTCCCGCGCGCCGGTCGGCCGTCAGGCGCCCCGCGCGGGTGGCGGTCCGGCGGACGCCGCCCTGATCATCAGGGTGGCCCCGACGGTCATCACCACCGCGATGACGGCCAGCTTCAGTGCCGCCAGCACCGGTTCCATGGTCCCACCCGACGGCATGCCGGGTGGGCGCCACGACGCCGCCTGCCAGGGCAGCGCCACCAACAAGACGAACCAGAGTGTTGCCAGGCCGAGGACCCGCCAGTGCCAGACGCGGATGGCCCAGCGCAGGGCCCCGCCGGTTCGCTCCCGCGTGGTCAGCCACGACAGCAACGACAGGGTGAGCACGGGTCCGACGACCCAGGCTATCCAGGTGAGCACCCAGCCGGCGCCATCGATCAGCCAGCCCACGTCGGACCAGCCGAGCGATGCGATGAACCAGGCGCTGATCTCGCCACTGTGGTCCGTGAGCCACTGGTGGCCGCGGGCGGTAAGCCACGCGAGGACGAGCGCCGGTGGCAGGGCCGCCAGGAACAGCGGCACTGCCGCGGCTGCGCGCCGCGCGGTCGTGGCGCTGAACGCGCGCTCGCGTGCCGCGATGACCGCGCCGCTCACGGCCACGGCCAGCACCACCAGCACCGCGAGCACGAGCAGCGCCGACAGCGCCAGCGTGAGCACGTTCGACTCGGGCGTGTTCAGGAACGCCCAATAGAAGGCGCCCGCGACCACCGCGCCGGCGCCCACCCAGACGATGCTTGCCATCGCGGCCTTCACTGTGCGCCTCCCGGCGTGATGCTCACGCGCAGCGTGCCCGGCTCGGACGAGGCCGTGACGCCGGGCACGTACATCGGCGCAATCTGCGCCGGCACCGCCCGGAAGACGCCCTCGGCAATCACCCGTGCCAGGTAGACGAACTCGTAGCGTCCCTGCTCGAACCCTTCCTGGAAGAAGACGGTCTTCTCGTCCCGGTACTCGACGCGCGAGCCCCACCACCAGTCGGCCGGCCGCTCGAGTGGATAGGCCGTCGTGTCCTGGACGGCCTCGACACCAGCGGGGAGGGGGTCCTCCAGCACCAGGTAGCGCCAGTCGGGTGCCCCCGCGACCGTCAGCCGGACCGTGAGGATGTCGCCGGCCTGCACCGGCCCGTCGATCGCCTGCTCACGGTAGACGATGCGGCCGTCGACCGTGACGGGCTGGAGCCTCGCGTACCGCCTCGTGACGGCAAGCTGCCGGGATCCGGAACGCGCCTCGGCGCCGGTCGGGTCGTAGTACTCGGCCGCCGCCGACCAGTAGACCGTGCCGCCGCCGGTTTCGACCACCCGCACGTCGTTGGCGCCCTCCCGCGCCGGCACGGACAGCACCACCGGCTCGGGCGCCGTGAGGTCGGCCGCGGTGAAACGGCGCTCCGCGACACGCTCACCGTTGACGAAGATCTCCGCGGCTGCCGGGCGTGCCGTATCGCCGCGCGCATCCATGTAGTCCAGCAAGCCGTACAGGGCCATCGCCGTCTGCTTGGTGGAGCCCCAGTAGCCCCCGCGGCGGTTCAGCAGCAGCCAGCGCACGGCGGGTTCGAGCAGGCGGTGCTGCGGATCGACCCTCGCGAGTGCCTGCACCGCGAACGACGTGGCCTCGACCGTGGTGTCGGCGAAGTCGAAGAGCAGCGGGTCGTTGTCCATCGGCCACCAGGCGAGCTGCCCTTCGGTGCGAGCCGCCTCGGCGAGCATGCCGGCCAGCGCCGCCGCGCGCTCGTCGCCGGACGGCAGCGCCAGCAGCAGCAAGGCCTGGCCCTGAGCCGACAGGCGGTCGCGCGCGGCCCAGAGCTCGTCGCGCGCCGCGTCGTGGCGGTAGCTGTGCGACTCGCCGTCCTGGTACCAGGTGATCTCCGGTTGATCCGAGGCGCGGCCGAGCACGTAGGCCATGTACGCCTTCAGGTCCGGCACGGCCCGTGGGTAGTCCGCGTACATCCGTGCCAGCGCGCGGGCGCCGCTGTCGATACGCCACTCCTCGACCCTGTAGCCGGCGTCGCGCGCCTCGAGCAGGCCGTAGATGGCGTAGGCGGTCATGAACGGGTGGTTCTCGTCGGTCTTCCACCAGCCCCAGCCGCCGTTGTCGTGCTGGTAGTCGTAGAGGCGGGCCAGGCCCTGGCTGACCTGCCGGTCGAGGGCGCCGAGCCGTTCGGTCGGCGTGAGGTTCAGTCGCGTGAGCGTCCGTGTGACCAGCACGTTCGGCAGGAACGACGACAACGTCTGCTCGGTGCAGCCGTAGGGGAACGACGTGAGGTAGTCGAGCGCGCCAAGCATCGATCCTGCAAGCGACGGGGCGAGCTCCACGCGGATGCGGCGGCCCGAAGGGTTCGCCGTGGCCGGGATCGCGAGCGTTGTCGTGGCCTCATTCGACTGCACCGAACCCGACGCGGCGGTTTCGCGATGGAGCCCGTATGGCAGCACGGGCACGGGCAACTCGACCGCATCCGTGTCCGTGGCCGTGCTGGCGGAGGCCGTGACGCTGGCGGTGCCGGGTGTGTCTGCCCGGAACGTCCAGTTGTCGCGGCGTTCCGCGCCGGCGGCGAGCGTGCCCAGCGTCGGAGCCGGGGCCGTGCCGACGGGGGACAGGCCATCCACGCTGAGCGAGACGGTGGCCTGCCGTTCGCCCTCCCGGTAGTTGTGGACGAGCGTGGGCAGCACGACCTCGTCACCTTCGGTCAGGAAGCGTGGCGTCAGGACGCGGACGATCAGGTCCTTCGTCGTCGTCGTGCGCGCGACGCCGATGCCCACGCGGGTGTCGGGCGTGACCGCCCGTGCCGTCAACCGCCAGGTGGTCAGGGCATCGGGGTAGCGCACCGACACGCGGGCGCGACCCTCGGCATCGGTGGTGAGGTCGCCGATCCAGTAGATGGCGTCGGGGAAGTCCTTGCGGACGGCCGGCTGCGCCTGCGGCTCGCCCTTGAAGTCCGCAAGCGTGAACGGGCGCCGCCGGCGCTGTGCGAGCTGGAGCTGCTCGCTGCCCGAGAACCCGGTGAAGTAGTACTCGCGCGAGAAGACGGTGCCCACGCGGCTGTATTCGCGGCGGTAGAAGAAGCGGACGGGATCCGGCGTGTCGTCGGCCTTCACGCCGAAGACCGCCTCATCGATCACGGCCAGGCTGACTTCCGCCTGCACCGGCTGGCCTTCGGCATCGGTCACCTGCAGCGAGAAGACGCCGGGCTCCTGCGGCCGCGAGACCTCCTGTTCCGCCGTGAGCGCCACCGTCAGGCGGTGGCTGTCGGCAGGCACCGACAGCCGCCGTTCGGCACGGAACAGCCGGCCATCGCGCATGTAGGTGAGGTTGACGTACACGTCGCCCGCGTCGCCCGGCTCGATCGGCACCTCGATGGCGTCCGACGCTGCGGGTCGCAGGAGCTGGTACCACGAGACGTGCTGGCCTTCCTTCGTGACGAGCACCGGGCCCGTCACCGATTCCCCACGCACCATGAGCCGCGCGACGTCTCCCGGCGCGTAGCTCCGCTTGTCGGCCAGCAGTTCGAGATAACGATCCCCGTTGAAGGCGTCGGTCGACTCGGCGCCAGGAACCCAGACCCACGCCTCGTCCGTGAGACGCCGGCCGTTCACACTGGTCGCGACCGTGATGCGATAGGTGCCGGCGTCGGCGCCGAGCGTCAGCCGTCCCTCGGCGAGGCCGTCTTCACCCGTGGCCGCCGTCGTCTCGCCCGTGCGGGTGGCGACCGGATCGGAATAGTAGCCGTCCGGGTAGGTGATGCGGTCGAGCGTCAGCGTGACCGGCACCCCCGACTGCGCCTGTCCCTGGTAGTCGATGGCCCGGACGAAGGCGCGCACCTGGCTGCCCGCGCGGAAGACGTAGTTGTCGGTGCGCGCGGCCAGCATGAACGGACCGTAGGTGGCGTGGACCACCGTGTCGCCACTGACCTCGCGGCCCCCCGCGTCGGTCACCTGTGCCTCGAGCCGCGCGCTGTAGTCCCGGCCATTCTCGTCGGCCGCCAGCGGGATGCGGATCTCGGCCCGTCCCCGCTCGTCGAGCCGCACATCGCCCTGGAGGCGCTGGTCGCCCCCGTACCAGTAGCTGCTCTCGCTCCCGTCGAACCCATCGTCCCAGCGGAGGGGGGAGTAATAGGGCTGCTGGTTGACCACCCAGTGGACGCGCCCGTTGGCGACGGGCTGCCCGAAGTAGTACCGCGCCTCGATCGACGCGACGAGCTCGTTGCCCTGGACGATGAAGCGGGCCGACGGCGTGACGCGGACCTCGAACTCCGGCTTGCGGTACTCCTGGACCTCGAACGCGCCGGTGGCCGTCTCGTCGCCCGTCGTGATCCGCAGCGTGTAGTAGCCGAGGGCCGCCGTCGCCGGTACCTCGAACGAGGCCTCCACCGTGCCGAAGCGGCTGACGGGGAGGCGCTGGCGGAAGACGACCTTGTCGTTGACGTCACTTGCCGAGAGCTCGACCTCGTCGCGATCGAAGGGCACGACCGCATCCCGCTCGCGCCAGCGCAGCACGACCTTCGCGTGCACGGTGTGGCCAGGCCGGTAAATCGGCTTGTCCGTGTAGGTGTAGGCAAGCAGCTGTCTCGGCGAGTCGCCGAGGTACCAGGCGCCCGGATCGGTGGCCGCCACCTGCCCGTCGCACAGCGCGACACCGATCACGTCCTCGACGGGTCCGGCGGGCAGCGCCACCTCGAGCAAGCCGTTCGTCGAGGTCTGGCCCCCGGCAACCTGCTGCTGGCTTGCCAGCACCTGGACGTCGCAGCCCGCCCTCGGCTCGCCGCTGAAGCGGTCCGCCGCGAAGAGCACGAGCTGTCCCGGCGAGACCTTCGTCACGACGCCGACGTCCGACACGATGACGACGGTGTAGGCGCGCAGGAGGTCGTGAACGGCTTCGACGACGTAGACGCCCGGCTCGTGCACATCGAGCGGGATGCGGCGGAGCTCGGCGTCGCGGTAGTTGGGCAGCAGCTCGCGCCAGGACGTGACGAGCTGATCCGGGTTGAGCAGCGGCACCTGCGCGAACGTGCTGACCTGCAGCGTCACGCGCTGCTGCACCTCGTCCTCGTCCCGCTCGCGGCGGCGTTCGACGCGATACTCGTGGCTCACCTGGTCGCGGAAGAAGCTGCGGATGCGGCCACGCTGCTCGCGTTTCCAGTCGGCCAGCCGCTCGATCCAGCTCCGCTCCGTCGGCACCATCGGCTCGGTGCTGCCGAGCTGATGCGGATCCCGCAGGCCCGCGAAGAACGCGAACGGGTCGCGCACCTTGTAGACGCGGAAGTCGAGGCTCGGCAGCAGCCGGTGCGTCAGGTGGAAGTACGGCTGGTCGCGAGTCGTGAAGACCTCGGAGCTCGACAGCGAGAACGCCGGCGTGGGCTCGTCCCCTGGGCCCTGTGCCGACAGGGCAGGGCCCGCGAAGGCGGCGAGCAGGGCGACCAACGACGTGAGGCGGAGGAGACGCATCATAGGAGCGCCAGTCTGAAGACACCGACGAAGTGCGGGTTGGAAGCCTGGGGACGCCAACGCGGAGCGGGATGCCGCAGGAGATCGGCCAGGCGGACCTTGCGGATCTCACCCGGACCGTCTTCGGCCGGGCCGGTGTGATACACGACCCAGTCGTCCGGGCCGGGGTCGAAGGACGACCGGCCGACGAACACCATCAGGTGATCCGGCTCGGACTGTCCGGGCTGGTGGAAGTACAGCAGGTCGCCGGGCGCGAGCGCGTCGAGCCGGCGGCCCCGCGGACGGGTGTTGAGGCGGATGAGCGTCTGCGCGTCCGCGAACTCGCCGTAGGCGGTGTCGGGCGGGCCCGCCACGCGGAAGAGGGGCCAGTGCCCGTCGTCGGCCTCCGGGGCGGACCGCACGTCCGGAAAGCGGGGGTGGTTCGGTGGTAGTTGCACGCGGCGCGTCCAGGCCGGCGTGTGCGCGCGGAGCGCCTCGCGGAACGCAAAGCGGATGAGGCCGGCGCAGTCGGTGATTTCCGGCGCGGGTCGCTCGAACTGGGCGTCAGCGAGCAGGACGAACCACGCGCGGAAGGCCGCCCGGTCCGATTCGTCCGCCAGCCGGACCTGCGCCGAGACGGCGGTCGAAGCGGCGAGGAGCACGGCCAGGGCGACGGCGCGCATCGGGGATAAGTATAGTTTCGAAGGTCACGAAGGGTACGAAGGACACGAAGGGCACGAAGGACACGAAGGGCACGAAGGGCACGAAGGGCACGAAGGGCACGAAGGGCGAGGCAGTTGCGAGTCGCCGGTCTCCGAGGACGTCGTCGTGAACTTCGTGATCTTCGTGCGCCTCGGCCTCGCTCGGGTCGACCCTGAGCGAAGTCGAAAGGGTCGTGGCTGGTTGTTCCTATCCCAGAATCTCCAGCTCGAATCCGGCCAGTGTGTCGCCGTTCATCAACTGCATCAGGGTGCCGTCATGGGCGGCGGCCACGGCGCCGGCGAGGACCAAATCGAGACCCTGGCCGCCGCGGCGGTAGTCGGGCGGCACCCGGTCCGGTTCCTCGGCCCCGGCGAGCACGACGCGGAAGCGCGTGCGGTCGTCGTGCCGCGCGGCCGTGATCGTGATGGTCGTGTCGTGCGCCTGCGCGCGGGCGACGGCGGTGACCAGCGCGGCCAGGCTCCCGGAGACCAGGGGCTCGACCACGGGCACGGTGCCGGCCGCGGGTGCGGGCACCGAGACGCCGACGACGGGATCGGAGGGGAGCATGGCGATCGCCCGGGCCCGCTCCAGCAGCGCCGCGACGTCCATCGCGCGGCGCTCGCCACCCACCTCGGCGCGGACGAGCCGTCCCAGCAGGCTGGCCTGGTCCAGCAAGGCGGCGAGCCGATCGCCACCGGCCGTTCCGCCAGCCACGGCTTTTGCCTGCCGCTCATCGAGCCCGCCCCCCTGCTCGAGCATGCGCAGGTACCCACGCACCACGCCCAGCGGGGCACGCAGCTCGTGGGAGAGAAGCGAGAGGAGGACGTCGGTCGTAATCTGCAGGTCTGCCATCGGAAATGCACTCACGGGGACACGGGGGCACGGAGGCACGGAGGCGCGGGGGCACGGAGGCGCGGAGAGGCATGCTCCGGCTGCCATCCAGAGAAGGCAGATGGCAGCTGTCAGCAGTTCGCCTGGCCGCTCGCTATCCCTCCTGTCCTCGCGCACTGGTGCGCTCGCTCGGTATCCTATTCAGTAACAGGATGTTGGTGTCCATCGTAATACCCGTTAAGCAGGATGGGCCGGCGTTGGCCCGGCTGCTCGGCGGGCTGAAGCCGCTGCCGGCGGGCGCCGAGGTCATCGTCTCCGCGGCTGATGAGGTGGAGGACGGTGACGCGCCAGACCGTGGCGCCTGGCCGTGGGTGAGATGGACAGTGGGCCCCGCCGGCCGGGGCCCACAGCTCAACCGCGGCGCGCGCCTGGCGGCCGGACAGTGGATCTGGTTCCTGCACGCCGACAGTGAACCGCCCGCGCACTGGTTCGAGGAGTTTCGCGCGCTCGAGGCGGCCCCCGAGGTCGTCGGCGGCAGCTTCCGCTTCGCCCTGGCCTCGAGGGCCTGGCAGGCCCGGTGGCTCGAACGCGGGGTCGCCTGCCGCGTGCGCCTTTTCGGGCTGCCCTACGGCGACCAGGGAATCTTCGCGCGCCGTGGGGTGTTCGAGGAGATGGGCGGCTTCGCGCCGCTGCCGCTGATGGAGGACGTCGAGTTCGTCCGGCGGCTGCGCGGACGCGGCCGCCTGCGGCACCTCGACACGCCGCTCGTGACCTCGGCCCGGCGGTGGGAGCGCGAGGGCTGGGTGCGGCGGAGCGCGGCGAACCTGCTGACGCTCGGCCTGTATGACATCGGCGCGTCGCCAGCCTGGCTGGCGAGACGGTATGATCGACGACGAACTGGACCGTGAGGCCTCAGGCGAGGCCGACGAGCGAGAGGATCCCCGATGCTGATCAAGAAGGCCCCGGACATTCGCGAATCCGAAGTCACCCCCCAGGACCTGTACCTGCGGCGGCGCGAGTTCCTGAAGGTCGCCGGCAGCACGGCCGTGGCGGCCACGGCGGCCGGTGTGGTCGGCGGCGTCTTCACGGGCGCGCCCGCGGAAGCGGCGCAGGACCCGAACGCGAAGAAGTTCACCGATCTCAAGAAGAGTCCCTTCAGCACGGACGAGGAGATGAACTCGTTCAAGGAAGTGACGACGTACAACAACTTCTACGAGTTCGGCCTCGACAAGGGCGACCCGGCCCGGAATGCCCACACCCTCCAGCCCAGCCCCTGGACCGTCGTTGTCGACGGCATGTGCGCGAAGCCGGGCAAGTACAACATGGAGGACATCCTCAAGTGGTTCCCGCTGGAGGAGCGCATCTACCGGCTGCGGTGCGTCGAGGCGTGGTCGATGGTGGTGCCGTGGGTCGGGTTCCCGCTGGCTGACTTCGTCAAGCGGTTCGAGCCGTCCTCGACGGCCAAGTACGTCGAGTTCAAGACGCTCGTGGACTACAAGCAGATGCCGGGCCAGCGTGAGCCGGTGCTGCAGTGGCCCTACACCGAGGGCCTGCGCATGGACGAGGCGATGCACCCGCTGGCGCTCATGGCCGTCGGCGTCTACGGGCAGGCGATGCCGAACCAGAACGGCGCGCCGATCCGGTTGATCGTGCCGTGGAAGTACGGCTTCAAGGGCATCAAGTCGATCGTGCGGGTGAGCTTCACCGACAAGCAGCCGCTGAACACCTGGCAGCAGACGCGCGCCAGCGAGTACGGCTTCTACGCGAACGTGAACCCCGAGGTGGATCACCCGCGCTGGAGCCAGAAGACGGAGCGGCGGATCGGCGAGTTCTTCCGTCGCAAGACGCTGATGTTCAATGGCTACGGCGAGCAGGTCGCCTCGCTGTACGCCGGGATGGACCTGCGGAAGTACTACTGAGCATGACGCAGACCCAGTGGACACGGCGGGTATTGAAGCCCGCCGTGTTCCTCGCCGCCCTCGGCCCGTTCGGCTGGCTCGTCTACGGCGCGCTCTTCGGCGACCTCGGCGTCAACCCGGTGGAGACGATCACCAATACCACCGGCCTCTGGACGCTTCGTCTCCTCGTCGTCACGATCCTGATCACCCCGCTCCGGTGGCTCACCGGCTGGAACCTGCTCATCCGCTTCCGGCGCATGGTCGGGCTGTTCGCCTTCTTCTACGGCACGCTGCACTTCATGACGTACTTCGTCCTGGATCAGTCCCTGATGTTCGATGGGCTGTGGGAGGACGTCGTCAAGCGCCCCTACATCACGGTGGGCTTCACGGCGTTCGTGCTGATGATTCCGCTGGCGATCACGTCGACACAGGGCTGGATCCGCCGGATGGGCGGGAAGAAGTGGAACCTGCTGCACCGGCTCGTCTACGTCTCGGCGGTCCTTGGCGTCCTCCACTACGTGTGGAAGGTCAAGGTCGACGAGCCGACGCCCTACATCTACGGCGCCATCGTCGCCGTCCTGCTCGCTGCGCGCGTATGGAAGTGGGCGTTGAGGCGCCAGTCGGTCGCGCCGCCGCGCGCGGCCCGCGCCGAGTCCTGAGCGGCGCCGCCATCTGAGCAGCCGCTCCCGAGGTGCCGGAGCGCATGTCCCGCACGCTGATCGTCCTTGCCCGCGCGCCCTCGGCCGCGGGCAAGTCCCGCCTGACCGCCGGGCTCCCGGTCCCGGTGGCGCTCGCCCTGCGCGCCGCGTTGTTGCTCGACACGCTCGACGTGGCGCGGGCGGTCGGCGAGCGGGTCACGCTCGCCTACACCCCCGAGCGTGCGGCGAGCGAGTTCCATGCGCTTGTCGCGGCGTCCAACCTCGAACGGGCCGGCGGGCCGGACGCGGGATGGCGGCCGGCGCTGGTTCCACAACGGGGAGCCGACCTTGGCGCCCGCATGCGGCAGGCGTTCGCGGACGCGCTGGCCGCGGGCACCCGCCACGCCGTGCTCATCGGATCGGACCTGCCGGACCTGCCGATCGCCGCGGTGCAGGGGGCCTTCGAGGCGCTCGCGCGTGGGACGGACGTCGTGCTCGGGCCGACCGTCGACGGCGGCTACTACCTGATCGGGTTGACGGCCGCGCACGCGACGCTCTTCGACGACATCCCCTGGAGCACCGCGGACGTGCTCACGCGTACGATCGAGCGGGCCCGCGCCGCCGGCCTGACGACCGCGTTGGTGACGCCGTGGTACGACGTGGACCGTCCGGAGGACGCCCGCACGCTCCTCGCGGCGACCGACACCGGCACCGCGCGACGCACGCGGGCCGCGCTGCGTGCGGCGGGGATGGAGGAGTAGTCGGCGCCGGGGCGCATACACGGGGCACACTGAACAGACCGAACACACCGAAGCACAGGGAAGAAGCCGGGAGGAGGCATCGTCACGCGCCCTCGTGTCGAGAAGCGGCCTTCTGCACCTCCCTCGGCACCTCCCCTTCCTTGTGAGCGTTCAGTGTCCTCCGCGTGCCCCGTGTTTCCGTGTGCCCCGCCCTCGTTGAGATCGAGCGTCTCGGTGTCCTTGCGTCTCCGTGGCTTGTCCGTCGCGCGCGGCAGAATTTTCACCACACAGACCGTGCTATTTGCCGAGGTGGTCGCGGCCGTGTTACAATCAGCTTCTGTTTTGACGCGGGGTGGAGCAGTCCGGTAGCTCGTTGGGCTCATAACCCAAAGGTCGGGGGTTCAAATCCCCCCCCCGCAACCAAGATTGGCAGGAGGCCGCCGGTTCCCGGCGGCCTCTTTGCGTCTCGCGGCAGCCAGCCCGGCTGCACCCTTCCCCCAAACAACCTGGGACTCGTCGTGCCCGCCCGTCGGACCTCTGTGCGCGGTGGCGCGGCCGCATGCGGGGGATGTCGATGGCGGAAACGGCGCGGGTGGCGCTCATCACGGGCGCGAACAAGGGCATTGGCTTCGAGGTCGCGCGGCAGCTCGCGCAGGCGGGCGTCACGGTGCTGCTCGGCGCGCGTGACGGCGCCCGGGGCAAGGCGGCGGCAGCGCTCCTGAAGGCCGAGGGGCTTTCCGCCAGCGTCGTGCGCATCGACGTGACCGATCCGGGAAGCCTGCGTGCCGCCGCGGCGGTCGTGCAGGCCGGTCATCGCCGGCTCGACATCCTCGTCAACAATGCCGGCGTCTCCGATCGCGCGGACGGGGCTCCCTCGACCGCGCGCCTCGACGCCGTACGCCGCACCTTCGAGGTGAACTTCTTCGGCGCGCTGGCGACGACGCAGATCATGCTGCCGCTGTTGAAGCGCGCGCCGGCGGCGCGCGTGGTGAACGTCTCGAGCTCGCTCGGCTCCCTCACGCGCAACGCGGAACGACCGACCGCCGAGGTCCGGCGCATCGGTTACAACGCGTCGAAGGCGGCGCTGAACATGCTCACGGTGCAGCTCGCCTCGGAGCTTGCGGGCACCGCGATCAAGATCAACGCCGTCGCGCCCGGATTCACCGCGACCGATCTCACGGACCACCTCGGCTCGCAGACGCCCGCCACCCCGGCCGCGCACATCGTGCGCCTGGCCCTGCTGCCCGAAGACGGCCCGACCGGTGGCTTCTTCGCGGGGGAGGAGGCAGAGCCCTGGTAGCGGAAGCCGCCAACCCGCGCCGTCGGCACGGCGCGGTCGTGGTCCTTGCTCATTCAGAAAGGGCGCTCAGGCCGCGCCTTCGTCCTCGGCCAGACGAATCGGCACCTCGACCCCATCGGCGAACCGCGCGGCGATCACCAGTTCGCCGTCCATCGCTTCGATGAACTTGCGCAGCGTGCCGACGTAGAGCTCGGTCCGCCGCTCCATCTTGGAGACTTCCGCCTGGCTCACGCCCAGAAGGGCGGCCATCGTGTCCTGCGTGAGGCCGCGCGCTTTGCGCAGCTGCGAGAGGTGCAGATCGTCCGACAGACGCTCCGCCTCGGCTTCGATTCGAGCGCGAGTCTCAGGCTTCGAGCCAGCCTTGATGTCGGCCCACGTGTGGCGCTTCATATCAGTCCTTCCCGCTCCAGTTCCCGGAGGTATTCGTCGTACAGCTCGTCGGCGGTCGGCACGTGTTCCTCGTACCAGCGGTCGTGTCCTGTCTTGTCGCCGCCCAGCAGCAGGATTGCCGCTCGCCGCGGATCGAAGGCATAGAGGACGCGATAGGGCCGTCCTGCATGCTGAACGCGCAGCTCACGCATGTGACGGTGCCGAGCCATGGCAATGCCTGACGAATATGGGAACGGCAACGATGGACCGTGCTCGATGAGCAGTTCCACGACGCGACCGACGCTGACCTGCTCTTCGTCGTTGAGGCCCCCGAACCATCCGGCGAATTCGTCCGTGCCCTCAACTTCCCACGCCACCTGTTGATTATGCCTTCAAAGGAATAAGTCATCAAGAGTTATATCTGGCGCACCAGAACTCCGCGCACATCGTCCGTCCGGGCGTACAGGACGAGGGCGACCACGGCACGTATTTCCGGACAGCTCAGCACTTGACACCGGCGCCATGAAGCCGACGTCTGGCACGCGAGCGGCCTCGTCCGGGTCAAGAGTCCGCTCGATGACTGATGGGCCTCCCTGAACCAGTCGTCCACCCTGCGTCACCCCTCGACGTCGTCTGGGAGCACCCGTGAGCAGCAGGTTGGCGGCATTGGCGCAAGCGATCCGGTGGAGGAGGAGCGCGGATGCCGCGAACAGCCACACAGCCGTGCGGCTGCGCGTCGCCAACTGCTCGCGGAGGGGCACGACCCGCGCCCGCAAGTCGATTTGGGCCTGCACGGCCGCAGGGTAGGTCCGCCAGATCCGCCGTGCCTGCACGGAGGCATCCTCGGAGGCCTGGGCGAACGACCGACCCGGCGCCAGGCGGCCGAAGAGGACGAAATCGAAGGACGGCGTGGCCATCTCGGCGGGTGAGAAGCTCGCTGGCAACCAGCAGGCCGCCTCGTCCAGACCCTGAAGGCCCGCGACAGGGAAGACGAAGCCCGCAGGCATCACGCCGATCACTTCGTATGACAGGCCGTCGAGCCTGATGTGCTGTCCGACGATGTCGAGACGTGCCGCGAACCGTGCGCGCCAGAGCGCCTGGCTCAGGACGACGACCCGCAGGCCGTCTTCGTCTTCGGCAGCCGCGAAGGTCCGGCCTCGTTGGGCGGGCACACCGAGCAGAGGCCAGAGCCCCGGCGTCACGCGGGCGCAGGTCACCCGCAGGGGGGCGGGCTCACCGGAGAGGTTGTAGCCGCGCGTAGTTGCGGCTGCAACGTGGCTGAAGGCTCGCGCGTGATCCCGGTAGGTCGTGAAGTCGGCTGGCGACACGCCCACGACACCTGGCGTGTCACCCTGACCATGCCAGATGAGGGCCAGCCGGCTGGGGGAGTCGTAGGGCAGCGCTGGCCAGAGGGCGGCGCGCGTCACCGCGAACATGGTGGTGCTCGTTCCGGTCCGGAGCGCGAACAACGCGACGATGGCGAGGCTGGCTCCTTGCGGCCGCCGAAGCCGTCGCAGGGATTGTCGAATCACATCCCACGGAGGGACCTCCCGCTGGCGCGCCCGCCCACGCGGGCTGTCTGGGACGGTAGTCCTGCCTGCCGAGAATTCCTCACACCCATCCCGCGGTTGTCGTCTGGCGCGCCGCAGACGGGCGTCCGGTCGATCCCCTGGGGGCGAAGGCTGGGACCGGCGGTTGCGCTGAAAGCTCGACAATATGGCAGGTTTCCTGCGGAATTGCCGAGCTTTGGGTCTTCGCCCCGCAATCGTCCCGATTCCTCCGGCGATTGCCCACGTTTCGCCAATAGGTCCCATCCGTAAAACGCGCTAGCTCTACTGTGAGCTCATCAGTATAATCGGCCGCTTATTACCCCACAGTCGAGGTAGCGGCGGGCCTGACCGCCGTGTATCCCGAGGGGTTTGAAAAGGGGCAGGACGATGACAATTCGGCGCAGGTTCGCGATGTGGTGCGCGATGCTGCTGTTCGCATCCGTGGCACACGCGCAGGTTCAGACCGGGTCCATCACCGGCACCGTCACGGACACGAGCGGCGGCGTGCTGCCCGGTGTGACCGTCACCCTCATGGGTGAGCGGCTCATCGGCGGCTCGCAGGTGCAGGTCAGCGACGGGTCCGGCGCGTACCGGTTCGACCGACTCTCCCCGGGGACCTACACCGTCCGGTTCGAGCTGCCGGGCTTCAAGACCGTGAACCGCGAGGACATCCGCATCAACGCGGCGTTCGTCGCGACCATCTCGGTGAAGCTGGAAGTCGGCGAGCTCAGCGAGACCATCACGGTCACGGGCGAGTCGCCCACGGTCGACGTCAAGTCGAACGTGCAGCAGACCGTCATGAGCCAGGAGATTCTCGAGGGCGTGCCGACGGGCCGTGACCCGTGGTCGCTCGCGAAGATCATCCCGGGCGTGCAGGTCAGCACGTACGACGTCGGCGGCACGCAGTCGATGCAGCAGAGCTCGCTCTCGTCGCACGGCTCGAACACCAACGACGTCAGCTACAACATCGACGGCGCCACGGTGAACTGGCCGGGCGGCGGCGGCGGCGCGACGATGCTGTACTACGACCAGGGCATGTTCGAGGAGGTCAACTACATGACCTCGGCGATCCCGGCCGAGCAGCTCGCCGGCGGTGTCTCGATCAACATGGTCACCAAGGACGCCGGCAACCGCTGGAGCGGCAACCTCCGGTACAACTTCGCGAACGACTCGCTGCAGTCCGAGAACTTCGCCGAGACGCAGAAGGCCAACCCGAACTTCCTCGGCAACCCCACCAAGAAGACCTACGACCTCAACCTCACCGGCGGCGGCGCGCTCATCCGCGATCGCCTGTGGGTCAACGGCACGGTCCGCAAGTGGGTCGTCAACAAGCTGGTGAACGCGAAGAACCCCGACGGCAGCCAGGCGCTCGACGACAACGACCTGAAGAACTACTCGGGCAAGGGCACGTTCTCGATCTCGCCGAACCAGAAGCTGATCGCGTCCTACCTCTGGAACAACAAGATCCGCGGTCACCGTCGTGACACCCCGCCGGATCGCGTCGAGGACATCGCGTCGCTCGTGCAGACCAACCCGGCCTCGACCACCCAGGTCAAGTACACGGGCATCCGCGGCAAGATGGTCTACGAGTCGAACTTCAGCGTGATGAACGGCAAGACGAACTACCTCTACCAGCCGAACACGCCGGCCGACGCCATCCGCCGCGTCGACAACTCGCTGTCGACGGCGTTCAACGCCGCGACCCGCGAGGAGCACCAGCCGAACTCGCGCACGCAGTTCGACAACATCTTCTCCTACAGCGCCAACAAGGGCGGCGACCACCTGTTCAAGGGCGGCGTCCAGTGGGGCCGGCTCTACTACGAGTCCGACTACTCGGTGCAGGGCGACCACTACGTCGAGTACTCGAACGGCGTGCCGACGCAGGTGCGGGAGTTCAACACCCCGGTCAACTCGAAGAACATCGCGCACGTGACCGGCTTCTTCATCCAGGACAGCTGGTCGGTGGACCGCCTGACCCTGAACATCGGGATGCGCTACGACAAGTACGACGGCATCCTGCCCGACCAGTCGGCGCCCGATGGCCGCTTCTCGCCGGCGCGCACCATCGCCGAGCAGGACGTCATCAACCAGAGCATCGCGGTGTGGCGCTCCGGCGCGGTGTACGACCTGACCGGCCGCGGCACGACCGCGCTGAAGGCCAGCTACAGCCGCTACGGGCTGCAGACCGGCATCGACCGCGTGACCTCGGTCAACCCGCTGACCGCCGGCTCGCGCACCTGCCCGTGGACCGACCCGAACGGCGACGGCGTGTTCCAGCTCTCCGAGGTGAACCCGGCGCAGTGCTCGGGCTTCAGCGGCGGCGTGTCGACCATCTACGACCCGAACGGCGTGGACTGGCCGTACTCCGACGAGATCACCGCGGGCATGGAGCAGCAGGTCGGGCGCGACATGCGCATCGGCGTGATGTACTACTACCGCACCAACAAGAAGCAGCTCGGCGTGCGCAACACCGCGGTGCCGACCAGCGCCTACACGCCGTTCCAGATCTCGGTGCCGAACGGCCCCGGCGGGACGGTCGCCAGCCCACAGCCGATGACCGTCACGGTCTACAACCTGAACCCCGCCCTCACGAGCGCCCAGGCCAACATCCGTGACAACCAGGACTACCTGGACACGGAGTACCAGGGCATCGAGTTCTCCGCGACCAAGCGGTTCTCAGACAACTGGCAGATGGTCGCCGGCTTCACGATCGGCCGGAACAAGGGCGGCCTGAACGCGTCGGGCGGGCAGTCCTCGACCGCCGACCTGAACGACCCGAACAACACCGTCTTCACCGACGGCATCGTCGGCAACGACGCCGAGAAGGCGTTCCGCCTCTCGGGCAGCTACCGCCTGCCGTACGACATCAACATCGCCGGCACGCTGATCGCCAACAGCGGTTACCCCTACGTGTCGACCGTCGCCGTGACCCGCGCGATGGCCGCCGCCCAGGGCGTGACGCTGACCCGCTCGAGCCAGACCGTGTTCCTGAGCGAGCGCGGTGACGAGCGGTACCCGGCCGTGGTGATGGTGGACATGCGCCTGTCGAAGAACTTCACCTTCGACCGGATCAGCATCACGCCGCAGCTCGACATCTTCAACATCGGCAACGCCGACACGACCACGACGGCCGTGACCTCGGTGGGCTCGTCCTACCTGCGGCCGAGCGAGATCCTCGCGCCGCGCATCATCCGCGTGGGCTTCTCGGTCAACTTCTAGGCCCGCTTCCACGCGACCGACGCGAAACGGGCGGCGCCAGCAGGCGCCGCCCGTTTTTCGTTGTCCGGGGCCCCGCGCGAGCCGCCGCCTTCCTCGCGGCGCCCCCCTCCCAGGTTGTAAAGCGTTCGTTAAGACGGCCGAGGCAACCAGCCAGCTCGTTCCAGGCGCGGTCTGATCGGACTGTGGGCGATGCCAGCGCGGCGGACGCGGTCCACCGCACTGCCCACCGCACCTGGATCGTCGTTGGATACCGTTGATACCGATCTCGATGACCGCACCCTGCTCGCACGCGCAGCCGCCGGCGAGTCCGAAGCCGTCGCCCTCCTGTACCGCCGGCACCATCCGGCCCTGCGACGGTTCGCGCGCGCGCTGACTGCGTCGCCCGAAGCCGCCGAGGATGTCGCGCACGACGCCTTCGCGGTCCTGCTGACCAGCCTGGATCGCTTCGACCCGGACCGGAGCGGACTCCCGAGCTATCTGTACGGTGTCGTGCGGAACCTGATGCGCGACCGCGCGAGACGTGACCGCCGTCTGCTGTCGGTGGACGTGGCTACGGTCGAGCGCCTCGCGGGACCGTGCGGGCTCGAGCCGTTCGAGCGCATCGAACGGGCGGCCGCGGCACGCGCGCTGCGGGCTGCGATCCGGGGGTTGCCCCGCACGCACCGGACGGCGGTGGAGTTGTGCGAGTTGGAGGGCCTGTCGCAGGGCCGCGCCGCGGCCCGCCTGGGCGTGACGCTCGGCACCTTGCGGGCGCGCCTCCATCTCGGGCGGCAGTTGTTGCGACGCCGGCTCGCGCGTCGCCCGTCGCTCGATACGTCGCGCTAACATTTCTTTACGAACGGCGACCGGCGGGCGGCCAATCACGATCATGATCTGCCCCGGCGTCGCGTCACCCGAATGCCGGCCCGGACGGGGCACGACCGTTCGGGCGGCCGTCCCGCACCGCTGGCGCCGCAGCCGGCTGGCGGCTCCGCTCCGCGTCGCGTGCTGTCTGTTCGTGGTCCTCGTCGCCAGCGGCGTCCCCCCGGCGCTGGCGCAGGACCCGCCTGACTCCGACCGCTCCTCCTGGAACGAGGAACTCGAACCGCGCATCGTCGGCCGGCGGGGCATGCTCCGCGTCGATCTCGGCGGGTATCTCGATTCCGTCTACGCGGCCGACGACGCCAATCCGATCAACCTGACGCTGCTCGGCGGCGTCAGCCGCTTCTTCACCGATCGCGTCGCCTTCGGCGGCGGCCTTCAGGGCACGGCGCGTCTCGGCGGTGATTCCGGCGGCGACGAGGTCGGCGCCACGGCGCCGGCTCTCCACGCGACGGTGGGCGGCGCCTTCTACTTCTCGCCGCAGTCGATCGCGAGCTTCTACGTCGGCGCCGACTACTGGATCCAGCTCACGAACCGCGAGGAGGGCGATGCGGGTTCGCTGGTGGGTAAGGGCGGTGTCGAGGGAGCCTTGTCGTCGCGCGCCACGGTCTTCGTCGAGGCCGGCTACGGCATCGGTTTCACCGCGGCGGACGGCCTGCCCAGGCGGTTGGTGGGGCGAGCCGGCATGCGGGTGACGTTCTAGGGGGGAGGCATGAGGTCCACCTGGATCGTGGCCAGCGTGCTGGCCTGTGTGATGTGGCCGGGCGCGGTGGCGGCTCAGGGGGCCGCGGAAACGGCGGCGGCCGGGACCGCGCCGACGCTGTGCGGCCAGCCGGTACCGCGCCCGGCCAGCCTGCCTCCGGCCGGCAGCGGGCCCGTCCTGCTGGCGATGGGCGTGTGCTTCGACGCGCAGGGCAACACCTCGGTGCTCGAGCCGCAGGCCTACCTGTTCCACATCCGCCTCCGTCCGAGCCGGCCGTCGGCCGGACAGTGGGTGGCGTGGGATGCCGCGGCCGAGGCCACGGCGATTGAGGACTTTCGCCGGCTGTGGGACACGGGCTTTCTCACCGACCTGTCCATCGAGACGGCCGACTACGTGCTGCCCAACGGCACGGTGGGCACGCTGGTGACCTTCCACCTGGAGGAGCGCGACCGGATCAAGCTCCTGTCCTACGACGGCAGCGACGTGCTGCCGCGCAGTGAGATCGACAAGGCGCTTGCGGAACGAGGCATCCAGGTGCGGTTGGACAGCTTCCTGGACGAGCGGGCCGTGGGGCGTGTCGAGGGCGCGCTGCGTACGCTCATGGCCGACAGGGGCTATGCCGCCGCGCGCGTGTCGCACGTGATCGTCCCGGTGGCCGGCAGCCCGAAGACGGTGCAGCTCACGTTCACGATCGACGATGGCCCGCGGACCGCCATCCGCGACGTCCAGGTGCTCGGCAACCGCGCGTTCGACGACGACACGCTCGGCGGGCTGCTGACGGGCAACCGTCCCTACAACCTGCTGTCGCGCTTCAACGGGACGGGCCGCTTCCGCGAGGACGCGTATGACGAGGACGCCACGCGCCTCGAGAGCTTCTACAAGGACCACGGCTACATCGGCGTCCGCGTCGGCCGGCCCGACCTGCGCGTGCTGGAGGACTCGCCCGATGGCCGCACGCGCTGGGTCCAACTCCGCGTGCCGGTCGTGGAAGGCCGTCGGTACCGCCTTGGCGAGCTGTCGTTCGAGGGGAACACGCTCGTGGATCAAGCGGTGCTGCGGGAGATGATCGGTCTCGAGTCGGGCGCGTGGTACAGCGAGTCGGCCATCCGGAAGGGGCTCGACAAGGCACGGGATCTCTATGGCTCCGGTGGCTACATGGAGTTCACGGCGTATCCCGACCTGACACCGCGGCCCGTGGACGGGCCTGGAGGGGACGCCGCGAACGCGTACGGCCCCGATCCGGTCGTCGACGTCGTCCTGCACGTGACCGAAGGGCCCCGCTACACGGTCAACCGCATCACGGTCACCGGCAACACGACCACCCGGGATGGCGTCGTGCGGCGCGAGATGCAACTGGTCGAAGGTGGCGTGTTCAACACCGAGGCCCTCAAGTCCAGCGTCCGCCGCATCAACCAGCTCGGTTTCTTCAAGCCGATCGAGGGCTCGGACACGGACCTGGTGGTCGAGAAGGCCGCGGACACCGAACATGCCGTGGACGTGACGCTGAAGGTCGAGGAGCAGAACCGGAACCAGGTCCAGTTCGGCGCCGGCGTGTCGCAGTACGAGGGGATCTTCGGCAACGTGTCGTTCACGACCGCCAACTTCCTGGGGCGCGGGGAGAGCCTGAGCCTCACCGGGCAGCGAGGGTCGCGCTCATCCGCGTATCAGCTGGCCTTTTCGAAGCCGTATGTCTTCGATCGTCCCATGAACGCCGGCTTCGATCTCTACTCGCGGAAGGTGAACTACCTGACCGGAGTCGACACGATCGGCTACAGCGAGGTCCGAAGCGGCATCGACCTGACCGTCGGGCGCGCGCTGTTCCAGTACTCGCGCCTGTTCCTGACCTACGGCTACGAGGTGATCGACACGGCGGTCAGCAGCACACTGCTGGACGCGCTCGATACTCAGGCGTCGGTGGGCGTCCCGGTTTTCAACACGCTCCTCGACGAGGGCCGGCACGTCGAGAGCCGGATCACGCCGTCGTTCGTGTACAACACGGTGGATCACCCGCTGGTGCCGCGGCGCGGCCAGCGGCTCTCGTTGCGACTGCCCGTGGCCGGCGGGGCGCTCGGCGGCACCGCGAACTACGTGAAGCCGGAGGTCGAGGCCATCTGGTACCTCCCGCACACGGCCCGGACGGGGTTCGGCGTCCGCGCCAACGCCGGCTGGCTCCTGCCGTACGGCCACACCCACGCGCTGCCGTACTACCTGCGCTACTTCCTCGGCGGCGAGAACCAGATCCGGGGCGTGGACATCCGCACCGTCGGTCCCACCGACGCCAACAACCGCGCGATCGGCGGCGACAAGTTCGTGCTGTTCAACGCGGAGTACTACTTCGACATCGCGGGTCCGGTCCGGGCGGTGCTCTTCCACGATGCGGGGCAGGCGTTCTCCGAGACCGAGGCGCTCGACCTGCGCCGTCTCCGGACATCGTCCGGGCTCGAGCTGCGCATCGTGATGCCGATGTTGAACGTGCCGTTTCGCCTCATCTATGCCTGGAACGTCTACCGGGACACCTTCCAGCCATCCCGGAGCTTCCGCTTCGCGGTTGGCACGACGTTCTGAGGCGCCGGCTCCGCTGGCGCCGGAGACCGCCATCAGGAGCCGACGAGGATGGGTCTCCCTGTCAGGAGGACTGGAATGCGAAGAACGGTGAGGGCCGCCGGGGCGGCGATGATGCTCGCGGCGTCGGTGATGGTGGCGGCCTGTCAGAGCCCAACCGATCCGGACGACGTCGTGGACTACGACGAGGTGGTGGACGTGACCGTCTCTCCCAACCCCATCGTGGCCGACACGGACACCGGGGGCCGGACGTATCGGCTCGTCCGGGGCAACAACCAGCCCGATGACATCCTGCCGTACGACTGGCACGTCGTCTTCTCGCCCGTGGTGACCTTCAACAGCCAGGCAGACGACGATGATGTGGACATCCAGTTCCCCGTGAAGCTGTCATCGACGGCGCTTGTCGTGAAGCAGGCCTCCGGCGGCATCGTGACGCCGCCCACCGGATCCGACACCGAGCACTACGAGTTCGTCACGCTCAGTGCGTCCGGGAACCAGTTCAGCGCGGCGGGGGCGGGTATCTCGATGGTCATCGAGGCGTGGTACGACCTGCCGAGCCTGCGCCGGGAGGCGGTCATCACGATGACGTTCACCTTCGTCGATGACGATGGTGTGGCGTTTCAGAAGGTGGCCGATCTCACGGTGGCGCCGTGACGGCCCGGGCGGACGCGGGCGTCCCGGGCGCCGCGGCCTGCCGCTGATCCGTGTGCCCGAGCCACACTCCTGAGTGGCGCCGACGTGCATATCAGCCGTTGCCGGCAGAAGCTCGGGGAGGAGGGCCGCCGGATTCAGACGATACGAGGGGTCGGGCACGTGCTCGTCCCGGATGGCCCCCCCGACGCCGCAGCGGGCGCCCACGGCCCGGCCAGGCGCCGGGAACGGGGGCCCGCCCCTGCGGGCCGGGGGGAGGACACACGACGGCCGGACCTGACGGGGCGGCCACCGTGTGCGACGGGGACGTGCCGATCAGGCCGGCGGGGCCGGGGGACGCGCCGCCGGCATCTCCACCGTGCCCTTCAGGTAGGCGCCGTCCATCACCGTGAGGCGCGGCGCCTTCGCCGTGCCCTCCAGACGGGCCGTTCCGCTCAGGACGAGGCCCTCGAGCGCTTCCACATCACCCGTCACCCGCCCGAAGATCACGACGCGCCTGGCGACGATCGTCGCCTGCACCCGGCCCTTCTGCCCGACGGTCACGGTGTGCCCGGGCAGGTCGATCCGGCCCTCCACGAGGCCGTCGACGACGACGTCCTCCTGGGCCGTCAATTCGCCCTTCAGGACGATCGATCCCCCGATGCCCATCGCGGGCGCGGCCGGCATGGTGCCCTCGAGCGCGGCGGGCGGGGCAGGGGCGGCCGGCGTCGGCCCTCCGGGGGCGGGCGCCGGTGGGGCCGGTGCCACGGACTCGTCACGCTTCCACATCAGTCCTCCTCGTGCAGTTGGGCTGCAGTCTGCACGAACAGGGTAACGGCCATGCGTCGGCGAGGGAAGAGGGGCCGAAGTGAGACGTGGCGGGACGGGGCCGCGGCGAGCGGGGCCGCGGCCCGCCCGCGGCTAATGATGACCGCCGGGATCCCGGGTGGGATGGTTGCGCATGTCGTCGGCGAGGTGCGCGCGCGACTCGACCTCAGACAGCCGGCCGCTCGCATGGACCGAGGCGGCGCGGAGCACACGCTCGCGCTCTGCGACCGGCAACCGGTCGAGACGAGCCCGGTCGTAGCCGCGTTTCCGCAGGTAGTCATCGATGAGCGAGCGCTCGAGTTGCCCGAGCGGCGCTCGCGACGGGGAGGTCTCGTTCAGTGGAGTCTCCATGGCCTGACCTCCGGCTCCGGTGATATCAGCAAAGCCCGGACCAGGCACTTCGGCGTGAATGCCGTGGCAAGCCCGAGGCGGAGGGGCGGTCGCCGGAGGGATCTGGCGTGGACCCGCAGGCGTGCGCGGCATTCCGGCACGCGACCGCCGGCCCTGCCCTGGTTGGATGCTGGTCGCGCCGAGCCGCGTGCGGTGTGTATCGATGAAGCAACAATCCGGGGGGAACGGGGCGGCGTAAAAGGAGGGATGCGGAGGCGTTCCCGTGGACGTCCGGGGAGACGTCCGAACCGTCGGGATACCGACCGGGTCGTCGGCGCCAGGGCCGTGGGCGTCAGGCTGACCGGCGGGCGGCGCGCCAGGCGGCCCAGAGCCCGAAGCCGAGACGCCGCGCGTCACGATAGACGCGCCACTGCAGCGCCAGACGCGTGAAGAGGCCGTGACGCCGGGACAGTCGAATTGAACGAGCCGAACTCGCCATGGAGGACTTCGCCTGTTCAGGTTCGGGCGACTGACCGATCAGTCGCCGCCAGTGTACCAAAGAGACACGGGCGTGCGATCGTTTATTACAAGGAAGGTGCCATTTCGGCAGGGCGCCGATTCGTCCAAGACCTCCGGCGTGCAGCCCGGGTAGGCTGAAGGAAAGGAGGCAGTCATGACGGTCGAGGTCAACCAGCATCTGTTCCCCGTCCTGCGCTATCCGGACGCCCGCGCGGCGCTCGAGTGGCTGGTCCGGTGCTGTCGGGGGGAGGTCCGCTCCGAACACGCCGGTCCCGATGGCGCCATCGTGCATGCCGAGGTCGCGGTGGGACCGAGCATCGTCGCCGTGAGCGAAACGGCGGATGCCCGTGACGACAATCCCTGGTCGGCGGTGCGATCGGGCATGTACGTGCGCGTGAGCGATCTGACACGCCATCACGATCGCGCAACGCGCGCCGGCGTCGAGATCGTCTCGCCGCTCAAGGACACGCCCTACGGCACGCGCGAGTACACCGCGCGGGACGTGGGCGGCCACCTGTGGGCGTTCGGCACCTACGACATGGGCGCGGTCCCGGCGGAGGGTTCGCCCAACCTGTTCGTCGGGCTCCGGTACCCGGACGGCCGCGCCGCCATCCGGCAGCTCACCGAGGGCTTCGGGTTCGAGACGACCCTGGAGGTGCCCGCGGACGCCGGCGGCGTGGCGCACGCCGAACTCACGTACGGCGGCGGCGTCGTGATGCTGGGCGACCAGCCGAAGGCGGACGGCCCGTACGCGGGACTGACCTACAGCCTCGCCGTCAAGATCGACTATCCGGACGAGGACTTCGCACGCATGCGGGACGCGGGCGCCGACATCGTCCAGGAGCCGAAGGACACGCCCTACGGCGCGCGCGGCTTCCTGGTCCGCGACCCCGGGGGCTTCATCTGGGGCTTCAGCACCTACCGTCCGAACACCGTGCCCGGTGTGGGGTAAGCCGGGCGGCCAACGGCGCCTGCACGTCCGGCGCTCGACGCAAGGGTCGCGTTTCGCCGTCCTGGGGGAACCGGGCCGCCGGTTCTCCGTCAGCGAACGCCGCGCGGGGCTGCGACCGGAGCCACGGTGTGGGTCGGTGTTGGCGTGACCGTTGCAATCCTCCCGGCAGCGACCATGGACGGTCGCGGGGAGGCGGCCATGACGACGCATGGCGCACCGGGCAAGCACGTTGCGTGGCACGACCTGGTGCGGGGCGAGTACCTCGCCATGCCGGGACTGGCGCTCACCACCGCGCAACTGGCGCGTCTGCTGGGCGGGCCGCGCGACGTCCTGGTGCCGGTGCTCGACGAGCTGGTCGAGCGCGGGTTCCTGGAGCGGCGCGGGGAGTTGTTCGTGCGGGCGGGTTCATCGCGCTAGCGCGTGATCGCCCGCCCCCGCCGGCTGAACCGCCGGGCTCAGGAGCCGCCGGCGGCAATCGCGGCAACGATCTTCTGGGCGGCCGGCAGGCTCACGCCACAGGCCGGATCATCCACCCGGCACCGCGCGACCGTGAGGCCGCACCCGCACGTACACGGATCGGTGTTGAGCTGTTCGAGCGCGCGGCTCCGCTGCTCCGGCGTGAGCGACGCGAGATCCACCCCTGGAATCTCGAGTGCCTGCGCGGCGTTGGCCAGCCCCACCGGTTTGCCGCCATCGACGTACTCGATGGTGGCTGCGGTCTCGAGCCCCGCCAGCGCCCGCGTCTCCGCCTCGAAGGTCGCCGCGTCGTACAGGCCGATGTGCTTCTGCACGATGCGCAGCTCCGAATCCAGCACGAAGGACGTCGGCAGCGCGTACACCCCCTCGAACATCGTCTCGAACTCGGGCGTCGCCATCACGATCGGGTAGTTGATGCCGTGCTGGCTCGCAAACGCGCGCACGGCGTCGATGGAGCCTTCGTCCATGGAGATGCCGATGATCTGGAGGTGGTCCTTGTACTTCTCCTGGAGCGCGACGAACTGCGGAATTTCCTCGCGACAGGGTGGGCACCAGGTCGCCCAGAAGTTCACGATCGTCACCTTGCCGGCCAGCGACGCCGAGTCGATGACGGCACCGTCCAGCGTCTTCAAGGTGAACGCCGGCACGGCGCGCGGGTCCTTGAAGAACCGCACGCTCGTCACGCCGGGTGCGCCATCGGTGGGCGCGGCTGCCGCGTGGCTCGTGGCCGGGGCGGTCGCCTCGCCGGCGGTGGACGCACCGCCGCACGCGGCGGCAGCGAGGGTGAGCGCGACCGCGGTGGCCCGCAGGCACCAGGACGGAGGAATCTGGCCAGGAAGCATGCCGTAGGATACGCGACCTGGGGCGGGGCGTCACTCCACCTCGTCCATGGCGGACGCCTATTGATATTCGATCGTGATGCTGAAGGCGATGGGCTCCGTCAACGTGCCCAGGTCCCACAGCATCACGCAGTAGGTGCCGGCCTCGACCGCGTGGGAGAGCTGCGGCTCGCCTCCCGCCGGTGTCTCGAGCGACGAGTACACATGACAGTGGGCATCGTTGGTGTCCGGGATGCCAAACCCGAGGCCGACCACCGTGCCGGACGGCCCCGCCGCGGTCAGCGTCGCCGTGACGATTGCCGTGTCCGGAATGGGAAAGGCGCGGGAGGCCCGGCCCCCGACCGCGAGCTCACTCGAGAACGTCTGCGACTTGGGGGGCAACTCGTCGTCCGGCGACGTCGGGGTGGCGGCGCTGCCACTGCAGGCGCCAGCGAGGAGGGCGAGCCCCAGGAGCAGGGCACGCGAGAACGGAGCGGAAGGGACGGTGCTCATGGGTGCGTCAGGCGTACGGCGAAGTCCACCGGGCGTGCCAGCGCGCCGGGGTCGGAGACCCGGACGCAGAGCGTCGCCGGGTTCGTGAAGTACTGCAAGGCGGTCGCGAGGGCCGCCCGCACCGTCGCGGTGTCGTCGTCGCCGACCGCGCAGCCCGTGCCAGAGGGGACTCCGACACCAATCGTGAGGCGATCGCCGGTCGGCGTCGTGCCGTCGGCGACGCTGGCCAGCATCACGGCGACCGTGCCGGGGTTCAGCGTCGTGAACGAGTAGTAGCGGAACGCCCCGGGAGCGAGCTGCCCCACAAAGACTTCCGTGGTGAGTGTCACTGCGCTCGGGCCGGTCGGCGAGACGGCGTTGCCGGAGCAGGCCGCCGTCCAGAGCGCGAGGGCGAGCAGGAAGCCGACCCGGCGGGTCATGGGTGGGCGATGACCACGGTGAACGGCGCCGCGGCCCCGAGGTTGCCGATGTCGGCCACGCGCACGCAGTACACCCCTTCGGCATAGGTGCCGGTGAGCTGGGCGACGTCCTCGCCGCCGGCTTGTGTGTTGATCGATGTCGCCGTCGCGCAGTCCTCCCCGCTCGGCGTGCCAAGGCCCATCCCGACCCAGGTTGTGGACGGCACGGCCGCCGTGCCGCCGATGCTCGTCAGCGTGACGTTGACGGTGCCGTTCTCGCCGACCGTGAAGGCGTAGAACGCCGACCCCCCGGGCGTGAGGGTGCCGGCGAAGGTCTCCGTGATGCTGGGGTCTGCGACGGAATCGGTGGTGTCGTCCGGAGACGTGGGGGTGTCGGTGCCGCAGCCAGCCGCAAGCGCGGCGACCGCGAGGCAGGTCAGGATCGAGACGAGTTTCATCGCGCGACGAAAGACCGCCGCTCGCGGTGCGCCACCGGCGAGGGCGGCCGGGCTCCGGCCCGGCGCTGGCGACGCCTTCCCTAGCAACCTGCGTACCGTATGAAATCACGCCGGGAAACATCGCCGAGCCGGCTGCATGGCGTCGGCGGGTGACACGCACTGCCCCCTGTTGGCGACAGCCCGTGTCGCGGCGCTACTCCTCCCGGAGCGCCTGCATGGGATCCACGCCCGCCGCGCGACGGGCGGGGAGGTAGCCGGCAAGCACGGCAGCGCCGGCCAGCGCCACACCCGCGAGGGCGACGGTCGACCAGTCCGTAGCGCCGAGACCGAAGAGCAGCGACTCGACGACGCGCCCCGCGCCGAGTGCCACCGCGACGCCCGTGCCGAGGCCGATGACCGTGATGAGGGCCACCTGTGCCAGCACCTGCCGCAGCAGCCGTCCCGGGTTGGCGCCGAGCGCGATGCGGATGCCGATCTCGTTGCGCCGGCGGACCACCGAATAGGACATCACGCCGTAGAGGCCGACGGCGGCGAGGAGCAGCGCCAGCAGCCCGAAGAACCCCGACAGGAGCGCCACGGCCCGCTCCTGCGTGACGTCGGCGGCGAGGTCGTCGGCGAAGGCCTTCAGGGAGATCACGGCGGCCGGGTCCTCGCGCGCGAGCGCCTCGACCACGGCCGCGCGCATCGTCTCCGGCGCCATTCGCGTGCGCACGCTGATCCGCGCCCGCGGCAGCCCCTCGTCGTACTGCGCCCACGCCGCGTACATCGTCGGCTGCGCCGGCTCCCGGAGCGAGTCGTACTTGGCGTCGGCGACGAGGCCCACGATCTGCACCTCGCGAGCCCGCTCGCCCGTGCCGATCGTGAACGTCTTCCCGAGCGGCGACGCGCCCCCGAAGAACTTGCCCGCGAAGGTCTCGTTGACGAGGACCACGTTCGGTGCGCCGAGTCGATCGCCCGCGCCGATGTCGCGCCCCGTCAGGACCGGCGTGCCGTACGTGCGGAAGTAGCCGGGCGTCACGCGGTTGTACCACGCAATCCGATCATCCTCAGGCGCGTCGTACCCGGGCACCGTGATCAGGTCGTTCCAGGTGTTGCGGCTCACCGGCGTCACCACCGAGACGGCAGAGGATTCCACGCCGGGCACCGCGAGCAGGGCATCGCGAAGCCGCTCGAAGCGGGCCGGCAGGTCGGGGGACTCGGCCTGCGCCCGGCGCAGGTCCACGGTCGCGATCAACACCCGTGAGGCATCGAATCCCATGTCCTGGGTCGTCAGTGACGCGAAGGTGCGGACGAAGAGGCCCGCCCCGAACACGAGCACGAACGAGAGCGCCACCTGGAGGGCCACGAGGCCGTGGACCAGCCCGAGGCGGCCGCCGCCGATGACGCCGCGGCTGTGATCGCGGAGGGCGTCGGCCGGCATGACACGCGTCGATCGGAGTGCCGGGACCGCGCCGAAGAGCAGTCCGGTGGCCGTGCCGACCGCGGCCGTGAAGGCGAGCACGCGCCAGTCGAGCGCCAGGTCGAGGACGACCGCTTCCGCGTACGTGGAGATCAGGCCCACCAGGGCTCGACTGCCCCACACCGCGACCAGGATGCCCGCGGCCGTGCCGAGGGCGGAGAGCAGCAGGCTCTCCACGATCAGCAGCCGCGCCAGCCGGCTACGCGACGCCCCGAGCGCCACCCGGATCGAGAGCTCCCGCCGGCGGGCCGTCGAGCGTGCCAGCAGCAGGTTGGCAAGGTTGGCGCACGCGATCAGGAGCACGAGCGCGACGATGCCGAGCAGGACGAAGAGCGGACGGCTGTAGCGTTCCCGCAGGTAGGAGAAACCCGCGCCGGCGGGCGACAGCACGAACGGCTCGGCCAGGTAGCGTGCCTGGTCTTCCACCCGCCAGTCCTGTGGCATCGTGGCGGTGACGAGACCGGGCCGGCCGGCTTCGAGCCGCGCCTGGGCCTGGGCGAGCGTCTGTCCGGGCGCGAGGCGCCCGAGGATGCGAATCCACCAGCTGCTTCGTTGATCCAGTGAGCTGAGCTCGCCCTGGATGACGGCTTCGGTCGCGAGGGGCACTGCCACGTCGAACGCCTGGCCCACTTCCACGCCGAGGAAGTCCTCGGGTGCCACGCCCACGATGGTGAAGGCGTGGCCGTCGAGCGGCAGCGTGCGACCGAGCACGTCCGGACTGCCCCCGAACTCGCGCTGCCAGAAGCCGTAGGACAGGACGGCGACCGGCCCGTCCTGGCCGCCGCCACGCTGGTCGTCCGCCTCGGTCAGGAGTCGCCCCGCCGCGGGCACCACACCGAGCGTGTCGAAGAAGCGCCCGTTGACGTAGACGCCCTCGATGGGGCGCGCCTCGCCGCCCGCGTTCAGGTCGAACCTGGCGCCACCCACGGCGGCCATCCCGGCGAAGACGTCCGTGTGGTCGCGGAGGTACTCCCACTGCGGGTTGGTGAACGAGCGGCGCAGCCCTTCGCCGCCGCGGAGCGGCATCCCGACGAGCACCAGGCGATCGGGCTCGTGGACCGGCAGCCGCTTGAGCATCAGCGCGTTGACGAGGCTGAAGATCGCGACGTTGGCGCCGATGCCAAGCGCGAGAGAGAGCACCGCGACCGCGGTGACCATCGGGGTGACCCGCAGCTGGCGGAAGGCGGCGCGGAGGTCGGACGCGACGGCGGCAAGCACGCGCATGGGCAGTCCTCTCCAGGGGGCGCGACGGTGCTGGGCTACGAACGGGTTCGTAAGTTATACGAACCTGTTCGTAGAATTCAAGTCCCTGGCGGGTTGATAGACGGACCGGTGGGACGACCGGTTGGCCGAGGCGGATCCGCCCTTCGTGACCTTCGACTACATCCGTCTCTTCTTGAAGGCCAACCCCGACCACGTCTCATCGATCGCGCAGACCTTGAAGTCGACCCATCCGGCCGCGAGGCCCGCTTCCCGCACGCGATTGCCGTCGAGATCAGTGCGCACGCCGGACGTCTTCTTTGGCCAGGCGACCCAGAGCGTCTGGCGTTCGAGGGCCTGGCTGAGGGTGGCGAGGTGCATCGCGAGCTCGCGGGCCGATCGGACGAAGCAGACGACGAGATCCGATGCGGCGGTCGCGCGGGCGGCGAACCGGACCCCGTCGGGCCGGGGCGTCAGTCCCGCGGCAAAGCCCGTGGGCGCGCCGAGCAGGGCCACGGCCATGTTGGCCTTGATGCCGAGCTTGGCCGCCACGGGCCGTCCCGCGAACGGGCTGGCGGGTGAAGCCGAGGGAGCGGGTGGCGGCGCGGCGAGTGCCTTGCGCAAGGCGGTGCGCAGGCGGCCCCAGCTCGTGTAGGTCGCGTCGGGAAGCAGGGCCTTGATCCCTTTCACCTTCTCGGGGTCGCCGTCGACGAACACGAGCGGGACCTGCCGCGTGTCCTTGAAGGTCCGTAGCGCCAGCCCGACCTCACGGCCATGGGACAGCAGCCGCGAAAGGTCGATGACGAATGCGTCCGGCGGGTTCCGGCGGATGCCGCCCAGCGGACTCGGCCCGTCCAGCAGGTCGAACTCCGCGTGGTAGCCCAGCGAGGCCAGCCGCAGTTGCCGTTCGCGGCCCTCGGGGCCGTTCCAGTGGATGAGGCGTACTCGCGGCATCGGCGCACCTGTTTCTCAGCGAAATGCATTCACGGAGACACGGAGGCTGCGCCTCCGATCTCAGATTGAAGATCTCAGATTGAAGATTTGCCGGCACCGGGCGCGTTGCCATGAGCGCGGCATTGTAATCCCGGGACCGTTTCCACGTGGCCGTTCCGGGCGCAGAGCACGGGCTGCGGCGTCGCAGCCGGCCTTCGTCCGATCTTCAATCGGCAATCGTCGATCTGCAATCGGAGCCGCAGGCTCCGTGTCCCCGTGTCGGCATCACGACCGGGCGCTGGCGCTACTTGTGGGAAGGCGGCTTGACGTCGCGGACGATGAAGAGCTTCTCGCCCGGCTTGATGAGGCCGAGGTCGCGGCGGGCGAGCTCCTCGATGGCGGCGGGGTCCTCACGGAGGCGGCGGGCGTCCTCGCGGAGCTCGGCGTTCTCGGCGCGGGCGCGACGGAGCGCCAGCTCGAGCGCGTCGTATTGCCTGCGCGCCTCGAGCAGGGCCAGCAGGCCCTTGTCGCCCACGACGGCATCGATGAGGAGCACGACGGTCACGAACGCGAGGACGTAGCGCACCACCCGCCGCCCGCGGCGGCCGGCCGACGCCTTGAAGGGCGTCTCCGTGGTGGTGGTCTCGTCCCTGTCGTCCATGGCGGCCATGTCAGAATATCGAAGCGCGCACCCGAGTACAAGCGCTCGTTGACCCTTGTACCGGTTTTTCGGTTCGAGTACAAGCCCCGAATAGGGGCACGGTACCGGAACGCCATCGAGAGTACAAGAACTTTCGCGCGCGTACAAGGGGCAATGCCGTGTCCGAACCGTCCACTTTCGTGATCATGCTGACCACCTGGCCCGCCGACGGCGACGCCACGGCCGCCGCCCGCACGCTCGTCGACGAGCGCCTGGCCGCCTGTGTCAGCGTGCTCGAGCCGATGACGTCCGTCTACCGCTGGGACGGCCGCGTCACCGAGGATCGCGAGCGGCAGCTCGTCATCAAGACCACCGCCGCCCGGGGCGCCGCCGTCGAGGCCCGCCTGCGCGAGCTGCATCCCTACGACGTGCCGGAGCTGCTCGTGCTGCCGATCGCCGGAGGGGGTGGGGAGTACCTGCGGTGGGTCCAGGAGCAGGTCACGGGAATCTGAAGATCTCGTGATCTCGTGATCTTGTGATCTTGTGATTTGGATTCGTGGATTGGGTGATGCGATGGAGCCTCGTGGCGCCGGCATCGGCGGGCGCAGCACCAGTGCACCAAATCGCCCGATCTAAATCACGAGATCACGAGATCACGAAATCACAAAATTCTCGTGATTCGCTCGACCGCTAGAGAAAACGAATCACCACGAACCCTCCGACCAGCAGCACGAAGAACGCAATCGCGGCGAGGTCGAAGTTCTTTTCCAGGACGCGGCGGACGGGGGGGCCGAAGAGGCGGAGCAGGCCCGCGACGAGGAAGAACCGGCCCGCGCGGCCGAGGGCCGAGATGACCAGGAACGGCACGAAAGCCATCCCGGTCGCGCCCGCGGCGATGGTTGCCACCTTGAAGGGGATGGGGGTGAACGCGGCGCCGGCCAGGAACCACAGGCCCCATTCGCCGTTGTAGAGTGCCACGACGCGGTCCCACTGGCCCTGCGCGCCGTAGAAGTCGATGATGGGCTGGCCCACGGCCGCCATCAGGCTCATCCCGATGAGGTAGCCGCCCATCGCCCCGACCAGCGAGCCGACCGAGCAGGTGGCCGCGGCGGCCAGCCACCAGGCCGGGCGCGCCGCGACGATCGCGATGAGGAGCACGTCGGGCGGAATCGGGAAAATCGACGATTCCACCACGGCGATCAGGAACAGCGCGAGCAGACTCTGCGGGGTTTCGGCCCAGTGCAGCGTCCAGTCGTACAGGCGGCGGAGCCAGCGCATCGGCGTCAGTGGAGGAACGGAACCGGTCTCAGGCGAGGGCCTGGGTCAGGTCGTCCTTGAGGTCGTCGACGTCCTCGATGCCCACCGAGATGCGCACGAGGCCGTCGCTGATGCCGAGCGCGGCGCGCCGCTCCGGCGGCACCGACGCGTGCGTCATCACGGCCGGGTGCGAGATCAGCGTCTCGACGCCGCCGAGGCTCTCGGCCAGCGACATCAGCCGCACCTTGCCCAGCAGGCTGCGCGCCGCGTCCATCGACCCGAGCTCGAACGACATGAGGCCGCCGTAGCCGTTCATCTGCTTCGTCGCGAGCGCGTGGTGCGGGTGCGACGACAACCCGGGGTAGATCGCCTTCTTCACCTTCGGGTGGCCGGCCAGGAACTCCGCGATGGCCATGGCGTTCTGGTTCGTGCGCTCCATCCGGATCGGCAGGGTCTTCGTCCCGCGCAGGATCAGCCAGGAATCCATCGGCCCCAGGATGGCCCCCGCCGCGTTCTGCACGAAGCGCATCCACTCGACGTCATCGTCGTGCCGCAGGATGACGATCCCGCCGACGCTGTCGCTGTGCCCATTGAGGAACTTCGTCGTGCTGTGCACGACGATGTCGGCGCCGAGCTGGAGCGGGCGCTGGATGTAGGGGCTGGCGAAGGTGTTGTCGACCACCACCCGCACGCCGTGCTTGTGCGCGATCTCGCACGCCGCCGGCAGGTCGGTGACGTTGAGCATCGGGTTGGTCGGCGTCTCGAGGAACAGGTACCGGGTCTTCGGCGTGATCGCCGGCTCGATCAGCGACAGGTCGGACGTGTCGACGTAGCTGAAGTCGAGCCCGAACTTGCGGCGCACCTTCTCGAACAGGCGATAGGTGCCGCCGTAGGTGTTGTCGCTGACGAGCACGTGATCCCCGGCCTGGAGGCGGGTGAGGATCGCGTCGATGGCCGCCATGCCCGAGGCGAAGGCGAAGCCCGCCGTGCCGCCCTCGATCGCGGCCACGTTGGCCTCGAGCGCCATGCGCGTCGGGTTCTGCGTGCGGCCGTACTCGAAGCCCTTGTGCTGGCCCAGGCCCTCCTGCACGTAGGTGGAGGTCTGGTAGATCGGCACGGTGATGGCGCCGGTGGTCGGGTCGGGGACCTGGCCGGCGTGGATGCAGACGGTATTAAAGCGGGCGGTGTCGGTCAGTTTCATGAGCCCATAAACCATACTCTGATATGATTTTGCGACGCAATCATGCGCCGATCCCGGCGCCCTGCCCGCTCGATGCCTGAAGCGCCCCGCCCGCCCGCGCTGCCGCCCGGCGACGTGCCGTCGGCAGGACACGCCTTCCGGGCGTGGCTCCTCCGCACGTGGCCCGGACGACTCTGCCTCGGCGGCCTCGCCGTCAAGGCCCTCACCTGGCCGCTGGAGGGGCTGCTCGGATCCCTGCCTGGTCCGCTGAACGCCGTGGACCTGCTGGCAAGCCTGGCCCTCGTCTTCGCGACCGCCTACGGGCTGTCCCGCGTGACGATGTGGGCGCGCCGCCGGCTGCTGTGGCGTGTCCGCCGCAAGCTGATCCTCTCCTACATCTTCGTGGGGCTCGTGCCCGGCCTGCTCATCATCACGTTCTTCCTGCTGGCCGGCCTGCTGCTGTTCTTCAACGTGAGCTCGTACCTGGTGCAGTCGCGCGTGCGCACGCTGGCCGACCAGGCGACGTTCCTCGCGCAGTCCACCCTGCTCGAGTTGCAGCGCACGCCGTCGGGCGCGGGGCTCGGCGAGGCGCTCGATCGTCGTCGCGCCGGCGCCGAGGAGCGGTATCCGTTCCTCTCCATTGCCGTCGTCCCCGTCGAGGGGCTGACGTGCCCGCCCGCGCCGGGGCAGCCCGGCCGCGCGGGCCGCGCGCTCGAGGACCGGCTGCCGATGACCGCCGGGCCCTGGGAGCACCTGCCGGCCCCGAGCGGGCTGCCGGACTGGATTGGCTGCGAGGGCTTTGCCGGGCTCATCGCGTACGACGTGGGGCGCACGGCCGGGGCCACCACCGATCCCACCCGCCTCGTCATGCGCGCGGTGGCCGTGCCCGAGGTGGCCACGCCTGGCTGGGCGGTCGTCGTCGACCTGCCGCTCACGGTGGCCATCGAGGCGCGCCTGCGGGCCGAGACGGGCATCCGCCTCGGCGAGGTGACGGCGCTGCCGTTCGCGGGTGGCGCGGTCACGCTGCCGGAGGGACACGCCGTCGAGGACGTGCCGCACCTGGCCGACCAGTCGGACTCGACGTTTGCCGGGCCGCAGTGGGTGGCGTTCCTCGACTACTTCGACTGGGACAGTGGCGCCTCGTCCAACGCGACCGTGGCGATCCGCATGAACATGTGGGAGATCTACGACCGGATCTCCACGATCTCGTCGAGCCGCCTGGGCGCGATGAACTTCGGCCAGCTGCTGCTGGCGGTGCTCGCCCTCGTCGGCGCGTTGTTCCTGATCATCCAGTTCGTGGCGCTCGTCATCGGCTTCGTGCTCGCGCGGCAGATCACCGGCGCGGTGCACGACCTCTTCACGGGGACGCAGCACCTGCGCAACCGCGACTTCACCCACCAGATCCCGGTGCGCGCCCGCGACCAGCTCGGCGAGCTGGCCGAGTCGTTCAACCTGATGACCGAGGAGGTCACGACGCTGCTGCGCGAGGTGGAGGACAAGGGCCGCCTCGAGCAGGAGATGCTCGCCGCCCGCGAGATCCAGCAGAAGCTGCTGCCGGCCGGCCAGCTCCAGGTGCCCGGCCTGGCCGTCAACGCGTTCCTCGAGCCGGCGCGCGAGGTGGCGGGGGACTACTACGACTTCCTGCCGATCACCGACACCATGCTCGGCATCCTGATCGCGGACGTCGCGGGCAAGGGTCTCGCCGCCGGGCTCTACATGGCGCAGCTCAAGGTCATCGTGCAGTCGCTGGCGCGCGTGCACCACGAGCCGCGCGAGTTCCTCGTCGCCATCAACCGCATCATCGCCGCCAACATCGACGCGCGCAGCTTCATCACGATGTCGTACGCGGTCATCGACCTCGAGCGCCGCGAGATGACGTTCGCGCGCGCCGGGCACTGCCCGACCATCTTCGTCCCCGCCGACCAGCCGCCCGGCCTGCGCAAGGCGCAGCTCATGGCGCCGGACGGCCTCGTGCTCGGCCTCCAGATCGACGACGGCCAGATGTTCGAGGCGATGCTGCAGGAAACCACCGTGCCGCTGCACGCGGGCGACCTCATCGCCTTCTTCACCGACGGCATCAGCGAGACCATGAACGAGGCCTTCGACTGCTTCGGGGAACAGCGGCTGGCACGCGTGATCGAGGAGTACGCGCACCTGCCGTACGAGCAGCTCCGCTCCTACATCAGCGCCGAGCTGCGCGCATTCGCCGGCCAGGCCGACCAGCACGACGACATGACGATGGTGCTGGTGAGGGTCGAGGAGGCGGGGCAGCCGCGCCTGCCGGAGGCCGTATGACGGCGGAAGGGACGGGCCGGTGATGGGCGAGCTGAGCGTGGTGTTCCGCACCCGTTCCGACATCGAGGCCAGCATCGTGCAGGCCCTGCTCGACAGTCGTGGCATCGAGTCCGTCCGCACGTCCGCACCCGTCGGGGTGTTCCCGTTCTCGGTCAACCCGATGGGGGAAACCCAGGTGTCGGTGCGTGCGGACGAGGCCGAGGAAGCCGCCCGCGTGATCGAGAGCCACCGCGAGCGGGTCGGCACGGGCCTGGTCGTCCCGCTGCCGCAGCAGTTCGACGCCATCGAGCAACGCCTCGGGTACCGGTTCCGCGATCGTGGGCTGCTGGAGCACTCGCTCACGCACCGCTCGAAGGCTCACGAGGACCCGAGCGGCGGCGTCATCGACAACGAGTCGCTCGAGTTCCTCGGCGACGCGGTGCTCGGGCTCGTCATCGCGGAGGCGCTGTTCCGGCGCTTCCCGGACTTCAGCGAAGGGCAGAAGTCGAAGATCAAGGCGGCGCTCGTCTCGACGGCGTCCCTCGCCGAGCTCGCGGAGCGCCTGGACCTCGGGGCGCACATGATCCTGGGCCGGGGCGAGGACAAGACGGGCGGCCGGCAGAAGCCGGCGCTGCTGGCCGATACGTGCGAGGCGGTGATTGCCGGCCTGTACCTCGACGGTGGCCTCGAGGCGGCGCGGCAGTTCATCCTGCGGGAGCTGGGTGGCGCGATCGAGGAGGCGGCCCATCCTGGGTACTTCGGCCGCGACCACAAGTCACGGTTGCAGGAGCGGCTCCAGGCGCTCGGCCGGGGCCTGCCGTCCTACCGGGTGGCGGCGGAAGTGGGCCCGGACCACCGCAAGCTCTTCCACGTCCAGGTCACCGTCGGCGCCGCGGTCCTGGCCGAGGGCACCGGGCGCACGAAGAAGGACGCCGAGCAGGAAGCCGCCAAACGGGCGATTGATTCGCTGCCGCCTCCCGGCGGCAGCGCATAGGGGAAGAGCGAATCAAGAATTGCGAATCAGGAAAGGAATTGCGAATGAGGAATTCCGCAATTCCCCGATTCCGCATTCCTTTCTTGATTTCGTCATTCTCGATTCTGCATTCCCGTCAATCGATCTCTATGATCCCCCACCCCGCCTTGCGTTCGCCGATGGTGGCGCCGGCCAGCGCCAGCGGCTCGTCCACGACGTGCGGCAGGCGGGCGACGGCGTAGGTCTGCACCTCGCGGGCGACCTCGTCCACGCCGGGCGGCACCGGGCGGCAGTGCAGGCGGACCCAGAGGCGCATCAGCGGATCGCTGAAGGTGTAGCGCTTCTGGCGCGCGACCACCAGGTCGACGTCCTCGAGCCACGAGAGATAGTCCTTCGTGGACCCCGGCGTGCGGTGCAGGCGGTTGGCAATCTCGGTGAGCGTCAGCGGTTCCTCGTCCGCCAGGATTTCCAGGATGGCCTTGAGCGCGCCGTAGCCGCGCGCGCGGTGCAGCCGGAGCTCGTAGCGGTAGCCACACCAGGTCGTGAGCGCGCCGTCGGTCGTGAGCAGGGCGGTGAGCGCGGAGATCGGGTCGCCGCCCTGGCCGTTCATGGTCGCGACGGCGTCGCCGAGCGCGCGGACGTAGGCCGCGCGCCCGTCGGCGAGCGCCTGGATCGTGCGGCTCAGGAAGTCGCGGTCGGCGGCGTCGCCCATCGGGGGCAACATGCCGGCGACGTCGGCGGCCTCGAGCGGGGGCAGGTGGATGACCTCGAAACGCGCGGAGCTGTCACGGAGCAGCCGGTGCATGCGCGTCTGGTACCGCGAGGTCAGCACGAAGCGGTTGCCGGCCGCCGCCAGCGTCTCGACGAGCTCACGCAGGACGTGGCGCAGCCCGGGGAAACTCTCGAACGTCCGGAGCTCGAGCACCTCGTCCAGGAGGAAGGTCGCGGGCAGGCCGCCGGGGTGGCGGGCCGCCGCCAGGTAGGCGAGCAGCCGGTCGAAGGCGTCCCGCGCGGAAGCCGCGGGCGTCGCGGCGGCGTCCACGGCCCGGAACGGGCCCGACTCCTCGACGGCCCGCAGGAAGCGCTCGGGCGTGCTGGCGGCCCGTTCGACGTCGATGTACTGGCAGCGATCGCGGCCCAGGTGGTCGGCCAGGGCGTGGAGCAGCGTGGTGCGGCCGCTGCCGCAGCCGCCGATGACCACGGGAATGCGGGCTGGCGTGGCGTCGAGCGCGGCCAGCACCCGCCGCTCGAGGCCCGTGTGTGGCGCCATCATCGCCCCGTCTCCGCCATGGGAATTCGCACGCCACGCTCCCGCGCGGCTTCGAGGGCTTCGGGATAGCCCGCGTCGGCGTGCCGCGCGACGCCGATGCCTGGATCGCACGTCAGCACGCGCGTGAGCCGCTCGCCGGCCTCCCGCGTGCCATCCGCCACGATCACCATGCCTGCGTGGATCGAATAGCCGATGCCCACGCCCCCGCCGTGATGTACCGAGACCCACGTCGCGCCGGCCGAGGCGTTCAGCAGCGCGTTCAGGATCGGCCAGTCGGCGATCGCGTCGCTGCCGTCGCGCATGCCCTCGGTCTCGCGGTTCGGCGACGCGACCGATCCCGTGTCCAGGTGATCCCGCCCGATCACGATCGGCGCCTTCACGCGACCGGTGCGGACGAGCTCGTTGATCTTGAGGCCGAAGCGCGCGCGGTCGCCGTAGCCGAGCCAGAAGATGCGGGCGGGCAGGCCCTGGAAGGCCACGCGCTCGCCCGCCAGCCGGATCCAGCGGCAGAGCGCCTCGTCGTCGGCGAACATCTCGAGCGCGGCGCGGTCCGTCTCGCGGATGTCCTCGGGATCCCCGGAGAGCGCCGCCCAGCGGAACGGCCCCTTGCCCTCGCAGAAGAGGGGACGGATGTACTCCGGCACGAACCCGGGGATGTCGAATGCGCGGGCGACGCCGGCCTTCACGGCCTGGGCGCGGATGTTGTTCCCGTAGTCGAACGTGACGGCGCCGCGATCCCGGAGCGTGAGCATCGCCGCGACATGGCGTCCCATGGACGCGAGGGCCCGCCGCTCGTACTCGGCCGGGTCCGCGCCGCGCAGCGCGGCCGCCTCGGCCAGCGTCAGGCCGTCGGGCACGTACCCGTGCAGGGCATCGTGCGCGGAGGTCTGGTCGGTCACCACGTCCGGCGTGACACCCCGGGCGACCAGCGCCGGCAGCACCTCGGCGGCGTTGCCGTGGAGCGCAATCGATCGGGCCACGCGCCCACGGGTCCACTCGGCCACCTTCGCGAGCGCGGCGTCGAGGTCGTCGGTGGCCTCGTCCAGGTAACGCGTCTGGAGCCGCCGCTCGATGCGCGCCCGATCGACTTCGACGACGAGCGCGACACCTTCGTTCATCGTGACCGCCAGCGGCTGGGCGCCACCCATGCCGCCGAGGCCGGCGGTGACGGTGAGGGTGCCGGCGAGGGTGCCGCCGAAGCGGCGCCGGGCCACTTCCGCCAGCGTCTCGTACGTGCCCTGCAGGATGCCCTGCGTGCCGATGTAGATCCAGCTGCCGGCCGTCATCTGGCCGTACATCGTCAGGCCGCGATCCTCGAGATCGCGGAACGTGGCCCAGTCGGCCCAGCGTGGCACGAGGTTGCTGTTGGCGATCAGCACACGCGGCGCCCCGGCGTGCGTCCGGAAGACACCGACCGGCTTGCCCGACTGCACGATGAGCGTCTCGTCGCCCTCGAGCCCGCGCAGCGCCTCGACGATCGCGTCGAACGCGGCCCAGCTGCGCGCGGCGCGGCCCGTCCCGCCGTACACGACGAGATCCTCGGGCCGCTCGGCGACCTCGGGATCGAGGTTGTTCATCAGCATGCGGAGCGCCGCTTCCTGCAACCATCCCTTGCACGTCAGCGACGTGCCGCGAGGAGCGCGGATGATGCGGGCGGCGGTAGTCATGGGCGGGTCGGCGACGAGCGGCGGGCCGTTCGCGAAAGATCAGAAACTAAGCACCGCGCTCCACGATGTCAAATCGAAAATGCAATCTGAAATCAGTTGACAACGATCGTCGATGCGTACTCGAGACTGCCCTCGGCAATGAGTGTCGCGATTCGATCCAGATCAGGTGCCGGCGGCCGGTCGTCCCCCAGCGTGGGCACCTGTGTGCGGACGCGCGCATGCACGCCGCGCAGGGGCGCGGAGGTCGTCAGCGGCGCCAGCAAGTCGAGCGCCTGGCATCCACAGAGCACTTCGACCGCCAGCACGAGTCTCGCGATGTGCAAAGCGCGTTCCGCCTTGAGCGCCGCGGCCATGCTCATGCTCACGTGATCTTCCTTGTTCGCCGATGTCGGGATCGTGTCCACACTGGCCGGATGGGCGAGTGTCTTGATCTCGGACGTCAGCGCCGCCGCCGTCACCTGCGCGAGCATCAGGCCCGACTGCAGGCCGCCGTGCCGGGTCAGGAACGCCGGGAGTCCACTCAGGGCCGGGTTCACGAGCCGCTCCGACCGGCGCTCGCTGATCGTACAGAACTGGGACAGTGCGATGACGAGAAGGTCGGCCGCAATCCCGATCGGCGCGCCGTGGAAGTTGCCCCCCGACACCATCTCGCCGCTGTCCGCGAACACCATCGGGTTGTCGGTCGCGGCGTTCATCTCCACGTCGATCGTTTGACGGACGAACCGGAAGGCGTCCCGCGCCGCGCCGTGGACCTGGGGCGCACACCGCATGCAGTAGGCGTCCTGCACGCGACCACAATTGGCATGCGACGCGTTGATGGGGCTCTCCGCCAGCAGGCGCAACAGGTTCGCCGCCGAGGTCTGCTGGCCGGCGAACGGACGGGCGGCATGGATCCGCGGATCGAACGGGCGCATCGAACCCCGCAACGCGTCGATGGTGAGGGCGGCGGTCACGTCGGCCGCGCGCGCGAGGCGCTCGGCGCCTGCGAGCGCCAGCGCCAGGACGGCGGTGGACACCTGCGTGCCATTGATCAAGGCCAGCCCTTCCTTGGCCTCGAGCGTCACCGGCGTGAGACCGGCGGCGACCAGCGCCTCCGCGGCGGGCCGGGTCGCCGTTCCGTCCCACGTCTCGCCCTCGCCGATGAGGGTGAGGGCGATGTGCGCGAGGGGCGCGAGGTCGCCACTGGCGCCCACCGATCCGCGGCTCGGGACGCGCGGGTGCACCCGCCGGTTCAGCAGCGCGAGCAACGCCTCCAGTGTCTCCACCCGGATGCCCGAGTAGCCCTTGGCCAGGACGTTCGCGCGCAGCGCCATGGCCGCGCGCACGGCGCGGACGGGGAGGGGCTGATCGACCCCCGCGGCGTGGCTGCGCACCAGGTTCACCTGGAGGGCCGCCAGGTCGGGGCGCTCGATGCGGGTCTCGGCGAAGTTGCCGAACCCTGTGTTCACCCCGTAGACGGCCGTGTCGCCGGCCGCCGCGCGGTCCACCACCGCCCGCGATGCCTGCACGCGGGCGCGGGCGGTGTCGGCCAGTCCCACCTCGGCGCCCTCGTCCGCGATGGCGAGGAGGGCGTCGAGCGACAGATGATCCCCGTCGAGACGAATCATGACCGGTAAGGATACATCCTCGTCGTGCGGGTGCGACACGCCCCGGCGCCCGGCCGATCAGGTATGCTCAGAGGCGATGAACATCGCGATTCTCGGGGCCCAGTGGGGAGACGAGGGCAAGGGCAAGATCGTCGACCTGCTGACGCCGCACTTCTCCGTCGTCGCCCGCTACCAGGGGGGCCACAACGCCGGCCACACCGTGTATGTGCGTGGCAAGAAGTTCGTGCTGCACCTGATCCCGTCCGGCATCCTGCACGACGGCGTCACCTGCATCATCGGCAACGGCGTCGTCGTCGATCCGCAGGCGCTGTTCGCCGAGATCGAGGAGCTGGCTTCGCTGGGGGTGGACGTCGGCGATCGCCTGATCATCAGCGAGAAGGCCCACCTGATCCTGCCGTACCACCGCGAGCTGGACGTGCTCAGCGAGGCGCGCCGGGGCGAACGGAAGATCGGGACGACCTCGCGCGGCATCGGCCCGGCCTACGAGGACAAGATCGGGCGACGGGGCATCCGCGTCTGTGACCTCGTGGATCGCCAGGCGTTGGCCGACGAGGTGCGCGAGAACGTCCACGCGCGCAACCAGATCATCAAGGACTCCACGCTCGACTGGGAGAAGGTCTACGCCGACCTGCTGGCCGCGGGCGACCGCATGCGCCGCTGGGCGGGTGACGTCTCGCTGTACCTGGCCGGCGCGATGGCCGAGGGCCGCCGCGTGCTCTTCGAGGGCGCCCAGGCGACGATGCTCGACATCGACCACGGCACGTACCCGTTCGTGACCTCCTCGAACGCCAGCGTGGGGGGCGTCTGCACCGGCCTCGGCGTGCCCCCGCGCGCGATCGGCGGGGTGCTCGGCGTGGCCAAGGCCTACACGACCCGCGTCGGTGAGGGACCGATGCTCACCGAGCTCTTCGGCGACCTGGCCGACCGGCTGCGTGAGAGCGGCCAGGAGTACGGCGCGTCCACGGGGCGCCCCCGGCGCTGTGGCTGGTACGACGCGGTCGTCGTCCGCTACGCCGCCCGGATCAACGGCCTCGACGGCCTGGCCCTCACCAAGCTCGACGTGCTCGATGGCCTGGACGAGATCAAGGTGTGCACCGGGTACCGCACCGCCGATGGTGTCGTCGAGGCGTTCCCGGCAGACCTCAGCCGGCTGGGCGCCGCCGAGCCGATCTACGAGACCTTGCCGGGCTGGAGCGAGCCGACCCGGGGCGCGCGGGAGTACGAGGACCTGCCCGCCGAGGCGCGGGCCTATATCGAGTTCCTCGAGCAGGTGAGCGGCGTGCCCATCGCGATCGTCTCGACCGGCTCCGACCGTGAGGAGACCATCATCCGCACCGGCAGCGTGGCCGAGTCGTGGATCGGCGGCCCGCGGGTCTTCCCGCAGCTCGACTAGGGCCGCGCCTCAGGCGCGCCGATGGCGGACGGCAAACGCGTCGAGGGCGGCGCCGTCCGCGGCCGTGAACTCCAGGCCCGCCCGATAGCGCGGCGGCTGTCCCTTCGGCATCTCGAACGAGGCCCAGGCCACCACGCCCGCACACCGGACCTGCCCGGCCGTGTCGGCGACGACCACCCGCACACGCTGGTTCGGCCGCAGCACGGTGGTCGAGAGCACCTGCGCGCCGATGGCCGACAGGTCGACGAGCGCCGCCGGGTTGCCGTCGATTTGCACGTCCACGCCCGCCGCGATCGGCACCCGAGGCGCGCGGCGCGTGCCCCGCTGGTCGAGCGCCGACGCGGGCGCCGCGGCGGCGGGAGCGACGGCTGCGGACGCGGGCGCCGCCGCGGCCGGATCCTGCGCGAGCACCCGGACCTCGCAATCGATCAGGCTCGGATCCGCCTTGATGCGGTTGATGAGCGCCGTGCCGCGCGAGCTGGCGGCAAACGTCGGCTCCAGCGCGACGATGCGCGGCTGGTGCTGGATGACGTGGTCCAGCGCCTCGAGGGCCTCGTCGCTGGTGAAGGTGCGCAGGCCGGCGCCGGGCGCGAGGCGTGCTTGGAGGGCCGGGAGGGCGTCCGCCGGGCCTATCAGGACGATACTCGAGGACACAGACGTTCGAGTGTACCACGGGTACAATCAGCGGGTGCCGTCCCCGCCGCCCGCGCTTCGCTGCCAGGGCCTCGTCAAGTCGTACGCCGACGTCCAGGCCGTCGCGGGGCTGGATCTCGAGGTCCGGCGCGGCGAGTGCTTCGGGCTGCTCGGCCCGAACGGCGCCGGGAAGACCACCACCATCGAGATTCTCGAAGGGCTGCTCGCCCCCGATGCCGGCGTCGTCGAGGTGCTGGGGCTCACGTGGTCGCGTGACGGCGCCGCCCTGCGGCCTCGGCTCGGGATCCAGCTCCAGGAGACGCAGCTGGCCGAGAAGCTGACCGTCGAGGAGACGCTGCGCCTGTTCCGCTCCTTCTACCCGTCGGGCGCGACCGTCGACGACCTGCTCGCGACCGTCGAGCTCACCTCGAAGCGATCGGCGTGGGTGGGCAAGCTCTCCGGGGGGCAGAAGCAGCGCCTGTCGGTCGCCTGCGCGCTGGCCGGGCGCCCCGACCTGCTGTTCCTCGACGAGCCGACGACCGGGCTCGACCCGCAGTCGCGGCGCCAGTTGTGGGACGTGCTCGATTCCTTCCGCGGCGGCGGTGGCACCATCCTCATCACCACCCACTACATGGACGAGGCGCACGCCCTCTGTGATCGCGTCGGCATCATGGACCACGGTCGCCTCATCGCCCTCGGCACGCCCGCGGAACTCGTGTCGTCCCTGGGGGCGGAGCACGTGATCGAGTTCGCCCTCACCGACGCGGGGCGCGCGCCCGCCGACGCGGTGCTGGCGGCGCTGCCCGGCGTCGGCACGGTGCGGCGCGAAGCCGGGGCGTTCGCGCTCGGCACGTCCGCGGTGCACGAATCGGTCCCCGCGCTGCTGGCCGCCCTCTCGGCGTGTGGCGCGACGCTCAGCCGGCTGACGACGCACAGCGCTACCCTCGAGGACGTGTTCGTGTCGTTGACCGGGAGGCACCTCCGTGACCAGTAGCCGTGGCGGCGCCGGCATCCCGCTCGTCGAGCTGACGCTGGCCCGCTTTCGCGAGTTCCTGCGGGAGCCCGAGGCCGTGTTCTGGGTCTTCGCGTTCCCGGTCATCATGACCTGCGCGCTCGGCATCGCGTTCCGCGCGAAGGGCGACGAGCCCGTCATTGCCGGGGTGGCCGACGGGCCGGGGGCCGCGAGGATCGTGCAGGCGCTGGAGTCGGCAGGCACCTTCACCGTGCGGCGGATTCCACGCGGCGAGGTCGAGCGTGCGATCCGGGACGGGCGTGCGCCCGTCGTCGTGGTGCCGGGCGAGCCACCGACCTACCGGTTCGACGAGGCGAGACCGGAGAGCCAGGTCGCGCGCCTCGCGGTCGATCGGGCGCTGCAGCGCGCGGGCGGTCGCGTCGACGCCTTCGTGCCGGTGGAAGCCCCGATCGCCACGGTGGGGTCACGCTACATCGACTGGCTGGTGCCGGGCCTGCTCGGCATGAACATCATGAGCACCGGCCTCTGGGGGGTCGGTTTCAGCATCGTGCAGGCGCGCGTGAAGAAGCTGCTCAAGCGGCTCGTCGCGACCCCGATGTCGAAGGCGGACTACCTGCTCTCACACGTCCTGAGCCGGCTCATCTTCCTCGGGCTCGAAGCCGCGGTCATCCTCGGGTTCGCGCGGGTCGCATTCGGCGTGGGCTCGGCGGGCGGCTATGTCGCCGTCGCGGTGCTCTCGGTGCTGGGCGCGCTGGCGTTCGGCGGGATTGGCCTGCTCGTGGCGAGTCGCGCGCGCACGATCGAGGGCGTGTCTGGCCTGATGAATCTCGTGATGCTCCCGATGTGGGTCCTCTCGGGGGTGTTCTTCGCGGCGTCGAACTTTCCGGACGTGATGCAGCCCTTCATCCAGGCCCTCCCGCTGACGGCGCTGGTGGACGCGCTGCGCGGCGTGATGATCGATGGCCAGTCGCTGGCCGGTGTCGGGGGAGAAGCGGGCCTGGTCGCCGCGTGGGGGCTGGGATCGTTCGGGCTGGCGCTGTGGCTGTTTCGCTGGGCATAGATGTGGGGCAGGCGTGGCCATGGATGGTCGCCACAGATGGCACAGACATAGAAAGCCGACACGGAAGATGGGACGGGATGCACAGATGCCCAGGTCCCTCCCAACGGCGGACCGTAGGTCCGCCGGCCTGACGCCCTGAGCGAAGCGAAGGGCGGCCTACCGCAGGCCTGCCGCGCCGCGGCCACCCGGGACCGGCCCGCGGTCACTCCATCCGTTCGAGCAGTTCGTCGATGCGGTCGCGTTCGGCGGTGGTCTCCCCGGGCACGGTGGGACCGGCGGGGAGCGGCTCGTGGGCGTGGGTGACGAATCGACGCACGATCAATGTCAGGCCGGCGGCCGACAGTCCGAGGAGGAGCCAGGGCAGGACGTACAAGGCCTGCGAGAAGCCCTCGGCGGGCGGGACGACCAGAATCCGCTTGCCGTATTCCGCCACGAACGCTGCCCGGATCTCCTCGTCCGTCCGGCCGTCCGCCACGAGCTGCCGGAGCTCGGCCTTGACGTCGTCCGCGGCCGGTGAGTGGTGGATGTCCACCGTCTGGCTCCAGCAGCACGGCGCCATCAGCTCGGCCTCCCACCGCTCGATGCGGGCGGCATCGGGACTGGCGGGCTGTGCGGCAACGGACAACAGCAGAAGGACTGCGTAGACGGGCATCACGGCCTCCCCCTCCCTGAGATGCAGGAGAGGTCCAGCGGGTGACAGCCGCAGTCTGACGGGGGAGACACACCACGGGGAGCGCGCCGTGGCCCGGCGGCACGGCACCCGTGGTGGCTTCGTGTCCTTCGTGAGCGTCGTGGCCGGCTTACGCCACGCCGCAGAAGCGGAGCGCCGTCACGGCGAGTACACGGGCGACGATGCGCAGGTCCTCGACGGGGACCGACTCGTCGGCGCGATGCGCCTGTCGCACGTTTCCGGGACCGAAGAGCAGGGTCGGGATGCCGCCGTCCCGGACGAGCAGGCGCATGTCGGCGCCGTAAGTCATGCCTTCCACGGCGGGCGCCCGCCCCACGACGTCGGTGAAGGCCGCCGTCGTCTCCTGGACGACCGCGGCATCGGTGGGGGTTGCGGCCGGGAGGAACTGCCCACCCCACCATTCGAGCCGGGGGGGATGGGCAGCCAGCCATTCGTCGGCGGCCGCTGCCGCGGCGACCGCGCGTTCGAGCTCGCCCTGCGCCTCGGCGGCCTCTTCTCCTGGAGCCAGGCCGTACCGGCCTTCGGCGACGAGGAGATCCGGCACGGAAGAGGGCCAGTCGCCGGCCGTGACCTTGCCGATCGAGAGCGCGTAGGGCAGCGTGTACCGGCTGAAGAGGGGTTGCATGAGGCGCGCGTTGCGCGCGCGCTCGAGGTCGAGCAGGGCGCGGTGGAGACCGGCGAACTTCTCGACGGCGCTGATCCCTTCCTCACGCACGGCCCCGTGGGTGGCACGGCCGGGAACCAGCAGGCGAAACCCGAGCGCGCCGGCATGCGCCGGCGCCACGGCCAGCTCGGTGGGCTCCATGCTGATGGCGCCGTCGCCGCGATGCCCTCGCGCGATCGTGGCCAGCGTCCCGGCGCCCCCATCTTCCTCGGCCACGACCGAGTGGAGCGCGAGCCGCCCGCGCAGCTCGACGCCCGCGCGGCGGAGCGCCGCCATCGCGGCCAGCGCGCAGGCGAGCCCGCCCTTCATGTCACAGGCGCCGCGTCCCAGGACACGGTCGTCGCGGACGGTCGCCCGCCACGGATCGACGCTCCACTGCGTCAGGTCGCCCACTGGCACCACGTCGACATGGCCGTTCAGGATGAGGGTCGGCCCGTCACCCGCGCCCATCTGGCCCACGACCCCACGCCCCCGGGCGCGGGGCACTTCCATGCTGAAGGAGGGATGGCCGCGGAGCGCGTCGAAGTCGATCTCCCAGGCGTCGACGTCGAGGCCCAGGGCCACGAGACGTTCGGCCATCCAGGCCTGCGCCGCGTCCTCCTGGCCGCCAAGGCTCGGGATCCGGAGGAGGGCGTCAAGGTCGCTCAGGAGGAGGTCGAAGTCGAGGGCTTCGAGGACGGCGTTTTCGACGGCACGCATCGCGCTAGCGTATCGCACCCCGGCAGCGCCGCCGATTTAACGCCGCCGATACCTGCCGGTCACCTTGCCGTCGGCCCCCGGCGAGAGACTGGGGTCGTCTTCGTCAGTTCCTCCGACGCCTCGGGCAGCGCACAGCTGCCCTTTTTTTATTGCAGATTGTCGATTGGCGATTGCAGATTGGCGATTGCAGATTGGCGATTGGGGATCGGACGACCAGCCACGACGATCACGAAGGACGCGAAGAGACTCGACGGAAGAGGGTCACCTAAGACCCCGGCGGCGGAGGCGGCCTTCGTGCGTCTCGTGACCGTGGGGCGTCAATCTGCAATCGTCAACTGCAATCTGCAATCGTCAATCGTCAATCTATTTCGCCGTGTCCGTGCGACGTGTACCAGTCGAGCAACGCCTGCTGCGAGTTGATGCGGGACTCACCCTCGGCCGGGACGACGCGCGTGTAGGTGCCGTCCCGGTTGAGGGCCCACGCGCGGTCCGTGTCGGCGAGCAGGGTCTCGAGCACCGTGTCGCGCAGGTGGCGCTTCAGGTCGGGGTCGGTGATGGGGCAGAGCGTCTCCACGCGGCGGTCCAGGTTGCGTTCCATGAGGTCCGCGCTTCCGATGTAGATCTCGTCGTCGCCGCCGTTGCGGAAGTAGTAGATGCGCGAGTGCTCGAGGAACCGCCCGACGATCGAGCGCACATGGATGTTCTCGCTGACGCCCGGGACGCCGGGCCTCAGGCAGCAGACGCCGCGCACCACCATGTCGATGGCGACGCCGGCCTGTGACGCCCGGTAGAGCGTCTTGATCATCTCCTTGTCGGCGACCGCGTTGTTCTTGATGACGATGCGCGCGGGGCGGCCCGCCTCGGCGTGGGCAATCTCGCGCTCGACGAGCGCGCGGAAGCCCTGGCGGAGGCCGGTGGGGGCCACCAGCAGGGCGTTGTACGAGCGCTTGTTCGAGTAGCCCGTCAGCGAGTTGAACACCTCGGTGACGTCGTCCAGGATGGCCGGGTCGGCCGTGAAGAGCCCGAGGTCGGTGTAGACCTGCGAGGTCACCCGGTTGTAGTTGCCGGTGCCGACGTGGGCGTACCGGCGGACGGCGTCCCCTTCCTTGCGCACGACGAGGCAGAGCTTGCAGTGGACCTTCAGGTTCACCAGTCCGTAGACGACGTGGATGCCGGCCGACTCGAGGCGGTGCGCCCAGGCGATGTTGTTGCGTTCGTCGAACCGCGCCTTGAGCTCGACGAGCACGGCAATCTGCTTCCCCTCCTCGGCCGCCTCGACCAGCAGGTCGATGAGCGGCGAGTTGGCGCCGATCCGGTACAGCGTCATCTTGATCGCGACGACCTGCGGATCCGTCACCGCGGCGCGCACGAACGCCTCGACCGGCGTGAACGAGTCGAAGGGATGGTGGACGAGGAAGTCCTGGTCGGCGATCTCCTCGAACACCGTCTCGGCGCCATCCGGCGTCCACAACGTGCGCGGCTGGAAGACCGGATCCTTGAGGCCGGGCCGGTGGAGCTTCGTGATCTCGTCGAAGTCGCCGAAGCCCATACGCTCGCTCGACCGCACCACCACGTCCTCGTCGACCTCGAAGTTCTCGACGAGGATGTTGAGCACGCGGCGCGGCATGTCGTCCTCGACCTGCAGCAGCGAGAGCGCCCCGTAGCGCAGCTGCTTGAGTCCCCGATCGACCGTCTCGAGCAGGTCGTCCGCCTCGTCCTCCTGGATCACCATGTCGGTGTCGCGGATGATGCGGAAGAGGTGCGCGCCCTCGACGTGCGTGCCGGGGAAGAGCTCCTGCACGTTCCGGCGGATCACGTCCTCGAGGTAGACGTACGTGACCCCCGGGTGCGCCGAGAGGTGGGAGGGGACCGCGATGAAGCGCGGCAGCATGCCCGGCACCTTCACGCGCGCGAACTTGGTGCGGCCCGCGTGCTTCACGCGCACCGCGAGGTTCATGCTCAGGTTCGAGATGTACGGGAACGGGTGCCCGGGATCGAACGCGAGCGGCGTGAGCACCGGGAAGACGTGCGTGTCGAAGTACTGGGTCAGCCAGGTCTCGAGCGCCGGCGTGTAGTCGGCCGGATCCAGGAAGTGGATGCCCTCGGCGGCCAGCAGGGGGCGGAGCTCGCCGGTCCAGCACGTGCTCTGCTCGGCCATCTGGGCCAGGGCGCGGCGGCGGATGGCCGCGAGCTCCTGCTCCGTGTTCAGGCCGTCGATCGAGACGTCCTCGATGCCCGCGCGGAACTTCTTCAGGATGGTCGCCACCCGGACCATGAAGAACTCGTCCAGGTTCGTGCCGCTGATCGCGAGGAACTTCACCCGCTCCAGGAGCGGGTGCTCCGCGTCCTGCGCCTGGGCCAGCACGCGCTGGTTGAAGGCGAGCCAGCTCAGCTCGCGATTGACGTAGAGCGCGCGGTGCGAGAGGTCGGACGGGTCGATGGTGGACCAGTCGACCGGTGACGGCGGTGGTGTGGCCTGGCGGACCCGCTTGCCGCGCAGCCGCCGGCCGGCCGGGGGGGCCTGGTCGCCCGCCCGGTCCGGGCGCGTGGGGGGCTGGGTCTGGTGGCGTCGCTCTGGCATCGGGACGGGTGGCAAGGAGCCTTCGTCGAGCATACCAAAGCGGTGTAACGAAACGTTCCGCCATGCGGAACGGCGGCCGGTCGTGCCCCCACGCGAGGCGTCGTGCCCTCGTGCGAACTTCCAGGGGCGCACCACCGTCTAACCCAAAAATCGACAAATGTCGAAACACCAGCGCTCCTTGCCCGCCGCCGAACAGGAACTCCTGGCCATCCTCTATGAGTTGGGGGAGGCCACTGCGCGGGAGGTGCGTGAGCACCTGCCGGCGGCGCGGTCGCTCGCGCACCCCACCGTCGTGACGCTCCTGAACCGGCTCGAGGCCCGCAAGCTGGTGCGCCGGCGCAAGGCCGAGACGGGGAAGGCCTTCGTCTACCGGCCTACACGCGACCGCGACGGTGCCTTTGCGCCGCTGGTCGCGGGCCTGGCTGGACGCCTCTTCAAGGGCAGCCCTGCCGCGCTCGTGGCCTCGCTGTTCGAGACACATCCGCCCGACGCGAGCGATTTGGCCGAAATCGAGGCGCTCCTCGCCGACTGGCGAAGCCGGACGGGCGGGCGGAAGGAGCGCCGGTGACCGAGTGCCTCCGCGACGCCGGCAGCGTGTGGGGCAGTGTCGTCTGGCCCGGGGCCTGGCAGGCGGCGATCGTCGGCCTGTTGGCGTGGGGCCTCTCGGGCTGGCTCGGCAGGTGGTCACCCTCGGCGGGACTCGTGGCGGCTGCGGCGGGCCTGATCAAGTTCGTGATGCCCGGCGTGGTCCAGTCCCCTGTGGCCTTCGTCGATGCCGCGGCGCGCCAGGCGCCAACGCCGCTGGCGGGCAGCGGACCGCTGATGGCAGCGGTTGCGGCGCTGCACGTCGGCGGGGCACTGCTCGGGGTGGCGGCCCTCGTCATCCGGTCGCGGCGCCTTCGACGGCTCGGCGACGAGGCCTCGCCGGCGCCCCGGGCGTGGCAGGCGACCTGTGAGGCTCTCGCCGAGGAACTGGCATGGCCGTCCCGGCGGGGACTGCCGGCGCTTCGCGTGTCGCGCGCGACAGCGAGCCCGATGGCATTCGGCGTCCTGCGTCCCGTAATCCTGCTGCCGGAAGGCCTCACGACCGCGGATGCGCGGACCGCCATCGCTCACGAGCTCGCGCACCACCGCCATCACGACCTCCGCGTGGAGTGGGGCCTGGCACTGCTCACCGCCTGCTGGTGGTGGCACCCCGTGGCCTGGCTGCTGGCGCGTCGCGTACGTGGTCTCCGCGAGCAACGTGCCGACGGCGCGGTCGTCGACGCGGGGATTGCCAGCGCCGGCGAGTACTGCGAGGCGCTGGTGCGCATCGCGCGGGGATCCACCACGCCCACGCTGGCCGCCGGCGTCGGGCACCCGCTGGCGCGGCGCGTGCGCCGGCTCCTGGAGCGGCCGGCGCCGTCCCGTCGGCGCCGGGTGCTGCTCCTCGCGGCGGCGTGGGCCTTTCTCCTGACAGGGGCGCCACACGCCGCGCGCTGGACGCCACTGCCCGGCCGTGCCGCGTCGCACGCCGCTGACCAAAGCATCGTGGTGCAACGTCTCGTGTCGGTCGTCACGACCCGACACGTGCGATAGGGCGACCCGACAACCACCCAGCACCAATCGCCAACCCGTCATCCACCATGAAGGGGACTGCCATGCCTTGTAAATTGACAATCGTAAAAATATGCGCCGTGCTGGTGTTCGTCACGCTCGCCCAGGCGGCGAGGGCCCAGGATTCCGCGCCTGCCGTCAGGTGGGAGCCCTTCACGCTGGCCGTGACCGGCGTCGGCGACGTGCCGGCGGAACTGGGCCGCATCCAGGTGCCCGAGCGACGCGGAGCCGGACGGCAGATCGAGCTCGCGTTCGTGCGGCTGCGGTCACAGGATCCGTCGCCGGAACCGCCGCTGGTGTATCTCGACGGGGGCCCGGGCGGTGATGGATACGGACTGGCACGCGTCCCCGCCTACTTCCATCTCTTCGACCGCGCACGCGCGCATCGCGACGTGATCCTGCTGAGCCAGCGCGGCACCGGGCTCTCGCGTCCGCGGCTGGCGTGTCGCGCCGAGGCGCCGATCCCCGATGATGTCTTCGCCAGCGCGGAGGCCATGCGTGCGGCGCTCGAACCCCGGCTCGTGGCCTGCGCCACGCGGTTCGCCGCTGACGGCGTGGATCTGGGCGCCTACACGACGGAGGCCAGCGCAGAGGATGTCGAGGACCTGCGCAGGGCGCTTGGCGTGCCCCGCGTGGCGCTGCTTGGGTTCAGTTACGGCACCCACCTCGCGCTCGAAGTGCTGCGCCGCCACCCGGATTCCGTCGAGCGCGCCATTCTGGTTGGCACCGAGGGGCCGTGGCACACGCTGAAGTACCCGCGGTCGCTCGACGCGCAGTTCGCGCGCCTGGCGCGCGCGGCCCGGCCGGTGGTGCCCGATCTGGCCGGCGCGTGGCAGGCCCTGCTGGCACGTGCCGCGGATGCGCCTCTCCGCGTCCCGGTGCCGGTGGGAGACACGACGCGCACCGCGCTCGTCGGACCGGAAGGGCTGCAGTGGCTGCTGCGCCGCGATCTGGGTGACACGTCCGACTGGCCGTGGATTCCGGCGGCGATTGCCCGCGCTGCGGCAGGCGACGTCTCCGGCCTCGTGCCAATCGTGCGCCGGCGCGCGGGGCAACTCTCGAGCGGCGTCGCGCTGATGGGCATTGCCATGGACTGTGCGTCCGGCGCCTCGGCGACACGGCTCGCGGAGATCCGCGCGGAGGAGCCGGTGTCGCTCCTCGGACGCATGACGAACTTCCCGTATCCCGACGTCTGCGAAACGCTCGGGCTGGCGCCGCTGCCCCCCGCCTTCAGGGCACCGATTACGACCGAGGTTCCGACGCTTTTCGTCCGTGGCACGCTCGACGGGAACACGCCGCCCTGGCAGGCGGACGAGGTCGCGGCACGGTTCTCGGCCGACCGGCACCTGACCGTGGAAGGCGCGGGCCACGAGAGCTCGTTGCCCGATCCCGCCGTGCAGGACGCCATCCTGCGCTGGCTGGCCGGCGCGACCGACATCCCCGAGCGCCTCTCGGTCCCCGTGCGGCCTTTCACGCCCGTGGAGCGCTGACCTCAGCCGTCGTCTCGTCGGCCTGAGGCGACGGCGGCGATGGGCCCAGACCGGAATGACTGGAAGGCGCAGCCGTGCGTCCCGTGCGACTGGTGCAGCTGTGTCTTCCCGCCATTCCTGGCCCACCTGTAGGGTGGAACCCATCTCATGAACGGGGGCGTCGCACCGAGGGCGGCGAGGCCCCCGTCTGGCGAGGCGAGACGACCTAGTCGGTCACCCAGAGCAGGACGGCGAAGACCACGATCGTGATCGTGACGATGCGCTCGAGCCAGCGGTGGCCCTTGAGCACGGCCAGGCGCACGCCGACCATGGCGCCTGCCAGGTTGCCAATGCCCAGGGCCAGGCCAAGCGCCCAGTCGACGTGACCGGTGCCCGCGAACACGGCCAGCGACAGCATTGTCAGGAGCAGCACCGACAGCATCTTCACGGCGTTGCCGCGTACGAGGTCGAGGCCGGCCGCACTGGTGGCAGCCAGCACGAGGAATCCCACGCCCGCCTGGAGGAACCCGCCATAGACCCCGACGCCGAAGAAGGCGAGCACCGTGGACCAGTGCCACGGCGAACGAGGCGTGGCGTCCGGGGGCGGCGGCGTCGACGCCTTGCGGAAGAGGGTCCAGAGCGTGATCACCAGCATCACCACCGACAGGATGCGGCGGAAGGCAAAGTCGGGAATGGTGAGCGACGCCCAGACACCGAGCGCCGCGCCGAGGACCGCCGGCACGCTGACCGCGAAGGCCCAGCGCCAGTCCATCTTGCCGTAGCGGTGAAAGCCCCAGACCGCGCCGAGGCTCTGGGTCATCACCCCCACGCGGTTGGTGCCGTTGGCGACCGCCGCGGGCAGCCCGAGGAACAGCAGCACCGGCAGTGTCAGGAACGATCCGCCGCCGGCCAGCACGTTGAGCACGCCCGCCACGACGCCGGTGAGGGCGCAGATGAGATATGGCACGGCCGCCATCATAGGCCACAGCTTGCACGGATGGCACCGCACAGATGCCGCAGCTGCAGATGCCACAGCCACAGATGGCACAGATGGCACAGATGTCACAGCCGCCACAGCCGCCACAGCCGCAGATGCCACAGATGGCACAGACGGCCGAGGAGGCGGGAGGGGCGCCCGTGCACGGAAGGCGGGACGCAGGGCGTCCGCCAGGGCTCAAGTGTCCGGGGGGATTGCCGATTCGATCGGTGGAGGGCGAGGTGTCCATTCCCCCGAAGGTGCTGGCCGGCGTGGACCGGTTGGCGCCGTTGCCGGCGACAGCGAACCGGCTCATTGCAATCCTCGAGGGCGACGACGATCCGTCGCTGGCCGAGGTGGCGTCCGTCATCGAGTTCGATCCCGTGATGGCGGCACGGGTCCTGCGCATCGCGCGCTCGGCCGCCTACTCGGGCCGTGTGCCGCCGCACGACGTGCGGGCGGCCGTCATCCGCCTCGGGACCGAGACGGTCCTGGACCTCGTGCTCGGCGACTACCTGAAGACGCTCCGGGTCACCGCGCCCCTCTACGATCTGGCCGAGGACGAGCTGTGGGCGCACGGCGCGGCGGCCGCGCTGGCGGCTCGGGCGCTGGCGCGGGAGCGCCAGGGCGCATCGCTGCCGCCGCTCGCGCAGACTGCGGCCCTGATGCACGACATCGGCAAGCTCGTGATGGTGCGGACGCTCGATGCGCGGCCATCGCAGGTCACGGCCCACTGTGAGGCCAACGGGGTGACCTGGGTCGAGGGCGAGCGGGCCCTCTTCGGCTGCGACCATGCCGAGGTCGGCGGGGCGCTGGCGCGCCACTGGGGCCTGCCGGAGGAACTGGCCTCCGCGATCGCGCGGCACCACGACGTGCCGGTGGCGGACCCCGACGCCCTCGTCGACACCGTCATCCTGGCCAACCTCGTTGCCAAGTCGATTGGCGTCGGCCTCGGCGCCGAGGGGCTGAACCTGCGGATCGACCCCGGCCTGGCCCGTCGCCTCTCGGTGGACTTCACCACCTTCTCACGCGTCTGCATGCAGGCCGCGGCCTGGATGAAGGAACTGCAGGAGAGCTACCAGATCGTCCCGGTGCGCGCCTAGCGCCGGCACCGCCCCCGGCGGGCCCGCACGAGGAAGACGCCGGCCGGCCCGCATGGCTCGGGTACAGTAGGGCAGTGCCTGGTCACGGACTCCTGCAGGATGTCGTGCTCGTCTACGCGGTGGCCGTCGTGCTCCTGGTCATCGCGGGGCGCATCGGCGTGCCCTCGATCGTCGCGCTGATTGGCGCCGGGATGGCGGCCGGGCCGATGGGCTTCGGCCTCGTGGAGTCCGAGGCCGAGGTCGAGCTGCTCGCCGAGGTGGGCATCGCGCTCCTGCTGTTCATGGCAGGCCTCGACTTCTCCGTGACCGAGCTGCGGCGCGTCTGGCGGCGCATCGTGTTCGGCGGAGCAGGACAGGTCCTGGTGACCGCCCTGGTCACGGCGGCGCTCGCGGCGGCCCTGGCCGGGGCGACGGGTACGCGGCTCTTCGTGCTCGGGCTGTTCGTCGCCTTGTCGAGCACCGCCATCGTGATCAAGGAGCTCACGCGGCTGAACCAGGCCGCGGCGCCGCACGGGCGGCTCGCCGTCGGCGTGCTGCTGCTCCAGGATCTCGTCGTGATCGCGGTCCTCGTGATGACGCCCATGCTGTTCGGCCAGGCGGGCACCGACGGCAGTGCGCTGGCGGGCCTGGCGCGACTCGTGGCCGTGCTCGGCGGGCTGGCGCTGGTGAGCCGGCTCGTCCTGCCGCGCCTCCTGCAGCTCGTGAGCGCGACGAGCCGGGAGGCGTTCTCGCTCGCCGTGCTGCTCGCGAGCGTCGGCACCGCCTGGCTGACCCAGGCCCTCGGCCTGTCGATGGCGGTCGGCGCCTTCCTGGCCGGCCTGGTGCTCGCCGAGAGCGAGTTCAGCCACCAGATCCACGCGGAAGTCCGTCCGCTCCGCGACCTGCTTGCCAGCCTGTTCTTCATCTCGGTCGGCATGCTGGTGAGCCCCGGCGTGGTCATCGGGATGGTGCCGCTCGTGGCGGCCCTGGCCACGGCGATGGTCGTCGTAAAGGCGTTGAGCGCCAGCGTGGCCCTGCGGGTGGCGGGCGCGCCGCTGCGCGTCGCCCTGACGTCGGCCGTTGCGCTGGCGCAGGTCGGGGAGTTCTCGTTCGTGCTCGGCCGGTCGGCGCTGTCGGCCGGAGTCCTGGCACAAGGCGAGTGGCAGGCCCTGCTGGCCGCGAGCGTCGTGACGATGATGGCAACGCCGGGCCTCGTGTCCGTGGCGCCGGCGATTGGCGCGTGGGTGGCCACGCGGCTGGGGCGTCCGGATGCCGGCGGGGACGCGGCCATCCCGGTGCTCCACGACCACGTCGTGATCCTCGGGTACGGCGTCGGCGGGCAGTTGCTGTCGCGGGCGCTCGGCGAGCTGGGCGTCCGGTTCCTGGTGCTCGAGCTCAACGGCGGCACGGTGCGGCGCGGCGTCGAGGCCGGGCTGCCGATTTTCTACGCCGACGCCACGGCGGCCGAGCCGCTCGAGGCGGCCGGTGTCACGCGCGCCGCGGCCGTGGTCAGCGTGCTGAGCGATCCGGACGCGACGATGCGCGCGGTGCGCGTCACGCGCAACGTGGCGCCGCGCGTCCCGATCATCGCGCGGGCCCGGTACCGGGCCGAGGCCGAGCGCCTGCAGGCGGCAGGCGCGACCATGGCGGTGGCCGAGGAACTCGAGGCGTCGCTCGAGGTCCTGGCGCAGCTGCTCGCACGTCTCCAGGTGCCCGGCAACTTCGTCGAGGTCCTGCTCGACACCTACAGGCGGACCACCGAACACCGCGGCGGACGTCCCTTGCGCGCCCCGGCGATGCCGCTGGGCGATCTTCCCGCCGACGTCAGTGATGCGCCCGTGGCCACCCATCGCCTGGGCGCGGAGGCCTGGGCCGTGGGCCGGTCGCTGGCCGAGGTCGGCCTGCGTGCGGAGACTGGCGCGACGCTGCTGGCGGTACGACGAGGCGGCCAGACCCACACGACGCCGTCGGGCACCCTGGTCTTCGAGGCCGACGACGACCTGTACCTGATGGGCGAAGCCGCCGACATCCAGCTCGCGCGGGCGCACCTGCAGGAGGGGCCGCGCGTGACGGGCGTGTGACGGCGATCAGGGCCGCGGGCGCGGCGGCCGCGCCTTCGGGTCGTCCCGCGTGACCCAGAACAGCTCGCACGCCGGACAGTGACGGAGGACGATGGTGCCGCGCCGCGACGTGACTTCCGTCGCCGTCGAGGCGCAGTACCGGCAGGTGGCCGCGGTGGACGACGGTGCGGGCCGCCCGGGGGGGAGAGTGGCGCTCACGTCCCCTTCTTCGGTGCCAGTGCCGGCCGGGAACAGGCCCTCGTCACAGAAACCGTGCAACGGACCCGGCTACGACGACCGATCGTAGATCCGCGTGAGTCCCGGACGATCCCCGCTCTCCCCGCCGGCCTCACGGCCCCGACGCCCCTCGATGGCGACGGTCACCTTCAGCCTCCGCAGCCCGTGGTCGTCGAACGGCGTATAGGTGAAGACGAGCGTCGGCGAGTCCTTCACGGCCTCCTCGATGACCAGGGCCTCGTGCTCGAAGCGTGCCTTCGAGACGATCTCGCCGTCGCCTGTCAGGCGGGTCACCTTCTCCCCGTCGACACGCGCGGACCAGGTGCGGCCCGCATCGGAGGCAAAGGCGAACTCGGCGCCGTCGTGTGTGATGGTGAGGCGCTCCGGCACGTCACGGAGCCGGCGCATCACGGCCTCGAGGCGCAGGCGGTCGTCCTCGTTCGGCCGCTCGAATCCGCCACCGCCCGGGCCGCCGCGCATGCCGCCGCCGCGCCCGGCCATGCGTCCCTGTCGGCTGCCCGCACGTGCCGGTCGTTCACGATCGGCGGCAGGTGGCGGTGGCGTGAGGTCGTGGTTGAGCGTCCAGACGCCGACGAACGCGTCGGCCTGCCGGGCGGTGGCGGGCACGGGCGGGGCGCCGAGACAGAGGAGTGTGACGGCGAGGGCAAACCATCGCGTACGCATGAGACCGTCCCTTCCCGGTCCCGATGGGAGCCGGGGCCTGGCCGGCGCTGGCATCGCTGCAGGCACTTGTCAGTATGACGGCGTGCGGCACCGGCCGGGCGACCGGCGGTGTTAAGAAATCGCAAATTCAGGCGCGGGGCGACGCGTCACGCGCGACCGGCAGGTCGAGATGCGGCAGGATGTCCGCGAGCGTGGCAATCGCGAGGTCGGGCGGCTCGGGCAGCCCCATGAGGTGGGACGCCGTGAAGCTGGTGGTGACCGCCACCACCGGCATGCCCGCGGCCCGCGCGGCCGTGATGCCCATGGGCGCGTCCTCGAACACGAGGCACGCCGCCGCCGGGCACGCCAGCGCGTCCGCCGCGGCGATGAAGACATCCGGGGCGGGCTTACCGCGTCCGACCTGATCGCCACGCACGACAATCGGGAACGCGCCGGGCAGGCCGATCTCCGCCAGCGTGTGCAGGACGTTCGGTTCCGGCGCCGACGTGGCCACGGCCATGCGAATGCCAGCCGCCGCCAGGCGGTCGAGCAGGTCGCGCAGGCCGGGCATCGGTGCCAGGCGTCCGCGGGAGACCTCCCGGTACAAGGATTCCTTTTCGGCCTCGTACGCCTGCCATTCCTCCCGCGGCAGCTCCCGGCCGAACAGGATCGGGAAGATCTCGCTGTTGCGCCGCCCGTCGAGGCGGGCCCGATCCTCGTGCGTGAGGGGCGGCAGGCCATGACGCGTGGCGAAGACGGCGAACGCCTCGGCGTGCAGGGCCATGTTGTCGACGAGGGTGCCGTCGAGGTCGAAGATGACGGCGTCGGGCGCGAATCGCGGGGCAACGGGCATCCGTCCATTATCGATCGGGGAACACGGGGACACGGAGAACACAGGAGACACGGAGGACACGGAGGACACAGGAGACACGGAGGACACGGAGGACACGGGGGGCTCTCGATGCGGGGCGAGGACGACGGGGATACGCGGGGGCGCACGCGGCGCGGCTGTGCGTGAGCCTGCCCGCCAGGATCCCGGCAGCGCCTGGCGGATACCGGCTCGAACGTGGGCAATGGCGGCTCACACGCGTGGCAGTGAATGTGCTTCTTCCCTGATGCTCTCGCAGGAGGCCCGCCATGCACCCCCTGATCCTCCTTGCGCTTGCGGCCGTGCCCGTCCAGGCCGCCGCGCCCAAACCGCTCAGCGTCGCCGAGCTCGTCAAGCAGGTCAGTCCTGCCGTCGTCTACATCGAGACCTACGATGCGGCCGGCCAGCAGGACGGTCTCGGGTCGGGGTTCATCGTGGACGCCGCGGGCCTGATTGTGACCAATCTTCATGTCATCGCGGGCAGCGCGGCGGCGACGGTCAAGATGGCCGACGGCGAGGTCTACGACCGGGTGGACGTCGTCGACTTCGATCCGCGCCGGGACATCGCCGTCCTGCGGATCCGTCCGTTCAATGCGCTCCCGGTGCTCAGGCTGGCGGATTCCGACAGTCTGGAGGTCGGACAGGAGGCGGTGGCGGTGGGAAACCCGAAGGGGCTGGAGCACACCGTGACCGCCGGCCTCGTGTCGGGCTTCCGCCAATGGGAAGGGTACCGCGTCATCCAGATCAGCGTGCCCATCTCCCCCGGAAGCTCCGGCGGGCCGTTGTTCGATCGGTTCGGGCGCGTGATCGGCATCACGACGGCGCAGCTGCGGGGCGAAGGGACGCAGAACCTGAACTTCGCGGTGCCGATCAACTACGCCAAGCCGCTGCTGGCGGCCACCGGGCATGCCATGACGTTCGCCGAGGTGAACGCCCGCATCGGGGCGGGCACCACGACCGGTGCCGCGACGCCGACGCCCGGGTCGGCGCCGTCGCCAACGCCGGCACCCGCCACGCCGGCGACCACCGGGTTCGGGCCGTTGCCGCACGCCGAGGACATCGATGCCGACTGGTGGGCCTACGTGGCCCACGACCACGTGTCAGGGGAGTTCAGCGACTACTGCGTCGGGCTGCTGCTGGTGAAGGGCACGCAGGTGGGATTCGCGACGCCCTCCGGCCTGCATGACTGGAGCGCCGAAGCCGCGACGATCGAGGAGGCGCGCAAGAACCGGCTGAACGGGCTGAAGCACTACGCCTTCCATATCCGCCTGTCCAACGGCGCCAACTACAACTTCGCGGTGCTGGACGAACAGGGGATGGCGATCCCGGCCGACACCGTGCTCGAGCTGCTGGGGCGGATCGTCAGGAAGTGAACGAAGGGACGAGACACCGGGGGGCTGGCGACGGGACACTGGACACGCTGAACACACTGAAGACACTGAAGACACTGAAGACACTGAACACACTGAAGACACTGAAGGCCGGACGCACTGACGCTGGGCACACGGAATACACGGGTTGCATCCGGCAACATGGGGAAGTGTCGCAGGCCAGCCAGCCAGCTACTGTCCAATCTGTGCATCCCTGTTCATCTCTGCATCTGTGCCATCTGTCAATCTGTGGCCCCTGTGCCATCTGTGGCCCCTGTGGCCCCGCGCCACCACAGCGGCACGATCAGCAGCCCCGCCGCGAACAGCATCAGCGCCCCGGTGGGTGAGACGCCGGGAGGATCGAGCATCCAGCCGCCCGCGCCCACGAGCATGAGAAACAGCGATACCGAGCACGTCGCCGTCAGGCTGAACGCCATCCGTGTGGCCCGGCGGGTGATGTCCGTGTCGGCACCGACGCGAGCCGCGGTCTGCCGCCACCACCCGATGGGACGCACGCGGCGATAGAACGCATCCAGCACGGCGGGATCGGTCGGTGGTCCCAGCAGCGCGGCGCCGACGGCCGCCGCGGTGGAGAGCAGGGCCATCCCCGCGATCTGCATCCACTCGTCCGCACCCGCGGCCAGGAGCACCGGGGCGCCGATGAGGCTCACCAGCACGGCGCAGACCTCCGACCACGCCGTGATGCGCTCCCACAGCCAACGCAGCACCAGGACGGAGCCGAGCCCCGCACCGAAGAGCAGGGAGACCTGCCAGGCTTCCTGGATGGATCCGAGCTGGGTCATCACCGCCAGGGCCAGGACGACCAGGAGCAGCGTCGAGAGGCGCGCGACCACGACGAGCTCACGTGAACCGGGCGCGCGCCTCAGCCACGCGCGGCAGACGAGCCGGCCGTACACGTCGTTGCTCCAGTACGACGCGCCCCAGTTCAGGTGCGTGTCGATTGTCGACGCAAGCGCCGCGAGCATGGCGACGAGCAGCAGGCCCCGCACGCCCGGTCCGAGGTGTTCGTCCAGCCCGACGACGAAGAGCATCTCGCGGTGGGCCACGTCGACGTGTGTCGGATCCGGCAGGGGATACACGACGAGCAACGCCGCCGCGATGACGACCCAGACCAGGCTGCGGACGAGGATCTGCGCCCAGGCGAACACCAGACAGGCGATGCGGGCGTCGCGGTCGCTGCGGCAGGCCATCGCGCGCTGCGCCAGGTACCCGGTGCCGTCGGCGTTGATCTGGAACAGCCACTGCAGGGCGACGATCGAGAGGAAGGGGAGGGTCGCGCCGTTCACGGGCGGCGTGAACGAGAGGAGCTCGGCCGCCCGCACGCGCCCGTAGAGCTCGGCCGTGTGCGCGGCCACGGCACCGAGGCCGCCGGCCTGCCACGTCAACACGACCGCGTAGATCGCCGTGCCGGCCATCGCGATCCCGAACTGCGCGACATCGGTGGCCACCACCGCGCGCAAGCCGCCGGTGGTCGAGTAGAGCGCGGTGAAGCCCAGCACGAGCCCGATGCTGAGCAACTGGTTCGTGGTGGCCACCGCGGGGGCAAGGCCCTGCGGGCTGGCGCCGAGCTCCAGCCCGGTGGCGCCGACCAGCCCCGTCAAGGCGCCGTAGGGCCCCGCGGGCAGCCACTCGTGCCAGGGCAGGAACACCTCGGCGATGCGCACCGCGGCGACCAGGACCATCGCGAGCACGACGCAGTTGAAGAAGGTGCCGTAGTAGAAGGCCTTCAGCACCCGCAGCGGCAGGACCACGGGCCCGCTGTAGCGAATCTCGGTGAGCTCGGCGTCGGTGAGCACGCCGGCGCGCCGCCACATGCGCGCGAAGATGAAGGCCATCGCCAGGAAAGCCAGGCCGTAGATCCAGAGGCGCCAGAGCAGGAAGATGCCGCCCGAGGCGACGAGGCCAGCCACGAGCAGCGGCGTGTCGGCGGCAAACTGCGTCGCCGCCATGCTCATGCCGGCCTGCCAGCCTTTCAGCGTCCGGCCCGCGAGGAAGTACTCCTCGAGGCTCTCCGAGGCGACCCGGCGCGAGCGGAAACCCGCGCCAATCGAGTAGCCGACGAAGACCAGGACAATGAGGGCGTCGAGCACCGAGCCGATCATAGCGGCTCGGGAAGGCGCCTGTCATGGCGGTAGACTGGATCGGTGAGCGACCAGCGTCCCGCTTCGTCTGCCGAGCCCGCCGGCCCGGCCGTGCTCGTCATCTTCGGCGCCGCCGGCGATCTGACCAGGCGCCTGCTCGCGCCGGCGCTGTACAACCTGGCTGTCGACGGCCTGCTGCCCGACGCCTTTGCGATCGTCGGGTTCGCCCGGACGGACGTGAGCGTGGATGAGCTCCGGCGGCGACTCGCGGAGGGCATTGCCGAGGCCCGATCGGATGCGCCTGACGCCGCGGTCGTCGAGTGGCTGACCTCGCGCGTCTCCTACATCAAGGCCAGCTTCGACGACGACGAGGCCTACGGAGAGCTGGCGACGCAGCTGGATCAGCTGGCGCGGGAGCGCGGCACGGGCGGCAACGTCCTTTACTACCTGGCCACGGGGCCCGACTTCTTCGCGCCGGTGGTCGAGCGCCTGGCCGCCCGGGGCCTGCTCGAGGAAGCGGACGGGCACTGGCGGCGGGTGATCGTGGAGAAGCCCTTCGGCGAGGACCTCGACTCGGCGCGCGCGCTGAACCGGCGGCTGACGGCCGCGGCGGACGAGTCGCAGATCTACCGGATCGACCACTACCTCGGCAAGGAGACCGTCCAGAACATCCTCGTGTTCCGGTTCGGCAACGGCATCTTCGAGCCGATCTGGAACCGTCGCTACATCGACCACGTGCAGATCACCGTGGCCGAGACCGTCGGGGTGGAAGGCCGCGGCGGGTACTACGATCAGGCCGGCGCCCTGCGGGACATGATCCCGAACCACCTGTTCCAGTTGCTGACCCTGATCGCCATGGAGCCGCCGGCCTCGTTCGCGGCGCCGTCGTTCCACGCCGAGCAGGTGAAGGTGCTGGAGGCCGTGCCGCCGCCGAGCCGCGAGGACTGCCTGCGGCATGTCGTGCGGGCGCAGTACGAGGGGTACCGCGCCGAGCCGCGCGTCGCCGGGGGCTCCACGACCGAGACGTACGTGGCGCTGCAGCTCGCGGTCGACAACTGGCGGTGGGCCGGCGTGCCGTTCTACCTGCGGACCGGCAAACGACTGGCCGTGCGCAAGACCGAGGTCGTGATCCAGTTCCGCCAGGCGCCCCTCCGGCTCTTCGAGCGTGCGTCGGCCGAGCCGCCCGTGCCGAACCGCCTGCTCCTCTCGATCTCCCCCGAGGAGAGCATCTCGCTGCGCTTCGGCGCCAAGGTGCCGGGCGAGGTGATGGCCACACGTCCCGTGAAGATGCGCTTCTGCTACGACGACTACTTCGGCACGCCGAAGAAGACCGGGTACGAGACGCTGCTGTACGACGCGCTCATCGGCGACGCCAGCCTCTTCAAGCGCGCCGACGTCATCGAGGCGGGATGGTCGATTGTCGATCCGATCCTGAAGGCGTGGGAGGGGTCGGGCGCCGGGCTCGCCGCGTACGCGCCGGGGACGGCCGGTCCCTCCGAGGCCGACGCCCTGCTCGCGGACGACGGCCGCCGGTGGCGCGCGCTCGAGTGACGGGCGGCGCCGCTAGGCCTTGCGCTCCTGGTGCCCGCCGAACTGGAACCGCATCGCCGACAACAGGCGGTTGGCGTAGTCGGCCTGGCCGCGTGAGCTGAAGCGCTCGTAGAGCGCGGCGGTCAGCACCGGGGCCGGCACCCCCGTGTCGATGGCGGCGTGCGCCGTCCAGCGCCCCTCGCCCGAATCCGAGACGTGACCGGAGAATTCCGACAGCGCCGGATCCCGCACGAGCGAAGCGGCGATCAGATCGAGCAGCCACGACGGAATGACGCTGCCCCGACGCCACACCTCCGCGACTTCGCGCAGGTCCAGCGCGTACTGGTAGTGCTCCGGGTGCTCGAGCGGCGCCGTTTCCGCGTCGTCGGTGCGATCGGCACGCCCGGCCCCGGCGTGGTGCAGCAGGTTGAAGCCCTCGGCGTAGGCCGCCATCATCCCGTATTCGATGGCGTTGTGGACCATCTTCACGAAGTGACCGGCGCCGTGGGGGCCGCAGTGCAGGTAACCGTGCTCCGCGGATGTCGGGTCGCCCGCACGGCCCTCGGATCGCGGCGCGGCGTCCACGCCCGGCGCGAGGGCGCGGAAGATCGGATCGAGGTGGGCGACGATGTCGGTCTCGCCGCCGATCATCAGGCAGTATCCCCGCTCGAGGCCGAACACGCCGCCGCTGGTGCCCACGTCGACGTAGTGGACACCCCGGGCGCGAAGGGCCTCGCCTCGACGGATGTCATCGGGGTAATGGGAGTTGCCACCGTCGATCACGATGTCACCCGGCGCCAGGCGCGGCTCGAGGGCCGACAGGGTGTCGTCGACGACGGCGGCGGGTACCATGATCCAGATGGCCCGCGGCGACGCGAGCGACTGGCAGAAGGCGTCGAGGCTGTCGGCGCCGGTGGCGCCCTCGGCGGCCAGCGCCGCAATGGCGGCGGGCGCCGTGTCATAGGCCACGACCTGATGCCCGTGCCGCATCAGCCGCCGGCTGAGGTTGGCGCCCATCCGGCCCAGGCCGATCATCCCGAGTTGCATGCCGTGCTTCCTCCTTCGAAGTAGTCTATCGGTACCGTCCCGAACCCGATGAGCGATCACCGCGCACCCGAGCCCGTCGTCATGGATGAGGCGCCCGATCCGGCCCTCGACATCGTCATCGTGCCCCGCGTGCGTGACATCGGCGGCTTCGAGGTGCGCCGCGTGCTGCCGTCGGCGCGCCGGAAGATGGTGGGCCCGTTCATCTTCCTCGACCAGATGGGCCCGGCCGTCTTCGTGCCCGGCGCCGGCGTGGACGTGCGGCCGCACCCGCACATCGGGTTGTCGACGGTCACCTACCTGTTCGAGGGCGCGATGCGCCACCGCGACAGCGTCGGCAGCGACCAGGTGATCGTGCCCGGCGACGTGAACTGGATGACGGCCGGCCGCGGCATCGCGCACTCGGAGCGCACACCGGACGAGGCGCGGGCGAACGGGCAGGCGATGTTCGGCCTGCAGATGTGGGTGGCGCTGCCGGCGGCCGACGAGGAGGGGCCGCCCGCCTTCGCGCACCACGCCGCCGGCACGCTGCCCGAGTTCGAAGACCGGGGAGCCCGCGTGCGCCTGGTGGCCGGCTCCTTCATGGGGCAGCGGTCACCGGTCCATGTGCCCTGGGAGACGCTGCTGGCGGACGTGACGCTCGCGGCCGGTGCCCGGCTGCCGGTGTCGGCCCGCCACGACGAACGTGCGATCTTCGTGGTCGAGGGCACCGCCAATCTCGCGGGCCATCGCCTCGCCGCCGGGCCGCTCTACGTCCTCAAGCCGGACGTCGAGGTGACCATCACCGCGGACACGGCGACACGGCTGGTCGTGCTTGGCGGCGAACCGATGGACGGTCCGCGTCATATCTGGTGGAATTTCGTCTCGAGCTCGAAGGAGCGGATCGAGCAGGCGAAGGCCGACTGGGCCGCCGGACGCTTCGACCGGGTCGTCGGCGACGAGCACGAGTTCGTGCCCCTGCCGGAGCGGTGACCGCCGGTGGCCCCGAGGGGCCGTCTTCGACAAGATTGTTGCGATCAACCAGCCAGGGGTGCCATCCTGCGCCGTCGTATCCCCCACGACACGCAGAGGAGGAGGCATGCCCAAGCGGACCCTGGCGTTGGCGCTGACCCTTGGAGCGTTCGCGGCCGCCTGCGGCGGCGGCAGCGGCACGACCACCCCGACCGGCCCCTCGCCGACACCCGGCCCGACTCCCATCACCGTGGCGCTCCGGCTCGGCGTCGCACAGCCGTCCACCGCCACGGACGTCACCATCGGGCCGCCGCGGCAAGGACTGCACACCGCGCTCTCGATCGATATCGAGGCTACCGGCGGCTCGGCGACCGTTGTGGTCGCCTGCGAACCACACGGCTTCGACCTGCCGCCTGCCGCCTCGATCGACATCCACCCCCCCGGAGCGGTCATGCCCGGAAGCCCGTTCTCGACCGTGGTGGACGTGCCGCTCTTCGTGGACTTCCCGCCACCGGCCGCCCTCGGCGGCTTCACGTGCACCGCGACCGGCACGGACGAGCGGGGTGGCGCCGTCTCGGTCTCGACGTCCGTCGACCTGCCCCAGACGGCGACGCGGCCCCGGGACACGACCTGTACCGCGGACGACGAGACGATTTGTGCGCTCGCAGGAGGCCGGTTCGAGGTGAAGGTGGACTGGAGAACCGCCGACGGACAGTCGGGTGCCGGTCATGTCCAGCCCGGCGGGCGGTATGACGACGGGGGCTACATGTACTTCTTCGACCAGCAGAACTGGAACGTCCTCGTCCAGGTCGTCAACCAGTGCCCGTCGAATGGCCACTACTGGGTGTTTGCGGCAGGCCAGACCGATGTCGCGGTGGACATCCAGGTCACGGACACCTCCACTGGCGTCCGGCGCGTCTACCAGAACCCGCTCGGGTCGCGGTTTGCGCCGGTTCAGGACACATCCGCGTTCGCGACGTGTCCCTGATTGACATCCTGCAGCGCGCGGCAGGCCGGGAGAGGCCGGCCTGTCGCGCGGGCCATGCGCGGGCGGGGGTATGATGCGCGGCATATGATCCCCCGCTCCCTTCGTACGGCCATTCGCGCCGGCCTGCCCCTGCTGGCCGGCACGGCTCTGCTCGCCCAGGTTCCCGTGCCGCCCGGCACGGACATCTACCTGCTGCCGATGCACGGCGGGCCGGAGGCGCTGCGAGAGGCCCGTCCGGTTGCGGTGGCCCGGCGCCCCGGGTACGACAACCAGCCGTCGTTCTCGAGCGATGGCGCCCATCTGTACTTCACGGCCAGCGTCGACGGCGCCGAGACCGATGCCTGGGAGTTCACGCGGCCATCCGGGGCGTTGCGGCGCTTGTGGCACACCCCGGAGAGCGAGTACTCGCCGACGCCGACCCCGGATGGTGGACTGTCGGTGATTCGGGTCGAGGCCGATGGCACGCAGCGGCTCTGGCGCTTCCCGCTCGACGGTGGCACGCCCCGGCCGGTCCTGCCGGACATCAAGCCGGTGGGCTACCACGCCTGGGTCGGGGACGACCGCCTCGCCCTCTTCGTGCTCGGCGATCCCAACAGCCTCGTCGTAACCGCGCCGGGGCCGGGCGTCGGCCGCGTGGCCGCCAATCGCATCGGCCGCTCCCTGCACCGCGTGCCCGGCACCCGGCTGGCCAGCTTCGCCCAGGAGGTCGACGGCCGCTGGTGGCTGTCCACCGTCGACGTCGACTCGCTCGCCGTGGCCCGCCTCACGCCCGCGGTCGATGGCAGTGCCAACCACGACTACGCCTGGCTGCCGGACGGCTCCGGCGTGCTGATGAGCGCGGGCTCGCGCCTCCATGCGTGGCGGCGTGGCGAGGACGGCTGGACGGCCGTGTTCGATGCGGCGGATCACGGCCTGGGGGCCCTCTCGCGCGTCGCCATCGCACCGGGCGGCGACGCCGTGGCGGTGGTCGTGGACGAGGCGCCGCGTTGAGATGACGCCGGCCCACGCCTCGCTCGCCGCCCTTGTCGTTGCCATCGTCCTCAGCTGCACGTCACGAATCAACGTGGGGCTGCTGGCCCTGCCGCTCGCCTGGGCGGTGGGGATCTACGCGGGGCAGGGCGGCCTGCCGATCGCGGAGTTCCCGGCGTCGCTCTTCATCACGCTCGCGGGCGTGACGCTGCTGTTCGCGCTCTCGGAGGTCAACGGCACGGTGGAGGCGCTCGCGCGCATGGCGTTGGGGCTCGCGCGGGGCAGCGCGCGCGCGGTGCCGATCATCTTCTTCCTCATCGCCTGTGCGCTCTCGACGGTGGGCCCGGGCGCGATTGCATCGGTGGCCCTCGTCGTGCCGATGGCCATGGCCGTGGGACGCCGCGCCGGCATCCCGCCGTTCCTGACCGCGTTGATGGTGGCCAATGGCGCCAATGCCGGCAACCTGTCGCCGATCAGCAGCGTCGGCGTCATCGCCAACACTTCCATGGCTGGCGTCGGGCTGGGTGGGCACGAGGGCAAGGTCTGGGCCGCGAACTTCGTCGCCCACCTGTTGGTGGGCATCGCGGCCTACATCCTGCTCGGTGGCTATCGCCTGTCGGGTGATGCCTCGACGATTGCCGACGAGGAGCAGCCGGAGGCGCCGGCGTGGACGGGCGCGCGGCGCATGACGGTGGCCATCATCGCGGCCTGGATCGTGGCCGTGGTCCTCGGTGGCGCCTCGCTCGGCCTGTCGGCGTTCACGGCGGCGGTGGCGCTGGTGCTCACCGGCGCGGCCGACGAGAAGGCCGGCATCGCGCGCATGCCGTGGTCCGCCATCGTCATGGTGACCGGCATGTCGGTGCTCGTCGGCGTCGTCGAGACGACGGGTGGCATGGAGCTGTTCACGTCGCTCCTCGCGTCCCTCGCGTCGCCCGGTACGCTGAACGGCACCATCGCGTTCGTGACCGGGGTCATCTCGAGTTACAGCAGCACGTCCGGCGTCGTGCTGCCGACGTTCCTGCCGACGGTACCGGGCCTCGTGAGCCAGGTGGGTGGTGGCGACCCCCTGGCCGTCGCGCTGAGCATCAACGTGGGGTCCTCCCTGGTGGACGTCTCACCGCTCTCGACGCTGGGGGCCCTCGCCGTCGCCGCCCTCGCCGACCCGGCCTCGGCGCGCGACCTGTTCCGGAAGCTGATGATCTGGGGCCTCTCGATGACCCTCGTCGGCGCCGCCCTCGCGCAGCTGCTCGCGGGCCCGTTCGCGGCGCTGTAGGGACTCGGCCGCTCCGCGGCCTCGCTGGGACTCGCCGCTGCGCGGCTCGCGAGGACTCGTCCTCGCTGGTTCGCGCGTCGGCCGTCGCTGGGACTCGGGCCTGCGGCCCGCGCTGCGACGGCGAGACTCTCGTCTCGGTTCCTGCTTCTCTTCCTTGCGAGCGGCGCAGCCGCGAGTCCTAGCGACCGCAGGGAGTCCTCGCGACCGTAGGGCGTCCCAGCGAGCGCGGAGCGCGAGCCCCTGTTCGCCTCCGGCCACCGCAGTGCCCGGGGGCGGACGGTCGTCCGGGCGCCCTCGGCGCGAGGCGCGATTCCGGGCCTGTGAGCGGGCGAGTCGCGGGCCAGCGAGGCACATGTCTTGCCACACGTGCCGGTATGAGCCTCCGAATCGCCATCCGGACCCTGCTGCGCCAGCCCCTCTTCAGCGCGGTCGTGGTGGGCACGCTGGCCGTGGGCATCGGCGCCACGACCGCCATCTTCAGCGTGGTCTACGGCGTCCTGCTGAAGCCACTCCCGTACCACGACAGCGATCGGATCGTGACCTTCGGCCAGACCAGCCGGGCCAATCCGACCGACCCGGTCGACGGCTCGATGTCGCACCTCAACTTCGTGGACTACCAGCGCAGCAGCCGCACGCTGGGCGCATCGGCGCTGTACGCGACGACCCGCGCGGTGATCAGCGGCGCGGACGGGGCGGACGTCGTGCGCGCCGGCATCGTCACGCCGGGATTCTTCGACGTCTTCGCGGCAGCGCCGGTGCTCGGGCGCTCGTTCACGGATGAGGAGGACGCCCCGTCCGGACCCGATGCCATCGTGATCAGTCACGCCTTCTGGCAGGAGCGGTTCGGCGGGAGGCCGGACGTGCTCGGACAGACGGTGGAGGTCAGCGGGCGGCCCAGGCCGATCGTGGGGGTGGCGCCCGAGGGGTTCGACTTCCCGATGCACGCCCGGGTGTGGCTGCCCGTGCGCAACGATGACGAGCAGTGCGGGCGCGACTGCGTTTACACGAATGGCCTCGCGCGCCTGGCCCCGGGGGCGACGCTCGAGCAGGCGCGCGCCGAGCTTGCTTCCATCGCCGCCTCGCTCGAGCAGGCCTACCCCGGGACGAACACCGACGTGACGGTCCGGGTGTCCACGCTCCGGGAGCGGACGGTCGGCAACGTCCGCGTCGCGCTGGTGATCCTGCTCGCCGCCGTCGCGCTCGTGTTGCTCATCGCGTGCGCCAACGTCGCGAACCTCGTGCTCGTGCGAGGGAAGGCGCGGCAGGGCGAGATTGCCGTGCGCACTGCCCTGGGCGCGGAGCGCGGCCAGGTGGTCGCCTTCCTCCTGGCCGAGAACCTGCTCCTGTCGTTGGCCGGGGCGACCCTGGGCCTGCTCGTCGCGGCCTGGGGCGTCGCGGCGCTCGGCGCGCTCGCACCCGCGGCACTCCCCCGACTGGATGAAGTCGGCTTCGAGGCCCCGGTCTTCCTGTTCGCGCTCGTGATGGGCCTGCTCACGACCGCGCTGTTCGGCCTCGGGCCCTCGTTCCGCCTGTCGCGGGCGCCCCTCGGCCAGTTGATGGGGCAGCGCGGCGCGGTCGGTGCCGGCAGCGGCCGCTCGCGGGCGCTCCTCCTCGTGGCCGAGGTGGCACTCTCGATTGTCCTGCTGCTCGGCGCCGGACTCCTGCTGCGCAGCCTGACGGCGCTCCAGGACATCGATCCGGGCTTCCGCGTCGACGGCCTCTCGACGTTCCTGGTGTCGCTCCCACCATCGCGCTATGACGACGAGCGGGTCGTCACCGCCTACCGTGACCTCGACGATCGGTTGCGCCAGGTGCCCGGCGTGACGGCCGTCGCACGGATTGCCGGCATGCCCCTCGGGCCGTCGGAGAACGTGTTGAACTTCACCCGCCCGGACCGCCCGCCGGTCGCCCCGGGGCAGGCGCCGCTGGCCCTGTATCGTGTCGTCGCGCCCGGGTACTTCTCAGTCATGGGCATTCCACTCGTCGCTGGCCGCGACTTCACGGACGACGATCGGGCGGGCAGCGCTCCGGCCGTGATCATCTCGGAGCGGCTCGCGCAGGAGTACTGGCCCGGAGAGGATCCGGTCGGCCGCCCCATCCGCGTCGACCAGCAGCAGCCGGCGGGTCTGGTCGTCGGCGTCGCCGCCGATGTGCGCTCCTCGAGCCTGGCCGGGCCCCCGCAACCCGAGCTGTACGTGCCGCATGCCCAGACGCTGGCGAGGACGATGAGTTACGTGCTGCGGAGCAGCAGCCCGCCGGCGAGCGTGCTGGCAGGGGCGCGGGGCACGGTCCAGGACTTCGATCGACGGCTGCCCCTGATTTCGCCCGCGGCCGTCTCCGACCTCGTGGACGAGGCGCTGGCTCGGCCGCGTTTCTACCTGCTGCTGCTGGGCCTGTTCGCCGCGGTGGCCGTGGGGCTGGCGGCGGTGGGCGTCTACGGCGTCGTGTCGTACGCCGTCACCGAGCGCACGCGCGAGATCGGGCTGCGCATGGCCCTGGGGGCCGACCGCGGGGAGGTCGTACGGCTGATGATCTGGCAGGGACTGGGCCCGGCACTCGGGGGCGTGGCGCTCGGCCTCGTACTGGCGCTGGCCGCCACCCGGGCCATGCGCGGGCTGCTCTACGGCGTGGGGCCGGGAGATCCCCTGACGATGACGGGTGTCACGCTCACACTGCTCGCCATCACCCTCGCAGCGTGCGCCATCCCGGCCGCGCGCGCGAGTGCCGTGCCGCCAGCCACCGCGCTCAGGGGCGACTAGTCGGGGGCTGCCCGGTCGGGCATCACCCGTACGCGGAGAAGGCCGGCGACGCCGCGACGCCGCCGGCCCCCCACCGTGGCTGGCGTCAGACGAGCTCGAACGACAGCTCGCCCAGCTTCTCGAGGCTGCAGGCGACCCGGTCGCCCGGCTTGAGCCACACCTGCTTGTCCTTCGGCATGCCGAGGATGACGCCTTCCGGCGTGCCCGTGAAGATCACGTCCCCGGGCTTCAGCGCGAAGAACTGCGAGATGTAGCTGATCATCTGGCGCGTGCTGAAGATCAGGTCCGCGGTGCTGGACGACTGCCGCGTCTCGCCGTTCACGCGGCACTCGATGGCCAGGTTGTCCGGATCGACCTGGTCGGCCGTGACCAGGTAGGGCCCGATCGGGGCGAACTGGTCGATCGCCTTGCCGACCATCCACTGGCCGCCCCGGCCGTTCTGCAGGTCGCGCGCGGTGAAGTCGTTGCCGGTCGCGTAGCCCGCCACGTAGTCGAGCGCGTCCGCCTCACTCACGCGGGACGCGTGACGGCCCATCACGATCACGAGCTCGACCTCGTAGTCGAACTGCGTCGCCAGGTCGACGGGCAGCTTCACCGTGCCCTGGTGCCGGTTCAGCGCCCCGTTGAACTTGTTGAAGAGCACCGGGTACTGCGGGATGGCCGCGCCCGTCTCTTCCGCGTGCTTGCGGTAGTTCAACCCCACGCACACGATCTTCTCGGGCCGGCTCACGAGCGGCCCGTAGGTCACCTGCGCCTCCGGTACGAACGCCGCGTCGGCGGTCGAGGAGGACAGGGCGGCGTCCACGACCGCCTTCACGCTGGGGCCATCCTCCTGCTGCAGCAGGTCGTCCATCGTGGCGGGGGCGTACATCGACAGCAGGGCGGCTGCCCGCGCCACGTCGAGCACGCCCTTGTCGGTCTTCACGCCCAGGCGGTTCTCGCCGTCCACCTGGATCGTCAGCAGGGTGAGCCCGGTCGGCCGCCCGGTGCCCAGGGTCCGGGACGGCGTGCCGCCGGCGGCTGGCGCCGCGGGGGGCGCAGGCGCGCATCCGGCGACCGTGGTGGCGGCCAGAGCGCCCACGGCGCCGGCGTTCTTCAGGAAATCTCGACGATCCGTCTGCATGTCGCTCCTCGCTCCCGCACGCCGTCGGCGGGTCCGCGGCATCATCGCGCAGGCCCCGAGACAGTGCAAGGGGGGCCGGCGAGGGCAAGAGAGAATCAAGAATCCCAGAATCAAGAAAGGAATTACGACTTCTGGAATTCCCACTTCCTTTCTTGATTCAGTTTTCTTGATTCTCAATTCCCCTATTGGGGGGCGAAGTCGCGGATGCGCGCGACGGCGGCTTCGTCGAGCGACTGCAGCATCGCGACGAGCAGGTCCACGGTCTGGTCGAAGTCGCGGCGATTGATGATGCCGTTGTGCGCGTGCGTGTACCGCGCGGGGACGAGCAGGTTCACGGTCGGCACGCCGCCGCTGCTCTTCTGGATTTCCGCCGAGTCGTCTCCGTACCCCTGCACCAGGTCGAGCTGCAGGGGGAGGGACTTCGCCTGCGCCGTGTCCTTCACGAACCGCGTGAACTTCCGGTTGGGCAGGGCCGATGAGTCGTACAGGAACAGGATCGGGCCGGCGCCCAGCCTGGCCTGGGTCTCGTCGGGATGACCCGGGTAGGTGTCGCCCGTGATGCCGCCCTCGACCGCAATGCCGATCGCGGGTCTGATCGTCTCGGCCGCGGTGTGGGCGCCGCGCAGGCCAATCTCCTCCTGCGTCGTGATGGCCCACACGATCGTGTTCGGGTGCGGCGCCGACTGCAGACGCCGCATGGCCGCGACCACCACCGCGCAGCCGACCCGGTCGTCCCAGGCCTTCCCCAGGTAGTTGTCGGTGCCGTTCAGGACCTCGAAGGGCGCGTCGGGCACGATGGGGTCGCCCACCGAGAGGCCCATCGCCTCCACCTCCGCGGCGCTGGTGGCGCCGACGTCCAGATAGAGGCTGTTCCGCGAGTACACCCGGCCGCGCTCCTCGGCCGGGACGACGTGCACGTCACGGATGCCGGTGACCGCCTTGACCGGCCCCTTGGAGCCGATGATGACCCATCGCTGGTCCACCAGCGCCTGGTCCAACCACCCGCCCAGCATCTGCATCGTCAGGAACCCGTTCGGCGTCACCCGTCGCACCATGCCGCCGAGCTCGTCCATGTGGGCGTCCACCATGACACGCGGCCCCGAGGCACCCTGGATGGCGATGATCGAGCCGAGGCCGTCGAAGGTCAGCGAGTCGGCAAGCGGGCGCATGAGGTCGACCATCACCTTGCGTACGGGCTCCTCGAAGCCGGATGGGCCGGCGGCGTCGGCCAGGGAGCGAAGCAGGTCGACGGTCTGGTCCTGCGCAGAGGCGGAGGGTGTGAGCAGGGCGGCAAGCAGCGTGGCAAGCAGCAGGGCACGGATAGGCATGCTCGCATTACGCAGAATCAGAACCGGAGAATCAAGAGGAAGTAAGAAGTAAGAAGGCAGAAGGCAGGAAGGCAGGAAGGCAGGAGGGGGACGACGACCCGCGAAGGGCGGCGTCCGCACGGCGGACGCAAGAAACAAGGGCGCGGCCGGCTGGTGCCGGCCGCGCCCTCATTCAGGTCGCGTGGGTAGAGCGGTCCGTCAGCAGGACACGCAGTTGTGGTTGTTCTTGGCGCCGAGCTTCTCGAGCAGCGCAATCGTCTCGGGGAAGGGCTGGACGCGCTGGACCGGGCCGTTCGCCATGTCGACGGTCGTCTGGCCATCGCGGTTGACCTTGGTGACGTCGGCGCCGTGCGCCACGAGGTACTCGATCATCTCGTTGTCACCGCGCGCGGCGGCCTGGTGGATCACGGTGTTGCCCTCGTGATCGACCTGGTTGACGTCGACGTGGAGGTCCTCGACGAGGTACTTCACGGCGGCCAGCATGCCGGTCGGCGCGAAGCGGTGCGCGTTGCCGGCGAAGCCCTCGCCGTAGCCGACACCCGCGGCGGCCTGGAGCGGCGGGATGCCGGGGCCTCCGACGGGCACGGGCGCCAGGCCCGACTTGTCGGCCTCCTCACGCTGGGCGGAGGCGCCGCGGCGGGTGCGGCCGGCCGGCTTCATCGTCGGGATGGTGTAGTCCGCGCCGTGCGCGACGAGGAGCTTCATCGCCTCGATGTCAGAGGCGTAGGCCGCGCGCCAGAACGGCGTGGCGCCGCTTTCGTCGATCCGCAGCAGGTCGAAGTTGTACTGCATGTACCAGACCTTGCGGTTGACCCGCGCGTTGGGGTCGGCGCCCTTCTCGAGCAGCTTCTCCATCAGCTGGAGGTAGGTCGTCTCCTGCTGCAGGTAGGCCCGGGGCTGCGGGTAGAAGGACTTGGGCGCCCACTCGACGTTCAGGGCGCCGTAGAGCGGCGTGACGCCGTTGTCGGCCGCGATCGTCGGGTCGGCACCGTGCTCCAGCATGTACATCGCCAGGTCGAAGTGCCCGTTGATCGTCGCGATGAGCAGCGGGCTCATGTGGTCGGCCGGGCTGAGCTGGTTGATGTCCGCGCCACGCGCGAGCAGCGCCTTCACGACGTCGGTGTGGCCCTGGCGCGCGGCGAAGTGCAGGGCGGTCAGGCCGCCCTGGGCGCCGATGAGCTCGGTGTACACCCACGGGCGGGTGAGGCCGGGCACGTCGGCTTCCTTGTCCTCCTTCGGGTCCGGCGCGGCGCCGGCCTGCTGGAGGATGCGGTCCTCGGGGGCGGTGAGGCCCTTGAGGTCCACGACCTTGGCGGTCAGGTCGAGCTTCGCGCCCGCGTCCGCCAGCAGCTCCACGACGTCGAGGCGCCCGGCGGCCGCCGCGAACATGAGGGGCGTCTCCTCGTTGGCGGTGTCGCGGGCGTCGACGTCGGCCTTGGCGGCCAGCAGGGCCTTGACGGCGGCCGCGTCGCCGGCCGACGCCGCGAGCATCAACGGCGTCGTGCCGTTGGACGTCACGGCGTTCGGGTTGGAGCCCGCGGCGAGCAGCGGCTCGACCACCGTGGCGGCGCCGTTGTCGCAGGCGAGGAGCAGCGGGGTGTACGCGCCCAGGCGGGTGGTCGCGTGCACGTTGGCGCCGGCGTAGATGAGCATCTCCGAGAGCGCCTTGTCGTCACGCATGGCGGCCCAGTGCAGGGCCGTCATGCCGTCGCCCTGGGGCGCGTTGACGTCGGCGCCGTCCTTGAGGAGCGCGCGCACGCCGTCGACGTCCCCGGTCATCGCCGCGTCCGCCACGGGGGCGACCACGGCCGTCTGGACGACGGTGGAGAAGGCGAACGCCAGCATCGCGCTCGCCACGAGTCCGGTGAGCAGGCGTCGGGTCATCAGCTACGCTCCCGCCGCGGTCGTCGGCGCGGCCGTCTCGTTGAGGTCCATCACGGCCGAGCTGTCGCCGAAGGTGTCGCGGTCGACGCCGACCATCTGGAGGGCGGCGAGCATCGCGTTGGCCATCGGCGTGCCATCCGGGGCCTTGATGTGGCGGTTGCCCTTCAGCTTGCCGGCGGCATGGCCGGCGAAGAAGAGCGGGCACCGCTTGTGGTTGTGCACGTTCGAGTTGCCCATCGCCGAGCCGTAGAGGATCAGCGAGTTCTCGAGCAGGTTGGCGTCGCCGTCCTGCGTGCTCTTGAGCTTCTCGAGGAAGTAGGGCACGAGGCTGACGTGGTACTTGTTGATCTTGGCCAGCGCCTCGATCCGGTCCGCCTTCTCCTGGTGGTGCGAGGCGATGTGGAAGCCGGTGTTGACGCCGGTCTCCGGGTAGACGCGGTTCGAGACGTCCCGGCTCATCTTGAACGCAATCACGCGCGTCGTGTCCGACGCGAGCGCGAGCGCCTGCATGTCGAACATCAGCTTGACGTGCTCGGTGTAGGAGTCGGGCACGCCGACCGGGGCGTCCGGCAGCTCCCGCATGTCGCCGCTGCTGTTCTGCTCCTCGATCATCTGGATGCGCCGCTCGATCTCGCGGATGTCGTCCAGGTACCCGACGACGCGCTGGCGGTCGGACGGCCCGAGCTCCCGCTTGAGGCGGTCGATCGTGTTCGTCATCCGGTCGAGGATGCTGCGGTCGCGCTGGCGACGCAGCGCCCGATCCTCGGGCGTGGCGCCCACGCCGAAGAGCTGGTCGAACACCAGGCGCGGGTCCCGGACCATCGGCAGCGGATCCTCCGGCGAGGCCCAGCTGATCGAGTCGGTGTAGGCGCAGGAGTAGCCGTAGAAGCAGCCCCCGGCCTGGTCGACGTTCTCGATACAGAGCTGCAGCGACGGGATCGGCGTGTCCTGGCCGTACTGCTGGGCGTAGAGCTGGTCGATCGACGTGCCGGCGTAGAGGTCGGACCCCTGCGTCTGCTTCGGGTGCGACTGTGTGAGGAACACGGCCGCCGACCGGAAGTGGTCGCCGCCGATTTCCTTCGGGATGAAGGCCTCGGCGTTGCGCACGTCGGTGTTGCTGACGATCGTCAGATAGTCACGATACGGCTCGAGCGGCGCCATCGCGGTCGGCGACAGGTCGAAGGCCGTGCCCGCCTCGGCCGGCGCCCACAGGTTCTTCTCCGCACCGATGGCGCTGGCGCCCGCGGCGCCGTGCACCATCTCGATCGCGATGAAGCGGGGCGTGCCGGCCAGGAGCCGCGTCGACGCGCTGGCCGCCGGGATCATCGCGTCGAGGAACGGCAGCGCGATGCCGACACCCATGCCCTTGAGCACGGTGCGGCGCGAGAGATGTTTCTTGGTCAGGATCATCACCTCAGTCCTCCCTTGTCGTCGCGGGGCCTACGGGGCCACGCCGGCGGCCGTCTCGACCGCGGTGATCGTCTTCATCTGGAACGTCGGGCTGTCCACGATCGCCTGGACGAACGCGGAGATCTTGTAGTCCTGCTTCGCGGCCGTGTGGATCACCTGCCGCACCCACGGCATGTCCTCGGCCTCGATGCGGCGGCCGAGCGCGTAGGTCATGAAGTTCTCGGTGAACGCCAGCAGGAACGCGTCCTTGTGCTTCATGAGCGCCGCCCGCAGCCCGGCCGGGCCCTCCATCTTCGTGCCGTCATAGAGGGTGCCGACCGAGTCGACCGCCACGCCGTTGTCCTTGATGCGCCACTTGCCGCTCACGTCGAAGTTCTCGAGCGCCAGGCCGATCGGGTCGATCACCTTGTGGCACGACGCGCAGGCCGGGTTCGCCCGGTGCTGCTCCATGCGCTCACGCACCGAGAGCATGCGGCCACCCGTGTTCGCGGCGACCGAGTCGTCCAGGGCCGGCACGTTCGGCGGCGGCGGCGGCGGCGGCGACCCGAGCAGCACCTCCATCACCCACTTCCCGCGCATGACCGGCGAGGTGCGGTCGGCGACCGAGGTGAGCGTCAGGATGCTGCCCTGGCCCAGGATGCCGTGGCGTGGCCCGGGGGCGGCCACGCGGCGGAACTGCGGGCCGCTGACGTCCGGGATCCCGTAGTGGCGGGCCAGGCGCTCGTTCACGAACGTGTAGTCGGCCGTCAGCAGGTCGAGGATGCTGCGGTCGTCCTGCACGAGGCTGTAGAAGAGCAGCTGCGTCTCGCGCTTGAACGCATCCCCGAGCGTGCGGTCGAAGTAGGGGTAGAGCAGGGCGTCGGGCAGGATCTGGTCGACGTCCTGCAGCCGCAGCCACTGCGACGCGAACCGCGTTGCCAGCGACTCGGACCGCGGATCCTGCAGCATGCGCTTCAGCTGCGCGTGCAGCACCGCCGGCTTGTGCAGCTCGTTGGCCGCCGCCGCCTGGCGCAGCGGCTCGTCCGGCGCCGCGTCCCACAGGAAGTAGGACAGCCGCGCGGCCAGCGCGTGGTCGCTCACGCGAATCGCCTGCCCCGGCGTCGCCGTCTCCGGCACCGCCTCGAAGCGGAAGAGGAACTGCGGGCTCGTCAGGACCGCCTCGATCGCGGCACCGATGCCGGCCTCGAAGTCACCCTGCTTGCGGCCCTCCTCGTAGAACGACATCAGGTTCTCGAAGTCCCAGTCGCTCGGCTCGCCACGGAACGCCTGCGTCGCGATCCGCTTGACGATGCTCGCGGCACACGCGGCCTCCTCCTCCGGCGCCGTCGGCCGGCAGGTGAAGATCTTCCGCCGGCTCTCGGTGTCGGAGATGCCCGTCACGTTGTAGGGCCCGACGATGCTCAGGTCCTTCAGGTGGGGCAGGGTGGTGATGCCGTAGGCCACGCCAATCTGCGTGTCGGCCAGCGTGTGGTCGATGGGCGCGATGATGTCGAGCACCGGGCCCGCCGCGCGCTTGAGGAACGCCGCGGTGACGCGGTGCGTGCCGGCCGCGATGCGGATGTGGTCGGTCGTCAGCGTGATCCCCGTCGTCGCCTCGGTCATCTTCGGATCGATGGGCAGCAGCGCCACGCGCTCGCCGTCGATCGAGACCTCGAGCGCCTCGTTCTCCGCCGTGCCGCCGAACAGCACGCCACACGCGTTCGAGTGCAGGTCCATGCGGAAGACGTACTCGCCGTCGGCCGGGAAGACGTGCAGCGTCGAGAGGCCGCCGCGGGTGCCGATCGGGGCCCCCTCGACCCGCGAGAGCTGCGAGGCGGTCTTCGACGGCTTGTAGTTGGTCTCGCTCGCCGGCGCGTCCGCGTCGCCCACCGCCAGGCTGGTCACCCGGCTGGCCGCGCGCAGGTAGCCCTCGAGCAGCGTCGGCGAGAAGGTCTGCGCGTCGGCGACGTTGTCGAAGCCCTGGCTGATCGTGTCGGCCGGCAGGAACTCGCTCACGTCGACGCGGAGGCCGAACAGGTCGCGGACCGCGCGTGCGTACTCGGCGCGGTTCAGCCGCTGGAACGGCCGGTGCCCCGGGTTCGGGTTCTTGAGCGCGTGCGTGTCGACGCCGGTCTCGAGGGAGGCCACCAGCGAGGAGAGCACCTCCGGCTCGGGCCGGCGCGCCCCCGCGGGCGGCATCATGCCGGCCCGGAGCTTCCGGATGACCTTCTCGGCCACCTCCGGCTGCTCGTACGCCGTGGCCGCGTCGAAGCTGGCGAGCGACAACCCGCCCGCATGCGCGCGTTCGCTGTGGCACGCCGCGCCGCAGTACTGGTTGATCAACTCGGTCTGCCGGGCGGGCGCGAGCGGCGCCACCTCGCCCGCCGCCTGCGTGGCGGGCGCGGCCGTGACGTCGTGCGAGACGGCGGGTGTGATCCGGGCCGGCGCCGGGGCCCGATCGGCCGCCGACGGGGCCGGGCGGACGGGCGGCGCCGGGGGCTCGGCCAGGCCGGCCGCCTGCGGCACCTGCACCGCCAGGCCCATGCCCATGACCGTTGCGCCCAGAGTCGCAAGTACGACTTTCCTCATCCTGTCCCCTGCGAGTGGTTAGTACGTCCGAAGTGTGGAACGGTGCGCCCCGGGGGAGCGTTGCCGCCCATGATGACTGAGCCGGTGATCTGGCTCTAACTCGTGTCCAATGGGCCAGTTATACGTCAGATTCCCCGTATTTTCGTCCATTTTCTCGTCATTTAATGTCTCCGGCTGTCACCCGTGTCGGCCCCGGCAGGGCGGGCGACGAAATTGTCCGCCGCGGGCCGGGCGGAATGGGCGCCCGGCGCCGCCTCCCCGTCGATTCGCCATGTATTCGCTGCCAAGACGCGTGGCCGGCAGTCCCGCACTGGCCGCTGCGCCCGCGTCACCAGACTCCTCACGGCTGAGTCGGCTCAGCGACCCAGCCGACGCCTTCCGCGATCGGGACCCGCGCCTGTGTCGGGTCCGGTCCTCGCCGGCCGGCCCGGGCGGGCGCGACGCGGCGCGGCGCGGCGAGGCGAGGGGGGCGGCGGCCCGTGGATGCTGGACGGGCACGTGGACTGACGCAACGACAATGTCGTTGTCGTGATGCCGCTCCGGCAGGCCTGTCGGACGCCAGCTCTGCCGTGAACACAGTTCAGCTCAGCAATAACAAGAAATCTTTCAAGCTGGTGTGTTTCTGGCTGAAAACTCGGCCGTGGTTGGCTAGAATTCCCGCTCGCAACCGCTCAGGTGGAAGTGTTTGGTTTTGCGGCCACGTTTCAACAACGTGCATGTGTGGTTTGTGCGTGCTGCAAGTAGCGAAGGAGACTGCATGAGTTCACTTGGTCGACGACTTCTGACGACCCTTGGTCTGGTACTGCTGGTGGCCGGCGTGGCGAGTGCCCAGCAGACTGGTACGGTCAGTGGCACGGTGAGCGACGCCCAGGGCGGCGTGCTGCCGGGGGTCACCGTGACCGTCTCTGGCGAATCCCTCATTGGCGGTGCCCGCGAGGCCGTCACCGGCGCGACGGGCAGCTATCAGTTCGCGGCGCTCCCCCCGGGGACCTACGTGGTCAACTACGAGCTGGCGGGCTTCTCGCCCCTGCGGCGCGAGGGCATCGTGGTCCGCGTGGCGCAGGTCACCCGTCTCGACGTCGCCCTCGGCGTGGGCACGCTCGAGGAGACGGTCACGGTGAGCGGCGAGTCGCCGGTCGTGGACGTCAGCTCGACGGTCACGCAGACGAACATCAGCAAGGACCTCTACGAGGCCATCCCGACGGCACGCAACCCGTGGACGATGGCCGGCCTGGTGCCGGGCGTGGTGACGGGCCGCCTCGACGTCGGCGGCACGGAGGGCATGCAGCAGTACAACATCGAGGCGTTCGGCTCGGCCGACTCGCAGAAGTCGTTCTCGATCGACGGCCTGAAGACGAACTGGGCCGGCGGCAACGGCGGCGCCACGATGATGTATTACGGCTTCGAGATGTACGAGGAGTACAACATGCAGACGGCGTCGGGCACCGCGGAGAGCGATGTCAGCGGCGTCTACATGAACATGGTGACGAAGTCGGGCGGCAACCGCTTCAACTCCGACCACAACTTCTACTTCATGAACGACGCCCTCCAGGGCGAGAACATCGACGACGCCCTGCGGGACCGCCTGGGCATCGGCGCGGGGCAGCAGACGGGCGCGGCCGGCAACCCGGTGAAGATCTCCTACGACTGGAGCTCGACGCTCGGTGGCCCGCTCAAGCGCGACAAGCTGTGGTTCTTCACGGCGATGCGCTGGTGGCGGCTCGACCAGTACCAGGTCGGCGCGGAGAACCCGGACGGCTCGCAGGCGATCGACGACAACCGGATCCGCAACTTCGTGGGCAAGCTGACCTACCAGGTGTCGCCGAACGTCAAGACGTCGATCGTCTTCAACCGCAACCTGAAGGACCGGTTCCACCGCCGCAACTCGCCGTACCTGTTCGTGGCCGACAAGGCCAGCACGCTGCAGGACCAGCCGGCGCAGAACTACGTGTTCAACTACAACCAGGTGGTCGGCTCGCGCCTGCTGTTCGACGCGCGCGCCGGGCGCATGTGGGGCCAGACGCCGTCGCGGTACCAGGCCGAGGTCCAGCCGACCGACATCTCGGTGCGTGACGTCTCGCGCTTCACGATCGAGAACGCGGCCACCGGCCAGAACGTGAACCCGAACGACCGCTGGCAGGCCAATGCCTCGGTCAGCTACTTCGTCGACACCGCCGGCGGCGGCACCCACGACCTCAAGGGCGGCGTGCAGTTCTCGTACGAGGGTATGCAGTTCGAGCGCGTCACCAACGGGGACCTCTACGGCGACATGCGCGACGGCGTGGCGTTCCGCGCCAACCTGTCGAACACCCCGATCAACTCGGATCACCGCCTGCAGACCTACGGGATGTTCTTCCAGGACCGCTGGATCATCGGCAAGGCGACGATCAACGCCGGCGTGCGCATCGACGGCGTGAGCGCCTACCTGCCCGAGCAGTCGAGCCCGGCCGGCACCTTCGTCGGGGAGCGCTCGTTCGCGAAGACCGACGTCTTCTCGTTCGGCCCGAACGTCGCGCCCCGCATCGGCATCGCGTACGACATCTTCGGCAACGGCAAGACCGCGCTGAAGGCCTACTACGGCCGCTTCTACAACCAGTTCGGCTCCGAGCTGGCGCAGCAGGCCAACCCCAACGCCTACGTGACGCAGGCGGTGAGCTGGACCGACACCAACGGCGACCGCATCCCGCAGCAGAGCGAGCTCGGGCAGTTCCTCGGCTTCCCGTCGGGGCTGTTCCCGAAGGTCACCGCGGACGCGACCCGGCCGTACAGCGACGAGATGAACGTCGGCATCGACCAGTCGCTCGCCAACAACCTGGCGCTCTCGGTGAGCTACCACCGCCGCCAGCACCGCAACGGCCTCGGCGTGCTCGACCTCGCCCGCACCGCCGACGCCTACACGCCCGAGACGCGGACGTTCACCAACGCCGACGGCTCGGCCGACTCGATCACGATCTACCGCCTGAAGCCCGAGTTCGCCGGCGCGCGTGAGCGCGTGATCGACAACGTCGACTTCCTCGAGAGCGACTACAACGGCGTGCAGATCGACCTGCAGAAGCGCATGTCGAACCGCTGGCAGCTGCTGACCGGCCTCTCGATCCAGAAGCACCAGGGCTACGACCACAACGGCACCTTCACCAACGCCGACTTCAGCAACCCGAACGTGTCGATCAACCGCGACAACGGCTCGGTGTTCACCGACCTGCCGTGGACCTTCACGCTGTCGGGCAGCTACATGCTCCCGGCGGACGTGATGATCTCGGGCAAGTACACCGCCCGCGCGGGCGACCCGCTGAACCGCACCATCACGTTCAGCGGCCTGACGACCTCGCAGGTCAGCGAGACCGTGCGGGTGCAGCAGCGTGGCGAGGACCGCACCGAGAAGGTGACGAAGTTCTTCGACATCCGCCTGAGCAAGCGCTTCCAGGTCGGCCTCGGCAACTTCGAGGCGTCGATGGACCTCTTCAACGTGCTCAACGCGAACCACGTGCTGGCGCAGACCGACGCGCTCGGCGGCAGCTGGGGCCGGCCGACGCGTATCCTCGCGCCGCGCATCATCCGCTTCGGCCTGACGGCCCGGTTCTAGGGCCAGAGCCGTCACACGACCGGGAAAGGGGGCGCTCCCTGGCGGGGGCGCCCCCTTTCCCTTTGTACGGCCGCCACGGGCCACAGATTGCACAGGTTGCCCAGATGAGGGGTAACGGGGCGCCCAGACCCGGCGCGGGAACGGGGGCCGCGAACCGCACGGTTGTTCGGTCGCTGAGATCGGTTCTTGCAAACCCCCGGGTATGTCCAGACCCTCCCCGCTGGCGCACAAGGGCGTCAACTACGACGTCGGCACCAACTACTCGGCGCGGCACCTCTCCCGGCCGAGCCCGGAGGATGGGGCCCTCGTCCGCGACTTCACGATCATTCGCGAGGAGCTGCACGCGACCGACGTGCGCATCTTCGGCACCGCCATCGACGACCTGGTGCGCGCCGCCGGGCACGCGATCGACGCGGGCCTCGCACCGTGGGTGTCGCCGCGCCTGATCGGCGTGCCCGTCGACGAGTCGCTGGACTACCTGGCCGCCGCGGCGCGTGCCGTCGAGCCGCTCCGCGCGCGGGCGCCCGTGTCGTTCGTCGTCGGGTGCGAGGCCTCGCAGTTCGTCGAGGGCATCGTCGAGGGCCGGGACATCGCGGATCGCCAGGCACGGATGTTCCACCTGTCGACGCTGCTCTGGAATGCCGTCGGCGTCGACCCGGGATTCCAGGCGCCGCTGAACCGGTATCTGGGGCGGGCGGTGGAGTTGGTGCGCGCCGGCTTCGGGGGGCCGGTCACGTATGCGGCCGGCGTCTGGGAGCGGGTGGACTGGACGCCCTTCGACGTCATCGGCCTCGACTACTACCGCACGTGGCACAACCGGCTTGGCTACCGGCGGCGGCTCCGCGCCCTGCGCCGCACCGGCAAACCGGTGGTGGTGCTCGAGTTCGGCTGCTGCACGTACGAGGGGGCGGCGGATCGTGGGGGCCACGGCCAGCTCGTCGCCATCGACTTCGACGCCGAGCCACCGGTGGTGCGGGAGGGGTTCGTGCGCAGCGAGGCGGCGCAGGCGGCGTACGTCCGCGACCTGCTCGCGATCTACGAGGAGGAAGGCCTCGCCGGGGCGTTCGTCTTCGTGTTCGTGGATCCGGCGGCGCCGCACGCGGACGACCCGCGCCACGATCTCGACACGGCGAGCTTCGCGCTCGTCACCGCGGGCCCGCCGGGCAGCGGCCGCTCGTACGCCGACGGACACCGCGCGCCGAAGGCGGCGTTCGCCGTCGTGGCGTCGCGGTACGGGGCCACGTCCTGAGGGGGGCGACGGCGGCGAGATCTCCGCGACAGCCGCGGATGTATAGCCATTCCTTATGAGACAATTGAATTGTCATGATGACATTTTAATTGAAACTCAGCCGCAGTTTGTGCTTGTCCTGCGCCGGCCCGCCCTCCATCATGTCCCGCCAAGGGCTCCGATGAGGTGTGAGTGGACGGCCGCGTGGCTCCCCGGGGCCCGTGGTCGCGGAGGGACGAGAACGATGATGTGGTGTCTGAGACGGATCGGGATGGGAGTGGCCCTGGTGCTGGCGGCCGCCACGCTGGCCGCCGCGCAGCAGACCGGCACCGTGAGCGGTGCGGTGGCCGACGCCCAGGGCGGCGTGCTGCCCGGCGTCACCGTGACGATCACGGGGGAGTCGCTGATCGGGGGACCCCGGGTCGCGACGACGGGGGCGACCGGCAGCTACCAGTTCGCGGCGCTGCCGCCCGGCGACTACGACGTCAGCTATGAGCTGGCGGGCTTCTCGCCGCTCCGGCGCGAGGGCGTGGCCGTGCGGGTGGCGCAGATCACGCGGCTCGACGTGCAGTTGAGCGTGGGCACGCTCGAGGAGACGGTCACGGTGAGCGGCGAGTCGCCGGTCGTGGACGTGAGCTCGACGGTCACGCAGACGAACATCAGCAAGGACCTCTACGAGGCCATCCCGACGGCGCGCAACCCGTGGACGATGGCCGGCCTGGTGCCGGGCGTGGTGACGGGCCGCCTGGACGTCGGGGGCACGGAGGGCATGCAGCAGTACAACCTCGAGGCGTTCGGGTCCGCCAACAGCCAGAAGTCGTTCTCGATCGACGGCCTGAAGACGAACTGGGCCGGCGGCAACGGCGGCGCCACGATGATGTATTACGGCTTCGAGATGTACGAGGAGTACAACATGCAGACGGCATCGGGCACCGCGGAGAGCGATGTCAGCGGCGTCTACATGAACATGGTGACGAAGTCGGGTGGCAACCGCTTCAACTCCGACCACAACTTCTACTTCATGAACGACGCCCTCCAGGGCGAGAACATCGACGACGCCCTGCGGAACCGCCTGGGCCTCGAGGCGGGGGACCAGAGCGGCGTGGCGGGCAACCCGGTGAAGATCTCGTTCGACTGGAGCTCGACCCTCGGCGGCCCCATCGTGCGCGACAAGGCGTGGTTCTTCGGCGCGATGCGCTGGTGGCGGCTCGACCAGTACCAGGTCGGCGCGCGGAACGCGGACGGCTCGCAGGCCATCGACGACAACCGCATCCGCAACTTCGTCGGCAAGGTCACCTACCAGCTCACGTCGAACGTCAAGACGTCCCTGGTCTTCAACCGCAACCTCAAGGACCGGTTCCATCGTCGCAACGCGCCGTACCTGTTCGTCGCGGACAAGGCGAGCACGCTGCAGGACCAGCCGGCGCAGAACTTCGTCTTCAACTACAACCAGGTGCTCGGCGCACGTGCCCTGTTCGACGTCCGCGCCGGCCGCATGTGGGGGACGACGCCGTCGCGGTACCAGGCCGAGGTGCAGCCGACCGACATCTCGGTGCGCGACGTGTCGCGGTTCACGATCGAGAACGCCGCGACCGGGCAGGCGCTGAACCCGAACGAACGCTGGCAGGCGAACTCCTCGCTCAGCTACTTCGTGGACAGCGCCGGCGCCGGCACCCACGACCTGAAGGCGGGCGTGCAGTTCTCGTGGGAGCGGATGCAGTACGAGCGGATCACCAACGGCGACCGCTACGGTGATCTCAGGGACGGCGTGGCGTTTCGCGCCAACCTCGTGAACACGCCGATCAACTCGGACCACCGCCTGTCCACCTACGGGGTGTTCCTGCAGGATCGGTGGATCGTGGGGAAGGCGACCATCAACGCCGGCGTGCGCATCGATGGCGTGAGCGCCTTCCTGCCGGCGCAGTCGAGCCCGGCCGGCACCTTCGTCGGCGAACGCTCGTTCCCGCGCACCGACGTCTTCGACTTCGGGCCGAACGTGGCGCCGCGCATCGGCATCGCCTACGATCTGTTCGGCACCGGCCGGACGGCCCTCAAGGCGTACTACGGCCGGTTCTACAACCAGTTCGGGTCGGAGCTGGCGCAGCAGGCCAACCCGAACGCGCGGGCGACGCAGCAGGTGGCCTGGACCGACACCAACGGGGACCGGATCCCGCAGATCGGCGAGCTCGGCGAGTTCCTTGGCTTCCCGGCCGGGCTCTTCCCCAAGGTGACGGCCGACGCGACGCGACCCTACAGCGACGAGATCAACGTCGGCGTCGACCAGACCCTGGCCAACAACCTCGCGCTCTCGGTGAGCTACCACCGCCGCCAGCACCGCAACGGGCTGGGGGTGCTCGACCTCGCCCGCACCTCTGACGCCTACACGCCCGAGACGCGCGAGTTCGAGAACGCCGAGGGGGGGACGGAGACGATGACGATCTACCGGCTGAAGCCGGAGTTCGCCGGCGTCCGCGACCGCGTCATCGACAACGTCGACGTCCTCCAGAGTGACTACAACGGCGTGCAGATCGACGTCCAGAAGCGGATGTCGAACCGCTGGCAGCTGCTCGCCGGCCTGTCGCTGCAGCGGCACGAGGGCTTCGACCACAACGGGACGTTCACCAACGACGACTTCAGCAACCCGAACACGTCCATCAACCGCGACAGCGGCTCGGTCTTCCAGGATCTGCCCTGGACGTTCACGCTGTCGGGCAGCTACATGCTGCCGGCCGACGTGATGATCTCCGGCAAGTACACCGCCAGGGCGGGGGACCCGCTCGACCGGACCTACACCTTCCGTGGCCTCACCACGTCCCAGGTGTCGGAGACGGTCAACGTGCAGCAGCGCGGCGAGGACCGTACCGAGACGGTGGACAAGTTCGTCGACGTCCGGCTCAGCAAGCGGTTCCAGCTCGGGCTCGGGAACTTCGAGGCGTCGCTGGACCTGTTCAACCTGCTCAACGCCAACCACGTGCTGGGCCAGACCACGTCGCTCGGGAGCAGCTGGTCGCGCCCGACGCGCATCCTGGCGCCCCGCATCATCCGCTTCGGCTTGACCGCGAGGTTTTAGCACGGGGGTGCTTCACGGGGGTGCTTCACGGGGGTGCCGCACCTTCGTGCCGCACCGTCGTGCTGCACCCCCGTGCGGCACCTTCGTGCCGCACCTTCGTGCTGACACCGTCGTGCTGGCCCTTCGTTCTACGGCCGAGCTCGCAGCTGAGCCATATGACAGATGAGTTGCCAGGACGTCAACTCGCTGGTTTCAAATCACGCGCGCGTCCGTTATGATCCGCCCGAATCGATGCCGCGGCGGATCGCTGGCGTCTTGTACCACTGTTCACCCCACTGGTTTGCACCGGCGTTTGATGAAGGAGACATCCATGACTTTGAGCGGGCGAATGTTTGGCATCGCAATCGTGGCGATGCTGCTGGCGGCGGGCCCCGCGGCCGCCCAGCAGACCGGCACGATCAGCGGCGTCGTGCGTGACGCGCAGGGCGGCGTGCTGCCCGGCGTCACGGTGACGCTGAACGGCGATGCCCTGATCGGCGGGCCGCGCGTCGCCGTCACCGGCGGCGCGGGCGCGTACTCGTTCACGGCCCTCCCCCCGGGGGACTACAACGTCGGCTACGAGCTGGCCGGCTTCTCGCCGCTGCGGCGCGAGGGCATCTCCGTGCGCGTCGCACAGGTGGTGCGTCTCGACGTGGCCCTGAGCGTCGGCACGCTCGAGGAGACCGTCACGGTGAGTGGCGAGTCCCCGGTCGTGGACGTCAGCTCCACGGTCACGCAGACCAACATCACCAAGGAGCTCTACGAGGCCATCCCGACCTCGCGCAACCCGTGGACGATGGCCGGCCTGGTGCCGGGCGTGGTCACGGGCCGCCTGGACGTCGGCGGCACCGAGGGCATGCAGCAGTACAACCTCGAGGCGTTCGGCTCGGCCGATTCCCAGAAGTCGTTCTCGATCGACGGCCTGAAGACGAACTGGGGCGGCGGCAGCGGCGGCGCCACGATGATGTACTACGGCTTCGAGATGTACGAGGAGTACAACATGCAGACGGCGTCGGGCACCGCGGAGAGCGATGTCAGCGGCGTCTACATGAACATGGTGACGAAGTCGGGCGGCAACCGCTTCAACTCCGA
>JBFWVR010000002.1:0-75627 GCA_050246635.1 Vicinamibacterales bacterium
GATGAACCCCAGTCGTAGATCCACAGGCGAAACTCCCTGCCACGGCATCGCAACCCTCCTGCGTGCTGTGGCGAAGTGTTACCCATGTGTCCCGACAGAGCTGTTACCTATGTCTCCAGACTGAGCCATCTTCAATCGCAATCTTCAATCTTCAATCTTCAATCCGAGATCTGAAATAATCTGGCGTGCCCTACCGTTCCGTCATTGGCGCCGTGGACCTCGACAAGCCGTCGCGGCACCTCGTGTACCACGCCGCGGGCATGGCGGCGGCCGCCGGCGTCCCGTTGACGCTGGTCAGCGCCATCGGACCGGATCAATCGTCGGCCGACGCCACCAGCCGGCTCGAACGGCTTTTCGCCGACGCCGTCCCGTACGACGTGACCGCCATCCCCGACCCCGCCTTCCTCACGGTGCACGCCTCCCCCGTGGAGGGCGTGCTCGAGGCCGCGCGGGCCCGGGGCGCCGGGCTCATCGTCGCGGGCACCCGCGCGCGTGGCGAGCTGGCCCGCCTGCTCCTGGGCTCCGCGAGCGCGGATCTCCTCCAGCAGACCGATCGCCCCCTGCTCCTCGTGCCTCCCACCGACATCGACATTGTCACCATGGTGGGCGGCCGCGCGAGCCTGCACTTCGGCGCGGTGCTGCTCGCGATCGACCTGGCGGAAAGCAACAGCCGGCAGCACCAGTACGCCAGCGCCATGGCCGCGCTGGCCCGGCAGCCCCTGCTCGCCCTGACGGTGGCCGACAAGGGCGGGCCGCCCGATCGCGACGTCGCCGCGGCACTGCGGTCCGCTGTCGCGGACGTCGGCCCCGTCGCCCCGTCCGCGTTCATCGTGCGACGCGGGGATCCGGCCCAGGAGATTGCCCGGGCCGCACGGGCGGAACAGTCGGGCCTGGTGGTGATGGGACTCCGCTCGGAGCGTCGTGGCCGCCCTGGCAGCACCGCCACCGCCGTCCTCCAGTCGCACCGCGCGCTCGTGCTGGCCGTCCCGGACCGGTAGCCGTCGCGCGACGCGGGCCGCGGCTGCCCGACACGGCGGCAGCCCCATTTGCGCGATCCCATGCCAGAATGGAGGGGCCAGCCCGCCTGCCCTGTCGTAGCTTCCCTATGCGTTACCTGGTCCTCGCAGTTTCCCTGCTCACGGTCGCGGCGTGCTCCTCGCCAACCGCGCCATCCGTCGACCTGCCGGCGACGGTCACGCTGGCGCCCGGCGGCACGGCCATCTTCCAGGGCACCGGGCTGACCGTCCGGTTCGATCGCGTCGTCTCCGACTCGCGGTGCCCCGCCGACGCCATCTGCATCGCGGCTGGCGATGCCTCGGTCCGCGTCACGCTCGTCACCGCCACCGGCGAGACGACGGCCGAGGCATGGCTGGCTGACCGCAGCCGCAGCGGCGTCACGCGCGATGGCTTCCTGGTCACCTTCGAGGCGCTGGAGCCGTACCCGCTCGCCAGCGTCCCGACCCCTGCCGACCAGTACCGCGCCACGTTCACGGCGTCTCGCCCCTGAGGCGGACGCCTGCCGTCCCGAAAACGGGCACGGCCCCGCGACGCCGCGGCAGCCGTGCCCGTTTCCCTGCGAAAAACCTCGCCATCCGCCTGGCCCAACCTGGCACGGCGTTCGCCAAGGGGCCGGGGCATGGCCAGCTTCCTCCACGACCTGCGTCTCGCCGCCCGTACCCTGCTGAGGGCTCCCGGATTCGCGGTGATCGTCGTCCTGACGCTGGGCCTTGGCATCGGCGCCAACGCCGCCATCTTCTCCCTGACCGATCAGGTGCTCCTCCGGCTCCTGCCGGTCCGGAACCCGTCGGAGCTCGTGCAGCTCGACGGTCCGGGCACCTTCTCGGGCCGGACGATGAACGACCGCACGTTCTCGTACCCGACGTACGTGGACCTGCGGGACCGGAACCAGGTGTTCGCCGGGCTCGTGGCGCGTGTCCCGACGCCCGCCACCTTCTCCCTGCGGGGCCAGGCGGAGCGCATCGACGCGGAGATCGTCTCGGGCAACACGTTTGCCGTGCTCGGGGTCTCCCCCGTGCTCGGCCGTCCGCTCACACCGGAGGACGACCGCGTGCCGGGTGGCCATCCGGTGGTGGTGCTGGGCTACGGGTTCTGGCAACGCCGCTTCGCGGGCGACCCGTCGGTGCTGAACCAGGTCGTGACCATCAACGAGACGCCGATGACCGTGGTCGGGGTCGCGCCAGCGGGCTTTTCCGGCGTCGTCGCCACCGCGGCCCCCGACGTGTTCGTCCCGATGATGATGAAGGCGGCGCTCACGCCCACCTGGGACGACCTCGACAACCGCCGCAGCCGGTGGGTCAACATCGTTGGCCGGCTGAAGCCGGGCCTCACGGCAGAGCAGGCCAAGGCCTCCCTCGACGTGACCTACCAGCAGATCCTGGCGGAGGAGCTCGAGTCGGTCCCCGCGTTCGCGCAGGCGTCCGACACCTTCCACGAGCGGTATCGCGCGAAGACGCTCGTGCTGCTGCCGGCCGGCCGCGGGTTGTCGACCCTGCGTGAGGGGGTGACGACCCCGCTGTTCGTGCTGATGGGCATGGTGGGCCTCGTCCTGCTGATTGCCTGCGCCAATGTCGCGAACCTGCTGCTGACGCGGGCCACCGCCCGCCAGCGCGAGATGGCCGTGCGGCTGGCGCTCGGTGCAAGCCGCCGGCGCCTCGTCGGCCAGATGCTGGCCGAGAGCCTCATCCTGGCGGCGGGGGGTGGGCTCGCCGGCCTCGTCTTCTCGATCTGGCTTGGCGACCTGCTGGTGGGCGTGCTGCCCTTCGATGGCGCCATCGAGGCGATCTCCACCGCACCGGATCTGCGGGTCGGCCTGTACACGGCGGGGCTGTCGCTTGTGACCGCGCTGGCGTTCGGGCTCGTGCCGGCGCTCCAGGGCTCGCGCCTGGAGCTGAACCGGACGATGCGCGCGGAGGCGGGGTCGGTGGCAGCCGGGGGCGCACCGGCCCGGTTCCGCAAGGGCCTTGTCATCGCGCAGGTCGCGCTCTCGATGCTGCTCGTCGCCGGCGCGGGCCTCTTCGCGCAGAGCCTCTACAACCTGCGGCACCTCGACACCGGCTTCGACACCGCCGGCCTCGTGAGCTTCAGCCTCGATCCCTCGCTGAACGGATACGATCAGGACGGCATCCGCCGGTTCTACGACCGCCTGCTCACCGACATCCGCGCGCTGCCGGGCGTGCAGTCGGCCTCACTCGGGGCCATCCCGCTGCTGACCGGCAACGCCGCGTCCCGCACCGTCGACGTCCAGGGGTATGAACGCAAGCCGGACGAGGACATGAACCCCTGGGTGAACGAGGTTGCCCCGGACTACTTCCGCACGATGCGCACGGCGCTCGTGGCCGGCCGGGAGTTCACCGAGACCGACATCGAGGGCGGGCGTCCGGTCGCCATCGTGAACGAGACGTTCGCCCACTACTTCTTCGGCGACGAGAGCGCGATCGGCCGCCGCTTCGGATGGCGGGGCGGGGCGGACCCCGGCGCCATCGAGATCGTCGGCGTCGTGCAGGACACGTTCTATGCCGAGATGCGGCAGGGCTCCGGCGGCGACCACAACGACACGCCGCGTATGGCCTTCACGCCGTACCGGCAGGGCGAGGAGCTCGGGGAGATGACGATGTACGTCCGCGGCGCCGCCGGGGCGCTGGGGACCTTGCCGAACCAGCTCCGCGAGACCGTGCGCCGCGCCGACGCGACGATCCCGGTCTTCGACCTGCAGACCGTCACCGACACGATGGACCGCTCGCTGTTCACCGAACGCATCCTCGCACTCCTGTCCGCGGCGTTCGGGCTGCTGGCGACGCTGCTGGCGGCGGTCGGGCTCTACGGCGTGATGGCCTACACGGTGTCGCGTCGCACGCGCGAGATCGGGATCCGGATGGCGCTCGGCGCCGAGCACGGCCGCGTGCTCTGGCTGGTGCTCCGCGAGGTCGCACTGCTCACCGGCATCGGCATCGTGCTGGGGATTCCCGGCGCGCTGGGGCTCAGCCGCCTGGTGGAGTCGCAGCTCTTCGGCGTCGGCGCAGCCGATCCGGTGACGCTCGCGGCGGCCGCGGCCACCCTCGCCGCGGTCGGGCTGCTGGCCGGGTACCTGCCGGCCCGGCGCGCCGCGCGTGTCGAGCCCCTTCTCGCGCTGCGGTACGAGTGAGCCCCGCTGCGGTTCGCGTACGCGCCGGTCCGCTACTCCCTCCACGCACCGTGTCGGGGAAGAAGGCAGAAGGAAGAAGGCAGAAGGCAGAAGGAAGAAAGAAGAGGGCCGAAACGGGAGCGGGCGCCCCGGGGGCACGCGGAGGCCGGCCTGCCGTGTGCCGGCGCGCGTAGAGCCGCGGGGGAATCTGGTGTACAACTGCGCCATGTTCACGGTCCTGTCCCTGGCGCTTGCCGCCCTCCTGGCGGGCGCCGCGCCCGTCCTCGCGCAGACCGCCACGCCCGGCGCCGGCGTCCCGGAAGATCTGGCCGAGGCGAGAGTCGCGAACATCTCCGAGCTCAGCTACGCGGTCCAGCTGTCGGTCCCCCGTGAACGCGATCGGGGCATCGAGGGGACGGTCACGATCCGACTGCGCCTGGCGGACGCGTCGACGCCGCTCGTCATCGACTTCGCGCCCGGCAGCGACCACGTCCACACGGTGCGCGCCAATGGCGCCGCCGCACCGTTCACCTGGACCAACGACCACATCGTGGTCTCCGCCGACGCCCTGCGGCCCGGCCGCAACGAGGTGGAGATAGGGTTCACCGCGGGCGACGCGTCGCTCAACCGCAACGACGACTTCCTCTACGCGCTGTTCGTGCCCGCGCGCGCGCACCTGGCGCTCCCCGTCTTCGACCAGCCGAGCCTGAAGGCACGCTGGTCGCTGACCCTGGAGGTGCCCGAGGCCTGGCAGGCCGTCGCCAACGGCGCCGAACGCGCCCGGACGGTCGCGGAGGGCCGCGCCACGGTGACCTTCGCCGAGACGGAGCCGCTGCCGACCTACCTGTTCGCGTTCGTCACCGGGGACTTCAAGGTCGTGACCGCGGAGCGCAACGGCCGCACCTTCCGCATGTTCCACCGCGAGACCGACGCGGCCAAGGTCGCGCGCAACCGGGACGCGATCTTCGACCTCCATGCGGCGGCGCTCGCCTACATGGAGCAGTACACCGGGATCCCCTACGCGTTCGGCAAGTTCGACTTCGTGCTCATCCCCGCCTTCCAGTTCGGCGGCATGGAGCACGCCGGCAAGATCCTCTACAACGCGTCGGGGCTGATGCTCGACGAGTCGGCGACGCAGAACCAGTACCTCGGCCGCGCCTCGGTGATCTCGCACGAGACCGCGCACATGTGGTTCGGCGATCTCGTCACCATGCGCTGGTTCACGGACGTCTGGATGAAGGAGGTCTTCGCCAACTTCATGGCGGCGAAGATCGTGAACCCGTCCTTCCCCGAGGTGAACCACGATCTGCGGTTCCTGCTCGCGCACTATCCCGCGGCGTACGAGGTGGACCGCACCGCCGGCGCCAACCCGATTCGCCAGCCGCTCGACAACCTCAACGAGGCGGGCAGCCTCTACGGCGCGATCATCTACCAGAAGGCGCCCATCGTCATGCGGCACCTCGAAGGGCTGATGGGCGAGGTGCCCTTCCGCGACGGCCTGCGCGAGTACCTCCAGGCCCACAAGTTCGGCAACGCCACCTGGCCGGATCTCATCCGGGTGCTCGACACCCGGACCGGGACGGATCTGACGGCGTGGAGCCACGTCTGGGTCGAGGAACCCGGGCGCCCGGCAATCCAGACCGAGCTGACGACGGCTGGCGGCCGCATCGAGCGCCTGGCATTCCAGCAGCGGGACCCGTGGCAGCGGACGCTGCTGTGGCCGCAACGCCTGCGCGTGACGCTCGGCTACGCGAACCGGTCGGAGACCCTGCCGGTGGCGCTCGACGGTCCGGAGGCGGTCGTGGCCGAGGCCCGGGGCAAGGCCGCCCCGCTCTACGTGCTGCCGAACGGCGAGGGCTGGGGGTACGGCGAGTTCGACCTCGACGCAGCCTCGCTCGCCTATCTCGAACGCTCGCTGCCGGACATCGCCGACCCGCTCACCCGCGGAGCGGCGTGGGTCACCCTGTGGGACGCCCTGCTCGACGGCCAGACCGCGCCGTCGACCTTCATCGACCTCTCGCTGCAGGCGCTCCCGCGGGAGTCCGACGAGCAGCTGACCTCGCGCGTGCTCGGGTACCTCGGAACCGCGTGGTGGACCTTCCTCTCGCCGGAGGAGCGCGCGGCGCGCGCCGACACCGTCGAACGCGTGCTCCGGGAAGGCCTCGCCGCGGCGACGACGGCGAGCCAGAAGGCGGCGTGGTTCGGCCGCCTCCGCGACGTGGCGATCACGACGGCGACCGTACGATGGCTGAGGGGCGTGTGGGAGCAGACGGAGTCGGTGCCGGGGTTGACGCTGGCCGAGGCCGACTACACCTCCCTCGCGCTCGAGCTCGCCGTGCGTGAGGTCGACGGCTGGCGCTCCATCCTGGATCGGCAGCTCGGGCGCATCGAGAACCCCGATCGCAAGGCCCGCTTCGCTTTCGTCATGCCGGCGCTGTCGGCCGATCCGGCCGAACGGGACCGGTGGTTCGCAAGCCTCGCGGACGTGGGCAACCGCCGCCGGGAACCCTGGGTGCTCGAGGGCCTGAGCTATCTCCATCACCCGCTCCGTGCGGACCAGTCCGCGAAGTACGTCGCGCCGAGCCTCGACATGCTGCGGGAGATCCAGCGCACGGGGGACATCTTTTTCCCGAAGCGGTGGCTGGACACCACCCTGGGCGGCCACCGGTCGCGCGCCGTGGCCGAGACCGTGTTGCGTTTCGTCCAGGCGCTGCCAGCGGGTTACCCTGAACGCCTCCGGAACATCACGCTGCAGTCCGCCGACCTGCTCTTCCGTGCCGCCGGCGTGACGCCTCCGCCACCCGGACGATAGGCCGCTGTCGCCGCCCCTCGAAGGAGCCCGCATGTCCCGTCGCCTCTGCTTCGCCGCCCTCGCCGCCGTCCTGCTCGCGGCCGCGGCTGTCACCTCGCTCCAGGCCCAGGCCGACCGCATCGTCATCCACGCGAGCCGCGTCATCGACGGGCGCGGGCAGTCGATCAGTGACGGGATGGTCGTGGTTGCCGGGGACACGATTGCCGGCGTGGGGCCGGCCACCGGCGCGGCCACCTACGACCTGCAGGGCCTGACGCTGCTGCCGGGGTTCATCGACACACACGTGCACATCGGATGGCACTTCAACGCCGAGGGGCGCTTCGACAACCGTGGCGAGTCGCCGGCCGAGGCCGCGCTGTACGGCGCCGAGAACGCGTACACCACGTTGATGGCCGGCTTCACGACCGTGCAGTCGGTGGGGGCGGCCAGCGATGGCCCCCTGCGCGCCGCCATCGCCCGCGGGTTGCCGGGGCCGCGGCTGCGCACGTCACTCGGACAGATCAGCAACGCGACGCTGACGCCCGACGAACTGCGCGCCGAGGTGCGGAAGAAGAAGGCGGACGGCGCGGACCTGGTGAAGATCTTCGCGTCGGCAAGCATCAGGGACGGCGGCACGCCAACGCTGTCGCAGGCGCAACTCGATGCCGCGTGCGGCGAGGCGCGGGCGCAGGGCCTGCCGTCGATGGTGCACGCGCACAGCGCGGAGGCGATGCGGCGCGCCGTCAATGCCGGCTGCACCGTCGTCGAGCACGGCATCTTCGCGGATCAGGCCGTGCTCACGCTGATGGCCGGGAAGGGCGTCTGGTTCGACCCCAACATCGGGCTGGTGCTGCAGAACTACCTCGACAACAAACCGCGATTCCTCGGCATCGGCAACTACACCGAGGAGGGCTTCGCCGCGATGGAGGCGGCGCTGCCCGTGAACCGCGCGATGTTCAAGCAGGCGCTCGCGACGCCCGGGTTGAAGCTCGTCATGGGGACCGATGCGGTGGCCGGCGGGCACGGACGCAACGTCGAGGAGACGCTGGAGCGTATCCGCCAGGGGCAGCGGCCGATGGATGCCATCGTCGCCATGACCTCCGAGGCGGCCCGCTCGATGGGCATGGAGACGACGATCGGCTCGGTCGCCGAGGGCCTCCAGGCCGACCTCGTCGCCGTCGAGGGCAACCCGCTCGAGGACCCGTCCGCGCTGACGCGGGTGCGGTTCGTCATGAAGGGCGGTCACGTCTATCGCAACGTCCGGTAGCCCGCGCGCGTCCTTGATCCCATGAGCCTCAGGCACACCCTCGGCGGACTGGCAGCCGGCGCCACCGGCCTGCTCTCGGCACTCGGCCGGCGCGCCGGCACCACGGAGGTCCACCCGATGTCGGCGTCGTTGTACTCCCTGACCGTACCCGCCCTCGACGGCACGCCGGTGGACCTGTCGGCCTACGACGGGCAGGTGACCCTGGTCGTCAACGTTGCCAGCGCATGCGGCTTCACACCGCAATACGCGGGCCTGCAGGCGCTGCACGACGCGCTGTCGCCCCAGGGCTTCGCGGTGCTGGGGTTCCCGAGCAACGACTTCGGGCGGCAGGAGCCCGGCTCCGCCGAGGAGATCCGCACGTTCTGCGAGACGTCGTACGGCGTGCGGTTCCCGATGTTCGCCAAGGTCGAGACCCGTCCCGGCCCGGGCCAGTCGCCGGTCTACCGGCTGCTCGGCGAGACAGGCCACCTGCCGGCGTGGAACTTCGCCAAGTACCTCGTTGGCCGCGACGGCCAGGTCCGGGCGTTCTTCCCGAGTGGCGTCGCGCCGGAATCACGGGAGATGAGGGAGGCCTTGAAATCTTGTGATTTGGTGATCTCGTGATCTCGTGATCTGATCTGGTGATCTGGTGATCTAGTGATCTAGTGATCTAGTGATTTGGTGATATGGTGATCTGGCGAGAGGCGCCGCGGGTGGTTACCAGACGGTGGCCGCCAGCTCGCGGTCCGGGGGGTTCGTCGAGTCGGTGCCGTCAGTGCCATCAGCGCCATCTGTGCCATCTGTGCTATCTGTGGCCGCCTGCCTGACGACATCGATGGCTTCGCGGAGGCAGGCCAGGAGCACGCTCGGCACGTAGGGCTTGCGCAGGACGTGGGCCGCGTCCGATCCCGGCAGCTCGTCGGAGCCGTCGTAGCCACTCGTCAACACGACTGCCGCCGAGGGCATGCGGGCGGACAGGTGTGAGGCCACCGCGCGGCCGCCGCGGCGCGGCAGCATCAGGTCGATCAGGGCGGCGTCGAATGGCTCGGCGGCCGCATCCACCAGCCGCACGGCTTCCTCCCCGTCACGCGCGCTCACCGGGTGGTACCCGCCGCGGCGCAGGACTTCCTCGGCCAGCGCCCGCACCTGCTCCTCGTCCTCGACGAGCAGCACGCGCTCGCCGCAGCCGCGCACGACGCTCGTGGTGACCGGCGGCGGGACGGGCACGGCCGCAGCCGAGAGCGGCAGCCAGACGTGGAACGCCGCCCCCTCCCCGGCTGCCGATTGCACCTCCACGATGCCGCCGTGACGCTCGGCGATGGCCCAGACCGTCGCCAGCCCGAGACCGGTGCCCTGTCCGCGGGGCTTCGTCGTGAAGAACGGCTCGAAGATGCGCGGCAACACGGCAGGGTCCACGCCCGGCCCCGTGTCACGGACGGTCAGGCGTCCCCATCGTCCCGGGCGGTCATGGGGTGCGGCATCGCCACACGCGACCTCGATCCGGATCACGCCGCCGTCGACCAGCGCGTCGCGGGCATTCACGCACAGGTTCAGCAGCACCTGCTCGATCTGGCCAGGGTCCCCCTCCACGGCGCAGGGCCCGCCGGCCGCGTGCAGTTCGAGGTCGATGTGCGCGCCGATCACGCGGCGAATCATCTGCGTCATCTCGGCCGCCGTCCGGCAGACGTCGAACACCCGCGGCTCGATCGGCTCGCGCCGGCTGAAGAGCAGCAGTTGGCGCGTCAGGGAAGCCGCGCGCTCGGCGGCACGCGCGGCCTCCTCGAGCCGGCGGGTTGCCGGATGCTCCCGTGTGAGGTCCGCCCGTGCGAGATCGATGAAGCCGGTGATCGCCTGGAGCAGGTTGTTGAAGTCGTGGGCGACACCCCCGGCGAGCTGCCCGACGGCCTCCATGCGCTGCGCCTGCCGCACCTGCAGCTCGAGTGCCGCGCGGTCGCGGGCCGCGCTGCGCGCCGCCGTCACGTCGCGGAACACGAGCACCGCGCCGGCCGGGACCGATGACCCCAGCGGGCGGGCCGTCACCGCCAGCCAGCGGTCCGGGCCCTCGGCGCCCACACGCACGCGGAGGATCTCCTCGTCGACGCACTCGCCATTGATGGCGCGCACGCTGGGCAGGCGGCTGCCGTGCAGCGGCGTCCCAGCGGCGTCCCAGATCTGCCGCGGAGCACGGGACGGCTCGTCACTGGAGATCCCGAGCATCGCGCCCGCCGCCGGGTTGAAGAGCAGGACCTCGTTGGCCGCGCTCATCAGCAGCACGCCGTCCGTCATGTGGGCCAGCACGGCCCGCAACAGGTCCGCCGTCGCGACCGCGACCGACGCGCCGTCCGCGCAGGTCGCCTCGAGGTGCGCTGGATCAAAGGGTCGCGGCGTCAGACCCATTGCCCGCCCTCGAGCAGGGCCTCGAGGCCGCGGCGCAGCTCGGCCAGCTCGCGGCTCTTGAAGGAACCACGGGTGCGCGCGAGGACGGCGATGGTATGGCGGATGGCGGCTGCGTAGGCCTGCGACCGGGAGCAGCCGGTGGCGGCGCAGAGGTCCACGCCGGCGATGGGCCCGTCCGCCAGGCAGGCGGCCAGGGAGCGCAGGCGGTCGGACACGGCCGCCACCTGCAGGGCGCGATCTTCGACGAACGCGGGAGCCGTCGTGCCGGCAGCCGCCGGCGCCTTCCCGCTGGGGTCGGGAGGTAGGGTCATATCCAACCATCGTCGCGCGGCCCATCCGGCTGGACAATTGGCGGAATCCTGACCGGCCTCAGGGATTCCCTGAGATCGGGTGTCAGTCGTCCGTGACGAGCCCCACCCGCACGGCGAGTCGCACGAGCCCCGCGACATCGTGAATCTGCAGGCGCTCCATCAACTGCCGGCGGTGGGTCTCGACCGTCTTCACGCTGACGCCGAGCCGGTGGGCGGTCTCCTTGGTCGAATGGCCCTCGGCGATGTGTTGCAGGATCTCCCGCTGGCGTGGCGTCAACTGGTCGAGCGGCGACCCGATGCGGCGGCCGGCCAGCCCGTCGAGGAGCTGGCTCGCGACGCCGGGACTGAGGAACCGCTCGCCACGCATCACGGCGTGAATCGCCAGCGGCAGCTCGTCGACCGCAGCCTCCTTCAGCAGGTAGGCGGCGACGCCGCTCTCGAGCGCGCGGTGGATGTGGCCGGAGCCGCTGTGCATCGACAGCACGATCACGCGCACCCCGGGCTGCGCGGCCCGGAGGGCGTCCGCCGCCTCGAACCCGTTCAGCCCGGGCATCGAGAGGTCCAGGATGACGATGTCGGGCCGCAGCGTCCTGGCGAGCGCCAGAGCCTCCTCGCCGCTGCCCCCTTCGCCCACGACGGACACCCCGTCCACGGTCTCGAGCAGCGCGCGGATGCCCGCCCGCACGAGCGTGTGGTCGTCCACCAGGAGCAGCCGGATCATGCGGAGGTCCCCACGGGCAGTTCCAGGACGACTCGCGTGCCGCGTCCCGGGAACGAGATGAAGTCGACGGAGCCCCCGAGCGCCTGGGCCCGTTCGCGCATGCCGGCGAGCCCGACGTGCTCCCCCCGCGCGGACCCGGCCAGGGCCGTCTCGACGTCGAACCCCCGGCCATCATCCGAGAGCACGACCCGCACGACCGGTCCATGACCGTCGATTTCGAGCGCGAGCCGCTCGGCGTCGGCGTGGCGGAGCACGTTGGTGAGCGCTTCCTGCAGGATCCGGTATCCACCCGCCTCGACGTCTGGCCCCAGCCGCGGGGCGGCGCGCGGGGCCGAGACGGTGACGTCGAGACCCGCCCGGCGGCCTTCGCGTTCGACGAAGTCGAGCGCCGCGCCGAGCCCTTGCTGCTCGAGGGCCTGTGGCCGCAGGTCACCGGAGAGGGTGCGGGTCTGCGCGGCAACCGCCTCGAGCGCCTGGGCGGTGTCCTCGAACAGCGGTTCGAGCCCGGCGCCCAGGCGGCGCTTCGCGCCGACCTGGAGGTTGAGCTTCGCCGCGGTGAGACGCTGCCCCACGTCGTCGTGGAGCTCGTGCGCGATGCGGCGCCGCTCGGTCCATTCGACCACGCGCAACCGGGCGTTCACCGAATCGCAGGCCGCAATCTCCGTCTCGAGGGCCGCCGCCTGCTCCATGTCCTTCGCCTCGAGCCGCATCAGGGCCCGTGTCAGGAAGTCCACCGCGAGCACCAGCCCCGCCAGGACTGCCACCGACGAGAGCACGGCCGGCACCTCGACGAGCGCGCGGGCGGCGCGGCTCGCGTCGAGCGGTTGCCACCCGAACACCGAGCCGGCGGCCGCGAGGCAGAGGAATCCGGCCGTCGTCCCGCCCAGTGCCACGAACGCGGTCCGCTGCCCCAACCCGAGCCGCGCTGCCAGCGGCAGGGCGAAGAGGGCGGCGCTCGCCACTGGCGTGGGGCCGAGCAACAACATGTGCACGATGGCGACGGCACCGAGCACGGCCAGCATCGCCCACACGCGGCGCGACGGCGGGCGGCCGGGGATAACCAGCGTGGCCAGCAGGAGGATTGCACCGGCGGTGGCGGCGGCCGAGGCCACGCGCACGTGGCTGCTCGCCGCCGTCCAGGCGAGGGCACCCGCGACGCCGAGCGCGACGGCAATGTGCACGCGACGGAAGGCCTGGAGCCCCATATCGCGTGTGACGATGGCGGGCCGCCGCTCCCAGGGCACGGAGACGGGCGCGCTGCTCCAGACCGTGTCGAGCAGGACGCCTTCGAACGCGGTCTGCGCGTCGGGGGCGGGGGGCTCGGGCGGTGGCGGCTCCCGCCGCAGGTCGCGCGCAAGGGTACGCACGCGGGCGATGAGCGCGTCGATGCCGGTCAACGCCGGCGCCAGGGCGGCGCCCGCGTCATCGCCGCCGGCGCCACGCCGCAACAGGGCGGCCAGCGCGACGGCGCATTCGCCGATGTCGGAGGTGAGCGCCGCGGACATCCGGCGGCGTTCGGCTTCCTCCTGGGCCGTCACCCGGCGGCCGAGTTCCTGCCGCGCCCGGGCGTGTCGCCGCAGCGCGTCGGCGCGCTCGGTCCGCGCCTGGAGCCGCTCCTCGAGCTGGACGAGCGCGAGATCCAGGCCGGCGAGGATCGTGCCGCTCCACATCAGGTGGTTGAAGGCGCCGCGCCACAGCAGCAGCGGATCGCCGACGGACCATCCCGCGGGTGGCAACCAGATGCCGCCGTCGACGGCCTGCTGCAGGCCGAGGATTGCAGCCGCCGCGACCACGGTGGTCCAGGCGGCCACGCGGGGGCCCCACACGAGCGTCGCCAGGAGGACCAGGCCTCCCATGTTCACGAACAGGAGCGGCGTCGGGCCGCGCATGACGGCATCGAGCCACACGAGCCCGACCACGCCCGCACCGGCCAGCCACGCGCGCATGGTCCCCGGCCAGCGCTGCCCGAGGATGCCTGCCGCGCCCATCGCGTAGAACGCGATGAGCCAGCCGACCGGCGCGGTGAATCCCCGGGCGAGCAGCATTCCGGCGGAGTACACGACCGGCACGACGGAGGTGATGAGCAGCACGCGCATCGCCCGCTCCACCGCCGGCCACCGCCAGTCCGCGCCCGCGAAGCGAGCCGGGGGAAGGGATGTCATGCCGTCGCCGGCATTCTACCCTTCCCCTCGCCCGTCAGGCCGCCCGCGCCAGGCCCCCGTGATCGACGACATCCGTCGCGCTGGCGGCCGGCGCCGGGCCCCGGCCCGCCGCACGGCCGCGGACGAGCGCGTCGAGCTCGCGCACGATGGTCATCGAGGCCTCGGCCTGCGCCGTGAGCTCCTCGCTGGCGGCCGCGCTCTCCTCGGCCGTCGCGGCCGTCTGCTGCGTGACCGACTGGATCCGGCCGATGGCATGCGACAGCTGCTCGAGGGCGAGCGTCTGCTCCCGGCTGGCCTCGCGCACCTCGCCGACCCGTTCGAGCACCGGCCCGATTCCCCCCGTGATGGCCTCGATGGCGGCAGACAGCGTCTCGACGGTGCGGCTCCCCTCACGCGACTTCGCCGAGGCGTCCTCGATGAGGGTCGCCGTGTCGCGCGCGGCCCCGGCGGCCCGCTGCGCCAGCGCGCGCACTTCGTCGGCCACGACGGCGAAGCCCAGGCCGGCCTCGCCCGCGCGGGCGGCCTCGACGGCGGCGTTGAGCGCGAGCAGGTTGGTCTGGAAGGCAATCTCGTCGATGGTCTTGATGATGCGGCCGATCCGATCGCTGGCCTCGGTGATCCCCGCCATCGACGTCACCATCGCGTCGACGGCCGCCGTGGAGGCCCCCACGCCCCGGTGCATCGCGTCCACCCGCGCCGCCGCATCCTCGGCATGCTCGGCATTCCGACGGGCCATGGACGCGACTTCCTCGGCCGACGCCGACGCCTCCTCGAGCGAGGCCGCCTGGTCACTGGCGCCCTGCGAGAGCGCGAGGCCGCCGCCGCTCACGGCGCTGGAGGCGGCGAGCACCTGGTCGGCGGCGAGACCGAGGTCGGTGAAGCGGGTCGTCAGATCCCGCGCCAGCCGCCGGGTGATCCAGGTGGCCAGCCCGGCGAGGAGCGCGAAGGCCGCAGCGACGGCCAGGCCGACGGTCCACTGGAGGCGCCGGACGCCGTCCCGCACCTCGACGGCACGCGCGTCGGTCGCGGCGCTCACCCGGACCACCAGCTCGTCGAGCGCGTCGGTGACCGGCCGATCCATGCCCTTCACCATCGCGTCGGCCGCGGCGGGATCCCGCCCGTCTCCGGCCTCGAACACCGGGAGCGCCCGCCCGTACGCCTCGTCGAGCGCGGCGTGAGCGGCGAGGAACGTGCCGACCAGCGCGCGGACCTCGTTCGATGTGGCATCGTCGGCAATCGCGGCCGCCGCCTGCCCGACGCGAGCGGACGCCTCGGTGAACGCCGTGCGGTACTTGCGGCGCTGGTCCGCGTCACGCCCGCGGAGCAGGATGTTCTTCCACTCCTGCACCTGCGTCTTGAACTCGACCTGCACCTGCCGGGCGCGGTCCTGTTCCGTGCGGGCCGCCGTGGCCTCGGCCAGCATGGTGTCGTAGACGGTCGCCACCTGCCCGAGCCGCACGCTCATCATTCCGGTCGCCGCGCCGCCCGTGAGCAGGCACACGGCGACCAGGAGGCCCACGCGGGCCCCCAATCCCAGTCGCTTCATCGATCTTCTCCTTGTGTGAGGGGTCAGGCCGCGCGCGCGAGGGGGCGCGGGCCCGCCACCGGGGCCGACGGCGCGGGCGCCGTCACGGCCGGCGGCCGATCCACGAGGGCGCGAAGCTGGAACACGTGGTCCTGCACCTCGAGCGCGAGGCGCCGGAGCTCCTCGCTGGTCGCGGCGCTCTCCTCGGCGCTGGCCGCCGTGGTCTGCGTGACGCGCTCCATGTGCTGGACCGCCTGGGTGACCTGCTCGATGCCCTGCGTCTGCTGCGTGCTCGCGTGGTTGATCTCGTCAACCACCTGGCGCACGCGTGTGGCGCCGTCGGTGATCTTCGCCATCCAGCGGGAGATGTGCTCGACGCGGTCCACGCCCTGGCGGGCGCGTTCGGCCGACTCCTCGATGATGATGGCCGTGTCCTGCGCCGCCTGCGCGGATCGCTGGGCCAGCGTGCGGACCTCGTCGGCGACGACGGCGAAGCCCATGCCGGCCTCGCCCGCCCGCGCCGCCTCGACGGCGGCGTTCAGCGCGAGGATGTTCGTCTGGAAGGCAATCTCGTCGATCGTCTTGATGATCCGCCCGACCTTCTCGCTCGACTGCTGGATCTCCCCGACGGCCGTCACGAGATCGCCCAGCGCCTCGTTGGTGCCCCCGACCGCCTCGGCGGTGTCACGCATCCAGTCGGCCGCCTGCCGCGCATGCCCGGCGTTCTGGCGCGTCATCGCCGCGATTTCCTCCATCGACGCCGAGGTCTCCTCGAGCGACGCCGCCTGCTGCGATGAGCCGTGCGCCAGTTGCCGCGAGGCCGAGGCCATCTCGTCGGATGCCGACAACATCTGCGCGCTGCCCTGCGTCAGCTCCGCGCTGGTGGTGCCGATCGCGGCGCTGACCTGCCGCGTGACCCACACGAGGATGCCCGCGCCCGCCAGCAACCCCAGGAGGGCGAACCCGGCCAGGAAGATCGTGACCCGGCGGTAGGTCACCGCCGCGTCCGCCTGCATGGACGCGACCTGCTGGTCGACGAGGCCGGTGAACCGGTCGATCACGTCACGCATGGCCTCGAAGCGCTCGGCGGCCTCACCCGCCGACAACGCGGCGGCCGCGTGGTGCCCGGCCTCGGTGCCGGCCTGCGCCTCGGCGAGCAGTGTGCGCGCCGACTCGAGCCACGCGTCGTGTCTGGCGGTGTACTCGTCCATCAGCGCCTGCTCCTCCGGGGAGTCCACGATGGTGGCGGCAAACCGCTGCAGGCGGTCGGCAGACTGTCCCACGTTCTCCTCCCAGGTGGCGACCTGCGTCGCAAGGCCGGGGTCTCCCGGCGGGAGCGCCAGCAGCGTCCGCTCCGCCGTGAGCGCCTGGTAGAGATCCCGATCGGCCTCGAGCAGCAGGCTGTTGGCGGGCGTGAGCACGGTCAGGGTGTAGCGCCCGCCCGTCTCGATCGAGCGCACGCCCCAGTAGCCCGCCGCGCCGGTCAGCACGAGCAGCGTGGATGAGACGATTGCCGCCAGGGCCAGGCGGCGCCCGATGGTCAGCGTGCTCATCGCGACTTCCCGTCGAAGGCCTGCTTGAGATCCCAGACCAGGATTGCGTCGACCCGGGTCGCGTTCGACGTCGCATGGTCCGTGAAGACCCCGCGCGCCACGAACCACTGGGCCTTGAGCCCTGCGGGGAGTCCGTAGCTGCCCGACACGAACACGCGGGCTCCCGTGTTGAAGCGGTCCGCGTTGAGGCCGCCGTATCCGCGGTCGACGTTCGCGTAGCCGCCGGCGACCGACAGCGCCTTCGTCAGCTTCCGCTCGGCGGTCACCGCGAAGCCCTCGTCCGCCGTGTCGCCGCGGCGCTCGTAGAGCTCGACGCGCACGCTGTCCACCGGCAGCACGCCAGCGGTGCCCAGCACCACGCCCTGCCGCCAGGTCTGCACACCCGCGACGCGGCTCAGGTCGGCCGAGAGGGCCAGCCGCGCGTGCAGGCGTCGCACGCCGAGCACCTGCCAGTAGTTGTGCTCGTCGAGTCGATCCAGGCGCCGGAACGCGTTGGGGGTCTTGAGGTCGCCGAGATGGCCGGTGGTGACGGTGAACTCGTCGAGGCCAATCGTCACCCGGCGCTTGAGCGTCAGGCGCTCGCCGACGAAGTAGGCGTCGTTGTCGTAGGTCGTGACTTCCGTGCTCAGACCACGTGCGAAGGGCAGGCTCCCCACCTGGAGCGTCAGGCCCCCGGCCGGGGCTGCCTCGACGTAGAAGTGCTTCACGGCCAGGTCGCCGGCGTAGTCGCCCAGGCCGAGGCCGGTGTTGTTCCAGCCGCTCGTGAAGCTGCCACCGCTTCCAACGGCCGCGTGGAGCGCATAGCGACCACGCGGATCGAACTTGAGGCGCGCCTTGAACTGCGGCTGCGACTGCACCGAGTCCGAGGTCGTCACGCCGTCACTCGTCTCGACGAACCGGTAGCGCACCGCCACCTGCGCACCGGTGACCTCCAGCCACCGCGCCAGGGCCGGCCCGGGCGCCGGCTGTTCCTCGGCTCCCGAATCGACCGGCCGCTCCGCTTCCGCCGCTCGCACCTGGGCCGCGGCCGGGGCCACGCACAACCCCCACACGACCGCCGCCGTCATCGCCATCCGCCTCGTTGCGCTCACCATCGCGACCCTCGTCTCCTTCCCCTGAAAACGACAAGAGGCGCAGGGACCGCGGCATCCCGCCGCGCGTCCGTGCGCCTCTGACGGACAGGCCCTGAGCCTGCCGCCCGGCTTTCGAGCCGGCCCGACCTGGCGGGCCGCTCATTGTCCAGACAAGAAGGAAATCGGCGTGGGCGAGGAGGACTTGAGGGGGGCGACGACCGAATGCGGATGGCGGGCTCAGGCGGCGTCGGGCAGCGCCACAATCGCGACCGTCATCCGGGTCGGTCGTCCCCGGCGATCGCGGGTCATCGTCCCGCAGACGAGGAACGGCTCGAAGGCGCCCGCCGCGCCCTGGAAGCGCACCCGCGCCCGGAGCGCGTCGTGTCCGGCCAGCTGCCGCGTGATGGCGCGTTGAAGCACCTCGCGGTCGTCGGGGTGGGCAAGCCGCGCCAGCACCAGCGGCGACGGGTCGGCCTCGCGTTCGGCTGCCGACAGCATCGCATGCAGCCGCGGCGACCACGTAACCCGGTTGCGTTCGAGGTCCCACTCGAAACAGGCGAGGCTCAAGGCCTCCTCGAGCAGGTGCAACTGCTCCTCGAGCCGTAACAGGCGCAGCCCCGTCTCGCGGCGGGCGGTGATCTCCTCCAGCATGACGATGTGGCCCGCAGGGACGCCGTCCGGTCCCTTGACCGGCGCAGACTGGCAGGCGAGCCAGGCAGTCTCCCCCGAGGCGCGCCGCACGCGGAACTCGTCGACGCACGGCTCGCCGAAGGCCACCTTCAGTGCCCACTTCTCGTCCACCCGCGGGCGATCCGCCGGATCCAGCACACGACGCCAGCCGTCACCGGGGGCATCCGCAGCGGCGATGCCAAGCGCCCGCATCCACCGCCCGTTGCCGAACAGCAGGCGCCCCTGCCGGTCGAAGACCGCAAGCGCCGTGGGCGAGGCCTCGATCAGCGCCCGGTGCTGGGCGTCATCGGCCAGCGGCCCCTGGGGCGTCGCAACCGGGGCGGACCGGGCCGGTGCGTCCGGCTCGCCGTCGGCCAGCGTCCGTCGGCGCCATACCAGCGACACGACGACGCCGGCGGTCAGCCCGGCAGCCAACCAGGGAAGCTGCTCGGGAACCCGGGCACCGGCCACGGGAAGCAGGGCCACCAGCGTCAAGGGGAGTGCAGCAAGGCTGCCGATGCGCAGCATCGGCAGGGCGTGAGACAAGGACACGCCGCTGATACAGCAAGAGGATTGCCATATCTCCCATACGCGGGGCCGATGTCAGTAACCCCGCGCGCGCATGGATGTTCCGGCCGTCGGGACCAGCCGCCCGGATACCCGGCCGCCGACAGGGGCCGGCAGGTCTGCCACAGCCGGCGCCCGACGCGGGGCGGGACGGCGCCCGCGGGCTCAGGGCTGACGGTAGATGCGGCCGCCCTTCATGACGAGCCGGACATGTCGCAGGGGGGCGACCGCCGTCGACGGGTCCCCGTCCACGCTGATGAGGTCTGCCAGGTGGCCCACGGCGACACGGCCGAGGCGATCGTCGAGGCCGAACAGCCGGGCGTTGACCGAGGTCGCCGCCTTGAGGGCGTCAAGCGGGCTCATGCCGGCCTGCACCAGCAGCTCCAGCTCACGCACGTTGTCGCCGTGCGTGTAGACACCGACGTCCCCGCCAAAGCAGATCGTCACCCCGGCAGCCAGGGCCGCCTTGAACGTCTCGCGTTTCGCCGCGAGGCGGGCCGGCTCGGGATCGACGCCCTTCTTCCAGCCGGCGTACTGCGCGGTGGCGTCCGGCGCGGCCAGCGTCGGGCAGTAGCCGACGCCACGGTCCGCCATCAGCTTCCAGATCTCCGGCGTCCCCTCGTCCCCGTGTTCGATGGTTCGCACGCCGGCCAGGATCGCGCGCCGCATGCCTTCCGCGGTGGACGCGTGCGCGGCGACCGGACGGCCGCTGCTCGCCGCCACCTCGACAATCCGCTCGAGCTCGTCCTCGGTGAAGGTCGGCGCCGCCGTGCCGTTGAGGCCCCACCGGTAGTCGGCATAGACCTTCACGAGATCGATGCCGTGGCCGATCTGCTCACGTGCGACCCGCGTGACGCCGTCGAGGCCGCTCGCCTCCTGGGCCCCTTGCGGCACCTGCCATTCCGGCGCGAAGCCCTTCGGCGCGTAACTGCCAGTGGCAACCATCGCCGGGCCCGCCACGAGCATGCGCGGACCGGGTACGACCCCGTCGGCAATCGCCTCACGGAGGCCCACGTCGGCATAGCCGGCCCCCTCGGTGCCGAGATCGCGCACCGTGGTGATCCCGGCCATCAACGTGTCGTGCGCGCTGACGACGGCGCGGGCCACGCGATAGGCGAGCGGCTCCTTGAGCACCTGGTCGTTCCACGGCGTCTCGTCGTACGGGTGCAGGAGCAGATGCGAGTGTCCCTCGATGAGCCCGGGCAGCAGCGTCTGCCCCTCCAGCCGCACGGTCCTTGCCCCTGGCGGCGCCGTCACGCTGGCGGCCGGCCCCGCGGCCTCGATGCGCTCGCCCCGGACGAGCACGACCCAGCCCTCATGACTCGTCGTGCCGTCGAAGACCCGGTCCGGTTGGAGCAGGACCGCGGCAGCAGCCTGGGGCGCCTGGGCGTCGAGCGGCGTGGCGAGCGCCGTCGTCAGGGTGGCGGCAGCGGCGAGGGCAAGCATCCATGGCGTGCGCATGCGGGGAGTATACGCTCCCGCCGGAGCCCGTCAGCGGTCGCGGTCCAGCAGGACGATCTCACGGCGCTCCGGGTCGAGCACCACCGTGCCCAGCAGCCCGAGCGGCAGCAGGCCGTCGTGCGTCCCGGCGCGGGCGCCGGGCAGCCACGCCACCGGCCCGGTCCGAACGGAAACGGATCCGAGGCGCAACAGGCCGGCCACCCCGGGCGCGATCGTCGCGCGGCGGGTGGCCGTCGCGGCGAACGCGACGCCGTGTCGGGTGTCGCCGGTGCCGAAGACCGTGAGCACCGAGGCCCCGCTGTCGAGCAGCCACATGCGCACCGACTCCCCGAGCGCGCCTTCCACCCCCAGCCGGCCGGTGGCGTCACGCACGAGCGGCACGCGGCGGGCGGCGGCCGTCGACGGCAGCGCTCCCCGGCGCGTCACCACCGCCGCGACGCCTGCCGGCACATCCAGCAGCATCCGGCATCGCGACAGGACGTCCATGCCCAAGATGCCGTCCAGCTCCCGATCGCCGGCCTGCACATCGGCCAGTGCCGTGATGACGACCGGCAGCCGTTCCACGGCGAGGGGGCCTGCCACCAGGCGGCTGAGCCAGGCCTGTCCAGCCTCGCGCGATCCACCAGGCGCGACCACACGTGCGCCGGGATACACCTCGAGGGTGAGGAGGCGGGCGGCGGCCGGCGTCAGGATCGTGCGTGTGCTGCCCGTGTCGAGCAGGAGCCGGAACGGTCCGGTCCCATTGATCGCGACCTCGACCGCAAGCAGCCCTCCGGGCACCCGGCTCGTCTCGAGCCAGGCCACGTCGGCCGCCGTCCAGCCGGGCGGAGCCGCCGTGCCGACCAGCGCCATCGCCAGCACCACACTTGCCAGCAGCTGTGCCATCACGCCTCCCCAGTTGCAGGTGACGGCACTCTGCGGGAGGCATCCTGTGGAAGGCACGAGGGACGTCTGAGGATTCGCCCCGCCGCGTGTGATGAATTCCTGATGGCCCGCAAGCTGTTGTGCGGGCAACGCTTGCCGGCGAGGCCTGCCGCCGCTGGTCGCGCATAATGTGGGGATGCGCACGGCCGATGCGGTCATCATCGGCGGCGGGTGCATGGGCGCCAGCGTCGCCTGGCACCTGACCCGCCGCGGGCTCACCAACCTGATCCTCCTCGAACGGGAGACGCAGCTCGCCACCGGCTCGACCGGCCGGAACGCCGGGGGCGTCCGCCACCAGTTCTCGCATGCCGCGAACATCGCGCTGTCGCGCGAGTCGATCGCCCTGATCGCGCGCTTCGAGGACGAGGTCGGCACGCCGGTGGACTTCTGGCAGGACGGCTACTTGTTCGTGCTGTCGAGCCAGGCCTCCGTCGACGCCTTCCGGACCAACGTCGCGCTGCAGCGCGCCCACGGCGTGGACGTCGAGTGGCTCACCGCGACCGAAGCGGCCGCGCGCGCCCCGGGCCTCGCGGTGGACGACGTGCTCGCCGCGACGTGGTGCGCCGCCGACGGCGTGGCCGACCCCAACGGCGTGACGATGGGCTTCGCGCGCGGCGCCCAGGCGGCCGGGGCGACGCTGCTCCGCGAGACGGAGGTGACGGGGGTCGTGACGGAGGGGCACCGTGTCCGCGGCGTGCGCACGACCCGCGGGGACATCTCGGCGCCGGTCGTCGTCAACGCGGCCGGGCCGTGGGCCGGGCAGGTGGGCGACCTCGCGGGTCTCGAGATTCCAGTGCGGCCGGAGCGCCGGCACATCTTCATCGCGCAGCCGCCGGGTGGCGGCTCCTGGGAGACGGGCGGCGCCGGCCGTGTCCCGGACTCGCGTGTGCTCGTGATCGACTTCGACTCGACCTTCTACTTCCACCGCGAGGGCGGGGGGCTGCTCTTCGGGATGGGGGACCCGGACGAACGTCCGGGCTTCGACACGACCGTCAACTGGGACTTCCTGCCGCGGGTCACGGCGGTGGCGATGCGCCGGCTGCCGGCCCTCGCCGACGCCGCGGTGTCACGGGCGTGGGCAGGACTCTACGAGATGACGCCGGACCACAACCCCATCATCGGCGAGGCGGACGCGCTGGCGGGCTTCTTCACGATTGCCGGTTTCAGCGGCCACGGCTTCCAGCACTCGCCGGCGGCGGGCCGCGTGCTCGCCGACCTCATCACCGGCCGGGATCCCGCGTTCGACCTCGCCCCGTTCCGGCCGGGGCGCTTCGCGTCCGGCAGCGCCGGCGGCGGCGAGGCGAACGTCGTCTGAGGGCCGTGCGCTAGAAGACGCCGAGACGTTTGAGGCGCGCGGTCGGGTTGAAGTTCAGCTGGATGTCCCAGCGGCGCTCGTTCTCGATGGCGTAGTCGGTGGCGAACGCCTGGGTCGCGAAGAACGACAGCGACAGGTCCCCCGTGAGCCGCAGGTTGACGTCGCCGTAGGCGCGCGTGCCGTCGTCGTACTTGTCGCCGTTCAGCCCGCCGTAGCGGCGATCGATCGACGTGACGCCCGCCCCGATCCGCAACCGGCCGTGCGGCCGTACTTCCCCGTAGGCGTTGAACCCCTGGGCCGTGTCCGGCGATACGCGCTCGTAGGCCTCGAGCTGGAGTTCGAGCCGGCCCGGCGTGGGCAGCGAGATCGTCACCGCCTGCCGCAGCGTGTCGCGCCCGTCTTCGTAGGTGTAGTCTCCGGAGACCTCGACCCGCGGGTGCAGGTGGGCACCGAGGCCGAGCTGCGCGAAGTTGAAGTCGCCGAGCCGGTCGGCGCGCTTGAAGAAGTTGGGCTCGCGTCGGTCACCCAGGTACCCGGTCGTCAGCGCGACCTCCGTCACCCGGCCGCCGGGCTTCACGATCAGCCGTTCGCCCGCCATGTAGGTGTCGCTGTCCCAGGTCGTGATCTCCGTGCTGAGACCCCGGTACATCCCGAGGCCACCGAACTGGATTTCGATGGCGTCGTTCGGACGCGCCTGCAGGAACAGCTGCTCGACATTCACCGTGCCCGCGAAGTCGCCCAGCCCGGCGCCCGTGTTGTTCCACCCGGACTGGATGCTGGACCCGCCATAGGTCCCGACGTTGACGCTGTAGCGGCCCGACCGATCGAACAGCAGGCGGGCCCGCACCTGGGGTGACCACTGGAGCGAGCTGGAATTGATGCGGCCGTCCGTCCCTCGGTACCAGCGGAAGCGGCTCGAGATCTGGAGCTGTTGGACATCGAGCCATCGGCGGATGGCGGGCGCCTCGGACGCCGGCGCCTGCGCGGTGGTGGACGGACCCGCCGCCTGCCCCGCGTGGGCTGGGACGGCAACAGCGAGCGACGACAGGAGGGCCACCAGGGCGAACAGGCGGACCCGTGACGGACACACGTTACGCATGGAACGGGATTCTGGCCTGCGCATGTTAGACGGACGTTACCTGCACGTTACAAGTAAGTTACATCCGCCGGCTGGCGATGATCCGCCCATGGCCTTCGTCCGCGCCGCACGAGATCGATCCGGCCGATTGCATTGCTTCCGTCCAACCTCTGCCTTGGTCCTTCCCAGCGCCTTTCTCGATTCCCGACTCACGATTCTTGATTCCATCTACTATAGATGGCCGTAGTTTCCCGGTGCTGGAGCCGGGAGAGAAGCCCTTCCTCTGAGGACCGTCATGCGCACCTCCCTGACCCTTCGCTTCCTGGCCGCCGGAGCCCTGCTCGGCGCGCTCGTGCTGGCCGCGCCAGCCGACCAGGCCGTCGTGCGTGCCCAGGGCGACCCCAACGTCGTTGTGCCGCCGCGTGCATACCAGGACCTGCAATGGCGCAGCGTCGGCGCCTCGCGCGGCGGGCGTGTCACCGCCTATTCGGGTGTCCGGCAGCAGCCGCACACGTTCTACATGGGCGCCACCGGTGGCGGCGTCTGGAAGACCGAGGACGCGGGCATCACCTGGGTGCCGATTGCGGACGGCCAGATGGCAACCGGCTCGATTGGCTCCATCGATGTCGCCCCGTCGAACCCTGACATCGTCTGGGTGGGGACGGGATCGGCGGCCATCCGGTCGAACGTGATCATCGGCCGCGGCGTCTACAAGTCGACCGACGCGGGGCGCACCTGGCAGTTCATGGGCCTCAAGGAGTCGGGGCAGATCGGCGGGCTGCGTGTGCACCCGACCAATCCCGACATCGTGTGGCTCGCGGCCCTCGGCTCGCCCTTCGGCCCGACCGAGGAGCGCGGCATCTTCAAGACGACCGACGGCGGCAAGACCTGGAAGAAGACGCTCTACATCGACACCGAACACGGCGGCCGTGACATCGAGGTCGACTGGCGCAACCCGGACGTGCTGTATGCCGGGATGTACCGCGGCTTCCGCAAGGGCTGGGACATCATCAGCGGCGGCCCCGCCGACAAGGGCGGCATCTACAAGTCGACCGACGGCGGTGAGACCTGGACGCACCTGACCCGCGGCCTGCCCTCCGACCTGATCGGCAAGATCGACCTGGACATCGCACGCAGCAACCCGGACGTGCTCTACGCCATGATCGAGGCGCCCGGCGACACGGGTGGGCTCTACCGCTCGAACGACGCCGGCGCGAGTTGGACGCTCGTCAACAACTCCTCGCGCCTGCGCGCGCGGCCGTTCTACTTCAACTACGTCAGCGTGAACCCGAAGGACGAGAACGAGGTCTACGTCTCGGAGCTCGGCTTCCACAAGTCCACCGACGGCGGCAAGACCTTCACGTCGATCCCGACGCCGCACGGCGACAACCACGGCGTCTGGCTCAACCCCGACAACCCGCAGATCATGCTCGAGGTCAACGACGGCGGCGCCAACGTGACGCTGAACGGCGGGCGCAGCTGGTCGTCCATCCTCAACCAGCCGACCGGCGAGTACTACATGGTCTCGGTGGACGAGCAGTACCCCTACCGGATGTACGTGCCGCAGCAGGACAACACGACGCTGATCCTGCCGAGCCGTCCGCCGGTCTCGTGGCGGATCGACCATCCGGCGGAACTCTGGTCGCAGGGCCCCGGCTGCGAGACCGGGCAGATCTGGGCGCGGCGCGACGGCAAGACGGTGTGGGGCGCGTGCAAGGGTGAGGTCGGCCGCTACAGCGTGGAGACCGGCCAGGAGAAGATGTACTGGGTCTACCCGCAGAACCGCTACGGCCACGACCCGGACGAGATCGCCTACCGCTTCCCCCGCCAGACCGTCGTCTACATCTCGCCGCACGACGAACGTGTCGTCTACCAGGCGTCGCACGTCCTGCACCGGTCGACGGACGAGGGCGTGACGTGGGAGTCGATCAGCGGCGATCTCACGGCGCACGACCCGCAGTACCAGATCATCCCCGGGAACCCGATCACGCGCGACATCACGGGCGAGGAGGTCTACTCCTCGATCTACGCGATGGTCGAGTCGCGGCTCGAGAAGGGCGTGATCTGGGTCGGCGCCAACGACGGCCCCGTGCACGTGTCGCGCGACAACGGCAAGACCTGGACGAACGTGACGCCCCCGATGCCGCCCGGCGGGCGCATCCAGACCATCGAGGACTCGCCGCACCACCCCGGGACGGCGTACGTCGCGGCTTACCGGATGATGTTCGAGCACGACCTGAAGCCGTACCTCTACAAGACGACGGACTACGGCGCGTCGTGGACGCTGCTCACCGACGGTACCAACGGCATCCCGATCGACTACCCGGTGCGCGTCGTCCGCGAGGATCCCGCCCGCGAAGGCCTGCTGTACGCCGGGACCGAGTTCGGCTTCTTCGTGTCGTTCAACGACGGCAAGAACTGGCAGTCGCTGCAGCAGAACCTGCCGAACACCCCGGTGACCGACATCCGCGTGCACCGCAACGACCTGGTGATCTCCACCATGGGCCGTTCGCTCTGGATCATGGACGACATCACGCCGCTGCAGCAGCTGGCGGCCATGGGCACGGCCTCGGCCGCGGCCGGCGCGGCGCCGGCGCTTGCCGCCAGCCAGATGGCGGGCGGCCGCGGTGCGATGCCGACCGTGCGGCTGTTCCAGCCGGCCGGGGTGATCCGGTACCGCTCGCCGGCCTCGCCGCCCGATCCCGCCGAGCCCGAGTACCCGGTGACCGGCGCGCATTTCGACGTGTGGTTCGACGGCCCGCCGCCAGCCGACGCGAAGATCGAGGTCAAGGACGCGGCTGGCAACGTCATCCGCACCTTCACCGTCGCGCCCGCCGGGCGTGGCGGCGGGGGCCAGGCGATGCGCGGCCCGTTCCGGCAGATGGGCGGCTCGTCCGCGATCCAGCCGAAGGCCGGCATGCAGCGCTTCACGTGGGATCTGCGTCACCCCGGATCGTGGACCCCGAACGCGCCGAACGGCGGCGGCAACGGCCCGCTGGTCGCGCCGGGCCGCTACACCGTCACGCTCACCGCCAACGGCACGACGGAGTCGCAGTCCTTCGCCGTGGACGCCGATCCGCGTGTGCTGGATGACGGGGTGAGCCTGGCGGACCTCAAGGAGCAGGAGCAGTTCCAGCTCCAGCTGCGTGATGCCATCAGCGACGCGCGCCGCCTCGCGCAGGCCGTGGACCAGGCGATGAAGAAGGCCGGCGTCGAGCCGCCTCCGCCGGCTCCGCCCGGCGGCAAGCCGATGGACACCCAGTTCGAGAACCCGCTGCAGCGCCTGTGGGCCGAGCTGAACGAAGCCGAGGGCCCGTACCCGCAGCCGATGCTGATCAACCAGTTGAACAACATCAACCGCATGGTCAGCCAGGCGGACCAGAAGGTCGGCAAGGACGCCTTCGAGCGCTACAACGACCTGATGAAGAAGCTGGAAGAGCTCAAGCAGGAGTTCGCCCGCCTGTCCCCCACGACATAGAGGGGCCAGGCTCGTCGGCATCTGGTGATCGCGTGATCGGGTGATCTATCGATCTGATCTTCAGATCGCCAGATGTCGGCATGTATCGGCTGATCAATCTGGACGATTGGGCGATCTGAACAACTGACGATCTGCAGAAAAGGGGACCGTCCCCATTTCCCGGCACTGCCGCTGAGGGAAATGGCGACAGTCCCCTTTTCTGTCTCGGACCGCTCCCGCCCGTGGAAATGGGGACTGTCGCCTTTTCCACCAGCGTGGGGTCCCGGAAATGGGGACCGTCGCCTGTTCCTCCAGCGTGAGTCCCGGAAAAGGGGACTGTCCCCACTTCCGGGGAGCCGAAGCTCACCAGATCAACCGATTCATCAACAGACAGCTTCAGACATCGGCAGATCTGAAGTTCAGATCACAAAATCACAAAATCACAAGATCACGAGATCACAAGATCACGAGATCACCAGATGTCCCATTCCACCTCACCGTCGCGCCGTAGCGCTTCGACAGGTCCCCGAGCTCGGTGATGATGCGCTCGGCGTCGGCGGCTGACGCGGTGATGGGCGTGCCGCGCTCGTGGCGGGGCAGGTCCATGCCCAGCGTGACGGGGTGGAGCGTGATGCCGGTCAGCCGCGTGCCGTCGTAGGACAGTACCGGCACGACGGTTTCCCAGAGGCGACGTCCCCCCGCCAGCGGGATCTTCTCCGTGGCCTCGCTGCCGTCGAGCGCGTGGGGATCGAGGCCGTAGGCCTGGTAGACATCCGCCGCGAAGCCGGGCACGGTCTCGTACTGGAAGAAGAAGTCCCCCAGGCCGTAGAAGATCGGCTTGCCCTTGTAGATCTCCATCCCGGCCAGGTAGTGGCTGCCGTGCGTGATGAAGACGTCGGCACCGGCGTCGATGGCCGCATGCGCGAGTTTGGGCAGGAACGGATCGGGGTCGGTGAGCTCCTTGTACAACTCGTGGGCGTGGATCGACACGAGCACGAGGCGCGCGTTGCGACGGGCGACGGCGACCGCGTCGGTGATGCGCGTCAGGTCGGCGGGATGCGGATCGCTCAGCAGATCGGGAGTGGTCCCTTCGACGAACGAGGCGCCCATGAACGTCAGCCCGGGCGGCGGCGTGAAGAGCGCGCCGCTCGTCTGCACCGGCTTGAGCGCATCGGCCGCGGCCTGCACGCCGTCGTAGAGCGCCTTCGGGAGCTGCCACTTCACCACGCGTCGCATCGGGTTCAGGCCGGCCACCCCCGGATAGTCGCCGCGTTCGAGCACCGCCGGGGCGTGCGGGGCGATGGTGGAGGCACAGCCGATGAGCGCCACCCGGCCCCCCACCGTGTCGGCGTACTGCGGCGCCGCCGCCTCCTGCAGGTTCGCGCCCGTCCCCGCCCCGACGATGCCGGCGCGATCGAGATGGGCGAGCGTCGCGAGCACGCCGCCGCGGCCGTAATCGAGCGAATGGTTGTTGGCCGTGCCCATCACGTCGTAGCCCAGCCAGCGCATCTCGTCGGCCACCATGGGGTCGACGACCACGCTGAGGCTCGCGCCGGCCGCCGAGGGGCGGCCCTCGTCCCGGTCGGCCATCACGAGCTCGCAGTTGCCGAACGTGCAGTCAGCCCCCCGCAGCAGCTCCGCCACGGCCAGGAACCGCGGATCGGTCAGCTGTGACACGCGGCGCGACAGGATCACGTCGCCCGTGAGCGCCAGTTGCAGGCTCGCCCTGGTCTGCGCGACGACGCGCCGCGGCCGCGCGGCCACGGACGCGGCGGCCAGGGCGGAGGCGGAATAGGAGAGGAAGTCTCGGCGGTTCATAGACGGGGGTGCTCCACGAGGGGTGCTAACACGAGGGTGCCACACGAAGGTGCTCGATGAAGGTGCAGATTGGAGCTCCCTCCTATCTGTGCATCCCTCCCCATCTGTGCATCTGTGTCTGCCCTGCTAGCTGTGCCATCTGTGCCATCTGTGCTATCTGTGGCCGTAGACTGTCATCCTTGTGTCTTGGAGGTGTCATGATTCGTAACCGGTTCCCCGCCCTGATCCTGGCCGTCCTGGCTGCCGCCAGCCCGGCCGTGGCCCAGGAAACCGCCACCGAACGGGAGGCCGCCCGAGAGGTGCTGCAGAAGATGGCGGCGCTCCAGGCCTCGCTCGACGTGCCGGCCCTGGTCGCGCGCGTGACCGCGCCGAACCCCGGACGGGACGGCGTCGCGGCTCGGGCGAAGGCGCTCATGGACGCGGAGTTCCTCGCCCTGTCGGACGACATCTGCACCCACCCGGAGGTCGGCTACAAGGAGACGCGATCGGTCGAGAAGCTCGCGGCCGCCCTGCGCGCGCACGGCTTCGACGTCACCGTGGGCGTCGCCGGCTTCGACACCGCCTTCGTCGCCCGCTACCAGAAGAACAACGGCAAGCCGGACCTCGGCGTCATCGTCGAGTACGACGCGCTGCGCGGGACCAATGGGCCGTTCCACGGCGACCAGCACTGCGCACAGGGCCCGGTGGGCATCGCCGCCGCGGTGGCGATGGCCGAGCACCTGACCGCCAACAACCTGCCCGGCAGCGTGACGGTGTTCGGCACGCCGGCCGAGGAACTGCTCGAGCCGTCGGCCAAGACCGTCATGCACGAGGCGCACGTGTTCGACGGCATGGACGTCATCGTGCGGAGCCACGCGAGCGGGCAGACCTCGCGCCCCGCACCCGGCTTCGGCACGTGCTGCCTGAACATCGACGGCGTGAAGTACACGTTCTCGGGCGCCCCGGCCCACCAGATGACGGCCTGGAACGGCCGGAATGCGCTGACGGCCGTCATCCACCTCTTCGAGAACATCGACGCCGTGCGGAGCAACATCCGCCCCGAGGCCCGCATCCAGGGGGTGATCACGGAAGGCGGCGCCGCGCCGAACGTCGTGCCCGACCGCGCCCAGGCCGACTTCTACATCCGCTACCCGGACGAGGTGTACCTCGCGCAGGTGCGGACGTTCGTGGACAACGCCGCGAAGGCCGCCGCGCTGGCGACCGGGACGAAGGTGAAGATCGACAACTACGGCAGCAACCGCGACGGCATCTCCACCGCCACGCTCGCGGAGGTCGCCTTCGCCTTCATGAAGCAGTACGGCGCCGGCAAGGTGAACCCCGAGCCCGGCAAGCCGCAGGGGTACGAGGAGAGCGGCAGCGTGTCGCGCGACATCCCCGGGGTCGGCTTCGCGGCCTACACGTCGGACTGGCCGAACCACACCTACGGGATGGACGAGGACAACGTGAAGCCGGTCGCCCACGCGGGCTTCACGGTCCAGGCCCAGTCCATGGCGGCCCTGCTCTACACGTTCGCGACCGATGCCGAGTACCGCAAGGCGGCATCCACCGAGTTCACCGGGATCAAGGGGCTGTTCGGCGAGTACCTCGAGGCCCTCGGCAAGGCCTACCAGGTGCCGGACGTGCCCGAGCCGAAGCCGTAAGCGACCCGGCGGACACGTGTCGGGGGGATTGCGGGCGTACAGCCGTGATAGGCTACGCCCCGCCGCGACTCTCCCCCCGCCCCGGCCGGCCCCGCTGGCCGGGGAACGCGCGGCTCCAACTGGTGCGTCCGTCCCCACGGACCAGGAGGTGGCGTGGCTGGAGATCCATCCGGAGCCCCGGTGGGCTCCCGGGCGCCGGGCGCTGACGACCACGAGATCCTGTTGCGGATCTTCGAGGACGCGCCCGACGCCATCCTGCTCGTCGATCGTGCCGGCCGGATCCTGCGCGCCAATGCGCAGACCGCGAAGATGTTCGGCTATCCGCACGGCGCGCTGACCGGCCAGCCGGTCGAGCTGCTCATCCCCGAGCGGTTCGCGCGCCACCACGTCGCCCACCGCGAGGGGTACATCGCGGCGCCCCGGCCCCGGCCGATGGGCGCCGGCCTCACCCTCGCCGGCCGCCGCCAGGACGGCAGCGAGTTCCCCGTCGACATCATGCTCAGCCCCCTCGGGGACTCCTCCGCCCTCGTCCTCGGCATCGTCCGGGACGCGACGGAGCGCAAGCGTGTCGAGGCCCTCGCCCTCGAGGCCCGCGAGATGTACTTCAAGGAGGTCCATCACCGCGTCAAGAACAACCTGCAGGTGATCTCCTCGCTGCTCTTCCTCCAGTCGCGGAACACCAGCGATCCGGGCGCGCTCGCGATCCTGACCGAGAGCCGCAGCCGCGTGCAGTCCATCGCGCTGATCCACGAGAAGCTCTATCGCTCCGCCGAGCTGACGACGGTGGACTTCGGCGAGTACGTGCGGGACCTCGTCGCGGAGTTGATCGCCACCTACGGGGTCGGCCACGAGAACCTGCGCGTGCGCACGGAGGCGGCGGCCCTGGCCCTCGACATCGACACGGCGGTGCCGTGCGGCCTCATCATCAACGAGCTGGTGAGCAACGTGCTGAAGCACGCGTTCCCCGACGGTCGCGACGGCGAGGTCGCGGTCACGGTCGGGGCCACCGGGAACGGGCGCTATCGGCTCGAGGTCCGGGACACCGGCGCCGGCCTGCCGGCCGGCCTCGACTGGCGACACGCCAGCACGCTGGGCCTGCGGCTGGTCACCGACCTGGCGTCGCAGCTCGATGGCGAGCTCACGATCACGAGCAGCCCGCAGGGCACCGACGTGCGGCTCGTCTTCGCGCCGGTGACCTACAAGGAGCGTCGATGACACGGCCAGCCTCGATCCTCATCGTGGACGACGAGGTGATCATCGCCCGCGATCTCGAGGTCCGGCTCACCGGCCTCGGGTACACCGTGGCCGGCATCGCGGCCACGGGGCGCGACGCGATCCGGCTGGCCCGCGACCGGCGGCCCGACCTGGTCCTGATGGACATCGTGCTCAAGGGCGACCTCGACGGCATCGACGCGGCCGCGGCCATCCGCCGCGAGCGGCACACGCCGATCGTGTACCTGACCGCCTACACGGACCAGCGGACGCTCGACCGCGCGAAGCGCACGCAGCCGTTCGGCTATATCGTCAAGCCGTTCGGCGAGCGGGAGCTCCACGCCAACCTCGAGATGGCCCTCTACCGCAGCGCCGTCGAGGAGCGGCTGCGACGGGTCGAGCAGTGGCTGGCCGGATCGGGCCCCGCGCCCGGCGACGGCATGATCGCGGCGGACGCCCAGGGCCGCATCACGGGCTTCAGCGACGCCGCGGCGGCCATCACCGGCTGGCCGGCGGCGGCGGCGCTCGGCCGGCCGCTCGAGGAGGTCCTCCGGCTGCGGGATCGCGAGACGGGCCACCCGCTGGACGCGAGCGCCACGGACCAGCCCGGCCCGACCGTGTGCCTGGCAGACGAGACGGTGCTGCTCGACGCCGAGGGCGCCCGCGTGCCGGTGGACGTCACGACGAGCCGGCGGCGCGCCGGCGGGTCGGACGCCGGGACCGTCACCTTCCTCCGCGACCCGAGCGGCGAGCGCTACGGCGCGCTGGCCGCGCTGACCGGCGAGATTGCGCTGGCCACGGCGCAGTCGCTGACCCTCGACGGCATGCTGCACGCGGCAGCCGAAGCCTTCGTGCGGCACCTCGATGTCCAGGTCGCGCTCGTGTGGACCGTGACGCTGACGGGACGGGAGCTCGTGCTGAACGCGCGCGTCGGCGAGCCCGTGCCGTTCGAGGAGCAGGTGGCCCGCCTTCCGTTCGCGACCGGGCTGGCCGGCCACATTGCCGAGACCCGGCTGCCGGTCGTGTCCCCGCCGGCCCCGCCTGAGAGCCTGCCCGAGGTGACGGCGTGGATGGCCCGCGAGGGCATGGTCGCGGTGGCGGGCCATCCCCTGCTCGTCGGCGACCGGCTGGTCGGCGTGCTGATCGTCTATGGCCGCCGTGGCTTCGACCAGCCCACCCGCACCGCCATCACCGCCTCCGCCCGCTCGCTCGCCGTCGGCATCGAGCGCAAGCGGCTCGAGGAGCAGCTCCTGCAGAGCCAGCGCATGGAAGCCGTCGGTCGCCTCGCCGGTGGCGTCGCGCACGACTTCAACAACCTGCTGACCGTGATCTCCGGGTGCGCGGCCCTCGTGCTCGAGCAGCCCGGCCTGCCCGCCAACGCGCAGCACCTGGTCCGCGAGATTGCCAAGGCCGGCCAGCACGCGGGCGGCCTGACGCGGCGCCTGCTGCTCTTCAGCCGCAACCGGCCCGTCGAGGCCCGGCCGCTGGCGCTCGACACGGTCGTGCGCGACCTCGAGCGCATGTTGCGGCGCACGCTCGGCGGGCACGTGCAGCTGCAGATCGAGCAGGACGGGCCGCCGGCGTCGATCGTCGCCGACACGGGGCAGATCGAGCAGGTCCTCATCAACCTCGCGATCAACGCACGCGACGCCATGCCGGACGGGGGCACCCTGACGATCTCGACCGGCGCCGGCACGGCCCCGGCATGCGTCCATGTGCCCGACGCGGACGCGGCCGAGCCGTGGGCCGTCCTGCGTGTCCGGGACACGGGTGTCGGCATGCCCCCCGGCGTGGCAGCCCGCGTCTTCGAGCCGTTCTTCACGACCAAGGACGCCGGGCGTGGCACCGGCCTCGGCCTCGCGACGGTCTACGGCATCATCAGCCAGCTCGGCGGCCACATCGGGCTCGACAGCGCGCCCGGCCAGGGCTCCACCTTCCACGTGTGCCTGCCGCTGCACCCCGAAGCCATTGCCCCGCGGGCCGTGGCCAGGCCCGCGGGCCCGGCCTGGCCTCGCGGCACCGAGACGGTGCTGCTGGCCGAGGACGAGGAGGTCGTGCGCAAGCTCGCGGAGGTCGTGCTCGAGCAGTGCGGTTACCACGTGATCTCGGCGGTGCACGGCCGCGACGCCATCGCGCGGGCCCGGTCGTATCCGGGCCCGATTCACCTGCTGCTGAGCGACGTCGTGATGCCCGAAGGCACGGGGCGTGTCGTGGCGGAGACCCTGCGCGCGGCCCGTCCGGGCCTGCGGGTGCTGTACATGTCGGGCTTCACCGACGACATGGTCCCCCTGGCAGCGTCCGAGACCGCCGGCACCTCGTTCCTGGCCAAGCCCTTCCTGCCGGACCAGCTGGCGGTAGCGGTGCGGCGGGCCCTGGATACCTGAGCCGTCGGGCCGGGCACCCCGCGCGACCCGCCGGGCCACCGGCCGGGGTACAATCGCGCGCGTGCTTCCGGCCGGGCACGTCGCCCGCGCCCCGTCAGACGGACTCATGAAAAAGAAAATCTGCGATTCGATTCTCGACACCATCGGCGACACGCCGATGGTCCGCCTCAACCGGATCACGAAGGGCCTCGTCGCGGCGGACGTGCTGGTGAAGCTGGAGACGTTCAACCCCGGCAACTCGATCAAGGACCGCATGGCCCTGAAGATGATCGAGGACGCCGAGCGGGACGGGCGGCTCAAGCCCGGCGGCACGATCATCGAGGGCACGTCCGGCAACACCGGCATGGGCCTGGCGATTGCCGCGGTCGTGAAGGGCTACAAGTGCATCTTCACGACCACCGACAAGCAGTCCAAGGAGAAGGTCGACGCCCTCCGCGCCTTCGGCGCCGAGGTGATCGTGTGCCCGACCGACGTGGACCCGGAGGACCCGCGGTCGTACTACTCCGTCTCGTCGCGCCTCGAGCGGGACACGCCGAACTCGTGGAAGGCGAACCAGTACGACAACCCGTCGAACGCCCAGGCGCACTACGAGCAGACGGGCCCCGAGATCTGGGCCCAGACCGACGGGCGGATCGACCACCTGGTCGTCGGCGTCGGCACCGGGGGCACGGTGAGCGGCACGGCGCGGTACCTCAAGGAGCAGAAGCCGTCGCTCAAGGTCTGGGGCATCGACACCTACGGGTCGGTCTTCAAGAAGTACAAGGAGACCGGGGTGTTCGACAAGAACGAGATCTACCCCTACATCACCGAGGGCATCGGCGAGGACTTCCTGCCGCAGAACGTGGACTTCTCGCTGGTGGACCACTTCGAGAAGGTGACCGACCGCGACGCGGCGATCATGACCAGCCGGATCGCGCGTGAGGAGGGCATCTTCGCCGGCAACTCCGCGGGCGCGGCCATCGCGGGCCTGCTCCAGCTCGCCGATCGGTTCAAGGCCGGCGAGACCGTGGTGGTGATCTTCCACGACCACGGCACGCGGTACCTCGGCAAGATGTACAACCCGGACTGGATGCGCGAGAAGGGCTTCGTCGACAAGAAGGGCCTGACGGCGCGCGACCTGGTCGGCGACAAGAAGAAGGAGCCGCTCGTCACCATCGACCGCGGCGAGACGGTCGCCACGGCGGCCAACATCATGACCGAGCGCGCCTACTCGCAGATTCCGGTGATGGCGGACGGCCGCCTGGTCGGCTCGGTGAACGAGGCGCACCTCTACGCGCAGATCGTGAAGAACCCGGAGCTGCTGAAGGGATCGGTGGAGGCGATCATGGAGCCGGCGTTCCCCTTCGCCGACATCTCCACGAGCCTCGACGCGTTGTCCGGCATGCTGACGCCGGAAAGCCCGGCCGTGCTGGTCCGCGACTTCAAGGTCGACCAGATCTACATCATCACCCGCTGGGACGTGATCCGCGCGCTCAGCTGAGCTCGCGCCCTTCCTGCGGCGGAAAGACGAACAGCCCCTGGCGCCTGGATAGCCCACGCGCCAGGGGCTGTTTCGTCTGCCCCAAATCGCAAGATCACAAGATCACGAGATCACGAGATCACGAGATTCAAGCAAACTCCTTCCCTCGTGTCTCGGGCCCGAGCCACATCATCACGACCACCAGCACACCCGCGACGCCGATGCAGAGCAGCATCGCGGTCGCGAGCGGCATGCCGCCGTCGCGCAGCGACCCGATCAGGAAGGGCGTGAACGAGCCGAGGCCCGCGCCGACGTGGTACGCGAAGCCGGTGCCCGCCGCGCGCGCCTCGGTCGGGAACCGCTCCGACAGGTACCCGGGCACGATGCCCCAGGCCCCCGAGCAGCCGAGGCCGATGACCGCGGCCCCGATGAGCAGCAGCCACGGGTTGCTGCTCCACAGGTAGATGGGGGCGGCCGCGAGGCCGACGACCATGCCGAGCGTCGGCGCGCCACGCCGCCCGAGCCGTGTCTCCGAGAGGTGGCCGAGCAGCATCGAGCCGAGCAGGCCGCCGGCATTGAGGGCGACCAGGTACCGCAGCGGCGGCAGGTCCATGCCCCCGAGGAACGTCGGGTACCAGAACGTGATCGAGTGGTAGGAGAAGATGAACGTGCCCATCAGGACGGACGTGTGCAGCGTCACCCAGCGCAGGTCCTTGTCGAACAGGCGCTTCACCGAGGTGCGATGCGTGCCGCCGCCGGCGGCGCGCTGGCGCTGCTGCTCCAGCCAGACCGGGCTCTCCTTCACCGTCAGCATGACGAACAGGATGATCAGCGCCGGGCCGACGCCGGACCAGAGCATGATGCGCCAGCCCCAGTCCGGATTGCCCGAGACGAGGGGCCATCCGAGCTGGTAGACGAGCGACGAGAGCATGAACCCGAACGAGAAGCCGCCCTGCAGCAGGCCCGAGCCGACGCCCCGCACGCTCGGCGGCAGGTGCTCGAGCGCCAGCGGCACGCCGGCGGCCCACATCCCGCCCATGCCGATGCCGAACAGGCCCCGGAACGCGAAGAGCATCACGTAGGACGTCGACAGGCCGCTCAGCAGCGCGAAGGCCGTGAACCACGCGATCGAGAAGATGATCGGCGGCTTGCGCCCGAGCTTGTCCGCCACGGTGCCGGCGCCGATCCCGCCGAGGACGCGGAAGACGAGCGTCACGGTGCCCAGCAGGCCCGCGAGGGCGCTGTTCACCGAGAAGCTCTGCTGGATGTTCACCAGCACGAACGTCAGGATCGTGAAGTCGAACGCGTCGAGCACCCACGCGGCGAACGTGGTGAAGAAGGCCTTGCGCTGTTCGGGGGTGAGCTGGCGGTACCAGGGGAGCGTCGCTGTCGACATGGGCCTCCGGGCCGCGCGTGGGCGGCGGCAGTGCCCGACCGCCGGGCCTGCTCCGCGCCGCGCCGGGCCCGGGCCGTGCGGCCGCGGTCGGGAAATCCCTCTCGAGTGCGCGGACAGTGTAGTCTGACAACTCGCCGCGCGGGCACATTCTTTGGCCGCCATCCCGAATCCGCCGCCGGGGCTTGCCGCGGTGGCGGCTGGCGGTAGAATCGTCGCCATGCTCGCCCATCACCGCCGGCTGCTCGCCTTCGACCACTGGGCCAACCGCGAGACGCTTGCCGCCATCGAGGCGGTGGCCAATCACACCCCGCGGGCCGTCACCCGCATGGCGCACATCATGGCGGCCAAGCGGCTCTGGTACGCGCGCGTGGCCGGCACCGAGCCGCCCTACACCGTCGACCCGGCGCTCAGCGTCGAGGAGATCCGGTCGAACCTGCTGGCCGCGCACGACGAGTGGATGGCCCTGCTCGACACGCTGGCCGAGGACGACCTCGCGCGGGTCATCGCCTACACCACCACCAAGGGCGACCCGTACACGAGCACGCTCGGCGACATCCTCGCGCACCTGCCGCTGCACGGGCAGCACCACCGCGGGCAGGCGCTGCTCGAGGTGCGGGCGGCCGGCGGCACGCCGCCCTCGATCGACTTCATCCACGCCGCGCGCCAGGGCATCGTCTAGCGTCGCGGGGCAGGCCCGCCGCGGCTCGCGCCGGCACACCCGATCGGCTATCGTGATCGGGTCGTGCCCGTGCCCCCCATCCCTTCACGCTCCGCCAGCTCCAGTACCTCCTCGCCGTGGCCGAGACCCTCTCGTTCCGCAAGGCGGCGGACGAGTGCCATGTCTCACAGCCCTCGCTGAGCGCCCAGGTCTGCGAGATCGAGGACCGGCTCGGCGTACGCGTGTTCGAACGCGACCGCCGGCGCGTCCTGCTGACCGCGGCCGGCCGCGAAATCATCGAGCGCGCCCGCCGCGTGCTGTCCGAGGCCGACGACCTGGTGCTCGCGGCGCGGCGGGCCGGGGATCCGCTCGCGGGCACCTTGCGCATCGGCGTCATCCCGACGATTTCCCCGTACCTCCTCCCGCCGGTGACTCCGCGCCTGCGCCAGCGGTTCCCCCGCCTGACGGTGGCCTGGTTCGAGGAGAAGACCGACGTGCTGATGGCCCACCTCGAGACCGGCGCCCTCGAGGCGGCGCTGGTCGCCCTCGAGGCCGACATCGGGGACGTCGACCGCGAGGTGATCGCGCGGGACCCGTTCCTGCTCGTGGCCCCGCGCAACCACCCGCTGGGGCGCGGGCGGGGCGCGGCCGCGCCGGCAGACCTGCGCGGCGCCGAGGTCCTCCTGCTGGACGAGGGCCACTGCTTCCGCAACCAGGCCCTGGCGCTCTGTGACCGCGTCCGCGCCCGCGAGTCGGAGTTCCGGGCGACGAGCCTGTCGACGCTGGTGCAGATGGTGGCGGGCGGCGCCGGCGTGACGCTGGTGCCGTCGCTGGCCGTGCCGACGGAAGGACGGCGGGCGAAGCTCGCCGTGCGGCCCTTCACCGTGCCCGCGCCGGCCCGGACGGTCGCGCTCGTGTGGCGCAGGCGATCGCCGCTTGCCGAGGCCCTGCGGGAAGTGGCGGGGGCGATTCGCGACGCGTATCCGGGGGCGGAGGGACCGGTGAGAAAGACGTAGGGTGTGGATTTCGCGGAGGAAACAATCCACGGATTACACGGATTACACGGATTACACGAATGTTCCGGAGGACGGATCTCAGGCTGACAGCGCCGTCTCGCCTCGCGTGGAATCCGTGAAATCCGTGGACGACCTGCCCACGACCTGCGGCAGAGGACGCGCGCCCGCCACGGGCGCGCGTCCTCGCCTCCTCAGTCCAGATCGAACCGATCGAGGTTCATCACCTTCGTCCACGCGGCGACGAAGTCCCGCACGAAGCGGTCCTGCCCGTCGGCCTGCGCGTAGACCTCCGCCACGGCCCGCAGCTCGGAATTCGACCCGAACAGCAGGTCCACCGGGGTCGCGGTCCACTTGAGGGCGCCGGTGGCGCGGTCGTGCCCCTCGTAGAGCCCTTCGGTGGACGCGGGCGTCCAGGTCGTGCCCATGTCGAGCAGGTTGACGAAGTAGTCGTTCGTCAGCGTGCCGGGGCGGCTCGTGAAGACCCCGTGCGTGGCCTGTCCCGCGTTCGCACCGAGCGCCCGCATCCCGCCGACGAGCACCGTCATCTCGGGCACCGTCAGCGTCAGCATGTTCGCGCGATCCACGAGCATCGCCGCCGGCGAGCGTCGCTGGCCCGCGCGGTAGTAGTTGCGGAAGCCGTCCGCCGTCGGCTCCAGCACCGCGAACGACGTGACGTCGGTCTGTTCGGCTGACGCGTCGGCGCGCCCCGGCGTGAACGGCACCTCCACGGGATGGCCCGCCCGACGCGCGGCCTCCTCGATGCCGGCGCTGCCGCCCAGCACGATCAGGTCGGCCAGCGACACCCGCTTGCGGCCAGCCTGCGCGCGGTTGAACTCCTGCTGGATGGCCTCGAGCCGCTGCAGCGTGGTGGCGAGCTCCGCCGGGTCGTTGACCGCCCAGTCGCGCTGCGGCGCCAGGCGGATGCGCGCGCCGTTCGCCCCGCCACGCATGTCGGTGCCGCGGAAGGTCACCGCCGAGGCCCAGGCGGTGCGCACGAGCTGCGGCACCGTGAGGCCCGAGGCCAGGAGCCGCGACTTCAACGCCGCGATGTCGGCCGCGTCGATCACCGGGTGGTCGACGGCGGGGATCGGGTCCTGCCAGATCAACACCTCCTGCGGCACCTCGGGACCGAGGTATCGCGCGCGCGGCCCGAGGTCACGATGGGTCAGCTTGAACCACGCCTTCGCGAAGGCCAGCCGGAAGGCCTCGGGATCGTCGAGGAAGCGGCGGGAGATCTTCTCGTAGGCCGGGTCGAACCGGAGCGCGAGGTCCGTGGTGAACATCATCGGCGCGTGCCGCTTCGACGGGTCGTGCGCGTCGGGGAACCGGTTCGCGCCGGCATTGTCGGCCGGCATCCACTGCTGCGCACCCGCCGGGCTCTTCGTCAGCACCCACTCGTAGTTGAACAGGTTCTCGAAGAACTCGCTCGTCCACGTCGTCGGGCGGCTGGTCCACGACCCTTCGAGGCCGCTGGTGATGGTGTCGCCGGCGTTGCCGCTGCCGCACTTGTTGGTCCAGCCGAGCCCCTGCTGCTCGGTCGCCGCGGCGCCGGGTTCGGGACCGACGCAGTCGGCCGGTGGCCTGGCGCCATGCGCCTTGCCGAACGTGTGGCCACCGGCGATGAGGGCCACGGTCTCCTCGTCGTTCATCGCCATGCGGCCGAACGCCTCGCGGATGTCACGGGCGGCCGCCACCGGGTCGGGTTTGCCGTTCGGCCCCTCGGGATTGACGTAGATGAGGCCCATCTGCAGGGCCGCCAGCGGGTTCTCGAGCATGCGGTCGCCCGTGTGGCGCTCGTCGCCCAGGAAGTCCTTCTCGGGCCCCCAGTACACGAGGTCGGGCTCCCACTCGTCGACACGGCCACCGGCGAACCCGAACGTCTGGAAGCCCATCGACTCCAGCGCGACGTTGCCCGAGAGCACCATCAGGTCGGCCCACGAGATCTTCTGGCCGTACTTCTGCTTGACCGGCCAGAGCAGCCGGCGGGCCTTGTCGAGGTTCACGTTGTCCGGCCAGCTGTTGAGGGGATCGAAGCGCATCTGCCCGCCACCCGAGCCCCCACGGCCGTCACCCACGCGGTACGTGCCTGCGGAGTGCCAGGCGAGACGGATGAAGAACGGGCCGTAGTTCCCGTAGTCCGCGGGCCACCAGGGCTGCGACGTCGTCAGCACGGCCTTGATGTCCTGCTTCACCGCGGCCAGGTCGAGGCTGGCGAATGCCGCCGCGTAGTCGAAGTCGTCGCCGACGGGATTGGACTCGGCGGCGTGCTGGCGCAGCACCGAGAGGTCGAGCTGGTCGGGCCACCAGAACTGGTTGGGCTTCGGCTCGCCCTGGGCGCCCGCCGGCGTCGAGACCAGCGTCAGCGCCAGTGCCGCGACGGCGGGAATCAACGTCCTGAGTTTCGTGCTCATCGAGATCTCCTGAGTGGTCGGTCCATCGGCCACCCACTCTACGGAGTCCGCGTGCGAGCGCCTCATACATAGATGCAATCGGACTGATAGCCTCAGGCTGTCACCGCCCGCCGGGCGTGCCATCGCACCGCGGCAGGACAGCCGGCCGACAAGATTCCGGCGCCCGCGGGCCCGCCCGACACGGCTGTCGCCCGCCACGCGGCGCCACGCCGCCCGCCGGCGCGGGGCGCGCGGTTCGCGCTGGTGTTTGGGGACCCTCTTGGTAAACTGCGCCTATGTTCCGCACGCTGGCCCTGCTCCTCCCGATCGTGCTCGTCGCCGCCTGCTCCGGAAGCCCCGAACCGGCCGCGCCCGCCACCGACACCACGCCGACCCAGGCCCCAAACGACAGCGAGCACGCCGGCCTCACGATGCCGCACGGCGATCACAGCCCGCAGCACGGTGGCATGGTGATGATGAACGACGACCTGCACTTCGAGGTCGTCTTCGATCGCGGCGGCAAGCACCAGATCTGGTTCACCGACGCCGTGCGCTCCGAGCTGCCCGCCACGGTCGCCAGCGACGTGACGCTGACGCTCACGCGGCCCGGCCAGCCCGACGAAGTGCTGCCGCTCACGGTCGACGACTACGGCGAGAGCTGGGTCGCCAACGGCCGGCCGGTGGAGGGCGACGACGTGATGGTGAAGATTGCCTATAACGTGAGCGGCACGCCGTTCGAGGTCGAGGTGCCGTTCTTCATTCCCGCCACCACCCCACCACAGGAGCCGTGAGCGTGACCACTGTCCTCCGCTCGCTCGGCGCCGTCGGCGTGCTCGCCGTGCTCGGTGCCCTGTCGCTCGGCGCCCGGCAGCCCGCGACCCATCGTCTCGAAGCCACGCCGGCGACCGTCGCCTACGGGTACTACTGGTCGGACAAGGCCCCCGCCTTGCGCATCCGGTCGGGTGACATCATCGACGTGGACACCATGCTGACGTCGACCCCGGATCGCCTCGAGCGGTCCGGGGTCCCGCCGTCCGAGGTGCAGGCGTCGTTGCGCGCCATCGTCTCGGAGGTCACGGACCGCGGGCCGGGCGGCCACATCCTGACGGGACCTGTCTACGTGGAGGGCGCGGAGCCGGGCGACGCGCTCGAGGTGAAGGTCCTGTCCATCGACCTCCCGATCGCCTACGGCTACAACGGGTGCAGCGGGTTCATCCGCGAGAACTGCGAAGCGGGCCGCGGGTCGACCATCATCCGCCTCGATCGGGAACGCATGACCGCCGAGTTCGCGCCCGGCATCGTCATCCCGCTGCGGCCGTTCTTCGGCAGCATGGGTGTCGCGCCACCGCCGGCCCTGGGCCGCGTCAGCAGCAACCCGCCGGGCCAGCACGCGGGCAACCTGGACAACAAGGAGCTGGTGGCCGGCACCACGCTGTGGATTCCGGTCCACGTGCCGGGCGCGCTCTTCGAGATCGGGGACGGGCATGCCGCGCAGGGCGACGGCGAGGTGGACCAGACCGCGATCGAGACCTCGCTCCGCGGCCGGGTCCAGCTCACCGTGCGCAAGGGCCTGCACCTCGAGTGGCCACGCGCCGAGACCGACACCGACTACATCAGCATGGGCACGGACGTGGACCTGACCGTCGCCACGCGGATTGCCATCCAGCAGATGGTGGACTTCCTCGTGGAGACGCGCGGCCTCGACCGGCACCAGGCCTACCAGCTCACGAGCATCGCCGGCAATGTCGCGATCACCCAACTCGTGGATGGCACGATGGGCGTGCACGTGAAGATGCCGAAGTCGATCTTCGTGCGCTGACGTCCGTGCTCACCGCGGGCGCCAGCCGTTCACCGGTCCGCCGTGGAAGAACTTCTCGGGGGTCATCACCCCGTCGCGCTTGAACACCATCCCGTCCTTCATCACGAACCGCACGCGCCGCAGGGCGTCGAGGTTCGCGAGCGGATCGCCCTCGACCGCGATGAGGTCGGCGATCAGCCCCGCCTTGATCGGCCCCCGGGTGCCTGTCGTCTCGCTCACGGCATAGCCGGTCGTGGTCATGGCCCGGATCACGTCGGCGTTCGGGATGCCCGCCGCCTGCCAGGTCTCGATGAAGGAGATGGCGACCTCGCCGCGCGTCTTGCCCGGCACGTAGTAGTCGGCGTCGGTCGAGAACGTCAGCGGCACCTTCTTCTCCCACGCGTCCTTCAGCAGGCGCACGGTGCGCTCGTACCGCGTGGGGTTCGTGTGGCCGGTGAGCGAGATCGGCGTCTCGGTCCCGGCGCGGTAGACGCCCTTGCGCGCCATCTCCGCATGCAGTTCCGGCGTCATGCCCGAGTCGTGCGCGATGGACCAGATCCCCGCCTCCACGGCGCGGCGGGCGCCCTCGATGGTCTGGCAGTGCCCCTCCACCTTCATGCCGGCCTTGGCGGCCTCCGACACGAACAGGCGAATCTCGTCGGCCGTGTAGCCGTACGGCTTGCAGTCGACGCAGATCTTGATCACCTTCGCGCCGAAGAGGATGTTCTGCCGCACGGCCTTGATGATCTCGTCATGCGTGTCGGCGTCGAGGTACTCGGGATAGACGAGCCCCTTGCCCACGGCCATCTCGGGCGTGGGTGAGAACTGGCCCCCCATCCCGCCGATGATGATCCCCGAGTTGACGATGGTCGGGCCCGGAATCCAGCCCTGCTCGATGGCCTGGCGCAGGGCGGTGTCGGCGTAGTTGCCGTTGTTGCCCATGTCCCGGACGATCGTGAAGCCCGACGAGAGCATCTGCAGCCCGTTCGAGACGGCCTGGATGGCGCGCAGCGCCGTCGAGTCCATCACGTACGTCAGGTAGTAGACGTTGCTCTCGGGCTCTTCCTTGTAGGTGAGCGCGAGATGGTTGTGGGCGTCCACCAGACCGGGCATGACGGTGAGCCCCTGGAGGTCGATGACCTCCGCGCCCGGCGGGATCGCAACATCGGCACCCACCGCGGTGAAGCGCCCGTTCTCGACGAGGATGACCTGGCCGGTGGCGACCGTGCCGGCCTCGGGGTCGAGCAGGCGCCCGGCACGGATGGCGGTCACCTGGGCAGCCGCCAGGGCGGGCCACGCACACACGAGCAGCAGGGCGAGCAGGCGATGGACGGCAGATCGCATCGAGTCCTCCAGCTGGCAAGAGACGAGGCACACGAAGGACACAGAACCCACGGCGCACACGGAAGGCACGGAATACACGGAAGACGCGAGTCTGGCGGGGCCACCGCTTCGATGGAAGAGCGGTCAGTGCGGCGCTCGGCGACCGTGCGGTCGCGCCCGCGGCCGGCGCCCATGTGCCCTTCGACGTCCGTGTGCTCCGTGCCCTCCGTGTGCTCCGTGTGCCCCGTGTCCCCGTGTCCCCGTGCTCCGGCTATTCGTAGCGCAGGGCGTCGATGGGATCAAGGCGCGAGGCGCGGCGGGCCGGGTAGTAGCCGAAGCCGATGCCCACCGCGGCGGAGATGAGGAAGGCGAGCGCGATGGCGGACGGCGAGACCTCGGTCGGCCACTCGAGCAGCACCGTCAGGCCCTCGGCAGCGGCCATGCCGGCCAGCACGCCGATGGTGCCGCCAATCAGGCTGAGGGTCAGGGCCTCGATGAGGAACTGCACCATCACGTCGCGGCGGCGGGCGCCGACGGCCAGCCGCAGGCCGATCTCCTTCGTCCGTTCCGTGACGGAGACGAGCATGATGTTCATGATGCCGATCCCGCCGACGACGAGCGAGATGGCCGCGATGCTCGCCAGCAGGGCGGTCATGGTGGTCCCGGCGCGCGCCAGCGTGCCCCCCATCTCCTCCATCGTGGCCTGGTCGAGCTTCGGCATGTTGGCCAGCGCGAACGCCGCGACCTCCGTGTAGAGCCCGCGGGTGATCTGCTGGGCGGCCAGCGTGCGCACGACGAAGTCATCCGGGGTCATGCCACCCGCCCCACCGCGCCCGGACGGCAGCCCGCTCGTGAAGACCGGGCGCCCGCCCTCGGCGGCGGCCGTCTGGGTCAGGCCATGCCGGTCGCGGAGCAGGAGGGTGATGGCGTCGCTCACGGTCGTGGCCACGCCCGCCTCGACGACACCGACGGTGATCGTCTGGAGGAAGGGCCGCTCGGTCAGCGCCTGCAGCGCCGTGACGGGCACGTAGGCGCCCTCGTCCTGGTCCTTGTCCACGGCGCGCATCACGCCGACGACCCGGAAGGGCTGGTCGTGGATGCGTACGGTGCGGCCGGTCGGATCGACGCCCTCGCCGAACAGGCTCGCGCTGGCCACCCGGCCCAGCGTGATGACGGCATTTCCCTGCTGCACGTCCTCCGGCGTGAAGTTCTCGCCGTTCAGCCACGTCCAGCCGTGGATGTCGGCGAGGCTCGGCTCGGAGCCCAGGACGAGGGTGAAGAACCGTGCGTCGTCCGACGCCTCGATCCACGCGCGCTCGCGCAGGTTGGCCGAGACGGCCTGGACGTTGTCGAGCGCGCCGATGGCCGCCGCGTCCTCGCGGCTCAGCGTCGTCGCCGATCCGCGCCCCGTCGCGATGTTCATCGACTCGCCACCGCGGATGTAATTGCCGGCCGACACCTCGACGATGTTGGTGCCAGCGGACTTCAGGGTCCGCTCCATGGAGCCGCGCGCGCCGTTGCCGAGCGCCACCATCGCGATCACGGCGGCGACGCCGATGATCACGCCAAGCATCGTGAGCCCGGTCCGGAGCCGGTTCCGCCCCAGTGCCCGGAGCCCGATCTGCACGCAGATGATCACGCCACGAATCACGACCGCCGCCTCTCTACCGAGCCCACCGGCCCGTCATCGCACCTTCGTGCTGCACCTTCGTGCCGCACCTCCGTGCCGCACCTTCGTGCCGCACCTTCGTGCCGCACCCCCGTGCCGCACCCCCGTGCCGCACCTTCGTGCCGCACCTCCGTGCCGCACCTCCGTGCCGCACCCCCGTGCCGCACCTTCGTGCCGCACCTTCGTGCCGCACCTTCGTGCCGCACCTTCGTGCCGCACCTCCGTGCCGCACCTCCGTGCCGCACCCTCGTGCCGCACCTCCGTGCCGCACCCTCGTCGTACTACTCCCGCCGCAGCGCCACGATCGGGTCGAGCGCCGCCGCCCGCCGCGCCGGATAGAACCCGAAGAACACGCCCACGGCCGCCGACACGCCGACGGCGAGCACGATGGACGAGGGCGACACGACGGTGGACCAGTTCAGCGTCGACGCAATCAGGTACGACGCAATCACCCCGAGGATGATGCCGGCCGCCCCGCCGGCGAGGCTGATCGCGACGGCCTCGGCGAGGAACTGCCGCATGACGTCGCGGCCGCGCGCCCCGACGGCCAGGCGCAAGCCGATCTCGCGCGTGCGTTCGGTCACCGAGAGCAGCGTGATGTTCATGATGCCGATGCCGCCGACGAGCAGCGACACCGCCGCGACGGCCGCGAGCAGCCACTGCATGGTCGTGCTGGCGCGCTCGAGCGTCGTGGCCAGCTGCTCGAGGGTGACCCGCTCCAGCTCACGCACGTTGCCGGCGATGGCGCGGGCCACGTTCGGCGGCAGGCCGCCGCCGGTGATGGCGCGGGTCGCCTGCGTGGAGATCGTGAAGTCGTCCGGCTTCTCCTCGGTGATGCCGTGCCGCTGCCGCAGGAGCTCGGTGATGCGCTTCGAGAGCACCGTCACCTCGCCGGAGGACTCCGCCGTCACCGTGATGTCGTTCAGCTTGGACAGGTTGAGCAGCTTGTGCGTCGTCGTGTAGGGCATGTAGACGGCGTCGAACTCCTCGTCGCCCGGCGACGGCCGCACGACCCAGCTCGCGCTCGACAGCACCCCGATCACCGTGAACGGCTGGTTCCAGAGCATGACCTCCTCGCCCACGGGGTCGACGCCGGGGCCGAAGAGCTTCTCCGCGGCGACCTGGCCGAAGACCATCACCTGCGCGGCGCTCTCCTGCTCGTCCTCGGTGAAGAAGCGGCCCGAGGTGAAGGTCCAGGCGCGCTTGATCGAGGGCAGCCACATGTCGGCGCCGTGCATCTTGGTGAACCACCGCTGCTCGCCGTAGTGCACGCGCGCGTTGGTGTGCACGCCGCACGCGACGTACTGCACGCCGTCCATCTCGCGGATCGCCTCGGCGTCGGCGAACGACAGCGTGGCGGCGGCGCCGAGCCCCGCCTCCAGGTCGCCGAGGCGCTGCCAGGCGAGTGGGTGGTCGTGCTTCTCCATCGGGTCGTCCTCCGGATGGAACGCGGTGAGCACGACGTCCGGGTTGTCGAGGCGGCCACCCGCCATGGGGCGCGGACGGTCGGGCGCGGGCAGCGGCACGAGATCCGGTACCGGCAGGACGAGCGTGTCACCGGCGTCGCCCTGGTGCGCGATGGCGGCGCCAGAGTCCTCGGTCTTCGGCTTCCAGTTGCCCGCGGTGATCGTGAGCTGGTTCAGCCCCGCGGCGCGCACCTGGTCCTCGATGGACTGCTGCGCGCCGGCGCCCACGGCCATCATGGCCAGGACCGTCGCCACCCCCACCGTGATCCCGAGCATCGTCAGCGCCGACTGCAGCCGGTTGCGCGTCAGCGCCTTGATGGCGATGTCGATCACGGGATGCTGGATCCAGCTCTTCACCTTGTCGGTCATGGCTCGTGCCTTCTGCCTTCTGCCTTCTTACTTCTTACTTCTGACTTCCGTCATGCGACCCGCTCGTTCATGCGGTCCGACACGACGACGCCGTCCTTGAAGTCGATCGTGCGGGTGCCCCAGGCGGCGATGTCGCGCTCGTGCGTGATCACGACAATCGTGATCCCGCGCTCGGCGCGCAGCCGCGCGAAGATCTCCATCACTTCCTGGCTCGTCGCCGAGTCGAGGTTGCCGGTCGGCTCGTCCGCGAGCAGGAGCGACGGCTCCGTGATGAGGGCACGCGCGATCGCGACACGCTGCTGCTGGCCCCCCGACAACTGGTTCGGGTGATGCGTGGCGCGGTCACTGAGGCCGACCGCTTCGAGCGCCGCCAGCGCCCGGGCCCGCCGTTCGGAGGCCGGCACCGCACCCGCCCGCGTGTAGAGCAGCGGCAACTCGACGTTCTCGGCCGCCGAGGTGCGCGCCAGGAGATTGAACCCCTGGAAGACGAACCCGATCGTCTCGTTCCGCACCCGGGCCAGCTCGTCGGTCGGCAACGACGAGACGTCCCGTCCACCGAGCGCGTAGGTGCCGCGACTGGGCCGGTCGAGGCAGCCCAGGATGTGCATGAACGTCGACTTGCCCGATCCCGACGGCCCGACGATGGTGACGAACTCGCCGGCGCCGATGTCCAGGCTGACGCCGCGCAGCGCGCGCACGACGTGGTCGCCGACGTGGTACTCCTTCTCGAGGTTGCTGACGCTGATCATGCCTGGCCGCCGGACGAACGGGCGCCTCACTCACTGCCGGGGGGTGGTCGGTGTGAGGGGCCGGCCCCCCCGGGAGGGCCGGCCCGCTCCGTGACGGTCGCTAGTTGGTCTTGGGCGGCACCAGGCCGGCGTAGGAATACAGCACGGTGGCCACCGCCTTCTCGGCCCCCGCCATCCCGTACACCTTCCCGGCGCCCTCGATCACATAGTACTCGTTGGCCGCGTGCGCGCGGCCGCCCACGCCGGCGCCACCCCCGACGATGGGCACGCCCTGGAAGGACGACACCCGCTCGCCGACCGGGCCGTTGCCGAAGGCGAACGCCGGCCAGTAGCCGCCGGCAATCTCGTATTCCTCGCGCGGCTCGCCGTGCGGGATGTTCATGATCTCGTAGGTCCGCTGCAGCGCGCGGGCGATGTCGCTGTCGAAGCTCATCTTGGCCCACGGCACGTCGCCGATGACCTTGACCTCGACGTCCGGGTAGCCGTTCGCCACGAGCTGCGCCTTCAGCTTCTCGACGATCTCGGGGCCGGTCATGCTCGGCGCGTAGCGGAAGTTGTGCTTGGACGTGACCTTGTTCGGCAGGATGGCCCCTGCCCCGCCGGCGTACATGTTGCCGCCCCAGATGCCGTCGAGGTTGAAGGACAGGCCGTAGCGCTGCATCTTCAGCATCGTGAACGGGTCATCCGAGATGTAGCGCGCGACGCCGAGGTTCTTCGCGGCGACGTCCATGTCGACGTTCTCGGCCGCGCGGCGCAGGCCGGCGACCTGCGAGTCGGACAGCGGGTCGTAGTTGTCGGCGAACCCGTTGATCAGCGGCGTGTTGCCGTCGTCCGAGACGAGCGACGCGAGCATCTTGATGTGCCGCCACGCCGGGCTGTCCACGCTGCGCTTGTAGGAGCCGTGGATGTCCGACACCGTCGGGCCGCGGCCCCACGCCTCGCCGCTCGTCGTCAGCTCGACGTAGACACAGCCTTCCGACCCGCCGGAGAACCCGCCCGAGCCGCTCAGAGACTGCCCGCCGAAGCGGTACATCGCATCGGCGCCCTCGAGCAGCTCGGGGTGGTCCTTCACGAACTGGCGCAGGCCGATGTCCATGCGCTCCTCGTCGCCCTCGGCGACGACGATCAGGTTGACCGGGAGCTTGCCGTGCACCGCCTTGATCGCGCGGAACGCGTTCAGCTGCGACATCTGCGGGCCCTTCGAGTTCGTGGCCCCGCGGCCGATCAGCACCTTCTTGAACGGCGGCTGCTCGACCAGCTGCGCCTCGAACGGCGGGTAGCTCCACGCGTCCGGCTGCGTGATCGGCATCGTGTCGTACATCCAGTAGATCATCACGGTCTTCTCGGCCCCCTCGTCGCACTTCGCGTAGACGATGGGGTTGCCGGGCTGGCCGTACTCGGTCATCGGGATGTCGTAGACCTGCGTCTGCTGGCAGCCGAGCTCGTCGAAGAAGCCCTTCACCATCTCGGCCGACTCCGGGATGCCCTCCCCGGAGTTCGAGATGCTGGGCTGGCGGATCCAGTCCTGCAGGTTCCGCACGTGCTGGTCGATGTTGTCGTCGATGTAGGTGTAGACCTGCTGGAGCTCGGCGGGCACCTGGTCGAGGTCCGGGGAGATCTCGGTGTCGCCGTGCGGGCGGATGTCGAGCGCCGCGGGCTCCGTGGTGGGTGCCGCCCCCGATTCCGGGGCGGCGGACTGCGAGCATGCTGCCGCCATGAGCAGCATGCCGGTGAGCGCGACCATCCGTCGCATGGCTCCTCCTTCAGCTGATGGTGTGATGCGAGCATTCAGCCCTACCGGGACCGAGATGTCAACCATCCTGCCACTCGATTTTGCTGAGCCATCCAATCGATGCGCCGGGGTGATGCCGGCGGGGGCATTGCCCGCATGCGCGCGCCGGATGCGTCGGACGCGAAAAGGGCGGACGGCCCCCGGCCACCCGCCCTTTTTGTCGGAATCCTGGTAACAAGCCAGCCACGCCCCTTCGACGGTGCTCAGGGTCGCCCCGAGCGATGTCGAGGGGCGAAGCTCACGAAGCGGCGTGGCTAGTTGTCCCCTGTCGTGGTCTAGTTCGTCGGCGCGGCCGCCGCCGGCGGCACCTTGCCCGCGAAGGCGTAGAGCAGCGTGGCCACCGCCTTCTCGGCGCCTGCCATGCCGTAGACCTTGCCGGCGCCCTCGATGACATAGTACTCGTTCGCCGCGTGCGCGCGGCCACCGTGGCCCGCGCCGCCCCCGACGATCGGCACGCCCTGGAACGAACCGACGCGCTCGCCGACTTCCTTGTTGCTGAAGACGAACGCCGGCCAGTAGCCGCCCATGCCGATGCCCTCGCTCTCCTTGCGCTCGCCGTGCGGGATGTTCATCAGCTCGTAGGTCCGCTCGAGGGCGGCCGCGATGTCGGTGTCGTAGCTCATCTTCGACCACGGCACGTCACCGATCATCTTGACCTCGACGTCCGGGTAGCCGTTCTTCACGAGCTGCTCGCGGATGCGGTCGACGATCTCCGGCCCCTTCATGTTCGGGACGTACCGGATATTGTGCTTCGACGTGATCTTGTTCGGCAGGATGGCGCCGGCGCCACCCGCATACATGTTGCCGCCCCAGATGCCGTCCATGTTGAACGACAGGCCGTAGCGCTGCATCTTCAGCATCGTGTACGGGTCGTCCGAGATGTAACGCGCCACGCCGAGGTTCTGCGCCGCCACCTTCATGTCGACGTTGGCGGCCGCCCGCCGGAGGTCGGCCTCCTGCTCGGGCGTCGGCGGCATCATGCCGTCGCTGAAGCCGTCGACCATCGGCGTGTTGCCGTCGTCCGAGACGAGCGACGCGAGCATCTTGATGTGACGCCACGCCGGGCTGTCCACGCTGCGTTTGTTCGCGCCGTGGATGTCCGAGACGGTCGGGCCGCGGCCCCAGGCCTCGCCGCTCGTCGTGAGCTCGATGTAGACGCAGCCTTCCGAACCACCCGAGAAGCCGGCGCCGCCGCTTGGCGCCTGGCCACCGAAGAGGTACATCGCGTCGGCGCCCTCGAAGAGCTCACCGTGGTCGCGCGCGAACTGACGCAGGCCGATGTCCATGCGCTCCTCGTCACCCTCGGCGACGACGATCAGGTTGACCGGGAGCTTCCCGTGCACCGCCTTGATCGCGCGGAACGCGTTCAGCTGGGTCATCTGCGGGCCCTTCGAGTTGGTGGCCCCGCGGCCGACCAGCACCTTCTTGTACGGCGGCTGCTCGACGAGCTGCGCCTCGAACGGCGGGTAGCTCCACGCATCGGGCTGCGTGATCGGCATCGTGTCGTACATCCAGTAGATCAGCAGCGTCTTCTCGGCGCCCTCGTCACACTTCGCGTAGACAACGGGGTTGCCGGGCTGGCCGTACTCGGTCATCGGGATGTCGTAGACCTGCGTCTGCTGGCAGCCGAGCTCGTCGAAGAAGCCCTTCACCATCTCGGCCGACTCCGGGATGCCTTCCCCCGAGTTCGAGATGCTGGGCTGGCGGATCCAGTCCTGCAGGTTCCGCACGTGCTGGTCGATGTTGTCGTCGATGTAGGTGTAGACCTGCTGGAGGTCCGCCGGTACCTGCGCCATGTCCGGCGAGATCTCGGTGTCACCGTTCGGGCGAATCCCAAGCGCCGCGGGTTCGGCGGTGGGCGTCGTCGACGAGGACGAAGCGGGGGGCTGTGAGCACGCGGCCGCAAGCAGCAGCATGCCGGAAAGGGCGACGAACCGGCGCATGAAACCTCCTCTTGCTGCGCGGCGCGCGGGCGGCGCTCCGGTGCGCCCGGCCCCGGGGCCGTCGGCGCCGCGACAGGTCTACACGTTCTACGGGTTCTCGCTGCCCACGTCAACAGTGGTGTAATGACCGGCGTGTCGTTCGTTCGTACGGGATGGATTCAATGCGTGGCCCTCATGGCCGTGTCGGCGTGCGCGCCGGCCCCCCCGGCCCTCGACGCCATTGCCGAAGGCTACGTGCGCGTCGCGCTCGCCCTCGCCCAGCACCAGCCGAGCCTGGTGGACGCGTTCCAGGGACCCGACGGGTGGCGTCCCGGCGCCCGCGTGCCCGTCGCCGCGCTCGGGGCCCGGGTGGCCGGCCTGCGGGAGAGCCTGGCCCACGCCGAGCCGGACTCGCCAGCCGACCGGCACCGCGCGGCCTACCTCGACGGCCAGCTGGCCGCGCTCGACCTCGTCGTGCAGCGGCTGCTCGGCACCCGGACCACCTTCGCCGACGAGGTGCGGCAGGCCTTCGGCGTGCCCCTCACGGGCGCGCCCGCCGGCCGGCTGGACGCCGCGCGCGCCACGCTGACCGCCCTGCTGCCCGGCGACGATCGGCAACCGCTGCGCGCGCGCTATCTGGCGTATCGCGACGCGGCCGCGCTCCCGCCCGCCGCCGTCGAGCGCCGCTTCGCCGACGCCCTCGACCGCTGCCGCGCGACGACGCTGGGGCACCTCACGCTGCCCCCTGGCGAGCACGTGACGCTCGAGTGGGGCGACACCGGCCCCTGGGAAGCCTACGCCCGCGATGCCGGCGGGCTCGGCACCGTCATCGACGTCACCCGGAGCGGGGAGCCCACCGCCGCCCACGCCGCGCACGTGGCCTGTCACGAGGGTTATCCCGGACACCACGTGCAGCACGTGCTGATGACCCGCGCGCTCGTCGAGGCGCGCGGCTGGCTCGAGTTCACCCTGGCGCCCGCGTTCGGCCCCCACCTGCTGATCAGCGAGGGGGCCGCGGAAGCCGGGGCGCGCCTCGCCCTCTCCGAGGCCCGGCCCGACGGCGTGTCCGCGGACGACCTCGCCATCGAGGAGGCCGTGGCCGACCTGTCGGCCGCCGTGCCGCCCCTTGTTGCCGCGTACCTCGACGGCACCCTCGACGGCCCCGAGGCGGCGCGGCGCCTGGAAGACGAGGCGCTCGTCGCGGACGGGCCTGCGTTCCTGGCGTTCGCCGAACGGGCCCGCGTGCGAGCCGTCGCCTACCCGCTCGGCACGCGGCTGGTGGAGGCCGCACTCGACCAGGCCGGCGAGGGGAAACGATGGGAGAGGCTCGCGGAGATTTTTGAATCTGGTGATTTCGTGATCTGGTGATCTCGTGATTTGGTGATCTCGTGATTTGGTGATCTCGTGATTTGGTGATCGCGTGATTTGAATACCAGCCACGAAGGGCACGAAGAACACGAAGGCGGACCGCAACGCATCGCCGCCGACACCTTCACGGGCTGTCCACTCGTGTTCTCTTCGTGAGCTTCGTGGGCTTCGCCCCTCGACAGAGCTCGGGGCGCCCCTGAGCGCAGTCGAAGGGCGTGGCTGGCCCTTCTCCCCCAGCCCGTCTTTGACCTGGAGTACCGATGTTTCGCAGCCCCCGTCGCCGCCTGCTCCTCGCCGTGGCCGCGCTCGCCCTCGTCGGCGGGGGCGCGGTCTGGGTCATGGGCCGCTATCGCGGAGAGGCGACGGCCGAGGCCCGGCCCACGCCGGAACAGCGGTACTTCGACTGGACGACGTTGCCGTTCGACGCGGGTGAGCTGGCCGCGCGACGCGATCGCCTGCGAGAGCGGCTGTCGGCAGGCGGCGGGGGCGTCTACCTCGCGCCGTCGCAGCGAGGCGTGTCCGAGGGCTTCACGTTCCGGCAGTTGGACGACTTCTACTACTTCACCGGTCTCGAGCTGCCCGACTCGGTGCTGGCCATCGACGCGGACGGCGAGGCCATCGTCTTCGCGCCAAGGCGCGATGCCCGCTTCGAGAACCCGTCACGCCGCAACGACTTTCCTGGACGCCCCCTTGCCGACGATCCCGAGATCGCCCGGCGCGCCGGGATCACCATCGAGCCCATCGAGGCACTGGCCCCGTTCCTCGCCGGCCTGGCGGCGTCCGGCCGCACCGCGCGCGTCAACCCCGGTGCCCCGGGCGAGGTGCCGCGGCCCACGCTGACGTTCACCGCGGACTGGACGCCCGAGCAGCACTTCATCGCCTGGCTCCGGGCCACGTATCCGGCGCTGACGCTGTCCAGCGCGTACGACGCCGTGGCGACGCTCCGCATGATCAAGTCGAACACGGAGATCGCCCTGATGCGCCGGGCCGCGAGCGTGGGCGCGACCGGCATCGCCCACGCAGCAGGTTTCGTCAAGGCCGGTGTCGACGAGCGCACGCTCGAGGGTGAGCTCGAGGCGTACTACAAACGCCACGGCTCCGCCCGCCTCGGGTTCTCGTCGATTATCAAGTCGGGCCCGAACGCCCTGTGGCCCTGGCGCATCCTCGCCGCGCACGCCGAGCGCCGCAACCGGCAGATGCAGGACGGCGAGCTGGTGATCTTCGACGTCGGCTGCGAAATCGGCGGCTACACCAGCGACGTCGGCCGCACCTTCCCGGTGTCCGGCGAGTTCAGCGACGAGCAGCGGGCCATCCTCGAGATGGAGGTCGCGGTGTCCGACGCCCTCATCGCCGCCATGAGGCCGGGCGTCACGCTCGCCGAGGTGCAGCGCGCCGGCGCGGAGGCCATCCCGGCCGAGCACCGGCCTTACATGCAGACCGGCTTCTACTTCGGCCATCACATCGGCCTCTCCTCTGGCGACCCGAACCTGATGGAGGCGACGCTCCAGCCCGGCATGGTGATCACCGTCGAGCCCTGGTACTACAACCACGACCGCGGGATCTCCGTGTTCACCGAGGACGACATCCTGATCACCGCCACCGGTGCCGAGAACCTCACGGCGGAGGTCCCGCGCACCCCGGACGCGCTCGAACGGCTCCTCCGCCCGTGAGCACCGTGTCCGCAACCCGGCGCACGCGCGTACCTGTCGGCGCCGTCCTGCTCGTCGCCGGCGTCCTGGCGGGCTGGGCCCCGCCCCTGCACGCGCATCCCGCGCCGTTCAGCTACCTGGACCTGCGTCTCGGGCCCTCCGGGATCGAGGGCGCCCTCGTCGTGCACGATTTCGACGTCGCGCACGAGCTCGGACTCGAGGACCCCGCCGCGCTCCTGGCCCCGACGCGCGGTCCCGCCCTGCGCGACCAGCTCGTCGCGGTGCTCGCGCGCCGGTTGCGCCTCTCGGCGGATGGCGCCACCCTGCCGATCCACTGGGGAAGGCTGGAGGTGCTGGCGGAGCGCCAGAGCGTGCGGCTGGCGCTCGCGGCCGGCGATCGGCGCCCGGGACGCGTGGACGTCGACGCACGGCTCTTCCCCTACGATCCGGTGCACCAGACGTTCATCAACGTGTACGAGGAGGATGTGCTGGCCCACCAGGCGATCCTGGACGACACCCACACGACGTTCACCTACTACGCCGGCACGCTGCAAGGGACCCGCGCGGTCGTCCGCACCTTCGTGCCGTCCGGGATCGAGCACATCCTCATCGGCCCGGATCACATCCTGTTCCTCATCGGCCTGCTGCTCCCCGGCGGCTCGCTCCGGCGGCTCGCCGCCATCGTCACGGCCTTCACCATCGGCCACAGCATCACGCTCTCGCTGGCCTCGCTGAACATCGTCAGCCCGCCTGCGTCGATCGTGGAGCCGACGATCGCACTGAGCATCGTCTTCGTGGGGGCGGACAACCTGCTCGTCAGCGGATCGCAGGGCCGCGACATCCGGGCCGGGGCCGCGGCGGTCTTCGGGCTGGTGCACGGGTTCGGCTTCGCGTCGGTGCTCCGGGAGGTCGGGCTGCCGCAGACCGCGCTGGGATGGTCGCTGTTCTCGTTCAACCTCGGCGTCGAGATCGGCCAGCTGGCCGTGGTGCTCGTGGTCGCCTCCCTGCTGGCCGCCCTCCGCCGTCGCCACCCCCGGCTCGGGCAGGGCATCACGGTGGGCGGCTCGGTCGTCGTGATCCTGGCAGGCGCGTACTGGTTCATCCAGCGGATCACGCCTCTGTCGTGAGGGGACGGACCGGGTCGCCCCCGATCGGCGGTATCCTTGCCGGGTCCCCGGGGCCGCCCCGGGCCCGACAAGGAGGCCTGATGCGCCGCATGCTCGTCCTCGGAACGATCGTCGCGACCTGGCTGCTGGTGCTCGCCACCGGCGCCGTCCGCCCCGCGGCCCAGGACGCCGTCGCCGTGTCCCAGGTCAAGGACAACCTCTACGTGCTCACCGGGGGCGGCGGCAACACGGCCGCTTACGTCGCGAACGACGGCGTGGTCCTGGTGGACACCAAGCTCGCGAACTGGGGCCCGGCCATCCTCGACGGCGTGCGCTCGGTCACCGACAAGCCGATCACCCACATCATCAACACGCACACGCACGGGGACCACGTGGGCAGCAACGCGTTCTTCCCCGCCAGCGTCGACGTCGTCGCTCAGGCGAACACGGCCGCCAACATGAAGCGCATGGCCGCATTCGCCGAGCCGGGGACCGCGCACGGCCTGCCCGATCGCACCTTCACCGACCGGCTCTCGCTGCTCGACGGCCCCGACGCCATCGACCTCTACTACTTCGGCCGCGCCCACACGGGCGGCGACGCGTTCGTGGTGTTCCGCAGCCTGGGCGTCATGCACAGCGGCGATGCGTTCGCCGGTCCCCAGGCCCCCATCATCGACACCGCCAACGGCGGCAGCGGCGTCGCCTATCCCGACACGCTGACGAAGGCGGCCGCCGGCATCACGGGCGTGGACACCGTCATCCCCGGGCACAGCGCCGTCACTTCGTGGCAGGCCTTCGTCAACTACGGGCGGTTCATGACGGCCTTCGTGGATCACGCCCGCGCCGCGCACGCCGCGGGCGAGTCGCCGGAGGCCGCGACCGCCAGCCTCGACCTGCCGGAGGCGTTCGCGAGCTACAACCTGCAGCGCGCCCAGGCCGACATCGAGATCATCTACAAGGAGCTGCAGCGCTGACGCGGCCCCGGGGCGGCCGGCACGTCAGGCGCTCCGCTGACGCATACCCATGCAGACCGACACCCCCTCGGCGATCCGGGCCTGGGCCGCGCTGGACGTGGCGTTGGCCCTCCTCATCATCCTCGGCGGCGCCGCCGGCTGGTTCGGCCCGGTGCCCACGCTCGTCGCCCTCGTGGTCGCCGCCATCAGCCTGTGGTGGCACGGCCCGGGCTGGCGCGGAATCGGCCTGCGCCGGCCACCGAGCTGGCCGCGCGCGATTGCCGCTGGCGTGGCCACGGGTGCGGGATACCAGATCGTCAGCCTCTACGTCATCGAGCCCCTCGTCGCGCAGTTGACGACGGGCGCGCTGCCCGACGTCTCGATGTTCCGGCCGCTCATCGGGAACCCGGTGCAGCTGCTGTTCTGGGTGGCGCTGTCTTGGACGCTCGCGGCATTCGTCGAGGAGGCCGTGTTCCGCGGGTGGCTGATGACGCGCGTGGCGCAGCTCACCGGCGGCCCAGCCGCGTGGACCGTGGCGCTCGTGGCCTCGAGCGCCATCTTCGGCGCCGCGCATTTCTACCAGGGCTGGTCGGGGGTGACCACCACCGGCTTGAACGGCGCCGTGTTCGCCGCCGCCTACCTCGCCTGCGGTCGCAACCTGTGGGTGCCCATCATCGCCCACGGCGTCGCCGATACGATGGGGTTTGCGATGATCTACTTAGGGGTGTATCCGGGTCTCTGAAGATTTCAGATCTTCAGATCTCAGATTGAAGATTGATTGACGATTGCAGATTGGCGGGGAATTGAAGACTGGATTTACCAGATTGGGAGCGTTTGGGATTGGCAGAAAAGGGGTCAGACCGGCAGCCCCCTTTTCCATGGGACGCTGACGAAATAGGGGTCTGCCCCCTTTTCTGCCTGCGCCAATCCCCCGATCCACCAATCCCCCAATAAATCTTCAATCTCCAATCTTCAATCTGCAATCAGATCTTCCATCTGAAATCTTCCATCTGAGATTTTCCTATTTGCTCCACACGTCCACGGCCACCCTCCACGCCCCATCGCTCCGTCGGGTCCACACGCGCACGTAGTAGCCGCGTGGGGTCGTGCCGTCCGGCGTGGTGGTGGAGAGGCGACCCCAGGTGAAGCCCAGGTCGTCACTTTCCGCGGTCTCGGCATGGAGCGGCTGCGCCGTGACGGCCCCGGCCACCGCGGCCGCGAGCGCGGCACCTTCGGGGCCCACCGCGGGGAGCCGGCCGCTCCGCATGACACGTCCCTCCGGGTGCAGCCATTCCGCGTACCCCGCCGAGACGTCCCGCCCCAGTGCCTCATCAAAGGCCGCGTCGGCGGCATCCAGCGGCGGCGCGGGTGCGGACGACGCCCGCCACGAGCCACGCGCCGTGCTCCGGACGAACCCCTCGGCGAAGGCCGGGGCCGATGGCGTGCCGACGCCCTGGTCGATCAGCACCTTCCAGGTGTTATCGGGCTGGCGCTTCCAGATGGAGAAGTAGGCGCCATGGGCTGCCGGGCGCCCGGGTGCCCGCAGCTCGTAGGGACCGGTGAGGTATCCCAGCTCCCCGCTGCCCGCCACATCGCCCAGTCGGGGCTCCCAGGCGAGCTCGAGCCCGGGCGGGGACGGCGGGCTGGCCAACAGCCCCGCGCGCGCGGGCGATGGCTCGGCGCCATCGAAATTCACCGAGTCCTCGGCGAACCAGGCCAGGAACGCCTCGCGCACGCTCGTCGCGGCGGCGCGCGCCGCGAACGCCCGTTCCGCGTTCGCCATTTCCGCGAGCGGCTGCGGCACGAGCGGCTGCCCGATCAGCGTGGCCGTCCCGGCCACCGCGCCTATCCACACCATCAGTCTGGTCATCATCACCTCGGCACCTGGCGAACTCCCGTCCTGGTGCTCTTTGCCGCGACGGGCCGGAGGGTATCGCTGTTACCATCCCGGGCGGATCGGCAAATCTCCATGTCGGACCCCATGACGACCCGGATGCCGGACGACGTCCGGCTGCGCGCCCTGATGGCCACGTACCAGGCCGGCGACCTGCAGGCCTTCGACGAGCTCTACCGCGCGCTCATGCCGGCCGTGCGGGGCGTGCTGCGTCGCCTCAGCCGTGATGGCGCCCGGGTGGACGACCTCGTGCAGGAGACGTTCCTGCAGTTGCACCGGGCGCGGCGGTCCTACGACCCCGCCCACCCCGTGCTCCCGTGGGTGGTCGCGATTGCCAGGCACGTGTGGTTGATGGATCGACGCACGCGGTCGCGCCGGCCGCAGACGGACGGCGCCACCCTCGTCGAGCCGCCGGTCGCGGCGGAGGCCGAACGTTATGCCGATCGCGCCGAGGTCCGGGACGCGCTGCGGCGTGTGCCCTCCGCGCGCCGAAAAGCCCTCATCGCCCACCACGTCGTCGGGTTCAGCTTCAGGGAGATCGCGCGGCGGGCCGGCATCAACGTCGCGGCCGCGAAGCTCCGGTCCAGCCGGGGCATGGCCGACCTGCGGCGCCTGCTGTCGCGTGGAGACACCAATGATGACGACGCCTGACGCGGGCGCGGTGCCCGCAGCCCTGCGGGCGCGCATAGCCGCCGACCTGGCGGCCGTGCGCCCCCTGCCGTCGCCCGCCTGGCGTGCCGCCTGGCTCACGCCATTCGCGCTCCTGCTGCTCGCCGCCGCGCCGGTCGCGTTCGAGCTTCGCCCCGGTGCGGAGCGGCTTGGCTGGATCGGCACCTGGGGCTTGTCCATCGTCCAGGCGGCGGCGGCGCTCGCGGTCGTCTGGGCCGGCTTGCGCGACGCCGTGCCCGGACGGAGCTGGTCGCCCGCGGCCGCCGCGGCGCTCTTCGTCGCGCCACTCGGCCTGATGGCGCTGATCACGCTCGCGAGCTGGGTGGGGAATCCGGTCGGCCTCGCCGCGTGGTGGACCGTGGGCGGCCTCTGCCTGGCGGGCTCGGCCGCGAGCGCCATGCCCGCCGTCGCCCTCGCCTCCGTCCTTGCGGCACGCGCCTACCCGGTCCACCCGGTACGGACGGGCGCGCTCGTCGGCCTCGGTGGCGGGCTGATGGCCGACGCCGGCTGGCGCCTCTTCTGCCACTTCTCCGCGCCGGGCCACGTGCTCACGGCCCACGTCGCAGGGGTGGCCGTCGCCACCATCGGCGGCATCGTGCTCACCCGCCGCCTCGCACAGCAACGAAATCTCAGATCGTAGATTTCAGATTGAAGATCTGATTGCAGAAGGAAGATTGGAGATTGAAGATCTCTTGACGCATTGAGTGCGGATTGACGGATTGGGACTTTCGGCGCACGGCGCGCGGCCTCCGCGCCGGGTTGCTGCCGGGTCGCGATCTCCGAATCCCCCGATCCCCCAATCCCCACTCAATCCCGCAAATAGATCGGCAATCGGCAATGACCCGATCGATCTTCAATCTGCAATCTTCAATCTGAAATTTCCAATCTGATCTTCCTATTTCCCGTCGACGAACGGCGTCAGCACCGCGGTGATGAACCGGTGCGTGGGCGCGGGCACACCCGCCTCGGCGCCAAGCCGGACGACGGCGCCGCTCAGCCAGGGGAGTTCGAGGCGGCGGCCACGTTCGAGGTCTTCGAGCAGCGACGACTTCGTCTGGGGCGGGAAGGTCTGCACCAGCTGGAGCGTCTCCTCGAGGATGGTCGCCGGGAGGTCCACGCCCCGCGCGCGGCCCACGGCCACCGCTTCCTCGAAGGCCTGGCGCAACACGGCGAAGATCTCGGGGTTGTCCCGCAGCACGCCGATGGGCGACCGCGTGGCGGCGGTCATGCCGCTCCAGCCGGAGAGGCGCACGAACTTCGTCCAGAGCACGGCCTGCACGTCGGGCGTGAGCTTGGCGTCATAGCCGGCGCGCTGTCCGGCGGCCTCGAACGCCTGCAGGCGTGACGACGCGCGGCCGTCGAGCTCGCCGAACACCATCGTGTCCATGGCGGTGTGCCGGATCACGCCGGGCCGATCGATGACCGCGGAGATGTAACAGGCGCCGCCTGCCACGTGCTCGCGCCCGACATGGGCCGCCACCATGTCCACCGCCTCCACCCCGTTCTGCATCGTCACGACCACGGTGTCCGGGCCGATCAGGGGCCGGATGGCCTGCGCCGAGGCGTCGACGTCATAGAGCTTCACCGTGAACAAGACCACGTCCACCGGGCCAATCGAGGCCGGATCGTCGGTCGCCTGCACCGTGGGCAGGTGCAGGTCTCCCTTCGGGCTCACCAGGCGCAGGCCGTCCTGGCGCAGCGCCTCGAGGTGCCGCCCACGCGCGATGAAGTGGACGTCCTCGCCCGCGGCGGCCAGCCGGCCGCCGAAGTACCCGCCAACGCCGCCCGATCCCATGATTGCGATGCGCATGATGTGTGAGGTGCTCCAAAGAAGAAGGTGCTACACGGAGGTGCTACACGAGGGTGCCGCACGGGGGTGCTACACGAGGGTGCGGCACGAAGGTGGAGCACGGAGGTGCGGCACGAAGGTGCGGCATTGTCACAGGCGGATGGCGTCCAGTGAGACGACCGGGTCGTCACCCATGACCGAGGCATTGTGGACGACGCCGCGTGGGACCTCGATCCAGTCGCCGGGGCCGAGCACGGCGAGGTGGCCGCCGATCACCAGCCGGAAGCGGCCGCTGACGACGGCGTCGATCTTGTCGACGCCGTGGGTGTGATCGGGAAACACCGTGCCGGGCTCGTAGGTGTAGCGCGCGACCTTGTACCCGCGCCCCTCCAGCTTGTGCCGCAGGGCGACCTCCGAGAAGGGGCCGTCCACGGCGTCGTTCCAGTGGTGCACCGCCATCCGGCGATCATACTCCCGCCGCCGGCCCGGTCGGACCGCGTCACCGGACCGCGCCGGGACCGCGGGCCCGAAGGTCGCGTGTCCAGTCGAGCAGCCACGTCCCCAGCGCGGCGCCCGCAGCCGAGAACAGCACCATCGGCGCGACGTGCCACAGCAGCAGGTGCAGCGGGCGGTCGTTCGGGCAGAGGATGTTGGTGCCCATCACCCCGACGGCGCTCGTGGCCAGGATCGCGAGCAGGCCCGCCCACGCGGCTCTGAGCGGCGCGGCGCGGCCCACCATCCCGAACAACACGATGCCGGGCACGATACCGATGCTGGCCGTCTTCAACACGCAGGCCCACGCCGGCCCGAAGAAGCCGGTGGGATGGCCCGAGGCCGCGGCCATGCCGAGTTCGCCAGCGATCCAGGCCACCAGGCCGGCGCCGGTCACGACCGGCAGCCAGCGCACGAGCGCCGAGCGCTCCGCGCCCGGGATGCTGAGGACGAGCGCGCCGGCGGCCGCCGACAGCGCGGTGATGGCGAGCAGCAGCGTCTCGGTGGCGAAATGCCCCGTCCACGCCACGTCCGCGAGGTCCGCACGGGCGCCGACCATCTCGACGACGACGAGGGCGCACACGAGCGCGAGCCCGATCCAGCCGAGGACACGGATGCCGAGTGGCCGCAGGCGCGCCACCGGCTCCGCCTCCGCCGCGAGCTCCCGAATCAGGTCCTCAGTCCGCACGGCTCCACTCCTCGATGCGCCGCCTCAGCGCCCGGTAGCCCCGGTGCGCGGTCACCTTCACGTTCGACTCCGTCATGCCCAGGCGCGCGGCGACCTCCCGCACGCTCAGCTCCTCGAACTTGAGCAGCTCGATGACGCGCCTCTGGTTGTCGGGCAGGCCCGAGACCGCCTTTCGCAGGTCGGTGGCAAGCGCCTCGCGTTCCTGGGTGGCCCGGCGTCCGGGCTCGGGCCAGTGGCCGTCGGGCTGGACTTCACGCAGGAGTCGCCGGCGCTGGGCGCGCAGGCCGTCCACGAGCCGGTTCTGCGCGATGGCGTACATCCAGGGGGCGAACGGACGCGCCGGGTCGTAGGTGTGCCGCGCGCGGTGCAGGGCCACGAGGCACTCCTGCACGACATCGTCGCCCCAGGGCGCGTCGGCGACGCGGCGGCGCACGAATCCCCGCACGAGCAGGGACACGCGCGTCAGCAGGTCCTCGTACGCCTGCTGGTCGCCGTCCTGCGCCCGCTGCATCAGCCGGCCGAGTTCGCGCTCCTCGTCAGGGGTCATCCGGGCGTGGGCGGCCCCACGGTCTCCATTACGCGGATGGGCACCACGCGGTTACGGCGTGGGCCGGGGCTCGGGAATCCGCCCGTAAGCATACCGAATCCGCTATGCTCGTGCCGCCCGCCCGGCCGCGCGGGCCACCCGAGGAGGCGCGTTGCCCGAGACCGTCATCGCCCTGGACATGATCCAGTCGCTCGCCCTCGCCGCCGCGCTGCTCTTCGCCGGGTACGGCGTGCGCCGCCGCGTGGCGGTCCTGGACCGCTACAACATCCCCGCGCCCGTGATTGGCGGCTTCCTCTTCGCCGCGCTGGCACTCGTCCTCCGGCTCGGGGGTCTCGCGCGGTTCACCTTCGACACGACGTTCCAGACCCCGCTGATGATCGCGTTCTTCACCACGATCGGCCTCGGCGCGAGCCTCGCGCTGCTGCGGCGCGGCGGGCCGCAGGTGCTGATCTTCTGGGCGATGGCCTCGGTGCTGGCCGTGATCCAGAACGTCGTGGGCGTCGGCCTCGCCGAGGCGCTCGGCGTGCAGCCCCTGCTCGGGCTGATTGCGGGATCGATCACGATGACCGGCGGCCATGGCACAGGCGCCGCGTTCGGCAGGCTCATCGAGGACCAGCACCAGTTCCAGGGCGCCCTCGCCCTGGCGATGGGCGCGGCGACCTTCGGGCTCGTCTCCGGCGGGTTCATCGGGGGCCCGATTGCGACACGGCTGCTGCGGCGCCACCACCTGTCGTCCAGCGCCGTCCCGGACGAGACCGCCACGACCGAGGCCCGCGCCGCGGCGCTCGACGCCGAGATCGACACCGAGCCGGCCGGCGAGGCGCCGACCGCCTACGGCCTGCTCAAGACGTTGACCGTGATCCTCGTCGCCATGGCCCTCGGCGGCCTGCTGAGCCGCTGGCTCGGACAGTACATCACGCTGCCCGCCTACATCGGGGCGATGATCGTCGCGGCGGTCATCCGCAACCTGGCGCAGGCGACGGGCGGGCTCGCCATCGAGCAGCGGCTGGTGGACGACCTCGGCACGGTGGCGCTCTCGTTGTTCCTGGCGATGGCCCTGATGTCGCTGAACCTGGTCGAGCTGCTCGACCTCGCGGTGCCGATGCTCGTGATCCTCGCGTCCCAGGTCACCCTGGTGGCGCTCTTCGCCTACGTCGTCTGTTTCCGGGTGATGGGGCGGGACTACGACGCGGCGGTGATGGCGGGGGGGCTGTGCGGGTTCGCGCTCGGCGCCACGCCGAACGCCGTGGCGAACATGGAGTCCATCACGGAGAAGTTCGGCGCGGCTCCGCGCGCGTTCCTGGTGGTGCCGATGGTGGGCGCGTTCTTCATCGACTTCACGAACGCGCTCATCATCACCACGTTCATCGGGTGGGCGTCGTAGGCTAGCCGGCGGTCGTGGTCGGGCCGACCGGCATGCCCGGCACCTTGCCGGACGCCAGTTCCTGGTCGATCATGAGCAGCCCGACGCCGGTGTTGCCCGCCAGGCGGATGCGGCCGAGCACCGCGCGCGCCGCCGCCTCTTCCTCCATCTGCTCGTTCACGAACCACTGGAGCATCACCGCCGCCGGCCGGTCCTTCAGCTTCTCCGCGCGGGCACACAGCGCGTTGATGGAGGCGGTGACCTCCTGCTCGTTCTTGAGCACGTGGGCGCAGAGCGCCTCCGCGGTCTTCCACGTCGAGGGCGGCGCGGGCACGGCGGGCAGGACGGCCTGCTCGTCCCGCTCGACGATGTGGTCGATGATGCGCTGCGCATGCAGCAGCTCGTCGGCCGACTGCTTGCGCATCCAGGTGGCGAAGCCGGGCAGGTCGTGCGCGGCGAGCCAGACGGACATCGCGAGGTACTCGTGCGACGCCCGGAATTCGAGCTTGAGATGCTCGTTGAGGCCTTTGAGGAGCTCCGCGTTCATGGGCCCCGATTATACCGGGGCCCGGGTCAGGCGAGACCGGCGTTCTTCCGCGACGCCCGATAGTAGGCCGTGTAGGCGGCGATCAGGTGGAACGGCCAGCCGAAGAGGCCGGCGGTGCCGATCCAGAAACCGGGCGTGATGATCAGCCAGAACAGCCCGCGCAGGAAGTCGCCGTTGTAGATCTGCCCCACGCCGGGGACCACCAGGCTCAGGACGGCGGCAGTGCCGGGATTGCTCACGGGCGGACCTCCTCCGGGGCCGGCCGGCGCGGCACGCGCCGATCGCCACCCCTCGAAGGTTTAGACGGAGCGGCGGCGCGCGAGTTCGAACCCGAGCCCGCCGAAGGTGACGAAGAGGATCGTCCCCGTCATCGCAATCGGCAGGTGGCCGGTGCCGCCGAAGTACACCGCCACCGCCATGGCCGTGCCCGCCAGCCCGAGGCAGCCCGCCACCATCCACTTCGCCGGCCGTGTGTCCTTTGCCATCTCCATCACCTTCCGAGGCTGTCCGCCAGCAGCCCCACGCTGAGCGCGTAGGCATGCGCGCAGTTGTACTCGAGCAGCGCCTCGTAGTTCCCATAGACGAGGAACGCCCGCGAGCCCGCCTGGACCAGCGAGGCCTCGATCTCCACGTCCGGCAGCGCGCGGCCGTTGGTCCGCCGCACGCCTAGCCGCTGCCACTCGGCCAGCGGCACGCGGCGGCTCATCTCCCGTTCGGCCCGGCAGCCGGCCTCGCGGAGGCCGATCGTCGCGAAGAGCCGGTCGGCACCGCCCGCCGGGAGCCGGACCTCACGGCCCCACGTCTCCTCGTCCGACCAGCCGTGGGCTTTCAGGTAGTTCGCCACCGACGCGAACACGTCGGCCTGCGACGTCCAGATGTCCCGCTCGCCGTCGCCGTCGAAGTCCTCCGCATACCGCAGGTAACTCGACGGCATGAACTGCGGCTGCCCCATGGCGCCGGCCCACGACCCCTTCAGCCGCGGCAGGTCGATGTACCCACGGTCCAGGATCTGCAGGGCCTGCAGCAGCTCGTCGCGGAAGAGGGCGCCGCGGCGCCCGTCCCAGGCAAGCGTCGCCAGCGCCTGGATCGTCGGGCGCACGCCGCTGAAGCGCCCGAAGTTCGACTCGAGACCCCAGATCGCCACCAGGAACCGCGCCTGCACCCCGTAGCGCGCGGCCACCCGGCCGAGCAGCGTCCGGTAGCGCCCCTGCTCACGCCGTGCGGTCCGCACGAGGCGTGTCGTCAGGCGGCGGTCGAGGTACTGCTCCACCGTCAGCACCGTCTCGGCCTGCGTGCGGTCGCGCTCCACGATGAGCTCGTGCGGCTCCAGGCCCTCGAGGGCCGCCTCCACGATCTCCGGGCGGATCCCCACCGCCAGCGCGTCGCTGCGGAAGGCCGCGAGCCACTCGTCGAACGGCGGGCGTTCGGCGGCGTCGGCCGACGGCGCGCCGGGGGCCTGGGCGCCGACGCGCGGGCCCACCACCGCGAGCGCGGCGACGATGCAGAGGGCGAACAGGGACGGACGTGTGGTCACGCGGCAGCCTCGTTCCCATTCTGCACGGGACTGGCCACGGCGCCAACCACGTGGCCGCGCCTCCTCACCGGTACTCGTCGCGCGCCGGGCTGAACACGTCGAGCACGCGGCACGCGGTGACGGCCCGCCCCGCATGCGGCACGTTGGAGGGAATGACGAAGACGGTGCCGGGCGTCAGCCGGTACGTCTCGTCGCCGACGACGAGTTCCAGCTCGCCCTCGAGCACGTTGACGAGCTGTTCGTGCGGGTGGGCGTGGGCCGGGAACGCCGCGCCGGCATCGGCCCGGACCCAGGACTCGGTCAGGCCGACGCCGTGCACGATGCGCGCGAAAAAGCCGGGCAGGATCTCCCGCTCGGTGGTCTCGTCGAGGCGTCGAATCATCTGCGGACTCCCGTCGAGGGGAGCCGGCGGCCTCAGAGGGTGGTGCCGGCGCCGCCGTCGACCATGATGGCCTGGCCCGTGATGTAACCCGCGGCCTCCGACGCCAGGAAGACGACGAGGTTGGCGAGCTCCTCGGGCCGGCCGAGACGGCCAAGCGGAATCGACGCCACCGACGCCTGCTTCACGGCCTCGAGGGCCTGGCCGGTGCGCGACGCGTTCGCCTGGTCCAGTTCGTCGATGCGCTCGGTCTGGATGCGACCGGGCGCAATCACGTTCACCAGTATGCCTTCCGGCGCGAGCTCACGCGACATGGTCTTGGCCAGCCCCCACACCCCCGCGCGAAACGCGTTCGAGAGGACGAGGTTGGGGATGGGCTGGCGGATCGACGAGGAGGCAATCGTGAGCACGCGGCCGTAGCCGGCCTTCTTCATCTCGGGTACCGCCGCCTTGACGAGGCGCGCGAAGCTCATGAGGTTCTGCTCGAAGGCCTGGTGCCACTGCTCCTCCGTCATCTGGAGGAACTGCCCGGCCGGCGGGCCGCCGGCGTTGTGCACCACGATCTCGAGGCCCCCCAGGGCGCCCACCGCCGTGCCGACGAGGCGGGAGGCCTCGCCGGGCTGGCTCACGTCGCTCTCGAGCGCGTGCACGGTCGCGCCGGTCTCGGCGCGGATCCGGGCGGCGGCCTCGTCGATGCGCGCCTGATCGCGGCTGCAGATCACGAGCTGGCAGCCCTCGCGCGCCAGTCCGAGCGCCGAGGCATAACCGAGGCCGCGGCTGGCGGCCATCACGAGCGCGCGTTTCCCCTTCAGTCCGTAGTTCATGCGAGTTCGAGCCTCCGGAGGATGTCGTCGAGATCGGCGAGCGTCTGGTCGTCCACGGCCGCGAACGGCGCGCGGGCCCGCGGCGACGCAATCGCGCCCCGCCGGTGGTAGATGTGCTTGCGGATCGTCAGGTTGATGCGCGGCTGGTTCTCGAACCGGATGAGCGGCAGCGCGCGGTAGAAGACCTCGGTCGCGCCGTCGATGTCGCCGCTGGTGTACCGGCGGTGGATGTCGACGAGGATCTCCGGGAACGCGAAGCCGGTCATCGTGCCGTCGGCGCCGTGGCGGAGCTCCTCGAGGAACATCATCCCGCCGAGCCCGCCGAAGATGACGATGTCGGGGCTGGCGGCGCGGACCTGGCCCACCTTCATCGGAGCCGGCTCGTCCTCGAGCTTCAGGTAGCGGGCCCGGGCGTGCTTCATCGCGATTGTCGCAATGAGCTCGACCGACATCGTGATGCCGCCGACGGCGGGCGGGAAGTCCTGCACCACGACCGGGATGTCAATCGCGTCGGCGACCGCGAGATAGTGCCGCTCGAGCGCCTGGTCGTTCGCGCGCGCCAGCTTCGGCGGCGCCACCATGACGGCCGCCGCGCCGAGCGCCTGCGCCCGCCGCGAGAAGGCGATGCAGCCGTCGGTGCCGGCGTGGGTGGTGCCCACACAAATCGGAAAGGCCGACCCGGCCGCCTCGAGCGTCGTGGTGATCACGACGTCCCGCTCGCGTTCGGTGAGCTTGTCGGCCTCGCCGAGCACGCCGAGGATGGTCATGCCGTTCACGCCGGTGTCCCGGGTGAAGGCCGTGAGCCGCCGGAGGCTGGCTTCGTCGAGGCTGCTGTCGGGATGGAACGGCGTCGGGGTGATGTTGAACACGCCGCGGAGGACGTCGGACATGCGAAGAAGGTAGCACGGCGCGCGGCGGATGCCGCGTCGCCGTGCGGACGGCCTCGCCCGCTTCGCGGCTCGGTGGGACTCGCTTCGCTCGGTAGGACTCGCTTCGCTCGCTGGGACTCGAGCCCTGCGGGCTCTCGCTGGGAGGAAGCGGCAATTGACCTGATTACCTCTGTTCCTGGCGAGGCACCGAAGGTGCCGAGTCCCAGCGAGTCGCGAAGCGACGAGTCCTCGCGAGCCGCGCAGCGGCGAGTCCCACCGAGCGCCGCGAAGCGGCACGAGGCCCAACGCCACGCGCAGCGTGGCGGCCCCCGCACGCCGCGCGGAGCGCGGCGGCCTTACCGCGCCGCCACCTGCCCGGCCGCCGGCCACTTCTCCACCCGGTGGATCACCGGCGGCAGGCTGCGCAGGTAGGCATAGATGGCGCCCAGATCGTCGCGCGTCATGCCCGAGTAGGCCTTCCACGGCATGATCGTCTGCTCGTGGCGATCCGCGTCGGTCATGACACGGTCGGGCACGCCGTCCCACGCCTTGAACTTGTCGACGAACTGCGCCTCGGTCCACGTGCCGAGGCCGGTGTCCGCGTCGGGCGTCAGGTTTGCCGGGCGCACGGAGCCGCCCCACGGGAACCGGATCTCCATGCCCCCCGAGAAGGCCTGTCCCGGAACCGGCGCCCCCTGCGCGTCGCGCGGCGAATGGCAGTCCGCGCAGCCGGCCATGCGCACGAGGTACTCGCCGTAGGCCACGCGGTCCGACGCGTCGGGCCGGGTCACGAACGCCGCCGGCCGCGGAATCGTCCGCACGAGCAGCGGCATCGGGAAGTCCATGCGACGTTCGGGCACGTGGTTCGCGATTGGCGCGAGCGTGCGGACGTAGGCCACGATGGCCTCGACGTCATCGCGATCCAGCTGCGCGTAGTTCTGGTACGGCATGATCGGGAAGAGCGCCGTGCCGTCCTTCGACACGCCCGTCGTCACCGCCCGCAGGATCTCGCCGTCGCTCCACTCGCCGAGCGCGGCCGGCGTGATGTTCTTCGCGTAGAAGTCGCCGGGCACCGGCAGGAGGTCGTGGGTGAACCCGTCGCCGCCCCGCCCTTCGGTGCCGGGCGTCACGGGCCCTCCGAAACGCGACCAGTCACGCGTCGAGTGGCAGTCGACGCAGATCGCCACGTGCTCGAAGAGGTACTCGCCGCGCGCCAGTTGCGCCGGCGTCCCGGCCACGGTCAGCGGCTCGGCCGGCGGCACCGCCGGATAGGTCGTGAAGAACCAGGCAGTCCCACCCGCGACGACCAGCGCGACCAGGACCAGCAGCGACACCAACGCTTTCTTGAACAACGACATACGGGGACTCTCCACACTTACCAGCGAATGTCTGTATTTGTCATCAGATGTAACCCAATGAACACAATACGGACCCGGCCCCGTCCAGGTTCCCGAGTGAAACGGGGGCCGGTCTGGCGCGTTGATGTGTGGTTTTCTGGCGAATACCAGAACGCTTGAGCCTTCGTGTCCGAGCGAGGCCGAAGGCCGAGTCCCAACGACGTCCGACCCGCAGACCAGGGAGGACGAGTCCTACCGAGCGAAGCGAGGCCTACCGAGCGGAGCGAGGCCCACCGAGCGGAGCGAGGCCCACCGCGCGCCGCGAGGCCGGCCGCGCCGAAGGCGCGGCCCTACTTCGGGTGCGTGTCCACGCGGTTGACCACCGGCGTGATGGTGCGCAGGTAGGTGTAGATGGCGCCGAGGTCTTCCTCCGTCATGCCCGCGTACGCGTACCACGGCATGATCGTGTTCTCGCGCCGCTCGGCCTCGGTCAGCACCCGCGGCGGCGGCGCCAGGAAGCCCTTGAACTTCTGGACGAAGTCGGTTTCGGACCAGGTGCCAATGCCGGTGTCGGCATCCGGCGTGATGTTCGCCGTGCGCACCCGGCCGCCCCCCTCCATGTAGAACTCGTTGCCGCCCGCGAAGTCCATGCCGGGCAGGGCCTGCCCCTGATCGTCCATCGTCGTGTGGCAGTCCGCGCAGACGGCCGCATTGGTCAGGTACTCGCCGTAGGCCACGCGATCCGACTTCGGGGGAATCGGGCGGAACGCCGCCGGCGCGGGAATCGTGCGTTTGACGAGCGGCAGCGGGAAGCCCAGGTGGCTCGGTGGCGGCGTGTAGTCGCTTGGCGGCAGCGTGCGGATGTACGCGACGATGGCTTCGGCGTCCTCGCGCGCCAGCCGGGCATACCGGGGATACGGCATGATCGGGAAGAGCGGCGTGCCGTCCCTCGACACCCCCTCGGTGAAGGCCCGCAGCAGCTCGCCGTCGGTCCAGTCGCCGATGCGGGCGGGCGTGATGTTCGGGGAGTACAACTCCAGCGGCGAACCCGGCTCGCCGAAGTAGTCGCCCCCCTCCCCGGCGGTGCCCTCGATGCGCGGCCCGGCGAACCTGGTGAAGTCGCGGCGCGCGTGGCACTCGACGCAGCCCGTGACGTGGTTGGCCAGGTATTCCCCCCGCGCGACCCGCTCGGGCGTGGCGTCGACGGTCACGGCCTCGGCGGGCCCGACTTTCGGGAAGGCGAGATACAGGTAGGCCAGGCCGGCCACGGCGGCGAGCACGACGAGCAGCACCAGGCTGAGCAGGATCTTGAGGGCCTTCATCGAGGGGACGCTCCTTGGTGGAAATCCGCCCGTGAGTGTAGCCAAAGGCGGCGGCGAACGCGCACATGAAATGCTGCGGGCCCGCGAATATACTGGGCGCGCGATGTCGCTGCCCCCGCTCCACCAGCTGCGCCACTCGCCGCGTCTCTACGTCGCGGACGGCTTCGCGACCCCGGCGGAATCCGCCCACGTGCGGCGCCTCGGTCTCGATCCGGCGGTCGCGGCGGCGCACGCCCTGACCGCGAAACGCGACGCCACGGGCTTCTCGTTCGAGATGCCGGTCGACGGGGATCCGGTGCTCGAGGACCTGCGGAACCGGCTCCACGCGGTGCTCGGCCTGGTCAACGTGCACGACTCGACGATGCGCTTCCGGCACTACGGGCCCGGCGAGACGCATCCGCCCCACCTTGACTGCTACGAGATCCAGGGCGCCCACCTCGTCTGCACGGCGCTCGTGCACCTCGTGGACTGCGAAGAAGGCGGGGAGACGAACTTCCCTCGCGCGTACCCGACGCCGGCCTCGGTGCGCGCGCGCCGCGGCCGGCTGGTCGCGTGGTTCAATTACTACCCGAACGGCGCACCCGACCAGTCGTCGTTCCATGAGGGCGCCCCCGTCGTGCGGGGCGAGAAGACCACCGTCACGGCCTTCATCTACGCGCCGCTCGCGGCGGCGCGCGTGCGGCCGGTGGCGACAGCCGGCTGGCGGGAGCCCGCATGACCTTTCACTGCATCGATGACGGCGTCCCGGAGCAGACGACCCGGTTCCTCCGCCAGGCCTGCCTGGCGCGCGACGTCGAGTACGTCCATGTCGATCCGCGCTGGTTCGACTTCGCCGACGAGAAGCAGCTGCAACCGGGCGCCATCCTGTACCGGCCGGCCATTTCGCTGCAGGCGATCCGCGTCGAGCAGTTCCTCTACACCGACGGCGTGTCGACGTTCTACCGCGATCCCGATGGCCTCTTCTTCAGCCCCTCGAGCTCCAACCTGTTGTTCCAGCGCGCGGGACTGCCGATCCCCCGCACGTACTACGTGCACCACGCCACGCGCCCGCAGCTCGATTCGTGGGTGGAACAGCTCGGCGGCTATCCCGTCGTCGTGAAGCTGCTCGGGTACTCGCGCGGGCTCGGCGTGATGCGGGCCGACTCCCCGGAATCGCTGTACTCGGTGATCGACTACACCACCGCCGAGAGCAAGACGCCGCTGCTCACGAGCTACGTCGAGGACGCGATCCACTGGCGCCTCATCGTCGTCGGCGACCAGGTGGTCGCCGGCTACCAGAACCGGAAGGACCACAACGACTTCCGCACCTACGCGGACAAGGATCCCGCGGATTTCCAGCACCCGATCCGCCCGGAGCTGGCCGACGTTGCCGTGCGGGCCGTCCGCGCGTTGCGGTACGAGTTCGGCGGCGTGGACGTGCTCGAGCACCCGAGCGGCCGCCTCTACCTGCTCGAGTCGAACTTCCCGTGCTACTTCGCGACGCCGCAGGAAGTCGTGGGCACGGACGTCGCCGGCGCCATGCTCGACTTCCTGATCGCGAAGGCCGGCCGCCTCGTGGCCGGCGCCACGCCCGCTCCCGCGTAGGCCGTACACACGACGGGCGCGCCGTGGACCGGCGCGCCCGTCATCACCCACCGCGTGGCGGACGGCGTCAGAGCTTCGCCGCCTGCTCCTTCGCCGCCTGTTCCTTGCTGGCCTGTTCCTTCGCGGCCTGCTCGGCCTGCTGCTTGGAGAGCTGCTCGGCCTGCAGTTTCTCGGCCTTTTCAGCCTGCTGCTTCTCGAGCTGCTCCGCCTTGGCCTTCGTGGCCTGTTCCGCCTTCTTCTCGAGCTGCTCCTGCGCCTTCTGTTCGGCCTCGGCCTGCTGTTTGGCCTGGCTCTCCTTGGCCTGCTGCTCCTGAGCCTTGGACTCGGACTCCTTCGAGGCCTGTTCCTTCGACTGCTTCTCGGCGGCCTGCTTCTCGAGCTGCTCCGCTTTCTGCTTGGACAGCTGCTCGGCCTTCTTCTGGTCCTGTTCCTGCTGCTGCTTGTTGAGCTGCTCCTGCTGCGCCTTCTGCTCGGCCTCGGCCTGCTGCTTGGACTCGGTCTCCTTCGCCTGCTGCTCCTGGCTCTTCTGCGCGGCTTCCTTGGCGTCGGATTCCTTCGACTGCTGCTCGGCGCTCTTGGTGTCCTGCTCGGCCTGCACCTTCGCATTGGTCTCGGCCTGCTGCTTCTGGAGCTGCTCGGTGGCCTGCTTGTCGGCCTGCTCCTGCTGCTTGCCGGACGACTCCTTGGTCGAGGCCTCCTGGCCCTTGTCAGCCGCCTCCTTGGAGTCGGCTTCCTTGTCCGCCGACTCCTTCTGGGAGAACTCCTGGTCGTTGCCCTTGGCGGTCTGCTCGGCGGCCTGCTTCTCGTCCTGTTCCTGCGCCTTCCCGATCTCCTCCTGCGTGGCGCTGTCCTTCGACTCCTGCTCGCTGGCGCCGTCGCCGGGCTCGCCGGCCGACCGCGGGTTCAGCTTGCGGAAGACGATGCCGCTCAGGCTGAGGCAGCTCGTGCCGTTGAGGCTCGAGACCATGATGACGCGGCCGTCCGGCAGGATGTCGACGCGGGCGACCGAGTCGCGCGCGCCGTCGAGGTAGAACGCGGGGAAGACCAGCGCCCGCGGCGGCCACGCCTGCCGCGGCAGGGTCGCGACGTGCGACGTCGCCCCCATGCCGGGCTGCACCAGGCCGCTGAGCACCACGAGATCACCCGTGTGGCTCCACGCGGCCTCCTGGAAGTCGCCGCCGCAATTGGTCCAGCCCTCGGCGAGCGCCAGGCGTCGGCCGCCGGGATACGCCCGGTGCGCCTGCTCCCGGGCAAAACGCTTGGCGTCGGCCTCCTGCTTGCGGGCCACGCGCTTGTCGCCCTGCTCGGCCGCGCGTTTGGAGCGATCCTCCGCCTCGACCTTCTCCGCCGACTCGCGGGACGACTCCTTGCCATGATCGTCGCGGCGGCCCTTCTGTCCGCTGGAGGCCTGCAGTTCCGGCACCGCCAGCGCGCCGACGGCGGCGGCCGCGACGGTGCCTGCGGCCACCTGCCGGAGGAGGTCGCGGCGACCGAGGCGCTCGGTCGCGGCCGGGGGCGCAATCCGCTGCTCCAGGAGGCCGGCGCCGGTGAGCACGTCGATGGCGGCCCACACCTGCGCGTCGGTCACGTCGTCGCCCAGCGCCTCGCGGACCCGCCCCGCAATCTCGGGAACCGGCGTCTCGCCGTCTGCGAGCTTCCAGACGAACGCGGTCAGCGGATGCAGGCTGTGCTCGACGTTCCTGTCGGCGTCCCGAATGAGCAGACCGCCGTCCTGCTCGACGACCGTGAGGCCGGAGATGCGCGCGCGGGGGTTCATCTGGATCTCCTGGGTGGCGGGCCGCGGGAGGACGGCCGCGCAGCATGCTATGCGGCCGCCCTCACCGCGTCAACCCACTTGTCGTCGCGCGGTCACTCGGCGCGGAGCGCACGCGCCGGGTCGATGCGCATGGCGCGCCAGGCGGGGATCAGGTTGGCCAGGCCGGCAATCAGCGCCAGCACGGCGAGGCTGCCTCCCCATGCGACCGGATCCGCCACGCCGACCCCGTAGAGCGCACCGGCAACGGCACGGCTGGCGATGGCCGCGAGGACGAGCCCGGCCGCCGCGCCCGCGAGCGCGATCCCCAGGCCCTGGCGCATCATCATCCCCAGCACGTCGCGGGGCCGGGCACCGATGGCCATGCGGACGCCGATCTCCCGCGTCCGGCGCGACACGGCGAACGCGATCACGCCGTAGAGGCCGATTGCCGCCAGCAGCAGGCCGATCCCGCTGAAGACGCCGACGAGGGTTGCCGCCGCCCGCA
>JBFWVR010000002.1:75727-506081 GCA_050246635.1 Vicinamibacterales bacterium
GTGCCCCGCGGCCGTGAGCGCATCAGCCGCCTTGACCATGCGCGGGCAGTTCGACACGTGCCCGGCGGAGATGATGGTGATTCGCGCCATCAGCCGGCCATCACCCGGCGGTAGAGCGCCTCGAGCCATGCGGACGCCGATCTCCCGCGTCCGGCGCGACACGGCGAACGCGATCACGCCGTAGAGGCCGATTGCCGCCAGCAGCAGGCCGATCCCGCTGAAGACGCCGACGAGGGTTGCCGCCGCCCGCACCGGGAACAAGGTCGCCGCGATCTGCTCCGGCATCGTCTGGTTGTCGAGGAACAGCGCGTTGGGTTCCATCGCCAGCACGACGCGTCGCATCTCCACCAGGAGGCCCTGCGCGTCACCACGCGTACGGGCCGCGAGCACGCCGTACGCCGACTGCGTCTGCGTCGTCGCGCGGTAGACCACCGGCACGGCGCCCTCGCCGATCCGGTGCGTCGCATGGTCGGCCACCACACCCACGATCTCGATGGGGCGTCCGCTCGCCAGCGTCCGCAGGTACATCGTCTCTCCCACGGCGCCGCGATCGGGGAAGTACGTCCGCGCGAACGCCTGGTTCACCACGGCAACCAGCGGCGACTCACGCGTGTCCGTCCCCGCGAACCCGCGGCCCTGCAGCACGCCCACCCCCAGGGTGTCGAAATAGGAGGGCGAGACGTCGGCGCTGTCAATCGACGGCCCGATTTCGTCGGGCGACTGCTGGCGGCCGGGAAACGCGAAGTTGGAGCGGTTGAAGTTGACCGAGAACGGGAACCGGGAGGCGCGCGCCACCGAGACGACGCCGGGCAACGCGGCCAGGCGGCGCTGGACGTCCTCGTAGAACCGCTCGGCGGCGGCGTCGTCGTAACCCGCCATGCCCATGTCGAGGCCCACGAGCGCAAGGCCATCCGCCGGGAAACCGACGGCTGCGGCGCGCGAGGCCGACAGGCTGCGTGCGAGCAGGCCGGCCGACACGAGCAGCAGGACGGTGACCGCGACCTGACCGGCCACGAGGGCGTCGCGGAGCTGGACGCGCCGGCGGCCGACACGCGCGGCCGGGGCATCCCCCTTCAGGTCGGGCACGAGGGCCGGCCTCGAGGCGCGCAACGCCGGCACGAGTCCCGCCACGATGCCGGTCGCCACCGCCGCCAGCGCACTGAACCCGAGCACGCGCCAGTCGAGCCGGATGTCCACGGCCAGCGGGACCGGGATCGGCAGGCTGATGCCGGCCATCGCGCGGGTCAGCCACCACGCCAGCGCCACGCCGCTTGCCGCGCCAAGCCCGCCGAGCACCACGCTCTCGGTGAGCAGCTGCTGTACCAGGCGACGCCGGCTCGCCCCGATGGCCATCCGCAGGCTGATCTCCTTCTGGCGGGCCGACGCGCGCGCGAGCAGCATGCCGGCGACGTTCGCACAGGCGATCAGCAACACGAGCCCGACCGCGAACATCGTGCCCCCCACGCCCCATGACACGAGGCCGTCGGCATCCGGGTGCAGCCGCACGGCGCTCGTCGGCAGCACGGAGAGGCGACGCCCCTCGTTGGTCACGGGATGCTCGCGTTCGAGTTGGGCGGCGATCACGTCGAGGTTGGCGCGGGCCTGCTCGATGGTCGTGCCCGGCTGCAGCCGGCCCTTGAGGAACAACCAGCGCTGGCCGCGCCGATCGAGCCGCGTCGTGCCGGTGGGTGACGGCACGACGGTCTGGATGCCCGCCGGTTCCACGTCCTCCACGTGCGCGACCGGGAGGAACACCTCCGGCGCCAGCAGCGGGACCAGGCCTGAGTAGCCGGCCGCCGTCACGCCGACAATGTCGTAACGACGGCCCTGGATGGTGAGCGTGCGCCCGACAGCCGCCGGATCCCCGCCGAACTCGCGCTGCCAGTACGCGTAGGACAGCACCACCACCGGCGGGGCGCCGGCGACGTCGTCGGCGGGCAGGACGCCGCGCCCGACCACCGTCCGCACGCCGAGCACCTGGAAGTAGTTGCCCGTCACCACCTCGCCCATTGTCAGGCGCGCGCGGCTGCCCGCGTTGACCGCGGCGAACATCGGCGAGTACCCGACGATGCCCTCGAGGCCCTCCGCGCGAGCCGCCAGGTCCTGGTAGTCGGGAACGGAGGCGGTCGCGTAGCGATCGCCGTCGGGGCTGCTCGTGTAGATCTCGATCAGCTGCCCGGGATTCCGCACGGGCAGGGGCCGCAGCAGGAGGGCGTCGACGACGGCGAAGATGGCCGTGTTGAAACCGATGCCCAGGCCCAGGGACAGGATGGCCACGAGCGCGAAGCCCGGGCTCCGGGCCAGCCAGCGAAGCGCGTACCGGACGTCCTTGATCACGGCCTCGAACATCGTGCCTCCCCTCCGCCGCGGCGGATCGATGGCAAATACGAAGCCGGTGGATGAAAGTTCGGGCCGTCCGCTAGAGCTTCCGGAACGTCCCCGCGCTGCGGCGCACCAGCATCCACACCAGCCGCTGCGGCAGCAGGCGGGCGAGGGTGGCAATGGCGCCGTTGATCCGGCCGTTGACGTGGACGGGGACGCCACGCGCCATCGCCTCACAGCCCTGCCGGGCGACCGTCGCGGCATCCAGCCACATGAACCGCGGCAGGCGGCTCACCTGGTCGCGAGTGCCGGTGACGTCGTGGAACTCACTGTAGGTGAAGCCGGGACAGAGGGCGGTGACGTGCACGCCCGCACCGGCGGTCTCCAGCGCGAGGGACTCGGAGAACTTCACCATGAGCGCCTTGGACGCGGCGTACAGCGTGTGCCCCGCGACGCCCGGCAGCAGCCCCGCGAGTGACGCGACGTTGACGATGCGGCCCCACCGACGCGCGAGCATGCCCGGCAGCAGCCGGTGCGCGAGCTCGGCCGGCGCCGTGACGAGCACCTGCAGGAAGTCCCGCTGCCGCTCCCAGTCGGTGCCCGCGTATCGACCCGGCACGCCGTATCCCGCGTTGTTGATGAGGACGTCGATCGCGAGACCACGCGCGCCCACGGCCGCCACGAGGCGCGCCGGGGCTGCCGGATCGGCCAGATCCTCGACGATTGTCGTCACCGGTACGCCGTGCGCGGCCCCGAGCGCCGCGGCCAGCGCTTCCAGCCGGTCACCCCGGCGCGCCGTCAGCACGAGCCCATAGCCGCGGCGCGCCAGCTCCTCGGCAAAGGCGCGGCCGATCCCCGCCGACGCCCCCGTGACCAGGGCCGTCCGGCCCGTCCCTTCCCGTTCCATCGCACGTCCTCATCCGCCTGGCAGGGGCGACGCCCCCTGGTCCACGGCGGTCCTGACAGTATAGGTATGATGGTCGGGCTCCTGACTGGAGGCCCCAATGCCGATTCGCCGCCTGCTCCTGCCCTGCCTGCTCGCGGTCCTGTCCGCCGCGTGCCTCGACAGCGCCACGCTGATCACCGTCAAGGCGGACGGCAGCGGCACCGTCGAACAGACCCTGCTCGTCAACAGCTCCGCGGCGAAAGCCATGCTCGGCGGCCTCGAGCAGCCGGGCGGCGCGGCCGAGGAGCCGGCGATCAACGAGGCCGACCTGCGCCGGGCCGCCGAGCGGATGGGCGGCGTGCGGTTCGTGTCGGCGACGCCCGTGACGCGCGGCGCGTTCAAGGGCGTCTCGGCCGTGTACGCCTTCGACGACATCAACGCCGTGGAGGTCAATCAGGAGCCGCACCTCTCGGGCAGCACCTCCGGCACCTTCTCCGCCGCCCCCACGGCGACCAGCCCCGTCCGGTTCAAGTGGGCGCGCAGCGCCAGCGGCGCGGTGCTGACGGTCACGATGGCGGACGAGGCGCTGGCTGCGCCGGGGGCCGCCGAGCCCGGCGCGGCGGAGCCCCCCGAACTCCCCGACCCGCAGATGCTGGGCATGATGAAGAGCATGTTCGAGGGCTTCCGGATCGGCATCGACCTCCAGGTGGACGGCACGATCGTCCGGACGAACGCGGACTACGTCACGGGCTCGCGGGTGACCTTGCTCGCGCTCGACCTGGGCACGCTGCTCGCCAACCAGGACAAGCTGGCGGCGCTCCAGTCCTCGCTCGGCCCCGGCGCCTCGCTGGCCGAGGCCCGTCCCCTGCTGAAGGACGTGCCTGGCGTCAAGATCAACGAGCCGGTCATCACCATCGAGTACCGGTGATGCTGTCGTTCGGCCCCGGCGGCCGGGCCGCTCCGCATCGCTTCCGGATCGTGGTCATCGAGTCCCCCGACCGCGCGGCCCCGCTGGTCGGCGCCCTCGACGCCGCCGAGGTCGGTGCCTGGGCCTGGATCGAGGCCGACGCCACCCTGCACTGGTCCCCGCAGGTCGCCGAGATCCTCGGGCTGGCCGGCGACGCGCCCCTCGCCGATCCGGTGGCGCTGCACGAACGCGTGCATCCCGACGATCGCGCCCGGCTGGCGCGCGCGCTGGACGAGAGCGCCGACAGCTTCTTCGTGCGCTACCGGTTCCTCCACCGGGATGGCTCCTACCACTGGATCCAGAATCGGGGACGCACGCACCGTGACGCCGGCGGGCACCTCGTCAGCCAGGGCGGCGCGATCCGCGACGTCACCGAGGAGGTGCGGCTCGAGCAGGCCCGGGGCGAGACCACGCAGGCGCTCGAGCGCCTCCTCGCCGAGCAGTACGAGCAACGGGCCTTCGAGCGCACCGTCACCGAGCTCTCCCTGGAGCTCGTCGCCAGCAGCAGCGACGACCTGGACGACGCCATCCGGTCGGCGTTGCAGCGGCTCACCACCTATTTCGGCGCCGGTGGCGCCGCGATCTACGAGATTGCCGAGGACCGGTCCACGGTCGCCGTCACGCACTGGTGGATCGACCCGTCGGCGGGGCTGCGCGCCCCCGAGCCTCCCCCCCTCCGCGTCAATCCCTTCGATTCCCAGATCCTGCGCCTCGGCGGCGAGCGGATCCTCGCCCTGCGGCGGCCCGCCGACCTCGTGCCGGGCAGTGCCGAGGCGGAGTGGATGCAGGCCCACGGCTTCCGGGCCTTCCTGCTCGTCCCCCTGGCCCGGGCGGACGACGCGATTGGCGCGCTCGGCCTGATCCACCGGGCGGGCATGCCGCGCGACTGGACCGACGGTGACGTGGCCCACCTCCGCTTCGCCGCGGCGGTGCTTGCCAACGCGCTCTCGCGACGGACCGCGGACGAGGAACGCCGCGCGTTCGAGCGCCGCCTGCTCGACACGCAGAAGCTCGAGAGCCTCGGCGTGCTCGCCGGGGGCATCGCCCACGACTTCAACAACCTGCTCACCGCGATCCTCGGGAATGCCAGCCTGGCCCGGGATCCCGCCCCAGGCACCTCCTCCGAGGTCCCACTCGCGCGCATCGAGACCGCCGCCCGCCGCGCCGCCGACCTGTGCCGGCAGATGCTGGCGTACGCCGGCCGATCCCCGGTGACGCGCGCGCCCGTCGACCTGAACGCGCTCGTCCGCGACACGCAGTCGCTGCTCGACGTCAGCGTGCCGAAGAAGGCCCAGCTGCACCTCGAGTTGCTCGACGCGCTCCCCACGGTGCTCGGCGACGAGACCGAGCTCCGCCAGATCCTGATGAACCTCGTCATCAACGCGGCGGAGGCCATCGGCGATCAGGCGGGCACCATCACGGTCCGCACCACCACGACGACGCTGAGCAGCGAGGCGCTGGAGGAGACCGTGTTCTCGCCGACGCTGCAAGGGGGGCGCTACGTCAGCCTGGAGGTCGCCGACACGGGCGCCGGCATGGCGCCCGAGACCCTGCCGCGCATCTTCGATCCGTTCTTCACGACCAAGTTCACCGGGCGCGGCCTGGGCCTGGCCTCGGTTGTCGGCATCGTCCGCGCGCACGGTGGCGCGTTGCGGGTGGACAGCGTCGTCGGCGAGGGCTCCCGCTTCGAGCTGCTGCTGCCCGCGCATGGCGCGCCGGTGCCCACCCCCCCGCCACCCGCGCGACCACGGCCCGACTGGCGCGGCCGCAGCCACGTGCTGGTGATCGACGACGAGGACGGCGTGCGGCTCCTCATCCGGACCGTGCTCGAGCAGGCCGGGCTCACGGTGACCGAGGCGCCCGATGGCCGCGAGGGCGTGGCCCTCTTCCTGGCGACACCCGATCGCTTCGACGCCGTCCTCGTGGACCTGACCATGCCCGGCCTCGACGGGTTCGAGACGTTGAGTGCCCTGCGGGCATGCCGTCCCGCCGTGCGGGCGTTGCTGATGAGCGGGTACAGCGAGCCGGGCCCGGCCGATGCCGCCGGATGCCCCTTCCTCGCGAAGCCATTCGATCCCGAGGGCCTGCGCGCCGCCGTCGCCGCGCTCGTGACGGACGATGGCGCGCCCTGACCGCCGCTGGCAGCGTGCGCGCGCATCCATCCTCGGGGCCGTGCTGCTCGCCGTGCCGGCGGCAGGCCAGACGTTCGGGGACGTCGCTCCCGGACCCGCCCGGCTGTCGGGGACCGTGGTCGACGCGCGCGACGGCTCGCCCCTCGAGGGTGCCACCGTCACGATCTTCGATTTCGACCGCGCGGCATCGGCACGACGGTTGAGCGACGCGCGAGGCGCCTTCGCCTTCGACGGGATCGCCACCGGCACGTACCGGGTGCACGTCCGGCACACCGGATTCGTCGAGCAGATATACGGCAGCGACTTCCCCGTGGGCACGGCCGAACACCGCCTCGTGCTCGGGCCCGACGCGCCCCGGGTCGAGGTGCGGTTCGCGCTGCAACCCTCCGCGACGGTGCGTGGCCGCGTGACCGATGACGGCCACCCCGTCGCCGGCGCGCTGGTCCTGGTGGGGCGTCTCGACACCCACCTGGCATCGTCCTCGGTCGCCGGGGTCGCCCCGGCGGCCACCACGGGCGTCGATGGCCGCTACGAGGTCACCGGCCTGCCCGCGGGCGACTGGCATGTCGAGACCTACGCGGCTGGCACGGCGGCCCGCACGCCGGAGGGCGACAGGGCCGCCTTCGCCCGCACGTTCTATCCAGGCGTCACCCAGCCCGCGATCGCCGTGCCGGTGCATGTCGAGGCAGGCGCCGTCGTCGACGACGTCCACATCGCCCTCTCGCGCGCGCGGTTCGTCTCGCTGGCCCTGCGCGTGGATCCCGCGCTGGCCCGCCCGGGGCGGTACCTCGAAATCGTCGTCGCGTCGATCCCGCCAGGGACAAAGTTCGCGTTCGATCACCGGGCCGTGCTCGAGGACGGCTCGGTCCACGTCTTCCGGCTCACGCCCGGGCGCTACGTCGCCTGGGTTCGCGCCACGTCGGGGAGCACCCGGCAGGCGGGCTGGACGATTGTCGACGTCACGGGGGAGCAGCCCGCGATCACGCTCGACCTCGAGCCGACGGGGCGCATCGAAGGCCGGGTCGTCACCGTGGACGGCACCGCACTGCCGTCCGACGGCATCCGGGTGATCGCGGCCCTGGTGCCCGACGGCCAGGATCCCGATCCCCTCTCGCCCGACAGCGTGGAGGTCGGCGCGCAGGGGAGGTTCGCGATCGGGGCCCTGTTCGGCCCCCGCCGCCTGCGGGTCATCGGGCTCCCCGCCCGCTGGCGGGTCCTGGAGGTCCGGCGCGGCGGCCGCGCCGTGGGGGATCCGCTGCGGGTGGGGACCGGCGAGACGGTCGGCGGCATCGAGATCGTCCTCGAACGCGCCCCAGGCGCGGATCGGTGACGCGAGCGGGGTGTTGGCGCTAGAATGAAGAGGTGACGTGGCGCAACAGGTCCACCGGCGTGCGGCTCGCGACCCTCGCGATGCTGCTGTGCGCGCCGGGTCTGTGGGCGCAACAGGCGCCCGCACCGGGCCCGACGATGGCCCAGCCGATCCGGATGGCCCCGATACAACTGGGGCGCATCGTGCCGGAACCCATGCTCGAGTCGACCGGCGCCTTCATGCCTTTGCGGGGCTCGTCCCGCGGCATGTCGGTCTACGGCATCGTGCAGAACCACCTGGGGATCCTGGTGCCGGACGCCGGCACGATCGTGGTCCGCGATATCCTCACCGGCCGTGTCGTCGCGCAGACGCAGGTCAATGGCCTCGCCCAGTTCTCGTTCCAGGGCCTCGAGCCGGGGCTGTACACCGCGGAACTCGTCGGCAACAGTGGCGCGGTGATCGCCAGCAGCCCCGCATTCAGCGCCGGGGTCGGTGAAGTGATCCAGATCGCCCAGACCATTCCGACCGTGCCCCTCCAGGGCCTGGGCCGGTTCGCGAGCTCCGCCACGTCGTCGGTGGTGACGACGGCGGCGAGTTCCGGGGTCCTGGCGGTGACCGAAGGGCCGGCCGTCACCCCCGAGAGCTAGTTTTTTTCGCGCGTCCGGCGCGACCAGCGGCTCCCGCCCGCGGTCCAAGGACGTGAGCAGCACCGCTGCGCGGGAATCTCCGTCCGGGCTGCCGCCCTGTCGCATTCGTGCACAACCCTTGCATTGCGAGACCTCCCAGTGGTCTGGTTGCACTGAAATAATGGTCGCCTGTAGACACAAACGACCTGTTTGTCATATAAAGTCATATGACGTGACGGTCCAGTGAGGACCGTCCGATAATCTCTGGCGACGGCCTGCTGACACAGGTCGTCACGTCGTGGCAATTTTGGTCGCGGGCTCCCGGGCCCACACGGATACGGACATGGCTTCTCCGACGCCTCCGGTCACTCCTCAGCCCTCCTCGTCGCCGACGGCGATGCCGATGGAGCGTGAGGTGCATCTGCTGGACCGGCTGTCGATTCTCTACAAGTACCGCCGACCGGCGGTGGCGGTGTTCCTGGTCGTGGTGGGCTGGTTCATGGTGGACAGCTACTCCACCGTGCCGATGTACGTCGCGACCACGCGCCTGGAGATCGAGGCGGAGAACGCGGGCCTGGCCACGCCGACGGATATCGCGGCAAACGTGCTGATCGAGGATCCGGAGATCTACTTCAACACGCAGTACCGCATCCTGCGGGGGCGCGAGCTCGGGCGACGGGTCGTGAAGGAACTCGACCTCGATCAGCAGCCGGAGTTCAACGGCCAGGGCGCGAAACCGACGGCGGTCGCCCGGACGGTCGCGACGATCAAGTCGTACGCCTCGTGGCCGCTGCGCGCGGTGCTCGGGCGGACGTCAACGGCGCCGGCCGAGCCCGTGCCGATGGAGCCGCGGGCCGCCGACGAGACGCCGGACGAGTCGAAGTACGTCGATGCGTTCCTGAGCCGCGTCTCGGTGGAACCGGTGCGGGGCAGCCGCCTCGTGGACGTCTCGGTGGTGTCCGCGGATCCGGCGTTCGCGGCGAATGCCGTGAACGTGCTCGCCGCGGAGTACGTGGAGCAGAACCTGGAGCTGAAGGTGCGCTCGCTGGAGAAGAGCCTCGACTTCCTCTCCACCGAGGTCGCACGGCAGCAGCAGACGGTGCAGGAGAGCGAGCGGGCGCTTGCCGAGTACCGCGAACGGCAGGACGCCGGCGCGCTCGCCGACAACCAGAACATCGTCATCACGCGGCTGAACCAGCTGAACGACGAGGTCACGCGCGCGCGCAACGACCGGATCGCCAAGCAGACGATCTGGAACCAGGTGCGCGACGCGGGCGACAACCGCGACACCATCTCGGTCATCGTGCAGAACGGCATGGTGCAGACGCTGCGCACGCAGCTGGCCGACCTCGAGCGCCAGCGCGCGCAGCTCGCCGAGCGCTACGGCGAGAAGCACCCGGACCTGCTGAAGGTGAACGCGCAGATCGCCGACGCGCAGCGGCAGTACGAGGTCGAGCTGACCAAGGCCGTGCAGAACGCCAAGAACGAGTACGACGCCGCGGTCACGCGCGAGCAGCAGCTCACGCGCGAGCTCGACAACCAGAAGGTGGCCGCGACCGACCTGAACCGCAAGAACATCGACTACAGCGTCCTGCAGCGCAACGCCGAGACGAACCGCCAGATCTACAACCAGCTCCTCACCCGCGAGCAGGAGCTGCGGGTGCTCGCCAACGGCCGCACCAACAACGCCCGCATCGTCGACAAGGCGGAGGTCCCCGGCGGGCCGTTCACGCCGAACCACCGGCGCGACTGGATGATGGCGCTGGCCTTCGGGCTGGCCCTCGCCGTCGGCACCGCGTTCGCGCTGGACTACCTGGACGACACGGTCAAGACGCCGGAGGACGTCACGCGCCGCCTCAAGCTGCGGTTCCTCGGCCTCGTGCCCGCGGTGCGCGGCGAGCGCCACCCGCTGCTGTCCGGCCCGGTGCCCCACGACTTCGGCGAGGCGTTCCGGTCGCTGCGCACGGCCCTCGTGACGCAGGCTGCGTTCGACGGCCCGAAGGTGATCGCGGTCACGAGCGCGCAGCCACTCGAGGGCAAGACGACGACGGCGACGAACATGGCCATGGCCCTGGCCGTGGGCGGGGCGCGGGTGCTCCTCGTCGACGCCGACATGCGGCGCCCGAGCGTGCACAAGGCCATCCGGCTGACCAACGACCGGGGGCTGTCGCAGCTGCTGGCCGGCCAGGCGCGCATGCGTGAGGTCGTGCAGCGCACGCACGACCCGAACCTGCTCGTGATCACGGCGGGCCGCACGCCGGCCAACCCGTCGGAGCTGCTCGCGTCGGACCGCATGCGGGCGCTGATCTCGGGGCTCGAGAGCGGCCCGTTCGACTGGGTCATCATCGACACCCCGCCGGTGCTTGCCGTGACCGATGCCGTCATCGTCGCGCCGCTCGTTGCGGGCGTGACGTTCGTCATCGGCGCGGAGATGACGCGCTGGCGCCTCGCGGAGCGCGCCGTCGAGACCATCCTCTCGGCCAACCCCCGTGCCGTGAACGCCGTGCTCAACAAGGTCGATTTCGCGCGGAACAAGTACTACTACTCGCGCTACTACGGCCACCAGTACAAGAGCTACTACACTGAGGCCCCGGCCGCCTGATTCCGTCCGGGCCACCGCGCAGCTCACGCTGCTGGTGCTGGTGCTGGTGGCCTCGCTGGCCGCCTTCGGGGGGACGTATCGCTGGGCCACGGGGCCCCTCGTCCTGCTGGCGGCCCTCACCGCACTGCCCGCCCCGGCGGCCACGCTCCGCGTCGCGGGCAGCACGCGCCCCTTCGACCTCGCCTGGATCGCCACGCTCGCCGGGGTCGCCCTGCAGATGGTGCCGTGGCCCGTCACCCTGACGGCGCTGCTCTCGCCCGCCTCGCTCCGGGTCCGGCAGACCCTGCGCCTCGACGCGTTTGCCGAGGCGCGCGTCGCCCCGCTGACCGTCGATCCGCCCGCCACGTTGCACGCGCTCGGCCTGGGCGTCTTCGCCCTGCTCTGCTTCTGGACGGCCCGCCACGTCTTCGCCACCGGAGGCGTCCGTCGCTTCTGTCGCGCGCTGGCGGTCGTCGGGGCCGTGCTGGCCATCGCCGCCCTGGTACAGCGCGCCGTTTCGCCGGATCGCATCTACGGCTACTGGGTCGCGCAGGCCACCGGCGCCCATCCCTTCGGCCCCTTCGTGAACCGCAACCACTTCGCCGGCTGGCTCGTGCTGGCCTGCCCCGTGCTGACGGGTTACCTCGTCGCGCATGCGCGGATCCACCTCGCCGAGTCTCGGAGCTGGTCCGAGGCCCTGTCGGTGCTCCGGCGCTCGGGCGGGCTCCGGCTGGCGGCCACGATTGCCGTGATGGGCGTGACGCTGCTGCTCACGCTCTCACGATCGGGCGCGGCGGGACTGGGCGCCGCGACGCTGGCGGGGTGGCTCCTCGCGCGCTCCCGCCTCGCGGCGGCGGGCCGGGGCGCCGGCGCGTTCGCCGCGGCGGCCGGGGCCGCCCTGCTCGTGACCGTGCTGTTCGTGGACGTCGACGCGTGGGTCGCGCGCATGGCCGCCGTGTTCGCGGCGCGCCCGGTGGACCGCCTGGTGATCTGGCGCGAGACTCTGCCGCTCGTGCGGGACTTCTGGCTCACGGGCACCGGGGCGGGCGCATACGGCACCGCGATGCTGCTCTACCAGCACACCCTGCAGGCGATGCCGCACCTCGGTGGCGGCTTCGCGCACTTCAACCAGGCCCACTCGCAATACCTGCAGATCCTGGCCGAAGGCGGGCTCCTGCTGGCCGTGCCGGCGCTGGCCGGCCTGGTCGCACTCGTCGCGATCGCCCGGCGCAGGCTCGCCGCCGATCGGGGCGAGATCTTCTGGATCCGCGCGGGCGCCGCCGCGGGCCTCGTCGGCACCGCCGTGCAGGGACTCTGGGAGACACCGCTCCGCATGCCGGCCGATGCCGCGCTGGCCGCCGTGCTCGCGGCCCTCGTCCTCCACCAGCGCCAGGCCCCTCGCGGCGAGGCGCCATCGGACGAGGACGCGGATGACGCGTCGCGGCTCAGCCCCGCGACGCCGCGCCGTTCGCGCCTGCGAACCAGGTGACGGCCGTGAGGCGCACGCCGGCCGTGACGGTCGCGACCTCGTGCAGCCACGACGAGGGAAACGCGAGCAGGGTGCCCGCCTCCGCCTCGATGTCGAGCGCCAGATCCTCAAGCCCCGGACCGAGCCGCCCATAGACGCGCAGGGCGCCACCCGTGAACCCTGCCGCACCCGTCGCGTCGTTCAGGAAGATCACCACCGAGACGACGCGCGCCGACGCGGGGGCACCGCGACCGGTGTCGTGATGGGGCCGGTGATGTCCGCCGACCTCGTACCGCAGGACGCCGAGTGGTTCGGCCGGCCCGAGGGCGCGGTCGAAGTGCGTCGCAAGCGCCGGCGCCAGCGCCGCGACGCGGGCATCGAGGTCCGCCGCGACGGATGCGGGCAGCGCCAGCTCCGTCGCGCGCCGTTCGTCCAGCCGCAGCGCCGCATGCTCCCCCTCGTACACCTCCGCCGGGGTGCCCACGGCCTCCAGCAGGGGATGCGCCAGGGCGAGCGCCTCACCCCGGGCGAGGAAGGCGGGCCGCACGAAGCCGCCGAGCGCGACGAGAACCGACGGGCCCGGCATCAGCGGACCTCGCCGGCGATCCGCCGCGCGTATTCCCGCAACCAGCGGAGCAAGCCGCGCCCGGTGCGGCGGCAGTAGAGCCAGGGGAGGGCGGCGGCGCCCGTCGGCCCGAAGCGGGCCCGCATGTACGCGGCCGAAGGGAAGAGGTGCGCGCGCAGCAGCGCCAGGCGCGCGCGAAGCCCGGACAGGTGACGCAGGTTGAGCCACTGCACGTAGAGCGGCCCCCGATCGATCAGGTGATCCGCGCTCGGCTCGCCGCGGACCGCCGCCAGCGCCTCGAGGGCGGCCGTCGGCACGCGGGTGCCGAGGCGGGCGCGGGCACGCGTGAGCTCCACGCCACACAGGCGCGCGACCCGGCTCTCACGCGCCACCGCCACGAACCGATCCCAGTCGGCCGGTGCCAGCCGGGCGGCCGCGAAGTGCAGATCGAGCAGCCACTGCGGATCCTCGGTTGGCGTGTGATGGGCCACCCGGTGCGCGCACAGCAGCAGGAGCGTGTGCACCGGCCCCGGGGCGCGCGCGGCCGCGCCCAGCGCCGCCAGCGGCACGGCCTCCGCGGCGAGAGCCGCGAAATCCGGCAGGCGGTCGAAGGCCACCGGGTTGAGCGGCCACCAATGGAGGTCGACATGGTGAGTGCCCCACGGCAGCGCGCGCGACAGGTGCCGCTGCCGGCTCACGGCCTCGGCGTCCACCTGGGTCTCGACACGGTAGCCGGCGGCGACGAGCGTGGCGACCGCGGCATCGAACCGGTCGCGCGGCACCAGCAGGTCATCGTCGTTGCGCGGCCGGAGATGCCCCTCGGGATAGCAGGTCCACGAGAGCGCAGCGCCCTTCATGACGAGCGTGGGGATGCCGGCGGCGTGCAGCGCGGAGAGGCCGCGCGCGGCCGCCGCGGTCTGCCAGGCGTCGACGATCGCGGCATCGCGGACCACGCGGGCAAGGGCGTCTCGGTGGTCGGGGGGAGCCTGCTCAGCGGCCAGCGTCGCCCACGCGACGAAGACCCCCACCCGGCCGGCGCCACGCGTGGGCGGATCCGCCCATGGACGAGCCGTGTCCCGCCCTTCGCCAGCAATCTGTAAAGCCAACGAATAAAAGGACTTATTGTCCAACTGCACAGGTCCTTAAAGTTTACGCGTCCGGGGTCCGATTTTGGCTCTGCTTTCCTTGACTTCTGACTCTATCTGCCACACTATTTGTATGACTCTATATGACAGTTTGAACATTCGCTGTCATATGAACGTTCCCCAAACGACGCTGTCGTACGTATTGAATTGCTGGCACTGGTGAGGACGCGAATCGTCATGTCGCATCTGAAGCTTCTGGTCAAACGGTTCCGCGTGGCAATGGCGGTGGTGATCGCTGCCACCGCGTTTGCCGTCACGGAGATCCCCGGTCACGGACAGGGCGCCTCGCTCACCTTCGAAACGGGCTTCGAAGGCGAGATCTGGCAGGCGCTGCCGAAGTTCGGGCACGCCTCGGCGTGTTTCGACTTCGACCTGTTCCAGAGCATCCCCGGATGCACGCCGACCGACGAGGATCTGCTGTACCCCGTGGACGTTGCGATCTACCAGTCCGGCACTCTCGGGTCGAACGGCTTCCCCACCGACCCGCTGGACTACAAGGTCTACGTCACCGACAGCTTCAACAACCGCGTCGTGGTCTTCCGCTACGACCCGACCGCCAACGACGCCGACCCGACCGATGGCTACGGCTGGGCGCCGGTGACGGTGCCGGGCGCGCAGTGGACGTCGGCGACCCTCATGACGCCCGACCACGTCACGGTCGACGACGCGGGCAACGTCTACGTCGCCGACTACGGCCACAACCGCGTGGTGGTGTTCAACGCCGCAGGCCAGGTGCTGGCGGCGATGCCGTCGGGCGTCTTCGTGTACGGCATCAGCGTGATTCCCGGCACCGTCTGGGGCACGAGCGGCACCATCGCGGTCAACGGCATCGACTTCGGCTCCGGCGTCAACCAGCTGGTGTTCTACAGCGCGGCCACGGGCGCGGAAATCAGCCGCTACGAGGCCCCGACGGGCGACTTCACGCCGGGCGGCCTCACGCTCGCGACGGGCATCGCGTACGACCAGGACGCGTCCCACCTCGTCGTCGCGGATTACGGCGCGACGCGTGTCGTCTCGTTCGACGTCGACGCCAACGGCCTGCTCGTCGACGCCAACCCCTTCGACGGCACGATTCCGAACAGCACCAGCCAGGCCAACCCTTCCGGCGTGCCGACGATGACGCCGGCGCTGGTCTTCGGCCGGCCAACGGACTTCTCGAACCCGGGCCGTGCCGACCTGCAGAGCCCGTTCTCGGTGAACGTGGACGCCCGCGGCCGCATCCTCGTCGGTGACACCGACAACCAGCGCCTCGCGGTCTACAAGCCCGACTACCCGCAGGGCTCCGCGGCCACCCAGACCTTCCAGTTCGAGCTGAACGCGGAGGGCGGGCTCAACGGGTACCCCCGCGGCGTCACCGAGGACGCGGTCGGCCGCCTCATCGTCGTCGACACGGTGAACCACGAGATCGAGATCTTCCAGATCCCGGAGATTGCGATTGTCGACGTGACGGTGTCGGGCCCCCGCAGCTTCGCGCCCGACGTGCTGCGTCCCGGCGCGACGATCAGCGGCAGCTTCGTCGCCGGTGACCAGATCACCATCGACTACTCGGTGATGGTGCCCGAGACGCACTTCCAGGTGACCGACGTCGTGCCGACCTGCTCGGCCTCGGATGGCCTCGGCACGCTGCCGCTCGATGCCGGCCCGGAACTCGTCGGCTGGACGGCGGACGCGCTCGGCGACCCGCAGACCGACTTCGCGACCGACGGCGACATCGACACGGTGCGCCCGGTGCCGACCGACCTCTTCCGCTTCCGCTGCACCTTCACCGCGCGCAGCGAAGGCGCCGTGGACTTCCAGCTGAACGCCGTCGGCAACGGCGGCGTGACCGCCAGCCAGGACCGCTCCTCGACGGCGGTCGTGGGCTGCGGCACGTGCGAGACGGGCCTGCCGGACATCACCGGCCAGATCACCGACCCGCTGCCGGCGCGGCAGTTCTACAACCAGGACGTCACGATCCAGCTCGACGCGGTGGACGCGGCCGATGCGACGCACCCCGAGGATCCGCGCGCGGCGCTGCCGCCGACCGGCATCAAGCGCATCTACTGGCGCTGGGTCTTCGGCCCGCTCGCCGTCATCGACAACGACGACTACTACATCGGCTGCGAGGACTACCCCGGCACGTCGATCCAGTGCGACGGCCCGGGCCTGGCGTCGGGTGACCCGAACGGGTTCCCGTACCCGACGACCTACGACGCCATCGTCCCGATCTACGCGGGCCCGGGCAGCCTCGCCGAGGGCTACAACGGCCTCGAGTACTGGACGCTCGACGCGGCGGGCAACCTGACCGACCGCAAGACGATGACGGTCGCGATCGACCGCACGCCGCCGACGGCGCTCTTCGACTTCCCGAACGCGCCGGGTGAGTGCTGGGTCGAGGGTGGCGTGAACCACTGCTGGTACCGCAACGACGTGTCGGTGCCCTTCAACCTGTTCGACAACTTCACGCCGTCCAGCCAGATCGTGGTGGACGGCGCCTCGGGCCCGTTCAGCGCGCTGGTGTTCAACCAGGACGGCGAGAACCCGCCGGTCGTGCTGAACAGCCTCGAGGACCTCGCGGGGAACGTCACGGCCACCGCCTCCTCCGACGACCCGCTGCTCAACGGCCGCGTGGTGCACATCGACCGCCTCGCGCCGGTGACGACCTTCAGCTGCACGTGGACGAACGGCTCGGCGGTGCTCGACTGCTCGAACGGCGGCGTCTTCGGCGGCGGCTCGATCTCGTTCTCGCTGCCCGCCACCGACGACCTCTCCGGCGTGAAGCAGACCCGCTATTCGATGAGCGGGGCGAACTCGCAGCCGACGACCACGCTGGCCCCGGGTGGTACCCGCCTCCTGACCCAGCGCGGCGCCACGACGATCACCTACTGGTCGAGCGACCGGGCCGGCAACACCGAGACGGCCCACACCATCGACATCCTGACCAACGGCCCGCCGGTCGCGCAGGACGACAGCGTCACGATCAACGAGGACACGCAGGTCAACATCAACGTCCTGGCCAACGACTCGGACCCGGACGGCGACATCCTGACCGTGACCATCGCGACGCCGCCGTCGCACGGCATCGCCGGGCCCGCGTCGGGGCGGCGCATCTCCTACATGCCGTCGGCGAACTACAACGGCCCGGACGCGCTGACCTACGTGATCGAGGACCCGAACGGCGGGACCTCGACGGGCACGGTCACCATCACGGTCCTGCCGGTCAATGACGCGCCGCTGGCGGTCACCGACCACTTCACCACGCCGGAGGAGACGCCCTTCTCCGTGCCGGTCTCGGCCCTGCTGGCCAACGACACCGACGTCGAGGGCGACGAGATCTCGTTCGTCAACGCCGGCGGCTCGATGTACGGCACCGTGCTCGTCAACGGCGGCACGCTCTCGTTCTCGCCGCACCAGGACTTCACCGGCACGGCGACGTTCAACTACACGATCACCGACGGCCAGCTCCTGTCCATCGGCACCGTCTACGTGGACGTCACGCCGGTCAACGATCCGCCCGTCGCGGTGGACGACACGGCGACGACGCCCGAGGACACGCCGCTCACGCTGGCGCCGGCCGTGCTGCTCGCCAACGACAGCGATGTCGATGGCGACACGCTGGCCATCAGCGCGGTGGGCGGCGCGGTGAACGGCACCGTGGCCCTCGCGTCGGGCCAGGTGGTCTTCACGCCCGCGGCCAACTACAACGGCCCCGCGTCGTTCACTTACACGATCAGCGACCCGTCGGGCGCCACCGCCAGTGCGACCGTCTCGGTGACGGTGACCGCGGTCAATGACCCGCCGGTCGCGGTCGACGACACCGCCTCGACGACCGAGGACACGCCGGTCACGATCGCGACCAGCGCGCTGCTGGCCAACGACTCCGACACCGAGGGCGACACGCTCACCGTCACCGCCGTCGGCGGGGCCGTCAACGGCACGGCCACGCTCTCGGGTGGCAGCGTGACCTTCACGCCCTCGCAGGATTTCAACGGCACCGCCTCGTTCACCTACACCGTGGACGACGGCAACGGCGGCACGGACACGGCCACGGTGACCGTGACCGTCGCGGCACAGAACGACCCGCCGGTCGCGACCGACGACATCGCCACGACCGACGAGGACACGCCGCTCGCGCTCGACACGGCGACGCTGCTCGCGAACGACACCGACCCCGAAGGCGACACGCTCAGCGTGACCGGGGTCGGCAGCGCCGTGAACGGGACGGTGGCGCTCTCCGGCACGACGGTGACCTTCACACCCGCGCCCGGGTTCTTCGGCACGGCGTCGTTCACCTACTCGGTCAGCGACGTCGCGGGCCTGTCGGACACGGCGACGGTGACCATCACTGTCATCTCGGTCAACGACCCGCCGGTGGCCGTCGATGACGCCCTGACCACCGCTGAAGATACGCCGCTCACGATCACCCCCGCGGACCTGCTCGCCAACGACAGCGATGCCGACGGTGACACGCTGACCGTCGCGTCGGTCGCCAGCCCCGTCAATGGGACCGTGGCGCTCGTCAGCGGGCAGATCATCTTCACGCCGGCGCCCGAGTACGCGGGGCCCGCGTCGTTCGTCTACGCGGTGAGCGACGGCCATGGCGGCACCGACACCGCGACGGTCCTGGTCACGGTGACCGACGTGAACGACCCGCCGGTGGCAGGCGACGACACGGCGACCACGGTGGAGAACAACCCGGTCACGGTTGCGGTGCTCGGCAACGACAGCGACGTCGACGGCGGGGCGCTGTCGGTGACCGCTGTGACGCAGCCGGCGTCGGGTGCGGTCGTGATCAACCCGGACAACTCGGTGACCTACACGCCGACCGCCGGCTTCAACGGGGTCGCGACGTTCACCTACACGGTCGACGACGGCCGGGGCGGCACGGCGACCGCGACCGTCACGGTCACCGTGACCCCGGCCAACCGCCCGCCGGTGGCGGTCGATGACGCCGCCACCACGGTCGAGAACAGCCCGGTCATCATCGGCGTGCTCGGCAACGACACCGACCCGGACGGCAACGTGCTCTCGGTGGTCTCGGTGACGCAGCCGTCGTCCGGCGCCGTCGCGATCAACCCGAACGGTTCGGTGACCTACACGCCCGTCGGCGGCTTCAGTGGCACCGTCGCGTTCACCTACACCGCGAGCGACGGGCACGGCGGCACGGCCGTGGCGACGGTGACCGTCACGGTGACGCCGCTCAACCACCCGCCGGTCGCGGCAAACGACAGCTACACGACGCCGTACAACCAGCCCCTGGTGGTCGCGGCGCCGGGTGTGCTCGGCAACGACACCGACGCCGAGGGTCCCGCCGGTCTGAGCGCCCAGCTGGTGAGCGCGCCGGCGAGCGGCACGCTGGCGCTGAACGCCAACGGCTCGTTCACCTTCACGCCGGCATCCGGCTTCACGGGCCTGGTGTCGTTCACCTACCAGGTCAGCGACGGCCAAGCCCTGAGCGGGACGGCGACGGTGACCGTCATGGTCGAGCAGCCGGTCTGCGAGCCGGGCGCGGCCCTGGTCCTCGTGCTGAAGGAGGCCACGTTCAACGGCGGCAGCCTGGTCGACGGGTCGGTCCAGGTGATGACGAAGGCGAACGTCACCTACAACGGCGGCACGACCAACGGCGACCTGCTGATCGCCGGCACGCCGACGATCCAGATCAACGGCCAGCCGGCGTCCTACGGCGGCACGGTGGACGGCAGCGGCTCGGCATCACCGACCGGCCACAAGGTGACCATCAACGGCGGCACGACGCTCGGCCACGTGGTGCGCCGCACCGACCCGATCGCCCTGCCGGTCGTGGACAACCCGCCGACCGACTGGGGCAACCGGAACGTCAACGTGAACAACCCCGGCGACGACCCGGGCGACTTCACGACGATTCGCGACCTGACGCTGAACGGCAACGTGGGCGCGTTCGCCGTCCCGCCGGGGACCTACCGCACCTTCACCGCCAACGGGCAGAACTCGTTCATCCTCGGCGTGCCGGGCGGGACGACGCCGGCGGTCTACAACTTCCAGAACCTGGTCATGAACGGCCAGAGTGTGCTGCAGGTCGTCGGCCCCGTGGTCGTCACCATCAAGAACGCGACGACGTTCAACGGCGTCACCGGCGCCGCGAGCCACCCGGAGTGGCTGACGTTGCGCATCGCGGCCACCGGGGGCCTGCAGCTGAACGGGCAGACCTCGCTCTACGGCTACGTCGAGGTGCCGAACGGCCAGATGATCATCAACGGCGGGACGCAACTCGTCGGCGGCCTGGCGGCGAAGACCCTGACCCTGAACGGCACCGGCAAGCTGCTGGTGGTCGGGCGCGACGACTGCCCGACGGACGTGCCGATCAACAACCCGCCGGTCGCCCTCGATGACGCAGCGACCACGGCCGAGGAGACCGCGGTCCTCATCCCGGTGCTCGGCAACGACTCCGACGCCGACTTCGATGCCCTCTCGGTGGTGTCGGTCAACTTCAACCCCGCCAACGCCGTGGTCACGGCGAGCGGGAACGGCGCCGTGTCGTACGTCCCGGTGGCGGGCTTCGTCGGCACGGACGCCTTCACCTACACCGTGAGCGACGGCCGTGGCGGGTCCGCCACGGCGACCGTCACGGTCACCGTGACCCGGCGGAATCACCCGCCGACCGCGGCGGACGACCAGGCCACGACGACGGCTGACGCGCCGAAGACGATTGCCGTCCTCGCGAACGACAGCGACCCGGATGGCGACGCCCTCAGCGTGAGTGCCGTGACGCAGCCGGTCTCGGGAACCGTCGTCATCAACGGGAATGGCACGCTGACCTACACCCCGGTGATCACGCACACCGGTCCGGTGACCTTCACCTACACGGCCAGCGACGACCACGGCGGGACCGCCACGGCAACCGTGACGGTGACCGTCGACAAGGCCAACCACCCGCCGGTCGCCCTGGACGACCAGGCGACGACCACCAAGGGCAACGCGATCAAGGTGCTCGTCCGGGTGAACGACAGCGACGTCGATGGCGACACGCTGTCCATCAGCGGCGTGACCCAGCCCGCGTCCGGGACCGTGACCATCAACGGTGACGGCACGCTGACCTACACGCCGCCGAACGGCGGCTTCACGGGCACGGTCGCGTTCACCTACACCGTCAGCGACACCCACGGCAGCACGGCGACCGCGACCGTGACCGTGACGGTCCAGAAGAAGTCCAAGGGCGGCAAGGACGACGACGACGACCACGACGACGAGGATGATGACGGCCACGGTCACTACCCGGGCGACCACGATGGCTGTCACGACTACGGCAAGAACTGGGACAACGACTGGGACTGGGACCACCATGACAATGGTGGCGACCATGGCGACGACGACCACGACGGTCGTGACCACGACCGCGACGACGATCATGGGTCGAATAGCCACTACCCCGGCGACCGCGACGGCTGCAGCAACTACGGCCGCAACGGCAGCTGGGACTGGGACAACGACCACGACTGGAACAACGGCTACGGGTCGAACAACGGCTACGGGTCCAACAACGGGTACGGATCCGGCAGCGGCTACGGGTCGAACAACGGCGGCGGGTCGAACAACAACTCCGGGTCGAGCGGCCACTACAACGGCGACCGCGACGGCTGCCGCAACTACAGCCGCAACGGCAGCTTCAGCTGGAACACCGGGTCCCGCTGGTAAGCACGGCACAGGCCTCCCCCGTACGCACGAAGGGCCCGGGCGAATGCCCGGGCCCTTCGTGTGTACGGACGTGTCGAATCAGCGACGCGCCGCGGGGTCCATGCAGAACCAGCCCGCCAGGGCGGTCTTCGCCACCGTGCCGGCCATCGGCGCGATGTGGTGCTCCAGGGCGTCGGCGATCGCGAACAGCACGCCGTCCCCCGGTCCGGTGTTCGCGACCCGTGCAAGGAGCGCCGTCTCGCCCTTGCGGCGCAGCTCGAACTCCCCGCCCTCGAACGGGACCTCACCGAGGTTGAGGGTCAGCGCCACGAGCCGGTTCCCGTCGCAGTCGTCGTGCCACGAGTCCTGGTGCCCGGCTCCCGGCAGGAGCCGGTAGACCGCCCCGACGAAGCCGCCGATCTCCGGGCGATCCGTAATCGTGCGCACGGCGTCGAGCAGGACGGGGTCGTTGAGGAGAAAGTGCAGCAGGCCATGCGTGACGTCGTCGTGGAGCTTGAGGTCGACGGCCGGCGGGTACACGCGCGTGGCCACCCGGGTGCGGAAGTCGCCGGCGGCCAGGCGGCGCCCCACCACCCCCAGCAGTTCCTCGTCGAGCAGGCGGGGAAGGCGCAGGAGCGAGCGCTCGGCGAACAGGCGCGGCGCGCCTGAACGGGCGAGGTCCCCTGCGATCCGCCAGCCCCGTCGCGTGGCCTGGAGTGGGGGGGGCGCAGCCAGTGTGGTCACGGGCTCAGGGACGGTGCGCCGTCACGGCCTGGACCACCTCGTCCAGGCGTGCGAGCGCATCGGGATAGCGCAGCCGGAAGACGGGCGTCACGGCCACGAGGGAGGAGATCAGCTCGAACGTGCCCCGCATCAGGCGCCGATCGCCGGTGTCGAGCACGAAGGCGGTCCGGACCAGGTGTGGCACGGCGTCCCGTGGCGTCACCGGCGTGACGGAGACGCCCGCGCCGGCACGCGCCGAACGATCGAGCAGGTAGATGCGCGAGATGGGACGGCGCCGAGCCTCGAAGGCAGGCCCCGGGCCCGGCAGGCGCCGCTTCGTCGTGTAGTGCGCCGCGCGTTCGGCGCGCCCGCCTCCCCGGGTCAGCGCCCTCGCCGAGTCCGGCCAGAGCCGAATCTCGGGAAAGGCGGGGCATGCGAGCATGTGGCCCTTCCCCGGTTCCACCACCAGCGCGTCATCCGTCAGCAGCCGGTGCTCGCGCGCGGTCATCGCGGCGGCCAGCGTGGACTTGCCGCGGCCGCCAGCCCCGACGAAGACGATCGCGCCGCCTCGCCCGCTCACGGCCGACGCGTGCAGGACCAGCCGCTCCGGCGTGGCCGCCGCCAGCGGCAGCACCTGGTTCAGGAAGAGGTGACGGAGCGTCCGCAGCGGCGTGCCGCGCTCCCGGCGACAGACGATACGGCGCTGGCCGGGATGGACGTCGAAGGACGCGGAGTGCGCGAAGCGCAGGCGGTAGCCCGCGGCCAGCCGCCCGAACCGCAACCAGAGGCGCCGGTCCGGATCGAACCACCGCCGGAACCACGTGACCCGCTCCTCGCGGGACGCCGGCGGCGCCGTCGTCAGGTGCCAGTCCACACGGCGATGCGCGGGGCCGGCGGCGGGAAGGGGCGCGAGCGCCAGGTCGCTCGCGATCGTCAGGCCGGACATGCGGTAGCGCGCGGCGGCAGAGCCGCTATTCCGCATAGCGCGTGAGCACCTCCGCGACGAACGTCGCCGCGGCGGCGTCGGTCGGCAGGAGCTCGGCGTGCCGGGCGCGCATCTCGCGTTCGATGGCGCCGACCGTGCGCACGCCGTCGCAGAGTTCGAGCACGGACTGGCGAGCACGCCCGACCGCCGAGAGCACCGGCACGCGATCGGGGAGCGTGCGCGCCAGATCCTCGGCGGCGATGAGCATGCCGCCGAAGGTGGAGTGCCGGAAGCGGGCGCGCTCCCCGCCGTCCGCGCCGCGGACGACCACCCGCCAATCCAGCACCGTCTCGGCCGGCCTGGCCCGCAGCGTGATGTCGATGCGGTCGCCCGGCGCGACAGCGACAGGCCGATCAATCGGCAGCACCGCCAGTCGCCGGTCGATGCGACGGGGATCACCGGGGCCGTTGGTCATCGTGACCCCAGGCGCCAGGTCCGCGACGAACCACGCGGCCACCGCGTCCATCGCGCCGGCACGCGCGACGGAGAACGACGCCTCGCCCTCGAGCCGCTCGCCCTCCGCCGTCCGCAGATCGATGTGGAACAGGGGACGGCTGTCGGCGAGGAGCTGCGCCGGGTCCAGCCGCCGTGGGTACCCGGTGCACACCGCCATCGGACGCACGCACGACCAGTCGAGGTCCGCCACGGGCCTCGACCAGAACTCGACGGCGGTCCGCACCGCGTCGTCCGAGCACGGCGCGGCATGCACGGTGATGGCGCCCGGGACGATGCGGCCGCCGGGCTTCAGCAGGCGGCGGCGCGCGTCGGAGACGTACTGGACCACGCCGGCATCGAAGCCCACCTGGCCGATCTGATCCGTGACGATCACGTCGACCGGTTCCGGCAACGTGGTCCAGGTGGAGACCTGGCGGATCACCTGCACGCGGTCGTCGAGGCCGTTGGCGTGAATCAGGTCGCGCGCGAGCCCGACGATCGGCCCCTCATCGATCGCGTAGACGCGTGACGCGCCGGCCTGGCAGGCGAGATAGCCGAGGATGCCCGTGCCCGAGCCCAGGTCGAGCACCACGTCACCCGGCCGGACGACGGCGGTGATGGCGCGGCGGAAGGCCTCGAGGCGCGGCTCGTCCGCGAGGTATTGCCGATGTTCGTCGAGGACCAGTGACACGGTGGACGCGGGGAAGGTGTCGACTCGGGATCGATCCCGGCGGATCTCAGAGGCAGTTCATCTTCATGCGCGGGACGCCGGACTCGATGCGGGTCGCGCCGCCCGACTGCGTCAGCTTGGCGATCGAGCCGTACTCGGTCAGCTCCGGCGCCTGCCACCGGGCCTGGCGGTGCGGCTTCTGGTTCCCCTGGGAGTGAGCAGCATCAGCCATACGCTGACAACTTTATCACCACCCGGCGGACCAGGCCGCCAGCCGCCTCACAGGCAGTTCATCTTCATGCTCGGCACGCCGGACTCGACACGGGTCGCGCCGCCCGACTGCGTGAGCTTCGAGATGCTGCCGTACTCGATGAGCGTCGGCCGCACGTAGGGACGCTTCGACGACGACGCGGGTTGCGACGGGGTCGGACGTGAGTCGGCCATGAGGTGGGTCTCCGGTATCAGGATAGCACCAAGCTCGTGCATTCAACGGGCTTCTGTCGACGCCGGCAGCCCCTGTCGCTCCCGGGCGTCCAGCCAGGCCTGCACCGCGATCGCGGACCAGATCCGGTCGGCGGCGCGAACCGGGATCCGGCCGGCGGCTCCCGCCATCTCGAAGAGCGGCTGCGGCCGGAGCCACCCGCGTTCTGCGAGCGGCGAGTGGCGCAGGCGCCGGCGCCAGTCGAGGCGCTCGACCGTGTCGGCCACGAGGAAGCCGTAGTCGGGCTGATCCCGGCGCAGTCGTGTCTCATCCGGGAGACGGGTCCGGCCGGCCCTCAACAGGAGGGACTTGGGCCAGCCGTCACGCCACCGCTGGTCCTCGGGCAGGGCCAGGGCGAACTCCGCGATCCGCCGGTCCATGAAGGGTTGGCGGTCCTCGAGGCCCAGGCGCGCGGCCACGCGCTCCTGCTCGTCGTGGGCCGCGACCACCGCGCCGTCGGTCGCGCTGAGGATGTGATCACGGACCGCGTGGGAGCGGGCGGCAACGGGCGGACGATGCAGCCGCAGGCGATCGGCGAGGTCGATGCGCCGGGCCCATGCCGCGTCGATCCAGGGCGGCACGGCGCCGCCCCGCCGGAACAGCCGGCGGGCCAGCTCGCGTCCCGCCGGGGGCACGAGCGGCCACAGGGCGTACCGCCACACGCCGGCCGTGCCGATGGACGCCGGCATCGCGACGCTCGCCCGCCAGTTCCGGAGGAACGCCAGCCACTGGCCTCGTACGAGCATGTCCGCGGCACGCCACTCGGAACCGAAGAACCACTCGTCGCCGCCGACGCCGGTCAGCATCGCTCCGATGCCCCGCTCGACCGCGCGCCGCCGGAGCCCCGCCGAGACCATGCCGGTGGGATACGACGGGATGTCCCATGTCGCACGGGCTTCCGCCCATGGATCGAAGTCCGTATCCGGCGGGACCCGCTCCCAGTCGGAGACGCCCGTCTGCCGGAGCACCGCCCGCGCGACGGGAGTCTCGTCGACGGCCGGGTCGTCGTACCCGATGGTGAAGGCCGAGAGGGGCAGCCCCTGGGCGGCGGCGGACGCCAGGACGCTGCCGGAGTCGATCCCCCCGCTCAGCATGAGCCCGGGCGCCGGTTGGCCGGGCGGCACCTCCAGGTGATCACGCACGACGCGGTCGAACAGGTCCTGGAAGTGCTGCTCGTACTGCTCGTCGGAGCGATACCGGATCTCCCTGAAGCCGTCAAAGGTCCAGTACCTCGAGACGCGGCTTTGCCGGGGATCGGCGACGAGCAGGTGCGCAGGCGGCAGGCGGAAGACGCCGGCATACACGGTCTCCGTCGTGTGCACCGGATGGCCGGCGAGCCACTCCCCCACCATGCCCTCGTTGATCGGCGTGCCGGGACCGGCCAGCGCGGCCAGGCTGGAGGCGACGCGCACCTGGTTGCCATCGACGGCGTGGAAGAGCGGGCGCCCCCCGAGCACGTCACGGGCGCACACGAGCCGTCGCAGGGCGGCGTCCCAGATGGCAACCGCGAAGGTGCCCGTGAGGCGGGCGAAGGCGTCTTCCCCCCACCGCGTGTAGGCGGCCAGCACCAACGCCGCGTCCGATGTGCCCGCCAGGTCGGCGGGCGGCAGATCCAGTGCCGCGCCCAGCGCGGCGCGTTCGACCAGCCGGCCGTCCAGCACGACCGACACGCGGCCATCGGTCGCGTGGCCGCTGCCGGTGACCTGCGGCAGCACGGCGAGGGCCGCCTCGGCCGACAGGTGCACCCGGGCGGCCCTTCCCCTGCCACGCAGCGTCGAGATGCACGCGGCGAGCGGCGCGACGTCGTCCGTGACGGCGGGATGCCCGTCACGGTGTACGAGCGCGGCGAGGCCGCTCACGGGCGCGCTCCGGTTCGGGACGTCATGGGGAGGCGGCAGGACGGGCGCAACGGCCCGGGGATCAGCGAGACGCGGCGGCGGGGACGAGGGTGACCAGGCCCTTGGCGACGAGCTGGTCGACCAGCGCCAGCACGTCGGCCTCGATCTGCTCGGCGGGGGCGTCGTACATCGCGGCGAGCGCGGCGACAGTGGACCCGAGGTCACGCTCCAGCAGCAGCGTCCAGACCTGCGTGCCGACCTCGTCCAGGCCGAAGTACACGCCGCTCTCGAGGTTGAGGATGATCGCCTCGGTGCCGAGTGCTCGAAAGACGATGTCCGGGCGGACGTCGACGCGGTGGTTGAGAGTGGCGGTCATGAGTGCACGAAGCCGGCCAGCTGGCCGAGGAGCACGCGCCGCGCCGGTGGGTGGCGCAGCAGCGCGAGGATGAAGTCACGGTGCCGGTTGAACTTCGCCGTGCGGCGCACGATGGGCATGATGCCGTCGGTGCGCGCCAGGTCGAAGAGCCGGTCGATGTCGGCGTCGCCGAGGCGCTCGGCCAGGTACCGCAGCGCCATCTGGGCGGTGAACTCGCGCTGGTACTCGCGGCGCCACCGCCGCTCGAACTCGCGCAGGGTGGTCGCCGACAGGTCGTCGGACGCCAGCGCGCCGTCCAGGATCTCCGCCGCCAGCGTCCCGGACACCACGCTGTAGTAGATCCCGCCCCCTGTGGTCGGTTTGACGAGCCCCGCCGCGTCGCCCACGAGCAGGAGCCGCTCGCCGTAGCTGCGCCGCACCGTCGACAGCGGCAGCATGCGCCGCCGTGGCTCGGGGACCTCGGGGCGATCGACGCCCCACGCGTCGGCGACACGGTCGAGCATGCGCGTGAAGTACAGGCCGGCGTCGCGCTCGGCCATCACGCCGATGCGCACGTGCGGTCCGGTCTCCCGCACGACCGGCACCGCCCAGGCAAACCCCTTCGGCGCGATGTCGGCCCCGAAGTGGATCTCGACGGCGCCGGGGCGGCTGGCGGGAAGCTCGGCCTGCGCCGACTGCAGGAAGGACCGCGGCATGCCCAGGTCCAGCCGGCGCTGCAGGCCGTAGCTCGCGCCGCTGGCCAGGACCACGGCGCGGGCCTGCACGGCCTCGCCATCGTCGAGCACCAGGCGCGCCCCCACGGCGCTGGTCGCCAGGTCCGTGACCCGGCGGCTGTAGCGGATGTCGGCGCCCGCGGCGACCGCACGGGCGGCCAGGGCCTGGTCGAAGACCAGCCGGTCGATGACCACCGCCTCGATGTCCGGTGTGGTGTAGCTGAAGTCCTGTCCGGATGGTGCGACGAAGCGCACGGTGGACAGGTCGTTCAGGACTGCCTGGCGCGGCAGATCCAGGTCGTGGACCGCCTCGCGGGCCAGCACGCCCGTGCAGTGGACGGGCGCGCCGCAGCCGTCGTGCTCCTCGTAGACCACGACGCCGTGGCCCCGCCCGGCGAGCCTGGCCGCCGCCGCGAGCCCCGCGGGCCCGCCGCCGATGATCGCCACGTCGAGCATGCGCCCCCGATTATATAGGGTGCTGCTCACAGCTTTGGTCCCCGGTGCTCCCATCGGCCCCGCAGCGTGATGCGAAACGACTGGGCAATGAGCCACAGGTCCAGGCAGAACCCGGCCCGTCGGCGGTACAGCAGGTCGTAGCGGAACTTCGCGGGCCGTGGCAGGTCCCGCGGCGCGAACACCTGCGCCAGCCCCGTCAGGCCCGGGCGGATGGTGTGCCGCTCCTCGTAGCCCCGGATGGCGCTGAGCGGCACCACCACACCAACGGAGGTGGTGTCGGCCTCCCCCGGCCGCAGGGGCCGCGGACCGACGAAGCTCATGTCGCCGCGAAAGATGTTCCAGAGCTGCGGGAGCTCGTCCATCGCCGTGGCCCGGAGGAGACGTCCGACGCGCGTGATCCGTGGATCCGCGTCGACCGCCTGAATCGCGCCGGTGTTCCTCTCCGCATCGGGCACCATCGATCGAAACTTGAAGGCCGGAAAGACCCGGCCGCCCAGGCCGACGCGCTCCTGCGTGAAGAACACCGGGCCGCCATCCTCGGCCTTGATGGCGGCGGCGATCAGGATCCAGAGGGGCGCGGACAACACGAGGCCCGTGCCGGAGAGCAGCACGTCGAACGCGCGCTTCAGCATCGGGGTTGTTCCGCCGCCGGCGGGCCGCCGAGCGCCTCGGCAAGGCGCGCGACCTGTCCCTCCCGGCTGAACGCCGCCGAGGCCGCGCGTGCCCGCCGCCCCATCTCGGCCCGCTCCCCGGGCTGATCCGCCAGGCGCTCGACCGCCGCGGCGAGTGCCTGCGCGTCACCGGGCGGCACCCGGACACCGCACCCGTATTGCTCGATCACGGCCGCGGGCTCGGAGGCCGGCTCCACCGCGGCAAGGCACGGACGTCCCGCGGCGAGGATCGGATACAGCTTGCTCGGCACGATGACCCCGGCGAGGCCCGGTCGCAGGGAGACCAGGCACACGTCCGCCGACGCGTACGTCCAGCGCAACGCCTCACGCGGCTGGTACGGGAGGAATCGCACGTTGGTGAGCCCGCGGGCGGTGGCGGCCGCCTCCAGCGCGCGCCGGCGATTGCCGTCGCCGACGAACAAGAACACCACGTCGTCTCGATGCGACAACACGGCCGCCGCGTCCATCACGACGTCGAGGTTCTGCGAGAGGCCGATGTTGCCTGCGTGCAGCACGACGAACCGGTCCACGAGGCCATGCGCGGCAGCGAACGGGTTGTCCTTCGGCGACGGGACGATCGCCCGCGTGTCGGCCCAGTTGTGCACCACACGGATCCGCGACGGATCCGCGCCCTTGCCCTCGACGAGCCGCCGCTGCATGGTCTCGCCGATCGCGATGATCGTGTCGGCCCGCCGCACGATGGCCCGGTTCAGGCGCTCGAGCAGCCAGTCGACCAGGGGGCTGCGGAAGTCCTCGAGGAGCACCGCCACCTCGGGGAAGATGTCCTGGCAGTAGAAGACGAAGCGGCGGCGGCCGCGCGCCGCCAGCGCGACGAGGCCGATGATCGGCGGGTCGGTCATTGCGACCACGACGTCCTGCCGCGGCAGGCGGAGCGCCACGAGACAGGCCGAACAGAAGTACGTGAGGTAGTTGGCCGCGCGCCCCACGAAGCGACGAGGTGCGAACGTGGTTCCCGCCGCGCGCACGATGAGGACGCCGTTGCGGACCTCGCGCGACGGCCGTCGCACGCCGGCCGCGTGGGAGTGCCCGGTGACCACGGTGACCTGCCAGCCGTAGCGCGAGACCAGGTCCTCGGCCAGCTCCGTCAGAAGCTGGCCGGTGGCCCCGGTGTCCGGCCAGTACGACCGGTTGAAGAACGCAACACGCATCAGGCCGCCGGGAGCGTCGCCTTCTCGAGCACGTGCGCGCCCATCACGAGGACGTCCATATCGGTGCGGAGGAAGCAGTCGAGCGCCTCCTCCGGCCGCTGCACGATGGGCTCGTTCTCGTTGAACGACGTGTTCAACAACACCGGGACGCCGGTGCGATCGGCGAACGCGCGGATGAGCGCCCAGTACCGGGGGTTCTGCTCGCGGCTCACCGTCTGGAGGCGGCCCGAGCCATCGACGTGCGTGACCGCGGGGATCACGGCGCGGCGATCCTCGCGCACGGGGTAGACCTGGAGCATGAAGGGATCGGGCACCGCTCCGACGAAGAAGTCATCGAGCGCCTCGACGAGCACCGAGGGCGCGAAGGGCCGGAACCGCTCCCGGAACTTGATCTTCTGGTTGATGACCTCGCGCATGTCGGCGCGGCGCGGATCCGCGAGGATGCTCCGGTTGCCGAGCGCGCGTGCGCCCCACTCCATGCGCCCCTGGAACCAGCCGAGCACGCAGCCACCGGCCAGGCGCGCCGCCGCATGCGACACGAGCGCCGCCTCGTCGTCGATCCGGGTCCAGCGCACGCGCCCGTCGGCGACGGCGCCGCTGGCGCTGATCGCCGCCGCCACCGCCTCATCGTCGAACGCCGTGCCCCAGTAGCCGTGCGTCATGCGGAAGCCGCGCGGCCGGCCGAGCGTCTCGTGCCAGACGTGCAGGGCCGCCCCCAGCGCGGTGCCGTTGTCGCCGGCGGCCGGCTGGATGTAGACCTCGCGGAATCGCGTGCGCGCGCGGATCTTCCCGTTGGCCACGCTGTTCATCGCACAGCCGCCGGCGAGGCAGAGGCGGTCGAGGGGCAGGCGCGCGTGGACCCCGGTGAGCACGTGCGCCACCGCGTCCTCGAAGACCACCTGCAGCGATGCCGCGAGGTCCTCGTGCCGTGCCGTCACCGGCTCGGACGGATGACGAGGCGGGCCGAGGAGGTCGGCCACGCGCTCGGTGTAGACGATCGGGACGGCCGGCACGCCAGCCTCCCAGCGCATCGTGACGTTGCCGGTCCAGTGGCTGAAGTACTCGAGCGCGAGCTCGAATCCCCCACCGGCCCTCAGGTGGAGCAGGCGCTGGAGGGGCTCGACGAACCGCGGCGTGCCGTACGGCGCCAGCCCCATCACCTTGTACTCATCGCCGTACTGCTCGAACCCGAGAAACTGCGTGATCGCGAGATACAGGAGGCCGAGCGAGTGCGGGAAGTACGTCCGGTCCAGCACGTCCAGGGACGTGTCGCGGCCCTCCGCAACCGACACGCTGACGAAGTCGCCGAACCCGTCGATGGCACAGCAGGCCGCGTGGTCGAAGCCACTGGCGTAGAACGCGCTCGCCAGGTGCGCCGGGTGGTGCTCCACGTGGCGCAGCCGGGCCGCCGCGGCGGCCGGCTCCAGGTCCAGCGCGTCGCCGATGGCTTCGGCGAGGCCCCGATGGCGGGACGTCGTGCCCAGCCGCTGCCGGACGAGACCCAGGCCCGGGCGGTGCCGCAGCGCGAACAGCGCCTTGCGCAACCCGTGCGCGCGCTTCGCGCGGGCCACGGCGAACACGTCCACGTCGGCGGCGGTTGCCCCCGCCATCCGGAGGCACTCGGCCATCGCCCGCCCGGGGAACCCGGCCACGTGTTTGACCCGGGCGAACCGCTCCTCCTCGAGCGCGGCGACGAGGCGCCCATCGTCCAGCAGCGCGGCGGCGACGTCGCCGTGGTAGGCGTTGAAACCGAGAATCAGCATGGCGACGCGTCCACCGAGAGCGCACGACGCACGCAGTCCTCGAAGCCGCGCACCGTGAAGTGGGAGGCGACCCGCGCCGCGCCGGCGTCGCCCATCTCCCGGCACCTGTCGGGATCGGCGAGCAGGCCGGCCAGGGCCCCGGCCAGATCCTCTCGCCCGCCATCACGCACGATACAGCCGGTCACGCCGTCGACGACGATCTCCTCCGGCGCGCCAGACCCGGCGACGCAGGGCAGGCCATGGCGCATGGCTTCCAGGTAGACCAGCCCGAAGCCCTCCCCCGTGCTCGGCATCGCGAAGACGCGAGCCGACCGGTACTCATCATCGCGTTCCGCGTCGGTGAGGAGGCCGGTGAATCGCACCGACTCCCCGAGCCCCTCGGCGCGCGCGCGCGCCTCGAGCCGGCCGCGGTCGTCGCCGTCACCGATGACGACGAGACGGGCCCCGGGCACGCGGCGCCGGACCTCCGGCCAGACGTCGAGCAGCAGGTCGTGCCCCTTGTAGCGTTCCTCCGCCCACATCCGCCCGACGATGACCACGATGGGCTCGCGCTCGACGAAGGGCGAGCGCAGTGCCGGGGGGGCAGGGTCCGCGATCGCGGGTGGGCACACCGCCACGGCGCGTGCCGACAGCTCGGGGTGTGCGGCGGCGAACCTCCGCGCTGTCCACGACGAGTTGGCCAGCAGGATCGGGGTCGCCTTCAGCAAGCGCAGGCGCCACCACGGCTGGCGCCGCCACGCCTCGACGCCGTGCAGGTACACCGCCACGCGCCGTCCGGCGGCGAGGGCCGGCATCGCCACGGGCAGCAGGTGCAGGTGGGCCACCACGATGGCCGGACGCTCCGCCAGGATCTCCCCGGTGCCGCTCGCGAGGAGCCGCAGCGGCGATCCCCCGGCGTCGACCACGTGCAGCCCCGGCCGGGGCGCCGGCGCGGTGCGGCCCGGGGAGCGCAGGGTCCAGACCTCCAGCGGCGCGTGGTCCGCGGCCATCGCGCCCGCGAGCAGCCCGGCGACGCGGGAGACGCCGTCGGCATGTCCGATGCCCGGCGTGATGAGGAGCGGGGCGCGGCGGGTCACGCGGGACGCGAGGCTCCAGGGGTACGAGCGTAGAACGCAGCCATGCGGGCGGCGACGCGGGTCCAGTCGAAGTCCCGCCGCATCCAGGCCTGCCCCCGCTGGCCCGCCGCGCAGGCCTGCTCCGGGTCGGCGAGCAGCCGGTCGAGTGCGTCGGCGATGGCGTCAGGCCGCTGGTCCACGAACGCGCCGGCGCCTTCGTCCTCCACACCCGGCCACGGGCACGTCCGGGTGACGACGACCGGCACGCCGGCGGCCATCGCCTCGGCGGCGCTCATGCCGAAGCTCTCGGAGTCGGAGCACATCACGAGCGCACGCGCATGTGCCAGCACGGCGCGCCGCCTGGTCTCGTCGATCAGCCCGAGCCAGTCCACGCCCGCCGCCGCGGTGGCGCCAGCCGCCTCGAACGGCGCGCGCAGGCCGGTCTCGTCCGGCCCGGCGATGACGAGTCGCGCCTCCGGCCAGCGCCGGCGCAGCAGGCGGTGCGCGGCAATCGCGAGGTCCACGCGCTTGATCGGGTGCAGCCGGCCGAGGAGCACGACGTAAGGCGTACCGGGGCCGGGGCCGATTCCCGGCCACGGCGGCGAGAAGCCCGTGTCGGGCACGTCCACGCCGTTCGGGATCATCTCGATGTGCGCGGCCGGTGCGTACCGCTGCAGCGCCTGCGCCTCGTCTGCCGACGTCGCGTGAAGGCCAGCGGCACCCGAGACGACGCGCCGGTCGTTGAGCAGCCACGAGCACTGCTTGCGAAACCGATCGTGCGCCAGCGCCGCAGGCTGCAGCATGCCACGGGGCGAGAGCACGTACCGGACGCCACGCGCGCGGGCCGCCCTGGCCGCCGCCCAGACCGTCGCGTTCCAGAGGCCATGGACGTGCACCACGTCCGCCCGCGCGGCCGCCTCCGCGAGGGCCCTGCCGAGGCCGTGACCGCCGAGGAACGCCGCGCGCGGAAAATACCGCACGGTCAGGCCGTCGCAGTCGCGGCCCTCCGGCGCCGCGGGGAGGCTCGCGCGGCCGTCGGCAGTCGTGGTGAAGATCTGCTGCGAGACCCCTTGCGCCGCCAGGGCGTGGCAGAGGCGCAGCAGGCTTCGCACCGGGCCGCCGTAGGCGAAGGCCGGGGCGAAGTAGGCGACGGCGTGCAGGACCGTCATCGAGACGACGTGGACGGCGGTCCCTGGGGCGTCGGCGCGAGCGGCGGCATCACGTACGTCTCCCGTTCCTGGCGCTCGATCGCGCGCCGGTTCCACAGGACCCGGTCGACGAGCAGGCCCACGCCGCCGAGGTACAAGAGCAACGTCCCGCCGTAGCCCAGCATGTTGTGCCAGGACCGCTCGAACGGATAGAGCGCCAGCCAGAAGACCACGACGATCACCGGGACCGCGATCTCCTCGAAATGGAACCACCGGACGAGCGCGTTGAACGCGATGCCCATCAACACGCCGAAGACGAAGATCGGGAGGAACATCAGGGGCACGCCGAAGTCCACGTAGGACTCCGCCGCGTACCCGAACGCGATGGAGGTCCCTTCGTCGCGCCCGGCAACCCAGACGCCCGAGTACGTACGGACCTTGTCGCTGTCGGAAGGGATCACCGGCTTGTCGGGGAACAACACGCGCGGCAGCAGCACGTGCTGTATCGCCGCGGACAACAGCGCGCCGTCCGTGTGCGGCAGCGTGTTCGGCACGCGCTGGACCGCGAGCGCCGGGTAGTAGATCGCCCAGACCCGATCCACGAGCCCGTCCAGGTCGTAGTAGAAGGTCGAATCGTCCTGCGCGTACCAGCCGCGGGCCAGCTCGCTGAGCCGGCTCAGGCGCACCTCCCGCGAGATGTCGTAGATCTCGCCCGCCTGGAACTCCGAACGGTACACGTCGCGGATGCCGATCCAGAGGACGCTGGTCGTCATCGCCATCAGGCCGATGGCGCCCAGCGCGAACCAGTGCTGCACGCGCCGCCGGTCGATCGACTCGAGCAGCACGGCCGCGGCGAGGTAGAGGGGCTCGCGGAATCCCGCGAAGTAACCGGTCAGGCCGAGCACCACCTCGAGCCCGAGGAGGCCCATCAGGGGCACCCATCGGATCTCCGGGCGGGCGCAGCGCCGCATCATCAGGTAGAGCGCGCCGAGACGGATCAGGCTGAGCGCGAGGATGCCCTGGGTCAGCCCCGGATATTCCCAGGCCACGCGGTTCAGCGGGCCCTCGAGGGCGGTGAGCACCCCGTACGTGCCCGCCAGCAACAGCCACGACGCACCGAGGTCCGCGTGCGCGGTCCGCTCGTAGTCTGCCGCATAGAGCCGCCGGCCCGCGGCGAGGCCGAGCGTGAGCGCCACCACGCAGCCGAGGCCAATCCACACCATCGGGACGTAATCGCTGAGGACCGTCGTCTCCATGGTGCGGCCCGTGAGCCACGTGTAATAGACGCCGATGGTGACCTGCGTCCACTGGAACGTCAGTGCCAGGGCCAGCACCGGCGGCAGGCCGGGCGTCTGGAGCGTCGCCCACACGAACGCGAGCACGACAATGGCGACCCCCGCCTGGAGGTTGCCCATCAGCAGGCCCACGGCGATGCCGGCCCCCGCGCCGACCGTGAGCAGGCGCCGGCCCGACTCGTTCACGGGCGCGCTCCCGGCACGAAAGAGCGGTTGACCGTCATGACAAGGCGTCCTCGTGGCGATTGTCCTGCGAAAGCGGCCCCGAGCCAAGCCCCGGCCCGGGCCCGGCGAGCAGGCCTGCCCAGGCCGCATCGAAACGCGCCGCCGAGAAGCGCTCGACGGACCGGAACGCCGCCTCCCCGGCCGCGGCCCGCAACCCCGGGTCCGTCAGGTAGCGCCCCAGCGCGGCCGCGAGTTCGTCCGGCGTCCCCGTCGGACAGACGATGCCGTCCACCCCATCCTCCACGAGGTCGGGGAGGTGCCCGCTGGAGGAGACGACCGACGGCAGGCCCGCGAGCTTCGCCTCCAGCACCACCAGGCCAAAGGCCTCGCGCATCTCGGGCTTCGACGGGCAGCAGTGGACCGCCCCGCCGGCGAGCCACGGCATCACGTCCGGCTGCCAGCCCGCGAAACGCACGCGGTCCGCCAGGTCCGGCGCCTGGGCCCTCGACTGCACGCGCTGCCAGTACGCCTGGACCTCCTCGGGCGCCCAGCCCTCGAGACGGCCGATGATGTCGAGCGTGACGGGCAGGCCGCGCGCCGCCAGTTGCCCGACGGCCTCGAGCAGCTCGACCACGCCCTTCTCCGGCACGACCTGCCCGACATACACGACACGCCAGGGATCACGGTCGCCACCTGCGGGCGGGCGTCGCCCTTCCGGCAGGCGGTTCGGGATGATGGCGACCTGGGCGTCCGGAATCCCGATGCGGCGCAGCTCCCGGGCGCTGAACGCCGAGTTGGCGACGAAGCGCGTCACCAGCCGCCGCAGGACCGCCGTCCAGAGCCAGCGGTAGAACGCACCGGTTTCCGGCGCCGTGCCAAGGCGCTGGATGACTGCGCACCGCCGCGCCAGCAGGATCAGCGCCGGTGCATGGCGCAGGGTGGAGATGGTCTCCGGCAGGAAGATGGCCGTCGCGCGCCGTGCGCGCACGGTGCGCCACAAGTCGACGCTCCCACGCGCGACGTCGTAGAGCATCCGCAGGAGGTGCCAGGGCGAACGCGGGACACGGCGGAGGCGCACACGGTGATAGCTCACGCTCCAGCTGGCGTCGATCGCCTCCGCCAGCTCCGCGATGTCACGGCTGTCCCAGTCGTTGAGCAGCGTGTGCACGTCAGCGCCCGATCGACGGAGCGCGCCGAGGCTCGCGAACGTCATGCGCTCGAGTCCGCCCTGATGCACGAGCTGGGCGCAGGTGGCCACGACCCGGTGCCGCGTGCTGGCGGGGATCGCGCGGCGGTTGCGGACGATGAAACGCGCAGCCGTCACGAGGCCGGCCGTGGCGTGCGCGAAGTCGTGGGCCGCGACCGTGGCCCGGCAGGCATCGGCGACGGCGACACCCGAGGCACGCACGTCGCGGATCCTGGTCAGGGCGGACGCCAGCGACGCCGGATCCCCGAACGTGAACACCTCTCCGGTCTCGCCCGGGTGGATCAGGTCGGGCGCGCACCCGACGCGATCGCTGACCACCGCCGGCAGGCCGGTGGCGAGCGCCTCGTTGACGACGAGTCCCCAGGTCTCCGTCCAGTCGCTCGCCAGGACGAGGACATCGGCAGCGGCATAGGCACGCGCCATCTCCGACTGGTTCAGGAAGCCCGCGAAGCCGGTGGGGACGCCCAGCCGCGCGACTTCCTCGCGCAGCGCCGCCTCGAGCGGCCCGCTTCCGGCAACGAGCAGCCGTGCCCCGGGCACGAGGGCCACGCCGCGCGCGACGTCGAGCGGGCGCTTCTTTGCGACGAGCTTCCCGGCCAGCAGCACGACGAAGCCGTCGCCGAGGCCGAAATGCGCGCGCGCATCGCCCCGCCCCTCCTCCGTCTGCCACGGCGCCGCGGCCGCCGCGAAGGCGGCGTTGTCCACGGCGTGCGGCGAGGAGACGAGGCCGGGGTCGGGGCATCCCGAGGCGCGCAGGTACGTCCGCGCCCTCGATCCCACCACGAGCCAGGCGTCGAACTGGCGCAGGCGGGCACGCGACCGGAGCCGCGACGGGAGCCGGCGCCACCCGCCGGCGCCGCTGTCGAGATGCGAGTCTCCACGGTAGATGACTGGCACGCCCGCCCGTCGCAGGGCGTGCAGGGCATGCACCTGCGTCACCGAGTGCCAGCCCGTGACGAGCGCCGCGTCCGGCGACGTGGCGAGCACGGCATCGCCAATCTCCGGGACGTCGAGCCCCCGATACTCCTCCGACGAGACCGACACGCCAGGTCGCGAGGACCGGACCACGATGGAGTCGTATCCCTCGCGCAGGGGCACGTCCCACGAGAACGCGTGGTCGAAGCCGGTGCCCTGCTGCTCCGGGGTCGGCTCCGTCGCATACACCACGGTCAGCGCCAGGTCGGGGCACGTGGCGGCGATGTGTCGCGCCCAGGGGGAGAAGTACTGCACCGGATGGGTCAGCACGACCGTCAGGCGCAAGGGCGCGCTCACCGGCAGCCCTCCCCCGCCATCACCCGGTCGAAGAGCCCGCCGAGCCGCGCCGCGAGGCGGGGCGCCGAATACGGCTCGATTGCTGGTTCGATGGCCGGCCGCAAGGCACGCGGCGCCCCCAGGATGGCCTCGAGGTGCGCGGCCAGCGCGGTCACCGTCTCCGGCGTCGGCCCCGGTGCGAACGTGACGATCCGCACGAGGCGCGACGGCGCGAGGGCCGCGAGCAGGCTCACCACGTCGCTCGCCTCGTGGAACGCGCCGAGCACGTGGTTGCCGCTCGCGGCGGCCGCGAATGCACGGCTGGGCGTGTAGTGGGGCTCGTGGCTCCCGAAGAGCAGCACGGCGTGGGCATCGCGCGCCAGGGCCAGCGCCTGGAAGAACGGCACCCGCGCCGGGTGCTCATGGACGACCGACGCGATTCCCGCCTCTTCGGCCAGCGGCCGCACGCGCGCGGGGGCGTCCGCGCGAGCCTCGTTGCTCGTCCCGACGCACCACACGCGCACGCGCTCGGCCAGCGACGGCTGCCGATCCACGACCTGGCGGAGCGCGCGCAGGAACCCACGCATGGTGTCGAGCCCCCCGGGCAGCAGCGTCCCCACCCAGCAGAGGTGCAGGCGGCCGTCGGCAGGATCGAAGAAGCCGTTCGCGAGTCCGCGCGCGTCCAGCCGCTGCCAGTCAGAGGGGTCCCAGCCGATCGGCAGCACCTCTCTCGGGCGATCGGCCACCCGTGGCACGCGCGCCGCCAGCTCGTCGATCGTGCCGCGCGAGACGGCGGTGACTGCCGCGGCACGCGCCACGACCCGTGGTTCCAGCTGCAAGGCCAGGGCGCGGCTCGCCCGGCTGCGCACGTCCGGCGTGCCACCCGGTCCAAGCGTGGCCCCCCACGCACCCACCCACGGATCCTGCAGGTCCAGCACGAAGCGGGCGCCGAACCGCGACGCGAGCGACGGGCCGAGCAGCGCGGGATAGGTCGGGTAGATGGTGATGAAGACGATGGCGGCCGGGTCGGCCGTCATGGCGTCGACCGCCGCGCGCCGCAGGGCACGCCAGGCACGAAGCCCCAGATCGCCGAACCCGAGGCGCCGCGCCGCGGTGCGCGACCAGGCCCGGCAGCGACGCACGTCGAGGTCGTCCGGGACGGCGGCGCCGAGCTCCGGATCCAGCGTCTCACCCGTGTCTTCGGCGGCGACGGCGATGACCGTCGGCTGCCAGCCGGCCGCTGGCAGGTGCGGGGCGAGGAGGCGCGCACGGTGTGCCGCCGCCGACGCGTCCGGCGGGAAGTGCGGCGAGATGATGAGCACACGCCGTGCCCCGCTCATCGCGACGCCAGCTCCCGATAGATCGCCTCGTAGGCATCCATGATCGCATCGTCGCTGAAGCGGCGGATGCCCTCGGCGCGGCAGGCGGCACGATCGAGCTCGGGGAGCCGCCCGACCGCCCTTGCCATGTCATCGGCGGTGTCGCAGATGAAGCCGGTCCGCCCGTGATCGATGCCCTCCGGGATGCCTCCACGCCGGAACCCGATGACGGGCGTGCCGCACAGCAGGGCTTCCGGCAGGACGACCGGGAACGGCTCCTCCCATTCGACGGGCAGGAGCAGCGCCGCGGATGTGCCGAGCAGGTCGACCTTCTGGCGGTCGTCCACGGGCCCGATGTAGCGCACGCGCGTCCCGTCGAGCCGGGGCCGCACCTCCTGCTCGAAGTACGCACGCTCGTGCGGCAGGTCGGAGATGGTGCCGGCGATCACGAGGGGGCGCTCCAGCCGCTCGGCGACGTCGATGGCCGTGTGCGCGCCCTTGCAGCGATCGAGGCGCCCGAGAAATGCCAGCGGCGCGGTGGCGGCATCGGCCGCGCCCGAGAACGGGTACCGCTCGGGCTTCGCGCAGTTGTAGACCACCCGCCAGTCGCCGCCGCCCGGACGACCGGTGTCCCTGATGGCGGCGCTGACGGCCGTGTAGCAGAGCCGGCGCGCGCCGAGACGCGCTGCGAGCCGCATGTTGCCGGGCGTGACCGGTCGCATGTAGGTCTGCACCTTCGGGATGTCGGTGGCGAGCGCCGCCAGCAGGTACGCCAGGCGACCGAAGTTGTGCACCACGTCGAACCGGCGCCGGGCCCCCGCGAGGAACCGCGCGGACACGACCGCGGTGTTCCGGGCGTTGCTCCACCGCGACCACTCGCCTTCCCGCCCGAAGGCCTGGAGGCGCGCCTGGGTCGCGGACCCGGGCGCCGCCCACAGCGTCACGTCGTGGCCGCGGGCCAGGTAACCATCCGCGAGATCGGCCACCACCCGCTCGATGCCTCCGTAGTGCCGCGGCGGGACCGGGATCAGCGGGTCCATCATCAGGAGGATGCGCAGGCTCACCCGATCAGGCCCTCCACGGCTCCGACGAGCGTGCCCGACTCCGCCGGATGCGACCACCGCCACCGGGTGCGCGCGGCCGCGAGCGCTTCGCGCCGGGCGGTCGCAAGCGCGTCACGGTCCTGGTGCCATCGCCGGAACGCGGCCGTGAGCGCGGACCGATCACCCGGCGGCACGACCGCCGCCGCCGTGCCAAGCGTGTCGGTCACCGGCCGCTGCCCGACCGTGTCGCTCACCGCAACCGCAAGTCCCGCGGCAAGGTAGACGAAGAGCTTGTTCGGGATGCACAGCGCCCGATGTGGGATGTCAGCCCGCTCGAGCGACAGGCCGACGTGGTGCGGCGCCGCCAGGGCGACCATCGCGTCCGGTGGACCAGGAGGCGAGACCACGATCGTCGTGCCCCGGCTCGCGCGGCCTCTCAGCCGCGCCGTGAACCCGTCGTCACGGCCACGGAGGTGGAGGGTCGCGGGGATGTCGGCGTCGGCAAGCGCGTCCACGGCGTCTTCGAGGCCCCGTCCGGAACCGATTGTCTGGCTGAACCAGTACAGGCTGAGGGGCCCCGCCGGCGTGTCGAGCGGGACCGTGGTGTCGAGCGGTTCGAAGACGTTGTCGATCACGAGTGGCCGGATGCCGCAGGTGTCCTCGCAGTAGCCGGCGATCGCGGGGCTCGCGGCCGTCACGAGGCGGGCGCCCGGGACGACCCGCCGCTCGATCGCGGAGATCCAGCCGGACACACGCCGATCGCCGTACTCCAGCGGCTCCAGCCCATGCGCGTCCTCGAGATCCACGGCATACGGGCAGCCGAGCTGCGCCCCGGCATCGGCGGCCGCCGCGAGCCCGCCCACGGACCCACCGTAGACGAGATCCGCGGGCTCGCGCGCCGCGGCGCGCACGAGATCGAGATACAGGCGGTTGACGGCCAGCGCCACGGCCACCTCAGGCGCGCCGTCACGCGCGATCAACCGGGCCCAGCGCTGGGCGATACCGCTGGCCACCCGCCGCGGGCCGCGGCCGAACTCGATCGGCGTGAGGTGCCAGGTCCGCCGCGCCATCAGATCCGCGTCAGCCTCGCGCGCCCAGTCGAGATGCTGGCCGGCGACGACGCGCACCACGTGCCCCGCGGCCGTGAGCGCATCAGCCGCCTTGACCATGCGCGGGCAGTTCGACACGTGCCCGGCGGAGATGATGGTGATTCGCGCCATCAGCCGGCCATCACCCGGCGGTAGAGCGCCTCGAGCCGGTCCACCTCCACGCGCACGTCGTGATGCGCGCGCACGTGGGCGGATGAGGACGCCGTGCGCGTGCGCACCGCGTCGACGATCGCCGCGGCCAGGGCCGGCACATCGTGCTCCCCGCACAGCCAGATGCCCGGCCCACCCCCACCGGTGACGAACGGGATGTCGTCGTGACGCGTGGTGACGATCGGCGTGCCGATGGCCTGGGCCTCGATCAGGATCGTCGGCGCCCCGCCTTCAGCGTCGCCGTCGGCCGCCACGGCGCTCGGGTGCACGAGCACGCTGGCGCGGCTGAGCGCCCCGACCACATCCGCATATGGGCGAAGCCCTTCGAACCGCACGACGTCCGCCAGGTGGAGATCGGCCGCCAGTCGCGTGGCCGCCTCCCGCTCGGGGCCGTCGCCGATCACCCGGAACACGAGGTCCGGCACGTCGACCCGCGCCCGGGCAACCGCGCGCAACGCGTCCGCCAGGCCCTTCTTCTCCACGAAGCGGCCCACGAAGAGCGCGGTCGGGCGATCGGGCGCGGTCCACGTCGGCAGTGCCTGCACATCGACCGCCACGGGCTGCACGAACGTGCGGTCTTCCGGCGCGCCGAGCGCCAGCAGCCGCGCGCGCATGGCGGGCCCTTCCGCCAGGACCGCGGAGGCTGCCGTGAAGAGCTCCGCGTAGCGCGCGCGCCAGCGCGGGTCGCGGCCGAGCACGGCCGCGTCGTATCCGTAGAAGCTGGTCACGAGCGGCGGCCCCCCTGTGGCGAGCGCGGGCAGCACCGAGACCGCCACCTGGCCGAAGTGCGCGTGCAGCACATCGGGCTGCCACGCCGTGACGGCGCGCGCCACGCCGCGGTGCCAGAGCGAGCGCCCGGTCACGCGCAGCAGGGTCTTCGAGATCCAGTGCGCGGACGCGCGACGCGACAACGGGTCGTCGACGACCGTCACCCGTTCGAACGGAAACCGGTCGGCGTTCGCGCGCGTGCGGCAGACCACCGCGGCGTCGAACGCCCGGTGGCCCACGACGTACCGATACACGAACGTCTCGCTGGTCGCCCCGAACGTGTCGACCACGTGCAGCACGCGGGGCCGGCGCTCAGACGACATCGCGGAGGCGTGGGACCGCGACGATGCGGCCGGTACGGTAGGCGTCGACGCCGGCCAGGCATGCGAGCACCGTCTGCGCGGACTCCTCGACCGAACAGAGGGGCGGGCGGCCGTCGCGGACGGCGCCCACGAAGTCCTCGAGGGCCCGCACGCAGGCGAGCGAGTGCTCGTACGTCCGCAGCGGGTAGTTCCGCGCGCCGTACTCCGCGTTCGGGCGGCGGGCCAGCCAGCGCAGGGCGCGGAACCCGAGACCTGCGGCACGTGCCGGGATCGACACGCGGAGCTGGCGGGCGCGCGAGACGAGTCCCGGCGCGCCGGCGCGTGGGAGCAGCTCCGGCTGGATCAGCATCGGCTCGTGCAGCACCCGCCCCCATTGCCCGCCGCGCGTGAACAACACGTTGTTGTCGATGGCGCCGTCCGTGCCCTGCGCACGCACGGAATGGTCCTGCGGACCGCCGGATCCAAAGGCGACGACGACCTTGCCCAGGATCCCGGACGCGAAGCGGCAGAGCACCACGTTCAGGTCCGACTCCGGATACTCGGGAAACGCCCGATGGTTGGCCATCGCCACGACCTGCACGATTTCGTCGTCCGCCAGCCAGCGCAGGAGGTCGATGAAATGGCAGCCGCTGTAGACGAGCGGCGTCGCGTTGTCCTCCGCGCGCCACGGGTGGTTCACGAACGCGCGTGCGCGCAGGTCGTGCACGTAGTAGCCCTCGAGGTACGACAGCGTGCCGAGCTCCCCGGCTTGAATCGCCTCACGCACCGCGACGTGCAGGGGCACGAATCGCATCTGGTGGACCACCGCCAGGACGCCTCGGCTGGCGCGCGCCGCGCGCACGATCGCGCGCACGCCCTCGACCGAGTCGGTGAGGGGCTTCTCGCAGACCGTGTGCAGGCCACGCTCCAGGGCCTCGACGAGGTACGCCGCATGGTCCGCGTCGGGCGCGCAGACCGACACCGCATCGAGGCCGTCCCAGAAGCGGCCGAGGTCGTCGACCACCGCCAGGCCTGCCGCGACGGCACGGGCACGGCCCGCGGGGTCGGGATCGAAGACACGCACCACGGCACAGCCGGGGATGCAGCCGAAGTACTTCACGTGCGCCTGGCCGGCGCCGCCGAAGCCGATGATGCCGATCCGCAGGATCACGTGTCCTTCCGTGCGAGGAGGCTGAACACCGAGAAATAGGGCCCGCGCCACGTCCAGGTCGCCGGGTCGGCGATGCGCCGTGGATCGAACTGGTCCGGGCCGTCGAGCCGTGCGCCCATCCCGGGCAGGCGGTCGTGGAACAGCGCGCGGACCGAGTCGATCGGCCACGCGCCGGCCAGCGCGGGGCCGTCGGTGAAGTAGTACGCGTCGCGCCAGGCGTCGGTCGTCGCGCGCGTGAAGTCGCAGCACTCCGAAGTGATGTAGACGCGGCCTCCGGGCCGCGCGACGCGCAGCATCTCGTCAACGCTCCGTGACACGCGGCGCGCCTGCTCGTCGGGGGGCACCCACGTACGGGCCGGCAGCTCGGTGTCGAGATGCTCCAGCACCGACAGGCTCGTGACGAGGTCGAACGTGCCGGCCGCGAAGGGCAGCTCGAGCATCGAGCCCGCCACGTCATACACGGCGGTGGCAGCGGCCCCGGCCAGCCAGCGGTCGATCCGCCCCTGCCAGCCGACGATGCGGGCTTCGGCCGGCACCGGCAGGTCGAAGGTCGTCACGATGGCGCCACGCGACGCCATCCAGCGCGGGAGCGTGCTGCGCCCGGAGCCGACGTCCAGCACCCGCAGCCCCCGCCAGTCGGGCACGGCCGCGAGCAGCTCGCCGTACTCGAAGACGATCTGCCCTTCCAGCCTGGGGTCCTGGAGGGTCATGTTCAGGTACAGGTCGAAGGCCTCGAGCGGCCGCACCACGGGCCTCAACCGGAGGACTGCGTCCCGGTCGAACAGCCGGCTGCCACCCGGTACGGCTGGCCCTGCGCGGTGCCCGCTCGCGCGCGCGGCGGCCAGGCGCGTGGCAGCGCGGCCCAGCTGCGCGGCGCGCCGCATCCGGTCGCGGGTCCGTGTCAGCACGGAGCGGCGGCCAGCGTCAGGAGCCGCATGCGGGAGTCGTGTCCCGTCGGCACCCGCGGCAGCCGCAGGCGCAGGGCCACCCGGTCCAGCGCATACAGCAGCATCGAGGGCGCCCGGTGGAAGACGGGCCGCGTGACCGACCAGGATGGCCCACGATCGGGTAACCAGTAGTACATGGGCGCCTCGCGCGTGATGGCAAGTCCCGCCCGATCCAGCATCGTGGTGAAGCGCCGACGCGAACGGAACCGGAGGTACCCGCCCCGTTCGGTCGTGCGTTCCGGCAACGCGGCGGTGACGAGCGCGTGGCCACCCGGCGCCAGCAGTCGGCGGAAGTTGGCAAGCGCAGCCTCGACGAGCGCGTCGTCCAGGATGAGGTGGAAGACCTCGAGCGACTGGATGACGTCGAAGCGTCCCCCGTCCGCCGGCTGCCAGCGTGAGAGTTCGCCGTGGACGAACGTGCCCGCCGGGCGCGTCGCCGCGAGGTGGGCGACGGCCCTCGCCGAGACGTCCAGCCCCGTATACGCCGCCAGCGGGTATCGACGCGTGTAGAAATCCGCGAAGTATCCCTGCCCGCAGCCGGCGTCGAGCACGGCGAACGGCACATCCTGCCGCACACCGATTGCCGAGAGCGCCCCCTCGACGGCGGCCGCCTTGCAGCGGTAGATGAGGGTGTTGTGCGTGTCGCCGGCGCCTGCCCAACCGGACTCCGACAGCGAGAAGGTCTGGTACCGCTGTTCCCAGAAGGCCTCGAGCCGGGACACCTCGTCTCCCGGGGGCTGGGGATTGATCGGCGGCCGTTGGGTGCTCACGCCATGCCTGCCGGCACGCCGGCTCCAGCGGATCGCCTCGGGCGCCGCAGGTACCGCACGACGTCGAGCAGCGACAGCCCACTGTGGCGCCAGACCGCGTGCGCCAGGGCGAAGCGGCCGGCCCTGAGGTGCCGCCACGAGCCGCGCACCACGATCCACGTCCAGTTCCGGCGCGCCACCAGCCGGTCGTCCGGACCGAGGGGACAATCGGGAACGCTCAGCGCGAGCCAGCCCTCGAGCGACACACGCGCCTTGTCGGCCTGGTCCGTCTCGCGGACAGATTCCTGATCAGGGTGCACCCGCCAATGGAACAGATCGCCGGGAACGAGCAGTACCGATACCTGGCGACAGGCGCGCACCCAGAACACGTAGTCCGAGGCAGCCCCGACCTCGGGGAAGCCACCCAGCGTCCTGAAGACGTCCGTGCGGAAGAGGGCTGCCGCAGGTCCCAGGTGGAAGAGACCGGAGCCGAGGTATTCACGCTGGTAAGCCTGCTCCGGCGTCAGCAGCATCGGGCACGGGCCGCCCGGCCAGGCGCCCGACGCCGACAGCGCGAATCCGGCGGACGGCTCCGCATCGAGCATGCCGTGCATCACCGACAGGCAGTGCGGGTACATCACGTCGTCCGAGTCGTGGTACTTCAGGTAACGGCCGCGCGCGAAGGTCGCGGCATGGTTGCGGTTCGGATAGTCGCCCAGGTTTGCCGGGTTGCGCACGACCCGGACGCGCGGGTCCTGCGCGGCGTACGCCTCCGCGATTTCCACCGTGCGATCCGAACTGCCGTCGTCACAGACGATCAACTCGAGGTCGTCGAATGTCTGTGCGAGCACACTCTCGATGGCCCCGGCGATATAGCGCTCGCGGTTGTGGGCCGTCATGACCACGCTGACCGCCGGCGCGCTCACGAGGTCGCTCCCGGCTCCCCGAGGAGCGTTCCATAGAGGCCCAGGTAGTCTGCGGCCACGTCGTCCATCGTGCGCACGGGCCGGATGCCGGCGCGCCAGCGTGACACGATCGAGGGATCGCGGCCCACCTCCGTCAGCGCCGCCGTCAACGCCGGCACGTCGCCCGGCGGCACGAGGCGTCCCTCCACGCCGTCGAGCACGCTCTCCGGGAACGCGCCGAACGCGCTGCCGATCACCGGCGTGCCCGCCGCGCGGGCTTCCAGCGCAATCGTCGGGCCATTCTCGGCCCAGAGGGAGGGACAGCAGAGCACGTCGATCTCGCGCAGTACGCCTGGCACGTCCGCCGCCTCCACGCCGGGACGGAACCGCACGCGTGAATCACCGGCGAGTCGCGCTTCGACGCTTCGCCGAACGGCCTGTTCGGCAGCGGCAGCCGCCGGTCCGACGAACACGAACTGCAGTGGGAGGTCGGGCGGCACGCGGCGGATCGCCTCGACGAGCGGGTCGAGCCCCTTCTCCCAGCCGTAGCGTCCCACGTAACCCACGACGGTGCCGGTTCGCGCACCGGGCCGTCCGGAGGCTCGTGACGCGACGGGAGGCTGGCTGACGCCGAGGCGATTGACGGCCAGCCGCTCCGCAGGCGCGCCATTGGCGATCAACACGGAACGCGCCCACTCGCTCAGCAGGACGAAGCGATCGACCACCTCGAGCAGGTGTTGCTCGCGGATGGCGCGACGCGCGATCAGCGCCGGCGTCGCGAGGAGGGCGCCCGGCGCACCAGGCCAGCCCAGCGCCCGGCGTGACAACGCGTCCGGAACGCAGGCCGCCGCCGCCCGCGCCAGCCGCCGTGGCGCCCCGTGCGCGTGCCAGACGCACGCCGTGCAGAGATCGATGCGACGAATCCCGTCGCAGGCCTCGGTCCCCCAGCGCATGAGGTGCCCCCGGGCACAGACGTACCCCAGGTCCGGCAGGTGGTTCGTCACGACCAGCGCGCGGCAGTGAGGCCTGGCCCGTTCGATCTCCGCAAGGCCGAGCCCCGTGACCAGGCTGTGCACGTGCAGGACATCGGGACGCTGGTCCTGGATCCACCGGTCCAGGTGTCCGGTGCCGCGAGCCCGCGCGTCGCCGCGCGCCTCGTCCCGGGTCGGCGCAACCGGCACGGGATACCGGAACACCGGCGTCCCGTCGCGTTCGCCGTGACGCGGCATGCCGAGTCCCGCGAGCGGCGCCGTCACGGACACGTCGTGTCCCTGAGCCCGGTAACGGCGCGCGAGTGCGGCGACGTACACCTCGGTGCCGCCCACCGACTCGGGGAAGTACCAGCCGAGCGCGAGGACGATCCGCATCGGTCAGCGAAGGGCCCTTAGGCCCGTGCGCACCGCGCGGACCATGCCGTTCGGCAGCCACGGACGATCCAGCCGGCTGCCGTACGGCAGGACCAGCCCTGACGGGCGGGGCCGTCGCAGCGTGCGCCACGACGCGAACAGCGCCTGGTACGCGGCCGTGTTGGTGACGACGTCGAACCGGCTGGCGACGTGGGCACGCACGGCCGCGCTCAGCTGCTCCACCAGCCGCCGGTCGGCCGCCAGCCGGCGAAGCGCGTCGGCGAAACCGGCGACGTCACCGACCGGGATGCGATAGCCGGTGGCCCCGTCCTCGACGACCTCCGGGATACCACTCGGCAGGTCGCTGACCACGGGCACGACGCCCGCGGCGCCGGCCTCGAGCAGCGCCACCGGCAGCGCCTCGAACCGCGCCGGGAGCACGAAGACATCGTGCGTGGCGTACAGGCGCCGAACGGCATCGATCGGTGCCGGCGTGCTCCACGTCACGTGCGCTGTGTCCGGCCAGGCGGCGCGCAGCTGTTCGCGCGCAGGGCCGTCGCCGTGGATCGTCCACCGGACCTCGACGCCAGACGCCCGCAGGAGCCGATCCATCTCGGGCAGCTCGAGCACGCCTTTGTCGTGGTGGAGGCGCCCGAGGTACAGGACGCGCAGGGGGCCCGCCGCCGGGGTGCGGGGGGCCGGCGGAATCGGCACGCCGTACCGCATGAGGTGGATGTCCTGCTGGCGGTGTGGCAGCAGGGCACGCAGGCGCTCGTCGACCTGCCGTGTGTAGGTCACGAACGCATCGATGACGGGCTCGTGCATCGTCGCGAGGTTGTAGTAGTAGTCGAAGTCCCCGTGCACCATCTGCACCACGGCGCGCCCCGTGTCGTGCCAGTGTGCGAGGGCCAGCTCGAGCCAGCCGTTCGCGAAGAGCACGCCGGGGTCCGGGCCGATGGCGCGCTCGAGCCGGCGCAACACGGCGTAGACGTTCTCGAGCGGCAACCGGTGCTCGACGATGAACTCCCGGTCCGCGCCGGTCGCCTCGGCGGCGCGGGTATCCTCGTCATTCAGGTTCGCGGTACGGATCGCGTCGTAGCGGAACCCGTCGGGCCGCCGCGCCCGCAGCAGGTCCTGCACGAACGAGAACACGCCGCCGAGCTTGTCGGGAAGCACGCACGCGACCGAGGCGCCTCCGATCACCGGGCCCCCAGCCAGGCAATCGTCCGCGTGAGCCCATCCTCGAGGCTGACCCGCGGCTCGAAGCCCAGGCGCCGCACCTTGGCGGGGTCCGCGTACCAGCGCGCGGTGTCGCCGGGGAAGGACTGCCCCGTCGGCGCGAGTCGCAGGTCGGGCCTCCCCATCAGGCGCGCAATCGTCGCGGCCAGGTCGAGCAGCCGCACGGGGATCCCCGAGGCCACGTGATAGTCCTCGCCCGGATCGCCCCGGCGCCCGACCGTCAGCAGCCCGTCCACGGCGTCATCGACGAAGAGGTAGTCTCGGACCTGCCTTCCATCGCCGAGGATCTCGAGCGCGTCGCCCGCCCGTTGCACCTTGCGAATCAGGTCGTGCACCGCCAGCCGGGTGAGCCCGGGACCGTAGACGCTGAACAGTCGCGCCACCCGCGCGTCGACGCCGAACGCGCGGTGGTAGGCGAAGCAGTACGCCTCGCCCGCCACCTTCGCCGCGCCGTAGGGGGAGCTCGGGCGGACCCACGCACGCTCGGCCAGCGGGAGCGGCGCGGACGGGTCGAAGACCGACGCCGTGGACGGGAACACCACGCGCGCGCCCGTGTGGCGCGCCGTCTCGAGCACCTCGAAGACCGGGCGCATCGTGTTCTCGAAGTCCGCCCGCGGATCGGCCACGGACTGCGGCACGTTGGCGATGGCCGCAAGGTGATAGATCGTCGTCTCCGGCGTGGCGTACGGCTTCAGCACGCCCGGGCTGGAGACGTCCGCGACGACGTTCGTGGCCCCCGGGTGGGCGGCCGCATGGCGGTCGATGGCCACCACCGTGGCCCCGTCGGCGACCAGCCGCGGGACCAGGGCGCTCCCGATGAACCCGGCGGCGCCGGTGACGATGACGTGGTCGCTCATGCGTGCTTGCGGATCGCGAACGCGACCCCGAAGCCGACCTCGTCGAAGCTCCACGCGGCCCATCGCGGATCGGCCCCGACCGTCTCGTTCCAGACCCGGCGGAGCTCGGGATGCGAGACGTTCGAGATGTCGTCGAACACCAGTGCGCCTCCGACGCGGACACGCGGCATCACCGAAAGCAGGTCCAGGCGCGCGCCCTCGGCCGTGTGATCACCGTCCACCGTGACGATGTCGGGAAAACAGTCCGGGTGGGCCTCGAAGTAGGCGGGCACGGTTTCCGCCGACGGCCCGGTCACGAACTCGATGGGCCCGCGATGGCCGAGCCGACGAACCTCCTGCTCGACGAAACCCGGCCCCGGGTTCGGCATGCCCGCGTAGTCGGCAATCCAGAGGTCGAACCCGAGGAACCGGCAGTCGGGGGCCACGCTCGAGAGCATCGCCAGGCTGCGTCCCCGTCGCACGCCGATCTCGAGGTAGGTTTCTGGCTTCAACGCCGCGCCCAGGCCGAGCAGCACGGTGTTGATGTCGGCGTAGTGCCAGTGGTCGCCGAACCGCTCGAGCCCGGCGCGATAGAACCGGGCGACGAACCCGGCGTAGTCGTCCGGCTCCAGGCGCTCGAGGATTGCCAGGGCGGCGCGCACCGGCGCGGCGCCGGCCACCGCGTGCTCGAACGTGCGCGGTCCGGCGAGCGCGGGACCGTACCACTGGCTCACCTCGACGTGGCACACCGGGGCGTTGACCGGCACACGCGCCGGCGCACGACGCCCGCCAAGCCGCTGACGCAGGCCCTTCAGCATCGGTCCTCCACCCGTCCGGCCGAGGGCGTGCCGCAGGTCATGCCGCCTGCCTCCACGCCCGGACCAGCACCACCCATCCGCGCCCGGCCCGGCGGAACGGGCCGAACGGCTCGGCGCCCCACCGCCAGTGGGCCACCGCGAAGTCGTCGAGCGCGTAGGTCCAGCCGGCGGCGCTCAGCAGTTCGAGGCAGGCCGGAAGGATGCGGCGCGCGGGATCGAAGTCGTGGACCTCGAGCTGCATCGCATCCACCTGGTGGAGCTGATCCCGGATGTCCTGCAGCAGCACGAGCTCCGCGCCCTCCACGTCGAGCTTGAGCAGGTCGACGTGTTCCCGGGCGACCCAGTCCCGCAGGCGTACCGCGTCGACCTCGGCGACCGTTCCCGGCGTGTCGGCGCCAATGGCGTCCACGGCGCCGGAATCGGTGCCCTCCCGGCGAAACCGGACCCGGCCCGTCTCGGTCCACACGGCCGCGGGCACGACCTCGACGTCGCGCGCACCGTTGCGGGCCAGGTTGTCGGCCAGCAGGTCTGCGATGGCCGGGTCCGCCTCGAACGCCGTAATCCGGCTGCCGGGGAACGCGCGGTGCAGCCACAACGACGCCAGCCCCACGTTCGCGCCGCAGTCGAGGATGCGAGGCCGGTCGGTGCGGGGGGCGAACGCCAGGGTCTCGCGCACGAAGATGTCGTGCCACTGCGGGGCGAGGCTGTGCGCGTCCGGGTAGGCGAGGTCCATGTCGAGCAGCCGCAGGCGACCCGGGGTGCGCCGCGCCACGCGGTCGGCGTCTCGCACGATGCGGTGCCAGGCGGCCTCGGCCGGCGTGGGGCGCAGGTGGCGCCAGGCCCGCGCCGCGAGCCGCGCGATGGTCCCGGGCGTCACGGGCGTGGCTCCGTGTCGTCGACGGCGGCGGCGAGCGACCACTCCGCCGTGCGGCACATCAGGCCCCTGGTGGGGTGCAGCGGATACGGCCGCCACGGTTCTTCGGGCGGCGTCACGTCGAACTCGAGCGCGTCAGGCACGTCGTCCACGTGCTCGAGGTAGGGCCATCCCAGGAAGACGTTGAGGCGATACCGTCCCGGGATGAACGTCGGCCCCGGCAGGCGCATGCGTACGGTGCACGCCCCGGTCGCGGGAATCTCGAGCGCGCCCCGATCGACGTTCATCAAACTCACGAGCGGCTGGCCGTCGTCCGCCACGACGACGACCTCGATGACGAGGCCCCGCAGGCTGCTGCCACTGGCGTGCGGCCGGAGCGCGAGGTCGAGCTCGACGACCAGGTCGGCCTCGGACGGCACCGCGGCTACCCGCTGGCCGTCGTGCACGATGCGGACGTCGGTGAACACCGCCCAGCCGGCCTGGCGCCGGCGGTCGGGCCGGAAGACGCCGGCCGCTTCCGGATGGTCCCCACTCGCCCGGTAGGCCCGCACGACGTCCTGGATCGATCCGCGCGCGGCGAGCCGGCCGCGTTCGAGCAGCAGGCCCTCCGTGCAGAGCGACTGCACGGCATCCATGTTGTGGCTGACGAAGAGGACGGTGCGCCCCGAGCGCGCCACCTCATCGAGCTGCCCCAGGCACTTCTTCTGGAACCGCAGGTCGCCGACGGCCAGCACCTCGTCCACGACGAGGATCTCGGTCTCGAGGTGCGCGGCCACGGCAAAGGCCAACCGGACGTACATGCCGCTCGAGTAGTGCTTCACCGGCGTGTCGATGAACGCGGCCACTTCCGCGAACGCGACGATCTGGTCGAACTTCGCAAGGATCTCCGCGCGCCGCATGCCGAGGATGGCGCCGTTCAGGAAGACGTTCTCGCGCCCGGTGAGGTCGGGATGGAACCCCGTGCCCACCTCGAGGAGCGATCCCAGCCGGCCCCGCACCTCGGCCCGGCCCTCGGTCGGCGCCGTAATGCGCGCGAGCACCTTGAGCAAGGTGGACTTGCCGGCGCCGTTACCGCCGATCACGCCGAGGACCTGCCCGTGCGGCACCTCGAAGTCCACGTGCCGGAGCGCCCAGAGCCGCGTCGGGTCGGCTTCGCGGCGGTGCGTGCCACGGATCCGCTGCCTCAGCCCCGACATCGCCGAGGCGAACCGATCGCGGATCGATCCGTACGCCTGCAAGGCGCCAATCGTGTACTCCTTGCCCAGGTCCCGGGCGCGGATGGCGGCATCGCTCACGAGGCGTGCTCCGGCGGTCGCACCGCCTCGACGTACAACGAGTAAGGCGCGTGCTGCTCACGGTCCGCGGCAAGGGCCGGCAGGCGCGACTCGCGGTACCGCGCCTGCCGCACGTCGGTGAACCCTGCCTCGCGCAGGCGCCACGCGAGCGTCTCGAGGTCGTAGGCCCACCGATGCTCGCCCCACTGGTGGAACACGTGGTTCACCACGTCGAGTGGCGCCGGCAGGTCTGCGGGCAGCGGATCGGGGACGGCGAGCGCGTCGAAGCCCTCACGGCCGCCCGCCAGGTACGCCGCGAGGTACCGCCGCGTGTCGGGGACGATGATCCGGATCACGCCGCCGGGCCCCAGCGCCCGCAGGCACGACGCGAGCAGGTCGGGCAGTTCGTCGCGGGGATCGAGGTGCTCCACCCACTGCTCCAGCCGGATGCCGGCGCAGCTGCCGGGCGCCAGCGGCAGGGACCTCCGGCAATCCCACCGGACGATGGCCGGGTCATAGCCGCGCAACTCGAGGTTGACGAATCCGGGCAGGACGAAGGGCCCGCTGGCGACGTTGACGAGCAGGTCGCGTCGCCGGCGCAGCGCGGCGAGCGCCAGCCGCGCCGGTGGCCATACCGTGCTCCGGGCGCGCACCCACGCCCCCTCGAGCTCGACGCGGATCGTCCAGAGCGTCGCACGCGACACGCCGAGGCGCCGGGCGACACGCGCCATGCGTGACGAGTCCGTCCGCTGCGCCTCAAATGACATCCGCGAACCCGCGTTCGGTGCCGGTGAAGTAGCGGGCGCCGAGCCAGAGGAGCAACACGGCCGCGACGACGGACGCGACCACCATCGTGGCGCCGGGTGGCGGCCCGCCGGTCAGGCTCCAGCGGAACCCGTCCACGACCGTGGCCATCGGGTTGAGGCTGTACACCGCGCGCCACCGCTCCGGCACGAGCGATGTCGGGTAGGCCACCGGGGTCACGAACAGCCAGACCTGGACGAGGAACGGCACGATGTACCGCACGTCGCGGTAGCGCACGTTGAGCGCGGCCAGCCACAGCGCGACGGCCGCCGCCGTGACGATCGCGAGCAGGACGAAGGCCGGCAGCCACACGACCGCGGGACCCGGCGCCAGGCCGTACCAGGCCATCAGCAGCGCGAGCAGTCCCATCGCGATCACCGCATCCACGATCGGCGTGATGATCGCCGCCATCGGCACGAGCAGCCGCGGGAAGTAGACCTTCGAGATCAGGTTCTGGCTCGCCACCAGCGACTGCGCGCCGCCCGCGAGCGCCGTGGCGAAATAGGTCCAGGGCACCAGCGCCGCAAGCGAGAACACCGGATACGGCACGCCGTCCGACGGCACGCCGGCCAGCCGCCCGAAGAACAGCGAGAACACCACCATGGTGGTGAACGGCTGGATCAGCGCCCAGGCGGCGCCGAGGGCCGTCTGCTTGTAGCGCACCTTCAGGTCGCGCCACACCAGGAAGTACAGCAGCTCGCGGTAGGCCCACACGGCCTCCCACGCGTGACCCGCCGTGCGACGGCCAGGCTCGATGACGACCAGCGCCGGCTCACGCATGCAGCATGTGCCCCAGCACGGCCAGCCCCCACGGGCGCGACCAGTGCACCTGCCGCGCCCGCCAGCGCGTGAGGAGCGCGACGGCCGTGCCCGGCGCGGTCCAGCCATCGGTCTCGAGGGCCGCGAGGCCGTCCCACACGACGGGACCGAGCGGGCCGGTCATCCAGGCGTCGAACGGCAGGGTGAAGGTCTGCTTCGGCCGCGACACCTCGGGCGGCAGCTCCGCGCCGGCTGCGGCGGCCAGAAGGCGTTTGCCACGCAGCCACCGCGGCTCGTACGCCAGCGCCGGCCAGAGCGCGTCGACGAGCGGCGCGTCGACGAACGGCACACGCACCTCCAGGCCGTGCGCCATCGACACGGCGTCGACATCGCGCAGCAGTTGCGCGCGCATGTACATCGTCGTCTCGAGGCGGGCGACCGTGGCCTCCGGCCGCTCGTCACAGGCCGGCGCCATCGTCTCTGCCTCGACCGCGTCCGCGCGCGCGTAGGCGCCCGGCACGTCGCGAAGGCGCGGCCCCGCGCAGGCCGCCACTTCGTCGGGCATCAGGAAACCGCGCAGGCTGCGGTACAACTCGATGGGCGCCCCGCCACTCGCCGCCGCGTGCCGCCACTTCGCGGCGCGCCAGCCCGGACCAGCCGCCGCCATCGCGCGCGCACCCCAGCGCGCGGCCGGCCCGGCGCGCCGCGTCCAGCGCAGGGCACGGGGCAGGCGCCGGAACGACGGGTAACCACCGAACAGCTCGTCTCCGCCCACGCCGGACAGGACGGCCTTGATGCCGGTCTCGGCCACCGCACGGGCCACGTAGAAGGTGTTCACGGCGTCGTTGGTGGGCTGGTCGAGGCTCGCGAGGATCGCCGGCCAGTCGCGCAGGATCCCGTGCGCGTCCACACGCAGCGTGTGGTGCCGGGTGCCGAACCGCGTGGCCACGCCTTCGGCGTAGCGCGCCTCGTCCAGCCGCGCGTCGTCCACGGCGACCGTGAACGTGTCGAGCCGCCGCGGGCGCAGGCGCGAGGCCGCCGCCACGAGCGCCGTGGAGTCGAGGCCACCCGACAGGAAGACCCCGACGGGCACGTCGGCCACCAGGTGCGCGGCGACACTTGCCTCGAGCGCGTGCTGGATCGACAGTCGCTCGATCGTGCGCGGGGCCGACGGGCCGTCGCACCAGGCCTCGCGCAGGTCCACGAACGCGCCGCCATGCTCCGCGCCGTCCAGGCCGAAGCGACGCCAGGTGCCCGGCGGCAGCGCCTCGACACCGGTCATCCACGTCAGCGGCGCGGGCACGCTGCCCCAGCGGAGGTACGCCAGGACACCGGCCGGATCCGGCTCCCGTGCGGCGAGCCCCGACGCGGTCAGGGCGCGAATCTCGGAGGCGAACCCGACACGCCCCGGCTGCCGCGCGACGTACAGCGGCTTGATGCCGAAGCGGTCGCGCGCGACGAGCAGGGTGCCGGCCGTGTCGTCCCAGAGCGCCAGCGCGAACATCCCACGCAGCCGGGCGAGCGCGTCGGGGCCATGCCGCACGAGGAGCCGCAGCAGGACCTCCGTGTCGGAGGCGGTCGCGAAGCGTTCGCCCTCGGCCTCCAGCTCCGCGCGGACCTCACGATGGTTGTAGATCTCGCCGTTGTAGACGATGTGGTGACGGCCATCGGGCGAGGCCATGGGCTGCGCCCCGCGCGGCGAGGGATCGATGATGGCGAGGCGGCGGTGGACCAGCAGGAGCCGGCCACCGGCGGCGTCGAATCGCCCGCGGCCGTCCGGGCCGCGATGGGCGAGGCGGTCGTCAAGACACGCGGCGAGCCCGTCGCCATCGGCGAGGGGCTCGCGGCTCAGGACGCCCGCGATGCCGCACACAGGAGGGAGGGGGGAACCGGCCGGCCGCTACAGGTACCGCTGCCGGATGATGACGGTGTCGTTGGGCTGCACCTTGTCGGTGAGCTCGACCTTGATTTCCTCGAACTCTCCCGGCTTCACCTCACGGCGAATCTTGATGCCGCGATTGGAGCCACGCTCGGTCAGGCCCCCGGCCAGCGCAATCGCCTGCTGCACGGTGATGCCATCCCTCGGCACGACGAACGAACCCGGGTTGCGGACGTGGCCGGTGACATAGAACCGCGCGGCCGCGGGCACGAACACCGTGTCCCCGTCCTGGAGGAAGACGTTGGTGGCGAGCCGTCCCTGCTGCAGGTCGATCAGGTTGACGCGCGTGACCTCGGCGCTCTGGCCGTCCTCGGGCAGCGCCGGCGCACCGACCGTCACCGTTCCCTGCGGCCGCAGGACGACGACCTCCGCACCGGCGGCGTCGGTGGGCGAGCCGGCGAGCGCCAGGACTTCGAGCAGCGTCACGTTGCCCTGGAGGGGGTACTTGCCGGGGGTCCGCACCTCCCCGAGGATGAAGATGCTGCGGCTGCGGAAGTTCTCGATCTCGACCGACACCTGGGCGCGGCGCACGTAGCCGTCACGCAACAGCTGCGTGAGCGCCTGCTCGATCTGCTGCACCGTCTGGCCGGCGACCCGAACCCGGCCGAGCAGCGGAAAGGTGATGGTGCCGTCCGCGTCGATGCGGAAGCTGCCGCTCAGCTCCGGTTCGTTGAACGTCGTCACCCGCAACGTGTCGGTCGGCCCGACGGCATACCCGGAGGGGTCGAGGCCCGGCGGCGCAGGCGTGACCTGCGCGGGCGCCTCGGCGATGGGCGCCGGCGTTGCGGGCGTGATCTCCTGGGCCGCCGCCGGCGTCAGCAGGACGACGGCGCTGCCCAGCGCGAGGAACATGCGGAGCAGTCGTCTCATTTCCAGAACTCGTAGCTGTAGGACCCGAAGAATCGCCGCCGGGCGTACCGCCGGTCGGCGCGGACATCGGACTGCCGCTCGGTGTACTCGTAATTGAACCCGATGCGGGAGTTGTTCTGGAGGTTGAACCCGATCCCGGCCTGGTAGGAGTTTAGACCATCGACGCGGCCTCCCGGTTGGCTCACGTCATAGCTGAGCCAGGTCCGCGCCCCGCGCACCTGCACATCGAAAGGGCCCCCGATGCGCTGGGTGTAGGTCATGTCCACGCCCGTCTCCAGGTAGTAGTCGTCGCTCTCCAGATAGGAATACTGCACGCCGCGCGTGGCGTTGACCTGGAAGACGCCGCGCCAGTACCCCACCGCCGTCAGCCCGACCCGGCCGTGCACGCCCCGGAAACGCCCGACGTCGCTGCGCTCGGGTTCATACGACTCCCAGCCGACCGTGGCATCGCCGCGGATGATCGCCTCGGGGCTGAACGACAACTGGACCTCGCCGTTGGTCGTGCGGCCGTCGCGGCTGGGCTGGTGCAGGAACCGATCCCGCGCCACCTCGCCTCGCACGTGCACCGTCGTGAACGGCGTCAGCCGCATCCGGAGGCCGATGCTGGCCGTCTCGTTGCGCCGGTCGAGCGCCTGCACGAGGTCGACGTCCTGGTACGTCTCACCGGCGTCGAAACGCGTGTCGATGCGCGACGCATACGCCACGACGTCGGCAATCGGCGTGAGCGCGAACGACACGCCGGCCGACGCTTCCCGCTCCGTCCGCCTGGCGCGCGCGTCGATCTCCGGCGAGGGCCGGTCGGCCGCCTGCACCGTCGCCCCGCCAATCCAGGGCCGGAAGCGGCTCAGCCGGATCGACACCTTCCCCCGCAGGTCCTGCGAGATCGATCGCTCCGAGTGGTACTTGTGGTAGTAGGTGAACGTCGAGCCGCTCTTGATCGCGACCGTGAAGAGGCCGGGCTGCACGAACGCGACGATGTCGGGCTGGAGGCTCGCCATCCAGTCCTGCTTCGGATCCTCGGGATCGTCGAACACGTTGGTGTCCACGCCGATGGCGGGCAGCTCGATGTTCGGGTTGAGGATCACCGGGCCGAGGCGGTACTGCACCTCGGTCGGCGCTTCGTCGGGCAGCTCCCCCGTCGGTCCCGCCTGGGCCCAGGCGAGGGTCGACGCGGCCAGCATCCACACGGTCAGCCCGGCAGTTCGCCGGGCGCGGGTCGACGCGATGAACATCAGGACGGTCCTGCGGGCGGCTTGAGCGGGATGCTCAGTTGCCGGGCTTTGCGGTAGAGGTTGGGGCGCTGGAGGCCCAGCGCCCGGGCCGTGTCCGAGATCCGCCAGCGATGCTGCTCGAGCGCCGCCAGGATGTAGCGCCGCTCGAACGCCCGCCGCGCCTCGCGCAGCGGCATCACGCCCTCGGCCTGCGGCTCCGTGACAATCAGTTCGTGCTCCATGCGATGCTCCCTCACCGGGGCACCACGCCATCGGCGGGCGGCAGCGGCAGCGGTTCGAAGGTCCCGTCCCCGTCGGGGTCGGCCTCGATTGCCGTCAGTCGTCCGTCGGCGTCGTAGTGCAGCCGGCGATCCGGACGGCCGGCCGCGAACGTCGTGTCGAATGCCACGACGCTGAGCGCCCCGCCGTCCCAGGTCTCCCACTTGTCGACCAGGCCATCGCCATCCACGTCGTCCTGCGCCTGCACGAGCGTGTCGCCCCGGTAGATCTCCCGCCGGTCCACGCGCCCGTCGCGCCACCGGGACAACTCGACCCTCTGTGTCCCGTCCGGCTCGACCGCGAGGGTCCAGGTATCGACGACCCCGTCCCCCGCGCTTGACGTCCCCACCCGCGTGAGCGCCCCGGTCCCGTCCAGGTACTCCCACCGGTCGACCCGCCCGTCGCCGTCCGCATCGACCTCGGTCCGGATCGGCCTGTTGCCGTCCAGATACGTCCGGGTGTCGATCCGGCCGTCGCCGTTCGTGTCGACATCGAGCCGGATGAGCCGGCGGCTCACCGGGTCGTAACTCGGAGTGGGTCCACGGCCCTCGGCCACGCACCCCACCGCCGTCGTTACCCCCAGCAGCGCCACCACTCTCCAGTCGATTGCAGGCACGTCGGATACAGCTTCGCCCTCTCACTCACAGACTACGGTCCCGAGCAGAGGTCAAGATGGATGACTCAATATGACTCTATACGCCAAATTGAGACCCGTCCAGCGTATTCTGGATGAGACGCCTCAAGATGTCAAAGAGATACACATCCTGGGCGCGCATCGCCACGCGGAGCTACTCTTCCGTATCGGCTTGAGACGCGGATTTCGCCAGACGAAATGCGCAGTCCAGTGCAGGCGGGCAGACAGCGTGCAGGCGGGCGGCCCGCCACCAGGCACGGCCCGGTGGCGGACGGGCGGTCAGGCGGCGGGCGGCTCGGTGGGCGGGGGCGACGGCAAGGCGCGCGCGGACGGATCCGGGGGAACCGGCCCGCTCATCCGTGCCCCCACCAGGGCGTTCACCACGAACGCCACCCCCAGGATGACCACGGCCCCGCCGATACCGAAGGCGACGTTCGGCGTCTCCCCGGCGAAGCCGATGACGGCCATCAGCGCCAGCCCAATGCCGATCACGATGATCCCGCCGGAGAGGTACCGCGCGTGGCGCGGCGAGCTGTAGCCGCCGGCCGGCACTGACGACATCAACGGCAGGGGCGGCGGGTCCGCGCCGCGTTCGATCATCGCCAGGCGCTCGCGGTGCTCGTACTCGCGCATCTTCGTCTGCCGCCAGATCCCCATCAGGACGATCAGGATGCCGCCGACGATGATCAGCACCGGGATGATCAGGAAGAAGAGTTCGTCGCTCATGGGCCCTCCACGGCCGGCAAGTCGGTCGATGGGCTTAGACTGGCCGGGCCGGAGGATTGTTTCACGGGGCGCGCTGAAACAATTTCCACCGCCCGCCCTTCTAACGGACCCGGGGGATGACGGAACTCGCCGAACACGAGCTCATCGCGCGCTGCCGGCAGGGCGACGACGGGGCGTTCCGTGAGCTGGTGGATCGGCACAAGGGCCTGGTCTTCGCCCTGGTCGGCCGCAGCATCCCCGATCGCGGCCGCGCCGAGGAGCTGGCGCAGGAGGTCTTCCTCCGCGTGCACCGTGGGCTGCCGTACTTTCGCGGGGAGGCGCGGCTCACGACCTGGATGTACCGGATCGTCGCCAACGTGATCGCCGAGGAGCGCACGGCGCGCCACCTGCCAACCGTCTCCCTCGACGATCGCCACGACGATGGCACGCCACGCGTCGCGGAGCCGGGTCGTGTGGACCCGGCCTTCTCCGACCTGGAGCTGCGCGATCGGCTCGAACGGGCCATCCGGCGCCTCTCGGTCCGGGAGCAGTTGCTGGTGAACGGGCACTACCTGAAGGGGCTGCGCTACGAGGATCTCGCGGCAGCGCTCGACATCCCGCTCGGCACGGTGAAGACCCACCTCCACCGCGCCAAGCGCCGGCTGCGGGCGCTGTTGTCAGGAGAAGAGGCATGACCGACACGTGTCGCGCCGTCGAGGCCGCGCTCGAAGGCGTGGCCGCTGGCGACACCGAGCTCGACGTGGCGCTCGCTGCGCACGTCGACGCCTGCCCGCGGTGTCGCGAACGCCTCGCGCTGGCCCGCGCGATCGACCGCGCGCTTGCCGCGCGCCCGGTCCCCCAGGTGCCGGAGGGCTTCACCGCCGGCGTGCTGGGCCTGGTCCGCCAGGAACGGTGGCGGGCGGAGCAGGTGCTGGATGCCGGGTTCAACGTCGCCGTGGCCGCCGGGATCCTGCTCGTGGCCGTCGGCGTGGCGGGCCTGGCGTGGGCGAGCGGCCTGGCAGCCGTCGGCGGGGACATGGCCGTGCTGTTCTCGACCGGCCTCGAACGTCTCGCTGGCGAGTTCTCCCCCAACCTGCCGGTCACCACCATGGCCTTCCTGCTGGCCACGACCGCGGCTGGCGTGTGGTGGTGGGCCGAGGGCAGCTCAGCCTGAGCCGTCGTGGCCGGACGGCTCCTGCCGCAGGCCCCTCGCGCACGATCGAATCCAGACGCTGTCGGCGACACGCGCAAGCGCGGGCCAGCGCCGCGCGGCCGCGCAGCCGGCGGCCGACAGCCGCACGATCGCGGCACCCGACGGGCGCATCAAGTCGAGGTCGTCCACCCGCGCGTTGAGGCTCAGGAATCCCTCCGCCTCCACCGTCGTCGGCCCGATGGCGTCGGCAAAGAGCGCGCGGAGGGCCGCCGGATCCCGATAGCGCACCTCGAACGCCCTCGCCTGTCGAAAGCCTCGGCCGGCCATGCGCACGACCGCCAGCGGCCCGTAGCGGCCCGCGAACTGCAGCAGCGCCTCACCTCCCGGCGCCAGCACGCGCCCCAGGCCCCGCGCGGTGGCTCCGATCGCCTCATCGTCCAGGTGCTGCAGCACCGAGAACGAGAAGGCCGCATCGAGGGCGCCGGCACGGAACGGCAGGTGCCGCGCATCGGCGACGACGAACTGCGCGGCAATCCCGAGTTGGCGGGCCACGCGGCGCGCCGCGAACACCGACGCCGGGTACGGATCGGTGCCGAGGGCGATGAAGCCCGCGCGCGCGGCGGCCAGCGACCAGCGGCCCCAGCCGCAGCCGAGCTCGACGATGCGGGCGCCGGGCGTTGCGGGCACCATGGGGAAGCGTGGGATGGGGTACCGGGGCAGGCGGCCGCGCAGGTGGAGGTACAGGTTGCCGTTGGTGGCACTGATCGCCTGCTGGACGTACCCGTCGATCACCGCGGGATCCGGGGAGGCCGGCACCAGCCACTCGGCCGGCACCCTGCCGCTGCGCGCGACGTCGACGGCCACGTCCGCCGCCCAGTGCGCATGCGGCACGTCGTCCCGCACGAGGAAGGGCACGCCGTGGAACACGGGATAGTGATGTCCGGCGGGACAGGTCAGCCGGCTGCCGTCGAAGGTCAGGTCGCGGCCGTCCTTCGGGCACGCGAGGAGCGACAGCACCGCGGGATCCATCGCCGCTAGTCTAGAACCCATTTCATAAATGGGGGCGTCGCACCGAGGGCGGCAAGGCGCCCGTCTGGCCAGGCGCGACGACCGAGAATACCCGGAGTATTTGAGGGAGGAGCAACGCCGCCAGGCGGGTTGCATGGCCGGCCGAATGCCGGCCCCATTTATGAGATGGGTTCTAGTGGCGCGTATACCCGAAATCAGCACCGGTCACTCGGGACGTGGCTCGGGCGATCGCCAACGTCCGGCGGACGTCGCGGGTCGGGCGGGGGCACGCGCCCGGTTCGGGATTAAGATAAGGCCCGTGACTGCCGCCACCAGTCCCCGCCCGTTCCTCAAATGGGCCGGCGGCAAGCGACAGCTCCTGCCGCACCTGCGTCACTACTACCCCACCGCGATCACGGGGTACCACGAGCCGTTCCTCGGCAGCGGCGCCGTGTTCTTCGATCTCTGGAACACCGGACGCCTCGCAGGCGTGCCGATCCGCCTCACCGACGAGAACGCCGACCTCGTCGGGTGCTATCTCAGGCTGGCCGACGCGACCGACGAGGTCGTAGCGGCGTTGCAGCGACTGGAAACCGCGCACCGGCGCCTCGGGACCGCCCACTACTACCGGGTCCGCGACGAGCGGTTCAACCCCGAGCGGATCGCGTGGCGGAAGGGCGGCCGCGGTGCGGCGGCGTACTCGCCGTCGCTCGCCGCGATGTTCATCTACCTGAATCGCACCGGCTACAACGGGCTCTTCCGCCAGAACGCGCGCGGCGGGTTCAACGTCCCCGCGGGACGGTACGAACGCCCACGCATCCTGGACGAGGCGCGCCTCCGTGCGGCTGCGGCGGTGTTGTCACACCCGTCGGTCACCGTGGCCGAAGCGCCGTTCGACGACGTGGCGCTGGCCGCGGCGCCGGGACACTTCGTGTACTTCGACCCGCCGTATGCGCCGCTCAGCGCGACCGCGACGTTCCGCTCCTACACCGCCCGCGGCTTCGGCGACGCCGACCAGCGGCGGCTCCAGGAGCTGGCGATTGCCCTGGCGGCGCGGGGCGTCCATGTGCTGCTCAGCAACTCCACCGCTCCGCTCATCACGGGCCTGTTCGAAGACGATCGCCGCGCGCGGGCGGCCGGGCTCGTGGCCAGGCGCATTCCGGCGCGCCGCGCCATCAACTCCCGCGGCGACCGCCGCGGGGTCATCGAGGAGCTGCTGGTCGCCACCGGCACCGCCGGCATCTCCGGGGCGTCGTCTCGCACCGCATGACGTGCCGCCAGACGCCTCGCGCGTCGCGCCGGCGCCGGGGCCTGCGGCCGTGATCGCGGACGACGTCGCGCGACGGCTGCTGCGGCTGCTGCCGCCGTCCGTCGTGCTGCCCGTGATCGCCGGGCCACTGCGCGGATACCGCTGGATCACCGGCGCGGCGCCGCACGGGGCATGGCTCGGGCGGCTCGAGCCGGACCTGTTGCGCGACTTCGTCGCCCATATCGCGCCGGGCGACACGGTCTGGGACGTCGGCGCGAATGTCGGGCTCTACACCCTCGCCGCGGCACGCGCCGCCGGCCCGCACGGACAGGTCGTCGCCGTCGAGCCCATCGCGGCGAACCTGAGCTACCTCCGGCGCCACCTGGCACTGAACGGCCTGTCAGGCGTCGAGGTCGTCGCCGCGGCCGCGTGCGAGCGGGACGGGCCGCTGCGCATGGCCGCCGGCGACTCCCCGTCGGAGTATGCGCTGGCCGAGCACGGCGCGATCACGGTCGACGGCGTGCGCCTCGACAGCATGCTGGACAGGGCCGGCGCACGTCGGCCAGCGGTCATCAAGATCGACACCGAAGGCGCCGAGGGGCGCATCCTCGAAGGCGCGGCACGCGTCCTCGGTGAGGCGCGGCCACGCCTTTATCTCTCCCTGCACGGGGCGGAACCGGCCGAGGCCTGCCGGCGGCAGCTCGAGCAGTGGGACTACGCCATCAGCACGCTGTCGGGCGCGCCACCGGGACCGGTCGGGGAATGGATTGCGGTGCCGCGGGCAGGTGGCCGGGGTACGGCGGCCCCTGGCTAGGCGCCGGGCAGCCAGACCAGCCGCGTGCAGGCCGGGCAGGCATAGGCGAGCCGCAGGTCGGCCTCGAACGAGACGAACCCGCCCCGGCCGGGCGCGGCGCAGGCGGGGCAGATCGCGTGGGTGCCCCCCTCGACCGTGGCGACCCGCAGGGGCTGGCCGCTCTCCGGATCGGGAATGCTGGCGGGGGCCGCCGGCGTCGCGACGACCTGGGGCGAACCCGGCTCGGACGCCTCCAGCTGGAAGAGCCCATAATAAAGGTCACCGGTCGCGGCCGAGGTCATCATGGTCAAGGCGGGCGGATAGTAGCATGGAGGGGGACCGACCGCAATATGTAGTGGGCAGCGAGGAAGGCACGGGCTTCCGGCTGGTGCAGGAACCGTGTTACGCTTGAAACCGTAGTCCCGGTCCCTGGCGACGACCTTCAGCTTCCTCGCGAAAGTGGCGGAACTGGCAGACGCGCCGGACTTAGGATCCGGTAGCCGCAAGGCTATGGGGGTTCGACTCCCCCCTTTCGCACCAACTTTCCAACACCAACTCGAGCCCGTTCTCCCTCCGGCGCCTGGTGGCGGCCGTGCAGACGGCACGGGCGCTCAATTTCGTCACTGGGTGGCCGATAAGTAATGAAGACGGAACTGGTCGACGTCAGCGAAACGCGCAAGAACCTCGTGGTCGAGATCCCGAGCGAGGTCGTGGATGCGGAAATCACGCGCATCTCGACCCGGTACGGGAAGTCGGCGCGGCTCCCCGGGTTCCGGCCCGGCAAGGTGCCGGCGCGGGTGGTCAAGCAGCGCTTCAAGAGCCAGATCCTGCACGACGTGGCGCACGCGCTCGTCGAGCAGTCGGTGGGGTCGGCCCTCACCGAACGCGGCGTGGAGCCGGTGGACTCCCCGAACATCCGCGACCTGAAGCTCGAGGAAGGCCAGCCGCTGACCTTCACGGCGGAGTTCGACGTCGTGCCGCCGTTCGATCCGGGCACGTTCGCGGACATCGAGCTGACGCGGCCGCCGGTGACGGTGGACGAGGGCGCGGTGAGCGCGGCGCTCGAGCGGCTGCGGGAGCGCGCGGCGCGGTACGAGCCCGTGGACGAGGGCGTGGTCGGCGACGGCCACACCGTGGTGATGGATTTGTCCCGCGCGCCGATTGGTGAGGATGGGACACCCGGCGAGGCCGAGACGCACAGCGGCGTGTCGGTGGAGCTCGGCGCGGCGTCGAACCCGCCGGGGTTCGACCAGGAGCTGCTCGGGCTCGCGAAGGGCGAGACGAAGACGTTCACGCTCGGCTACGCGGCGGACTACGCCGTGCCGGAGCTCGCGGGGACGTCGGTGCAGTACACGGTGAGCGTGCAGGACGTGCGGCGCCGCGTGCTCCCGGAGCTGGACGACGAGTTCGCGAAGGACCTCGGGGAGTTCGACACGCTGGCGGCGCTGACCGCGCGGGTGCGTGAGGATCTCGAGGCCGAGTCGCGGGAGGCCTCGTCGCGGCAGGTGCGCTCGGACGCGCTGAAGGCGCTGGCCGCGCGGCTGCCGTACGCGGTGCCGCCGTCGCTCGTGGACCGCGAGGTGGATCGCCGCGTCGAGGAGTTCGCGCGGCGGCTGATCGAGCAGCGGATCGATCCGCGCCAGACGAACATCGACTGGGCGGCATTCCGCGAGGGCCAGCGCGAACCGGCCGTCGAGGCGGTGGCCTCGGCGCTCGTGCTCGACCAGGTGGCGGCGCGCGAGGCGCTGACGGTCGGCGACGAGGAGATCGAGCAGGAGCTGGAGCGCTATGCGACGCAGTCGGGCCGCACGGTGCCGGCCATCCGCGCGATGCTCGAGCAGGAAGGGGGCCTCGGCCGCCTGACGCTCGGCCTGCGGCGGGAGAAGGCGGTGGCGCACGTGCTGGCGCATGCTACGATTCGCGACGGCGCGCCCGGCGAGGCGAGCGCGACCTGACGAACGCCGCGAGTCCCAGCGAACGTAGTGAGTCCCAGCGAACGCAGTGAGTCCGAGCGAGCGAAGCGAGTCCTACCGCGCGCCGCGCGCGCGGCCGTAAGGAGATCCCGGTGACCGCATACAACCAGCTCGTGCCGATGGTGGTCGAGCAGACCAATCGTGGCGAGCGCGCGTACGACATCTTCTCGCGCCTGCTCAAGGACAACATCATCTTCATCGGCACGCCGATCGACGATGCGGTCGCGAACCTGGCGATCGCGCAGATGCTGTTCCTCGAGGCCGAGGATCCCGACAAGGACATCCTGCTCTACATCAACAGCCCGGGCGGATCGATCACGGCGGGCTTCGCGATCTACGACACGATGCAGTTCATCCGGCCCGACGTGCAGACCTACTGCATCGGGCAGGCGGCGTCGATCGCGGCGGTGCTGCTGGCGGCGGGGACGAAGGGGAAGCGCTACTCGCTGCCGAACTCGCGCATCCTGATCCACCAGCCGTGGATGTCGGGGCTGGGCGGGCAGGCGACGGACATCGACCTGGCGGCGCGGGAGATCCTGCGCATGCGCGAGCGGATCAACGAGATCCTGGTGCACCACACCGGGCAGGACGTGAAGCGGATCCAGCTCGATACGGAACGCGACTACATCATGTCGCCGGACCAGGGCAAGGACTACGGAATTATTGACGACGTCATCCGGAAACGGGTGTAGTCTAGATCAAAGGGACGGCGAACCCATGGTCAAGAAGAACGGCGACGGCGGCGAAATCCTGCGGTGCTCGTTCTGCAACAAGGATCAGAACGACGTCCGCAAGCTGATTGCGGGACCGACCGTCTTCATCTGCGATGAGTGCGTCGAGGTCTGCAACGACATCATCGCGGACGACAACCGTTTCGAGAACCGCACGGGCCTGCGCACCTCGCTGCCCTCGCCGCCCGAGATCAAGAAGTTCCTCGACGAGTACGTCATCGGCCAGGAGCTCACGAAGAAGAAGCTCGCGGTCGCGGTCTACAACCACTACAAGCGGCTCGAGATCCAGAAGCAGCCGCGCAGCCGCAACGACGTCGAGCTCACCAAGTCGAACATCCTGCTGATCGGCCCGACGGGCACCGGCAAGACGCTGCTCGCGCAGACGCTCGCCAAGCTCCTCTCCGTGCCCTTCACGATCGTCGACGCGACGACGCTCACCGAGGCCGGCTACGTCGGCGAGGACGTCGAGAACATCATCCTCAAGCTGCTGCAGGCCGCCGGTGGCGACATCGAGAAGTGCCAGCAGGGCATCGTCTACATCGACGAGATCGACAAGATCGGCCGCAAGGACGAGAACCCGTCGATCACGCGCGACGTGTCGGGGGAGGGCGTGCAGCAGGCGCTGCTCAAGATCCTCGAGGGCACCGTCGCCAACGTCCCGCCGCAGGGCGGCCGGAAGCACCCCCACCAGGAGTTCTTCCAGGTCGACACGACGAACATCCTGTTCGTCTGTGGTGGCGCGTTCGTCGGGCTCGACAAGATCGTCGAGCGCCGCGTCGGCAAGAAGACGCTCGGCTTCAAGGCGGAGCTCAAGACCAAGGCCTCGCGTGAGCTCGGCACGCTGCTCGAGCAGGGCGAGCCGCAGGACCTGATCAAGTTCGGCCTCATTCCCGAGTTCGTCGGCCGCCTGCCGGTGATCGGCACGCTGCACGAGCTCGACCGGCCGGCGCTGGTCCAGATCCTGACGCAGCCGCGCAACGCCATCACGCGGCAGTACCAGAAGCTCTTCGAGTACGAGAACGTGAAGCTCCGCTTCACCGACGACGCGCTGGACGCGATCGCCGAGCAGGCGCTGGAGCGCAAGATCGGCGCCCGCGGCCTCCGGATGATCATCGAAGACCTCATGCTGGACCTGATGTACCAGCTGCCGGGCCAGAAGAAGAATCGCGAGTGCGTCGTCACGCGCGAGATGGTGCTCAGCAAGGGCGCCGGCCTCGAGGTCATCGAGAAGGCGGGCTAGGCCGGGCGCCCCGCGCCCGCCTCCGTCCCGCCCCACAGCAATTCCCTATGGTCGAAGTTTACGAAACACTGCCCATCGTCCCGCTCCGCGACGTCGTCGTCTTTCCGCACATGATGATGCCGTTCGTGATCGGGCGCCCGTCGTCCATCCGCGCCCTCGAGCATGCGCTCGGCAAGGACAAGCGCATCTTCCTGGCCGCCCAGCACGACGCGTCCGTGGACGACCCCGGCGCCGAGGACATCTACACGATGGGCACCGTGGCCAACGTCGTGCAGAGCCTCAAGCTGCCCGACGGCAACATCAAGGTGCTCGTCGAGGGCGTCGACCGCGCGCGCGTGATCGAGTGGAAGGAAGACAAGGGCTTCTACCGCGTGGACGTGAAGGTCCTCGCGCGGCAGAAGGACCAGTCCGGCGACGTCGAGGCCACCATGAGCCGCGTCGTCTCCCTGTTCGAGCAGTACGTGAAGCTCTCGAACAACCTCCACTACGACGCGATGATCGCCGCCGTGCGCGTGGACGATCCCGGCAAGCTCGCCGACACCATCGCCGCCCACCTGCTCGTCGGGGTGGACGAGAAGCAGAACCTCCTCGAGATCATCTCGCCCCTCGAACGCCTCAACCGCATCGCCAGCATCCTCGAAGCCGAGGTGGACAAGCTCCAGGTCGACCGCCGCATCCAGTCGCGCGTGAAGAAGCAGATGGAGAAGGCGCAGAAGGAGTACTACCTCAACGAGAAGATGAAGGCGATCCAGAAGGAACTGGGCCGCAAGGACGAGAAGGGGAACGAGATCGAGGAACTGCGCAAGAAGATCGACCAGTCGCGCATGCCGAAGGAGGTCGAGGAGAAGGCCGTCCAGGAGCTGAAGCGCCTGGAGGCCATGCCGCCCATGTCGGCGGAGGCCACCGTCTCCCGCAACTACCTCGACTGGCTCATCGCGGTGCCGTGGCAGAAGAAGACCCGCGAGAGCCGCGACCTCACCCGCGCCGAGGCCGTGCTCAACGAGGACCACTACGGCCTCGACAAGCTGAAGGAGCGCATCCTCGAGTTCCTCGCCGTGCGCGCCCTGGTCAAGAAGCCGAAGGCCACGATCCTCACCTTCGTCGGCCCGCCCGGCGTCGGCAAGACCTCGCTCGCCAAGTCGATTGCCCGCGCCATGAACCGCAAGTTCGTGCGCCTGTCGCTCGGCGGCGTGCGGGACGAGGCCGAGATCCGCGGCCACCGCCGCACCTACATCGGCGCCTTCCCCGGCCAGGTCATCCAGATGATGAAGAAGGCCGGCTCGCTGAACCCGGTCTTCCTGCTGGACGAAGTCGACAAGATGTCGATGGACTTCCGCGGCGACCCGTCGGCCGCGCTGCTCGAGGTGCTCGACCCGGAGCAGAACAACGCGTTCCTCGACCACTACCTCGACGTCGAGTACGACCTCTCGAACGTGATGTTCATCTGCACGGCCAACGTGCTGCACACCATCCCGCAGGCCCTCCGGGACCGCATGGAGGTGCTCCAGCTCGCCGGCTACACCGAGCTCGAGAAGGTCGAGATCGCCAAGCGGTTCCTCGCGCCGAAGGCCGTCGAGGGCTCGGGCCTCACCCCCGAGCAGATCCGCTTCACCGACGAGGCCCTGCAGACGGTCATCCAGCGGTATACGCGGGAGGCCGGCGTGCGGAACCTCGAGCGCGAGATCAACTCGATCTGCCGCAAGGTCGCCCGCAAGGTCGTCGTCGAGGGACCGAAGACGAACGAGGAGATCACGCCCGAGAAGGTCACGCAGTACCTGGGCGTGCCGCGTTACCGGCCCACGCTGGCCGAGGAGCAGAACGAGGTCGGCATCGTCACCGGCCTGGCGTGGACCGAGGTGGGCGGCGAGATCCTCATCACCGAGGCGACGCTCATGCCCGGCCGCGGCCGGCTGACGCTCACGGGCAAGCTCGGCGACGTCATGCAGGAGTCGGCGCAGGCGGCGATGAGCTACGTGCGCTCGCGCTCCGAGGTCTTCGGGATCCCGAAGGACTTCAACCGCAAGCTCGACGTGCACGTGCACATCCCCGAGGGCGCGATCCCGAAGGACGGGCCGTCGGCCGGCATCACGCTGGCCACCGCGTTGATCTCGGCGCTGACCGGCGTGCCCGCGCGGCGCGACGTCGCGATGACCGGCGAGATCACGCTGCGCGGCAAGGTGCTGCCGATTGGCGGCGTCAAGGAGAAGGTGCTGGCCGCGCATCGCGCCGGCATCACGAACCTCATCCTGCCGAAGGACAACGAGAAGGACCTCGCGGACATCCCGAAGGCCGTCCTCGATGCCCTGAACCTGTACATGGTCACGGGCATGGATGAAGTGCTGAAGACCGCCCTCGAGCGTCCGCTGACGCCTCTGCCGGCCTCGGCAGACGCGCCCGTGGAGGTCGATGACGCCCCCGACGCGATCACGCACTGAGCGTGGGGCCGGGCCGGCGATGCCGCCGCCCGGGTCACGTCCGGGAGCCGGACCATCTGTGGCCGCGCCAACGAGTGCGCCCCGGCTGGCCGGATCGATAGCCGGGCCTCGCCAGCCCTCTGTGCTATCCGTGCCATCTGTGGCCGCGCCAGCGTGCGCGCCCCGGGTGGCCCCGATCGAGTGAAAGCATCTGCGGCCTTCGTCACGAGCGCGGCCGACGCCGCCGGGTTGCCCCGCGAGGGCCTGCCCGAGCTGGCCATGGTCGGCCGCTCCAACGTCGGCAAGTCGAGCCTGATCAACGCGCTCGTCCGGCAGAAGATCGCCCGGACCAGCGCGGAGCCCGGCAAGACGCGCCTCGTCAACTTCTTCCGTGTGACGGCCGGCGGCGGTCCGCCGTTCTTCCTGGTGGACCTGCCGGGCTACGGCTACGCCCGCGGCGCGTCCGAGCAGGCGCGGCGGGGCCTGACGGGCGCGAAAGGACGGGCGGCGACGTCCCGGGCCTTCGAGGCGGCGACGACCGCGTACTTCCGGGCGCGGACCGTGCCGGGCGCGGTGCCGGCGTCGGTGCTGCTGCTGGTGGACAGCCGGCACCCGGGACTGGAGGTCGATCGGGTGGCCTGGAGCTGGCTGGTCGACACGGGATTGGCGTGCCACGTGGTGGCGACGAAGGTGGACAAGCTGACGCGGGCCGAACGCCAGCGTCATCTCCGGGCCCTGGAAACGGCCCACGACGGCCCGGTCACGGCAGTGTCGGCCGCGACCGGGGAAGGATTGGATGAACTGTGGAGACTGATCGTCAGACTGCTCAGGCAGCCGCCGCCGGAAACGGCGCCGGCGCCACCGACCAGGTAACGCTCGACCTCACGACGCTCAAGGAGCTCGGGATCACGGCGCTCACGAAGATCGCCCGCGACCTCGAGATCCCGGGCGCCACCGGGATGCGCAAGCAGGAGCTGATCTTCGAGATCCTGCGCGCGCACGCGGAGAAGGCCGGGCTCATCTTCTCGGAAGGCGTGCTCGAGGTGCTGCCCGACGGGTTCGGCTTCCTGCGGGCCCCCGACTACAACTACCTCGCCGGCCCCGACGACATCTACGTCTCGCCGTCCCAGATCCGCAAGTTCGACCTCCACACCGGCGACACCGTGTCGGGCCAGGTGCGGCCGCCCAAGGAAGGCGAGCGGTACTTCGCGCTGATCAAGGTGGAGGCGGTCAACTTCGAGCCGCCGGCCCGCGGCAAGGAGCGGGTGTTCTTCGAGAACCTCACGCCGCTCTACCCGCAGGAGCGCGTGCGGCTCGAAGCCGACGCCGAGAACCTGTCGACGCGCGTGCTCGACCTGATGACGCCGCTCGGCAAGGGCCAGCGTGGCCTGATCGTCGCGCCGCCGCGCACCGGCAAGACGATGCTGCTGCAGTCGATTGCCAACGCGATCACGACGAACCACCCGGAGGTGTACCTGATCGTGCTGCTCATCGACGAGCGGCCCGAGGAGGTCACCGACATGCAGCGGTCGGTGCAGGGCGAGGTGATCGCCTCGACGTTCGACGAGCCCGCGCAGCGTCACGTGCAGGTCGCCGAGATGGTGATCGAGAAGGCCAAGCGCCTCGTCGAGCACAAGAAGGACGTCGTCATCCTGCTCGACTCGATCACGCGCCTGGCGCGCGCCTACAACACGATTGTGCCGGCGTCGGGTAAGGTGCTGTCGGGCGGCGTGGACAGCAACGCGTTGCAGCGGCCGAAGCGGTTCTTCGGCGCCGCGCGCAACATCGAGCAGGGCGGATCGCTGACGATCGTCGCGACCGCGCTCATCGACACCGGCTCGCGCATGGACGAGGTCATCTTCGAGGAATTCAAGGGCACCGGCAACATGGAGGTGCACCTGGACCGCAAGCTGGCCGACCGCCGCGTCTTCCCCGCCATCGACATCCAGAAGAGCGGCACCCGCAAGGAGGAGCTGCTGATCGCCAAGGAGGACCTGAACCGCGTCTACGTCCTCCGCCGCGTGCTCACGCCGCTCTCACCGGTCGAGGCGATGGAGCTCCTGCTGTCGAAGATGGGCAAGACGAAGTCGAACCAGGAATTCCTCGCCGCGATGCAGAAATAAGGCGAAGGTTCGAAGGGCACGAAGGCGGCCGGCCGGCTCGCCCGAAATCCGTCAATCCCTCCAGAAAAGAAGTGGGCGGCCGATCAGGCCGCCCACCGCTGTCCTTCTTCAATCTTCAATCTACAATCTGAAATCTACAGTCCCGGCCGCCTCATCTGCTGCATGCGCTCCGTGGAGGGCGGGACCAGGCCCTTCAGGCGCATGTAGACGACGCCGGTGCCGTACATCTCGTTGTCGTGGGAGATGTTGTCCGAGAGGATCGAGCCGCGCGCCTGCTGGTTGCGGCCCATCGTCATCAGCTCCCCGGCGTTGGCGTCGGTGAGCATCTTGTAGGCCTCGTCACAGAACGCGAAATGATCGGCGAGGGCCTTCACGATCTCGGCCTTCGTCGTGAGCTCCTCGAGGTTCTTGCCCTGGTTCGGGTTCGGGATGCCGCGGGCGGCCGAGCAGCGGTTGTAGGCGCTGTTGGCGGCGTGCCCCATCAGCTGGCCGAACGCGCGCACCTCGGGGGTCGGCTTGAAGCCGTAGTGCTCCTCCGGCATCTTCTCGGCCATCTCGGTGAGGTTGCGCTTGATGCCCTCGTAGCTGCGCTGGAGGCCGGCGGCAAGGCCCACTGACTGGGGGGCCGGCTGGGCGGCCACCATCGCCCCGGCAAACGCCAGGGCGGCAGCGAACGTGATCGTACGTTTCATCGGGACGCTCCTTCGGGCTCCACACGGTTCAGGTGGAGACGTCGGAATATAGCACTGACAGGGGCCCCGGGGGGTCAAACGTGCGCCCCCGCCACGGGCGCCCGGCCCCGGGGCGGTCGTCGCGGCGTGCTATAACTGGACAGATCAGCCCATGACGAAAACGCGACCGAACACGCGCCGCCCGGCCCGCCGGCCGGCCTCGCACGCCGTGCCCGTCGGCATCACGCAGATGGCCTGCGGCGAGGATCCGAAGCAGAACCTCACGCGCCAGCTCGCGCTCGCCGAACGCGCCATGAAGGACGGCGCCCGCATCGTCTGCACGCAGGAGCTGTTCCGGTCGCAGTACTTCTGCCAGGCCGAGGACCACCGCTTCTTCGCGCTGGCCGAGACCATCCCGGGCCCCTCCACCGACGCCTTTGCGAAGCTGGCGAAGAAGCACGGCGCGGCCGTGATCGTCTCGCTGTTCGAGCGGCGCGCCGCCGGGCTGTACCACAACACGGCGGCGGTCATCGACGCGGACGGCGCGCTGCTCGGGGTGTACCGGAAGATGCACATCCCGGACGACCCGCTCTACTACGAGAAGTTCTACTTCACGCCGGGCGACACGGGCTTCCGCGCGTGGAAGACGCGCCACGCCACCATCGGCGTGCTGGTCTGCTGGGACCAGTGGTTCCCGGAGGGCGCGCGTGCGACCGCGCTGCAGGGCGCCGACATCCTCTTCTACCCGACAGCCATCGGCTGGCACCCGTCCGAGAAGCGGGAGTTCGGCAAGGCGCAGCACGAGGCGTGGGAGACGATCCAGCGGAGCCACGCCATCGCCAACGGGTGCTGGGTCTGCGCGCCCAACCGCATCGGGCACGAGATCGTGCGTGGCGCCGACGGCACGCCCGTGGACAAGGACGGCATCCAGTTCTGGGGCCAGTCGTTCGTCACGGCCCCCGACGGCCAGGTCGTCGCCCGCGCCTCCGTCGACCAGGAGCAGGTGCTGCTCGTGGACTGCGACCTCGACAAGGTGGAAACCAGCCGCACGCACTGGCCCTTCCTGCGTGATCGACGCGTCGACGCGTACGACGCGCTGGGAAAACGCTTTTCCGACTGACCCGTCGCGGAGTTCCCGCGACGTGCACACACTGAGGACACTGAACACACCAAGCGAGGGCTTGGCCACGGGGGTTCGGGCGGGCACTGGCGCGCGACCTCGCGAGACATCACGAGGTGTTCGACACCCGGCCAGTCAATTCCCGGGCCACGCCGCCAGCAATTCACCCCCGTGTCTTCAGTGTCTTCAGTGTCTTCAGTGTCTTCAGTGTGCTCAGTGTCTTCAGTGTGCTCAGTGTGCTCAGTGTTCCCGGAGAGCAGGCCCCTTCCCTGAGTCCCGACCATGCCCAAACGCCCCCGCATCCTCAAAGGCACCCCGGCCTCCCACGGCTACACCTTCCCCGCCGAGTGGGAACGTCATGCCGGCACGTGGATCAGCTGGCCGCGGCCTGAAGGCATCTCCTTCCCGGACCGGTACCACGAGTCGATCGAGGACGTCATCGGTGTGATCGACGCCATTTCGCGGTTCGAGCCGGTGCACCTCAACGTCCCGAACGCCAACTACGAGCGGATCGTCCGCGACGTGCTCGACGTGCGTGGCGTGCCGCTTCGCCGCATCCGGTTCCATCACATCGCGACCAACGAGTGCTGGACGCGCGATCACGGCCCGGCGTTCGTCGTGCGCACCCGCCGGGGCCGCCGCGAGAAAGCCGTCGTCGACTGGGGGTACAACGCGTGGGGCGGCAAGTACCCCCCGTTCGATGCCGATGACGCGGTGCCGACGCGCGTGGCCGGGGAGCGTGGCCTGCCGCTCTTCCTGCCGGGCATCGTGATGGAGGGCGGCGCCGTCGACATGAACGGCGCGGGCACCGTGCTGACGACGAGCTCCTGCCTGCTCAACAAGAACCGCAACCCGCACCTGAAGAAGGCCGAGGTCGAGGAATACCTGCGCGCCTACTACGGCCAGCGCCACGTGGTGTGGCTGGGCGACGGCATCGCCGGCGACGACACCGATGGCCACGTCGACGACCTGGCCCGTTTCGTCAGCGAACGGGTGATCGTCACCGGCGTCGAGCCCGACCCGCGGGACGCGAACTACGTCGTGCTGCGTGACAATCGCCGGCGGCTCGACCGCGTGCGCGACGCCGACGGGCGCCCCTTCGAGGTGGTCGAGCTCCCGATGCCCCGCCCCGTCGTCCACAAGGGCGACCGGCTGCCGGCCACCTACGTGAACTTCCTGTTCGTCAATGGTGGCCTGCTCGTGCCGACGTTCGGCCAGGCCTCGCGGGACCGCAAGGCGCTCGCGATCCTCCAGCGCCTGCTGCCGGATCGTGAGGTCGTCGGGGTGCCGTGCCGCGCGCTCATCTGGGGGCTCGGCGCGATTCACTGCCTGACGCAGCAGGAGCCGGCCTGATCACGCCGTCGGCCGCCTCCGGGCCGGCCGGTTCGGGATCGGCGCCCACCAGCCCGGCCAGCGCGATGGCATCCGCCGGCGCGTGGGCGTCGATATCGTTGTCGAAGTAGACGTAGACGTCGCGGTGCGCCCGGCGTGGCGGCTTCAGGTCGGTGATCCGCCTGGCGTCGGCCGGCTCACGCCCTTCACGCCAGCGCCGGATCCGGTCCGCCCACCACGCGAGCGCATCACCGTCGTATTTGCTGGCGTAGGTCTGCTCGTGCCCATGCAGCCGGATGTACACGAAGTCGGCGGTGACCTCTTCAACCGCGGGCCAGCCAGCCGCGTCGGAGGTGATGATCGCGACGCCGAACCGGCGCGCCAGGCGGACGAACGACTCGGTGAAGAAGCTCTCGTGACGCACCTCGATGGCGTGCCGGATGCGGGCGGCCGCCACGGGCGTGATTCGGCTCCGCCCCGTCAGCCGCTCATCGTGCCGGCGGGCCAGCGCCGACGCGGCGGCAGTGTCTTGTGGCAGCAGCTCGAAGAAGCGCTCCATGCGACCGGCGTCGTAGCGCGCGGACGCCGGGAGCTGCCAGAAGATGGGCCCGAGCTTGCGTCCCAGGAGCAGCACGCCCGACGCGAAGAAGTTTGCCAGCGGCGTCTCGATGTCGCGAAGCTTCTTGTCGTGCGTGATGAAGCGGCCCCCCTTCACCGCATACACGAAACGCGAGGGCGCCTCGTCGTGCCATGCGCGGTAGTGTTCGGGGCGCTTGAGGGAATAGAACGTCCCGTTCAGCTCGATGGAGTTGAAGCGCCGCGCCGCATAGGCCAGCTGCCGCGTGCGGGGCAGGCCGTCCGGATAGAAGCGCCCGCGCCATTCGTCGTAGGTCCAGCCGGAGATCCCGATCCACGTGCGTGTGCGGCTGGAGGCGCTCATCGCTCGACGCTCTCCGCTCCGCGCCACCTCTCGGCCCGCCGCAGGGCCGCCGCCGCGGAGCGGGCGTGGCGGGCGATGTCGCCCCACGGATCATCACGGCCGGCCAGGCGACGCCGGATATTGCGCAGCGTGTACTTGCGCGGGCGCAGGCGCGCGGTGACCTCGTCCCACGCCAGCGGCGTCGCGATCGGCGCCTCAGGCAGCGCTCGCACCGAGTATGGCGCGACCGCGTGCTGCCCGTAGCCGTTACGGAGATAGTCGACGAAGACGCGCGGTCCGCGCGTGTTCTTGCGCTGCTCCACCGTGAAGTGCGCGGGATCGTCCTCCGCGATGGCGTGGGCCAGCAGCGACGCCAGCGCGCGCACCGTGTCGGTGTCGGCCCGGCGGTCGAGGGGGGCGACGACGTGCAATCCCCGGGATCCGGTGGTCATCACGTACGGCCTGAGGCCCACGGCGGCCAGCCGCTCGCGTGCGGCCGCAGCCGCGGCGCGTACGGGGCCGAAGTCGTCCGTGGACGGGTCGAGGTCGAGGATGAGCCGGTCCGGGTGTCTCGGCTTGTCCGCCCGTCCCGGCCAGACATGGAGCTCGATCGCGCCCTGGTTTGCCAGGTACACGAGCGTCTCCGGCCGCGACACCACCACCTCACGCAGGTGACCACCAGCCTTCTCGACTTCGACGGTTTCGATCCAGCCGGGGAAATAGGGCGGCACGTCCTTCTGGTAGAAGTGGCGTCCCGTGATGCCATCGGGAAAGCGGCGCATGGCGACGATGCGACCCCGGACATGCGGCAACATGACGGGCGCGATCCGCTGGTAGTAGGCCACCAGATCGCCCTTCGTGAGCCCGGCATCCGGGAAGAACACCTTGTCCGGGTTCGATACCTCGAACGACAAATCTGTGGCACGGGCTGCCCGCATCGCTCCCCTTCCCCTGTGGCTAGCTGGACGACATTTCAATCCCCGTGCCGATCCGCGAGCCGCGGCGAAGCAGGGCAGCGAAGTGGGCCTACGGGGGCGGACGCGAGGGCCTGTCACGCCGTAGCCCACCAGCGCAAGGGCCGGCGAAGGCGGGTAAGATTCCCTTGTGTCCCGCTCACTGAGGATTGCGGCCGGACAGGCCCTGTCACGCGCCGCCGGCGCGCCGCTCGTCGCCGGCAACGCCGTCGAGCTGCTGCGGGACGCGGCCGAGAACTACCCCGCCTGGCTCGAGGCCATCCGCGGCGCGAAACGCTGGATTCACTTCGAGAGCTACATCATCCACGACGATGCGTCGGGCAGACGCTTTGCCGACGCGTTGATCGAGCGCGCCAGGGCCGGGGTGCAGGTCAGGGTGATGTACGACTGGCTGGGCGGCCTGGGCTCGGCCTGGCCGCGGTTCTGGCGGAGGCTGGCGGCCGGCGGGGTCAACGTACGGGTCTTCAACCCGCCCAGTCTTCGCTCGCCCCTCAGCTGGCTGTCCCGTGACCACCGCAAGATGCTCGCCGTGGATGGCGAGGTGGCCTTCGTCACGGGCCTGTGCGTCGGCGACTGCTGGGTCGGCAACCCCGAGCGCGGCATCGACCCCTGGCGCGACACGGGGGTGTCGCTGCGGGGGCCTGCGGTGGCGGATGTCGAGGCCGCCTTCGCGGAGATCTGGGGCCACGCGGGCCCACCATTGCCCCCGGAGGAGCTGGTCGATGGCGCCGCCATCCCCGCGGCCGGCGACATCGCCCTGCGCGTCATCGCCACCGAGCCCTCCACCGCCAGCGTGTTCCGCCTCGACCAGCTGATTGCGGCGGTCGCGCGCGAGCGCCTCTGGATCACCGACGCGTACTTCGTCGGCGTCTCCGCGTACGTCCAGGCGCTGATCGCGGCGGCGCGTGACGGCGTGGACGTCCGCCTGCTCGTCCCCGGCGGCAGCGACCTCGCGTTCGTCCAGCCGCTGAGCCGCGCCGGGTATCGCGCCCTCCTGGCGAACGGCATCCGCGTGTTCGAGTGGAACGGCCCGATGGTGCACGCCAAGACCGCAGTCGCCGATGGCCGGTGGGCGCGCGTGGGCTCGACCAACCTGAACGTCCAGAGCTGGCTCGGCAACTGGGAGCTCGACGTCGCAATCGAGGACGAGGGGTTCGCCCACCGCATGGAGGCGATGTACGAGCAGGACCTCGAGCACGCGACCGAGGTCATCCTCGAGGCGCGCCGCGTGCGACGGGTGGGGCCCGAGCCGCCGAAGCGGCGCCGCGGCAAACGGATCGGGCGCGGCAGCGGCAGTGCCAGCCGCGCGGCCGCCGGCGCCTTGCGGCTCGGCAACACCTTCGGCGCGGCGTTGACCTCCCGCCGCCAGCTCGGGGCGGCGGAGTCCTGGACGCTGCTCTACGGGGCGCTGCTCACGCTGGCGCTCGGCGGCATCGCCATCAAGTGGCCGAAGGGGCTGGCGTGGCCGATTGGCGTCCTGCTGCTCTGGATGGGGGGCACGTGGCTCTACGATGCCTGGCGCCTGTGGCGGGCCGGACGGCAGGCGGCCGCGTCGAAATCCCCCGACGACGGGGACCATCAAACCGTTGATTTGAAGTAACTTACGGTCATGGCATGGGCCTTGGGCGGCCTCACCGTGGTATACTGACTGCTTGCCGTCCACGCCGGAAAGTGGCACTGACGCCCGGATCCGGCTTAGGAGTGAACGTGAAGCCAGATATCCATCCCGAATACCAGCAGGTCACGGTCCACTGCGCCTGCGGCGCCAGCTGGACGACGGGGTCCACCCAGAAGGACCTGCACCTCGAGATTTGCTCCGAGTGCCACCCGTTCTTCACGGGCCGGCAGAAGCTGATCGACACCGAGGGCCGCGTCGAGCGCTTCACCAAGAAGTACGGCGCCCAGTCGGTCGAGAAGCGCAAGGAAACGGAGAAGGCCAACAAGGCCGCCAAGGCGAAGAAGGCCGGGAAGGCCACCGCCTCCTAACCGCCGGCTTCGGCTGGCGTCTCGTCATCCTCGAGGGCGGCCATCAGGCCGCCCTTCGAGCGTACGGAGAGTTTCCGCTCGATCCGCTCCAGCCGGTAGGCCGCCGCCTCGCGTGCCGCACCCGCGGCGCCGTCCGCCAGGACGTCCAGCACCAGGCGCCGCGCCTCTTCCAGGTCCTTCGATCGGTGCTCGTGGTGAATCGCCAGGGCCTCGCGCGCCTCGCGCCGGAAGGCCGAGGGACACCCGGGCAGGCTCATGATCTCCTGCCACGCCTCGGTCGCGGCGGCCAGGCGTCCGGCGCGTCGTCGCACCACAGCGAGCCGCCGGAGCGCGTCGCCGGCGGTCGTCGCGTGTCCGCGGCCGAGGTGACGCGCCAGGCGGGCCGCGTGCGCGAAGCAGGCCTCGGCATCCTCGGACCGGCCCGCCCGCTCGTACAGCCGCCCGAGCCCCAGGCACTCCATCGGGTCGGGTCCGGCGGACGCGCCACGGCTCACCAGCCGGAGCGCGCGGGCCGTCAGCACCGCGAGTGACACGAGATCCAGCCGGTTGTGCTCGAGCACGGCCTCGAGCGGCCGTGCGTCGCCGTCCCGCACGAACTGGAAGTACCGCGACGGGATCTCGAAGCCGGGCACGTCACCGACTCGATGCACGCCTGCCAGGTACTTCTCCAGCACGGTCAGCTTGCAGCTCTCCTCGTCGGTGCGTGGCCCGCCGAACGGCCCGAGCACCGACGGACGCTGCCGCCACAGGCGTCGCGCCGCGTGCAGCATGTCGAGGTGCGGCCGATCGCCGAGCGTGAACGCCAGACGGTGGAACAGGTACCGCGTCTCGATCAGCGGCACGTCGAACGTGCGGCCGTTGAACGTGACGAGCGTGTTCCAGCAGCCGGACCACTCGCTCACCTCCGCCAGGAGGGCGCGCTCGTGCTCGAACCCGGGCAGCAGGAACTGGCGCACGTGGATGCCGTCGCCGTCGACAACGGCACACCCCACGAGGAACGCCTGCGTGCCGGCGCCACCCGCCAGCCCCGTCGTCTCGAGATCGAAGAAGCAGAAGGCTGGTGGACAGGCCGGGCCGAGGTCGGCCAGGCCGGCCGCGCCGGGCCACACCCGCGCGAACACCCCGAGCGCGTCGAGCTCCTCCGAGAGCGCCTCGAGCGTGCGTGCGATCGGCTCCCGCCCGTGGTGCGTGTCGGCGGGATAGTCGCGGTCCACGACGATCACGGCGCCTTCGCGCCGCTCGTGCACGCGGCCACCGAGGCGCTCCGCCGCGCCGGCCAGCCGCTCCGCGGGCGGCGCCGCCGGCACGGCCGGGGGCGCGGCCGGCTCCCGCGCGTCGGGCGCGACGGCCGGCACCGCGCCGACCACCTGCCGCAGCCGATCGCTCAGGGACGACGCCATGGGCTTCAGAAGGGCACGTCGTCCGGCGGGACGCGCACGGGCAGCGGCTCGGAGCGGCGGCCCAGGTGGTCGAGGATGCCCAGGGCCACGGTCTTCGCGAGGGGCCCGGTCTGCCCCACCGGGCCCACGCAGGTCGGGCAGCCGTTCTCGCAGTCGCAGCCGAGGATCAGGGCGCGCGTGCGCTCGACGAGCTCCGCGTGCATGCCGAAGAGCGGCTCGCTGAAGCCGATGCCGCCGGGGTAGGCGTCGTAGATGAAGATGCGTGGCGTGTCCGCCCCGCCGTCCTCCTCCCCCGCGTTGATCGAGAGCCCCACGTCGTGCTGGTCGCACATCAGCAGGAGGGTCGCCACCTGCTTCATCGCGAACGCCAGGCCGAAGACACCGTCGCGGCGATCGTCGGCGGCGTACGGCAGCGCCTCCATCACCGCGCGCGGGATCTCGAGCCAGTAGGACGTCGTGTGCATCTGCTGCTCGGGCATGTCGAGGTCGCCCGAGCCGACGTTCTCGCTGGTGTAGAAGCGGATCTTCTTGAAGCCGACCACCCGCGAGACGACGTGCACCTCGCCGTGCAGGGCGATCGCCTCGGCGTCGGCGCCGAAGCGGTCGAGGATGGTGACCTTGGTGTAGTCGATGGCGTCGGTGTAGTAGTCGCAGTCCACCGCCCGCACGTAGGCCTTGCGCCCCTCGAAGTCGAGCCGCTCGACCTGGAACAGCCGGCCCTCGACGATGTAGATCGCCTTCGGGTGCAGGGTCGACGGCCCGCTGGTGAAGTCGGTCTCGCCGATCACCCGCGATCCGTCCGTGATGTCCACGACGACGAAGTTGTCCGACGAGATCGACCGCAGGCTCACCGCATCGGCCGGGTAGGACTCGTTCGTCCAGTGCCACTGCCCCGGCTCGTCGCCCTGCTCGTCCGGCCCGGGACCGGAGCGGTGCACGAGGCCCGCCTCCTCCAGGATCCCGAGCACTTCCTGCACGTCGACCCCGCCAAAGGTGTCGCGCGTGGTGAACGGCAGCTCGAAGGCCGCGCACTTCACGTGGTCCACCAGGATGTGCAGGTTGTCGGGGTTGACGAGCGCGTGCTCGGGCGAGGCGTCGAAGAAGTAAGCCGGGTGCCGGACGACGAACTGGTCGACGGGCGCGCTGGAGGCGACCATCACCGCCGCCGAGCGGGCGGCGCGGCGGCCCGCGCGGCCGGCGCGCTGCCAGGTCGCGGCAATCGTGCCCGGATACCCCGCCATGACCGCCACGTCGAGCGCGCCGATGTCGATGCCGAGCTCGAGGGCGTTGGTCGAGACCACGCCCCGCACGAGGCCCTCGCGCAGGCCCCGTTCGATCTCGCGCCGCCGCAGCGGCAGGTACCCGCCGCGGTAGCCGCGAATCAGCTCCGGCATGCCCGGCACGTCCTCGAAATCCTCCTTGAGGTACGTCGTCAGGATCTCCGTGGCGAGCCGGCTCTGCGCGAACACGATGAGCTGCAGCCCCTTGCGCAGGAACTCGCCGGCCACGCGCCGGGTCTCCGCGAGGTACGAGCGGCGGATGCCGAGCTCGCGGTTGACGACCGGCGGGTTCACGAAGACGAAGAACTTCTCGCCCCGCGGCGCGCCACTCTTCTCGACGTGCACGAACGGCCGTTCCGCGAGGCGCTCGGCCAGCTCACCGGGATTGGCGATGGTCGCCGACGAGCAGATGAACTGCGGTGACGACCCGTAGTGCCGGCAGATGCGGTCGAGGCGGCGCAACACGTTGCACAGGTGGCTGCCGAACACGCCCCGGTAGGCATGCAGCTCGTCGATCACGACGTAGCGCAGGTTCTCGAACAGCTTCGCCCAGCGCGGGTGGTGCGGCAGGATGCCCGAGTGGAGCATGTCGGGGTTGCTCAGCACCACGTGCGCGCGCGTGCGGATCGCCCGCCGCGCGTCCTGCGGCGTGTCGCCGTCGTAGGTGTGGACCCCAATCTCGCCGCCGCCCAGCTCCCCGAGCACGCCGGCCAGCTCGTGCAGCTCCGCCATCTGGTCCTGCGCGAGCGCCTTGGTCGGGAACAGGTACAGCGCCCGCGTCTCGGGCGACTTGAGCACCTCGTCGAGGACCGGCAGGTTGTAGCAGAGCGTCTTGCCCGAGGCGGTCGGCGTGGTGACCACCACGTTCTGGCCGGCCGCCACCGCCGCGTAGGACTCGGCCTGGTGGCAGTAGAGCTGCGTCAGCCCACGGCGCTCGAGCGCCCCACGCAGGCGGGGATCGAGGGCGTCCGGAAATGGCGCGAGCGACGCCTCCACCGGCGGCAGGCGGCGCACGGCCGTCACCACGCCGTCGGGCGTGTCGGGGCGGTCGAGCCAGGGGCCGGGGGCCAGGTGCTCGAGCGCGCCCTTGAGCGCGACTTCCTTCCGCTCGCGGGGGTGGAGGGCGGGCAGGTTGGACAGGGAATCAGCCGCCATGGGCAATCCTGTGCAATGCTACACGATCACCTGGCGAAAGGCGAAGGACGGCGAAACCAGAGCGGTCCTCAGGCGTCCGCCAGCGACAGCGCGTCGCGCACGGCGTCGAAGTCGTGGTCGCGCGCCACGCGCCAGCGCGTCATGCGGGGCTGCTCCGCCAGCGGCCGCTGGAGGTGCGTGCGCGCGTGCGCCGCGTCGCCACGCAACGCGAAGATGCTCGCGACGTAGTAGCGCGTCGCGCCGTCGTCCGCCCCGGCCGCGAGCCGCGCGTTGAAGGACGACAGGGCCCGCGCGAAGTGCTCGTCCGCCATCGCCCCGTCCCCCTTGGCGAGATAGGCGGCGCCCATCTTCGCGTTGAGCTCGATGAGCGTGCGCTCACGCAGCACGTGGTCGCTGGCCGACAGGAAGTCCATCTCGCGCCGGTATTCGGCGATGGCCTCGTCGTGCCATCCCCGCAGGTAGTGGACGTACCCGAGGCGGGAGTGCGCGCCGACGACGAGCACGCCCTGGGTACCCGACATCGCCTGTTCCTGGAGCACGATGGCCGCGCGCGCGGCGCGTTCGGCCTCGTCCAACCGGCCGCTCATCGCGTCGAGGAAGGCCAGCTGCAGGTACGCGTAGCCCGACTCGGCGTTGAGGCGCACCGCCTGCTCGAGCTCGCGAATGGCCTCGTCGACGCGGCCCTCCGAGACCCAGTAGGCCCGTCCCAGCGTCTGGCGGGCCTGTGCGTTGCCGGGCTGCTCGGCGACCACGGCCTCGAGCAGCGCGATGGCCTCGGCGGTCGTCCCCTCGGCCAGCAGGCCCATGCCCAGCCGGATGCGCGCGTCCACCAGCGAGGGGTTCAGCGCCACGGCCCGTTTCAACAGCTCGATGGCCTTGCGGTTCAGGTCGGGCAGCGCCATGAACGTCGCCTTGAGCTGGTAGGCGGCGCCGAGACCCGCGATGGCGTCGGGGTAGTCGGGGGCCAGCGCGATCGCGTGCTCGAAGAGCGCGATGGCCCGCTCGAACGACTCGCGCCCCGCCAGCCGCAGGTTCAGCATGCCGCGGGAGAAGGCCTCATAGGCCTCGAGCGACGCCGGCTCGATCGAGACGGCGGCCGCCGCCTCGATGACACCGGAATCGATGCCCGGATCCAGCCCGCGCGCCACCTGCTGGACGAGCGCGTCCTGCAGGTCGAAGAGGGCCTCCACGGTGCCGTCGAGCTTCACGGTCGTGGCGAGGCTGCCCGTCTGCACCTCGATGACGTTCGCGGTGAAGCGTACGCGAGGGCCGAGGTGCTGGTAGCCCCCGGTGAGCACCCACCAGGCCCCGAGTCGGCGCCCGAGGTCGATGGCCTGGCGCTCGTCGAGCGCATGGCCGACGGACGAGAACGTGCGGAGCTGGTCGAAGATCTGCTCGCGTGGCATCACCGTGAGGCCCGCCACGTGCGAGAGGTCGGCGGTCAGCGACTCGGCCACGCCCTGGCCGATCCAGTCGTCCGCCGGGTCGCCCGTGATGTTGGCGAAGCTCAACACCGCCAGCGACCGTGGCCCGGACCGTGCCGGCGCGGGCGGCGGCGCCACGGGCAGGCCCGCGGCCGGGTCCGTGAAGTCGATCGGGCCGCGCCAGGTCATCGAGGCGCGTGACGAGCCGTCGCCGGTGAGGCGCCGGCGGGCATTCGCGAGGTCGACGTAGAGCTCGCGCGCGGACTGGTACCGGAACGCGGGGTTCTTCTCGAGCGACTTGCGCAGCGTCGCCTCCACGTCCGCCGGCACGGCGTAGTTGTAGCGGGCAATCGCCTCCGGCTCGTGGTTCAGCACCCGATCGACGATCTCCGGCAGGGTCGTGCCGGGGAACGGCAGGCGCGCCGCGAGCATCTCGTAGAGCACGACCCCCAGCGCAAACAGGTCGACCCGGTGATCCACGGCGCTGCCCAGCAGCTGCTCGGGCGCCATGTAGTGCACGGTCCCGATCACCGATCCCGCCATCGTCGCGCTCCCGGCCATCGTGTGGAGGTGGTCGGCGCCGGCGGCGAACTTGGCGAGGCCGAAGTCGAGCACCTTCACGAGCTGCCGCGGCGTCAGCATGAGGTTGGCGCTCTTGATGTCCCGGTGGATGATGCCGTGGCCATGGGCCTCGTCCAGCGCGTCGGCCACCTGCATCGCGATGTCGAGGGCATCGCCGACCGCGAGCGGCCCGCGGGCGATGCGGGTCGAGAGGAGCTCGCCCTCGACGTACTCCATCGCAATGAACAGGGCGTCGTCCTGCTCGATGAGGTCGTAGGTGACCGCCACGTGCGGGGACCGCAGGACGGCCGCGGCGCGCGCCTCGCGCGCCAGCCGGGCCCGCGCCTCGGGGTCGCTGACCGCCGAGCCCGTCAGGAACTTGAGCGCGGTGCGCCGGCCAAGGCGCATGTCCTCGGCGAGGTACACCTCGCCCATGCCGCCATGGCCCAGCGGCTCGAGGATGCGGTACTGGAGGAGGGTCTGCCCGACGAGACCCGCACGGTGGGGCACCAATCAATTATATTTCCGGGACATGACCACCCTCGCGCGCCGTCTCGGCCTGTGGAGCTCGGTCGGCATCGTCATCGGCATCACCATCGGCGGCGGCATCTTCCGCACCCCCGCGGTCATCGCCTCCCGCGTCCCGGAGCCCACGGCCATGCTGGCCGTCTGGGTGATCGGCGGCCTCATCGTGCTCTGCGGCGCGCTTGCCTTCGCGGAGCTGTCGGCCGCGCTGCCCGAGACCGGCGGGCTGTACGTCTACCTGCGGGAGGGCTGGGGGCGCCCCTTCGCGTTCCTGTTCGGGTGGGCCCAGCTCGTCCTGATCCGCGCGGCCGCGCTCGCGGGGATTGCGACGGTCTTCGGCGAGTACGCGATGCGGTCGTTCGGGATCGATCCGTCAATCCAGCCAGGCCTGTCGAACGGGCTTGCCGCGGGTGCGATCCTCTTCGCGACAGCCGCCAACGTGCGTGGGGTGCAGGTGGGTGCGCTGTTCACCGGGCTGTCGACGGTCACGAAGTTCGGCGCCCTGGCCGTGATGGTGGCCGCCGCGCTGCTGCTCGGCGCCGGGCACGGCGCCTCGTGGACGCACTTCGGCGCCACGGGCGCCGGCGTCGAGCCCGGGCTCTTCGGCCTGGCGCTCGTGTCGGTGATGTGGGCCTACGACGGCTTCGCCGACCTGTCGTTTGCCAGCGGTGAGGTCACCAACCCCCAGCGGACCCTGCCGCGGGCCATCCTGCTCGGCACGATTGCCATCATCACGATCTACCTGCTCTCGAACCTGGCCTATCTCTACGTCAGCCCGATCGCGGCGATGCAGACGTCGAACCAGGTGGCGGCGGACACCCTGGGCGCGATCTTCGGCGGTGTCGGTGTCGCGACGATTGCCGTGGTGGTGATGATCTCGACGTTCGGCTCGCTGATGGGGTCGATGCTGACGTCGCCGCGGATCTTCTTCGCGATGGCCGACGACCGCATGCTGTTCGCGCCCATCGCCCGCGTGCACGGGCGCTGGGGCACGCCGTGGGTGGCGATCGTGCTGACGGGGCTGCTGGGCACGGCGATGGTGCTGACGCAGTCGTTCGAGGAGCTGACCGACACGTTCGTCCTGGCGATGTGGCCGTTCTATGCGCTGAGTGTCGCGGCCCTGTACCGCCTGCGCGTGACCCGCCCCGACCTGCCACGCCCCTACAAGGTGATCGGCTACCCCTTCGTCCCCGCGATCTTCATCCTCGCGGCCTGCGGCCTGCTCGGCAACGCCCTCATCACCGACCCCTGGCGCACCTCCGGCGTCTTCGCCGTCGTGCTGCTCGGACTCCCGGTCTATTGGTGGTTCTATTCACGGGAATAAAGAATCGAGAATTGCGAATCAAGAAAGGAAGGTTCGCGAATTAAGAATTCCCGAATTCCTTTCTGTATTCTCGATTCGTGATTCTCTATTCGTCCCGTTAGAACCCGCGCGTTTGCCCCCCATCGACGACCACCGTGGTCGCGGCAATCCAGCTGGCGCGCGGTGAGGCGAGGAAGGCGACGACGTCGCCGACTTCCTCCGGCTTGCCGAAGCGGCCGAAGGGCAGCTCGCGGCGGACGAAGTCCGCGATGCCCTCGGGGTCGGCCTGCTGCCGCTGGTGCCAGGATCCGCCCTCGAACAGGATCGACCCGGGCGCGATGCCAACGACACGGATGTTGTCGGGCGCGAGCTGGTGGCCCAGCGACTTGGTGAGGCTGATCTCGGCCGCCTTCACGGCGTTGTAGGTCATGCGGCCGCCGGCCTCCCGGCCGAAGATCGACGACACGATCACGATCACGCCGCCGCCGCGGCTCCGCATGTACGGCACCGCCAGCCGCGAGGCGCGGATCGTCGGGTACAGGGTCTGGTCGAAGGCCTGCTGCCACTCGGCGTCGGTCGTCTGCTCGAGCGCCCCGCCCTTGCCGAGGCCGACGTTGTTGACCAGCACGTCAAGGCCGCCGAACCGCGCGACCGCGCCCTCGACCAGCGCGCGCACCCCGGCCTCGGTCGAGACGTCCGCGACGACCGGATGCACCTCTGCGCCGCCCGCGGCGGCGGCAAGCTCGTTCGCGGCCGCCTGCAGCCGTGCCTCGCCACGCGCGCACACCACGACGTGGCACCCCTCGGCCACGAGCGCCCGCGCGGTCGCGAACCCAAGCCCACGGCTCGCGCCGGTCACGATCGCCACCTTGCCAGTCAGTTCGAGATTCATGTGAGTCGTCCGATCACGCGAGGAAAAGAACACGGAACACAACGGGGGATCCGGGGGACACGGCAGACCCGGAGCGTCGGGGAGATTGGCGGGGCCGAGCCGCCCGCTCACCAGATCAACAGGTCGATCAGCAGATAGTTCCCAGATCGCCCGATTCCAAGATCAGATCACGAGATCACCAGATCACGAGATCACCAAGTCTCAACGCCCCGTGAGGTCGTTGAGACGCCAGTCGAACTCGTGGAACGTCATGCGGAAGTCGTTCTTCTGGAGGAACTCGGCCTCGGTGTTCACGAGGTGCGGTTCGATGATGGCGATCACCGCGCGCTCGAGGGGGCTTCGGCCGGCGAATCGGGCCGGCGCCTCCCCGGCCAGGGCCTGGCTGAACGCGTCGGCGCGCCACGAGAAGATCGGGCAGACGCTCAGTTGGTCGTCCGCCTCGTCCACATAGACGAGCTCGCGGCGCGTGACGGTCTCGGCCGCAACACCGGCCAGCTGATCCTCCAGCCGCGCCGCCGTGTAGGCCTCGCTCCGGAGCCGGCCACCGCCGAGAGCCCCACGGCCCAGCCCGAGGAACACGCGCGGATCGCCGAAGGCCGCGAGCGGGCCGGTCTCGATCTGGTCCAGCGTGAGCGGGCCTGCCGCGGTGCGGAAGGTGCGTGTCTCGAAGGCGCCGGGAATCTGGCGGATGCTGTTGGGCGGGTAGGCCGGGGACCGGCCACGGATCGGGTAGTGGTCGATCACCGTGCGCAGGACGAACGCGTCGTAGGCGTTCATCCAGTACGCCATCTGCCGCTCCCGCGACCACCCGTCGAGCGTGGCCTTCGAGACGGCGCCGAGCGCGGCCACATAGCGGTCGAGCGCGCCGCGCTGCTGCCGTAATGCGTGGTAGTACACCAGCCCGTCGCGCACGTTGACGTCCAGGATCTGGTCGAAGGGCCTGTGCAGCGGGTCGACCCCCGGCGCCTCCGGCTGGCGGGCCAGCGGCGCGGCGGCGACGAGCAGCGCCATCAGGAAGGCGAGTCGCATCCCGCCACTATAAACGAGAGAGAAAGGCCGAGAGCCGCTCGCCGAACGCCTGCGGCTGCTCGAGGCTCGACAGGTGCCCCGCCGCCGGGATGACCGCCAGCTCGGCCCCGGGCGCCTGCGCCGCCATCGCCTCGGCATCGGATACCGGCGTGAGGGTGTCCTCGGCCCCGACCACGATCAGCAGGGGCACCGCCAGGGTGCCGAGCTCGCGAGACGAGTCCGGGCGGTCCATCATGCGCCGGATGGCCCCACGCACCGCCTCGGGCGACTGCTGGATGATGATGCGCCGCACGGTGGGCTCGAGGGCCCCGGCCTCGCGGGTGGTCGCGCCGAGGAGCTTCGGCATCATGTCGCGGCCGACGGCGCCAACGCCTTCACGGTCCACCTGCGCCAGCATCGACCGCCGGTTCGCCCGGCCTTCGGGCGAATCGGCCGTCGCACGCGTGTCCACGAGGACCACCCCACGGACGAGCTCGGGCGCGCGCCGCAGCACCGCGAAGGTGACATACCCGCCCATCGAGACCCCGCCGACCACGGCCCCCGGGACGCCGAGCTCCGTGAGCAACGTGACCACGTCACGCGCGTAGTCGTCGATCTCGGCGCCACGATCGGTCTCCTCGATATCCGAGGAACCGCCGAACCCGGCGAGATCGGGCGCGAGCACCCGCCAACCGGCGGGCGGCTGCTTGAGCTGGGGCTCGAACATCGCCGCCGAGAGCGGAAAGGCGTGCAGCAGCACGAGCACCGGCAGGGACGCCTCCGCCGGCGCGGTGTCGAGATACGCAATCGTCCGATCGCCGGTGTGGAGATATTGGCGGTGCACGGTCTGATTGTATACGCCGGAGGTGCTGCACGAGGGTGCGGCACGCAGGTGCGGCACGGGGGTGCGGCACGGAGGTGCGGCACGGGGGTGCGGCACGAAGGTGCGGCACGGAGGTGCGGCACGAGGGTGCGGCGCGGGGGTGCGGCACGGGGGTGCGGCACGGAGGTGCGGCACGGAGGTGCGGCACGAGGGTGCGGCGCGGGGGTGCGGCACGCAGGTGCGGCACGGGGGTGCGGCACGGCGGTGCGGGACGTGTCAGTCTGCGCGCAGTGCCACTGCGGGGTCGACGCGCATCGCGCGGCGGGCGGGGACGAGGCAGGCGATGGCTCCCGCGGCCACGAGGAGCAGCGCCACCACCACATAGGGCATCGGGTCGGCCGCGCTCACGCCGAAGAGCAGGCCCGAGAGCAGGCGTCCCGTCGCCGCGGCGAGGGCCAGCCCCACGAGAATGCCGACGCCCACCTGCAGCATGCCCTGCCCCACGACCATCCCGAGCACCTGTGCCGGGCTGGCGCCGATGGCCATGCGCACGCCGATCTCCTGCGTTCGCTGGCTCACCGCGTGGCTCAGCACACCGAACACCCCGATGGCCGCGAGCAGCAGGCCGGACGAGGCGAGCCCCGACAGCAGCCAGGCCAGCGACCGCGGCGTCGCCATGCTCTCGTCCACGACACTGGCCATGCTCCGTGTGTCGAAGAACGGCAGCGCCGGATCCAGCCGCCGAATCGTGCCCCCCAGCGCGCCAAGCGCCGCTTCCGGGGCTTCTTCCGCCCGCGCCACCAGGGCAATCTCCCGGAAGGCCGGCACCTGCCGGAGGCTGACGAAGAAGGTCGGCGTGGGCTCGACGTCGAGTCCCGAGTGCCGGTCGTCGCCCACGACCCCGACCACCTCGAAGACGCCGCTGGCGTTGCCGATACGCACGGGCCGTCCCAGCGGATCCTCGTCGCCGAAGATCATCGTGGCCAGCCGGCGGTTGACGACCAGCACGCGCGGCGAGCCGGCCACGTCGCGGGCCTCGATGCCGCGGCCCGCCAGGACAGGCATGCCCAGCGCGTCGAAGTAGCCCTCCGTGATCCACGCGACGTTGCTGTGCGGCCGCGCCTCGGCGTCTGGCGCGGGCCGGTCGTCGCGCCAGAACTCAGTGCCCTGCCGGTTGTCGGCCAGCGGGATCGCCTCGCTGGCGCCGACGGCCGACAGGCCCGGCAACCGGCGCGCGTCGGTGAGCAACCGCTCGAGGAACTGGGTGCGCGCCGCGCCATCGACATAACGCGCGGCCGGAAGGTTCACGCGCCCGGTGACGACATGGTCCGGCTGGAAACCCGGATCCACCCCACGCAGCGCGCGGAAGCTCTCGACGAGCAGGCCGGCCGTCACCAGCAGGCCCATCGCCAGCGCCACCTGCCCGACCACCAGCCCCTGCTGCAGGCGCAGGCCACCGCTGCCCGGGGCCGCGCCGCGCTCGTTGAGCCAGTCGCGGAGGCCGGCGCGCACCACGCGAAGCGCTGGCGCGAGTCCGGCCAGAATGGCGGCGGCCATCGACACGACGACGGCAAATGCCAGGGCCCGCGGATCGAGGGCCACCTCGCGCAGGCCCGGCACCGTCGCGGGCCCGAACCGGGCGATGATCCGGACGAGCGCAGCGGCAAGGAGCACGCCCGCCGCGCCTCCGGTGATCGCCAGGGCCAGCGACTCGACGATGACCTGGCGGGCCAGGCGTGCACGGCTCGCGCCGAGTGCCGTCCGCACCGCGAACTCCCGGCGCCGCCCGACACCGCGCGCGAGGAGCAGGTTGGCCACATTTGCCGACGCCAGCAGCAACATGAAGCCAACGGCCAGCGACAGCAGCAGCATCGAACGACGGCTCGCCGCCGTCACCTCCTCGGTGAGGGGGTGGACCACGGCCCGCCAGTCCCGGTAATCCGGGTGCTCCTGTTCGATCTGGGCCTGGATGGCATCCACCTCCCGCGCGGCGGCCTCCACTGTCACGCCGGGCCGCAGGCGGCCGACGACGCCGAGGTAATGGGCCCCTCGTTGCCCTGCTTCGAGATCGGTGCCGTGCGGAATCCAGAGTTCGGCGCGTTCGGCGGGCGGCGGGCCGTTGAGCGTGATCGGCGGCGGGCACTCGAACCCGGGCGGCATCACGCCGACGATGGTCGTGGGCCGGCCGTCGATGGCCACGGTGGTGCCGAGCACGGCGGGGTCGGCGGCGAAGCGCCGGCGCCACAAGCCATCGCTGAGCAGCGCGACGGCCGGCGCGTTGGCGCGATCCTCCTCGGGCCGGAAGAGCCGGCCCAGGCGCGGCTGGACGCCCAGCGCCTCCAGCAGCCCCGCGGTCACCCAGGCGCCAGGCACCTGCTCGGGATCGGTCCCCCCGACCGTGAGGCTCCGTCGGGAGAAGCCGCCGAGCGCCTCGAACGACCGGGCCCGTGCCCGCCACTCCGCGAGGTTCGGCGGCGAGGCATACATGATCGGCAGCGGGATGTTCGGCGAGGTCTCCCAGACGGCCACGAGCCGGTCGGGCTCCGGGACCCGCAGCGGCCTCAGCAGCGCACGATCCACGACCGCGAAGATGGCCGTGTTGGCGCCAATCCCCAGCGCAAGCGTCACGACCGCGACGACGGCAAAAGCGGGCCGGCGGATGAGCAGGCGGAGGCCGTGGCGAAGGTCCTGCAGCAGCATGGGGACAGTCTCCTCCTCCGGTTGGACGAGATCGAGCCCCGGGACGCTTACAGCTGATCCGTACGAAGTGTCGTCGCGGGATCGATGCGGGCGGCCCGCCGGGCGGGGAGCCAGCTGGCGCCGAGCGCCACGAGCGTGAGCCCGCCCGTGACCGCAGCGTAGGTCACCAGGTCGGTGTGCTCCACGCCGTACAGCAGGCTCGACAGCAGTCGCGTCGCGAAGACCGCCGCCAGCGCCCCGAGCGCCACCCCCGCCACTGCCAGGCGGCCCGCCTGCCCCACGATCATCGCGACCACGTCGCCGCGCCGCGCGCCGAGGGCGATGCGGATGCCGATCTCCCGCGTGCGCGCCGCGACGGCGTGCGCGAGCACCCCGTAGAGGCCGATGGCCGCGAGGAGCACCGCCGTGCCGGCGAAGACCGCGAGGACCAACATCAACAGGCGCGGTTGCGCCGTGGCGCCGCTGGCCACCTGCGCCAGCGACCGGACCTCGAAGAGCGGCAGGTCGGGGTCGAGCGACGCCAGGATCTCGCGCGCCGGCGGAATCACGGCGGACGGTTCACCCGCCGTCCGGATGGCCATGGTCAGCCCGTCCATCGGGTACTGCGCGTGCGCGAGATAGACCGTCGGCTCCGGTTCGCTCGCGGGCCCGTCGTCCAGCACGTCGTTCACGACACCCACGACCTGCCCGCCGACCCGGTCGCCGCCGAGGCCGAGTCGCGTGCCCAGTCGCAGCTCGTGTCCCAGCGGCACGTCACCGGGCCACAGCAGCCGCGCCGCCGCCTCGCTGACCACCATCACCTGCGAGGTGTTCAGCCGGTCGGCATCGGTAAAGCCGCGCCCCCGGAGCAGCCGCATCCCGACGGCCTCGAAGTACCCCGGGGTGACCACGCGGAGTTGCACGCTCAGGCGGTCCTGCTCCTCGTCCGGGAGGCGCTGGCCGTCGACGATGGACGTCGAGAAGTAATAGCTGTAGCTCGTCAGCGGCAGGCCGATCGTGCCACCGACGGCCTCCACGCCGGGACGCTGGCGCAGGCGCGTCAGCAGCGATTCCACGAACGCGGCACGCTGGCGCGGCTCGGGGTAGCGGGAGTCGGGCAGCGAGAACGTGAACGTCTGCACACCGCGCGGGTCGACCCCGGTGTCGACCGCGGCGAGGCGGGCGAACGACCGCGCCAGCAGCCCCGCGCCGACGAGCAGGACGACCGCCAACGCGGTTTCCAGCACGATGAGCCCGCCGCGCGCCCGCTGCCGGCCGCGGTTGCCCGTCGCCCCGCCGCCCTCCTCGCGCAGGCGGCTGACCACGTCGCCGACACGCGATGCCTGCCAGGCGGGCACCGCGCCGAACAGCACCGCCACGGCCAGCGACAGCAGGGCGGTGAACAGCAGGACCGTTCCGTCGACATGGGCCTGGTCGAGCAGCGGCACACCGAGGTTGGCGTCGGCGTTCGCGCGGGCGATGAGGGCCGTTCCCCAGACGGCCAGCAACAGGCCCGCGGTTCCGCCGGCCGCGGCGAGCACCGCGCTCTCGACCAGCAGGCTCCGCAACAGGCGTGGGCGGTCGGCGCCGACGGCCGCGCGAATCGCCAGCTCACGGCTCCGGCCGACGGCGCGTGTCAGCACCAGGCCAGCGACGTTCACGCACACGATCAGCAGCACGAACCCGACCGCCCCGACGAGCACCAGCATGGCGGGACGCACGCGCCCCACGAGGGCGTCGCGCAGGCCGTGCACCGACACGGTCTGGTCGCGGTCCTGGCTCGGGTACGCCACGGCGAGTCGCGATGCGATGCCGCGCAGGTCCGCGCGCGCGGCAGCAGGCGTCTGCCCCGCATCGACACGACCCACGACGCTCAGGTAATGTGCGCCGCGCTGTGTCGCCAGGTCGTCCGCGTCGAAACGCAAGGGCAACCAGACCTCCGCCTCGAGCGGATAGCCGAACCCGTCGGGCATCACGCCGACGACTTCGCGGCTGATGCCGTCCAGCAGGATCCGCCGGCCCACCACGTCCTCACGTCCGCCGAACCGGCGTTGCCACAAGCCGTGCGACAGCACGGCAATCGCCCCCCCGCCGACCGCATCGTCGTCCGGCCCGATCGTGCGCCCGAGCGCACTCCGCACGCCCATCGTCGGGAAGAAGCCGCCGGTCACGTACGCCGCGGGAATCTGGGTGGGCTCCCCGTCTCCCGTGAGAGGCACAGAGGTGCTGTAGTAGGCGCCGAGCTCGGCGAGCGTGCGGTTCTCGGCCCGGTAGTCGGTGAAGTCGGGCGGTGACAGCGTCCCACCGACGCGATCGGGGTTGCTGGTCGGCGTGGTGTAGACGCGAACCAGGCGGTCCGGCTCGGGGTACGGGAGCGGACGCGCCAGCACCGTGTATGCGGCGCTGAAGATGGCCGCGTTCGCCCCGATGCCGAGGGCCAGCGTGAGGATCGTGACGAGGGCGAAGCCCGGGCGGCGAGCCAGGGCGCGGACGGCGTGACGTAGATCCTGCACCAGCATCTCGAGCCTCCAGTGGTCCCACCTGAGCCAGAGCGCGTGGGCGATGCTGCCGACGCTCCTCGCCAGGAGTCGCAGCTCTGCCCGGACGTCAGCCGCGTGGCGACTCGCACTCGCCAGCTCCGCGCGCCATTCGCGCCGCCAGTCGGCGCGGCAGGCCTCGGGCACGATTGCACTCGCGCCACGCACGATGGCGGCCGCGATTCGGGAGATCGTGGTCATTCGGCCCGCAGCGTCACGGCAGGATCGGTCCCGACCGCCCGGCGAAGCGGAACCACCGCCGCGAGGCCGGCGGCCACCAGCAGGACGGCCACCGCGGCCGAGAGCGCCGCCGGATCCGTGGGCGCCACCTCGAACCAGAGCCCCCGCGCGAGGTCGAGCAACGCCACGGCGGCACCGAGCCCAATGAGCAACCCGGTCAGCACCAGCCGCACCGCCTCGAACCCGATGAGCCGGCCGACGTCGCGACGGGTCGCGCCGAGGGCCATGCGGATCCCCATCTCACGCGTGCGCCGGGCCACGCCCATCGAGATCACCCCGAACAGGCCGATGCCGGCCAGCGCCAGCGCCGTGACCGCGAAACCGGCGATCAGCGCGGACGAGAAGCGGCGTGGCGCCACCGTCCCGGCCACGACCGCTTCGAGCGGCGCGAGGTCGTACGCCGGCACCAGCGGATCGATGTCCGCGAGGGCGTCGCGTACGGCGCCGGTGAGGGCCGTCGGATCCACGCCGGCGGCGCGCACGACGACCGTCATCCGGCCCGCGGGCGATTGCCGGTGCGAGTCGTAGGCCTCCGGTTGCACCGGAGCATCGAGGCCGTCCTGCTTCTCGTTGCCGACCACACCGACGATGGTGAGCCAGTGCTGGTCGGCCGCGCCCGGCCGATCGTAGGCAATGCGTTGCCCGACCGGGTCTTCGCCCGCGAAGTACCGATCGACGAGCGCCTGGTTGACGATGCAGACGGGCGGCGACGTCGCCGTGTCCTGTGGCCCGAAGGGCCGGCCGGCGACGAGGGGCACGCCGATCGCCTCGAAGTAGCCGTCGGTGACGTCCTTGTGCCGGAGCTCGCGCCCCCAGACCCCGGGCTGGCGCTCGATCGCGAGATCGCCGGTCCACTGGTAGCCCTCGAGTGCCATGCGCGTGGAGGCGCCGGCCACCGCGACGCCTGGAATCGCCGCAAGGCGCGCTTCGAGCGCGTCGAAGTACCGCGACCGCACGCGGTCGTCTCCGTAGCGCTCGCCCGCGAGCGTAACGTGGAACGTGAGGGCACCGGACGGCTCGAAGCCGGGATCGACCGCCAGCAGGCGGTCGAGGCTGCGCAGCGTGAGCGCCGCCGCCGCGAGCAGGACGACCGCGACGGCGACTTCGCCGATCACGAGCAGCCGCCGCGCCTGCCAGGCGCCCGCCGACGTGCTGCGCGTCCCGGCATGCAGGGCATCGGCCGTGGTGTCTCGCGCGCTGCGGAGCGCGGGCAGGAGACCGGCCAGCACCGTCGTCGCGGCGGCGAGCGCGGCGACGAAGGCCGTCGCGCGCCAGTCGACGCCGACCTCCGAAAGGCGCGGGAGCGCGGGCGGCGCCGCGAGCACGAGCACCCGCACGAGTCCGACGGCCAGGGCGAGCCCCGCGGCCGACCCGAGGACCGACAGGAGCAGGCTCTCGGCCAGGAGCTGCCGCAGCAGGCGGGCCCGGCTCGCGCCGAGTGCCATGCGCACCGCCATCTCGCGCCCCCGCTCGAGCCCGCGAGCCAGCAGGAGCCCGGCGACGTTCGCGCACACGACCAGGAGCACCAGGCCGAGCGCCGAGGCAAAGGCCAGCAGCACCGGACGCACCGGCCCGACGAACCAGCTCTTCAGCGGCCCGACGCCGACACCCATGTGCGTGTTGGTGTCGGGATAGGCCTGCTCGAGCTCGCGCGCGATTACGTCCATCTCGGCCTGCGCCGCCGTCACGGTCACGCCAGGCGCCAGGCGCGCGATCGCCCGCACGTAGTGAGCCAGCCGGCGGCTCCAGTCCTGCGGACCGAAACCGAGTGGCATCCACAGGTCGATGGCGGCGTTGTCGAAGACGAACGCCGCAGGCATCACACCGATCACCTCGACGGGCGTGCCGTTCAACTCCACGCGCCGGCCGACGATGTCCGCCGCCCCACCGAATCGCTGCTGCCACAGCCGGTGGCTCAGCACCACCGCCCGGCGCTCGCCGGGCTGGTCGTCGTCCGGACGGAACGTCCGCCCGAGCTGCGGCGCGGCGCCAAGCAGGTCGAAGAACCCGGCCGAGACACGGCTCGCGCGCAGGACCTCCGCCGTCGAGCCGTCGCCGAGCGTGACGAGGCTCGAGCCCGCGCCGCGTCCCTGCTCGCCGACGTAGACGGCCCATCCGTCGAACGAGCGGGCCTGCGCCTGCCAGTCCTTGAGGTTCGCGGGCGCGATGGTGGCCTCCGTCCAGCCCAGATCGGGGTTCGTCTCCCAGAGCTGCACGAGCCGATCGGGCTGGGCATACGGGAGCGGCCTCAGCAGCACCGCGTCCACGACCGTGAAGATGGCCGCGTTGGCGCCGATGCCGATGGCCAGTGTCAGCGCCGTCACCACGGTGAACGTCGGGCGGTGCGCGAGCGTGCGCCACGCGTGCCGGATGTCCTGCCACAACATGCCGTGCCTCCAGGGCTCGCACCGGAGCCAGATCGCGTGGATGAGCGCACCGGCAAGGCGCCGGCCGAGTATCGCGTCGCGACCGTGCGTGGCGGCACGCCATGCCGCCTCGGCGCGCCACTCGCGCAGCCAGTCGGCGCGCCACGCGCCAGGGACGAGCCGTGCCACCGCACGCAGGTACCGATCGAGCGACACCGGCACGCGGGCGGGGTCGGTCGTGGTCATGCCTGCGACCGCGCCGGCCGCGCCGGCAGCAGTGAGCGGTAGTGCGCCGCCGCTTCGTCGAGCGCCCGCACCCCAGGCGAGGTGAGGCGGTAGTACCGCCTCGCGGGCCGGCCCTCGGCGTGCGCTGCTTCCTCGTCTTCCCACGCCGAGCGGAGATAGCCGTCGCGTTCGAGGCGGCTCAGGGCCGGATACACGGTGCCGCTGGGCAGCCCCGTGTGGTCGATGATGTCGAACCCGTACTCGACGCCGTCCCGGATGGCCTGGAGCACGGCAACAGCGGTGATGGAGAGGCGGCGCACGGCATAGTAGTAATGCTACATAGGGTCGCCGTCAAGACGCGTCGGGTGCGGTAGAGGATTACGGTGTGACGAATTCGGGGAGAGCAGAAAAGGGGTCAGACCCCTTTTCTGCCGCACCCTCGTGCCGCACCCTCGTGTGGCACCTCCGTGCGGCACCTCCGTGCAGCACCTCCGTGCAGCACCTCCGTGCGCACCACCGTGTGGCACCCCCGTGCAGCACCTCCGTGCCGCACCCTCGTGTGGCACCACCGTGTGGCACCTCCGCGCGGCACCTCCGTGCTACGTCTCTATCGCCCCGCGCCGCGCGCGGATGTGATCACGGAACGTGAGATCGGGACTGGCCTTGCGCGCGGCCAGGTAGCCCTCGACGTCGAACTGCTGCCACAACCGCTCCCCGGCCGCCAGCCTGGCCGCCTGCCCCGCCTCCCGCTCCGCCAGCTGCCGCGCCATGTCCACGACCCGCACCACCTCCTTCGACTCCACCACCATCGCGCCATCGTCATCCAGGAAGATGACGTCGTCGCGCGTCACGGTGGTGTGGCTGCCGATGGAGGCGGCCTGGAGCGCGTGTGGGGATCGCTGGCGCAACTCCACGGGGCCGACCGGGCACGTGCCGAGTGACCACACCGGGATGCCGATCCGGCGGATGGCGGGCCCGTCACGGTGCGCGCCCCAGACCACGATGCCGGCCATGCCGGCCGCCAGCGCCTCGGCGGCAATCATGTCGCCGATACATCCTTCGTCCAGCCGGCCGACGTTCTCGATGACGAGCACGTCGCCGGGCGCCGCGTCGTGGATGGCCTCGAGGAACACGTCGACGCTCCCGGCATGTTTCGCCGGGCGCGCGGGACCGGCGACACGCTGCCCCTCCGCGATCGGACGGAGCCCCGACCCGGCCGTCCGCGGTGGCAGGCCGAGCGCCACGCAGGCGTCCGCGATGAAGGGGGTGGCCCAGTCGAAGCCGGCGAGCAGGTCGGACACGGAAGCGGTCATGGCCGCAGTATAGTCCGCGCCGCCGGCAGGCGCGCGGCCCGCATCAGCGCGCGAGCAAGGCGTCGAGCACCTGGCGGCGCCGCCGGCTCAGGGAGATCTCCTGGCCCGTCGTCAGCCGGATGACGTAGTCACCATGCCCCGCCGGCGCCAGCTCCGCGATACGCGTGACGTTGACGATGGCCGAGCGGTGGACACGGGCGAACCGGACGGGATCGAGCACGTCCTCCAGCGCGTCCATCGAGGAGCGCAGGAGATCCGATCGACCGCCGGCGTGCAGCCGGCAATAGACGCCCTCCGCCTCCACCCAGTCGAGCTCGGCCACGCGCACGACACGCATGCGCCCCACTTCACGAATCACCAGCCGCTCGGCATACCGTGCGGCCGGCGACACGCCGTCGGTGAGCGGCGCCATGCCCCCGGCGGCTCGCGCCGCCAGCCGCTCGCGCAGGCGCACGATGGCCCTGGCAAACCGCGCATCGTCGAACGGCTTCAGCAGGTAGTCGACGGCGGGCGCGTCGAACGCGCGGACCGCATGCTCGTCGTAGGCCGTGACGAACACCACGAGCGGTGGCGGGTCGCCCCCGAGGCGTTCGACGACCTCGAAGCCGTCGAGTCGCGGCATCCGGATGTCCAGGAAGACGACGTCGGGCGACAGCCGGGCCGCCAGTTGGATCGCCTCACGGCCCGTCCGGCACTCGCCGGCGACGGTTGCGCCTGGCACCCCCTGCAGGAGGAGGCGCAGGTTCTCGCGCGCGAGCGGTTCGTCGTCCACAATCAGGACGCGCACGCGACGTCTCCGGTCGTGGTCGGCTCCGTCACCGGTTCCGCGGGCAGCACGAAGCGTGTCTCCACGCCGTCCCGCGTCGCCTGCACGGTCAGGCCGTGCCGGGCCGGATAGCGGCGGCGGAGACGCTCGATCGTGAGGGCCAGGCCCTCACCCGCGTCGTGCTCGAGCGCCCAGCCCTCCGGCAGCGTCGCGCCGCGGGTGGTGATGACGATGCAGAGGCGCCCGCCGATCACTCGGGCCTCGAGGCGCACGTGCCCGCTGGCTCCGCGCTCGACGCCGTGCACGATCGCGTTCTCGACCACGGGCTGCAGCAGCAGGCAGGGCACGCCCAGCCCGGATGCCTCGTCCGTGACGTCGACGTCCCAGGTGAGCACGTCCCCGAACCGGATGCGCTGAATCTCCAGGTACCGGCCCGCCAGCGCGACCTCCTCGGAGAGGGGAATCAGGTCACGTTGCTGGCCGTCGATGGCGGCGCGCAGGAGATCCCCCAGGCCCGCGATCATCGAGACCGCGCCGGCGCTGTCGCCCTTGCGCGCCAGCACGCTGACCGCGTTGAGGGCGTTGAAGAGGAAGTGCGGCTGGAGGCGCGCGCGAAGCACGTGCAGCTCGCTCCGGGCCAGCTCGCCGGTCAGGGCCGCGCGTTCGAGCTCCAGCGCCTGGGCCCGGGCCGCCGACTCGACCGCCTCGCCACGATAGCGGAGCAGCGATCCCAGGCCGGCAATGGCGACGTAGAGGAAGAGGTCGACGGAGAATCCCGTCACGGTCGGCAGCAGGGCGCCCGTGGCCATCGCGCCGATGCGCCCGGTGATCGCCGCGCCGAGCACTGCCGACGTCGCTGTCGACGCGAACACCCAGAGCATCCCGATGGCGAGGTGGCCCGCGATCCGGAGTGCCAGCGCCGCACCGCGGCCGCCGAGCGGCCATGCGTAGCTGATCGCGACCAGCAGTGGCGCGGCCAGGGCCCACACGGTCCACCCGGGCACCGTCGCGAGAAGGACGGTGGTCCATGAGGCCGCCAGGCCCTGGCGGACGAGGTTGTCCTGCAGCGCCTTGGCGAAGATCGCCGCAACCACCGCCGTCGCGCCAAGGCTGACCGCCCAGGCCCGCCAGGTCAGGGCCAGGCGGGTCGGCGGCTCGGGGGGCGTCTGCATGCGGCTCAGCATACTGCGGGACCGGCCGTTCACTACCGCGGTGCTTCCACCTCCCTGCGCAGGCGCAGTGCGTGGCGTCCCCGCATGCGAAGGACGGCGATCGTGGCGCCGAGACGTGTGACACGTGGCGCCGCCCGTGTTGCGAAAGGGACGCGGTGGCCGGCGGGCCCGTCATTCGTCCCTCGGGCCTTGTTCCCGGCCACGGCGGGGACTAGGCTGGTCCCGCCACATGCGCCGGCTGAGGGTTCCCATGCGCAGCTCCCGCTTCGTCTCCCTGGCGGCCGCGCTCCTGGCAGCCGTCGTCGCCCTGTTGCCCGTGCGCCACGAATCGCCACGGCTCAATCTCCACGAGCCGGACGGCTTGGGCGCGGATGCCGCCGGCTTCGATGAGCCTCGCGCCGCTGCGGCATACGAGCAGGCCCGGCGCCGGCCGGCGGATCCATCGCTGGACACGCGACGGCTCTACCGGGACGCGAACGCCCGCGCCGCCCGCCTCCGCGTGTATGCCTCGCGAGCCGCCCGCGTGCTGCCCGCCGGCACACCGGCGCCGCGCATCTGGCTGGACGGCAGCGGCCACGCCCGCGCCACGGCCACCCGGCCGGGCACGGACACCCTGGATGCCTGGGAGCCGCTGGGACCGGGGAACATCGGCGGCCGTACGCGCGCGCTCCTCTTCCATCCGCACCGGCACGACACCGTCTACGCCGCCGGCGTATCCGGTGGCGTCTGGCGAACCGACGATGCGGGCGCCTCGTGGCGACCGATCGGCGACGGGCTGTCGAACATCGCCGTCAACGCGCTGGTCATCGATCCCCGCGCACCGGACACGTTGCTGGCCGGGACGGGCGAGGGCTTCCTGCGCGAGGAAGTCCGGGGGACCGGGCTGCCGCTGAGGGGTGGTGGCATCTTCGTCACGCGCGATGCCGGCGAGACGTGGACGGCGCTCGAGGCGACGCTGACGCCCGACTTCTACTGGGTCAACGATCTCGTGCTGGGTGCGCGCGACAGCCGGCACGTCTTCGCAGCCACCCGCTCCGGGGTGTGGCGGTCCCTCGACGGCGGCACGACCTGGTCCTCGCTGCTCTCGACCGACGTCCGGGGCGGATGCCTCGACCTGGCCATCCGTCCCGATCGCGACGGCGACGAGCTCTTCGCCTCGTGCGGCTCCTGGGAACAGGCGACGGTCTACCGCTTCGCGGCCGCGGCGACGTCAGGGGAAGCGCAGGCGGTCCTGCGGGAACCCGGCATGGGCCGCACCTCGCTGGCCATCGCGCCGTCGGCGCCCGACGTCATCTATGCCCTCGCCGCCAGCAACACCGCGGGCCCCACGGGCACGCGCGAGCAGGCCCTCCAGGCGGTGTATCGCTCCGACCGTGGGGGCGTGCCGGGGTCCTGGGAACCACGCGTCACCGGCGCGGACCGCGACCCGCTGCCGACGCTGCTGCTCACAAACCCGATCTCCGCGACCCTGCGGGAGTGCTCGGGCGACCCACGCACTGGCAACAGCATCACCAACATGGGTTGGTACACCAACGTCATCGCGGTCGATCCCGCCGATCCCGACCGCGTCTGGGCCGCGGGCGTCGACTGGTTCCGGTCGGACGATGGGGGCCGGACGTGGGGCCTGGCGTCGTTCTGGTGGGATGCGGAGGCGGCAAGCTTCGCGCACGCCGACCAGCATGCCATCGCCTTCCATCCAAGCTACGACGGGGAGGCCAACCAGATCGTGATCGTCGGCGGGGATGGCGGGCCCTACCGGACGGACACGGCGCGGGCGCGCGTCGCAACGGGCAGCCGCGCCACGTGCGACCCGGCCGCGTCCGCGGTGCGCTGGCAACCGCTGAGCCACGGCTACGGGGTCACGCAGTTCTATCACGGCCTGCCCTTTCCGGACGGCGAGCGGTACCTCGCCGGCGCGCAGGACAACGGGTCGATCTTCGGCAGCGACCTCCGCGGGGCGGACGACTGGGTCACCGTGCTTGGCGGCGACGGCGGTTACGTCGCCGTCGATCCCACCGAGCCGAACACCTTCTACGCCGAGTCGCAGTGGGCCAACATCCGCCGGACGCGCGACGGCGGGTTCAACTGGACGGACGCGACGGCCGGGCTCGATCGCCCGACGGGCGACGCGCTCGGCCCCGACGCCAACTACCTCTTCGTCACCCCGCTCGTGATGGATCCCTCACGGGCGACGCGCCTGTGGACCGGTGGGGACTTCCTCTATCGCACCGACACGAGCGCCACACGGTGGTCGAAGGCCAGCACCAGGCTGCCGGAGGCGGGCCGCGCCAGCGCGCTTGCCGTGTCGCCGCACGACTCCAACCGGGTGGCCGCCGGCACCGACCAGGGCGACGTGCTGATCACGGACGCCGGCGGCACCGCCACGGCGTCCACCGAGTGGATCGCGACCCGGGCGCGCGACGGCTGGGTCACGTCCGTGACCTGGGCGCCGGACGCCCCCGACACGCTCTACGCGACCTACGGAAACTTCGGGGGCCGCCACGTGTACGTGAGCCACGACCGCGGCGCCACGTGGGCCCCGCTCGACGGCGATGGCGAGCAGGCCCTGCCCGACATCCCGGTCCACAGCCTCGTCGTCGATCCCGACGACCCGGCCCGCATCTACCTGGGCACGGACCTCGGCGTCTTCGTCAGCACCACTGGTGGAGGCACCTGGATGACCGAGGCCACTGGCTTCGGGCCCGCCGTCACGGAATGGCTCGCACTGATCCGTGACACCTCGGGAAGGAAACGCCTCTTCGCCTTCACCCACGGCCGCGGGGCCTGGCGCGTGACGTTGCGGTAGCACCGGCAACGATACGCCCGGACACCGGCAGACAACGGTCCCTTCGGGGGGCACGGAGGCACGGAGAAGGCAGGGAGATACGGAACACGGCAAGCAGGCAGGAGAGCACGCACGCCCGTCCACCCGTGCGTGACTCAGGCGATCGACTCGCGGATCGTCTCGAGCACCACCTCGCCGAGGTCCTCGGCCTTCTTCGCCCCGACGCCGTAGACGTGCTGCAGTGCCTCCATCGTCGTCGGGCGCAGGCGCGCGAGCTCGCGGAGCGTGGTGTCGTGGAAGATGACGTAGGGCGGCACATGGCGCGCCCGGGCCACCTCGAGGCGCATGGCCCGCAGGGCTTCGAACAGGTCGCGGTCCACGCCTTCCCACGATTCGGCCTCCACACGCGAGCGGCGCGGGAGCCGGCCCTTCTCGGGTTTCTTCTGTCGCGCGAGTGAGAGGTCCGGGGCGGCGCCCGCGTCCTTCAGCACGGCCACCCCCTCGGGCGTGAGCTGGAGCACCGGGTAGTTGTCGTCGGTCTGCTGCAGGAGCCCGTGGGCCAGCAGCTGATCGATGTAGCCACGCACCTCGTCCACTGAGGCCTCGCGCAGCAGGCCGAAGACGGTCAGGTCCTGGTGTCCCCGCGACGTCACCTGTTCGTTCACCGATCCGCGCAGCACGTTGGTCACGTGCGCCGCGCCGAACCGCTGGCCCACCCGGGCCACCGATGAGAGGATCTTCCGCGCGAGCGTGACGGGTTCGGCCACCGCCTCGAGCTCGCCCATGCAGTAGTCGCAGGCGCCGCAGTCGTCCTTCTCGAAACGTTCGCCGAAATACCCGACCAGCCGCTTGTGCCGGCACCCGACGCTGGCGGCATACCGCTCCATGTCGCGGAGCAGCGTGCGGCGCGCGTCTGACAGCTCGCCGTTCTTCTCGAGCATCGCGCGCCACTTCAGGAAGTCGGCCGCCGAGTAGATGAGCACGCACTCCGCCTCGAGCCCGTCGCGGCCCGCACGGCCAGACTCCTGCTGGTAGTGCTCCAGCGACTGCGGCGCGCCGGCATGCACGACGAACCGCACGTCCGAGCGGTCGATGCCCATGCCGAACGCGACCGTCGCGACCACGACATCCACGTCCTCGTTGAGGAAGGCGTCCTGGTTGCGGTGCCGCTCCTCGTCCGAGAGCCCGGCATGGTACGGCCGCGCCCGCCAGCCCTCCCCCTGCAGCCACTCGGCCAGCGTGTCGACCTCGCGGCGTGACGGGCAGTAGATGATCCCGGACTCACCGCGATGGCGGCTCATGATGTCCAGCAGCTGCCGCTTGAGCGTCGCGCGCGCGAGCACGCGGTAGACCAGGTTCGGGCGATCGAACGACCCGACCAGCGAGATCGGCTCACGCAGTCCCAGCTGCTCGACGATGTCGAGGCGCACGCGTGAGGTGGCGGTCGCCGTGTAGGCGTGCAGGCTGAGGTTCGGGAAGCGTTCGCGCAGCCGGGCCAGCTGGCGGTACTCCGGGCGGAAGTCGTGCCCCCACTGGCTGATGCAGTGCGCCTCGTCCACGGCGACGAAGCTGAGCGGGCGGGTGCCGACGAGCCCGAGGAACCCGTCGCTCCCCTCACCGACCAGCCGCTCCGGGGCCACGTAGAGCAGCCGGTAGCGTCCTTCCCGCACGCCACGGGCGACGGCGGCGCGCTCGTCCGACGGCATCGCGCTGTTGTAGCAGGCCGCGGCCACGCCGTTGCCGACGAGCGTGTCGACCTGGTCCTTCATCAGCGAGATCAGCGGCGACACGACAATCGCGAGGCCGTCGCGGACGAGCGCGGGCGCCTGGAAGCAGAGGGACTTGCCACCGCCCGTGGGCAGCACGAGCAGCGAGTCCCGGCCTTCGAGCACGGCGTCCATGGCCTCGCGCTGGAGGGGGCGGAAGCTCGTGTAGCCCCAGTACTGCTCGAGGACCGCGGCGAGGGAATCGGAATGCGGGGACGTCGTCGGAATCACGTGTCGGACTGGCCTTCCACCGGCTGCGGCGCCGGCATCGTCAGGATACCGCGCTCGATGTAGATTGGGCGCACGATCGCGCGCAGTTCGGGCAGCGCCCGGAAGAACCACAGGCCGGCCAGGGCGCAGCAGATGCCGCCGCCCACGATGGTCGGTGCCGTGCCGATGCGGTCCGCGACCACCCCGGCCAGCAGGCTTCCGATGGGCGCCATGCCGAGGAACGCCGTCGCGTAGAACGCCATGACGCGGCCCCGGAGCTCCTCGGGCACGAGCGTCTGCACCACCGTATTGGTCGCGGCCAGCGCGATCATGAAGCCGGCGCCAATCGCCGGCAGGAGCGCGAGCGAGAGCATCAGGTCACGTGACAGGCCGAAGGCCGCGAGCGCGCTGCCGAAGACCAGCGTCCCGATGGCCATGTGGCGGCCCAGGCCCACCACCGTCGTGCGCGACGCCAGGTACAACGCCCCACCCACCGCTCCCGCCCCGGACGCCGCCATCAGGAGGCCGAGGGTGTTGGCCGTGCCGCCGAGCACTTCCTTCGCCACGGCCGGCATCAGCACGACGTAGGGCATCCCGAAGACGCTGGTGATCGCCACGAGCGTGAGCGCGGCCCGCACGGGCAGGAATCCGGAGATGTACTGGAAGCCGGCCCGGAAGGCCTCGCGGAGCGGCACCACCTCCTCGGGCGGGTTGACCTTCGGGACGCGCATCGCCAGCAGCGACGCGATGACCGCCGCGTAGGACACCGCGTCGACGAAGAAGCACCAGCCCTCGCCCACCGCCGCGATGATCGCCCCGCCGATCGCCGGGCCCACGATGCGGCTGCCGTTGACCATCGTGGAGTTCAGCGCGATTGCGTTGGAGAGGTCCGCGCGGTCTTCCACCATCTGGACGACGAAGGCCTGCCGGGCCGGCGTGTCGAAGGAGTTGATGACACCCTGGAGGAGCTGCAGGAGGATGACGTGCGTGACCGTGATGACGCCGGACAGCGTCAGCACGGCCAGCGCGGCCGACTGGCCGACGGAGAGCACCTGCGTCCAGATCAGCACCTGGTGGCGGTCGCGCCGGTCGATGAGCACACCGGCGAGGGGCGACAGGACGAGCATGGGGATCTGGCCGGCGAACCCGACCACGCCGAGGAGGAGCTCGGAGCCCGTCAGGCGGTACACGAGCCAGCCGGTCGCGACGCGGGTGATCCACGTCCCGACCAGCGACACACTCTGCCCGGCAACGAAGAGCCGGAAGTTGCGATGGCGGAGGGAGCGCAGGAGCGACTGCACAGCCTGATCGTACCCTGATCGAGACGAAGGTCACGAAGGGTACGAAGGGCGCGAAGGGCACGAAGGGCGCGCCTCCCATCGTGGCAGGGGGGTCACTGCAACGTGTCGAACCGTCGCTTCAGGCGAGACCGTTCGTGCTCCGCCGCCTCCACATCCTGTCTCGTGCGACTGATCCGGCTCGACAGGTCGCGCACCTCGGCTGCGGCTTCGTCCAGCGCGGCCTGGCGGCGGTCGCGTTCACGTTCGGCGCGCCCCAGCGCTTTGGTCAGGCTCTCGAGAGCCTTCTCGACCTCGCGGCTCCTCGCGACGGCCGCGTCGAGCTCCGCCTGGGCCGTTGCGACCGCGCGGGCCTTCTCCTTTGCCGCGGCGGCGTCCGTGGCCGCGCCCTTCTGCAACCGCAGGGCCGGCGGGGCCTTGCTCGCCCGCGGCGCCGCCTTCGGGGCGCGCGCGATGATGCCGGCGTAGGCCTCGAAGCCCGTCGCCGGCGTGAGCGGTTTCGCGAGCCGCCCGAACGGCTCCGCCGTCGGCAACGCGCGCAGGGTATCGGTCACCGCGGCCAGGACGGCGGGCGACGCCGTCTCGCCACTCTCGGCCAGCGCGGCCTTCGCCGCGTCGTTGGCTCGCGCCAGCGCCTCCCCGTGCGCGGTCTCGGCGCCGCGCAGGTCCGCGTCTTCCCCGCTGACGAGCCGCCGGTGCGCCACTCGCAGCGCCTCGGACGCCTTCACGAGCCGATCGAACACGACGCGGTCGCGCCAATACACCTGGTTCACCGCCCACGCCGCGAGCTGCGGCTTCACGAGCTTCCTGATCGCGGCGCCCTCCGCGCCGCCGGCCCGCTTCGCCAGCGCATTCCGCGCCTCCGTGAAGCCTTCCGGCGGCCCCTGATAAAGCGCATCGATCTCATCGTCGAACGAGGACATGTCTGGAGGATACCCCGCCGGTTCCCGTACAAGACGACGGGCCGGAGGATTGCCCCCCGGCCCGCTGTCGTGCTTCGTGCCCTTCGAGTCCTTCGGACCCTTCGTGTCCTTCGATCAGGCACAACCTGACGTCGTCCCGCAGTTCGTGCACTTGTAGCACGCCCCGCTGCGGACCATGATCGAGCCGCACGTCGAGCAGGGCGGCGCGTCTTCCTGGTTCTGGATCGCCGCGAAGCTCGCGGTCGACTTGGGCGCCACCGGCACGGGAGCCGGCTCGGCCTTGGCGGCCTTCGCCTTCGGCGCCTGCGGGAGGGCGACGACGGGCTTCTCGCTGACCTCGTCGCGGCCGTTCACGCCGGCGGCGAACTGCGCCTCGGGCGAGAGGAACTTCGACGCCATCCACCGGAAGATGTAGTCGACGATCGACTTCGCGAAGCGAACCTCGGGGTTCTTGGTCATGCCCGAGGGCTCGAAGCGGACGTGGCTGAACTTGTCCACGAGCGCCTGGAGCGGCACGCCGTACTGCAGCGCGTAGCTGATCGCCTGCGCGAAGGCGTCGGCGAAGCCCGAGATCGTCGAGCCCTCCTTCGCCATCACGAGGAAGATCTCCCCCGGCTGGCCGTCCTCGAAGAGGCCGACGGTGATGTAGCCCTCGTGGCCGGCGATGTCGAACTTGTGCGTGAGCGCGTGGCGCTCGTCCGGCAGCTTCCGGCGCACCGGCATCGACGTCGTCGCGGCCACGGCCGCGGCGGCGGCCGCCTGCACCTGGTCGGCCGGCTTCGCCTCCCTCGAGGTGTTGAGCGGCTGGGTGCGCTTGCTGCCGTCGCGGTAGATCGAGATGGCCTTGGCGCCGAGGCGCCAGCTCTCGAGGTAGGCCTGCTCGATGTCCTCGATCGTGGCGTCCTTCGGGACGTTGACGGTCTTGCTGATGGCGCCGGAGATGAAGGGCTGGGTCGCGCCCATCATCTTGATGTGGCCCATGTAGTGGATCGAGCGCTGGCCGTTGGCGGCCTTGAACGCGCAGTCGAACACCGCCAGGTCGCGGTCGAGCAGGTGCGGCGCGCCCTCGATGGTCTCGTGCTCGTCGATGTAGGCGACGATGTCCTGGATCTGGCCGGCGGTGTAGCCGAGCTTCTTGAGCGCCATGGGGACCGTCGTGTTGACGATCTTCATCATGCCGCCGCCGACGAGCTTCTTGTACTTGACCAGCGCGATGTCCGGCTCCACGCCCGTCGTGTCGCAGTCCATCATGAAGCCGATCGTGCCGGTCGGGGCGAGCACCGTGGCCTGCGCGTTGCGGTAGCCGAAGTCCTCGCCGAGCTCGACCGCCTCGTCCCAGGCCTGCGCGGCGGCCTCGTAGAGGGCGGTCGGCACGTTGCGGACGTCGACGTCCTTCATCGCGTCGCGGTGCTTGCGCATCACGCGGAGGAACGGCTCGCGGTTGTCGGCATAGCCGGCAAAGGGGCCGCCGTGGTCGCGCGCGACGCGCGCCGACTGCGCGTAAGCCTCGCCGGTCATGAGCGCCGTGATCGCGCCGGCGTAGTCACGGCCGCCGTCGCTGTCGTAGGGCAGCCCCCGCGACATCAGCAGCGCGCCGAGGTTCGCGTAACCCAGGCCGAGCGGCCGGTAGGCGTGGCTGTTCTTCGCGATGGCCGGCGTCGGGTAGCTCGAGTTGTCGACGAGGATCTCCTGCGCCGTGATGAGCGTGCGGCACGCGGCCTTGAACGCCTCGGTGTCGAACTCGCCGTCCTCGCCCACGAACTTCATCAGGTTGAGCGACGCCAGGTTGCACGCCGAGTCGTCCAGGAACATGTACTCCGAGCAGGGGTTGCTCGCGTTGATCCGGGCGGTGTTGGCGCAGGTGTGCCACTCGTTGACGGTCGTGTCGAACTGCATGCCGGGGTCGCCGCAGATCCACGTGCCCTCGGCGATGAGGCGCATCACGTCGCGCGCCTTGTAGGTGTCCATCACCTCGCCGTTGGTCACCGCCCGCGTCTGCCACAGGCCGTCGTCCAGCACGGCGCGCATGAACTCGTCGGTCACGCGGACCGAGTTGTTCGAGTTCTGGAAGAACACCGACGAGTAGGCCGTGCCCGTGAACGAGCCGTCATAGCCCGCGTCGATGAGCGCCCAGGCCTTCTTCTCCTCGTCCACCTTGCAGTTGATGAACTCGACCACGTCGGGGTGCTCGGCGTTCAGGATGACCATCTTCGCCGCGCGGCGCGTCTTGCCGCCCGACTTGATGACCCCCGCGAACGCGTCGAAGCCCTTCATGAACGACACCGGGCCCGACGCCGTGCCGCCGCCCGCGAGCAGCTCCTTCGACGACCGGATCGCCGACAGGTTGCTGCCGGTGCCCGAGCCGTACTTGAAGAGCATGCCCTCGGTCTTGGCGAGGGTCAGGATCGACTCCATCGTGTCGTCGACCGAGTTGATGAAGCACGCCGAGCACTGCGGCGCCTTCTCGAAGCCGCAGTTGAACCAGACCGGGCTGTTGAACGCCGCCATCTGGTGCACGAGGAGGTACTTCAGGTCGCCGCTGAACGCCTGCAGGGCGTCCTCGCTGGCGAAGTACTTCTGCTTGCGCGCCCACGCGGAAATCGTGTCGACCACGCGCCCGATGAGCTGCTTGACCGAGCGCTCGCGATCGGGCGACCCGATGTGGCCCCGGAAGTACTTCGAGACCACGATGTTGGTCGCCTGCTGCGACCACGCCTTCGGGATCTCCACCTGCCGCTGTTCGAAAACGACGTGGCCCTTTTCGTTGCCGATGACGGCGTCGCGCAGCTCCCATTCGACCTGGTCGAACGGATCGATGCCTGCCGTCGAGAAAAAGCGCGGGAACTCCAGCCCCGGGGCCGCGCCCTGGGTCTTTTTCCCCTTCTGCGGTGCCTCAGCCGGCTCGACGTGCGTCGAACCGCTCACCGCCTGCTGTCCGGCAGCTGCGGCCGCCATCTTCTGAGCAGCGCCTTCCTGCATTGGACCTCCGTCGAATGGCGACACCTCTCCCCTCTGGGGTGTTCGCCCTAGCTATGCGTGACTCTTAGGCTTGGTGCGCGCGGGAGAAGTCGTCTGACACACGCTCGTCCGGCCTCGTTCCGCTCGGGCTGGCCACAGATTGCTGGGAGAAATCCGCGTCCAGTCGCATTCGCGCGCGACGCCCAATATGCGCCTGTGAAAATCCGTTGTCAAGCTGTGAACCACAAGATGTTGCGTTTTTCTTTTAGGTCAGACGCAAGATGCTGCGAAGTTCCACAGTTTTCGGATGTTTCGATATATTTTCGCTTAACGGATGGGTTTCTGCAACGTAAACCGGCGCCTGACCACGATCGCAATGCCTACACGGAGACACGGAGGCACGGAGACACGGAGCCTATCGGCTCCGATTTCAGATGTCAGATTGAAGACTGGAAGACTGACGATGATCGCGGATTCGCCCTGGCCTATAAGCTGCCAATCTTCGATCTGAAATCCGCCTTCTGAGACCGGAGCCGCAGGCTCCGTGCCTCCGTGTCTCCGTGCCTCCGTGTCTCCGTGCCTCCGTGTCCGCATTTCTGCGACGTCGGAGGCTTGGGCCGCTTACCGGACCAGCACCGCCGCCATCGTCACCGCCTTGTCCGCCAGCTTCCCGGCGAAGACGAGGTTGCCCTCCTTGAGGGCGGCTTCGGCCTGCTGGACGAAGCGGCGGGCCGTGTCGTACTGCGTCCGGCGGTCGGCGTCCAGGCCGGCGTAGTTCACGCGGCCGAGGTCCCGGTCCGCCCGGGCGACGAGCGCGCGGATGGAGGCCGCCGTCTGCGCCTCGGTGCCAGGCGCCGGGGTGAGGGTGAGGCTCGGGGTCGTCGCCGGCCGCGGAGGCGTCGGCGTCGAGGAGGCCGGCGCCGGCTCGGTGCGTGCCGGGGGCGCCTCCCGCCGGGGCTGCCCCGCCGGCTGCGGCGTCACGGGCGTCGCCGCCTCCGCCGGGCTGGCCATGGGCTCGGCGGGCGCCGGCTGGTCGTAGTCGGCGACGACCCGCGGCGGCGGCGGTGGCGGGCTCAGTTCCGGCATCGCCACCTCGGTCCGTGCCTGCGTCGTCGCGCACCCGGCCCCCAGGGCGGCGCCGCCGATCATCGCCACGAACAGGAGGGCCTTCATCCTTCGATCCTACCGCGCGATCGGCAGCTTCAGCACGAAGCTCGTCCCCGCGCCCGGCGTCGACTCGACGTCGATGTCGCCATTGTGGAGCTGGACGGCCCGGAACACCAGCGACAGGCCGATGCCGGTGCCCCGCTCGCGCGTCGTGAAGTAGAGGTCGAAGATCCGCGCCAGGTTCTCGGGCTGGATGCCGATGCCGGTGTCCTCGACCCGGATCTCGAGGCGCCCGTCCCGTTCCGGGCCCGCCACCAGCCGCAGCCGCCCGCCATTCGGCATCGCCTGGACGGCGTTCTGCGCCACGTTGTAAAGCGCCTGCCGCAGCATCGTCCGGTCGGCCTCGATGGCGGGCGCGGTGTCGGCGCCGGCGACCTCGACGCTGACGCCGGCCGCCCCGGCCTCGGCCTGCACCGAGCGGGCGACCTCCTCTATCAGCGCGCCGGCCGGGACGGTCGAAATCGTCAGCTCCTCCGGCCGCACGAACTTCAGGAAGCCCTGGACGACGTCGTCCAGGCGGCGAATCTCGCGCGCGATGGTCTCGGCGTGGGTGCTGGCGCCCGCGGCATCGGCGACCGACAGCTTCTGCTTGAGCAGCTCGAGGTGGATCGTCATCGCGTTCAGGGGGTTCTTCACCTCGTGCGCGACACCCGCCGTGAGACGTCCCACCGCGACGACGCGGCGGGAGAGCTCGGCGAGCTGGGCCCGCTTGACGCCCTCAGGGGCCGCGGCCTTGAGTTGCGCGGTGACGCGATCGAAGACGTCGCCGATGTCGCGGAACTCCTCGTCACGCAGGTCGAGCGTCGCGCCGAGATCACCGCGGCCCAGGCGGGTGAGGCCGCTGCGGATCACGTGGATGGGCCGCAGCACGACGTGCGACAGGAGCAGCGCCACCAGCACCGACACGCCGAAGGCGACGGCCGCCGCCAGGAGCGCGGGCCCCAGCGCGTCGTCCAGCTCGGTGCGGATCAGGAGCGTCGACACGCCGATGCGAATCTCGCCGAACGGCTCGCCGCCCAGTTCCATCTGCTGGCGCCACTCGAAGGTGCGCGCCTCCTCGTAGATCGACAGGAGCTTGGCGAGGCCGCCGCGGTCCAGCAGCGCCGCGAAGTCGCCGGCGGGCGGCAGCCGCACGCCCACCTGCATCGGGTCGCCGTGCGCGACCACCGTGCCCGCCGGATCGACGATGGCGGCGTAGGCCACGCTCTCGCCGAGCGTGGCCGCGCGCAGCGTCGAACGCAGGCTCGGGTCGCGGCGGAGCGCCTCGTAGGCCTCGCCCCGCGTCGCGGCCCCGGCCGCCTGCAGGGCCTGGCCCGCCTGGTCGAACACGAGCGCCGAGAGCAGCTCCGCTCGCGCCCGGCTCTCCTCGAGCAGCACCCCCGCGAGCCGGACGACGTGCAGCGCGCTCAGGGCCACGACGACCACCGCGACGAAGGCGGTGACGCCGAGGACCTGCTTCTGCTTGATCGAGAGTTGGAGCGGCACGTCGGCTCGTCGCCCTGTCCCCGGGCCACAGGCCCGGCGGATCACGAGTCCCGCGGGGGGCGGGACGGTCCATGCGGCCGTGCGCCGGGGCCCGGCGCGTCAGCTGCCCTGCTTCATCCGGTTCAGCTTGTTGTGCAGCGTCTTCAGGCTGATGCCGAGCAGCTCCGCCGCGCGGGTCTTGTTGCCGCCGACCTGCTCGAGCGTCGCGACGATCAGCCGCTGCTCGACCTCGCCCACCGTCATGCCCGCGACGACGTTGAGGCCGGGGGCCGACTCGGAGGGCTTCGTCACGGGCCCGAGGCGCGGCAGGTGCCGGGCCTCGATCAGGTCGCCGCGCGACAGGATCGTGGCGCGCTCGATTACGTTGCGCAGCTCACGCACGTTGCCCGGCCAGTCGTACCGCTGGAGCTCGCCGAGCGCCTCGGGGGTGAGCGCCTTCACCGACTTGCGGTCGCGCTCGTTGAACTGCTCGATGAACGCCTGGATGAGCAGCTGCAGGTCCTCCATGCGATCGCGCAGCGGCGGCAGCGCGATGGTGAACACGTTGAGGCGGTAGTACAGGTCCTCGCGCAGCTTGCCCTGCCGGATGGCGTCGGCCGGATCGATGTTCGTCGCGGCCAGCACGCGGACGTCCACCTCCTGCTCGGCGCGGCCACCCAGCCGGCGGAACCGCCGCTCCTGGAGCACCCGCAGCAGCTTGACCTGCGTGGCGGGCGTCATCTCGCCGATCTCGTCCAGGAAGAGCGTGCCGCCGTCGGCGAGCTCGAAGCAGCCGGCCCGGCGGTCCATTGCGCCGGTGAACGCGCCCTTCTCGTGGCCGAAGATCTCGCTCTCGAGCAGCGTCTCGGGGATCGCGGCGCAGTTGATCGCGACGAACGGGGCCTCGGCGCGCGGGCTGAGCTGGTGGATCGTCTGCGCCACGAGCTCCTTGCCGGTGCCCGACTCGCCGATGACCAGCACCGAGGCGGTCGTCGGCGCCGCCTGCTCGATGACCTGGTAGATCTTCCGCATCTTCGGGCTGTTGCCGATGATGCGGCCGAAGCTGCCCTTCTCGCGGAGCTGCCGGCGCAGCACGAGGTTCTCGCGGCGCTGGTGGTTCAGCTCGGCGATGCGCTCGAGCAGCCGGCGCAGCTTCTGTGGATCGACGGGCTTGGTCAGGTAGTCCTCGGCGCCATCCTTCAGCGCCTCGACCGCGGTCTCCACCGTGCCCTGGGCCGTCAAGAGGATCACCTTGACGTGGTCGTCGTCGGCGAGCGAGCGGCACAGGTCCAGGCCGCTCATCTTCGGCATCACCAGGTCGGTGACGACGATGGCGGGGCGGAACGAGGTGACGAGCGCCAGGCCCGCCTCGCCGTCAGCCGCCGACTCGGTCACGAACCCCCAGGTTCGCACCAGCTCGGTGAGCCCGACGCGCGTCGACTCATCGTCTTCGACGATGAGCACGCGCTCGGAGGCGGGTGGTGCCGTCTCAGCCACGGTTCGAGTGTACCATTTGCGTGCATGTTTCCGGATCCCGCGGACGTCCCCGCGCCGCCGGCCGTGCCTGCGTCGCGCCGCGACGCGCGGCTGCGCGCGTTGTTCGAGGTGGTGTTGTGTTCCTCGTACCCGACGCAGCTTGCCATCGCCGGCCTGCTGCGCCTCGCCGGCCTGGCGCCCACGGGCCCGGACGGGCAGCTCTCGGGCACGTTCGTCTTCACCCTCTCGCTGCTCGACGCCGTCGTCCTGTTGTCGCTGATCGTGTTCTTCCTGCGGCGCGGCGGCGAGTCCCCAGCCCGGCTGTTCCTCGGCGCGCGGTCGAGCCTGCGTGAGGCGGCGCTGGGCCTCGCGCTGCTGCCCGCCGTCTTCATGGCCGTCGTCACGGTGCTGCTGCTCGTGCAGGCGCTGGCACCCGGGCTGCGCAACGTGCCGGTGAACCCGCTGGGGGCGCTGGCGGACACGCCGTGGGGACTGGCCGGGTTCGTGGTGGTCGTGCTCGTGGCCGGCGGCCTGCGCGAGGAGCTGCAGCGCGCCTTCCTGCTCCACCGTTTCGAGCGGCACCTGGGTGGCGCCGCGGTGGGCGTGGTGGTCACGAGCCTCGCGTTCGGGCTCGGCCACACGGTGCAGGGCTGGGACGCCGCCATTGCCACCGGCGTGCTCGGCTTCGCCTGGGCGCTCCTGTTCCTCTGGCGCCGTTCGGTCGTCGCCGGCGTCGTCAGCCACGCGCTGTTCAACTGCGCGGAGCTGCTGCGCGCGGCGTTGCTGCCGTAGGAATGCGATTGCGCCGTGTATTCCGTCTGTTCCGTGGATCCCGGGGTGCGCTTGATTCGCCCTACCCCTGCCGGAACAGTTCCACCACGTCGGTCCGCCTGCGCAAGTCGGAGATCCAGTCGGTGATGAGCTCGCTGCGGCGCGCGGCGCCGAGCCGTTCGCGGATGAGCCCCGTGGCCTCCTCGAAGGGAAGGCCGCCGCGTTCGAACTCCTCGCGGTGCGCATTGAAGTAGGCGGCGATCTCCTGGTCGGTGGGGATGCCGGCGACGGCGAAGCGCTGGTCGAGGTACGCCTGGATGCGCAGGTCGTCACGCACCCACGCGCGCAGGCGCTCGGCCGTGAACCCGCCCTCGGCGAGCGCACGCGCGAAGGCCTCGTCCGAGTCGAAGCGCTGGCGTGCGACGGCCAGGCGGGCCTCCACCGCCGCGGGCGCCGGCTCTGGCGGTGCGTAGCGCTGGACCTCCCGGAGCACGAGCTGCCGATCGACCAGCCGTGCCGCCGCGGCCGCGATCGGATCCTCCGCCCCCGTGCCATCGACCAGCCCCAGCGCGAGGGCGGTGCGGGCATCACTGAGCGTGATCACCTGCCCCCCGACGATGGCGAGCGTGCGTTCGATCAGTTCCTGGTGCGCGTGACTGACGGTGGGCGCGAGAAGGAGTACGAAGGTCACGAAGGGTACGAAGGGCGCGAAGGGCACGAAGGACGTCATGCGCCCCGTCACCACAGGATGCCAGGCGCGCGCCCTCTCGTCCGCCGGCGCGCCGCCCACCTTCGTGCCGCCCTTCGTGCCCTTCGTGCCCTTCGTGTCCTTCGTACCCTTCGTGTCCTTCGATCCAGTCATCAGAATGCCTGCCCCAGCGAGATGTGCAGCACCGATCCCCGCTCCCGGTCGCCGTTCGAGAGCATGCGGGGGTCGAGGTTGAAGCCGAGGTCGATCCGGAGCGGGCCGATCGGGGAGCGATACCGCACGCCGAAGCCGGCCGCGGTACGCAGCTCCCCGAGGCGGATGTCGCCGGCCCGCGCGAAGACGTTGCCGGCATCGAGGAACCCGACGAGGCCGAGGCCCTTCCAGTAGGGCGCACGCAGCTCGAGGTTCAGCACGACGAGCCCGTTGCCACCGGCCGGGAATCCCTGCCGGTTCAGCGTCTCGTCGGTGCCAAGCCGGTCGAGCACGAAGCCTCGCACCGTGGTGTCGCCGCCGGCGAAGAACCGCTCGCTCGCCGGCAGGTCCTCGACCACCTCCACCTGCGGCTGGCCGTCCGGGCCCGGCACGGCAACCCCGTCCTCGTCGAGGATGGTGACCTCACGGGGGAATCCCTTGGCCAGCCCCACCCGGGCGCTCGCCGCCAGGACGAAGCGGCTGCCGCCGGGCAGGCGGCGGTACGTCGAGGCCTGCATGTACGACTTCACGAAGCCGACCTCGGAGCCCAGCCACCGCGGGCCCGTGGTCACGTCGAAGCCCAGGACCGCGCCGCGTTCGGGATCCAGCACGTCGTTCCTGGAGTCGCGCAGCACCGATCCGGTCACCGTCGAGAGCCGGACCTGCGGGAAGAGCCGGTCGACCAGCACCCGCTCCTCGGGGGCAATCTTCTCGTCGAAGAGCCGTGTGCGCTCCACCGAGTAGCGGGCAATCGCGGTGAGGCCGTTGTCGAAGCGCCGGCTGTACTCCCCCCGCAGGCCCCGGCGGCGGAAGTTGAAGCTGGTCCGGATCGCCTGCTCGACGAAGGCCGTGACCTGCGCGTCGCCCGTGGTGCCGAACGCGCGCGGCTCGCGGTACGTGCCGATCACGCGGTACTCGTTGAACCCGTAGCCGCCGGTGTCGGTCGTGTCCGGCTCGTCGACGCCGGGATCACGCGGGCGGAGGCTGATGCGGGTGAAGAGGTTGATCGCGCGGTTCTTGCCCCAGAGGTTGCGACGGCCGATCTCGAAGAAGACCCGCGGCGCGATCTCGAAGCGCTCGCTCGCCTGGTCGGTGTCCTGGTCGGGGCGATAGCGCCGGCCCGCCTCGACGCCGCCGCCGTACGAAATCGTCGTCGCGGGCGCCTCCTCGACCGTGATCACCACGTCGCGGTTCGTGCTCGCGCCGTGCGGCAGCTCGGCGAGCCGGACGCGGCGGAAGAGGCCCAGCGCGCTCAGCCGCCGCTGGCTCTCGGCGAGCGCGTCCTCGCCCAGCGGCTCGCCGGGACGCAGCGTGACCTCACGACGGATGAGGTCCGCGCTCGTCCGATCGTTGCCGGTGACGAGGATGTGGTCGACGAGGGTCTGCGGGCCCTCCTGCACCGTCCAGTGCACGTCGACGGCGCCCTCGCCGGCCGGCTCCACCGCGGCGCTCACCGACACCTGCTGGAAGCCGTCGTTCCGGTAGTACTGGCGAATCGCCTGTTCGTCGGCATTGACCAGGGGCCGGTAGAACGGGCGCCCGGCCGTCAGGTCGAGCAGGGCCCGCACGTCCGCGTCACGTGCCGGCGACACCCCTTCCACGGTCATGGCGCGCACGGTGGTCGGCTGGCCTTCCTCGATCGCCAGGGTGATCGCCACCGGCCGGTATGTGTTCCCGGCACCGCCCGCCTCCGGCAGCACGGCAATCCGGGGCTGCACGCTGGCGGCGGTGAACCCGCGCACGCGGTAGAGTTCGGTGATGGCGGACGCGACCGCCGACACCCGCGCGTCGACGAACGGCTCGCCCGCCTCCAGCCGGAGCAGGCCCCGGATGTCCTCCATGCCGAGCTGCGACTGGCCCTCGACCTCGACACGCTCCACGCGGTGCAACGGGCCGCGGGTGACGGTGAACGTGAGCACCAGCTCGCCGCGTTGCTCCTCGCGGGTGTACGGCGCCGAGGCATCCCGATAGCCCTCCTGCCGGAGCGCCCGCTCGATGTTGCGGCTCGCGTCCTCGAGCAGGTCCTGGTCGACCGACCGCTCGGCACGGATCGGCACCAGCGTCTCGAGCCGGCCCGCGGGCAGGGGATCGCCCGTGATCACGACCTCGACGTGCGGCCCCGCGTCCACGGCGACGTCGAGGCGCGCGGACACCCCATCGAAGGTCACGGTCGGCTCGACCGACGCCTCGTAATACCCAGCCTGCCGCAGCGCGTCCTCGAACGCCGCGACCCGCTCGTCCACGACGGCCCGATCGTAGGCGTCACCGGCGGCCAGGCCCAGGCGGGCCTGAGGCACGCCGGCCGGCACCGTGCCCTCGATGTTCACGGCCGACAGGCGCGTGCGGGGACCCGCCGTGATGTCGAGCACGAGGTGCGCGTCCTCGGGCGAGCCGCCGGGCACCACGCGTGGGACGATCGTCGCCCCGCGATAGCCGCGTTCGGCATAGAACGTGCTCAACGTGCCGACGATGGCGGGCACCCGTGCCGAGGACGGCGTCGCGCCGTAGAGGTCGTCGATCTCGCGACGAATCCGTCCCGCGCCCACCGCCGGCTGCCCCGTGATCTCGACGTCCACCAGCCGGCGCACCGGCGTCAGCGCCCAGCGCAGCGCCACGGCGTCGGCCGTCCCGGCGTCGCTCGCGAAGATGCGCACGTCCTCGAACCGCCCCAGGCCGACGAGGTGATCGATGGACTCCCGCACGCGCTGCATCGACAGGGGGTCGCCGACCCGCGTCTCGATCAGCTCGCGGACCGACGGGTCGTCGACCACCGCGCCATCGATCTCGATGCGGACCGTGGCGATCGGCCGTCCGACGTAGTCGAGCACGTCGGCGGAGGCCGGCGCCGCGGCGAGGCAGGCACACACCAGCAGGACCGGCAGCACGGCACGGCGCATCGCGGCGGACATCAGAAGGTGATCCTCTTGCGGACCTCGAGCGCGTAGGTGCGGTCCTCGTTCTGCGAGAGCACCCAGGCGAGGCTGTCGCTCTGGTCGAACTCCAGCAGGATGATCTCGTCGCGGATGGAGGACGAGAGGCTGCGGGCGTAGGTCAGGTAGATGCGATCCGAGATCCGCTTGCCGATCGTGACGCGGGCCGCCGGGTTCACGTTGAGCTGCGACGACTGCTGGTACGGATCGACGAGCAGCGGCGTGATCTGGAACGTGTCCACGCCAAAGGTCTCCTCGACCACCTTGCCCACCTCGTTCGACAGCGCCCCGGTGAGGGCGCGCGTGGCGCGGGCCTGCAGCAGGTCCTGCTCACGCTGGTTCGGCGTGCGCAGCGAGGCCAGCTCCGCGTCGCCGCTCGGCGCCGTGTCGCTGAAGAGCAGCGTGAGGATGTCGACCGGCGCCAGCGGGGGGTCGGAGGTGAACTCCGGCTGGAGCCGCTCGGTCGTGCCCGCCATGCGCAGCGTCACCCGGTAGGTCTGGCCGGGCACCCGCACGCGCGTCTCGGCCTCGACGTCGAAGAAGGGCTGGATGCGGTTCGGGTTCGTGAAGTCGAGGCTGCCGCGCAGCACCACGTACCGGCGCCCCTCGAACTCCACGTCCCCGCGGACGATGTCGGCGCGCCCGAAGAGCAGCGGGCGATCGAACGTGCCGCGCAGGTTCAGGTCCGCCGAGGCCACGATGTGCGCCTGGTCGTTGTCGATGCGCAGGCTGGACGGGGCCAGGATGCGGACGTCGTACCGCACCGGCAGCGTCGGCGCCGCCGCGACCGCGCCTTCCGGCACCGGCACACCCGTCTCCTCCGCCGAGATCCCCAGCAGGCTGCTCGTCGCGCCGGCCGTGCCCGACCAGGTGGCCGTCTGCACCGTCACCGTGCCGGTCAGCACCGGGCTCTCGGCCGGGCCCTGCAGCGCCAGGTCGGCGTCGACGACCGACCGCATGCCCTCCGGGAAACGCAGCCGCATGTCCTCGGCGTCCACCGTGACGTCGAACTCGCCGAGCTGGTAGCCACTGATCCCCACCCGCCCGCCGAACCGCACGTCGCCCCCGCCGAGCCGGCCCGTGAGGCCGTCCAGCCGCAGGCCGGCGGCGTTGAACGTGACAATGCCGTTGAGGTTCTCGAGCGCGTGCGGGAACGAGAAGTGGCGCAGCCGCCCGTCCGACACGAGCGCGTTGCCCGAGACGACCGGGCGATCGATTGGTCCCTCGATCGCGGCCGACACCTCCGCCCGACCCGAGCTGCGCACGTCGGGCAGGAAACCCTGGAGCACCGCGAGGTTGGCCGCGCCGCCCGCGCGAAGCGACATGACCGTGTCGGGCAGGTTCACCGAGCCGGTCAGGTCGAGCTCGGTGTCCTCGCCGACGAGCCGCAGCGCCGCCACGCGCAGCACCTGCCGGTCCACCGCGAGCCGGATCGGCCCGGCGTTGCGCAGCCGGTAGTCGTAGAACTGCAGGTCGACCTGCTCCACCGTCGTGTCGACACGGAGCGCGTCGGGATTGTAGAGCTCACCCACCACGCGGATCGTGCCGGACGCGACGGCCGTCGTGAACGGCGACAGCTCGGGGTCGAACGCGCGCACGTACGGGTCGAGCGACGTGTCGGTCACGCGGAACGACATCTCCGCGTCGCCTTCGTCCGTCATCGCCATGCGCCCCGTGCCCGACACCGTCAGCCGCGGTGACGCGGCCTCGACCTCGAAGTTCAGCAGCGCGTCGCGCACCGTCATGCGGCCCGTCACCTGGCCGATGCCCTCGGATCCGAAGAACAGGTCCCGCACGCTGATCTTCACGTCATAGCGGGGATCGTCGAAGGTGCCGCTGCCGGCGGCCGTGAAGTCGACCAGGCCGTTGAGCCGCGGGTAGCCCTCGAAGGCCGTGAGCTCGAGCGTCTCCACCGCGAGGCCACGGCCGTCGGCGTTGAACGAGTAGGTGCCGTTCCAGCCGACGAAGGCCGCGCCGGTGACCGTGCCCCCGCCCTTCTCCACCTCCATGCCGTCGAGCCGCACGCCGTTGCCCTCGAACCGCAGCGCCGCCGACGCCGTGGCGAACGGCTCGCCGTACGCGACGCCCCGATCGATCGTGAGGCGTCCGTAGCCCAGCGGCTGCGTGTAGGCGCCGTAGAGATGGAAGTCACCCGATACCTCGCCGCTGACCGGGTAGTCCTCGAGATCGAACGCGTCGAGGAAGTCCTGCACGGGGCGGCCTTCGACGCGGACCCGCGCGTCGATCTCCTCGCCCCCGTCGCTGCGCGGGAAACCCAGCGAGAACTGCCCGTCCACGCGGATTTCCGATCGCCCGTCGCGGATCACCGTGTTGCTGACGCTCGCATAGGCGTTGTCGATGACGACGTCGCCCGACACGCCGCCCCAGGTGACGCCCCACGCGCGCATCGCCTGGGCCTCCATGCGGCCCTCGATACGCGGGCGGCGGAACGCCCCGAGCATCACGCCATCGAAGACCCCGACGCCGTCCACCGGGATGGCCCTGGTGTCGGCGCCGAAGGCGGTCATCAGCCCCGCCAGCAGCCGGTCGCTCGCCTGCCAGTTGGTGCTCGTCACGTGGAACGGCAGGCGCGAGTCCTCGCCCCAGTCGGTCTGGCCCTCGAACGTGATGAACGTGTCGGGCGTCTGCACCACGCTCGGCCCGATGGCAATGCCGTCCTCGTCGAACGTGTAGGCCATGCCGCCGCCGATCGGCACGGGCCGCCGCGGGGTGTGGTTGCTGAAGGGGCCGTAGATGTCGGACCGTGCCCGCGCCACGTCGGCCGCGCCGGCGGCAAGCTGCCGTCCCGCGAGTCGCGCCCCGGCAGGTGCCGACACCGCAATCCGGCCGCCGCCCGATCGCTGGTCCCAGTGGCCAAGGGGCCACTCCAGCAGGTTGTCGCCCGAGGCCAGCCCCGCGAGCCGGATGCCACGCACCTCCAGCACGTTCGTGAGGCGCGTGAGATCCACGTCCGCGTAGTCCACCTGCAGGTGCGACACGGCCGGCTGGTCCGGATCGCCGATGGGCGCCATGCGGTAGCTGAACGCCGTGCGCCCGCCATAGAAGCCGGACTCGGCGTGCGTCACCTCGAAGCGCTCCGGCAGCCACACGAGCGAGCCACGCAGGTCGGGGAACCGGAACTCGTTGAGCCCCGCCTCCGCGCTCGTGAAGTCGCCGGTGAGCTCCCGCCCCCCCTTGAAGAGGTGGAAGACGCCGGTGAACTCGCCCGTGCCCGCGAGCGAGAACGTCTCGTTCGCCCAGAACAGCTCCCGCATGCGCGGGAAGTCGATCTCGGAGTGGTGAATCCGGTAGGTCTGCTCCGGCCAGTGCGCGAGGTCGACCGTGCCCGTGAGATCGGTCGTCGCGCCGTCGGTCTCGAGCGCGATCTTCTCGAGCACCACCTGTCCGCCGTCGATGCGGAAGGTGGTCTGCATGTTGGCCCACATCGGGACGAAGTCCTGGATGTGGATCGTGCCACCCGAGAAGGACGCGGTGCCGCGATACCCGCCGAGTTTGCCGACCGTCACGTCGAGATTCGGCGCCGTGACGCCCCACGGCGCGCCGTGGTCCTCGAAGACGAACTCGCCGCGATACGCGTGCACGTACTGGAGCGTCGTGACCACCACCGGCGGGCCCTTGCGTGGCTCGCGTGGCGGGCCGTTCACGCGCGGCCAGGTGTGGCGGCCGCCCTCGAAGGTCTCGACGACCATCGTCCAGTCGGTCATCTCGATGCTGTCGAGCAGGATCTCGCGGTGGAAGAGGGCGCCCCAGGTCAGGGACACCTCGATGTGGCCCGCGGTGAGCCAGGGCCGCGCGTCGGGCGTGAGGCCCTCGACGACGAGGTCCTCCACGACGAAGCGGCCGGACGCGAGGTGGATGCCCAGCCGGCCGATGTGCATCGGCCGGTCGAGCCAGTTGGATCCGGCGCGCTCGGCGCGCGCCCTGAGCGACGGGCCCAGGTCGACCGTGATCGTCGTCACGAGGGCGACGGCAATCACGACCGCCACCACAATGACAATCGCGCGGACGTGGCGGTAGGCCGCGCGCAGCACGAGCCTACTCCACGACCACCAGGACCGTACCTGCCTCGACCGACTGCCCCTCGGTCGCGTGGACCTCGCGCACCCGGCCCTCTCGCACGGCCTTCAGCTCGTTTTCCATCTTCATGGCTTCGACGACGACGAGGCCCTGTTTGGCCTTCACCTCGTCGCCCGCCGCCACGAGCACCCGCACCACCTTGCCGGGCATCGGCGCCGTCACGCGCTGCGGCCCGCTCCCCGCCGCGCCGCCCGCGTCCCGGCCACGCCGGCCCAGCCCGGCCGTCCGCACCGAGAGCGGCACGGTGACCCCGTTCACGTGGACGTCGAACCGGCCCGGCTCACGCTGCGGCACGAGCGAGGCCTCGACCCGCCGCGTCGGCACGATCTCATCTGTGCCATCTGTCCCATCTGTGGCCCCAGTGGCATCTGTGCCATCTGTGCCATCTGTGGCCCCTGTGGCCCCGAGCAGCAGCGACCAGTCGGCGCCGCCGAGCGCCCGTGCGTCCACGACATGCCGCGCGCCGTCCACCACGACGACGAAGCGGTCGCCCTCACGCGTCACCACGACGGTGCGTGTCTTCTCCCCGGCGTCGATCTGCACCTGCATCAGCGGAGTCCCTCGGCGCGGGCCGCGGCCCTCCAGCGGCTGGGTGGCGGCGCGGTGGCGGCGGGCGCCGCCTGCCGGGTGAAGCAGTGGATGGCGGCGGCGATGACCGCGGCCTGCTCGTCGGCGGGGCCGACGGGCCGCAGGGGCTCGCCGTTGCGGCCGCCGAGCTTGCGGTCGATGAAGGTCGTGTCGAACCGGGCGGCCAGGAAGTCCTCGTCACCGAGCACCCACTGGAAGAACGGGATCGTGGTGCGGATGCCGTGGACCTCGTACTCGGCCAGCGCCCGGCGCATGCGCGCCAGCGCGTGTGGCCGGTCCTCGCCCCAGGTGATGAGCTTCGAGATCATCGGGTCGTAGAAGATCGGCACTTCCCCGCCGGCGTAGGCCGCGCTGTCGTCTCGCACGCCCGGCCCCTGCGGCACCCGCAGCCCCTGGATGCGCCCGGGGGACGGCAGGAAGTTGTTGTCGGGATCCTCCGCGTACACGCGGCACTCGATGGCGTGGCCGTTCGGCACCAGCAAGGCGGCGGGGTCGAGATCGAGCGGCTCGCCGCGCGCGATGCGGATCTGCCACTGCACCAGGTCCACGCCGCTCACCATCTCGGTGATGGGGTGCTCGACCTGGAGCCGCGTGTTCATCTCGAGGAAGTAGAAGCTGCCGTCCTCGTCCAGCAGGAACTCGATGGTCCCCGCGTTCGTGTACCCGACGGTCTTCGCCACGGCCGCGGCGGCCGACGTCATGGCCTGCCGGATCTCGGGAGTGACGGCCAGTGAAGGGCTCTCCTCGATGACCTTCTGGTGCCGCCGCTGGATCGAGCACTCACGCTCCACGAACGGCAGCACGGTGCCGTGGTGATCGCCGAGCAGCTGCACCTCGATGTGACGCGGCTTCAGGATCCGCCGCTCGAGGTAGACCGCCGAGTCGCCAAAGGCGGAGCCCGCCTCGGACCGCGCGGCACGCAGCGAGCCCGGCAGCTCGTCGGGCGCGCTCACCATGCGCATGCCCTTGCCACCACCGCCCGCGACCGCCTTGAGCATCAGCGGATAGCCGATGCTCTCGGCAATCTTCAGGACCTCGGCTTCGGGGACGTCGTCGCCGAGCGGCTCCTCGGTGCCCGGCACGACCGGCACGCCTGCCTTGATGGCGGCCTGGCGCGCGGCGGTCTTGCTGCCCATGAGGGTGATCGCCTCGGGCGAGGGACCGATGAAGGTGAGGCCCGCGTCGCGGCAGGCGGCGGCGAAGTCCTCGTTCTCGGCGAGGAACCCGTAGCCCGGGTGCACGGCGTCGGCGCCGCTCTTCTTCGCGACGTCGAGGATCTTGTCGATCCGGAGGTAACTTTCGCGCGGCGCGCTGGGGCCGACGGGCCAGGCCTCGTCCGCCAGCCGGACGTGGAGGGCGGCGCGGTCGCATTCGGAGTAGACGGCGACGGTCGCGATGCCCATGTCGCGGCAGGCCCGGATCACCCGTACGGCAATCTCGCCGCGGTTCGCGATGAGAATCTTCGTTATCGGCACGATATCTTTAGGATTCTAGCACTTACGGGAGGGGGGCGAACGGGAGGGGGCGGGGCCGCCGGGCAGCGGCCCCCTGGGTGGCGGGCCGCCGGCTAGTGCTTGTACCGGGCGTCCATGAACTGGTAGTAGATGAACCCGTAGCGGTTGAACCAGTCGGGGTTGTCGAAATACTCCGCCTCGCACGCCGCGACGTCGTCCAGCGCCCGCCGGAGCGAGCCCATCATGTCCTGCCGCTTGCTCTCGTAGGTGCGCTCGAAGCCCGCCAGTTGCTGGACGATCCCCCCGCGCTGCGACTGCCAGGCCAGGCCGCTCACGCCGTGGATGCCCGAGACGTTGTCGCCGAACGCCAGCGCGGCCGTGGTGTAGCGGCGCGTGCTCTCGCCAATCGCGCGCAGCCGCTCGAGGAGCAGCATCATGCCCTGCAGCTTTCCCTGCGCCTGCTGGTAACACGCGGCGCAGCCCGCCGCGTTGTCGGTCATGGCGCAGCCGACGGGCAGGTCGGGCATGCCGTCGGGATTGAGGTCCGGCGTGTAGCCCGCGTCCTCGTTCGAGAACGCGTCGGAGGCCTCCCAGAACTCGCGCGCCGCCCGCCCGAGCCCCGCCGCGGTGTTGATGGCCTCGAATGGACGCGAGGCGTTCTCGTACCGGCTGAACTCGTCGTCGAACCGATCGAGGCTGCGATTCCAGGGGCTGTTGGGATTGTGGATCTGGTTCCACGTGCGCTCGACGGCCGTGCGGGGCGGCAACGCGCCGCGCGGCAGGCTCGACGGCGGAGGGATGGGCGCCGGCGGCCCGCCGCCGAGCACCGTCGTCCCGCCGCCCTGCGCCGCGACCGCGCCGCCTGAACAGACGACCGCGAGCAGGATCGCCGCCGCGGCCGCGGGTCCGCTCCGCCGCCGCAGGACGAAGAGGGCGGCGACGGCCAGCAGCAGCACGGCGCCGGCGCCGAGTACCCACGTCATCCATCCCCCGGAGGCCGGAGCCTGCGTCTCGAGGATCGGCGCCATCTCCGGCGTCACGTCGTCGCCGACCCAGGCGGCGAGCAACACGTGGACGGGCTCGTCGCCCTCGGGCTGGAGCGTGATGCGGATGTCACCCTGCGTGTGCAGCGCGAACGCGGTCGCCCCGTCGCTGGTGGTCTGCTCGCGGATGGTCTCGTCCCACCGGTCGCGCCCGAGCACGACCTTCACGCGGTCGTCCTCTCGCGCCGTCGCGACCGCAAGCGCCACCGGCTGGAGGATGTTGATCTCGGGCAGCAGGAACCGCATGCCGACGCGATCGACCATCGCCTCGGCGAAGACGACCTTGCCGTTGTGCACGGCCGGATCTGCCTTCGGCGCCAACCCGAAGGCGGGGACGTCCTGGGCGTACGCGGCGGTGGCCGTCAGGACGGCACAGACGACCAACGAGCACACACGCGCGAGACGCGCGAAAGGGACACGGGGCATCGGCTTTGCCTTTCGGCGGGGGGAGCCGCTGCGGGGGATGAGCGACCTTATTGTGTGGGGAGGGAGGTTGTCAACAGAGGGAGCGGTAGCTCGCCAGCAACCGCGGCCACACACACCGAAGACACTGAACACACCGAACACACTGAAAAGGCCAGGCCAGGGAAGCCACCGGTACGGGACGAACGCAACCGCGCCTGTCCACTCCGGGCACGTCCGGGACCCCCGAGACCGCTTTCCCGAGGCCCGCCTTGCCGTCGTTCCCACCCCTGCGACCTTGATGTCCTCAGTGTCCTCAGTGTCCTCAGTGTATTCAGTGTGTTCAGTGTATTCAGTGTATTCAGTGTGTTCAGTGTGTTCAGTGTGTTCAGTGTATTCAGTGTGTTCAGTGTGTTCAGTGTGTTCAGTGGTTGCGATACGGTCGACGTGGAACCGCCTCTCGACGCCCCGGACGCTACTGCTGCGGCTTGTAGAGCGTCGGCCCCGGCCGCTCCGTCCGCGGCGATCCCGACCGCACCCAGGCGTCGTACCGCATGCGCAGCGTCTTGACGGGATTGGCGCTCTCTCCCGGCTTGGTGTTCTCGTCGGTGACGCTGATGTAGGCGTAGTAGTCGCCGTCGTTGTGGGTCACGCCCGGCTTGTCGCCCTTGTCGGCAATCGTGATGTAGGCGACGTGCGCGGTCTTGTCGTCGCAGGGCACGAAGTCGAGCGGGTTGTTGCCGCAGTTGCAGCGGTGGTCGCCGCCGTTGGCATCGGCCGCCTCCATCGCCGCCATCACGCGGTCGGCCATGGTGCCGCTGGCGCGGGTGAAGGCCAGCGCGGCCTTGTGCACGACCTGGTCACCGAGCAGCGTGTTGCCCTGCACCTGGTAATAGATGTCGCCGACCTGGCCGCCGAAGTAGAGCGACGAGACCGAGTTGCCACTGCCGTTGAAGCCCGCGCGGTTGTTGCGTGAGGTGATCGTCTCGCCTCGCGGAATCGACACGATGCCGAACTGGCGCCGCTCGACGTTGGGATCCTTCTTCAGCATCTCGATGATGTCGGCCGGCGGCGTGCCCTTCTGGATCTCGTTGTAGACGAGCATCTGGTTCTGGCGGGTGTTGTCGACGCCGGCCTGGCAGGCCGCGACGCCGACGCCCGGCACGATCACCGCCTGGACGTCCATCAGGTCACGCGCGGCGTTCGGCTGGCGCGACGGGAACCCCGCCTGCCGCACGCAGGTGGCCGATGCGATGATCACCTGCCCGGTGCGGGCGTTGACGGCGATCACCGACCAGGTCGCGTACGCCGCGGAGTGGGCCGCGAGCACGAAGGTCAGGGCGAGCACGATCCTCTTCATCCAGTCCTCCTCAGGGAGCCGCCCGACACACGGGGCGATCAGGGCAAGGTGAGCGTCGGCGTGAACTGCGGGGCGATGCGGGCCTGCGTCTTCTGCTCGAGCGCGTACCCCCAGGCGAGCAGGTCGGCTTCGCTCCAGGGACGGCCCATGAACACGAGCCCGAGTGGCAGGCCGTGGGTGTCGCCCACCGGCACCGTCAGGCTCGGCGTGCCGGCCACCGCGGCCATCCCGTAGCCCGAGCCCACGAAGTGGTCACCGAGGACGAGATCCGTGGGCCACGCCGGCGACATGCTTGGCGCGATGAGCGCGTCGAACTTCCCGCGGTCCAGCGCGGCGATCAGGCCGTCCGCGCCGGCGAGCCGCCGCGCCTCCCGGCGCGAGCGCTGGTACAGCTCGTCGGTCAGCGGTCCCTTCGCCTCGGCCTGCTCGAACAGCTCCTGGCCGAAGAACGGCATCGCGTCCGCGGCGTGCGCCTGGTTCCAGGCAATCAGGTCCGCGAGCGTGCCGGGCGTGGCGCCGGCCGACGCGAGGTACCTGTTCAGCCCGTCCTTGAACTCGTACAGCAGGACCTCGTTCTCGGCCTGGCCCCACGCGTTGTAGCTCTCGATTGTCACGTCCTCGATCTCGGCGCCGGCCTCACGCATGGCAGCCACCGCGGATTCGAAGGCCGCGTCGACCTCGGGCTGGTACCCCATCGCCTGGCGGACGACGCCGAACCGGCGCCCCTTGAGCGCGCCGGCATCGAGGGCGGCCGTGTAGTCGGCCGCGACGTGCCCCTCGGCGGAAGGCCCTGCGGGATCAGCGGCATCCACACCCGACAGCCCGTTCAGCAGCAACGCGACATCGGTCACGGTGCGGCCCATCGGACCCGCGGTGTCCTGCGAGATCGAGATCGGGATCACGCCGCTGCGGCTCACGAGGCCGATGGTCGGCTTGAGCCCGACGAGGCCGTTGACAGACGAGGGGCAGATGATGCTGCCGTCGGTCTCGGTGCCGACGCCGATGGCGGCGAGGCTGGCCGCGATCGCGGACCCCGTGCCGGCGCTCGATCCACAGGGATTGCGATCCAGCACGTACGGGTTCTTCGTCTGGCCGCCGCGCGAGCTCCACCCGGAGGTCGAACGGGTCGAGCGGAAGTTGGCCCACTCGCTCAGGTTCGCCTTGCCCAGGATGACGGCGCCCGCCTCGCGCAACCGCGCCGCGAGGAAGGCATCCGCCGCCGGGCGGTTGTCGGCCAGCGCGAGCGACCCTCCCGAGTTCACCATGCCCGCGACGTCGATGTTGTCCTTCAGCAGCACCGGCAGGCCGTGCAGCGGCCCACGCACGCGGCCGGCCGCGCGTTCCGCATCCAGTGCCCGCGCCTCGTCCAGCGCGTCGGGGTTCGTCTCGATCACCGCATTCAGCGTCGGCCCCGCATCGTCCACGGCCGCGATGCGATCGAGGTACGCCTGGGTGAGCGCCTCGGACGTCAGCGTGCCGGCGTCCATCCGGGCACGCGCATCGGAGGCACTCAGCTCGACGACGTCCACGGCCGGCGCCTGCGCGGGCGCGGCGGCGGTGTCGGCGGCCGGGGGCTGCGAGCAGCCGGTGATGAGCAGGACGGTGACGAAGACGGGGGCGAACAGATCGGGGCGGCGGGACCGGTTGGACACGCGCTGATTATGTGGCTGGCGACGCGCATGTCAAGCAGGCGTGCGGGACCGGGACGCGGCTCTGCGCAAGGCGGCGACAGAGGGACGAGGGGAACCGGCGCGCGGCTCCCGCCGCACGCCGGCCTCGGCAGGCGGTCAGGACGACAGCTTCACGTTGAGCCGCTCCGTGCGGCTCTCCGCGAGATCCACGTCGGTGCGGAAGGGCTGCATGCCCGCCCTGGTGACCTCGATGTGGTGGCGGCCGGCGGGAAGATGGACAACGAGTTCCGCCTGCGGCGCCGGCCACGCCTCGCCATCGATCACGACGGAGGCATCGGCGGGCTGCACGTGGATCACGAGCACGCCGTACGGCGAGGCGGGCTGATCCACGCCCGACGGCAACGGCTCGAGCCATTCCTCCGGCAACGGAGCCGGCTCCGGCATCGGCTCCTGCGGGGCGCCAGGGGGCAGCCGCCGCAGGTCGTACTTGATGTCGAAGGTGTCGCCACGCGTGACGTACACCTTCCGGTGATAGGTCTCGTATCCCTCCAGGCGGATCTCGACGTCGTGCGGACCCGCCGGCACGTACAGGCGCTGGAACACGCCGTCGAAGTCGTCCACGAGCCCCGCATAGTAGCCGTTGAGGTAGACCTCGGCCTGTTCCGGCTTCACCTGGATCCGCAACGCGCCATCACTGAACCGCGGCGGCACGGCAAACGGTCCTGGATAGGGATAGAAGGGTCCGTAGTACGGCCCGTAGTAGAACCCGAAGTACGGGTGGTAGTAGAAGCTCAGGCGGGCGTCGACGGGAGGGAAGAAATAACGTCGCGGCACCGCCAGGTACCGCGGAGGCACCTCGTGACGGGCTGGAGGCCGCCGCGCCTCGGCGGTGGGCCGCCGTTGGTCGCCGGCAGGCGGACGGCGTTGCTGGCCATCCGCGGAGGGAACGAGGGGACCCGCCCACAGGGTCGCCGCGGCGACGAGCACCACGGCGAGAGTCTTGCGCAACATGACGCACCCCGCTCGGGACACTGGCACCACTGGAGGAACAGCAAGTCCCATACCTCGTCGACCGGCCGCGACTGGCCGTCTTCCGGCGTGACGCCTGCCCGCGCCGAGGGACACGCGGCACCTGCCGGGGACACGGCGGCAGCCGCGCAGTCGTGCGATAGTTACGGGCGATGTCGCTGCTTGCCTGGCTGCTTGCCACCGCCATGGGCCTCTCGCTCGGCCTGCTGGGCGGCGGCGGCTCGATCCTGACGGTCCCGATCTTCACCTACGTCCTGGGCTACCCGCCGAAGCAGGCGATTGCGATGAGCCTGCCGGTGGTGGGCCTGGCGGCGCTCGCGGGCGCGGTGCTGGGGTGGCGGCGGGGCACGTTGCCCCTCGGCCCGGCACTCACGGTGGGTGTCGCGACGATGGCGGGGGCGTTTGCCGGGGCGCGTGCGGCGGCGTGGCTGGACGGCCGGACGCAGCTCGTGCTGCTGGGGATTGCAATGCTGTCGGCGGCCGGCGCGATGTGGCGGCGGGCCAGTCGCACCGAGTCGCTGCAGGAGGGCACGCAGCCGCACGCGTTGCTGATGGCGGCCGTGGGACTCGGTGTGGGGCTGCTCACCGGCCTGGTCGGCATCGGCGGCGGCTTCATGATCGTGCCCGCGCTCGTGATTGCCGGCGGGCTGCCCATGCGGCAGGCCACGAGCGCGTCGCTGCTCATCATCGCGCTCGGCGCCGCGTCCGGCCTGGCCGGGTACCTCGGGCAGGTCGAGATCCTCTGGAGCGTCGTCTTCTCGTTCGCGGCGGTGGCCGCGGTTGGCGTGCTTGCTGGCGGCGTGCTCGGCGGCCGCGTGTCTCCCCGCCGCCTGCAGCAGGGCTTTGCCGTCTTCCTGCTCGTGCTGGCCGCCTACATCCTCTGGCGCGGCTGACCGGCCCTCGACTCCGCTTGCCAGCACTGGTGTTCCACTGGCAGTGCCCAGGTATGAAGGTGGCCGGCGTTCTCGCGGATATCGAGTCCGGCCTGCGCCTCGTCCTCGGCTTGTAGTCTCTTCACGCGGGCTGACCGGCAGCGTTTGAGGCAGGAGCGAGGCCGTCAGGCGCGATACATCGTCGGCCGAGTGCCGGCCCCCACTGGCGACATGCGTTCTAGGCCACCACTGCGACGAAGGCGCCCCGTCGCCGGGCCGCGCGCAGCAGCAGCGCAAGAGCGAGCGTGGCAGTGACAATCACCAGCCAGGAGCTCTCGGGACCGAACATCCCGCCGGTGAGCCAGTCGGGCCCGGCAAAGCGGCTTTCGAGTGGTGCCACCGTGCGCCAGTCCTCGATGCCGGAGAGCGGCACGCCGGCAAGCAGGATGGTGAAGTTCCAGGCGGCGTGATTGGCGGCCGCCACCCACAGGTTGCGCGTCAGGACGAACACCCCGGCCCAGAGCAGGCCCAACACGGTCACCGAGACCAGCATCGTCACCACATCGCGGATCCCGCCGCGTTCGACGTTTTCCAGATGCTGCAAGGCGAACGTGACCGCCTGGACGACCAACGCCACCTTCGTTCCCCAGGCGCCTTCCAGGAGCCGGAACAACAGGCAGCGGTAAATAAGTTCTTCGAGGATCGCGGCGATGGCGATGACGACGGCCACGCCAAGCAGCGCCGGCGAGGCGCCGCGGAACAGCACCACTTCGTAGACGCCGAGCGCGAAGAGCACGGCCATCGGCAGCGCCACGAGCGCTGCGCCGCCCGCGCCGCCAAGCATCAGGGGAACCGGACGCAGGTGCAGTTCGGTCGCCTTGCGCCGTTCATGCCAGTGCACGAACGCCCAGTAGCCGGCGACTGCCGTCAGGAGGATGCCCACGCGCCTGACGGCGCTGAGCGGTGCGGGCCCGGGATGGAACGCCGCTTCGATTAGCGGCAGCAGTCCCTGTCGAAAGATCAGGATCGATCCGAGAATCGCCACCCCACCCAGGAGGAGTGAGACGAGCAGGCGGCCGACAACGCGCATCTGACGTTGCGCCATGGTGCTGGTTGCGGGCGAATCGGTTCGGTTCAACTCAGTGGGCCCTGGCTCCACACGCGGACCATGATTCGTTATGCGAGCCGCACCGCCTCGCGCCCATCCGCGAGAGAGTCGCCTTCCTGGCCGGGCCTGGTTCGGCGAAGCCCAGACGTAAGCCGTTCAGCGCTTTCGACCACGCCTCCTCGGGCCCATGCGAGAGACACCGCAGCACGTCCCACCTGAGTGCTCATCGCCTGCGGTCTATCGATTCTCTCGGGAGGTCTGGTGCTTGAGCTCCTGGGCGAGGCCGATGAGAATCCCTTCGGGACCGCGGATGTAGCAGAGCCGGTAGACATCCTGGTAGTCGACGACTTCGTCGACCACCGTCGCACCGAGCTTGCTGAGCCGCGCGATGGTGTCGTTGACGTCGTCCACGGTGAACATGACACGCAGGTATCCCAATGCGTTCACGGGGGCTGCGCGGTGATCGGAGGCAATGGCAGGAGCGTCGAAGCGCGAGAGCTCGAGGCGACTGTGGCCGTCGGGTGTCCGCATCATCGCAATCTCGACGCGCTGACCACGCAGTCCGGTGACACGCCCGGCCCATTCGCCTTCAATGGGCATGCGCCCTTCGAGGGTGAGCCCGAGTTCGGTGAAGAATTCTACGGCCGCATCGAGGTCTTCCACCACGATGCCGACGTTGTCCATTCGTTTGACTGTCACGCCTTCTCCTTGATGTTTCAGCACCGCGGCTGACCCGCACCGGCCGCCCGCGGGCACGCGTCGCCGCCTCAAGTCTGGTTACGGCCCGAGCAGGTCGCCTCGATTGAACCCGGCCCGGACGGCATAGTCGCCAATCGCCGTCCGACATGGGTCCAGTTGGGATACCTCGGTGCGCGAGCTGGCCACGGACACCGCCCAGGACGTCTTCCGCGTCGGTCTCTCATCCACGGACCAGTCCCTGCCACGACCATTTCGGAATGCGCAACCCATTCGGCACGTCGTTCGAGGAGTGGGGATAGCGAGCCATCGAGGTGGTCGTCGCCCACACGAAATAGTCGTGCAGCACGCGCCAGAGGGGCTCGTCCCGCGTGAAGCCGACATCGTCGAGCGCCTGATCGAAACACGCGATCGCCCGACGGTCCATGTCGTCGTGGACGCCATTGCCGCTGTGAATCCGGACGACCGACGTCTCATCTCCATACAGATCCGAGTAGGCCGTCGGTCCACCGAGCGCTTCAGCCCAGTACGCAGCGAGGCGCTCGGTGTGCTCTGGGTGGTAACCGTGGCTGAACGCGTGGCTCACCACTTCGTCCTCCAGCGCTCGGGCATGCCAGGCGCTGGCCAGGCGTCGCAGCCCGTCACGACCACCCACGGCGTCGTAGAGTGTCTCCATGGTTCTCTCGGACTTCACGGACGATCACAGCTGACACGCGTACGGTCCCGTCCTCCTGGCGCCCCCCTCGAGCTAGCCGCCTTCCTGGACGGGCCTGGTTCGGTGAAGCCCGTAGGTGAGCACTTCGGCGCCGTCGACAGCCTTACGATCTTCAAGTCGCGCCCCCAGTTTCTCGGCGATCCGAACCGAGGCGACGTTGGTGGCGTGAATGATGCCGACGATGTGGTTGCTGTCGAGGTGCTGCCATGCCCAGTCGCGCGCCGCGCGGGCGGCCTCGGTGGCGATCCCGCGCCCCCACATGGAGCGTCTCACCATCCATCCGAGCTCGAGGCCCGGGCCGCCCTCCGCGTTCCACAGGCCTGCGCGCCCCAGGATGTCGCCGCTGTCGCGGGCGGTGATGATCCAGGGGCCATACCCGCGCATGTGCCAGTGGCCGATCATGAGCGCCACGTTGCGCCACGCCGTGGCGACCTCGTCGGGCCCCCCAGGCGCGAGATGCCGCATGACGTCCGGGTCCCGATGGATTTCCACCATAGGCTGAACGTCGGCGGCCTCAGGCGGACGCAGTCGTAGTCTCGGAGTCTGAATTTCAGCCATGGAAGACCGGCTGCCCCCCGTTCACGCTGGCATGACGGACGAACGCATTGCGGCTCATTGGGCCCTGTTGCGCTCCCAGGCCTCTCTACTCGCCCGGTCTCCCACACCACTTCACGGGGGAATGCGTCGATTCTGACCCAGTGCAAAGCGGGATCTTGCTTGCCAGAATCGAGAAAGTACTCGAGCGCCTGGCTCGCGACCGATTCGGGCACGAAGAGCTCGTCTGGCCATCTTTCCAACGCCTGACCACCTAGCTCGATCTCGACCGTGGGCGCCCCGAAAGCAGGAGTCGTGACCAGGAACTCGCTCCACGACTCCTCGGATTCGTAACACTGGATCACGAAGCCGAGACCAGCGTGCCACTCGGCGTGAAGGCGGGGAGACTGTGCGTCCCACGGCTCAATCGAGGCGCTGTCCCACACTGGCCCCGACACCAGCCGCGCCAGAACGACTGGACCCGCCGGAACCGGTTGCGTGGACTCATCACCTACGAACCAGAGACGGAAACTTGAGCTTTGGACCATCGCCTTCCGGTCCCGCTGTCGATTCGCGCTGTCCCACGACCGGCGCGTGACCCGCGGCGGCCGCACGTCGGGATTCTGCCACAGGTGGACGCCGTCGGCGTCGCGCGCTTGTCAGGCTGCGAGAGTTGCCATGACAGTGGGACTATGTCATATTCGACATACTCGTCATGGCTCGCCCGGCCGACGTTCCGCTCGTGTGGCTGTTCGGCGAGGTGAAGACGCCGCCGTTCAGTGTTGAAGCGCGCGTCGAGGCAGGGTTTCTCCTGCGACGCCTCCAAGCAGGGTGAGACGCTCGCGCTCCCTCAGTCGAGGCCTATGCCAAGCGTCGGTCCCGGGTGCCACGAACTGCGAATTCCTGACCGGGGTGTGACGTGGCGTGTCATGTATCACGTGGCAGCGGATGCGATCGTGATCCTCGACGTGTTCGCGAAGAAGACCGAGACTACACCACCGGCCGTGCTGGCCATCTGCCGACGCCGCTTGACGCAGTATCAGGCGGTGACGAAGGCGAGGAGCCGACGATGAAGAGCAGCAAGACAGCCCGACTGGAACGTGCCGGCTGGCGGGTCGGCGATGCGGCCGATTTCTTGGGTCTCAGCGACGAGGAGCGCAGCTTCGTGGAGCTCAAGCTCGCCTTGGCGGCCGGCGTGCGGGAACTCCGGGAGCGGCACGGGCTGACCCAGGCCGCACTGGCGAAGAGACTCCGATCGAGTCAGTCGCGGGTCGCGAAGATGGAAGCAGCCGATGTGTCCGTGAGCCTCGACTTGATGATGCGGTCGCTCCTGCGCATCGGCGCGACGCCCCGGGACATCGCCAAGCTGATTCGAAGTGCCGACGCAGCCTGACACCTCGCGCCTGCGGGCGCGAAGCGTGTCCTCCTGGCGCTCACCGGCGCGCTACTCGCCTTCCTGCCCGGGCCTGGTTCGGCGAAGCCCGTAGGTAGGCACTTCAGCGCCGTCGACCACCTTTCGCGCTCCCAGTTACGACCCTACGCGTTACCAGGCCCCAGGCACGAGCCGGTAGGAGACTCGCTCCGCGTACTCCTTATACCCGTGGCAGCACGATCCCTTGACGTTTCACGAAAGCCAGGGCTTGCCGTCCCGTCATAGTGTCTGCGCTCGCCACGTGCCGTCGCACCAACACGTTCAGGGGGCGCGACGCTGGCCGATGCCGCCGCGTCCGAGGTGACGCCGTCGCCCAACGTCGCGTCCGCTGGAACGCGTTGTCACGCCGCCTTCTCAGCGAGGTACACATAGTTCTCCCACTCGTCTGCGTGTTCCTCGACGATGTGCATGCCGGCCGTTTCGAGAACCTCTCGGTAACGCCGTGAGCCCAGCGAGACGTACCGAAACCTCACGCCATCCATCGTGCTCTCCGCTATCTCCTCCGCGTCACCCGACGTGAACAGGAACACTCCTCCGGGGGCGAGCCACTTCGCCACGCTGGCCAGCACTTCTGCCTGTTCGGCGGCCGAGAGGTGGAAGAGCATGCCCCAGGCGACGACGGCATCGAACGAGCCCGCCTGGAATTGGGCGTCTTGCACGCGTAGACACTGGGCAGGAGTAGACGGAAAGTGCGTTCGGTACCGGGCAATCATCTCGGAGGCACTGTCCAGGCCAACGACACGGCACCTCTTCCCGATAAGGAAGCGGGAGATCGGGTTTCCGTCTCCGCATCCAAGGTCGAGAATTCGCGCACCTGGCATGAGCCGATTCACGAGGGCTGTGACTTCGGCGATGCCTACGCTGGGATTGCGCACGGAACAGTACCAGTCGGCTATCTGATCGTACTCGTGCATTCCTGGTGGGCCTGGCGCGTCGGCTCCAGTCGCGGCGGGCGGCCACAGCACTCGCCCGCTCGCCATCGGCTGCAAGCAGTGTCAGATCGCGCGCGCCCCGAGCGAGAGAATGAGTATCGAGGCATCGGCCGCAGACCCGAACGTTTCGACTCGGTGCTGTTCGCCCCGAAGTAAGACCTCGATTGAGGACGTGCCGGCATGGCCCACGTCGAGCCAAATGACCTTCGGAGGAAAGCCTTCGACGAAGCTGCGCTCGCGGAAGTCTGTCTCCTTGGAAGCAATCACGAACCCGTGAGCCTTGGCGTAGTCCCACATCTGGGCACCCGGCGCCGAGCGAAGACTGACGTCGCGAACATGCGCGCTGCCAGGATACTCAGCCGCCAGCCTGGCCACCAGCGCCGGACTCAGATTCGCGGCGAAGAGACTCTTCACGCCACCGAGTTGGACAAGCGGCGTTCACGCGCGGCGGCAAATACCTACGAGGCGCGGATGTCTTCGCGCGTGAGATCCGGGACATCGCGGAGGATCTGGTCCTCGGCCATGCCTCCGGCGGGGTACTCGAGTACGTCGTACACGGCGATGCGGGTTCCCTTGATACAGGGTTTCCCGCTTCGAACCGCCGCATTCACGGTGATTCGCTCTTCCCACCCCATGAGCGAGATTCTACACGCGGGACCGAACGACACGCCCCAACCTGCCCAGCGGCGCTCGGAGCGGTCTATCGCCCGCGGTTCAGCGGCGGCGCGCCAGCATGCCAACGCACGCCGTCCGCTGCAACCGCTGGTTGGGCCGCTCGCACATCGCTGAGGGCCCACTCAGATCGAGCACAGCTCGGTCTCACGACAGCTCCTCGATGACCGTTCGGACCCCGGCCCTTCGGAAGTAATCGAACTCGTCCGTCTCCTTCATCTTGGTGCCGTGCGAGTTGCAGGTGGGCACTTCACCGAAGATGTTCTTGAATTCGATCAGCAAGGCTCGCTCGAGCTTGTGCCACGTCCGAACCTTCTGCCTCGGTTTGCAGGTCACGACGCGCGCGTGGAAGCGCTGCACGCCTCGCAGCGACAGGATGTCCTCGGCGCGGGCTGCCACGCTTTGCGCAATTCGTGACATGCCCCTTTTGGTTGTACCGATGTACGCAATTCTGGAGCGGCCGCCTCGGTACTTCAGCTTCTTGTCAGCAACCAGCAGGTACACCAGCTTCTGTTTCCCGATGGATACTCGTGTCGCTGAGAGTGCCTCGTCCCGCTTCAGCGATATTCGCAGTGTGCGCTTCCGACCGTTTGCCACGAATGCGAACTCCCATGCTGACGCTGTCGGCCTAACGCCCGGCTTCAGCCGCGGCGACACCAGGCGATTTCACAGGCCGCCGTCGGCTGTAAGCCGCCGTCATGCCCAGGTCGACGAGCCAGACCTCGCCACGGCGCGGACTCGCCATGGCTAGGATTCGCGGCGATCGAGTTCAGAGAAGAGATGGTCGGCCGACGCCAGGAGATCGGCGTCGTTCGGCAGATCGTGTGGAGCAAGCGCAACGCGTCGCGCCAGTTCGGCGACGACTTCGGATCGTTCACGTTCGGGCAGCGCCTCGAAGTCTTCAAGGAGCTTCTTTGCGGCTTGCGTCACACACTCAGCGTCCCACGTTGTCTTGTCACGGTCAAGTCGTGTCGATCAGAGGCCTAACGCCCGGCTTCAGCCGCGGCGACCCTCAGCATTTCACTCACCGCCGTCGGCCGCAAGCCGATGTTAGGCAGCGCATCCAGGTAGCTTGCTTTCAACCCACCTCGTCACTTCGGCGGATTGCTGCCTGGATCCCGCAAGCCGCACGAGATGGCCGCCGTACGAACCCACTCCGAGCGGCGCCGAGTCCATTGGTTGAACGAATTCCTGATGCACAAGTCCGACACCGTCCGCTAGCTTGTGTGGCGATATTAGCTGGCGAATGTGCCCTTTAAGTTCTGGCGACATTCCGTCGTCGTAGGTGCTCTCGCCCGAGTTCGATTCCCGGCTGTCAACGGCGACCAGGATATAGAGGTAAGTCTGATGAAACCCGATCGTCGCCAACCGATTGACCTGTCGCACACCCTTCTCGAATTCGTGCAGTTTGTTCGCGTCGCCGTTTCTGACCTTGATGCGCTTGACCTCGATCGCGGTAGCCTCCTCGAATCGCTCGGGCGGAACCAACAAGATGTCCACATCGCCCACGGGCCCTCCAGGGAGGCCCTTCATTGGAACCGACAAGCAGAGCTTTGAATCGGCCTCAATTCCCTTGATGTTGAAGATGGTCGACCGCCAGTACGTGTCGTTAACCAGCCGCTGAATCAACGAGGCCTCGCTGATTTCCGCCAATGACTCGTGCCTCATGCTGACTGTCGTCTGCCTAACGCGCGGCTTCAGCCGCGGCGGCCCAGCATCGCACCAGCCGCCGTCGGCTGCAAGCCGATGTTAGCCGGCCAATTACGAATCGAATGAGAACTTCACCAGCTTGGTGGCCACGAAGACGACTTGGTTCAACAGACGAATCGGCTTCACCCGAACTGCGACCGTGTCCTTGAACCGGAGCTTGGCGGCCCGAAGATCTGCGAACACGCCAAACTCCTTACCGTCTCCAGAGGCGACCACGATGTGACTGGTCCGACCTGCCAACGCCTTGGCGATCTGATCTCGTTGCACGTTCCCGAGCGCCCTGAACTGACTAGACTTGCCGATGAATCCGCTTTCAACGTTGGTTACGGTTCCGATGATGTCGAGACCGGCCCGGTGCGCTTGCAGGTCCGCGGTGACCTCGAATATCGAATCGACCGGCCTGTCGTACTTGCCTGCCACGGCCACACCAGCCGTGCTTCGAAACCTGACACTCCCACTAGTTTCGGCGAGTTCGAACCGACGCGCGTAGCAGTCGTGAATCGGCCAGGGCCACCCGAGCGCATCGAACAAGACGAAATCCCCGAAACCGTTCGTGTGACCAAACAAACCCTGCTGACGGCAGCCTCCGTCGAGGAAGCAGTGTGTCACCCACGTCGCTGGATAGCCGATCTTCTCCACGTCGGATTCTCTCTAGTCCGGCTAACGTGCCGCTTCAGCCGCGGCGGCTCAGGATCGCACCAGGCGCCGTCGGCTGCAAGCGGTGGTTAGACCGTTCAGGTCATGCGCTCTACTCGTCGGGAATAGTTGACGGCTTCCGTTTCGGCACTTGCACGTTGGTAGCCCCGGCACCAAAGAACGCCTCCACACCGCCGCCGGCTTGGCCGAACGCGGGTGCAACCGTGCCGAATCGAACCTTTGTCCCAGCCTTGGCCTCGATTACGTAGTGATGAGAGGCTGGGAGGCTCACGGGCAAGGCCAGGCGCCCGACCGCAGCAAAGCCGGTCGGGATGAACGGCAGCTCGGACTCTGGTACGGCGTAGGTGCCCGGCAGGAAATCACCGGTAGCAGCCTCGACACGGCGGTCGGGATGGTACGCGGAGAATCGATGAAACACCCTTGGCGCTCCAAGAGTTGTGCTCTTGATGAGGCTGCTCGGGCGGGCGATCGGGTGCGAGCTGCTTCCGGCCGCGGTGGACAGGGCAATCCGATTCTCCAAGAGTTCGAAGCGACTCGGCTGCGGAGCCGCAAAGACAATGGCGGTGGACTTCCTGATTGCCCTCACAACCATTTGGCCATTAACAAGCGCGATCGCAGGGTCATCTCCAGACATCAGCTCAAGGTTAGTCAGGTCGTACGCGAGTTCGCAGTTGAAGACAATGAATCGGCGGTTCGCGTGGGCACCAGTCGTACGAACCCATTGAAAGCCCATGCCGGTCTCAGGGAGGCCTGTCAGTTCGCGGATGGCTTCGGTGCTCAAGTGCCAGTTCATTCCGTGGCGCAATCCATCGGTCTAACGGCTAGGCTTCAGCCGCGGCGCGCGCCAGTATCACTCGGCGCGCCGTCGGCTGCAAGCCGTGTTAGGCGGCCGGCCTTCGCGCGCGAAGCGCCCAGCCGAGACAAGCCGGAACCGCGACGAGCGCGGATGGCACCTCACGCAGAACCATCGCGACCTGAGGGGACATGAGCATCCCGCAACCTTTCAAGTTCTGGCTCGGCTTTTCTCCGCACTCGGCCCAGAACACCTCCAAAGTGGCGCATCCGGTCGTCTCGACGACCCAATTTGGGAACGTGTGCCACGAGTACGGATACCAAGCAAGGAAGGCGATGCCTTGCTCCTTGAGATGCATACATGTGCCCGCCAACAGCTGCCACTCTCGTTCTCGATCGGCGAACGGAGGATCTAGGAATACGAGCGAGGGTCGGTCGACATTGATGGCGAGCTCAAAACCGTCGCCCCGGTGGAACTGCACGCGGACATTCTCAGCGACCAGCGAGGATGGCCGGCCCTCGAAAGCCTCCGCTACTTGGTCGGAAGTGTCGGCTAGTTCTACGGCAACCGTTTTGGCACGACGTGCCAGCCGATTTGCCATCATTACCCAGCTAGCCGGATACTCATTCCGCCGAAGCCACGGCGCGACGGTCGTCCGATATTCCGAGTCGCAGCCGCCCGAGGCGACGACTCGGCCGGCGCCTCGCTGCCACTCACCACGTTCCATGAGGTTGTGCACAGGCGATCCCGAGTGGGATTCGACATATATCGCGTCATCGTTCAGCGTCAGGCCGTCTACCACTGCGAGGAGTACGGCATGCTTCCACACGTCTCCTTCGTTGCCAGCCTTGCGAGAGTGGTTGTATGCCATCTGCACTGAAGGGTTGTCCGCCTAACTATTAGTATCCCGCGACGTGGGTCTCGCCCACCGGACGTTATACCGCAAGTCTCGCGGGATAATGTCGCCATCCCGGCACGAGGGCGGGCCCCTCCAAGTGGCCCAGGACAAGAACAGAGCTGGCCAGAGACTGCCCTGACCCTCCATGGGTCGTATCCGTTATGCAGCGACGCTGGCGGCCTATCCCCGACGTGCCTGCGTGTGCCGTTCTTGAACAAGCAGATCCTGCGACCGGACGAGTCAGGGGAACGGGTAGATTCTGCGAAGGGGTTCTCGCCACTCCAGCCAGATGGCGTCCCTGCCCCGGTTGCGCGCATGGCACCCCGTTCGCACGGGAACGGCCCATGCCGCAGGACGGCCGACACCGCCCCTTGGACTCCCAGCCACAGGTTCCCGCGCCGACCCAACCGCCCAAGAGGCGCCTCCTCGATAACGTCCGGGCGGCCTGCCGGGTCCGGCGTCTCTCGCCGCGGACGGAGGAAGCCTATATAGGCTGGGTGCGCCGGTTCGTCATCTGGAGCGGGAAGCGACACCCGAACACCATGGGCGAGGCCGAAGTCTCGGCCTTCCTGTCCATGCTCGCCATCCGGAGACAGGTCAGTGCATCGACCCAGAACCAGGCGCTGAGCGCCCTCCTCTTTCTCTACCGCGTCGTCCTGGGCCGCGAGCTCGAGGGGCTCCCAGGCATCGTCCGCGCGCAAGCACCATCACGCTTGCCCATCGTGCTGTCGCGTGAGGAGGTGCGACGGGTGTCCGCTCATCTTCGCGGCTCCCCCCGGCTCGTTGCGCTGCTGCTCTACGGCTCTGGCCTCCGGCTTGCCGAAGCACTGGAGCTCCGCGTGAAGGACATCGATCTCGAGCGCGGGGAGCTGACGGTGCGACGCGGCAAGGGGCGCGGATCTGCCGTGCTCCCCGCTACGGCCCACCAACACGCTTCCACCTGCACGAGTCCGTCCTCCAGCGCGCCGTCACCGACGCCGTCCGGCGCTCCGGCATCACCAAACGCGCCAGTTGCCACACCCTCCGCCACTCGTTCGCTACACATCTGCTCGAGGACGGCTACGACATCCGCACGGTCCAGGAGCTGCTTGGCCACGCCGACGTGAGCACGACGATGATCTATACGCACGTGCTGAACAAGGGCGGCCTCGGCGTGAGGAGCCCCGCCGACTCGCTGTGAGGATGGAGACCAGGAACGAAGTGCGGGGACGCGTCCGGGGCCGTCGTGGTGTATCGAAGGAGGGGGGCGCCCTGCCGTCAGGCGAACGAGTGGGCAGTCCGGGCGAGGTGAGCGGTGAGCAGCACGGCGAGGCCGGGTGGCCTCGCCCGTAGACCGCTGCTCAACCTGGTGGGACGGGCCCCTAGAGCGGGATGTTGCCGTGCTTCTTCGCCGGCGACCAGGCGCGCTTCTTGTCGAGCGTGCCGAGCGCCTGGATCAGCTTGCGGCGCGTCGTGCGCGGCAGGATGACCTCGTCGATGAAGCCCTTCTCCGCCGTGATGTAGGGGTTGGCGAACTTCTCGCGGAACTCCGCGACCTTCGCCGCCCGCATCGCGGCCGGGTCGTCGGCCTTCTCGATCTCACGCTTGTAGAGGATGTTCACCGCGCCGTCCGCGCCCATCACGGCAATCTCCGCCGTCGGCCACGCGTAGTTGAAGTCGGTGCGGATGTGTTTGCTGGCCATGACGCAGTAGGCGCCGCCGTAGGCCTTGCGCGTGATGACCGTGATCTTCGGCACCGTCGCCTCGGCAAACGCGTAGAGCAGCTTTGCGCCGTGGCGGATGATGCCGCCGTACTCCTGCACCGTGCCGGGCAGGAAACCGGGCACGTCCTCGAAGGTGACGAGCGGGATGTTGAAGGCGTCGCAGAACCGGACGAACCGCGCGCCCTTCACCGAGGCATCGATGTCGAGCGTGCCGGCGAGCACGGCCGGCTGGTTGGCGACAATGCCCACAGGCCGCCCACCCAGCCGCGCGAAGCCGACGATGATGTTCTTCGCGTAGTGCTGGTGCACCTCGAGGAAGTACTCGTCGTCCACGATCGCGTGGATGAGGTCGTGCATGTCGTAGGGCTGGTTCGGCGACGGCGGGATCAGCGTGTCGAGCGACTCGTCCTCGCGGTCGGCCGGGTCCTCGGTCGGCGTGATCGGCGGGTCGTCCAGGTTGTTGTCGGGCATGAACGACAACAGCTCCCGGATCAGCAGGATGCACTCCGCATCGTCCTGCACCGCGAAGTGCGCGACGCCACTCTTCTCGTTGTGCGTCATCGCGCCGCCGAGCGCCTCCTTCGTCACGTCCTCGTGCGTCACCGTCTTGATGACGTCCGGACCGGTGACGAACATGTAGCTCGTCTCCTTCACCATGATGATGAAGTCGGTGATGGCGGGCGAGTACACCGCGCCCCCGGCACAGGGGCCGAGCACGGCGGAGATCTGCGGCACGACGCCGGAGGCCAGGGTGTTGCGCAGGAAGATGTCGGCGTAGCCGCCGAGCGAGAGCACACCCTCCTGGATGCGCGCGCCACCCGAGTCGTTGAGGCCGACGATCGGCGCGCCGTTGCGCATCGCCATGTCCATGATCTTGACGATCTTGGCGGCGTTGGTCTCGGAGAGCGATCCGCCGAAGACGGTGAAGTCCTGGGCGAAGGCATACACGACGCGCCCGTTCACCCGGCCATGGCCGGTGACGACCCCGTCGCCCGGGATGATCTGCTGCTCCATCCCGAAATCGCGGCACCGGTGGGTGACGAGCTTGTCCACCTCCTCGAACGTGCCGGGATCGAACAGCCGCTCCACCCGCTCCCGCGCGGTGAGCTTGCCCTGCTCGTGCTGCTTCTTGAGACGCGCCTCCCCGCCACCAAGCTCGGCGCGGCGCTCCAGGTCCTTCAACTTCTCAATGGGATTCATAGCCAATCAACGAAATGCACACACGGAGGCACGGAGACACGGAGACGCGGAGGCACGGAGCAAACAGGGGGCTCGGCACCCAGCAGCGTCTCACCCACCATGCCGGCGCGCGCCGCACTCCTCCGTGTCTCCCAAATCACAAGATCACCAGCTCACAAGATCACAAGATCGCCAGATAAATCGCCACATATGGAGATCGCCAGATCAGATCACCAGATCACGAGATCACCAAATCACGAGATGCCCTTAACCCTCAGTACACGGGTTGGACAGCGCCCCGACCCCTTCAACCTTCACCATCATCCGGTCACCGGGGGCCAGCGGGCCCACGCCCGAGGGCGTGCCGGTGGTGATGATGTCGCCGGGCTCCAGCGTACAGAAACGGGTGACGAACTCCACCAGCTCAGGCACCGGGAAGATGAGCTGGTCCGTGTTCGAGCCCTGGCGCTTCTCGCCGTTGACCCATCCCTCCACCGCGAGGTTCGACGGGTCGAGCCCGACGGCGATGCAGGGGCCGATGGGCGCGAACGTGTCGAAGCCCTTCGCGCGCGTGTATTGGACGTCGGACCGCTGCAGCTCCCGAGCCGTCACGTCGTTGAGGCACGTCACGCCCAGCACGTAGTCCATCGCCGTCGCCGCCTTCACGCGCCGCGCCCTCCGGCCGATGACGACGGCCATCTCGGCTTCGTGATCGACGCGGCCCGCCCACGTGGGGACTTCGATGGCGGCCTCCGGCCCGATCACGGCCGTCGCCGGCTTCATGAACACCAGCGGCTCCTTCGGCAGCGCCTTGTTCATCTCCGCGGCGTGGTCCTTGTAGTTCAGGCCGATGGCCATGATCTTCGACGGCATCACCGGCGCCAGGAACGTCAACCCGCCCCCGTCGATCTCGGCGCCGGCCCGGTACTCGCCGAACAGGTCGCCCTCGAGCCAGAAGAGGTTGCCGTCGCGCTCGACGGCATACCGCCCGCCCATGCCCTGCTTCACCCGATAGATGCGATCCATGCCTTCGTGCCCTTCGTGTCCTTCGCCCCTCGACTGTCGCTCGGGGCGACCCTGAGCGCAGTCGAAGGGTCGTGCCCTTCGTGTCCAATCTTCAATCTGAAATCTTCGATCTCAAATGGCTACTGCCGCGCAGTTTCTTCCACACGCGCGGACTGGACACTGACGTTCCCGGCCCGATCCACCGCGACGACCACGTAGGTATACCGCACCCCGGGCTCCACGGTCTCGTCGCGGAAGGTCGTCTCGGTGATCGGCGAGTCCGTAATCGCCCGCAGGGTGTCGCCGGGCGCCGTGCCACGCAGCACCAGGTAGCCGGCGAGATCGGCCTCGGTGTTCGGCTGCCAGATGAGGCTGATCGCCCCGCTGGCCGCGATGGCCGCCACCGCCTGCGGTGCCGCGGGCGCATACGTGTCCTTCGGCGTCACGCACGTCGTCGCCGACGCCGGACCGTCGATGGCATAGCCCGCGACGGTGTCGAACGGGCGCACGTAGAAGCAGCGCTCCGTCCCGAACTCGACGGCGTCGAGCACCATCGAGAGGTCCGACAGCGGCCCGGCGTTGAGCGGGCGCGGCACCTCTGGTGGCGGCCCGGCCGGTGCCGGGGGCCCGGTGGGCCCGGAGGCCGGCGGCGCCCCGGCCGGCGACTCGCCCGCGGCCGCGGCCGGCGGCGCCGGAGGCGGCGGCGCGACGGGCTCGCCGTCCGGCGTCACCTCGTACACGTTGTAGCGCGTCGAGTCGGGCTGCGGGACGACGGGCCGCGCCGGCAGGTGTTCGCCCGCGGCGAGGTCCATCTGCAGCGTGCGCGGTGCCGGGGACGGCTCCCAGCGAATCGTCAGCGACGTCTCGTCCCACGTCACCGCCGGCGCCGGCGGCGGCGGGCTGGTCGGGCCGACCGGCATCGAGGCCAGGGGCGACACCGGCCCGTAGCGCCCACGGGGGCTCACGCCGACCGCGAAATAGAAGCGACGGACGGCCCCCTCGGTGCCGGGCATGCCGACGGGACGCGACAGCCGCCGCGGGTCCAGCGGGGCCTCGCCGGCGCCTGTCGGCTCCCGGACGAGGTCCTCGAAAACGGGGAGCGCCTGCGGCGTGCGTACGGCGTCGGTCAGCGTCTCGGTGAAGAGCACCTGCGCGCCCTGGTCGACGCCCGGCAACACGGGCAGCGGCGGTGGCGTCGCCGCGCCCTCCGGCACCGGCGGTGGCGGCGGGGCCGGCGCCCGGACGGCCTGGGTGTCGACGAGCGTCGCGAACTGGCGGAACGCCTCGCGGCCGTACTCGTCGGGGGCGGGAAGCCGATCGGCCGTGAAGGCGTAGATCTCGATCCGGCTCAGGTCGGCGGGCGACCGGCCATCGACATTGGCGGTCGGCACGGTGAGCCAGAGGTAGTCGGTGTCGCCGAAACGCTGCGCCTCGATCGCGCTGACCTGGCCCGGCACCCGCTGGAACGGCGGCAGGGGCGGCCCTTTCTTGCCGCAGGCGGCGGCCGCCGCACACACGAGCAGTACGGCGGCGAGGCGTCGGGGGCGATCGGTGCTCACAGGATGTAGCGGGACAGGTCTTCGTTCTTGACGATGTCGGCGAGCATCCGCCGGACGTAGGCGGCGTCAATGGTAATCGATTTCTCGCCGAGGTCCGGCGCCTCGAAGGAGATCTCGTCGAGCAGCCGCTCCATCACCGTATGGAGGCGCCGGGCGCCGATGTTCTCGGTGCGCTCGTTCACGAGCGTCGCGAACTCGGCGATGAGCTCCACCGCCTCGTCGGCAAAGGTGATCTCCAGGCCCTCGGTGGCCAGCAGGGCGATGTACTGCTTCACGAGCGAGCCGCGAGGCTCGGTGAGGATGCGCACGAACTCGGCGCGGCCGAGCGCCTCGAGCTCCACGCGGATCGGGAAGCGGCCCTGCAGCTCCGGGATCAGGTCGGCGGGCTTCGAGACGTGGAAGGCGCCCGCGGCGACGAACAGGATGTGGTCGGTCCGCACCATCCCGTACTTCGTGTTCACGGTGGTGCCCTCGACGATGGGCAGGATGTCGCGCTGCACGCCCTCGCGGCTGACGTCGGGGCCGTGGCCGCCTTCGCGGCCGGCGACCTTGTCGATCTCGTCGATGAAGATGATGCCCGCCTGCTCGACGCGGTCCACGGCGATGCGCGCCACGGAATCCATGTCGACGAGCTTGCCCTCTTCCTCCTGCGTGAGCGCCTCGAGCGCCTCGGGCACGGCCATGCGCTTGCGCTTGGAGCGGCCCTGGAAGAGGCCGGGCATCATGTCCTTGAGGTTGAACTCGACCTCCTCGACGTTCGATCCGGTGATGATCTCGAGCGACGGGAAGCCCTTCTGCGACACCTCGATCTCGACGATGCGCTCGTCGAGTTTGCCCTCGCGCAGCTGCTCCCGGAGGCGCTCGCGCGTGCGCTCGGCCTGCTCGCGCACCTTCAGGGGGTCCTCGTCCGGGGCCGCCGGCCGGGGCGGCAGCAGCAGGTCGAGCAGCCGGTCCTCGGCGGCCACCGCCGCCTTCTGGTGGACGGCCTCCAGCTGCTCCTCGCGCACCATGTCGACCGCCAGCTCCGCGAGGTCGCGGACCATCGACTCGACGTCGCGGCCGACGTAGCCGACCTCGGTGAACTTCGAGGCCTCGACCTTGATGAAGGGCGACTGGGTCATGCGGGCGAGGCGCCGCGCGATCTCGGTCTTGCCGACCCCCGTCGGGCCGATCATCAGGATGTTCTTCGGCGCCACTTCATCGGCCAGCTCGGGCGCGAGCTTCTGCCGGCGCATCCGGTTGCGGAGCGCGATGGCCACCGCCCGCTTCGCCTGCTTCTGCCCGACGACGTACTTGTCGAGCTCGGCGACGATCTCGCGCGGCGTCAGCGCGTCGATCGCGGTGGTGGTCTTCTCGGGCAGTCTGATCATGGCGCGGTCTCGAGCTCCTCGACGGTCAGGTGGTCGTTCGTGTAGATGCAGATACGGGCCGCAATCCGCATGGCCTCCTCGGCGATGCGGCGCGCGTCCAGCGTGGAGTGCGCCGTGAGGGCCAGCGCGGCGGCCTGGGCATACGCGCCCCCCGACCCGATGCCCACGATGCCTTCGTCCGGCTCGATCAGGTCGCCGGTTCCCGACAGCAGGAACATCGACCGGTGATCGACGACGACGAGCATGGCCTCGAGGCGGCGCAGGGCCCGGTCGGTGCGCCAGTCCTTGGCCAGCTCGACGGCGGAGCGATCGAGGTTGCCGCGGTACTGCTCGAGCTTGGCTTCGAAGCGGGAGAAGAGCGCGAAGGAATCCGCGGCCGAGCCGGCAAACCCGGCCAGGATGCGGTCGTTGTAGAGGCGGCGGATCTTGCGGGCGCCGTGCTTGACGACGGTGTTGCCGAGGGTCACCTGCCCGTCGCCGGCGAGCACCGCCTTTCCACCGTGGCGCACCGCCAGGATCGTCGTGGCATGGACCATCCTCCGAGGCTAGCTGGTGGCTGGATCGGGTGTCAAGAAACGCGGACTGCCGCTGCCCCGTCGAGGGGACAGCCCCATGGACGAACCCGGCCGGCGGCCCGGAATCACCCATGTTTCGTGGGACCTTTCACGGCGCGGAGGCTGGCAGGGTCGTTGCTATCTCGGGGGGTATGCAAGTGCGCCTTCGCCAGGAGACACTCATGAAACCGCTCACCATCGGTGGCCCCCTGCTCGCGGCGCTGTGCCTCGTGCTCCCGGCCCCGGCCTCGGCCGCGGCGCCGCGGGCTCTCGCGCCCCGCGCGCCGGTGGCCAGTCTCACCGCCCGGGCAGTACTGCCCGCGCCAGTCGCCGCCTTCGAGGCCGACGGCCAGAGCGGCGCCCGCCGGCGCCCACCGTCATCCGGGGGCAGTCGTGGCAGCAGTGGCGGCAGCCAGGGCGGCGCCGTGCGCCGGCCCAGCGGCTCGTCGGGCGGATCATCCGGCGGGTCGTCCAGCGGCCAGGGAGCCACGACCAGCAGCCGGCGTCGCGACGGCGGCCGTGACAGCAACATCGTCGTGGACCGGGCCGTGCCGCGGTCGCAGGCCCCGCGTCCGCCCCGTAACGGTCACTGGTACCGGCCCGACCCGCGCTACTACGACCCATGGGGGTACGGCGCGTTCGGCCTGGGCTACTTCTACTACTCGCCGTGGAGCTGGGCGCCGTACTACGGCGGCGCCTACGGTGGGCCGTACTACAGCGGCCGGCAGTACTACTACGGCCCCTACGGCTACGACATCGGGAGCGTCCGGCTCAAGGTGAAGCCCGAGGACGCCGAGGTCTACGTGGACGGCTACTACGCCGGGGTCGTGGACGACTTCGACGGCATCTTCCAGTCGCTCAAGCTCGATAGCGGCGCCTACCGGATCGAGATCCGCAAGGAGGGCTACGAGCCGCTCACCTTCGACGTGCGCGTGCAGGTCGACCGGAAGATCACGTTCCACGGCGACATGAAGCCCATTCCGTGATCTGGTGATCTCGTGATTTGGTGATTTATCTGGAAATGGGGACAGTCCCCTTTTTCCTGGTGCCGTAGCTGAAAAAGGGGACAGTCCCCATTTCCCCGCCCGGGTGGAAATGGCGACTGTCCCTTTTTCCGCAGCGAAGTGGGTGGCAAAGGGGACCGTCCCCATTTCCATCCCCAGCGACGCGGCCGGCGCAGGACTGTCCCCTTTGGCATGCGGGTGGTGCTAGAGTGCGCCCGTGCGGCTCCTTCGTGGCATCGCGCTCGTCTCCGGCCTGTACGACGGCGCGGTCGGCATCGCGCTCCTCCTGTTCCGGCCGGCGCTCCAGGCGTTCTTCGGCCTGCCAGCCCCCGCGCCGCCCATCCACGCGGATCTCAACGCGCTGTTCGTCCTGACGATCGGGATCGGCTACGCCCTGCCCTATCGCGATCCCACGCGCTACCGTGCTTACCTCTGGTTGATGGGTCCGCTGCTGAAAGGCGCGGGTGCGGCAGCGTTCGTCGCGGACTACCTGCTCCGCGGCTCGCCGGCGTCGTTCCTGATCTTCGCACTCGGCGACGGCACGCTCGCGCTCGTGACGCTGTGGGGGCTGCTCACGACGCGCGGCGAAGGGCGCGCCTGAGAACACAACCAGCCACGAAGCTCACGAAGACAAGGTTGATGCGGCGTCGTGAACTTCCGTGTCCTTCGTGATTTCCGTGATCTTCGTCCCTCGGCATAGCTCGGGGCGACCCTGAGCGCAGTCGAAGGGTCGTGGCTGCTCTTCCGAATCACGAGATCACCAAATCACGAGATCACGAAATCACGAGATCACGAGATCCGTGACCTCCCGAACCACCAGAAGAGCGGGATGCCCGCCGCCATGACGATCACGCCCGCGCCGGACGGCACCGGGTCGGTCCAGATCGCGTTGACGACGATCGCGAAGCTGGCGAGGGTGAAGATGGCGGGGGCCAGCGGATAGCCCAGTGCCTTGAACGGCCGCGGGGCGTCCGGCTCGCGGAACCGCAGCACGAAGAGCGCCGCGACAGCCACGCCGGCGAAGAGCACCACCGCAAACCCGGTGTAGCGCGTCAGCGCGTCAGCACCACCCGACAGGATCAGCAGCGACGTCCAGGCCGCCTGCGCGATGATCGCCCAGGCCGGTGTCCGATACGTCGGATGCACGCGGCCCGCGGCCGCGAAGAACAGGTGATCGCGGGCCATCGCGTAGTACACGCGCGGTCCGGCAAACGTCATCGCGCTGATGCTCGCCAGCAGGCTGACAATGGACACCACGCCCATGATGTCGCCCGCGGCCCCGCCGAGCAGGCGATCCGCAATCACGTCGAGCACGCTGCCCTGGACCGCCGCCAGCGCGTCCACCGGCAGCACGTACAGGTAGAGCAGGTTCAGCAGGAAGTAGATTGCAATCACCGCGATCGTCCCGAGGCCGAGCGCGAGCGGCACGTTGCGGCCCGGGTCGCGGATCTCCTCGGCCATGTAGGCGGCCGCGTTCCAGCCCGAATAGGTGAACATCACCGGCACGAGCGCCAGCAGCCATGCCGTCGCCGCCACCGGCGCCGCCGCCACCCGCAGGTTCTCGCCCGAGCCCGCGCCGATCGAGAACCCGATCGCGATGAACACGAGCAACGCGGCCACCTTCAGCACCGCGAGGACGTTGCTGACGATCCGCCCCGGCCCGACCCCGCGCAGGTGCACCCAGGCCATGAGGACCACCGCGGCAATCGCGACAAGCGCCTGCCGCGACACCGTGAGCGGCACGAGCGGGAGCGGGATGACGAAGAGCGGCGTGGGGTCGGCGGCACCCGGGACGAAGCGGTTCAGGTAGAACACGAGCACGACCGCACTCGCGGCCATGGCCCCCGAGAAGCCCGCCACGAAGGACGTCCAGCCCGTGAGGAAGCCGGCCAGCCGGCCATAGGCGGCGCGCAGGTACACGTACTCGCCACCCGCGCGCGGCCGGAGCGCGGCCAGCTCCGCGTAGGCCATCGCCCCGGCGAAGGCGAGCGCGCCGCCAGCCAGCCAGGCGCCGAGGAACCCCCAGGGGTTCGGCACCGCCGCCGCGACCTGCGGGGGCGTGAAGAGGATGCCGCCGCCTATGACATTGGAGACGATGATCGCGGACGCGTCGAGCGGGCCGAGACGACGCTCGAGGGCCACAGATTGCACAGATGGCACAGATGGGACATCCGTCCCGGCGGGCGCGCCATCCGGCGGGGCCACAGATGGCACAGATGGCACAGATGGGGCATCAGTCCCGGCGCGCGCGCCCAGGTCGGGCATCGCGCCCTCGGGTGCGGCCGGGCGAGGGGTCTCCGGCGGCACGGCGCTCACCGCCCGCGCCTCGCGGCGGGACGTCCGGCCGGATGGGGGCGGCGCGCGGGCGTCGTCACTGGGTGAGCAGCTGCCGTTCGATGGGGAACTCGGCGAGCTTGGCCCAGACCCGCGATCCCTGCTTGAGGAAGATCTCCACCTTCGCGTCGACGAAGTTGCTGTTCTGCAGCATCTGCATGCGCGGCTGCACGCCCGTGTAGCCCAGCGCCGAGCGCAGCACGAGCTCGTCGGTCTCGGCCCCCGGGGCGAGCGGCTCGCTCTGGATCGCCCAGCCGTAGTGCTCGCCCCACATCTCCTGCTCGCCGACGCGGCGGAAGATGGCGTTGATCTGCACCGACTTGAGCGGCTCGTCCGACGTGTTCCGCAGCTTCAGCGAGATGCTCGGGACGAGCTTGTTCTTGCCGTCCTCGAGGATGCCGGCGTCGTACCACCCGGTGACGACGTCATCGGGGGTGAGCACGGTGGTGGGGTCGACGAAGCGGTTGCAGCCGGCCGCGGCGAGCACGGTCGCCGCGAGCACGACGACAAGGGCGGCAGGGAGGGAGCGGCTTCGGGTCATGGGGCACCGTCCGGCATCGGTGGGCTCGGTCGCGAACATGCCACCGATTCTATAGGACGACGGCGCGGATGGCCTCCGCCCGCCGCCCGACCTGCCCAGGTTAGACACCGGCGCGCGGCATCGGCTCCGGGGCGCCGGCCACGGCTCAGCGCGAGACGCTGACCCGCCGGCGCGCCTCGTCGCGGTCGATCTGGCCGGAGCGGTAGGCGGCGAGATCCGCGCCGCGGATGCGGAGAGTCAGCGTGTCGACCTCCTCGTAGGGATCCTGCGGGGCCAGGGTGTCGCGCTGCTCGTTGTCGCGCGCGGCAACGGTCAGCCACTCGTCCGGACCGAGCGCCATCGGCGTCGAGAAGTCGATCATGGCATCCACCAGCGCGCGCACGACGGCCTCGGTGTAGGCCTTGTTCGGGTCCTCCATCCAGACGCGGTCCATCGGGACGGCCGGTTCGGGAGTCGCGGCGGGCTGCTGCGCGGACGCGGTCGACGCCATCGTGCGGCCGGGCTGTCCCGGTTGTTCCGGCAGCACCACCGCGGGGCCGACCTGACGGCCGGTGGGCGTGGCGCCCGCGGCGCGGGGCACGTCGACGATGGGCCCGACCTGCAGCTCGAGGCGCTTGATGGCGTTCTCGAGCGAGGTACGCGTGGCGGGATCGGTCTCCTTCTTCACGTGCTCGCGCAGGGCGGTGAGGGCGCGCGCGACGCCAGCCTGGTCCTGGTCGAGCATCATGCGGAGGCTCCACATCATGCTCTGCCGCAGCACCGGCACCTCGACGTCGAAGAACACGCCGTAGCCGTCGAGGTAGAACCCGCGGGCCTGCGAACGTCCCGCGAGGACCATCACGTCCGGCATCACCGAGCGAATCTCGCGGTTCAGGCTCGCCGCGCCGAACTCGACGGCCCGGGCCAGGGCGCCCTCCATGACATAGACCTGGTGGCGCAGCTCCGGCCTGTCGCCCCGAGTGCCCGGGCTCCCGGGCGCCGGCTGGGCCGCCACGGGACCACAGGCCAGCGCAAGGAGGAGGGTGCCGACCGAAACGCGAGTGGTCATCATGTCTTTCGTCACTCCGGAATTCTGATCGACGCGCGGCGCAGGTAGTTCATGAGCATCTCGCGCTGCCGCGCCATCTCGGCGCCGGTGCGGCCTTCCACCTGCCCGAAGTTCTGCTCGATACGCACCAGGTCCGCGCGCCGCTGGACCTCGAGATCGCGATTGAACTGCGTCAGCCGGAGCGCCAGCTCCTGGCGCTGCCGCTGTTCGCTGGCCTCGATCAGGTCGCGCACCTGCCGCAGCAGCGCCGCGTTCGTGGCGGCGGGCGCCGTCGAGACGGGCGTGGCGGCGGGTTCGTGCGACGAGGCGAGCCCGGCGCGGACCTCCGCGGCGAGCGCGTCGAAGGCCGGCTGCCAGTCCGCCCCCTGATTGACGCTGGCGGGCAGGACATGGTCGGTGGCGGGCGCGGTCGCCGGCGCCGCCGCGGGAGCGGGCGCCGCCATCCAGCCGGTGGACACCACGACGCCAGCAGCGTCGTACCGCACCTGGAGATTGGCGAGCGCGGCGCCGGCGGCAACGACGAGGAAGGCCGCGGCGACCTGGGCCCAGGCGGGCAACGCCCGCCAGTTCCAGCGGGCCGGCTCGGGCCGGAGCACGGTGGCGCCGGGCTTCTGCACGATGGTGAAGCCGAGGGCGGGCTCGGCAGGCTGCCAGGCCTCGAGCTCGCTGCGCACGCCGTGGAGCGCCTCGACCTCCTGGGCGCACGCCTCGCACCGCGCCAGGTGGGCGTCGACCTCCCGGCGCATCCCCGCGTCGAGCTCGCCGTACAGGTAGGCGACGAGGACGTCCTTGTCGTCGCAGCGGTAGATCTCGGTCATTGTGCTCTCTCGTGCGTGCCGGACGAAGTCATGCCGGCGCTCTCGAGGTGCCGGCGCAACACGGTCAGTCCCTGGTAGAGCCGCGTCTTCACGGTGCTCAGCGGGCAGCCCTGGATGTCGGCAATCTCCTGGAAGGTGAGCCCGTGGTACTCCTTGAGGATGATCGCCGTGCGCTGCTCGTCGGGCAGCCGCTTCATCGCCTCGGCCACGGCCCGGCCCATCTCGCGCCGCGCGACCAGCGTCTCGATCGACTCGACGGGGCCCTGCTCGGCGGCCAGCTCGACAATGTCCACGCCCTCGGGCATGGCCACCGTGGGGGTCCGCCGCTGGCGGCGGATCCAGTCGCGGCAGAGGTTCAGCGCAATCCGGTACAGCCAGGACGAGAACTTCGCCTGGCCCTTGAAGCCCGGGAGCGCCCGGAAGGCCCGGAGGAACGTGTCCTGCGTGACGTCGCGCGCGTCCTCTTCCCGGCCGATGGTCCGGTAGGCGAGGGCATAGATCGGCCGTTCCCAGCGTCTCACGAGCTGGTTGAAGCTATCGACGTCGCCATCGACCGAACGGGCGACGAGCTCTTCGTCGGTCAACGCCATCGCTACCAGTCTGGCGCCCCTCCCACGTGGTCCGCCACGGGCCGGCCGTCGTGGCCGGCGTGACTATAGTCTAAGACGGCGGGAGCGGAGGGTTAGTCGGCCCCGATCCGCCCGTGTGGAGCGGGCCGCCGGGCCGGCCGCCAGCCGGGCCACCGCCGCGGGTGAGGTCTCGGGGTATATTCGCGGGACGCGGCACGGTGCGTGCAAGCTGAAATTGCCCTGTCGCTCGTAGGCTGTACAATAGGGTGCAAAGAGTCGCTTGGTGGGCATCAATTTTCCGAACGACGAAATCTTCCTGACGACCGAAGAGGTCCTCGAGTACCTGCAGGTCAACCTGCGGACCGTGTACCGCCTCATCAAGGCGGGCAAGATCCCGGCTGTCCGCGTGGGTCGTCAGTGGCGCTTCCGCAAGCGCGACATCGACGCGTGGCTCGACTCGCAGCGTCCGCGCGGGGAACGGCCCGCGCCGGCGCCGGGCGACAAGCCGGCGGCCGCGCGCGCCGAGCGTCCGCGCGTGCTCGTCGCCGACGACGAGGCGAGCATCCGCGAGTTGCTCTCGAAGACGCTTGCGCTGGCCGAATACGACGTGGACACGGCGCCGGATGGCCGCGCCGCCGTCGAGCGCCTCCGCCTCGGCCACTACGACCTGCTCATCGCCGACCTGAAGATGCCGGGCCTCGACGGCCTCTCGCTGATCCGCGAGGCCAAGCGGCTCAAGGCCGACCTGCCCGTGATCATCATCACGGGCTTCTCGACCGAGTCGAGCGCCATCGAGGCGGTGAACCTCGGCGTCGCCGGCTATCTCACCAAGCCGTTCCGCGTGCCGCAGGTGCTCGCGGCGGCCGCTCGCGCGCTGGGCGTGTGTGGGTCGCGCGGGGCGCCAACCCGCCGCGCCCCGCGCGCCGCTCGCCGGCGCGCCCCGGTGGGTCGGGCCGCGCGCGCGGCCGGACGTCCCTGGTCATGATTCAGCTCCAGTCCCTCGAGAAGCGGTTTGGCGAGCGTGTCCTGCTCGACCACGTCACGTGGCAGGTGGGTGGACGCGACCGCGTCGGCCTGTGCGGCCCGAACGGCGCCGGCAAGACCACGCTGCTGCGCATGCTGGCCGGCTTCGACGAGCCGGACGGCGGCGCGGTGCTGCGCCCCAACGCGCTCACCATCGGCTACCTCCCGCAGGACGGCCTGACGCACAGGGGCCGCTCGGTCGTCGACGAAGCCAGCCTGGCGCTCAAGCCGCTGCTCGACATGAAGGCGGAGATGCATGAGCTCGAGCACCGCCTGGGCGACCGCTCCGTGCCCGAGGCGGACCACGAGGCCCTGCTCCATCGCTACGCCGAGCTCCAGGACCGCTTCCGCCTGGCCGACGGGTACCAGATCGACCTCAAGGTGGCGACCGTGCTCCGGGGCCTCGGCTTCGAGCCGGACGCGTTCGACCAGCTCACCGACCACCTGTCCGGCGGGTGGCAGATGCGCCTCGCGCTCGCGAAGCTGCTCCTGAGCCAGCCCGACCTGCTGCTGCTCGACGAGCCGACCAACCACCTGGATCTCGAGGCCCGCAACTGGCTCGAGTCGTACCTGGCCGGCTACCCGCACGCGGTGATCCTGGTCTCGCACGACCGCTACTTCCTCGACGCGGTCGTCACACGCATCGCTGATCTCGCCCTGCGCACGATCACCGACTACCACTGCAACTACTCGCAGTACCTCGTCCAGCGCGAGGAGCGCATGGACCGCCTGCGCGAGGCGAAGCGCAAGCAGGACGAGGAGATCGCGCGCGTCACCGCGTTCATCGACCGGTTCCGCTACAAGGCCACCAAGGCCGCGCAGGTGCAGAGCCGGGTGAAGATGCTCGAGAAGATCGAGCGGATCGAGGTGCCGCCGGAACGCAAACGCATCCACTTCCAGTTCCCCGCCGCGGCCAAGAGCGGGCGCGTGGTGCTCGAGCTCAAGGATGCCCGCAAGGCCTACGACGGCCGCGTCATCCTCGACCACGTCGACCTCATCGTCGAACGCGGGGACCGCATCGCGCTCGTCGGGCACAACGGCGCGGGCAAGTCCACGCTGATGCGCATGCTCTCCGGCGCGGAAGCACCCGATGCCGGCGAACGCGTCGAGGGCCACCAGCTCGTGATGCAGTACTTCGCCCAGGACGAGGCCACGCGCCTCAATCCCGCGCTCACGGTCTACGAGACGCTGGCCGACGGCTCGCCGGACCAGATGATCCCGGCCATCCGCAACATCCTTGGCGGGTTCCTGTTCTCGGGCGACGACGTCTACAAGAAGGCCGGCGTGCTCTCGGGCGGCGAACGCACGCGGCTGGCCGTGGCGCGCATGCTGCTTCGGCCCTCGAACACGCTGCTCCTCGACGAGCCGACCAACCACCTCGACCTCGACTCGAAGGAAGTGCTGCTCGACGCGCTCGCCGACTACGGGGGCACGCTGATCTTCGTCTCCCACGACCGGTACTTCGTCGATCGGCTCGCCACGAAGATCGTCGACGTGGGCGGCGGTCGCACGCGGGTCTATCCGGGCGGATACGAGGCGTTCCTCTGGAGCATGGCGCAACGCGACGCCGGGGCCGGCGGCGCGGGCGCGCCCGCAGCGGCAAAGGCGGCCGCGCCGGCCGCCGCAAAGACAGCCGCGCCGGCGAACCGGACCCAGCCGGCCGCACCCGCCCCGGCCACGCCCGCCCCGGCCGGGGCGGCCGGTTACGAAGACCGGAAACGGGAACAGGCCGAGCAACGCAAGCGCGACAAGGCCGCCCGGGCCCTGCAGGCCCGGATTGCCGACCTCGAGAAGCGCATTGCCGACCGGGAGGAGCGGGTGAAGGTGCTCGAGGCCACCATGGCCGCCCCGGGTTTCTACGAGGATCACGTCGCGGCCAAGCCGGTCGTGGACGAGCACCAGGCCCTCATGTGGGAGGTCGGCGACCTCCTCGGCCAGTGGGAGATGCTTCAGTCGGAGGTCGAAGCCGAGGCGCCAGCCGAGCAGAAGTCGTCATCCTGATTACGATTTCGTAATCACCAGCCTGCCTCTGCAATAATCCAATTTCTGTAATCGCGGGCACTTGGAGCGTATGGCGGGGGGCCTGCCCGGAGGCACGCCGTTTGCCCCTGCGTTCCCCGGTTCACGACGCCCCATGCCACAGCACCAACCGCCTTCCGGGGCCGATCGCCAGGCCGCCGACTTCTTCCGGCACATGGTCGCGCACATGCGCAACGGCGTACTCGCCTTCGCGCGGGACGGCCGGATCGTGCTGCTGAACGACGAGGCGCGGCGCATCTTCGACCTGCCCCTCGGGGACCACACCGGCCAGCCCTATGCCGAGGTCCTGCGACGGCATCCCGACATCGTCCGGGTGCTGGGGGGCGCCTTCGAGCTGGCCGCGCTGCCCAACCGGGCCGAGCTCCGCCTCAAGCCGACGAACACCGTCATCGGCTACACGCTGTCGCTCGTGCGCGACGATGCGGGCGAGACGATCGGGGCGGCGCTGTTCTTCAAGGACCTGACGCACGTCGAGCAGATCGAGGAGCGCGAACGGCTGCGGGATCGCCTGGCGGCGGTCGGCGAGATGGCCGCGACGGTGGCGCACGAGATCAAGAACCCGCTCGCGGGCATCGAGGTGATGGCCGGCCTGTTGCGGCGCCAGGTGCCCGGCAACCCGGATGCGCTCTCGCTGGTGTCCGACATCATGAACGAGGCGAAGATGGCCAACGCGATCGTCCAGGAGGTGCTGGACTTCGTGCGGCCGGTGCGCCTCCAGCTCGAGCGCACGACCGTCGCGCACGCGCTCGCCACCGCCGTCACGATGGCGGACGGCAAGGCGCGGCGCGGGCAGATCACCGTGTCGCTCGACGTGCCCGCCGACCTCCCCTCGATCCACGGCGACCCCCACCAGCTCACGCAGGTGTTCGCGAACCTGCTGATCAACGCCTACGAGGCGCTGGCCGGGCGCGGCACTATCGCGATCCGGGCGCGCCTCGCCGTCACCGCGGCCGACGGGGCGCTCGCCCCCGACGGCCACACGCCGGCGCCGACCGTCATCGTCGAGGTCGCCGATGACGGCCCCGGTGTCCCCCCCGACGTCGCCGAGCGCATGTTCAACCCGTTCTTCACGACCAAACCCCAGGGCTCCGGCCTCGGCCTCGCCGTCGTCCGCAAGATCGTGGACGCGCACGAGGGTCGCATCGACGTGAGCCCGGCGCCGGGCCGTGGCACGACCTTTCGCGTGACCCTCCCCGTGGAGAGCGCGCACGAGTGGATGAGATAGATGGGACGCATCCTGGTAGCCGACGATCACGACGCGCTGCGGCGCGGGCTCGCGCTGGCCCTCACCGCGGCCGGGCACGAGGTGGAGGAGGCCGCGAACGGCAACGCCGCCATCGAGCGCCTGCACGACAACTACTTCGACGTCGTCGTGAGCGACCTCAAGATGGGCGGGTCGGACGGGCTCGACGTGCTCCGCACGACGAAGACGCTGCACCCGACCGCGTCGGTCATCCTGATGACGGCGTTCGGGTCGGTGACGACCGCCGTGGAGGCGATGAAGCACGGGGCGTTCGACTACGTGCAGAAGCCGTTCGAGATCGAGGAGATGGAGGTCAAGGTCGAGAAGGCGCTGGAGCTCAAGCGCCTGCGGCACGAGCTCGACTACCTGCGCCACGAGCAGCAGGAGACCTACGACTTCGATCGCATCGTGGGGTCGAGCCCGGCGCTCCAGCGGGTGCTCGGCGTGGTGCGCAAGGTCGCGAAGAGCACGTCCACGGTGCTGGTGCGGGGCGAGACCGGCACCGGCAAGGAGCTCATCGCGGGCGCCATCCACCACAACTCGCTGCGGGCGGCGCGGAACTTCGTCAAGGTGAACTGCGCCGCGCTGCAGGAGAACCTGCTCGAGTCGGAGCTCTTCGGCCACGAGAAGGGCGCCTTCACCGGCGCCGACCGCCAGCGCATCGGCCGCTTCGAGCAGGCGGATGGCGGCACGCTCTTCCTCGACGAGATCGGCGACATGAGCGCCAGCACCCAGGCCAAGATCCTGCGGGTGCTCCAGGAGCACGAGTTCGAACGCCTGGGCGGCACACGCACCATCAAGGTCGACGTGCGCCTGATCGCGGCCACCAACCGCGACCTGCCCGGCATGGTCGCGGCCGGCCAGTTCCGCGAGGACCTGTACTACCGCCTAAACGTCGTCACGATCGAGACGCCGCCGCTGCGGGAGCGCAAGGAGGACATCCTGCCACTGGCGCTCTCGTTCCTGCGGCGCTTCGCGGGTGAGCTGAAGAAGCGGCTCGACGGCATCGACACCGAGGGGCAGAAGATGCTGATGCGCTACAACTGGCCGGGCAACATCCGCGAGCTCGAGAATGCCGTGGAGCGCGCCGCCCTGCTGGCGGACGGCGCCGTCGTCACGGCCGAGGACCTGCACCTGGGGGACGTCACCGCCATGCCCGGGCAGCCGCGCGAGGGCAGCTCGGTCGTGCGGATCCCGCCGAGCGGCGTGCCGCTGGAGGACATCGAGCGCCAGGCGCTGGTCGAGGCGCTGCGCATGTCCAACTGGGTGCAGAAGGACGCCGCGGAGCTGCTCTCGATCAGCCCCCGCGTGATGAACTACAAGATCAAGACGCTCGGGATCGATCTCCCCCGCCGCCGGCGGCCGGCGCCCGCCCCCGCATTCTGATCGTGCCCGCGCCGCCGTTCGCCGTCCTGCGGGACCCGTCGGGTCCCGGCTGGTGCCGCTTCGTTCGCCCGCGCGCCATCATCGAGGCCTGGTCGCTGGACGAGGTGCGGCCCGCACTGAGGCGCATCGAGGCCCTGGTCGAAGGCGAGGGCCTCTGGGCCGCCGGGGCCGTGGCGTACGACGCGGCGCCCGCGTTCGATCGTGCGCTCGAGGCGCGGCGATCCCCCTCCCTGCCCCTGGTGTGGTTCGCCGTCGGCGACGCCCCCGAGCCCTTCGACCTTCCGCCACCGCCCGCCGGACGCCCGCCGGCGATTCCCTGGGCCCCCACGAACGACGCCGCGGCACACGCGGCAGCGGTCTCGCGGATTCGCGCGCGCATCGCCGCCGGCGACACCTACCAGGTGAACCACACCTTCCGCCTGCGGGCGCCGTTCGACGGGGACGCATGGGAGGTCTTCCTGCGCATGGCGCACGCGCAGCCGTCGCCGCACGCGCTGTTTCTCGACACGGGCGACTGGGCCGTCGCGTCCGCCTCGCCGGAGCTCTGCTTCGCGCGTGACGGAACCCGCATCACCTGCCGCCCGATGAAGGGCACGGCGGCGCGCGGCCGCACGACGGACGAGGATGAGGCGCGCGCCTCGTGGCTGCAGGCCTCGGCGAAGAATCGCGCCGAGAACGTGATGATCGTGGACATGATTCGCAACGATCTCGGCCGCGTCGCCGAGATCGGCAGCGTGACGGTCACCGATCTGTTCCGGACCGAGCGGTATCCGACGCTCTGGCAGATGACGTCCACCGTGACGGCGGAGTCGTGCGCGACGCTCGACGAGATCTTCGCGGCTGTGTTTCCATGCGCGTCCGTCACAGGGGCACCCAAGGCACGGACCTGCGCGCTCATCGCGGACCTCGAGACGACGCCGCGAGGCTTCTATACGGGCTGCCTGGGCGTGATCGCACCGGGTGGCGTCGCACGCTTCAATGTCGCCATCCGGACCCTGGTCGTCGATCGGCGGGCCAGCCGCGCCGAGTACGGCGTCGGCAGCGGCGTGACCTGGGACTCGGACCCGGCCGGCGAGTACGAGGAGTGCCTCGCCAAGGCGCAGGTGCTGCTGAACCCGCCAGAGCCCGTGACGTTGCTCGAGACGCTGCTCTGGGAGCCGCCAGGCGGGTGGTTCCTGCGGGAGGCCCACCTCGATCGCCTCGAACGGTCGGCCGGCTACTTCGACGTGCCCTTCGATCGCGCGGCGATCATCGCCCGCCTCGACGCGGCTCCTGCCCGTGCCGGCGCCGGGCCCTGCGTCGTCCGCCTCCGGCTGGCGCCGGACGGCGACATCGAGACCGACACCCGTGCCCGTCCCGAGCCGCGCCCCGTGGTGCGGCTCGCGCTCGCGGCCGCTCCGGTCGACACGACCGACGTGTTCCTGTTCCACAAGACCACCCGGCGTGCCGCCTACGACGCGGCGCTCGCGTCGGTCCCGGGTGCGGACGATGCCCTGCTCTGGAACGAGCGCGGCGAGATCACCGAGACCACGATCGCGAACGTGGTGGTCGATCTCGACGGCACGCTCTGCACGCCGCCGGTCGCGTGCGGCCTGCTGGCGGGCACGTACCGCGGCTCACTGCTGGACGCGGGCCTGGTCGAGGAACGGGTGATCCGCCTGGACGACCTTCGGCGCGCCCGCGCCATCCACGTCGTCAACGCCGTCCGGCGCTGGGAGCGCGCCACACTGGTCTCACCCGATCCCGCCCCTCGCTGATTCCGCCGCGCCGTGACACACTGGCGTGGTGCCACCCCGCGCACGCCCTTGCCCCGCCTGCGGCTCCGAGGCCTCGACGGTCGTGCACCGCTCCATGCTCGGCGTGAGCCGCGCCTGCGGCGCGTGCGGGCTGATCCACTCCGAACCGAGCGTCGACACCGACGCGCTCTACGATGCGGGCTATTTCGCCGCGAACTACGCGCCCCTCGAAGCCGCCCAGCGCGAGCGTGCCCGGGAGCACCTGGCCCTGCTCCGCACGTTCACGGCCGGCCACACGCTGCTCGACTACGGCTGCGGCACCGGCATCTTCCTCGAGGCGGCGCGGACGGCCGGCTTCACGCGCGCGATCGGCGTCGACGTGAGCGCCGCGGCCCGGGAGGCCGCGACGGCACGGCTCGGGTCCGGCGCCGAGCTCCATGCCACAGGCGACGACGTCGCCGGCGGCTGGCGCGCCGACGTCATCGCGTTCGTGGACAGCCTGGCGCACGTGGCGGCGGCCGGTGACCGGCTCGCGGCGCTCGTGCGCGAGCGCCTCGCCCCCGGCGGCCTCGTGTTCGTGCGGACCCCGAACGTCACGCGGCGGCAACGCGCGTACATGCGCCTGCTGGCGCGGGTCGTCCCCGAACGCGGCGGGGACCGGCTGTACGGCCTGCCCAAGCGGTACCTGCTGTTCGACGAGACGTCGTTGCCGGCATTCCTCGCCGGGGCGGGACTCGAGGTGGTGCACCTCGCCACGGAACGGGAGTACGCGCCGTCCGCGGGCGCGCACCTGCTCTACGACACGATCCCGAGGCGCCTGAGCCCCGACGGCAGCCTCGTCGCGGTGGCCAGGGCCGTCAGGGCGTCTTGAGGATCACCGCGAAGCCGTAGCGGTCGGGCGCCCGGCCGGTGAACGCCCGCTCTCCCGAGACGGGCCAGCTGCCGCTGACCCAGGGGTACGGGTTCGAGACGTCGGCCCAGAAGAAGCCGAGCGTCGCGACGCGGGAGACATCGACATAGAACCGCGCGATCGTGCCGCGATCCTTCCGGCCCATCTCGACACCGTAGAGGCCGTTGAGCGCGAGGTACTTGATCAGGCTGTCGTCGCGGGAGAGCTCCTCCCGCGTGAACGTCATGCCGACCTTCAGCCGCTCCGTCAGCGGGTACTCGAACTTGCCACCGAGGTAGTAACCCGGCTTGACGATCGGATCGGTGTCGGCGAGGCCGACGAGCTCCGCCGATGTCTTCGTGGGGCCCCACACGTACCGCGCGTATTCACCGAACACCGTCACCCACTCGTGCGGCTGCGCCTTGGCGCTGACGACCAGCGCGTCGTCCACGCGTTTGGAGGCCCAGTAGCTCGGCAGCCGTTCCACCTTCGAGCCCGTGAAGCCCTTCTTGTAGGCCACACGTACGTCAACGTGGCTGACCGGGCGCGCGCGTACGGTCGCGACGGCGGTCAGCGCGCTGTTCGAGTCGAGGGTCGGATCCGCGAAGTAGAACCAGTCGTAGTCCTTCTCCCGGTTCCCCTCGCCGAGCACGGCCATCATCGCCGCGTCGAGCAGCGGCTCGCCGTTGGCGCGGGCATGGCGCCAGCCGAGCATCAAGCCGAAGTTGGCCTCGGCGTTCAGCCGCTGGATGCGCGTCACGTCCTTGGCCGTCCACGAGCCGACTTCCTCCGGCGCGAAGCCAATCGGCAGGATGAACCGGCCGAACCGCGCCGACAACGCGTCGGTCGCCTGGTAGTCGACGTAGCCCTCGCGGAACGGGCCCTGCTGGACCAGGTAGTCGAGCGCGTACGTGTTGTAGGTGTCGACCCGCTTGGTGCCCTGCTCGGGATCGCACGGCACGGCCGGGCCCGCGGTGTAGAAGGACGGATCGTTCGGGTAGAAGAAGTGCTCCTCGCCGCACGAGGGCTTCGAGCTCGCCTCGTTCATCGGGTTGAGCGAGATGCGGTACGACAGTTTCGGGTTCAGGCGCCCGGTGAAGGTGATGGTGGCCTGGCCCACGCGGCCCTGCTTCTCGAAGCCGAGCTGCGACTGCGCGCCGTCGTGCGACCAGCCCGCGATGAAGGTGCCCGAGATGCGGAAGCGGTCGGTGTGCGGGACGTGGAAGCCGAAGATGTCGGTCTCGTCCTCGTCGTCTGGAGGGGTCTCGGGAGCCGGCGCCGGTGCGACGGCCGGCGGGGACGGCACGGGCGGCACGGGGCGTTGCGCCCCGGGTGTCGTCACCACTTCCGTGACCGGCGCCGAGCCGGCCGGGGGGTCGCCCCCGTCGGGTTGCTGGGCGACAGCGGCCGCGGGCCACAACAGGGCCGCCAGGACACACGCGCACGCCAGGTGCCGCATCGCTCCTCCGGTCGCTCATCGGCGGCGGGGGGTCCGCACGGCGCCGGAGCGGGGGGATTCTGGCAGCGTGTCAGGTTGCGTGCAATTAAATTGTCGCTTCGCGGACCAGAAAGTCCGTATCGACCGTTCGGTCAGGCTCGAGCCTAGCCGTCGTCCCGCATCTTGCGCGCCCTGGGATGGGCCTGCCGGTACACGTCGATGAGCTGGGCCGCGTTGACGTGCGTGTAGCGCTGGGTGGTGCTGATCCGCGCGTGGCCGAGCAGTTCCTGGATGGCGCGGAGGTCCGCCCCGCGCTGCAGCAGGTGCGTGGCGAACGAGTGCCGCAACGCGTGTGGGCTCACGCCGAGGCGCGTGCTGCACTGCGCCACATACCGGCGCAGCAGCCGGTCCACGCTCCGGCCGCTCAGGCGCGTGCCACGGTAGTTCACGAACAGCGGCTCGCGACGGTCGGGGTGGCGCACGCGGGCGCGGCGCCCCTCGGGCCGTCCGCGCGGGCCTCCCCGCGTCTCGGCCACCGGCACGTCGCCGAACTGGTCGAACCGCATGACGGCGCGGTCCTTCAGCCAGGCCCGCAACGCCCGTTCGGCGGCGGGATTGAAGGGCACGACGCGCTCCTTGCCCCCCTTGCCCATCACCCGCAGCATCCGGCTCGACAGGTTGACGTCCTCGAGATCGAGGCCCACCAGCTCGCCCAGTCGCAGGCCCGACGCGTAGATCAGCTCGAGCAGCGCCCGATCGCGGCGGCCGAGCGGCGTGCCCGTGTCGGGCACGTCGAGCAGGGTCGCCATCTCCTCTTCCGTCAGGTGCACGGGGATGGTCTGGTCCCGCTTCGGCGCCACCGCCTGCGCGGCGGGATCGTGCTCGATGACACCTTCGCGACGCAGGTAGCGGACGAAGGTGCGCAGGGCCGAGAGCTTGCGGGCCACCGAGGTCCGGGCGAGGCCGCGGCGGTTGAGCTCCGCCACGTGCGTCCGGACCGTCGTCATGTCGAGGTACTCGGGCAGCAGGGCCGAGACGGCCAGGCGGCGCTCGGCGGCGACCCACTCGAGGTACTGCAGGACGTCGGTCTCGTAGGCGCGGACCGTGTGCGGGGAGACGTTGCGGTTGAGGCGGAGGAACTCGACGAACGCCTTGAGGTCGTCGCGCATCGGCGTCAGCCCTGGTGGACGGCCTCCGCGGCACCCGCCGTCCACGCCGCGAGATCCGCGAGCGCACGTTCGGCGACGAGCTGCTTGCGCTTCGCCTTGTCCCGCGGCGGCTGGTCGAGCGGCGCCATGATGCCGTGCGTGATGTTCGTCGGATCGTAGTACCGCGGATCGGCGTGCGACACGTAGTAGGCCAGCGCGCCAATCGCCGTGGTGCGCGGCGGCGCCGACAGCGGACGTCCCTGCGCGAACGCCGCGGCGTTGCGCCCGGCGATCAGCCCCGAGGCGGCCGACTCGACGTAGCCCTCCACGCCCGACACCTGCCCCGCGAAGAACAGGTCGTCGCGGTGCTTCGTCTGCCAGGTCTCGCGCAGCACCTTCGGGCCGTTGATGTAGGTGTTGCGGTGCACCATGCCGAACCGGACGAACTCCGCCTGCTCGAGGCCGGGAATCATCCGGAGCACGCGGGCCTGGTCGCCCCACTTGATCTGCGTCTGGAACCCGACGAGGGAGTAGTGATCGCCCGCAAGGTTGTCCTGCCGCAACTGCACGGCGGCGTACGGGAAGCGGCCCGTCCGGGGATCGGTCAGCCCCACGGGCTTCATCGGGCCGAAACGCAGCGTGTCGCGGCCGCGGTGCGCCATCACCTCGATGGGCAGGCAGCCCTCGAAGAACTTCGCGCGGTCGAAGTCGTGCACCGTCGCCGACTCCGCGGCGACGAGCGCGTCGTAGAACGCGTCGTACTCGTCCCTGGTGAACGGGCAGTTCAGGTAATCGCCCTCGCCGGGCTCCGCCACGGCCTCGCCACCGCGCAGGCTGCGGTTCCACCGCGACGCGCGGAACACCTTCGACATGTCGAGGCTCTCGGCCAGGACGATGGGGCTGATCGCGTCGTAGAACGCCAGGTGCTCCTCGCCGACCATCGCGCGGATGCTGGCGGAGAGCGCGTCCGACGTCAACGGGCCGGTCGCCACGATGACGGGCGACCAGGCGCCACCCGCGGGCGGCACCTCCGGAACTTCCTCACGCGCGAGCGCGATGCGCGGGTGCGCGGCGATGGCCGCGGTGACCAGCGCGGAGAACCGATCCCGGTCCACCGCCAGCGCCGCGCCGGCGGGCACGCGGGCCTCGTCCGCCGCGCGCATGACGAGCGAGCCGAGCCGGCGCATCTCCTCCTTGAGCAGGCCGACCGCGTTGTCGAGCTTGTCGCCGCGGAAGGAGTTGCTGCAGACCAGTTCGGCGAGCCCGTCGGTCTTGTGGACCGCCGTCGGGCGCACCGGACGCATCTCGTGGATGGTCACGGGCACACCCGCCTCGGCCGCCTGCCAGGCGGCTTCGCTGCCGGCCAGCCCGCCGCCGATGATGTGGATCATGGAGTGCCCGTGAAGATGGGGACTGTCCCCTTTTCTGCCAGAGCCGGAGCTACGCCTCCGCGCCGGCGCCGCCCTTCTTGGTCTTGCGCGCGCGGGACGTCGCAGGCTTCTTCGCCGCCGACTTCGCCTTCTTCGCGCCGCGTTTGCGGCCCTTGCCGCTGCCCGCTCGCGCGGCGAGCAACTGCACGGCCTCGGCCATCGTCACGGCGTCGGGCGACGTGCCCTTCGGCAGCGAGGCGTTCGTGTCGCCATCGGTGACGTACGGCCCGTACCGGCCGTCGAGAATCCGCACGGCCGATCCGCTCTCCGGGTGCGCGCCGAGCGCCTTGAGCTCGGTGGGCTGGGCCCGCTGCCGCCGCGCCGACTTCTTCGGCTGCGCGAGCAGCTCCTTGGCGCGCGCCAGCGAGACCGTGTACACGTCGTCGGTGGCCTCGAGCGAGCGGAACTCCGAGCCCTGCTTCACGTACGGCCCGAAACGGCCGACGTTGGCGACGATGGCCTCGCCGTCCTCGCCGGTGCCGAGCTCCCGCGGCAACGAGAGCAGCTTGAGGGCGTCGGGCAGCGTGATCGTGTCCTCGCTGAAGTTGCGTCCGAGCGAGGCACGGCGCGGCTTCTCGGCGCCCTTCTCCTCGGGTGTCTCGCCGAGCTGCACGTACGGGCCGAAGCGCCCCAGCATCACGTAGACCTGCTGGCCGGTCTTCGGGTCCGCGCCGAGCGACCGCGGCCCCTGCGCCTTCGCCCGGAGCAGCGCCAGCGCCTTCTCGAGCGTGAGGTCCGCCGGCGCGAGGTCGTCCGGCAGCGACGCGCGCGGGCCGGCGTCGGCCTGCTCGCCCAGCTGCAGGAAGGGCCCGTAGCGCCCGATGCGCACCTTGACCACCTGGCCCGACTCGGGATCGGTGCCGACGACGATCATCGGGTAGTCGATCTGCCCGGACTTGTCCTCGACGAGGTTCTCGAGCCCGTCGTGTTTCCCGTCACCGCGGTAGAACTCGCGGATGAAGTCGAGCCAGTCCTTCTCGCCGTTGGAGATCTTGTCGAGGATCTCCTCCATCTCGGCGGTGAAGCTCAGGTCCACGTAGTTGCCGAAGTGCTCGCGCAGCAGGCGCGTCACGGCAAAGGCGGTGAAGCTCGGCACGAGGGCCTTGCCCTGTCGCGACACGTAGCCACGCCGCTGGATCGTCGCGACGGTGGGCGCGTAGGTCGACGGACGGCCGATGCCCTCCTCCTCGAGCCGCTTCACGAGCGACGCCTCGGTGTAGCGCGGCGGCGGCGACGTCTGGTGGCCCTTCGGGTCGAGCGTGCGCACCACGAGCCGCGCATCGACCTGGTCGGGGGCCTGCACCTGCTCGCCCACCGTGAGCTTCGGCAGCAGGGTCTCCTGCTCGTCGAGCTCGGCCGACGGATCGTCGCTGCCCTCGACGTAGGCGCGGAGGAACCCGGCGAACTCGATTGCCTTGCCGCTCGACGTCAGCACCGCGGCGGTGCCGTCCGCCGTGCGCCCCGTGATCTCCACGGTCGTGCGCAGCAGCCGGGCCTCGGCCATCTGCGACGCGATGGCGCGCTTCCAGATCAGGTCGTAGACGCGGAACTCGTCGGTCTCGAGCACGCGCTCGAGCGCCTGGGGCGTGCGCCGGAAGTCGGTCGGGCGGATCGCCTCGTGCGCTTCCTGGGCATTGCGCACCTTCGTCTGGTACTGGCGCGGCCCCTTGTAGAAGTCCTGGCCGTACATGTCGCGCACGGCCTGCCCGGCCTCGCCGAGCGCCTTGTCGCTGAGCGTCGTCGAGTCGGTCCGGTGATAGGAGATCAGGCCTTCGATCTCGCCGCCGCCCAGGTCCACGCCCTGGAACAGCCGCTGTGCCACCTGCATCGTCCGCTCGGACGAGAACCCGAGCTTGCGGTTCGCTTCCTGCTGGAGGGTGGACGTGGTGAAGGGCGGGGCCGGCCGCTGCGTGTACGGCTTCTCCTCGACCGCGGTGACCGACCAGGGCAGCCCCCGCTTCAGGGCGCCCGCCAGCTCGCGCGCCTCGGTTTCGGCGAGCCGCGTCACGCCCTTGCCGACGAGCTGGCCCTTCGAGTCGAAGTCCTTGCCCGTCGCGACCCGCTGGTCGCCGAGCCGCACGAGGGTGGCCGTGAAGGGCTTGTCATCCCCGGCCAGCGCCGCCTCGAGGTCCCAGTAAGACGCCGTCCGGAACGCCAGGCGCTCTTCCTCGCGCTCGACGATCAGGCGGACGGCCACGCTCTGGACGCGCCCGGCCGAGAGGCCCGTCTGCACCTTCTTCCATAGCACGGGCGACAGGGTGTAGCCGTAGAGGCGGTCGAGGATGCGCCGGCTCTCCTGGGCCCGGACGAGGTTCTCGTCGACGTCCTCGTGCGCCTGCGCCAGCGCCTCCCGGATGGCCTCTTCCGTGATCTCGTGGAAGACAATCCGGCGCACCTTGACCTTGGGCTTCAGGATCTCGCGCAGGTGCCAGCTGATCGACTCGCCTTCCCGGTCGGGGTCGGTCGCGAGGATCACTTCCGAGGCGTCCTTCAGGGCGGCCTTGAGCTGCTGGACGTACTTCTTCTTGTCCTGCGGGACGACGTAATAGGGCTTGAAGGCGCCGTCGGTATCCACCCCCAGGCGGCCCCACTTCTCGCCCTTGATTTCCTTCGGCACCTCGGAGGCTGACTCCGGCAGGTCCCGAACGTGGCCGTAGCTCGCCTCGACGCGATACTCGTTCCCGAGGTACCGGGACAGCGTCCGCGCCTTGGCCGGCGACTCCACGATGACTAGGGGTTTCGGCATTGAATCCACTCGACTGGCTGAACAGCCTACGTTAGCACGCGCCCTCGGTCCGCTGGAACCGACCGGATCCAAGACGTTGGATTCGGCCCTCCAGTTCCAGCTCGAGCAGGCGCGCCAGGACCCTCGCGGCGGGCACCTTGGCGGATGACAACACGTCATCCACTGAAAAATCAACAGTTTGCGGCAAATGACCGAGCACGGGGTCTGACTCCGGCTCCCCCGACAGGCCGCGGGCCGCTCCTCCAGACCAGCCGATCTCCTGGAGAATATCGTCCGCAGTCTCCACGAGCTTTGCCCCGTCCCGAATCAGGAGGTGCCCACCCCGATTACGGCCGCCTCCGGGGCCGCCGGGCACCACCAGCACCTCCCGGCCCTGGTCGAGCGCGCAGGCCGCCGTGATGAGCGCCCCGCTCTTTTCCGGCGCCTCCACCACTACGACGGCGCGGACCAGTCCGCTGACGATGCGATTCCGGAGCGGGAAATGATGCGCCAGTGGCGCCACACCGGGCGGGAACTCGCTGGCGACCGCGCCGCGGACGGCCAGCTCCTCCGCCAGCCCCGCGTGCTCCGGTGGGTAGACCCGATCCAGGCCAGAGCCGAGCACGGCCACGCTGCGGCCGCCGCCGGCCAGCGCGCCCCGGTGCGCGGCCGAATCGACGCCGCGTGCCAGCCCGCTCGTGACGACCAATCCTGCCGCGGCCAGGTCCGCCGCGAGCCGGCGGGCCGCCGCGAGGCCGGCGTGGCTGGCCGCCCGGCAGCCCACGAGCGCCACCGCGGGCGCCTGGCAGGCCATCGCGTCGCCGCGGACCCAGAGGATCGGCGGCGGATCCGCAATCATCAGGAGGAGCGGCGGGTACGACGGCGCACCGATGGGAACCGGCTGCAGGCCGAGCCGGGTGGCCCGGGCGAGCTGGGCCTCGACCTGTGGCAGGAGGTCGGCAACCGGTTCGCGTCCGGCATCGGGGCGGACACGGTCGATCCAGGTGGGCACGGACTCGCCCGGCAAGCGGCCGGCGCCCGAGGCCAGCTCCTCGGGGCACGATCGTCCGAGCAGGTGCCGCACCGCGGCGGCGAGCCAGCGGCGGTGATGCCGGCCGGCGCAGGCGAGCAACGCGGCGTCGAGCGGGGTCATCGCGGACTCCCGGCCGGCGCTCCCGACCTCGACGACGATTATGCGGCCGCCCCTCCCGGCCGGCAAGGTCGTCGTCCCCCAAACCGCTTGCCGCCCCCGAGTGGGGGCGGCTATAGTGATTTTTCAGGGATCATGTCTGCACGTCATTTCGGTGCCGCCGTCCTGCTCTGCCTGCTGGCCGCCGCCCCCGCGTGGGCGGACCAGCGCGACGATGCCAGGAAGCAGGTGGAGTTCGGCATCCAGGTGGCGCAGCGCGGGCTGTGGCGAGAGGCGATCTACCGCTGGGAACGCGCCACCCAGATTGATCCGACCTACGCCCAGGCGTTCAACAACCTCGCGATTGCGTACGAGCACGAGGGCGAGTTGGACAAGGCACGGGCCGCCTACGAGAAGGCGCTCGAGCTCGAACCCGGCAACCTGCTGATTCAGCAGAACTACGATCTCTTCAAGGAGATCAATGACCGCACGGCTCCGAAGGACGGTCGGTAGTCTCGCGCTGGTGGTCCTCGGCGCGGCCGCCGGGTGCACGAACTACTTCGAAATCCCGATCGAGACCCCGATCCCGCCCAAGCTCGACACGGCGCCCTTCCAGCGCGTCCTGGTGGCCGGCTTCATCGCCGGCGGCACGCAGGATGTCGACAGCAACCTGGAAACCGTGCGGCTGCTGCGCAGCCAGCTCCGCACGCGCAGCAACCTGCGGGTCATCGACGCCGACGCGCTCCCCCTGATCGAGGTCGCCGAGGAGCAGGGCATCGCCGTGCCCGAGAAGGAGGCGCCGCCGGCGCCGGCCGAGCCGGCCGCCGAGCCCGCCGCGGGCCAGAAACCGGCGACCGAGACGCCCGAGGAGGAGCTCGGCCCGATCAAGGACGAGAACGACCTCGAAGCGTTCCAGAGCCTGTTCGCCAACGTGGAGTACTGGAAGCGGATCGGCGAGGAGTACCAGCAGCCGCTCATCGTGACTGGCACCGTGCTCTTCACCCCGCACCAGCGCTCGGGCTTCGTCCAGCGCGAGCAGGAGGTCTACGACTCGTTCGGCCGGCGCCGCACGGTCCCCGTGCGCACCTACCAGGAGCGCAAGGGCTACATCCTGCGGCCGACGTTCATCTTCATCGACGGCCGCACGGGCGAGACCCTGCACAGCGAGACCTTCCGCGAGGAAGTGCTCTACAGCATCAACCAGTCCACGCCGGCGCTGTCGTCGTACTTCGAGCTGATGGACCGGCTGCTGCCGACGTTCCTCAACACCCTGAGCGCCCAGAAGATTCGCGGCACGCGGACGTTGTTGAAATAACGGAGGTGCGGCACGGAGGTGCGGCACGGAGGTGCGGCACGGAGGTGCGGCACGAAGGTGCTGCACGGGGGTGCTTCACGGGGGTGCTTCACGGGGGTGCGGCACTGAGGTGCGGCACTGAGGTGCGGCAGGCCCGTCCGTTTGTGTTATCATTGAAAGTTCCGTGCGGCCGGATGGGCCGCTCCGAGTAGGCTTTTCGCGGAGAATCACCGTGTTTGCGATCATCCAGGCCTCTGGCCGGCAGTTCCGGGTCGAGCCGGGCGCCGTCATCGAGATCGACGGCCACAAGGCCGATGCCGGCGCCGAGCTTGCCTTCGAGCAGGTGCTGCTCGTCGGCCGGGACGCGGGCGAGGTGCTCGCCGGCGCGCCCTTCGTCGCCGGCGCCAAGGTGACCGGCGTCGTCGCCGAGCATGACAAGGGCCCCAAGGTCCGCGTGTTCAAGAAGAAGCGCCGCAAGCAGTACCGCCGGACCAAGGGGCACCGGAACCTGCTCACGCGGGTCCGCATCACCGACATCCAGGCGTAGACAGAGGCGGATCAAGTCATGGCACACAAGAAGGGACAGGGCAGCTCCAGGAACGGCCGCGACTCGAACTCGCAGCGTCTCGGCGTCAAGCGCCACGACGGCAACGTCGTCACCGGCGGGTCCATCCTGGTCCGGCAGCGCGGCCGCCGCTTCCAGCCCGGGCTCAACGTCGGCCTCGGCAAGGACGACACGCTCTTCGCGAAGATCGGTGGCAAGGTCAAGTTCGAGGACCACGGCCAGCGCGGCCGGTTCATCTCGGTCCACCCGGTCGAGTAGACCGCCGCACGGTCTCAGGGCCTGAAGGGCGCGAGGGCGGTGGCCTTCGTGCCCTTCGTCGTTTCTGGGCCCAGGCAGGAATTCCATGTTCGTCGACGAGGTCGAGATCCACGTGGCGGCGGGGGCGGGCGGCCGGGGCTGCCTGAGCTTCCGCCGCGAGAAGTTCGTCCCCCGGGGCGGACCGGACGGCGGCGACGGCGGCCGCGGGGGATCCGTGTACCTCGTGGCGGACCGCCACCGGAACACGCTCGTCCACTTCCGGTTCACGCCGGAGTTCAAGGCCGAGCGGGGCCGCGGCGGCCAGGGCGCGCTCAAGACCGGCCGCGACGGCGAGGACCTCGACATCGCGGTGCCGGTCGGCACGCTCGTCCAGCGCCGGGATCCCGAGGATCCCGACACGCTCGTGACGCTGGCCGACCTCACCGACCCCGGACAGCGGGTGCTCGTCGCCAAGGGCGGCCGCGGCGGGCTGGGCAACGCGCGCTTCGTCTCGTCGACCAATCGCGCGCCGCGCAAGGTGCAGCCCGGCGAGCCCGGCGAGGAGTTCGATCTCCACCTGCAGCTGAAGCTGCTGGCCGACGTCGGCCTGGTCGGCTATCCGAACGCGGGCAAGTCGACCCTGATCTCACGCATCTCGGCCGCGAAGCCCAAGATTGCCGAGTACCCGTTCACCACGCTCACGCCCCACCTCGGCGTCGTCACGCTGAGTGACGAACGCAGCTTCGTGGTTGCCGACGTCCCCGGCCTGATCGAAGGCGCCCACACGGGGCACGGGCTCGGCCACCAGTTCCTGCGCCACATCGAGCGGACGAAGGTGCTGGTGCACCTCGTCGACGTGTCGGGCGCGTCGGGGCGCGACCCCGTGCAGGACTTCGACACGATCCGCCGCGAGCTCGAGCTCTACAACCCCGAGCTGCTGGAGAAACCCGAGCTCGTCGTCGCGAGCAAGATGGACGCGGTGGACGAGCCGGAGCGCGTGAAGGCCCTGAAGGCGCGCGCGAAGACGCTGAAGCTGCCCTTCCTCACGGTGTCGGCGGTGACCGGTGACGGCGTGCCGGCCCTGCTCGAGGCGGTCTGGCCGATCATCGCGGACGCCCGCGAGACGGAGGCCGCGGCAGCGGAGATCGTCGAGGCGGACGAACCGCCCGCGGAGGCCGTGCCCGAGGGGTACCATCCCGCGCTCGTCCCTCCGGTGAAGGGACGTCGCGGCCGGCGTTCATGACGGACCGCACCGGCCTCCTGGGCGGCACGTTCGACCCGATTCATCTGGGCCACCTCGCGGCCGGCCGCGCCGCCGCCGCGGCGCTCGGGCTCGGGCGCGTGCTCGTGGTCCCGTCGAGCCGGCCGCCGCATCGCCCTGACAGCCCGGCCGCATCCGGGTATCATCGATTTGCGATGGCGGCGATGGCCGTCGCGCCCGAGCCCGGTTTCGAGGCGTCGGACCTCGAGCTGCAGCGGCCGGGCCCGTCGTACACGTTCGACACGCTGTCGCGGCTGCATGCCGCCGGGCACACGGCATCGCGATTGTTCTTCATCACGGGGGCCGATGCCTTTGCCGAGATCGCGACCTGGTCGCGGTATCCCGCCGTCCTCGACCTGGCGCACTTCGTCGTGGTGGCGCGCCCGGGCACGGCGCTCACGGCGCTGCGCAACCGGCTGCCCGACCTCGCCCCGCGCATGATGTCGCCGGGCGCGATCCAGCCGGACGCCCCGCCGGCCGTCATCCTCCTCGAAGCCCCCACACCCGACGTGTCCTCGACGGACATCCGCCACCGCGCCGCGGCAGGCGGGTCTCTCGACGGGTACGTGCCGCCGGCCGTCGCGTCACACATCGCGCGGCACGGCCTCTACCGCGGCGCGCCGCCGCACCGGCCTGATCACACGGGAGCCTGAATGGCGAAGACCACGCGCACGACGAAGTCCGCGAAGACCGCGAAGACGGCAAAGGCCTCGACGACGGCGAAGGGCGGCGCAGGCACGAAATCGGCGAAGGCTCCACGCGCCAAGGCGAGCGCGGCGAAGCTCCCCGCAGAGCTCAAGGCCGCCATCACCGCCGCGCTCGACAAGAAGGCGCTCGAGATGACCGTGCTCGACCTGCGGAAGGCCAGCGCGTTCACCGACTTCTTCGTCATCTGCACCGGCGCCAACCCGCGCCAGGTGCACGCGATTGCGGACGGCGTCGAACAGGCGCTGAAGGCCGAGGGCGTGCGGCCGGCGCACGTCGAAGGCTACCAGCGCGCCGAGTGGGTGCTCGTCGACTACTTCGACTTCGTCGTGCACGTCTTCTCGCCCGCCGCGCGCGCGTTCTACGGGCTGGAGCGGCTGTGGGGGGATGCCGTAAGGATCGAGATCACGGAACCCCAGAACGCACGGGGCTGATCAGCCGAACACCCGCTGGACCATGAAGGCCTCGGCAAGGAAGAAGCCGCCTTCGGCGCCGCGGACCTTCGCCAGCGCCCGCAACACCTCCGGTGACCGCGGGTGCGGATCGGGCCGCACCTCGCTGGCGTAGGCCTCCATCGCGGCGACCTTCGCGTCAAGGTTCTCCGGCTCCACGCGCACGTGGAAGTTGGGATCCCACTGGGTCGGGCGCAGGTAACCCGTGCTGGATGGCACCTCTCCGCAGAAGAGCGGGATGTGGCAGGTCGTGCCCGGACGCGTGGCGACAACGGCCGCCTCGTGGCAGTACTGATGGTCGATGTTCGTGCAGAAGCGATGATGCGTGAACACCGCGTCTGGCTGGGTCCGGGCCACGATGTCTTCCAGCCAGTGGACCAGCGCAAGCAAGGTGTGCCGGTCCATCTCGTTGTCGGGGAACTCACCGAGATGGATGTCGTCGGCGCGCACCCCGAGGTGCGACAGGGCTGCGACGCAGTCCGCCCGCAGGGCCGGCAGAGCCTGGTCGCGAGCGGCCTGGTCCAGGACGCGGCGCCGACTGTGAATCCCGGTGTTCGGGATGGCCACGTGCACGCGGCAGCCCGCCCGGGTCAGGCGGTGCATCGTCGCGCCGGCCGCGAGCGTCTCGTCGTCCGGATGCGCGAAGAACGCGAGGACGTTCCGGAAGCTTTCGATCACCGGCCTTCTCCCTCCGGACGCTCCACGATCGAGACGGTCGCCTCGATGCGATTGGTGCGCAGCGCCGGTCGGCTGAACTCCAACCGGAACCTGCCGTGGTCGATGAACGCAGGCGGGTACCCCTCGGCGTCGAGCATCCGGAGGTGGTCGAACAATGGCGCGAGCCCTGGCGTGGCGGGGTCTACCACGCTCTCGGATGGCGTCCGCCGCTTGAACACGGTCGCCTCCCCTACCTGAGGCGCAGCCTGGGGCTCCCGGGCCGCGATGTCGATGGCCATGTCGAACACGATACCGGCCGTTCTCACATAGATCTCCTCGGCCAGTCCGTGAAGCGACAGCGGGCGCCGTCCGTAGACAGGGCCCGCATCCAGCTCCTCGACCATTCGGAGCGCCGTCACCACGGTCTCGGTGTGGCCGCGAGCGATCAGATTCTGGAGCGGGCTGCCCCCACGTCCATACGGAACGTCGGTTTCGTGGAAGCACACACACTCATAGGCACCAACTATCGTGCTCGGCACGCGGGTGCTCCAGTGCGGGAAGAAGACGTACCGCGGTGCAATCGCGGCCAGGCGCTCCATCGTCAGCTCCGCAGGATCGGAAATCAGATGCCACTGCGAGCCCAAAGCCGGACGCAGGGCATGAAACCGGGCGATGTTCCATGGCCGCACGGTTGCGACGACATATGTCTGACTGGACACTCCGCTGGTCCTCCCTGCTCGACCGGCCGCGCGGGTCAAGGCCACACTGTTGTACCACGACCACCCCGTCGGCCGAACAAACCCCGACGCGCGTCCGTGGCCGCGTGTCCTCGGCCACGACGGCCGTTGCACGGACCGGCGGATCTTGACGACCCGGCCGCGTCATGTGCCCGCGAAATCTGCCACGGCCGAGAGACCGCCCCGCAATAGCCACGGTTCGGTGGGCTTGCCGAATTGGCATCGGCCTCGCACTGACGGTGCGGCATGCCCGGATCACCTTCGCGCCCTCCGCGCCCTTCGTGCCCTTCGGATCCTTCGTGTCCTTCGATCCGATCCATTATCGACGCCGTCCTCTCCGCCCTCCTCGCCCCCGCGTGCGTCTCGTGCAACGACGTCCTCGAGCATCCGCTGGCCTCCGCGGTGTGCGACGCATGCTGGGCGAGTATCGCGCGGCTGACGCCGCCGCTCTGTCCGGTGTGCAGTGACGCGCTGCCGTCCTGGCGCGTCTCCGCCGCCGATGGCGGGCTCTGCGCGCGATGTCGCCGCGTCCCGCACCATGCCGTGTCGCGGCTGCGGGCGGCGGGCGCGTACGAAGGCGTGTTGCGCGACGCGATTCACGCGTTGAAGTACGACGGGCGACGGTCCCTGGCCGCGCCGCTTGGCGTGCTGATGCGGGACGCGGCCGGTGACCTGCTCGACGGCGCGAGCGCCGTGGTGCCCGTCCCATTGCACGGCGCCCGCCGGCGCCAGCGTGGCTTCAATCAGGCGAGGCTGCTGGCGCGAGGGCTGGGGCTGCCGGTCTGGCCGCTGCTCCGTCGCGTGCGCAACACCACGCCGCAGGCCGGCCTGACGCGCGCCCGCCGGCACGGCAACGTGAGGCACGCATTCGCCGTGGCGCGGCGGTTCGTATGGCAGGCGTACGCAATCCGCCACTGGACGGAGGCGCCTGCTGCCACCGGGCGGATCCTGGTGCTCGTGGACGACGTGACGACGACCGGCGCCACCCTGGAAGCGTGCGCGCGGGTGTTGCGGGACGCGGGCGCGAGAGAGGTCCGCGCGCTCACCGTCGCGCGTGCCGTGTCGAGGACGCGGTGAGAAAACCAGCCACGAAGTGCACGAAGCTCACGAAGCACGCGAAGGACACGGGGGTGACTCGGGGCGACCCTGAGGTGCGTCGAAGGGTCGTGCCTGGTTGTCGTCTAGAGGACGCCAAGCCGCGTTGACACGGCGGCGACCACCTGTTCGCTCACGACATCCCGGTCGCCCGCCCCATCGAGCCGCAGCCAGTCGCCCGCCTCGGCCTGGCGCAGGTAGCTGTCGCGCACGCGGGCGAGCAGCGGCAGGTCGCGCTCGAACTTGTCGCGGTCGGCCCGCTTGCGCCCGAGGGACACGTCCGGGGCGATGTCGAGCAGCAGCGTCAGCGACGGCGTGGGCAGCGGCCGCTGGATCTCGCGCAGCCAGACCGCGTCGAGCCCCTGTGCCTCACCGTACGCCACGCTCGACGCCAGGTAGCGATCGCACACGACGACGGCGCCAGCCGTGAGCCAGGACTCGATACGGGGCCGGAACTCGAGGCGGTTGGCGACATAGAGCAGCTGCAGCACGTCCGGCGTCCACGGCCGTTCGCCCCTGAGCGCGTGGCCGATCTCGATCCCGATCGGCGTCTGGTAGTCCGGGAACGACAGCAGGTGGACCGTGGCGCCCGTCGCGCGCAGCGCGGCCGCCAGGCGTTCCGCCTGCGTCTGCTTGCCGCTCTGGTCGAGCCCTTCGAACGCGATCAGGTGCCCGGCCATGCCCCTACTCCTCGAGCGCCAGCATGTCGTCGAGCGTCTGCCGCCGGCGGACAATCCGCCAGTGGGTCCCCTCGAGCAGGATCTCGGGCACCAGGGGCCGCCGCAGGTACGTCGATCCCATCACCGCCCCGTAGGCCCCGGCATCCCGGATGGCGATCAGGTCGCCGACCTCGACCGGCGGCAGCTCCCGATCCCGCGCGAAGGTGTCGGTGCTCTCGCAAATCGGTCCGACGATGTCGGCGGGCTCGGCGGCGCCGGGTCGCGCCTCGACAGGCTCGATGCGGTGATACGCGCCGTACAGCGCGGGGCGCATCAGCTCGGTCATGCCGGCATCGACGACGACGAACCGGCGCGCCCCGGGGAAATGCTTCACGTCGACGACCCGCGTGAGCAGGATGCCGGCAGGCCCCACGAGCACACGGCCGGGCTCGATGGCCACCGTCAGCCCGCTCGGGGCCGCGATGCGCACGAGCGTGGCGACGTAGTCGGCCGGATCCGGCACGGGCGCGCCGTCATAGGAGATGCCCAGGCCGCCACCGAAGTCGATGTGCGCGATCGGGATCCCCTCGGCACGCAGGGCCGTGGCGAGCGAGACCGCGGCTTCCGCCGCGCGCGCCAGCGGGTCGAGCGTGGTGATCTGCGATCCGATGTGCACGTGCACGCCGGCGGCCACGAGGTGCCGGCGCGCCTGCACGGCGCGGAACAGCGCCGGCGCCTCGTCGATCGGCACGCCGAACTTGTTCGCCCGCAGGCCGGTCGAGATGTGCGGGTGGCTCTGGGCGTCGATGTCGGGGTTCACGCGCAGCGCCACGCGGGCGCTCACGCCGCGCGCCTCGGCGGCGGCCTCGAGGCGATCGAGCTCCCCGGGCGACTCGACGTTGATCGCCAGCAGCCCGAGGCCGGCGGCGCGGTCGAGCTCCGCCACGCTCTTCCCCACCCCCGTGAACACGATGTCGCCGGGCGAGAAGCCGGCGCGGAGCGCGACCTCCACCTCGCCCATCGAGTTGGCGTCGGCGCGGCTGCCGAGCCCGCGGAGCAGCCGGACGACGGCCAGGGAGGAGTTGGCCTTCATCGCGTAGTGGATCTGGTGCGGGTGATCCCCGAAGGCGCCGTCGAGCCGCCGGTAGGCGGCGCGAATGCGGCTGGCGTCATACACGTAACAGGGCGTGTCGACGGCCGCGGCGATGGCGCCGAGCCGGGCCGCATCGAGCGGCGGGTGGGGGGTGCGGGTCGGATCGTGGGTGTCGGACACGGGGGGCGCGGCGCTCGTGTTGGGTGGTGAATCAGGGTGCGCCGGCGGGGCGCGCGGATACGCGATCATAGCGCGAAGCCCCGGCCGGACACGACGGGAAATCATGATAGACTGGCCGCCTGTCCACCCGGGTGTGAGTCCCGCCGGTCCTTCTCCACGCGCCGATGCCTGACACGCCGCCGGTCCCAGCGGACCCGATCGACCAGCTCATCGCCAGGTGCCTGGCCGGCGACCAGGTGGCGTGGGAGCGCATCGTCCGCCTGCACTGGCGCAAGGTCTTCAACATCGCGTACAAGTTCACCGGCAAGCACGACGAGGCCGAGGACCTGACGCAGGACGTCTTCCTCAAGATCTTCAAGTCGCTCTCCACGTTCGACCAGCGCGCGAACTTCCAGACCTGGCTCGTCAGCGTCAGCCGCAACCTCTGCATCGACCACTACCGGAGCGTGCGGAAGGAGCGCGAGACGATCGACCGTGACGTCGATCCCGGCAACCTGACGCCGGTCGCGAAGACCGAGAGCCCGGTGGCGGCGCTCGAGGCCCGCGACCGCGTGGCGCTGCTCCGCAAGGCGATGGACCAGCTCCCGCCGACGCTGCGGGAGGCGGTGATGCTCCGCGACATCCAGGAGCTCTCGTACCAGGAAATCGCCGACCGGCTGCACACGCCGGAAGGCACCGTGAAGTCCCGCATCAACCGCGGCCGCACGGAGCTGGCGCGCCAGATCCGCCGCCTGCGCCACGAGCTCGAAACCGGAGTAGCCGGATGAACCTGACCACCGACCACACCAGCGGCGTCGCCATCGTCCGGATTGGCGAGTCGCGCCTGATGTACCCCCTGCTCGCCGACTTCGCCGGCGCCGTCGCGACACTGCTGGCCGAAGGCGAGAAGAAGATCGTGCTCGACCTGACGCACGTCACCTACGTCGACAGCGCGACGATCGGCTGCCTGATGGACCTCTACCGCCAGACGACCGCCGCCGGCGGCACCCTCCGGCTGGCCGGCGTCCAGAAGCGCGTCGAGACCATGCTCACCATGACGGGGGCGCACAACTTCCTGCACCTCCACCCGGACGAGGCCAGCGCCGTCGCGAGCTTCGGGAGCTGACGCCCATGCGCACGATCAAGACGACGTCGGGCGCGGAGATCACCCTCGACGGCGACCTGCTCGCCATCCTCGAGACCCTCTTCCACGAGGTCACGGCGAAACGCGAGCTCTCCCGCTCCTTCGAGGACATGAGCCGCGAGATCCACCACCTCGTCTCACAGATGTCCGACGAGGACCTCCGCAGCTATCTCGCCGAGAGCCTCTTCCTCAACCAGGTCAAGTACGAGAACGACAAGCTCGAGGCCTACATGAGGAAATTGGAGAAATGAAATCTTGTGATCTCGTGATCTTGTGATCTGGTGATTTGGTGATTTGGTGATTTGGTGATTTGGGGCTGACGGGCCGGTGGAGAGGCCTCTCTGCTGAAGCCACGGCCGCAAGGCCGGCCCAGGTCCTCCAGATTGCGAAATCACCCAATCACAAATTCACCAAATCACCAGATCACCAAATCACCAGATCACCAGATCCAAATCACCAGATCACAAGATCACGAGATCACCAGATCTGATGAGCCTCAACTACCTGGCCACCCGCTTCACCTGCTCCTGGCCCTTCTCCATCGCCGTCCTGCTCTGTGACGGCCGCGTGGTCTGCGGCTGTGCGGACCCGTATGCGAAACGGGTGCTCGGGGACACGCGCACGACGGCGCTGGCGGACGTGTGGCGGGGGCCCGTGGCGTCGGCCCTGAGGCAGGACCTGAACCAGGGCGGCTCGAGCTTCTGTGGCGACTGCCCGCTGAAGCTGCCGCTGGCCGAGGGCGAGGCGCCGCCGCAGCGGGATCTGAACGTCTCGCCACTGCCGAACCGGCTGTATATCGAGTGCACCGCGGCCTGCAACATCTCCTGTTTCCAGGCGTGCTGCGCGCCGGAGACCGGCATCACGCGGACCCGCCAGGCGGGCATGCTCGACTTCGACCTCTTCACGCGCGTGATGGACGAGGCGGGCCCCTCGCTGGTGCGCGTGGACTTCTTCAACTACGGCGAGGCCTTCCTGCACAAGCGCGCCGTCGAGATGTGCGAGTACATCAAGACGAAGTTCCCGCACATCTACCTGTACACGAGCACCAACGGCCTGGCACTGACCGAGGAGAAGGCGCGGCGGCTCGTGCACACCGGCATCGACGAGCTCACGTTCTCGATTGACGGCGCGAGCCAGGAGACCTACGCGCGCTACCGGCAACGCGGCAGGTTCGACGTGGCGCTGGCGAACCTGCGCGCGGTGGCGGACGAGAAGGCGAAGAGCGGTCGCGACGTGCCACACGTCAACTGGCGCTACATCCTCTTCACGTGGAACGACCACGACGAGGAGATGGCGCGGGCGCGCCAGCTCGCCGCTGACGCCGGCGTGGACCGCCTCTGCTGGGAGATCACCGACCATCCCGAGGAGGCGTTCTCGCGGCGCTTCGCGCCCGGCACGCCGGATCACACCGCGATCCGCCACGAGATCTGGGACGCGAACAACCTCGGCAACGCAATCCCCGGGGCCACCCCTCGTGCCGAGATCGGCATCCGGAGCCTGCTGCCCGGCCTGCCGATCCTCGCCCGCGCCGGCGAGCCGGCCCGCATCCGCACCCGGGTGCGCAACTGCTCGACCCGGACGTTCCGCGCGCAGGCCAGCTACGGCCGCCGCCTGGTGCGCCTCGGCGCGCAGTTGCTCGGCCCCGACGGCGTGATGCGCAATCGCGATCACGCCCGCGCGTGGCTCCCCGGTGACATCGGCCCCGGCGCCCAGGCGGACGTCGTCATCGACGTGCCGGCGCCGGTCGAGCCCGGGCGCTACCAGCTCAAGTTCGACCTCGTGAGTGAAGGCATCGACTGGTTCGAGGCCTGCGGCTCGCCGACCACGGTCCGCTCCCTCTGGGTGCGCTGAGGGCGTCAGGTCCCACCCGCCCGGCCAAGGGGCGCCTCCAGCTCCCCACAAGGGGGTTCAGCACCCCAAAATTGGTCAATTGCACGAAAATCCGTCCCTGGGGCGACCGATCCGCCCGTTTTCGATCTTCAATCGTCATTCCTCGATTGGAAACCCGGATCTGCTGCACTTTCGAGACGCCGTGCCGATAAAGAAAGACGTGGGTGTTCCCCCAGGCCGCGCCGGCCTCCGGACGCGTCTGACCCTGCTCGTCGCCCTTGCCCTGGCCCCGGCCATCGGCCTGCTCGTGTACCGCGGCGCGGAACGCCACGCGGCCGAGGCCGAGGACCGCCGGCACCAGGCCCTCGAGCTCGCGCGCATGGCGGCGCAGGCGCAGGCCCGCCGCATCGAAGGCGCGCGGCAGCTGCTCGTCGCGCTCGCGGAAAGCCACGACATCCGCGACGCCTCACCCGAGGAGTGCGTCTCCGCGCTCCGGCGCCTCATCACCGCCTACGACGGCATCTACATCAACTTCGGCTGGGCCGACGCGTCCGGCCAGGTCGTGTGCATGGCGCACGAGGGCCCCGCGAAGAACTCCATCGCGGACCGCGAGTACTTCCAGGCCGTCATGCGCACCCGGCGGTTCCACGTGGGGTCGCTGGTCATGGGACGCCTCGCGGGCGTGAACATCCAGCCGTACGCCTATCCCCGCGAAGACGCCGAGGGACGGCCGGCGGGGGTCATCTTCGCCAACGCGGATCCGACCGCCCTGGCCGAGACCCTGGCGGCGGATGCGCACGCGGCCGCCGGGCGGATCACCCTCCTCGATCGGACGGGGGTCATCGTCGCGCAGTCGTCCGGGGTGGAGTCGGCGATCGGCCTGCGCGTGTCCGACGAGCAGTATGCCCTGCTCCGCGACAACCACGAGCTGGTGACCACCCTGCCGGGACCGGACGGGCCCCGCCTCTATGCCATGTCGTCGGTGCGTGATCCGCTGACGGACGAGGCCATCTTCTACGTGGCATACGGCATCCCCGAGGCCACCCTCTTCGAGGGACTCGCCGCGCGGCAGGCGGGGGACTTCGGCGCCATCCTGCTCTTCGGGCTCGGCCTGCTGGCGTGCGCGTGGTTCGTCACCGACCTGATGGTGCGGCGCCCGGTGCAGCGGCTCGTCGAGGCCACGACCGGGCTTGCCGCGGGCCGGCTCGACACGCGGGTGCCGGTGCACACGGCCATCCCGGAGCTGCAGGCGCTCGACGCCGCCTTCAACCAGATGGCGGAGCGGCTCCAGCAGCGGGACCTCCACCTGCGGCAGGGCCAGCGGCTCGAGGCCATCGGCCAGCTGGCCGGCGGCATCGCGCACGACTTCAACAACCTGCTGACCGTCATCGTCGGCTACGGCCAGTCCCTCGCGGCCACGGTGCCGCCGGGCAGCGCCGGCGCGCGCGAGCTGCGGGAGCTCCGGGCGGCCGCCGACCGCGCGTCGCAGCTCACGCGCCAGCTCCTGGCCTTCAGCCGCCGGCAGGTGCTGTCGCCCAAGCCCATCGTGCTGGGCGACGTCGCGACGCAGATGCAGTCGCTGCTGCGCCGGACGATCGGCACGGAGATCGCCCTCGAGGTGGAGTGTGACGCCGCCGGCGTGGTCGAGGCCGACCCCGCGCAGATCGAGCAGGTCGTCCTGAACCTCGCGATCAACGCGCGCGATGCGCTGCCGGACGGCGGCGTCATCCGCATCACCACGCAGGTCGTCGAGACCGGCCCGGACGGCCACGCCGCGACCGGGGCGCCGGCCGGGCGGTGGGTGGAGCTCGCGGTCGGCGACACCGGCACGGGCATGGATGACGAGACCCGCGCGCGGATCTTCGAGCCCTTCTTCACGACGAAGGGCAACGCGGGCACCGGGCTCGGGCTGGCGACGGTGTACGGCATCGTGAAGCAGAGCGGCGGGTACATCGGCTGCGAGACGGCGAAGGGGATCGGGACGACGTTCCGGATCCTGCTGCCGCTGACGGACCGGTCGGTGGACGACCGCCCGGTGGCGGCGCCGCCGGCGCCTTCCGGCGGGTCGGAGCAGGTGATCGTCGTCGAGGACGAGCCGGCGGTTCGGGAGCTCGTCGAGCAGGTCCTGCGGCGCATGGGCTACCAGGTCCGCGGCACCGAGGACGCGGGGCACGCGTTGCGGTGGCTGCGGGACGGGCTGCCGGTGGACCTCGTGATCTCCGACATCCGCATGCCGGGCATCAGCGGCCTCGCGCTCTTCGCGGAGGCGCGTGCCGTGCGCCCCGAAGTGCCGATCATCCTGATGTCTGGCGACGTCTCGCCGACGATCCTGGACAGCGCGCGGTCGTCCGGGGCGGCGTTCCTGCAGAAGCCGTTCACGATCAGCGTCCTGCTGAGCGCCGTGCGTGCGACGATCGACGAGCAGCGCGCTCGCGTCGCATGACGGGCGCGCGGCGCGAATCCGGAATCAAGAATACGGAATCAAGAAGACGACGCTGAGTCCCGACTCAGTAATCGCTGAGCTCACCGCCCGGCGTGGCCGCGCGCAACGCGTTGAGCACCGCGGCGAGATCGATGACCTCCTGGAAGATCGCCCCGGCTACCGGCGGCAGCCCGCCGCCGAAGGCGATGCCCATCCCGACCAGGCTCAGGGCCATGCCGCCGACCGCGCTCTGCAGGGCGATGCGCCGCATCCGGCGCGCGAGGTGGAACAGCTCGTCCACCCGTTTGAGTGACGTGTCCATGATCACCGCGCCCGCCGCCTCCGTGGTGATCTCGCTCTGGTGCCCGAAGGCCAGGCCGACGGTGGCCGTCACCAGCGCCGGCGCGTCGTTGATGCCGTCGCCGATGAAGATCGTCGGCGCGCGTCGCGTCTCCTCGCGCGTGATCGCGACCTTCTCCTCTGGCGTCTGGCCGGCGTGGACCTCCGCGATCCCGACACGCTCCGCCAGGTACCGCACCTCGCTCTCCCGATCGCCCGACACGAGCAGGATGCGCCCCAGCCGGTGGCGCGGCCCGAGGTGCCGGACGAACGACCGGCTGTCCTCGCGCATCGTGTCGTGGAAGCGGTAGGTCGCGGCGTACCGGCCGTCGATCAGGACCACGCACTCCAGTCCGGCCGACGACGGCGGCAGGTCCGCGCCGAGGTCCATGGCCTGCGCCCGGCGGCGCCCCATCACCTGCACCCGCCGGCCCCCGACCGTGCCCTCGAGCCCCTCACCCGGCCGCTCGCGGACCTCCGAGGCATCCAGCAGCGTGAGGCCCGCCCGCGCGGCCGCGTCGAGCACGGGCCGCGCCAGCGGGTGCTTCGAATACCGCTCCAGGCTTGCCGTGGCCCGCAGCACCGCCTCGTCATGCTCTCCCGGCGCCGTGAGTCGGTCGGTCAGCGTCGGCGCGCCGTAGGTCAAGGTGCCGGTCTTGTCGAGCACGATCGTGCGACAGCCCTCGAGCCGCTCGAGGATGCCCGGATCGCGGATGATGATGCTCCGCCTCGCGGCAAGCGAGATGGCGCCGATGATCGCCACCGGGATCGCAATCAGGAGCGGGCACGGCGTGGCCACCACGAGCACGGCCAGGAAGCGGACCGGGTCGCCACTCGTGATCCAGGCCGCCACGGCCACGCCCAGCGCCAGTGGCGTGTACCACGCGCCGAGCTGGTCGCCGAGCCGCCGCAGGCGCGGCCGGCGCTGCTCGGAGTCGCGCATGACCCGCATGATCCGCGCGTACCGCGAGTCGACCGCCAGCCGGCTCGCCCTCAGCGTCAGCGCGGTCTCACCGTTGATGGCGCCCGAGAACACCTCGGAGCCGGGCGCCTTCGGCATCAGGAACGGCTCGCCCGTCAGGTACGACTCGTCCATCACGCCGTGTCCCTGGACGATGACGCCGTCGACGGGGCAGATCTCGTGGGGATACACGACGAGCTCGTCGCCGACTCGCACCTGGTCGAGCGCGACGTCCTCGACGGGCCCCTCGGCGCGACGGTGGGCGGCGAGCGGCACGCGCCGCGCCAGCGCCTGCAGCACGGAGGACGCCCGCCCGAGGGCGAAGGCCTCGAGCGCCTCGCCTCCCGAAAGCATCAGGACCACCAGCGCACCGGCCAGGTACTCGCCAAGCAGCGCCGAGGCGACGATGGAGATGCCGGCGAGGAGGTCGGAGCCGAACTCGCGCCGCGAGAGCTTCACCCCCAGGACCAGCACGAGCGGCCCGCCGCCGGCGATGAGCACCGCGTACAGCGGGAGGGCACTGGTCTCGCCGGGGACGCCAACCACCCAGCGCAGCACCACGTGCGTGAGGATCCCGGCGATGGTCAGGAGGGCGATGGCCGATGCGCGCGCGGCTCGGTCCGGCCACCGCAGCCAGAACCTCCGGCCCCTCGTCTGCGACACCTCCATCGTCGTCACGACGGTGCAGATGCCGTACCGGGCCATCCGGGCCGGGGGCCGCAGGTTCTGCGCCCAGGGGTGCCGCCGGCCACCTCTTCCCGGCCGCCAGCCGGCGGAGGACCGGCGCGGAACCTGCCGGAATCCGGCGCGAGCGCGCATCTCTGAACTTTGCCTCGCAAAGTCTCGTCCATAGACTCATGCCGCTTTCCAGCCTGATGCCCGGACGCCTGCGACAGGCCGCGTCCCTGGTCACCCGCGACGCCGCCCACGGCCTGCGCTCGCTGACGCGCGCGCGGGCCTTCACCCTGGTCTGCGTGCTGTCCCTCGGGATTGGCATGGGCGGGGTCGTCGGGCTCACGACGTTCTACCGGGTGCTCCGGGCACCGGCGCGGGGCATCGACGCCGACCGGCTCGTGGAGCTGCTGGTCGTGCCGGAGGGTCCGCTTCTGGCGCGCGCCGGCGAGTGGGCGGTCGAGCGGTGGTCGTGGCCCGACTACCAGGCCTTGCGCGACGGCCTCACCGGCATGACCGTCACGGGCTGGGCACGCGAGTTCTGCGAGCTCGGCACGGCCACTCCGGACGAGCCGGCCCCGCCACGTGTCACGGCCCTGTACGTCGCGTCGAACTACTTCCGCACGCTTGGCGTCACCCTGGCCCGCGGCCCCGGATTCGCCGCCGCCGTGGACGACGCGCCCGGGGCGCCGCCGCGCGTGGTGGTCGGCCACGACTTATGGCGCAACCGCCTCGGCGCGGACCCGGACATCGTCGGCAAGACCATCACCGTCGACGGCACGCCGCATACGGTCGTCGGCGTCGCGCCAGAAGCGTTCCGCGGCCATTTCCATCCGTTCAACGCCCCCGCCAACCTCCTGTTCCTTCCGCTGGAACGACACCCCCGGCTCCTGGCCTCCGCTACCGCCCGCGATGACCGGACCGCGGACTGGGTGCATGTCTATGGGCAGCTGGATCCCGGCGTGGACGTCCGGCAGGCGGCCGCGCAGGTCTCGACCCTGGCCGCGGGGCTGGCGGGACGGTACCCGGGCACGAACGAGTTCAAGGGCGCCACGGTCGCGCCGTACGCGTCACTTGGCGCCACGCGTGCGCCCCAGTCGCGGCGCATCTTCGCCGTCCTGCTGGGGATCACGGGCGCGGTGCTGCTGATGGTGTGCCTGAACATCTCGGGCATGATGCTGGTGCGCGGCGCGATTCGCGAACGCGAGCTGAGCATCCGCGCGGCACTCGGCGCCAGCCGCCGGCGACTCGTGCAGCACCTGTTCATCGAGGCGCTGCTGATCGCCGTCGCCGGTGGGGCGGGCAGCGCTCTCGTGCTGTTCGGGGTGCCGGCGCTCGGCGCCTGGTGGATCGGCGTGCCCCTGCCTGCGGAGATGGCGTTCGACACCACCAGCCTGGTGACCTCCACCGCGCTGTGCCTGCTGGTCAGCGCGCTCTTCGGCCTCCTGCCCGCGCTGCGCCTGAGCCGGCCCGATCTCGTGCCCGCCCTCAAGGACGACAGCGGCGGTGGCGGTCGCCAGACGATCCGGGTGCATCGCATCGCCGCGATGGTCCAGATCGGGATGGCCGTGCCGTTCCTGGTGATCAGCGGCGTGTTGGTGGATCGCACACGCACGGCCGACTTCGGCTTCCCGACCGAGGGACTCGCGGGCGCGCGGCTGCCCGTCCCCGCCGAGGGCGGCCGCGAGTTCGCCGCGGCCATCCGTCGCGCGCACGACACCCTCGCCGGGTCCGCCGGCGTGCGCGACGTGGCCATCGCCGAGGGCATGCCAATCGACTTCGACTACCGCGAGCTCCGGGTGTCGCGGCCGGGGCGGTCGGAGGCCGTGACATCACAGGTCACCCACGTCGGGGAACACTTCCTCGAAACGCTCGACGTCCCCCTGCGGCGCGGACGGCCGATCAGCCGTGACGACCGCCTGATGGCCTCGCCGGTCGCCGTGTTGTCGCAGCCCCTGGCGGATCGGCTGTTCCCGCAGGGCGAGCCGCTCGGCCAGGACGTCACCGTGACCGGCGACGATGGGCGGGAGACGCGCTACACGGTGGTGGGCGTCACCGCCGACTTCGCGACCTCGCAGCTCACCACGGATCGACCGCAGATCCTGCTGCCGTTACCCGAGACCCTCGGGGCCTCGGTGCAGTTCATCGTGCGCGGCGCGCCTGGCGACGAGCCCCGGCTGAAGGCGGCGCTCGAGACGGCCCTGCGGGAGCTCGGCGTCGAGCCCCTTTCCGGCGTGGCGTTCCCGGGCATTGTCACGGGGCGCGAGCTGGAGGAGAAGAGCCTGGCGGACCTCGTCGCGGAGGGCACCGCGGTCGCTGTCGCCGGCGGGCTCGTGCTGGTCCTCGCCGCGCTCGGCATCGTGGGCGTGGTGGGGTTCATGGTCGTCTCGCGCGGGCGTGAGCTCGCCGTGCGCATGGCGCTCGGCTCCACGCGGCTCGGCGTGTTCCGGCTGATCCTGCGCGACGTGACACGCCTGGTCGTGCCCGGCGTCGCCGGCGGGCTGGCGCTCGCGTTCGTGCTCATCCGGTCGATGGGGGACGTGATGGGCACGCCGCTGACCCTCGGGCCGGACGCGCTCGGGGCGATGGAGCCGGTGATCTACGCCGGCGCCTCGGCGATCGCGCTCGCCGGGGCACTGCTGGCTGCCCTGCCCGCCGCAAGGCGCGCGACGGCCGTGCAGCCGATGGCGGCCATCCGGGAGGGATAACGCCGTTGAATTCAGAATCAGGAGACCAGAATCCAGAAAGGAATGGTGAGGTACCAAAGCCTCTCCGGATTCGTGGCTTCCTGATTCGCTATTCCTGGCGGGAGCTCCCCGAGAGCGCCCGGGCCGTGGCCTGCTCCACCACGTTGAGGGTGCCGCCCGGACGGTTGTCGGGATCGACGGGAAGGAGTGGCGGCTGCGCGAGGAAACGCGGATGGCGGCCGCGGTGCTGCTGCGCGGCGTGCACCAGAAACGGGTGACACAAGTACACCGTGCCCGCCTCTCCCGTCGCGGTGCTGATGGGCCGGCGCGCGCTCGACGCGAAGCCATCGGCCGCCAACTCGCCGAGCGACAGTCCGGCCTCACCCGCGGGCGCGAGCCGGCGGGCGATGTCCACGTGCGAGCCCACCCGAATCCTGGTCGGCGCGTCGTCCTCCCCCACATCCGAGAACAGGAACAGCATCAGCAGCGCGCGGCCTTTCGAATGGATGTTGGCGCGCCACGCCATGAAGTCCGGATGGTCCATGCCGAAGCTGACGTCGATGTGCCATCCCGTATCGCCGGGATCCCCGGTGCACGGGAACCGGACCGGAAACGTTCCCATCGCGGCAGGTGCCACCCAGCGTCCCGGCCCCACGAGCTGATCGAAGGCCATGTGCAGCCGCGTGGTATTCGCGGCGCCCACAAATGGAGGCAGGGTGAACATGCCGAGCCGGACGACAGGCCTCGTCCAGCTCACGGCCTGATCTGGATCGCATCCCGTGGCCTTCCACAGGATCCCCCGGGCTTGCTCCGCCCACTCGCGGGGGAACGCGTGATCGATGCGCACGAATCCGTCGGTGATGAACTGCTCGATCTGCGCGGGCGTCAGCCCACGCACGTCTGGTGTGCGGTCTTCCATGAACAACCTCATCGCTGGCTCGTGTCCGTCACCCCGTGGGAGGAAGACACGGCGTCCATCTGGCCCCTGCTGGCGCGGGCGGTGGAACGGGGAGGCGAAGCGTCAGCCGAGGAACACGGCCGAGGCGACGCCGACGATCGCGATGAACTTCATGGTCCGGCTCATTGTCGCACGAGAAGACGGCGCCCTGGCATTGGCCCATCACGGGGTTCGTCACAGGAACCGTGCTGGCCGTGCCGCCGGCAACGGTGCGTCGTGATATCTTCCACGGTTAAGGAAGATAGATGCCGCCTCCGTCGACGCCCCTCACGGATCTCGAGGAGCTCACGCTGCTGGTCGTCGCCGCGCTCGGAGGCGACGCGTATGGCGTGACCGTGCAGCGCGCCCTCGAGGAACACGGGGGGCGCCGCATCGGGCTCGGCGCGGCGTATGCCCTGCTCGATCGCCTCGAACAACGGGGCTGCCTCCGCTCGGATGTCGGAGACGCCACCCCGGTCCGTGGCGGCCGGAGGAAGCGGCTGTTCACGGCCACCCCGCTCGGGCTGCGCGCGCTCAGGCAGACGCGGCAGACCCGCGAGCGGCTGTGGCGCATGCTGCACGCGCCGGAAGGCAGCGAGTGACCTGGCTCGAGCGCCTCCTGCCCGGCGACCGCGCCGACGCGGCCCAGGGCGACCTCGCGGAGCTGTTCCAGGCGAGGCTTGCCGAACGCGGTGTGTGGTACGCCCGCGCGCGGTACTGCCACGATCTCGCCGGGCTGCTGCTGCACGGCGTGGCACAGCGGCGCCGGCGTCCGGCCCCCAGTCCCACGCAACAAGGAAGGACCCTCCGCATGACCATTGGCGAAGCGGCGTCGGGCCTGCGGTTCGCGGCACGGGCACTCGCGGCACGACCGGGGTACAGCGTCATCGCAATCCTCACGCTGGCCCTCGGCATCGGCGCCAACGTCGCAATCTTCAGCGTGGTGAACAGCGTGCTGCTGCGCCCGCTCCCCTTCCCCGACTCTGCCCGTCTGGTCGAGGTGCGCCATCACGCGCCCGGCCTCAACATGCCCGACGTCGCGAGCTCACCCGGGCTGGTGCGGAGCTACCAGGAAAACGCGCAGACGCTCGCCACCATCGGTGGATATCAGTCCCGGCAGCTCAACATCTCCGGGGTTGGTGAGCCGCAACGGATCCGCGCCACGAGCATCACGCCCAGCCTGTTCGCCGTCCTCGCGACACGGCCGGCGCTCGGCCGGCCGTTCATGGACGCCGATGCCTCATCACGCCCCACCAGCACGGCAATCCTCACCCATGACTTCTGGCGGGCCCGCTTCGGTGGCGATCCGGCCATCGTCGGGCAGACCGTGCAGATCGACGGCGCCCCGGTGGAGATTGTCGGGGTCATGCCCGCGGGCTTCGTCTTCCCCGATCCCGAAACGAAGATGTACGTCCCGCTGGAGATCCCGGCGGCCGGCGGGTTCGGCCAGTTCGGCATGAACGCGCTCGCGCGGCTCGCGCCAGGCGCCACGCTCGAGCAGGCGCGAGCCGAGATCGAGCATCTCCAGCAGCGCATCCCCGCGTGGTTCCCCGACCTCACGCCCGACGTGCTCGCGGGCTTCGGGTGGTCGGCGTCCGTCGTCCGCTACCAGGATCGTGTGGTCAGCCGCATCGCCGGCACGCTCTGGGTGCTCCTCGGAACGGTCGCCCTCGTGCTCCTGATTGCGGGCGCCAACGTGGCGAACCTGTTCCTCGTGCGCGCGGAGTCGCGCCAGCGTGAGGTCGCCATCCGCGTGGCGCTCGGCGCCGGGCGCGCCCAGGTGGCGGGCACCTATCTCGCCGAAAGTGTGCTGCTCGTCACCGCCGGCACCGCGGCCGGCCTCCTGCTGGCGCAGGCCGGAATACGCCTGCTCGTGGCGTACGGCCCGGCGCAACTGCCGCGCCGCCACGAGATCTCGATGGACCTGACGGCGCTGCTGTTTGCCGGTGCGCTCGGCGTCGTACTGGCTCTGGTCCTGGCGCTGGTGCCCATGATGGCGTCAGCGCGACGCTCGTCCTCCTCGCTCATCCGGGACGGCGGACGCGGCAGCACGACCGGGCGGAACCGCCATCGCCTGCGGCAGGGCCTGATCGTGGCGCAGGTGGCCGTGGCCCTGGTCCTGCTCGTCGGTGCGGGGCTCATGCTGAAGAGCGCGCAGCGCATGGCGCACACCGATCCCGGCTTCCAGGCGGATGGCCTGTTCACCGCCGGCATCAGCCTCGGGAGCGCCAGGCGCGGCGCGAACGCGGTGACCTTCTACCAGGACGTGATGGAGCGCCTCGCGGCCATCCCGGGCGTGCGGGCGTCCGGCGCGGGCAGCGTGCTGCCCGTCTCGCCCGCATCCCTCACGGGCTCGAACTTCACGGTGCGGTCGCGGCCCGACACCACCGGGGGCCCGCCGCCGTTCACGATGTACAGCGCCGTGACGGAGGGCTACTTCGAGGCCCTCGGCGTGCCCCTGCTCGCTGGCAGGCCGCCGTCGCGGGATGATGCCGCGGCGGGCCGGCGGGTCGCCTGGGTCAACCGCACGCTGGCGGATCGCTTCATCGGGGCCGCCGCCGTTGGCGACGCCATCACGCTGGGCGACGGCGACGAGCCGCTCGAGATCGTCGGCGTCGTCGGCGACAGCCGGAACATGGGCCTGACGGACGAGGTGAAGCCGATGGTGTACCTGCCAATGGGGGTCGCCGACGCCGACATCAGCGTGATGTACGCCCTCGTGCGCACGGACGCTGACCCGACGTCCATCGCGGCCCTGGTGCGTGACGCCGTGCACCAGGTGGATCCCACCGTGCCCATCACGGCATCGCGGACGATGGCTGACATCGTGGACGGCGAGGTGGCACAGGCCTCGTTCACGATGGTGCTGCTCACCCTGGCGGCGGGCGTGGCGCTGGCCCTGGGTGTCGTCGGCCTCTACGGCGTCATCAGCTACATCGTCGAGGAACGGCGCGCGGAGATTGGCGTGCGGCTGGCGCTCGGCGCCAGCCCGGCGTTCGTGCAGCGGATGGTGCTGCGCCAGGGTGTCGTCGTCTCGCTGGTGGGTGTGGGTGTCGGCCTGGTGGCCGCGGCCGCCTCGACGCGGGCCATGGCCTCGCTGCTCTTCGAGGTCTCGACCCACGACCCGGCCACGTTCGTCGTGGTGGCCGTGCTGCTCACCGTGGTCGGCGCACTGGCGTCCTACCTGCCCGCCCGTCGGGCCTCACGTGTCGATCCCGTGGAGACGCTGCGCGAGGCGCTGTGAGCGGGAGGAAGTGGGGACTCTCCCCATTTTCGACGCGTGCTACTTGCCGCCGAAGAACGACGGCAGCGCCACGTCACGCATCGTGCGCAGGCCGGGCCGCGCGGCAATCACCTTCGGGATCGAGTTGACCGTGATGGACGCCGTCGCGATGTCGCCGTGCACGCCCCCGGCAATCTTCTGCTCGAGCCTGGGGCTGCCCTCGATGATCACGGAGTCGTAGCTCTCGGGCGCGCCGAGGTACGCCTCCATGTGCAGCGAGATGATCGGCTTGCCGCCCTTCCAGCCGATGCCGTCCTGGACGATGCCGCAGACGTAGCCGGGGTCGACCGCGAGGAACTCGCTCTCGACCGTCTCCTTCGCGATCTGCGGCTTGATCTCGTCGGTGACCTTGTCGAGCTTCCAGCCCATCGCGTCCGCAATCATCGTGACCGACTCGGCCAGCCCGACGTGCCGCACGGTGCCGTCGTCCACCTTCTTCTTGAACTGGTCCTTCGTCAGGCCGGAGCCGATCTTCTGCTGGAACGGCAGGCGGCGCGTGCGCGCGTCCTGGATGCGGTTCACCGTGATGCGGTCGACACGCTCGCAGACGCCGGTCAGCGCGATCGGCAGCGCGTCCATGACGAAGCCGGGATTGACGCCGGTGCCGAGCACCGCGACCTTTGCCTTCGTCGCGAGCTGGTCGATCTTCTTCGCGAGGCGGCGGTTCGGGCCCACCGGGTAGGACAGCTCCTCCGTCGTGCTCACGATGGGGACCTTCAGCTTCAGCACGGTCTCGATCTGCGGCATCACCGCCTTGAGCGACGAGCTCGTGCAGAGCACCACGCAGTCGGGCTTCGCCTTGCGGATGGCACCGGCGGCGTCGTTGGTGACGCGCACGCGCATCTTCTTCCCGAAGCCGATGACGTCGCCGAGGTCCTGGCCGATCTTCGCGCGGTCGATGTCGATGCCCCCGACGATCGTGAATCCCTTGCGCGTCGCCACCTGCCGCGCCACCGCGGCGCCGATGGGCCCCAGCCCGTAGAACATCACCCGGATCGCCATGCCGTCCTCTCCCCTGTGCGCACGTCGAGTCGCCGAACCGCCTGATTATATGCGAGCTTACGCGAAAGGGCCGGGGGTACAATCGGCCCGGGACGCGACATGATGCGACAGAGGCGACATCTCGAGAAGGAGCGCGGCGGCCTGCCCATGCGCTCGCGGATCCTTCGGGCCGTCACGGAGCTCGTCGTACCCGGGCGCCTGCTCGCGGCGGTCTTCCTCGCCGGGTTGCTCGTCGGCCTGCGGCCTGTCACGCCGGCATCGCAGGTCGCCGCGCCGGACGCGCCACCTACGACGGCCGCCGTTGGTGTGCAGCCTCGACAGGACGATGCGCCGGCCCCCGGGGCCCGATCACCAAGGAACGCGAGCTACGAGATCGAGGCGCGTCTCTCGCACGACACGCAGACCATCACCGGCACCGAGACCATCCGGTGGCGCAACATCGGCGGCGCGCCGGCCGACTCCTTGCGGCTCCACCTCTACTGGAACGCCTGGCGGAACACCGACTCGAGCTGGCTCCGCGAGCGGCGACTGGCCGGCAACCCATCCGGCGCAGGTGACCGTGGTCCCGGCGACTGGGGCTACACCACCGTCACCGACCTCGCGCTCGTCGACGCCGCCGGATCCACGACAGACCTCATGCCCGGCTTCGCGTTCGTCCAGCCCGACGATGGGAACGAGGACGACGAGACGCTGGCGGGGGTCGCGCTGCCGTCGGCGGTCCAGCCCGGGCAGACCGTCACGGTGCGGCTGTCCTGGGTCGCCCACGTGCCGCGCACGTTCTCACGGACCGGCACGATCGGCGACTATTACTTCATCGCCCAGTGGTTCCCGAAGGTCGCGGTCTTCGAGGACGGCCGGTGGACGGCCCACCAGTTCCACGCCAACACCGAGTTCTTCTCCGACTACGGCGTCTACGACGTCCGCCTGACCGTGCCCACCGGCTGGGTCGTCGGGGCCACGGGCACCGAACGGTCGGCCACCGACAACGGCGACGGCACGACGACGCACCGGTACTACCAGGAGGACGTGCACGACTTCGCATGGACGACGAGCCCGGACTTCCAGGTGTCGACGAGGCGCTTCGCGCAACCGGGGCTGCCCGACGTCGAGATGCGGCTGCTGCTGCAGCCGGAGCACGCCGGCCAGGAAGATCGGCACTTCGACGCGACGGCGGCCGCGCTGCGATACTACGGCGAGTGGTACGGCCCCTACCCGTACGACCACATCACGATCGTCGATCCGGCCTACCAGAGCGGCTCGGGCGGCATGGAGTACCCGACGCTCTTCACCGCTGGCTCCCGCTGGCTGGCGCCGCGCGGCTCGAACCAGCCCGAGTCGGTCACGGTCCACGAGGCCGGCCACCAGTTCTGGTACGCCATCGTCGGCAACAACGAGTTCGAGCACGCCTGGATGGACGAGGGCCTGAACACGTTCTCCGAGGAGCGGGTGCAGTCGATTGCGTTCACCCCGAACTATCTCGTCGAGCGGTTCTTCGGGGGCTTCATCCCCTGGCAGGTCCAGGACGTCACGATCGACCGTGCGACGTCCGGTAACGGGCTGAACGGCTACCGCCCGGCTGCGGCGTCCGACCGCCAGTCCACGCCGAGCTGGCGGTACTGGCCGGGCACGCACTCGCAGATCACGTACAGCAAGACGGCGTTGTGGCTGCACACGCTCGAGCGCTACCTCGGCTGGGACACGCTGCAGCGTGGCATGTCGACGTACTTCGAGCGGTGGAAGTTCCGCCATCCCCGCCCGGACGACTTCTTCGCCGCGCTGAACGACGCCAGCGGGCAGGACCTGACGTGGTTCTTCGACGAGGTCTACCGCAGCTCGAACACGTTCGACTACGGCGTGCAGCGGTTCGAGAGCCGGCGAACCGGCACCCGCGGCTTCACACCCGGCGTGGAGCCCACGTTCGTCGACGTGACGGGTGACACGTGGCACACGACGGCGGTCATCCGCCGGTACGGCGAGGCGAGGTTCCCGGTGGACGTGCTGGTGACGTTCGAGGACGGCAGCCAGGCGCGGGAGTCGTGGGATGGCCGTGACCGGTGGCACGCATTCACGTGGGACCGGCCGGTGCGGGCCCGCTCGGTGCAGGTGGATCCGGAGCGCGTCCTGCTGCTCGACGTGGACTACACGAACAACAGCCGCACGCTCGAGCCGGCCACCGACGAGGCCTCCACGAAGTGGGCGCTCACGTGGATGGTGTGGGTGCAGGATCTGCTGATGACGTGGGGCTTCTTCGTATGAATGAGTCGAAGGACACGAAGGGCGTGTTCGGCGCGTTCGGCGACGGGCTGGGGCGCGTGCTGTCCGCGCCCGTGCTCATCTTCGGGCTCTGGGGCATGACGGTGTTGCTGGCCCTGCCGCTGGCCCTGACACTGCGCGGCATGCTGGCGACACATCTCGACGCGAGCCTGGCGGCGGACGCGGCGGCGCGGGGCGTGAACTTCGACTGGTGGAACGAGTTCCTGGCGCAGGCGGCAGGGATCGGCCAGACGTTCGTCCCGGCGATCATCGGCTTCGCGGCGGTGCTGAAGAACCTGGGCGGCCTGGCCGATGCCGAGGGGCTGCCAACGGTCATCGCCTCCGCGGTCACGGCGCACCTGGTCGTCTCGACGTTCCTGCTCGGCGGGATGTTCGATCGCCTGGCCCGCGGACACCGCGTGGGCTCCGCGGCGTTCTTCTCCGCGTGTGGCACCTACTTCTTCCGCTTCCTCCGGCTGGGCGCCATCGCCCTCGCCGTGTACGCGGCGCTTTTCGTCTGGCTGCACCCGCTGCTGTTCGACACGCTCTTCGGCGCGTGGACGCGCGACGTCACGGCCGAGCGGACCGCGTTTGCCTGCCGGGTGGCCCTGTATGCGGTGTTCGGGCTGCTGGTGTTCGCGGTGAACCTGGCGTTCGACTACGCGAAGGTGCGAGCCGTCGTGGAGGATCGCCGCAGCATGATCGGCGCCCTCGGCGCCGGCCTACGGTTCGCGCGGCGGAACGTGGGCGCGGTGGTCTCGCTCTACGTGATCAACAGCTTGCTGTTCGCCGCCGTGCTGGCCGGCTACGCCGTCCTGGCGCCAGGTGCGGACGGCGGGATGCGTTTCTGGGTCGGCTTCCTCATCTCGCAGATCTACATCGTGCTCCGCGTCATCGTCCGGATGCAGTTCGCGGCGTCGCAGATCGCGCTCTTCCAGGGACGGTTGGCGCACGCCGGCTACACGGCGGCGCCCGTGCCGGCCTGGCCGGATTCACCGGCGGCGGAGGCGATCCGGGTGGAGTGATTAACCGGATCCACGGATTACACGGAGCACACGGATCCACGGATTACACGGATTACACGAATTACACGGCCCCCGGAAACGCCGCACGCACTGAAGACACTGAGCACACCGAACACACTGAAGACACCGAAGACACTGAAGACACTGAAGACGCTGCAGTCAGGAACACGTGGCAGATGGAACGCGTGGGCCTTGACGGAGTTGGCCAGCCAGAATCCGAATGGTGGCCGACGCGGGACGGAGACTGACTTCGACATTTCCGAGGCGGCGCCCGCGCTGCGGAGCGGCGCGGCGGTGAACGGATGAGGGGCACGGACGAAAGGGCCTCTGCGCAGGACCGCCATTTCGTCTGTGTCCCTCATTCGTTCACGGCTGCACCTCCGGTGCAGGCGCCGCCGACAGGGCTGTCAGGACCGGGTACGGCACCTCCGCGCCTCCGTGTCTCCGTGCCTCCGTGTCTCCGTGGCCCGTTCGTCGTTCGTGCGACCGACGCGACTAGAGCAGCCCGACTCCTGCGGACGATGTGGCCGCGCGTTTGAGTTTCTCGCGCGCGTCCAGGGCCGTGGCGCGGAGCAGCGGATCGGGGTCGTGCGACCAGCGGTCGAGCGCATCCGCGAACTTCAGCAACCGGAGCTCGCCAATCGTGTAGGCGGCGCACGACTGCAGCCACGGGTCCTGGCTGAGCATCATCACCTCGATGGCCTCCTCGCGGTCACCGAGGGGCGCCCCCAGCAGGCGGTTGGCAATCCGGGCGCGGCCCGCGAGCGACACGTCGCGATCGAACAGCGGCACCAGCAGCGCCCGCATGGGCGGCGTCAGGATCGCCTCGAGGAACTCCAGCGCGTTGTCGTGGACCACCGGGTCCTTGCTGTGGAGCCCGACATACGCGCTGTGCAGATCGTGGTCGGGGTAGAGGATCTTCAGCAGCCGGAAGATGCGCTCCGCCTCGTGGTCCATCGACTCACGCAGTCCCTGCTCCACCGGATCCGCCGCGTCCTCCAGCGCCGCGCCGAGCGTGCCGAGCACCTGGTAGGAGCGGTAGTGGCCCATGATCTCCGCCGCCAGCACCGTCTCGACGATCTTGCGGTTCACCCGCCGCTCCGGGTGCAACTGCCCCAGCTTGTTCAGCGCCGTGATGACGTGATACCGGAGGACCGTGTCGCTGTCGAGCACGCTCTCGGTGAGCACCAGTTGCGCCGCGCTCGTCCCAATCGCCTGGAGCACCACGGGCACCTGCCGGCGCACGTCGAGGGGCTGGTCCGCGTCGACGAGGCAGTCCCGCAGCGTGCCGACGATGCGATCACCGAAGCTGGCGAGGGTGTCGACCGCGCTGGCGGTGAGGGCCGGATCGGCCAGGCGCTCGAGCACACGCGGCACGAACACCCGCTTGCGCAGCCGTCCCACGGAGTCGATGGCCGCCCGCGCCACGTCGGGATGCGTGTCCTGCAGCAGCCGGCGGAACTCGCGGTCGAAGGCGTCCGGCAGCACCCCCACCAGGCGCGCCGCCTCGATCCGGCCGGGCACCCCCGCGTCCGAGCAGTCGTCCACCATGCGCGCGAGCAGCGTGCGGGCCGCCTCCACGTTCTGCCCGCGGCCGGGCCGCGCCAGGTAGGCCGCCATGGCCGCCTGGATGGAGAAATCGGGGAACGCCCCGAGCTCCTCGATGCGCTCGAGGGGATCGATCCGCGCATGCTCGGCCAGGAAGAGCAGCGCCTCGGTGCGCACCTCCAGGAACGGATCGTTCAGCAGCGCCTCGATCTCGTCCTGCACCGTCGTGTCGCCGGCCCGGCTGAGGAGCGCGATGGCGCGGCGGCGCACCTCCGGCGACTCGTGGCGCACGAGCCCACGCACCGCCGGGTGCACCTTCCGGTCGTGCGCCATCTCGAACAGCCCCAGCGCGTAGACGATCTGGGTGGTCTCGCCGTCGAGCTTCTGCACGATGAGGTCGGCGGCGGACCGCTCGAGCACGGGCGCGGTCGAGCGTTCGGTGTCCACCCGGTGCTGGTGGATGCTCTCGCTCAGGTTGGCGACGTACTCGCGCCGGGCGAAGCCCGCGGCGGCCAGCCAGGCGCCGATCAGCACGAGCACCACCCACGCCATCCCGACCGGGCTCATGCCCATCGCCGCGGCGAAGATCAGCACCACCAGACCGCCCAGCGCGTCGCCCGATCGGTAGATCACCGTGTCGATGAAGGCCTTCACGCGGAAGGTCTGCGCCGCCGGCACCGGCAGGTACAGCAGCTCGACGGTGACCTTGTCGATCGAGTACCGCAGCACCTGGTCGCTGGCCTTGAGCGCCGACGCCGCGACCAGCGTGCCGAGGAGCAGCAGCCCCACCGAGCTGGCCGACAGCGCAATCGGGACGATGAAGAGCGCCGCCCCCACGCCGAGATGCCGGAGCACGCGCGAGGTGAGCGCGAGCTGCAGCGCCAGCGACGCCAGGCCCGCCACCATGTTGAAGGTGCCGAAGAAGACGGCCAGGTCGTTCGTGTCGGGGACCATGGCCTTCGCAATCGCCTTGAACTGCCACCCGACCACCGTCGTGGTGAGGGCCGACAGCAGGATCACCAGGGCAATCGCGCGCAGGTACCGGGAGTGGTGGATGGTCCGGAGGTTCGTCAGCGTCGTGCTGAACCCCAGCGGCTCGGTGCCGCCGGCCGGCTCGTTGGCGACGAAGGAGGGGCGGTCGCGCCACACGAGCAGCACGAGGCCGGCGGAGAGCACCAGGGTCCCCGCAATCCAGAGCAACAGGTTCTCGACCCCGACGCTGCCTGCCGTGACGCGGGTGGCGAGCCCACCGACGATCCAGCCGAGGATGGCCCCGCTGCCGATGAGGCCGAAGCCCCGTTTCGCCTCACGGGTCGTCAGCACGTAATTGGCGAGGGTCCAGACCTGGGTCGGGACGAGCACACTGAACACGCCGACCCAGACGTAGATGACCACGAAGAGCGCGCCGCTCTCGCCACCACGCGAGAGCCACCAGAAGAGCGCGGCGCAGGCGGCAAAGAAGAGCAGGCTGCCGACCTGGAGGGTCCGCACGGTGACGCGATGGCCGATGCGCACGTAGATGGCCGCGACGACCCCGACGAGGGCCGCAATCGCGATATCGGCGTACGGGAGGTCGACCGCCCGGTACTGCTCGAGGAACAGGGCGTCGCGCGTGGCCTTGCTCGCCACGGAGCCGGCCATGGTCAGGAACAGGTACCCGAACAGGGGCAGCGCCCGGCGGAGCTCCCGGGGCGGCAGGCCGAGGAGGCGCTGGAGGAAGACAAGCATCGCGCGTCGGTCGTGTCGAGTTTACCGCAGCCGGTCGTGTGATCCCGCGCCACGGCCGAGGCGCTGCGGTAAGATCACGCGGTTCATGGCCCGCCCCCCCTCCGCCACCCTGGCCAGCCGCCTGTTCAGCCCGATCGCAGAGGTCCGGCCGGGTGAGGCGCTCACCGCCAGCCTGATGTTCGCGTACTCGTTCCTGGCGATGACGGGTTACAACATCGTCAAGCCGATCACACGCTCGCAGTTCATCGGCAGCCTTGGCGCCGACAACCTGCCGTGGGTGCAGTTCGGCGCGGGGGTGCTCATCGGGCTGATCATGCAGGGCTACTCGCGGGCGATGACCGCGGTGCCGCGCCGGTGGGTGGTGCCGGTGACGCAGGCCGGCATGGTCGTCGTGATGCTGGTCTTCTGGGTGCTCTTCACCCAGGTGGGCTCCGACTGGATCTCGGTCGCGTTCTACGTCTTCGGGCTGATCCTCGGCCTGCTGCTCATCAGCCAGTTCTGGACGATCGCCAACGACATCTACGACGCACGGCAGGCGAAGCGGCTGTTCGGCCTCATCGGGGGCGGCTCGAGCCTGGGCGGTGCGATGGGCGCCGGCATCACGGTCGCGCTCGTCGAGCGCCTCGGCCAGAACGCGATGCTGCTCGTCAGCGCCGGCGTGCTCGGCCTCTGCTTCGCCATCGTCGTCTGGGTGGTGCGGCGGGAGGAAGGCGCCGGCCGCTCGAACGCCGCCGCCGCAGCAGAGGAGGAGGGCGTCAGCGGGGCGGAGGCCATCCGGCTGCTGCTCTCGTCCCGACACCTGCAGGTGATTGCCCTCGTGATCGGCTTCGCGGCGATTGGCGCGGCGATCATCGAGCAGCAACTCAACATGGCGGCGGCCGAGTCGCAGGGGTCGGGCGACGCCATCGCCGCGTTCCTCGCCCAGATCATCGTCTACCTGTCGCTCATCGGCTTCGTGATCCAGGTGGTGCTGACGAGCCGGATCCACCGCTTCCTGGGCATCGGCTTCGCGCTGCTGATCCTGCCCGTGAGCCTCGGCAGCACGGGGATCCTGATGCTGGTCAACGGCGCGCTGTGGACGGCCGGGCTCGCGCGGGTGCTCGACACCTCGCTGCGCTACACGGTGGACAAGACCTCACGCGAGGTGCTGTTCCTGCCGCTGCCGGGCGACCTCAAGTTCCGGGCGAAGCCGTTCATCGACGTGACGATGGACCGGCTGGCGAAGGGCGTGGGCGCCCTGCTGATCCTGGTCCTGATCAAGGAGTGGGGCCTCGGGCTCACGTGGCAGCAACTGAGCTACGCGAGCCTGGTGATGACGGGGCTGTGGATCGCGTTCGCGATGCGCGCGCGCAACGAGTACCTCGGGGCCTTCCGCCGCAGCCTCGACCAGGAGCACCTCGAGCCGTCGGAGATCCGGCTCAACTCCGGCGACCTGACGACCGTCGAGACGCTGGTCGGCGAGCTGTCGAGCGCGGATGCCCGCAAGGTCGTCTACGCCGTCGAGCTGCTCGAGTCACTCGGCAAGCGCCACCTCGTGACCCCGCTGCTGCTGTTCCACGCCTCCCCCAGCGTGCGTGAGCGCGTCCTCGAGACCGCGGCCGCCGCGGGCCCCGCGGAGGCGGAGGCGTGGCTGCCTGGCGTGGAGCGCGCGCTGAGCGATCCCGTGCCGGAGGTGAGCTTCGCCGCCGTGCGCGCCCTCGCGGCGCTCCGGCGCGAGAGCGCGGCCGAGGCCGTGCGCGGCTACCTGGCCAGCGCCGAACCGCGCATGGCCGTCACGGCCGCGACCGCCCTGGCCATGAGCCAGGTCCCGGCCGACGTCGACGCCGCCGAGGAGACGCTGCGGCGGCTCGCGGCCGACACGCGCGACCGGCAGGCGCCCGTGCGGCTGGAGGTCGCCCGGGCGCTCGGGCGCGTGGAACTCCCCCGCTTCCGGCCGCTGCTCGTGCCGTTGATGTACGACGCCGACGTCGCGGTCGCCCGCGAGGCCATCCTGAGCGCCGGGCGGCTCGGGGCCGGTGACGTCCTGTTCGTCCCTCCGCTGGTCTCGCTCCTGCGCAACCGTCGCCTCAAGCGCGCCGCCCGCGAGGTCCTCGTGAGCTACGGCGAGGACATCGTCGACGCGCTCGACTACTTCATGGGTGACGCGGAGGAGGACATCTGGGTGCGGCGGCACGTCCCGGCGACGCTGGCACTCATCCCCTCGCCGCGCGCGCTCGCGGTGCTGGTCAAGGCCCTCGACTCGCCCGACGGCTTCATCCGCTACAAGGCGGTCCACGCCATCGCGAAGCTCCGCCGCGCGCGGCCGGATCTCACGGTCGATCGTGCGCTCGTGGAGCGTCATATCGTCGACGAGACGGCGCGGGCGTTCAGCGCCCTGACGTTGCACCACAACCTGTTCGTCGCGGGCCCGCACGACGCCGACTGCCTGCTCGGCCACGCGCTCGAGGACAAGCGGCAGCGCGCGACCGGCCGCATCTTCGAGTTCCTGGAGCTCGTCCATCCCGCCAGGGACATCGCGGCCGTGCGCATGGCGGTGCACAGCCTCGATGCCCGGGCGCGCGCCAGCGCCGCGGAGTACCTCGACAACCTGCTGACGGGCGAGGTCCGGCGGCGGGTGATGCTGCTGCTCGAGGACCTGCCGGCCGACGAGCGGATCCGCAAGGGCAACGTCCAGTACCGGACACGCGTGCGCGACGTCGAGGACACGCTCGCGCAGCTCGTGCACGACCAGGACCAGGTGGTCGCCGCGTCGGCAATCCACCTCGTGGAGGCCCTCGGACTCTGGACCCTCGCCTCCGACATCGAGCATGCGCTCGCCCACCGGGCCGCGGCCGACTGGTTCGTGTTCGAGGCGGCGTCGTGGGCCTCGGCGGCCGCCCGCATGCCGGCCGAGCGCCGGCGTGAGCTCTGGCACGAGCCGCTGCCCGCGGTCGAGGTCGCGTCACGGCTACGGCGCATCCCGCTCTTCGCGTTCGTCTCGGTGAACGAGCTGTTCCGCATCGCCTCGCTCGGACGCCAGACCAGCTTCGAGAGCGGGCGCACGATCATCGAGGACGGGCGTCCGGCCAGCGAGGTGCACGTGCTGCTCGAAGGCGGCGTCACCGTGCGCGCCGCCGATGGACCGGCGAGCGCCCGTCTGGCGGCCCCGGCGGCCATCGGCTTCGAGGAGGCGCTGGAGGGCCAGCCCTTCACACGCACGGCCACGGCCGCCACGCATGCGGTCTGCCTGACGCTCACCACCGAGCAGCTCCTGTCGCTCCTCTCGGAGAACGTCGAGATCGCACAGGGGATCTTCCGGATGCTCCTCGAGCACGGCGGCACCGCCGACTGGCGCACGGTGCTGCACGGCCGGCTCACGCCCGAGCTCGAGCGCAAGGTCGCCTCGGGGCTGCAGACGGTGGACCGCGTGCTGCTGCTCGAGACGACGCCGCTGCTCGCGCGGGCCACGGCCGCCGAGCTCGTGCACCTGGCCGGCGCCGCGCGCGAGGTGCGTCTCGTCCCCGGCCAGCACCTGCAGCCCGAGGAGCCCGCCATCTTCGTCCTGCTGGCCGGCGCCGTGCGGGTCAGCCACGCCGACGGGCGGGAGGACACGGCGTCGCCCGGCGACGCGATCGGGATCTACGAGACGCTCGGCAACGTCCCGCTGTCGGCCCGCCTCGAGGTCATCGAGCCGGGCGCCGCCCTCCGGTTCGGGCGCGCGGAGCTGCTCGACCTGCTCGCGGATCACGTCGAGCTGCTGCAAGGGCTGTTCAGCGGACTGCTGCAGGCGCGGCACCGGAAGCACGAGCACACGCACTGAAGACGAGGGTGCTTCACGAAGGTGCTTCACGAAGGTGCTTCACGAAGGTGCTTCACGAAGGTGCTTCACAAAGGTGCTTCACGAAGGTGCTTCACAAAGGTGCTTCACGAAGGTGCTGCACGGGGGTGCGGCACGAAGGTGCTTCACGAAGGTGCGGCACGAAGGTGCTGCACGAGGGTGCGGCACCTACACCGCCGCCGGCAACTCCATCTCGAAGGTCGTCTCCACGCCAGGTGTGCTCGTCGCGCGGACGTGGCCGCCGTGGCGCTCGACGATCGCCTTGACGATCGAGAGGCCGAGGCCGGACCCGGACTGCGTGCGGGAAGGATCGGCCTTGTAGAACCGATCAAAGACGTGGGGCAGGTGCTCCGCGGGAATGCCGCGGCCGGTGTCGCTGACCGACAGCACGACCGCGTCACCCCGCCGCGCCGCCGAGAGCGTGACGCGGCCGCCGGCAGGCGTGTGACGCAACGCGTTCGCCGCCAGGTTCTGCAACGCCTGCTCCAGCCGCAGGGGGTCGCCGGTGACCGTCGCCGCGTCGGGGGCGATGCCGCTCGAGAGCGTCACGCCGGCTTCGGCCGCAGCCTGCCGGTGCCGGTCCTCGACGCGCGTGAACAGATCCGACACCGCCACCCGCCCCATCTGCAGCTCGCCGCCGCCTGCCTCCCAGCGCGCCAGGTCGAGCAGGTCGCCGACGAGACGCTCGATGCGCTCCACTTCCTCCTGGATGATCCCGACGTAACGCGCCCCCTCGGCGTTCGCCGGCCCGAAGCGCGGCAGCGTCAGCGTCTCGGCATAGCCACGAATCGCCGTGAGCGGCGTCATCAGCTCGTGCGAGACGTCCGCCAGCAGCTGCCGGCGCATCCGGTCCGCCTCGACCAGCTCGGCCTGGCGCGCGGCCAGCTCCGCCGCCATGCGGTTGAAGGCGCGCGCGACGTCCGCCACCTCGTCGTGCCCGCTCTCCGGCGCCCGGGCCGCCAGGTCGCCGCCGCCCACGCGATGCGCGGCAGCCTCGAGCGCGCGCAACCGGCCATGCGCCGGGCGAAAGACGACCAGCGCCGCGACGAGCGTGCCGCCAAGCAGCAACGCGACCACCCCGAGGCCGAGGAGCGGGCCGAAGTCGGTGACAATGCGCGCCGGGCCGCGCTGCGGAAGGACGATGACGGCGGCAATCGTGCGGCCCCGGGACACGACGGGCGCGAACGCCGCCGGCCGGCGGGCCGTCGTCGGGGAGACCGGCTCCAGCCCCGCCGGCTCACCACGCCGCAGCCGGCGCACCGCGAACCGCTCCAGCCCGGGCGGCACCCGCTGCCCCTCCGGGGTGACGACCCGGCCATCTGGGAAGATCACGGCCGCCGGGCGGTGCAGTTCCTGGAGGCGGCCACGCGCGTAGCGTTCGAGGTCGAGGGCGGGGTCCGCGTCGATGGCCGCGGAGAGATCGGTCGCGAGCAGCGTCGCCACGTCCGACAGCATCTCCGGCGGCTGGCCGCCCTCGGTGCGGACCGCCAGCCACACAAACAACATCGCCTGCGCCAGCAGCGTCGCCGCCAGCAGGGCGATGAAGCCGAAGGCGATGCGCCAGTAGAGGCTGCGCGTCCAGCGGCGTTCAGGCATCGGCAAACCGGTACCCGCTGCCCCAGACGGTCAGGAGGTAGCGGGGAGTGGCCGGATCGGGCTCGATCCGGCGGCGCACGCGCTTGACGAGGGTGTCCACGCTGCGTTCGGTGACGTGCGTCTCGTCCGTCCACACCCGCGCGAGGAGCGCCTCGCGGCTGAAGACAATCCCGGGATGGGAGGCGAGGAGGTGCACCAGCCGGAACTCCTGCGCCGTCAGGTCCACGTCCCTGCCGTCGACCCGCACGCGCTGCCGCGCGGGATCGACCTCGAGCCCCTGGAACCGGATCACGTCCGCGCCAGGCGCCACCCCCTGGCGCGGGCGGCGCAGCAGCGCACGCACCCGCGCCACCAGTTCCCGAGTCCCGAACGGCTTCGTCAGGTAGTCGTCCGCCCCGCTCTCGAGGCCGAGCACCTTGTCGCTCTCCTCGCGCCGTGCGGTGAGCATCAGGATCGGCGTGTCGTGGTTGGGACCGGCGCGCCGGATGGCGCGGCAGATCGAGATGCCGTCCAGGCCCGGCAGCATCAGGTCGAGGATGATCAGGTCGAAGGCCGCAACGGCCGCGCGGTCGAGGGCCGCACGCCCGTCGGCGAACCCCTCGCTCTCGAGTCCCTCGAGCTCGAGGTGCAACACGACGAGATCACGGATGTGCGTGTCGTCTTCGACGACGAGGATGCGGGCCATGCGCTGATTGAGTCTCGCATACGGGAGGGCGTACGAGAACCAGGGGCCGTTGGAAATGCGGACACGGGGACACGGAGACACGGAGACACGGAGGCACGGAGGCACGGAGACACGGAGACACGGAGGCACGGAGGCACGGAGGCACGGAGGCACGGAGGCACGGAGACACGGAGGCACGGAGGGACGGCCGAGGAAGGCCCGGGTTCCGCAGCCGTTCGCCGCGCCGCTTGTCGATGCCCGCTCACGAGCGATGCCCGGGCACCCGGGGCCTGCCACGGAATTGTCACAATCCGGCCACGGGGGTGCCACGGGCGGGGCGTCCAATGAGACAGATGCCCCATTCGGAGGAACCCATCATGACGACCACGATTCGCTACATCGGCGCCGCCGCCATCGCGGTGGCCCTCATCGGGAGCGCCGCCATCGTCGCCGGCGCACAGGAACCCGGTCCCATGGGCCCCGGCGCCCGCATGCACGCCCGTGGTCCGGGCGGCCCTGGTGGTCCGGGAGGCGGGCTGGCCGGCGGCGCGCTCGCGGGCCTGCGGGCCCTTGACCTCACCGACGCGCAGCAGGCGCAGGTGAAGACCATCATGGACGGCAACAAGGCCGCGTTCCAGGAGATCGGCACGCGGATGCGGTCGGCGCACGAGGCGTTGCGGAAGGCCATCGAGGCGACCCCCGTGAACGAGGAGGCGATCCGGACCGCGAGCGCGGGTGTCGCGGCGGTCGAAGCCGACGCCGCGGTGCTGCGGGCCAACGTGCGTGCGCAGGTCCACGGCATCCTGAGCGCGGAGCAGCTGCAGAAGGCCGCGGAGCTGAAGGCCCGTCGTGAGGCGCGCCTGAAGGACCGCGCGGAGCGCCGGCAGGAGCGCGGCAGCCGCCGCGGTCCCGGCCCGAACGGTCCCCCGCCGGCGGCGGACCGGTTCTGAGACGTCCACTCCCCCCGGACGTTGCACCGAAGGGCATGAAGGCCGATGATGGAGGGTGTCCCTTCCATCTGAGGCCTTCATGCGTCGACTCCTGATTCTCTCCACGACCCTGGCGCTGGCCGTCGCCACCCTGACGGCCCAGGTCGCCCCCATCTACAATCGCGGGGCCGACCGCATGGCCCTGCTCCTGGGCCGCCTGCAGACGACCGCCTCGGCGCTCCACACCGGCGCGCATCCCGACGACGAAGACAGCTCGCTCATCTCGCGACTTGCGCGCGGGGACCATGCGCGGGTCGCGTACCTCGCGTTGAACCGCGGCGAGGGCGGACAGAACATCATCGGCACCGAGCTCTTCGAGGCGCTCGGCGTGCTGCGGACCGAGGAGCTGCTGCAGGCGCGCCGCCTCGATGGCGGCGAGCAGCTCTTCACGCGCACCATGGACTACGGCTTCTCGAAGACGCGGGCCGAGGCCGCGGCGAAGTGGGACGAGCAGGAGGTCCTGAAGGACATGGTCCGCGCCATCCGCACGTTCCGGCCCCTGGTCATCGCGTCACGCTTCAGCGGCACGCCCGCCGACGGACATGGGCAGCACCAGCTCGCCGGATACCTGACGCCGATTGCCTTCAAGGCGGCGGCGGATCCCACGCAGTTCCCCGAGCAGATCGCCGAGGGCCTCGGCCCCTGGCAGGCGAAGAAGCTCTACGTCGGCCAGGGCTTCCGGCCCGATCCGTCCAACCCGGCGACCACGCACGTCGCGACCGGCGTGCTGGATCCCGTGATCGGCCGGACGTACACCGAGATTGCGATGCAGGGCCGGAGCCAGCACAAGTCGCAGGAGATGGGGGTCATCGAGCTGAAGGGACCGCAGGACTCGGCGCTGCGGCTCGTCGAGAACCTCACCGGCTCGAAGGATGCCGACGAGGACAGCCTGTTCACCGGGATCGACACGTCGTTCACCGGGCTGGCGGCGGTCGTCGGGCTGCCGGACGGCACCATCGCGGCGGAGCTGAAGGCAGTGGCCGATGCCGCCCGCGAGGCCGCGGCGGAATGGGACGCCCGCACGCCCGGCGCCACGATCCCTGCGCTCGCCCGTGGCCTGACGGCGACACGCGCGGCACGCGCGGCCCTGAAGGGGCTGAGCGGCCACGACCGCGAACGGGCCGACGCGGACTTCTTCCTCGGCATCGAGGAAGAGGACTTCGGGGAGGCGCTCGCCGCGGCCGCCGGGCTCGACCTGGATCCGCTGTCGAACACCGAGACCGTCGTCCCCGGCCGCGCGCTGACGGTGACGGTGCGGGTCTTCGAGGGCGCGGACCGCCTCGCGACGGCGGGCGCGCCGGCGGTGGTCGCACCGGACGGCTGGACGGTGACCGCCAGCGGTCCGCCGCCGGTCGACAGCAGCAACCCGTTTGCGCGCTTCTTCCGTGAGCACCCGGAGACCGAGACGCACTTCACCGTGGGTGTGCCCGCCACCGCGCCGTACACGCAGCCGTACTGGTTGCGGCAGCCGCGCGAAGGCGATCGTTTCCAGTGGCCGGCCAGCGGCCCGAAGGGCGTGCCGTTCGGCCCGCCGCTGCTCGAGGTGCGACTGCCCGTCACGGTGGGCGGGGTGACGTTCGACCTCGTGCGTGAGGTCGAGTACCGCTACGCCGACCGCGTGCGCGGCGAACTGCGCCGTCACGTCAACGTGGTGCCGCTCGTGGACGTGGCGATGGACTCGTCGCTGATGATCCTGCCGACGTCCGACACGAACGAGACGAAGCCGATCGTCGTGCACCTCACGAGCTACGGTGACGGAGCCGTCAACGGCCGCGTGCAGCTGACGCTGCCGGCGGGCTGGACGTCGGAGCCGGCCGCGCGGCCCTTTGCGCTGGCCGCGGCCGGAGACGAGGCGTCGGTCAGCTTCACCGTGCGCACGCCGGCGCGGATCGAGGCCGGCTCGTACACGATCGGCGCCCAGGCGGTCGTGGACGGCGTGGCCTACGACCAGGACATGCAGACGATTGCGTATCCCCACATCCAGACGCACCGCCTCTACGCGCCGGCGGCGGCGCGGGTGCAGGCCTTCGACGTGTCGGTGGCCCCCGTGTCGGTCGGGTACGTGATGGGGAGCGGAGACGAGGTACCGGACGCGATTCGCCGCCTCGGGCTGAGCGTCGAGCTCATCTCGGACGAGGCGCTCGCCACCGGCGATCTCTCCCGCTACGACACCATCGTCGTCGGCATCCGCGCGTCGGAGGCGCGGCCGGCGTTCGTGGCGAACAACAACCGGCTGCTCGACTACGTGCGGAACGGCGGCACGCTCATCGTGCAGTACCAGCAGGCCGACTACGCCCAGCGTGGTCTCGCGCCGTTCCCCGGCGAAATCGGTCCACGCGTGACGGACGAGACCGCCGAGGTGCGCATCCTGCAGCCGGAGCACCGGGTGTTCACGTTCCCGAACCGCATCACGAGCGCGGACTTCGAGGGCTGGGTGCAGGAACGCAACCTCTACTCGTTCGGACCCTTCGACGATCGCTACGTACCGCTGCTCGAGTCGCACGACCCGGACGAGCCTGAGAACCGGGGCGGCGAGCTCTACGCCGAGCTCGGCAAGGGACGCTTCGTCTACACGTCCTATGCGTGGTTCCGCCAGCTCCGCGCGGGCGTGCCCGGAGCGTACCGGCAGTTCGCGAACCTGCTGAGCCTTGGAAAATAAGATCTCAGATTGAAGATTGAAGATTGAGAAGAAAGGGGACCGTCCTCATTTCTCTGGTCGATCCAGTGAGAAATGGGGACGGTCCCCTTTCTTCCGTTTTTTCCTTTACGAAAAGGGGTCAGACCGGCCAGACCCCTTTTCTGGAATCTGCAATCTGCAATCGTCAATCTGCAATGCGAATAGGGGACCGTCCCCATTTCCCGGAGCGGTCGCTGGGGAAATGGGGACGGTCCCCTTTTCGCCGTGCCTATCGCACGCGCAGCAGGCGCAGGCCGTTCAGGGTGACGAGCACGGTGGCGCCGGTGTCGGCGAGCACGGCCAGCCAGAGCGGGGCGACGCCGAAGACGGCGGAGACGAGGAAGGCCAGCTTGGTGAGCAGGGCGAGGCCGACGTTCTCGCGGATCACGCCGAGGGCGCGGCGCGCGTGGCGAGCCAGGAACTCGGCGCTGCCAGTGCCTTCGGGCAGCAGCACGGCGTCGCCGACCTCGATCGTATGGCGGGCGGCGGCGAGCCCACGCGCGGCTCGTTCCAGCGCGCCGCCCCCGTGCACGAGTACGCCGTGGCGCGCGGCGGAGGTCAACGCGGCCACCACCGTCACCGGCGTGGAGATCACGAGCGCGCACGGGCACGCCAGGACGAGGAAGACCAACCCACGGTAGAACCAGACCGCCCAGTTCCCTTCCCACAGCGGCACGACGACCGCCAGGGTGATCGCCGCCAGCGTGACAGCGGGCGTGTAGACGGCCGCGAACCGTTCGATCCAGCGCTCCACCGGCGCGTTGTCGTGCGCCGTCACGGCCGGCGCGTGGCTCGCCGCCGTGGCGCTGTCGATGGCCGCCCGCGCCCGCTCGAGGCTCCACGCCTCCATGCGATGGGCCAGCGAGAACAGGAAGGCCACCGACGCGGCCTCGGCCCACTGCCCGATCGCGGCGGCGCCAATCGCCGAGAGGCAGACGAGCACGTGCATGTCGAGGCGCAGGAACCGCAGCGCCACGGCCGCCCGCGGCAGCAGCGGCCCGAGGCCGGCCGCGAGCGACAGCACATAGAGGCCAATCGCCACCGGGTCGTGCGCGTGCGCGAGCCCCCCGTCGTGGTGACCGACGAGCGCCTCGAGCCAGGTGTCGGCCTGGAGTCCCTCGTAGATCCACGCCGCCGCGAAGAACCCGCCGGCGACGACGGTCCACCGCGCGGTGGCTCCATGCGTGTGGCCATGCTCGTGATCGTGGCCGGCGTCGCCCCCGTGTCCGTGATCGTGATGCGCGTGTGCCGCCAGCCCCGTCCGGGCGACCGCCTCGGTGACGGCAGCCGCGGACGTGCGCGCCGGGTCGAACGTGACCGAGACGCGGCCCGTCACCAGGTCGAACGACATGCGCACGACACCGGGATCCGCCTCGAGGGCGCGCCGAATCAGCGCGGCCTCCTCGGCGCAGTCCATCCCGTGTACGTGGAGATCGAGTTCGGTCACGGCCGATCGTGCGGGTGGGAGCCGCGCGCCTTCGTGGAGCCGGAGGTCAGAGGGCCTTCACCGCGTCGAGCACGGCCTCGGCATGGCCGTTCACCTTGACGTTGTCCCACCGCTTCACGACCTTGCCGTCGGCGCCGATGAGATACGTGGTGCGCGCGATGCCCATGTAGCTCTTGCCGTAGTTCTTCTTCTCCTGCCACACGCCGTACTTCTCCGCCACCGCGTGATCGGCGTCGGCCAGCAGCGGGAAGTTCACGTCGTGCTTCGCGGCGAACTTCGCCTTGCTCCGCTCGTCGAGGATGCTGGCGCCGAGCACGACGGCGTCGCTCTTCGTGAACTTCGGCAGGTTGTCACGGAACGCGCACGTCTCGGTGGTGCAGCCGGGCGTGTCGTCCTTCGGGTAGAAGTAGAGCACCACGGGCCGTCCGGCGTAGGCCGACAGGCGGTGCACGGTCCCGTCCTGGTCCTTGAGGGCGAAGGCCGGGGCTTTCTTGCCGGGTTCGATGAGGGGCATATGTCTCCGTTCGAGTGGGATCAAGAGCCAGCCACGACCCTGAGCGGAGTCGAAGGGTCGTGGCTGGCTCTTCTACCGTTGCCGCGGACTCGTCGTCGTCTCGCGCTCGAAGGGCACGGCCGCGTGCGAGCGCCGCGGCTCGGCGCCCCCCTGGACGGTGTGGTTCGCGACGTCGACGGTGATCGCGGCGGCGTAGCCGTACCGCACCTCGCCCTTGCGGCCAATCTTCTGGAGGTGGTGCCCGCGGGCGATGAGGTCGTCGACCGCCGCCTTGGGGAACCGGTCCTCGATCTCGATGCGGGCCGCGCTGTCCTGCGGGTCCGACGGGTCGCGCCCCGGCAGGAACCGCGGCGCCTCGATGGCCGCCTGCGCGCCCAGCCCGCCATCGATGACACCCGTGATGATGCGGTACACCGACACCGGAATCCACGCGTTCCCGGCGCAGCCGACCGCGAGCTTCGGCACCTCGCCACCGGCGGTCTGCTCGAACACGAGCGTCGGCACGCTCGAGGTGCTGGACCGCTGCAGCGGCAGGATGCTGCCGTACGCGCCCGCCTGGGTCCGGGTCGACCGCAGGTGGTTGTTGTAGAGGAACCCGAGCCCCTTCGACACATAGAAGGTGCCGCCCCAGGTCGACAACGTCTGCGTCACCGCGATCATGTTGCCCTCGGCGTCCGCGACGGCGAAGGACGTGGTCCCGGTGCTGATCCGCGGCTCGGGCGCCTTCGGCACGAGCCGGGGCTCCGGCTCCGGGCGCTCCAGCAGCGAGGCCGTGCGCGGGTCGATCTTCGCGAAGAGCTGCTTCGCGTGCGCGTCGGTCAGGTGCTCCTCGAACTCCACCGGCCACCGCTCCGGGTCGGCCACGCGCCGCAGCGGGTCGCGCACGTTCCACGCCTCGATCAGGTAGTGCAGGTAGTCCGGGTCGCCCGACAGCCGCAGGTTCGCAGCGGGCTGGTAGTTCTCGAGCACCTGGAGCGACTCGAACAGCTGGATGCCCGTGGACAGCGGCGGTCCACCCGCGTAGAGCGTGTGTCCACGGTAGTGCCCCTTGATCGGCTCACGCTCCATCGCGCGGTACTGGGCCAGATCGGCGAAGGTGAGGATCCCGCCGTTCTCCTCCATGTCCGCCGCGATCTTGCGCGCGATGCTGCCACGGTAGAACTCGTCGGCGCCGCCCTTCTGGATCGCGCGGAGCGTGCTCGCGTAGTCCTTGTTGAAGAAGCGGTCTCCCGGCCTGGGGACCTGCCCGTTCGGCAGGTAGATCTTCGCGGCCTCTGGCCACTTCTCCAGGAAGTGCCGTCCCTCCGCGATGGTCGTCGGCAGCGACTGGTCGAGGATGAACCCCTCGTCCGCCAGCGTGATCGCGGGGGCGACGAGGTCCTCCCACCGCACCTTGCCGCTGCCGTAGTGCCGGTACAGGTAATCGAGCCCCGCCACGACACCCGGGATGTTCGCAGCCGCCGGGCCGTCCGCGACGATACGGCCGTCCTGCACCATCTTCGGGTTGTCCATCGTCGCGTGCGAGGGCGTCATGTCCTTGTACTCGACGACGGTGGGATGCTCCATCCCCTTCAGATAGAGAACCGCGGTCCCGTCGCCGCCGACCCCCGACGCCTCGGGCTCGACGACGCCGAGGGCGAACGAGACGGCAATCATCGCGTCGACGACGTTGCCGCCCTTCTCGAAGGCCTGGCGCCCGGCCTCGGATGCCAGCGGGTGCCCCGAGACGACCACCGCGCCCTTCGACGTCACGACCGGCTTGATCAGCGGCTGCTCGGCGACGAGCTGGTCGATGACGGCCTCGAGCGCATCGGGCGACGAGGCGGAGGCGGCCTGCGGGCGGTACTTCTCGCGCAGCGCCGACCACGCCGCGGCGGAGTCGCCGGATCGGTAATAGAGGTCGTGCAGCGTCTGCCACACGCGATCGAACATGGCGGAGAAGAGCGCGGGCGAGGGCTCGACGTCGGCGTCCACCGCGCCCCCCTCCTCGTGCACCGGCAGCGGCGCCTGGATGCGCCACAGGTGGAACGCCGCGTTGGTCGCGAAGAGCGGCGGCGGCTCGGCGTCGTTCCTGAGCGGGTTGCCGTTGTACACGGGCTGTGGATCGGGCAGGCCGGTGACGAGAATCGTCCGGCCGTCCGGGGACCACGCCGGGGCGCCCCCGGCGCGCGAGACGAGCTGCGGCGGGGCCGATGGCTTCGGCCGCGGCGCCGGCACCTCGTCCTCGTCGTCCCGATCGGCCTCGACCGTCGCGACCCACACCGAGCCCACGCCCTGGCGCACGGCGTAGTAGGCGACGCGCTGGTTGTCGGGCGCCCACGCGGGGTACGCCTCGAGCCCGCTGGCCCGCGCCACCCGCCGCGCGTCCGGCGCCGCCGTGGCCCCGCCGCGATCGCCCCGCGCGCCGAGCGGCACGGGCGCCGTCTCCGATGCGGCCGGCACGGCCATCACCCACAGGTCCACGTCGTCCTCGGAGTCACGATCCGAGACGAAGACCACACGCTGGCCGTCCGGGGAGACGCGGGGATAGGTCTCGCTCGTCGTGTCGGTCGCCGTGAGCGCCACTGGCGCCTGCCAGGACGCGGATCCCTCGACAGGCGCGGCGAGGTAGAGGTCCCAGGGCTGCCCAGGCGCGGTGGGCTGGCCGTCCGGGGCGGGCGCGCGATGCGAGAAGACGATCCGACCGTCCGCCGTCCACGACGGCCAACGCTCGTCGCCGGGGGTGGCCGTCACGGCGACCGCCTCGCCGCCGTTGGCGGGCGCCACGAAGATGTCGAAACCGCTGCCGCGGTTGGCGGCGAAGGCAATGCGGCGCCCATCGGGCGACCAGGCGGGCTCACGCTCGACACCCGCGGCGTCTCCGTCGAGGAGCGCGCGGGCACGCCGCCCGTCGGGCCCCATGGTCCAGATGCGATCGAGATAGGAGACGGCGATCCGGCGTCCATCGGGCGCCCAGGCCGGCTCCTGCAACCCGACCGGCCCGGCCCCGGCCTGCGCGAAGAGGCCCACGCCCGGGCCCTGCAGCGCGACCACCGCCAGCGACACGACTGCCGCCCGCACGAGGTTCCGCATCACGTCCGCTCCTTGACCGGGCCCCCGGCCCGGCGGTGTCAGGCCTTGACGGCAGCGACGATGTGCCGCGCCGAGATGCCGTACTTGTCGAGCAGCTCCGCGGGCTGGCCGCTCCGCGGGATCTCGCGCACGGCGAGGCGGGTCACCGTGAACCCATCGCCCGCCACGGCGGCGGCCACGGCGTCACCGATGCCGCCGGTGGGGTAGTGGTCCTCGACGGTGATGAGGCGGCCGGTCTCCTTCGCCGCGCGCACCAGGGTGGCGCGGTCGACGGGCTGGACCGAATACAGGTCGATCACGCGGGCGTGGATGCCCTCCGCCTTCAGCGTGTCGTGCGCCTCGAGCGCCTCGAAGACGGTGATGCCGGCGCCGATGATGGTGACCGTGTCACGGTCGCTCTCACGCAGCACCTTCGAGCCGCCAATCGGGAAGGCCTCTTCGTTGCGGTAGAGCACCGGGGTCTTCGGGCGCGTCGTGCGGATATAGACGGGCCCCTGGTGGTAGGCCGCGGCCGCCATCAGGTGCTCGGTGCTGACGGCGTCGCTCGGGTAGAGCACGGTGATGTTCGGCTGGGCCGCCATCATCGCGAGGTCCTCGAGCGCCATCTGGGACGGACCGTCCTCGCCGATCGAGATGCCGGCGTGCGAGCCGGCCATCTTGATGCCGACGCCGCTGATCGCCGCCATGCGGATGAAGTCGGCCGCGCGGGACAGGAACGCCGCGAAGGTGGACGGGAACGGGATGGCGCCGCGCGCGGCCAGCCCCATCGACGCCCCGATCATCGCCTGTTCGGCGATGAAGTTCTGGTAGAAGCGGTCGGGGAACTGCTCGCCGAACTTCAGGCTGAACGTGGAGTTGCCCACGTCGGCGTCGAGCGCGACCACCCGCAGATCGGCGGCGCCGAGCTTGGCGAGCGCCGTGCCGTACGCCTCACGCGTCGCGACCTCCTCCCCCATCGTGTAGGACGGCGCCGCCACTGGCGAGGGCGCCTGCGCGGCGGGCGGATCGGGCGGCATCGGGATCGTGAAGTGGGCACCGTCGGGCTCGGGCACGAACTGCGCCTCGAGCTCGGCCAGCGCCTTGTCCATCTCGGCGCCCTTCTTGAAGGCCTTGCCGTGCCAGCCGTCCTTGCCCTCGGCGAACGACACGCCCTTGCCCTTGATGGTGCGCGCGAGGATGGCGGTCGGGCGCCCCTTCGTCTCGCGGGCCTCGGCATAGGCCGCGACGATCGCCGCCATGTCGTGGCCATCGATGACGATGGCGTGCCAGCCGAAGGCCTCGAAGCGGGCCTTGTACTGCGCCATGTCGTGCTCGAGCTGGGTATGCCGGCTCTGGCCCAGCGCGTTGACGTCCACGATCGCGCAGAGCGAGTCGAGCGCATCGTTGGCGGCAACCGACGCCGCCTCCCAGACGGAGCCTTCGGCGGTCTCGCCGTCGCCCATCATCACGTAGGTGCGGTAGTCGGCGCCGATCCGCCGCGCGTTGAGCGCGCAGCCGACGCCGGCGGCCAGGCCCTGCCCGAGCGAGCCGGTGGCCACGTCGACGAAGGGCAGGCGCGGCGTCGGGTGTCCCTCGAGGTCGGAGCTCAGCTTGCGCAGGTCGAGGAGCGACTCGACGGGGAGGAAGCCGGCCTCGGCCCAGAGGGCGTAGAGCAGCGGCGCCGCGTGGCCCTTCGACAGGATGAAGCGGTCGGCGAGCGGGTGGCCCGGGTTGGCCGGGTCGAACCGCATGTCGTTGAAGAAGAGGGCCGCGGCCAGGTCGGCCGCCGAGCAGCATGTCGTGGGGTGCCCGCTGCCGGCTTCGCTCGTGGAGCGCACCGACTCGATGCGGAGGCGGGTCGCGATGTTCTGAAGGACGGGCAGCACAGCAGGCGTGTCTACGGGCACTTGTTTCCTCCGTACGGGAACTTGGAAGTGTAACAAATTCGGCCGCACCGGTGCCGCCCGGCCGATGGCCGCCAGGAGGCGCCCTCCGCGAGTCCGCTGCGGGGGCACCGGGCGCGCCCGGTATAATGGCGGGATGTCCGCCCTGCGCTACGCCTACCTGCTGGCCCTGGTCCTGTGGCTCGGCGGCCTGGCCGTGGCCGGGGCCCTGGTGGCGCCGTCCGTCTTCGGCGTGCTGCAGGCGTGGGACCCGGTGCAGGGCCGCATGCTCGCGGGCGACGTGTTCGGCGAAGTGCTCGCGCGGCTGCACCTGCTCGGCTACGCGGCGGGCGCGCTGATGATCGTCATCCTGACCGTGCAGCGGCTGCTCGGGCCGCGGCCGGTCGCCTACGGCATCCGTGCCGGGCTGGTGGCGCTGATGCTGGCGGTGATGGCGTACTCGGGCCTGGTCCTTCTGCCGGCCATCGACGCCATCCAGGCGTCGGTCGACGGCCCGATCAACGGCCTGGCGGCGGATGACGCCCGGCGGGTGCGCTTCGACGCGCTCCATGCCCGCTCCACGAACCTGGTGGGCGCCGTCATCGCCGGCGGCCTCATCCTGCTCCTCTGGGAGGCGCGCGAGAAGTGACGGCTCACGACGCAACGCTCCAGGCCATCGACGCGGCGCTCGCCGCCATTCCCGATCGCGACACCGCCATCGCGGCCGTGGTCGAGGTCCTCAAGACCCGCATGCCGGCTTACACGTGGGTGGGGGTCTACGTGCTCGAGGGCGAGGAGCTCGTCCTGGGGCCGTACCTCGGCAAGCCCTCGCCGCACACGCGCATCCCGTTGAACCGCGGCATCTGCGGGGCGGCCGCCAGCCAGCGCGAGACGATCGTCGTCGACGACGTGAACGCGGACCCGCGGTACCTCGCCTGCAGCCTCGAGACGCGGTCGGAGATCGTGGCGCCCATCATGCGCGGCGGCGTCGTCTTCGGCGAGATCGACATCGACAGCGACACCCCGGCGGCATTCGGCCCCGCCGATCGCACGCTCATCGAGGGCGCCGCGGCGCGGCTCGCCTCCCGTTTCCAGGCCCCGGCAGACTGACCACGACCATGCAGCACACGATTACGCTCATCCCCGGCGACGGCATCGGCCCCGAAGTCACCCGCGCCGTCGTGCAGATCCTCGAGGCGGCGGGCCTGGACGCGAAGTGGGAGTCGTACCCGGCCGGGGCCGAGGCGGTGGCCGACCACGGGACGACCCTGCCGCCGGCGCTGCTGGAGTCGATTCGCCGGACGAAGGTGGCGCTCAAGGGCCCCATCGGCACGCCGATCGGCGAGGGCTTCACGAGCGTGAACGTGGGGCTGCGCAAGGCGCTCGACCTGTACGCCAACCTGCGGCCGGTCTGGAACCTGCCGGGCGTGCCGTCCCGCTACGAGAACGTCGACCTGATCATCGTGCGCGAGAACACCGAGGACCTCTACACGGGCCTGGAGCACGTGGTGGTGCCGGGCGTGATCGAGAGCCTGAAGATCATCACCGAGACGGCGTCCACGCGGATCGCGCAGTTCGCGTTCGAGTACGCACGCGATCACGGGCGGAAGCGCGTGACGGCGGTGCACAAGGCGAACATCATGAAGCTCGGCGACGGGCTGTTCATCGACTGCGCGCGGCGGGTCGCCAAGAACTTCCCCGCCGTCGAGTACGACCAGCGCATCGTCGACGCGGCGTGCATGCAGCTCGTGATGTTCCCCGAGAAGTTCGACGTGCTGCTGCTGCCGAACCTCTACGGGGACATCGTGTCGGACCTGTGCGCGGGCCTGGTCGGCGGACTCGGCGTGGTGTCGGCGGCCAACCTCGGCCTGAACAACGTCGGGGTGTTCGAGGCGGTCCACGGGACGGCGCCGGACATCGCGGGCCGGGACCTGGCCAACCCGACGGCGCTGCTGCTGTCGTCGCTGCTGATGCTGCAGCACCTCGGCGAGGACGCGATGGCGGCGCGCATCCGCACGGCCCTGTGGCAGGTGCTCGAGGCCGGGCAGGTGCGCACGCCGGATCTCGGCGGCACGGCGGGCACGCGGGCGTTCGCGGACGCGGTGTCGGACGCGGTGGCGCGCGCCTGACCGGGCGTGCGTGGCCCATGCTATAGTCGAGCAGCGGTCCGATGATGGACGACATCACAGCGGCCGTGCTGTCGCGGGAGGAGGTCGCGGAGTACCTCCAGGGAAGCCACGGCCTCACCGGTAACGCCGCGCGCGAGCGCATCATCCAGTACCTCGACGAGCTGCGGACCACGCAGCGCTACGAGCTGTACCGGGCGCTCGAATACCCGCTCTTCCCCATCCTGCGGAAGATCGAGCGCATCGCCGAGCACGCGGATCGCGCCGTCGAGGCCACCCGCGCCGGCCGCGTCGTCTACGCGTCGAACCACCGCAGCCACACCGACTACCTCATCGAGCCGCTCGTGCTCGACGATGCCGGCGTCCGGCCCCCGGTGATTGCCGCCGGTATCAACCTCTTCGGCGGCCCCCTCGGCTTCATCCACAAGCACGTCACCGGCGCCCTGCCGATCCGCCGCAACACCAAGGATCCGGCCTACCTCATCACGCTGAAGGCGTACGTCGCCGAGCTGCTGCGCAAGCACGACCTGTTCTTCTACCCGGAGGGCGGACGGAGCTACAGCGGCGAGCTGAAGTCGCCGAAGACGGGGCTGTTCAACGCGTGCCTCTCCGCCGGCGTGCCCGGCATGACGATCCTGCCGACCGCCATCGCCTACGACCTGGTCCTGGAGGACCACATCCTGGCGCGCCAGCGCGTCAAGCGGCGGCAACGGCCGTTCAGCCGCGAGCTGGCCGAGATGGTCCGGTATGCCGTCGGCTACCGGAGCCGCGCCTACGTCACGTTCGGGCGGCCCATCCCGCTCGAGGGCTACGACTTCCACTCCCGCCGTTCGGTGCTCGACCTGTCGCACCTGGTGCGCGGCGAGATCGGCCGGCTGGTGAAGGTGCTGCCCACGGCCGTGGTGGCGGCGGCCATCCGGCCGTCGATCGCCCCGAAGGAGCTGGCCGCCCGCGCCGACGCGATCATCGCGGCGCTGCGGGCCGTCAACGCCAACCTCGGCGTGCACTCAGGCGAGGCTGCGGTGGAGTCGGCCGCGCCGCTGCTCGCCGATCGTGGCATCATCGTGCTGGAGGCCGGCCGCTTCCGCGTGCGCGAGCGCCACGTGCTGCGCTACTACGCCCGGTCACTCGAGCACCTGCTGCAGTCGGCCGGGCCCGCTCACTAGCCGTCCTCGCGTCCCACGCCACGGCACGCGCCGTCCAAGCATCCGCCACGGATTCCCTCATGCTCGATGCCACGTCGAAAGCCCTGTTCCACACGCTTGCGCAGATCGACACGCTGAAGCGCCTCGCCTCCCGCTACGGCATGGCGCCCGGCGGCTTCGCCCGCCGGTTCATCGCCGGGGAAACGGTCGAGGAGGCGGTCGAGGCCGTGCGCCCGCTGGCCGGGCAGGGCCTCCACCTGACGCTCGACTACCTCGGCGAGAGCGTCGCCACCGCCGAGGAGGCCGGGGCGGCCACGCAGGAGTACCTGCGGGTGCTCGACACGATTGTGGCCGCCGGGATCGAACGCAACATCTCGCTGAAGCTGACGCAGCTCGGGCTCGACGTGGACCGGCAGACGGCCATCGACAACCTGCGCCGCATCCTCGACCCCGCGACCCGGCACGAGTTCTTCGTGCGGATCGACATGGAGAACTCGCCGTACACCGAGGCCTCCCTGGAGATCCTGGAGGCCGTGTGGCAGCACGGCTACCGCAACGCGGGCATCGTGCTGCAGTCGTGCCTGATGCGGACGGCGGCGGACCTCGACCGCGTGCTCGCGCTCGGCGCGCGCGTGCGGCTCGTGAAGGGCGCTTACCGGGAGCCGGCGGAGGTCGCCTACCAGCGCAAGGCGGAGGTGGACGAGAACTTCGTGCGGCTCATGCGCCGCCTGCTGGACGACGGCGGCTACCACGCGATTGCGACGCACGACCCGGCGATGCTCGACGCCGCCAAGGCGCACGCCGCCTCGAAGGGTTATGCGCAGGACCGCTTCGAGTTCCAGATGCTGTACGGCATTCGCCGGGACCTGCAGACCGCGCTCGTGGCGGAAGGGTACCGCATGCGGGTGTACGTCCCCTTCGGGCAGCAATGGTTCCCGTACTTCATGCGCCGGCTCGGGGAGCGGCCGGCGAACGTGGGGTTCGTGCTGAGGGGAGTGCTCGGCGAGCGAGGCTAGCCATTTCAGATTGAAGATTGAAGATTGAAGATTGAAGATTGAAGACTGAAGATTGGTGGGGCCCCCACCAACCGCCCTGAGCAGCTCGCTGCAACGCCAGTCCGTTTCAGTGTCTTCAGTCTGTTCAGTGTTCCCAGTGTGTTCCGTGTAATCCGCGTCATCCGTGGATTACAGCCCCTCGGCGACATCAGAACTCAGGCGCCCCCACACCACGCCCTGGCGTAGTCGGCCAGCACGTCCCGGCACAGCAGCACGCTGTCGAGCTCGACATACTCGTCGAGTCCGTGCAGGCCGGCCCCACTGGGCCCGAAGAGCACGGAGGGAATGCCCGCCTCGCCGAGCACCGCGGCGTCGGTCCAGAAGCTCATGCCGGTGATGGACGTCGCGCACTGCCTGCGGCGCGCCGCCGCCTCGAGCGCCTTCGGCACGTCATGGTCGGCGGCAATCTCGTACGGCGCGCGCGCGAAGAGCTCGCGGCTCCGCGCCACGAACTCGCCATCGTCCGCCGAGAGCCGCTCGAGGATCTCCGCCACCTCGCGGCTGGCCGCCCCCGGCCGCTCCCGCGGCAGGGTGCGCCGCTCGAGCTGCAGCAGACAGCGATCCGGATAACTCGAGAGCTCGCGCCCGCCTTCGATGAGCGAGGCATGCAGCGAGCCCGTGCCGAGCAGCGGGTGCGGCACCTCGCCCTGGAGGGACCGGTCGAGCACCTCCAGCGCGGCCAGCACGCGGCCCATCCGCAGGATGGCATCGCGGCCGTCCCTGGGCCGGCTGCCGTGCGCCGCCTTGCCGTCCGTCTCGACCTCCACCCACTCGAAGCCCTTGTGCGCCACCGCAATCGCCAGGTCGGTGGGCTCGGTGACGACGGCCGCGTCGGCCCGCCAGCGCGTGACCAGCGCGTCAGCGCCGATGCTTGCGTGCTCCTCGTCCACGACACACGCGATGACGAGGCGGCCGGCATCGAGCCCGCCACTCTCCGCGATGACGCGCGCGGCGCCAATCATCGCCGCCACGCCGCTCTTCATGTCCTGCGAACCACGCCCGTAGAGCCGCCCCTCGCGCTCCTCGGGGACGAACGGGCGCGGCATGCCGGTCACGCCAACCGTGTCGATGTGCCCGCAGTACATCAGCGAGCGCCCCGGCCGCTGCCCCTCCAGCGTGGCGACCACGTTGGGCCGGCCCGGCGCCGCTTCCTGCACCTCGACGGCCAGCCCGATCGCCTCGAGCTCGGCGACGAGCGCCTTCGCCACCGCTGCCTCGCCCGCCGCCCCGGGGACCAGCGACGGGTTCACGGAGTCAATGGCCACGAGATCACGCAACAACCGGACGGTGGGATCCATGTCTTTCTGCCTTCTGCCTTCTGCCTTCTTACTTCCTACTTACTTCTTACTTCCTCAGCGGAAGAAGCGCGTGCGCCCACCGGACAAGCTCGTCGAGCAGCGCGGTGGCGGCCTTCGCCTGGACGTCGTTCGGCGTGAACACCCCGGTCTGCTCGTCAATCTGCTTCCCGACGAACGGGATGGTCACGGCCTCGACAATGGGCACGACGCGCAGGATGCCGAGCACCGGCTTGACCGCCTGCACGGCACGAAGGCCGCCCGAGATGCCACCGTAGCTGACGAACGCCGCCGGCTTGTACGCCCACTCCTTCGAGAGGTACGCGATGGCGTTCAGGAGCGCCGGTGTCGGCCCCGTATTGTATTCGGGCATGACGATCACGAACGCATCCGCGCGGCGCACCTGTTCGCTCCACGCCTTCGTATGGTCGTGCTCGTACTTCCCGAGCCTCGGATGATGCGGCTCGTCGAACATCGGCAGGGCGAGCTCGGCGAGGTCCGCGATCTCCACCTCGAAGCCGCCGTGCTCGCGCGCACGCTCGATGAACCAGTTCGCGACGTGGATGCCGACGCGCCCGGGGCGCGTGCTGGCGACGATGATCTGCAGGACGGGCACGGAGACACCTCGAATGACGTGTGGGTGGATCAGTGGTGGACGGCTAGGGCGCGATGACCGGCGGCGCGCCGGCGAGGCGCCCCGCCGTGTCCGCCAGCCCCGCCAGGCGCACCGAGACGCGGGCGCCCCCGCCGGGCGCCAGCGGATCATCGGCATCGACGAGCAGCCGGACGGCCCGCGGTTGCCCCTCGACGATGGCGACGCCTGTCACGCCGGCCCACCCCGTGGCGGTCTGGAGCAGTCCCGGTGTCACGTCGTAGCGGGTGCCGTCGGGTGCCGTGATCCGCATCCGCCCGGCAGCGGTCACGCCGCCGGGCGCGGCCGACAGCGCGACATCGAGCGTGGCCCCGTCCACGGTGCCACGCACCTCGAGGCGGCGGTCCACGCCGAGGCGCATCGGGCGGCTGGGCATCTGTCCCGTGCGTCGCAGGGCAAGCCCCGCGCGCGCGCCCGTGACCTCGCCGTCGCGGAGCGCGAACCGCCCGTTGACGAGCACGTGCCGCACGCCGTCGGACCGCAGGGTCGGCGCCTCGAAGGTCGCGTGATCGACGATGGTGCGCGGATCGAACACGGTGATGTCGGCGGCCATGCCCGGCGCGAGGAACCCGCGGTCCACCAGCCCGATGGTGCTCGCGGGCAGGCCGGTCATCTTGCGCACGGCGTCCTCCCAGGTGAGCACCCCCTGCTCGCGCACGTAGCGGCCCAGGACGCGCGGAAAGGAGCCGTAGAAGCGCGGATGCGACGCCGGCCCCTCGACGGCGCCGCAGTCACACGCGACCGATGTCTCCGGGCCACGCAGGATCGCGACGAGGTCGGCTTCGGCGCCGAAGCGGAGGATCGCCCCACGGTTCTCGGCCTCCAGTGTGCGGACCACGGCCTCGCCCGGCGACACGTCCCCGAGGTCGTGCATGATGTCGGTCAGCTCGCGATCGAGGCCCGTGACGAAGACCCCGGAGGGGCCGCCGAACCGGAGGCGCATGGCCTGCTCCGCCTCGGCGACGACCTTCGGGCGCAGCTCGGGGTCGCGGAACCGCGCCAGCATCGCGTCCCGTCCGCCCTCCTGCGCCCATCCGGGGATGATGAGGGCCCCGAGCCCGCTCTGGCCCGCGAGATAGGGATACACGTCGGCGGCCGCCAGGCCATCGGGTGCCCCGGACCTCGCGATCAGGTCGATGAGCGCCTGGCCGGTGCCCTGCTCGTGGCCCTGCGCCTTCATGTGAGTGACGACGGGGACGAGGCCGGACCGACGGCCGATGCCGAGGGTCTCTGTGATGCCGGCGCGCGAGGAGTAGTTCGACTCGGGCGTCAGCCGATCGTGATTCGTGAACACCGTGCGCCACGGCGCGGCCGCTGACACGACGCCGGTGACCTCCTCCGTCTTCGCGAAGTACGCGGGCTTGTAGTCGAGCCCGGCCGAGACCCCGAAGGCACCGGCCTCGAGGCCATCGACCAGGAGGGCCCGCATGCGATCGCGCTCCGCATCGGTCGGGCGCCGATCGTCCTGGCCGACGACCTCGGCCCAGATGGTGTTGAACCCGACGTTGGCGCCGATGTTGACGGCCAGGCCGCCGGCCTCGAGCTCGGCCAGCTGGCCACCGATGTCGATGGGGCCTCCGCCGTCGGGATTGAGAATCTCGGTGGTGACGCCCTGCGTGAGCATGTTCGCGGCGCCTCGCAGGCCGGCCGGGGTCGGATGGCTGTGGATGTTGATGAAGCCCGGTGCCACCGACAGGCCGGCGACGTCGAGCTCGACCGCGGCCGTCGCGGGGCCGATATCGCCGACCGCCACGATGGCCCCATTCGCCACCGCCACGTCCCCCACCCTGGGCGGGGCCCCCGTGCCGTCGATGATCGTCCCGCCACGCAGGATGACGTCATAGGCAGGAGGCGCCTGGGCCGTGATGGCCACCGTGCCGAGAGCGGACACTAGGGCAGCAATGGCGGATGCGCGTTTCACTCCGCGATCATAGGCCACCGATGGCACAGGGGCCACAGATTGCACAGGGGCCACAGATGGCACAGATGGCGGAGAACGCAGATGCACAGATTGAAAGGGATGCACAGATACCCCTTCTGGCTCGGGCATCTGTACCATTCAGCACGATCGTCGCAACGAGCGGCCGCGAGGCCCAGCGAGGCGCGGAGCGCCGAGTCCCAGCGAACCCGAGCGCAGCGAGGGTGAGTCCCACCGAGGGCCGGTGGCCCGAGGCCGACTGGACACGGATGCACAGATGGACGGGGATGCACGGATGCGAACAGAGAATCGAAAAAACGGAATCAAGAAAGGAAGTGGGAATTCCTCCTTCCTCAATTCCTTTCTTGATTCGTACTTCCTGATTCTGCATTCCTGAGAGGCGCAGCGCCACGCTCCCTCGCCTCGACCAGCTCCATGAGGCGCCAGGCCAGGCAGAACCCGATGATGATGAGCAGCGGCGCGGTGAAGGCCCCCGGGAAGTAGCGGTGACGGACGGACGCGATGAACAGGTGGCCGAAGCCGTTGAGGATCTCGACGCCCGTCCAGCACCAGGCCAGGGGCTCCGCCATGGCCCAGCCCGCACGCAGCGGGACGAGCAGGCACCAGACGCCGAAGGCCACGAGCACGGCGTTGACCAACACGAACCCGGCGCGCGGATCGCTGACGATCAGCGTGCTCACGGCATGGGCTGGCGCGAACACGTCGAACAGGCGTCCCACGTACTCCTCGAGCGAGTGGGCGGCCTGCGCGGCGACGAGCGCGGCGAAGGCGCTCCGGACGCGCCTGGGCATGATGTCCGTCCTGGACCGGGGGGACCGTCAGGGGGCCGCGTCAGGCGGCCGGCCTGCCGGCATCATCGCACGAGCCGCCGCCAGCGCATCCTCGAGGGAGGCGACTTCCCCATCGAGCTGCCGCTCGTACACGGCCCGCAGGATCCCGCCCATCCCGGGACCGGACGGGACCCCGAGGGGGATCAGGTGACGCCCCAGCAGGATGGGGGCGGGCGGGCGGTGCTCGACACCAAGCTGGCGCGCGCGCTCGATGAACCAGTCCATGGCCCCGCAATCGAACTGCCCCGTCCGCCCATGGCAGTCCGCCCGCGCGAACCGGGCCAGCAGCTCGAGGTCCACCCGCTGCGCCAGGCGCCGGAAGGCGCCGTCCGTGACGGTCTCGCGCGCCTTGTGGAAGGCGCTGGGCCGGAGGTGCTCCGCCACGAGGCCGAGCACCTGACGCCGCACGTCGACACCATCGAGGCTGTGGACGTTCAGGCGATCGAGCAGGCGCTCGGCGAGGGGCACCCCCGCGGCCTCGTGCCCCGGCGACTTGATATGGCCGTCCATCGGCGCGGTCGTGAGCGGCTTGCCCAGGTCGTGGCACACCGCCCCCAACATGACGATGGCGAGGTGGGCGCGACCGAGGTCGGCGTTGCGCCGGCGCGCCTCGTCCACGACCATCAGCGTGTGGGTCCAGACATCGCCTTCGGGATGCCACTCGGGATCCTGCGGGCAGTCGTAGAGCGGCTCCATCTCCGGCAGGACCTGGCGGACGACGCCGATCTCCCTGGCAAGCGCGAGGCCGAGCGACGGGCGTTCGGCCACCAGCAGGAGCTTCTCGATCTCCCCCCAGATGCGTTCGCCCGGCAGGTCGTCCAGGGGGATCGCGGCGAGAATGTCACGGGTCGCGGGATCGACCGTGAGCTCGAAGCGGGCGACGAACTGCACGGCGCGCAGCACCCGCAGCGAGTCGTCCGCGAAGGTGGTGGGATCGACCACGCGGAGCAGCCGCCGCTCGAGGTCACCTCGCCCGTCGAACGGGTCCAGGTAGGCATCGTCGAGGGGATCCCACCCGATGGCGTTGATCGTGAAGTCGCGACGCCGTGCGGCGTCCTCGAAGGGCATGTCGGGATCGCCGACCACGACGAAGCCCTTGTGCCCACGCGCGACCTTCGATTCGCGCCGCGGCAAGGCGACGTCGACGACGCCCACCTTGTAGACCGGGAAGGCCTGCCCCACCGGCTCGACGCGTCCGAGTGCGCGAAGCACGCCGGGCAGGTCGTCCTGCGGGATGCCGAAGACCTCGAGGTCGAGATCCTTTGCTGGACGCCCGAGCAGGCGATCGCGAACGAAGCCGCCGACGGCCAGCGCACGGCCGCCACACGCACGGACGTGCGCTGCAATCCGTCTCGCTTCTTCCACCGCCTGGGCTGCCGGGGCCATCGCTCTGGGGAATGCAGAATCAAGAAACCGGAATCAAGAAAGGAATTGAGGAAAGGGGAATGAAGAAGGCCATGAGCACGGACCGTTCTGAATTCCGAATTCCTTTCTTGATTCCGGCTTCTGGATTTTCAATTCCGTCGTCAGGGCCGCAGACCCTGCAATGCGGCCGTGAGGGCGATTCGGTAGATGTCGCCGCCGGCGCCGCGACGGCTGGACGTGAAATACAGCACGGTGCCGTCGGGCGACAGGGCGGGCGCGGACTCCGAGGCCTCGGAGTTCACGGTCGGGCCCAGGTTCTTCGGCGCCGTCCACGTGCCGTCCTGGTTGAACGAGACGTAGAGGTCCATGTCCCCCTGGCCGCCGTCGCGCGCGCTCGAGAAGATCAGGAACGAGCCGTCCGGCGCGATCAGCGGGTTGTTCTCGTCATCCTCATCGCTGTTGACCGGCGCAGGCAGTAGCTGGGGATCACCAAAGCCACCGTTGACGCCGGGTCCCGCCGTGTAGATGTCAACGCTCTTGCCGCGGTTGGACGCGAAGTAGATGGCACCGTCCCGTGTGAGGCTGGCGAACACTTCCTGGGCCGGCGAGTTGAGCGAGGTGAGGTTCACCGGCGCGCCCCAGGTATCCCCATCACGCTCGACGTACCAGAGGTCGAAGTCCGACGCGGCGTCACCCGTCTCGTCCGGCAGCGCCCGGTTGGACGAGAAGTAGATGCGCCGGCCGTCGAACGAGACGAACGGGTCCGGATCACGGGAGTCGCCGGCGAAGGGCGCAGGCAGCGGCTCGGCCCAGCCGTCCCCGTAACGCACGGCCCGGTAGATCGACAGCCCGCGCCCGTCCGGCGTCGTGCGGTTGAAGTAGACGGCGCTGCCGTCGGGAGTGAATGCCGTGGCGAACTCCGGCGCGTCGGTGGAGATGACGCCCTCGGCGAACAGCTCGGGCGTGTCCGGCGCGGCGCCGCCGGCGGACGGGGCGCTCTCGGCGGGGGTCTCGGACGGGGCCGCGGGCTCGTTCCCCCCGCAGGCGACGGCGACGGACAGGGCAAGGCCGACGGCGGCCGCCCGGCTCCACAGGGCTCGTGACGTCTCACGCATCATGCCTACGAGCCTACAACGCACGAACCGCCGGCCGCCAGCCTGACGGCCCAGGCCGTCAGCCGGCGATGAGACGGGCAAAGAGCTCGGGCGCGACGTTGCCACCGCTGACGATGGCCACCGTGCGGCCGACCGGGCCGCCGAGCCCGAGCGCCAGCGCGGCAATCGTCGCGGCGCCTGACGGCTCGGCCACGACGCGGCCGTTGCGGAAGATCCATGCGACGGCCCGCTCGATGGCCTCGTCCGGCACCGTCACGACCTCGTCCACGAACGCGCGGGTGTGGGCGAACGTGAGATCCCCGGGCCGGACCGGCATCAAACCATCCGCGATCGACGCCGTGGCCTCGAGCGTCACGGGGTGTCCGGCCGCCAGCGAGCGGGACATCTTCGGCGCGCCCACCGGCTCGACGCCCACCAGGCGCACGCCGGGACGGAGCTGCTTGATCGCGGCAGAGACGCCGGAGAGCAGGCCACCACCGCCGACCTCCACGTACACGGTCTCGACGTCCGGCTCCTGCTCCAGGATCTCGAGGCCGGCCGTGCCCTGCCCCGCGATGATCCACGGGTGATCGAACGGCGGGACGATCGTGAGGCCCCGCTCGGCCGCCAGCGCCTCGGCGCGGGCCTTCCGGTGGGCGGACATCGTGCCCTCGAAGAGCACCTCGGCGCCATAGCCACGCGCCCCCTCGACCTTCACGGTCGGCGCCGTCGTGGGCATCACAATCACGGCGGGAATGCCGAGTTCCCGCGCGGCAAGCGCGACGGCCTGGCCGTGGTTGCCGGACGAGTAGGTGATGACGCCACGGGCCAGGTCCGCGGCAGGGATCTGCCGCAGCATGTTCACCGCGCCGCGGATCTTGAAGGCGCCCATCGGCTGCAGGTTCTCGCACTTCAGGAACAGCGGCCCGACGCCGGCCGGCGCCGGGCTCACGGGCCACGGCACCTCGACGAGCGGGGTCACACGCGCGATGGGACGGATGCGCTCGTAGGCCGCGCGCAGGTCGGCGAGCGAGACGAGGTCGAGGGCTTCGGTGCTGGTCATAGGGAACGGGACATGGGGACGGTCTCTGCAGAAAAGGGGTCTGACCCCATTTCTGCGCATCTACGATCCGCTGCGCACCTCACGGAACTGGTCGCCATCGTTGTACTGCGGCATCGCGTCGGTCGCGGCAATGCGCCAGCCCATCTCCGCGAGGAACCGCAGGTCCTCGACGGCGCCACTGAAGTCCCACGACGGGTTGTACTCGTCGCTCGGCTGGTGGTAGTCGGTGTCGTTGTAGGCCTCCTGCTGTTTCAGCAGGGCCTCGGCGTTCGGGCCGGTGAACTCCCGCGGCTCGCTGATCGACACCGCCGGCACGCCGCCCTTCGCGAGCGGGAAGTGATCGGACCGGAAGAAGTAACCACGCTCGGGGTGCTGGTCCACGCCGATCGAGCGGCCACGCTCGGCCGCCAGCGTCTCGGCCACCTGCTTGAGCGACGACCGCTCGGCGCCGAGCAGCACCAGGTCCTTCGAGGGACCGAGGTAGTTGAGGCCGTCGACGTTGATGTTGGCGGCGATGCGGTCGAGCGGCAGCGGCGGGTGCTGCGCCAGGTACTCGGAGCCGAGCAGTCCCGCCTCCTCCGCGGTCGTGAACACGAAGTACATCGACCGGGCCGGCGTCGCGCCGGCGTGCGCCATCGCGGCGGCAATCTCGAGCAGCCCGGCGCAGCCCGATGCGTTGTCGTAGGCGCCGTTGAAGATCCGATCGGTGTCGTCGGTGTCGCCTGCCTGGCGCGGCCGCATGCCGAAGTGATCCCAGTGGGACGTGTAGACGACGCCCTCATCCGCGTTCGTGCCGGGGATCACGCCGATCACGTTCGGCGAGGTCTTGCGCGCACTCCGCTGCGTGAGCGTCGCCGCCGCGCGGATGTCGAGTGCCACGGGCTTGAACCCGCGCGCCATCGCGGCCTCCCGGAGCGTGTCCAGGTTGCGTCCGGCGCGCCGCACCAGATCGGTGGCGGCATCGTTGGTCATCCAGGCCTTGATCCGCAGGGCCGGCGATCCCGGCTCCGGCGGCAGCGAGTACTGGGTGCCCGACCAGGACGACTCGACGACCTGCCACGGATACGTCGCCGACTCGTCGGTGTGGATCAGGATCGCGCCGGCGGCGCCCTGCCGGGCCGCTTCCTCGTACTTGTAGGTCCAGCGGCCGTAGTAGGTCAGCGCGGGACCGCCGAAGAGGTCCGGCTCCTCCGCCGTCGCCGGCGGGTCGTTGACCATCACCAGCACCCACTTCCCCTTCACGTCCACGCCCGCGTAGTCGTTCCAGTTCAGCTCCGGCGCGACGATGCCGTGGCCGACGAAGACGACGGGGCCCTGGACATGGACGCGGGCGTCCTCGACGCCGGAGAACGCCACGATGTCGCGGCCGTAGCGGTAGGTGTTGCCGGGGACGCTCAGGGTGAAGGTCCGCTCCACCGTGGACTCCACGACCGGCACCTGCTGGAAATACGTCCCATCGTCGCCGGCCGGCCGCACGCCGAGCAGGGCGAGCTGGGTCGCGAGGTACTCGGTGGCGAGCTCGCCGCCCCGCGTGGCCGGGGCCCGCCCCTCGAGCAGGTCGCTCGACAGGAACTGCAGGTGGGCCTCGAGCGCCGACTCCTGGATGACCGACTCAGCCGGGCCGGGAGGGGGCGCCTGGGGCTCGACCGGGGGTTCGCCGCCGCCGCACGCGGCGGCCATCAGCGACAGGGCCAGGACAGCAGCGGGGGCACGATAGGTCATAGACCGCAGTATACGGAAATCGAATTCCAGATCCTCGGGTCGGAGATGGGTTCTCGAGGGAAATCAGAATCAAGAAACCGGAATCACGAAAGGAATGGGGAATGGAGAATTCGCGGCCGGTCACTTCGGCACTCTGGAATTCACAATTCCTTTCTTGATTCCGGTTTCTGGATTCTGAATTGTCCCGAGGGCTAGCTCCGCGAGTTGCGGAACTCCTCGAACAGGCGGGCGACGTTGCCGCTGACGCTGCGGAGGGTCGGCGTCCAGCCGAGGGCACGCGCGCGAGGGCTGCGCACGACCTGGTCGAGGGCCAGGGCGTCGGCGTACGGGCCGAGCTTCTTGCGGGCCTCGGCGATGGGCATGTTGCGGATGTCGGGACGCTGCGCCAGGTGGTTGGCCATGGCCTCGGCGATGTCGTTCACCTTCTCGTCGCCCTCGTCGTTGGCGTGGTAGATCCCACTCGCGTCCGGCGCCTGGACCAGCCGGACGTAGAGGTCCGCGAGGTCGCGATCGTAGATGCAGGGCCAGTGGTTGCGGCCCGGACCCACCACACGGACGAGGCCGTTCAGGGCGTCGCGCAGCATCTCCGAGACGATCCCGCGCCCGCCACCATAGACGATGCCGGGGCGCACCACGATGGTGCGCAGGCCGTCGCCCTGCGCGTCGAGCACGAGCTGCTCGTGGGCGGGTCGCCACGCGACGTGCGGCACGGGATTGAGGGAGGTGGTCTCGTCCGCGGGCAGGAACGTCTTGCCCAGCACCCAGACGCCGGAGGTGTAGATCAGCGCACGCGGACCGGAAATGGCGCCCGTGCGCAGGGTGCCGATCATCAGCTCCAGCGCCTCGCGTTCCTTGTCGACGCCACGCGGCGAGTACTCGAAGGCCGTATGCACGACGACCTCGGCATCCGCCAGCGCCGCGCGATACGTCTTCGGGAGCCCGAGCTCACCCAGGAGGGGCGTGGCGCCGCGATTCCCCAGCCGTTCGGCCTTCTCGGGATCACGCACCATCGCCGTGACCGCGTGCCCGGCCCTCAGGAGCGCCTCGAGCACGGCGCTGCCGATGTAACCGGTGCCGCCTGTCAGAAAGATCCGCATCGTATGTCCGCCAAACCTCGGACCCGGTATTGTATCCGAGCCGCGTGACAAGCTCCGCACGGTGTTCGATCGCACCGCGGAAGGGAAGACAATTTTGTGGGTACGGCAAATGGGGACAGCCCCATCTTGCCGTGAATGCCATGCAAATAGGGACTACTGTTCCCCGCAGTACTCCATCAAATGTCCCAGATGCGGCCGCCGTCGTAGAACGTGATCATGCCGTCCTCACTCACCTTGAGCACAGGACCGTGGCGGCTGGCGGTGATCGCGGCGGTGGTGCGTGCGCCCTCGGTGAGGCCCGTGCCGTCGGCCTGTTCCGTCGGCGGGTGGCGCAGGATCGCGCCAATCGCGAGGAGCTGGCCGGACCGATCGGTGACCGTGGCGCCGTCGAGCGTGGCCATCGCGGCGAGCACGCTGCGTGGCAGCTCGGTGACGACGCGCCCGGCGAGCAGGTGGAGGAGGTTGCGGCGCGACGGGCGATCCGGGTCGGGGGCCTCGTCGACCAGGGCCATGTCGAGGCGGTCCTGGGCCGAGACCAGCTCGGCCAGCGACGCCAGCGGGCGGCGAAGCACGACGAAGAGCGCGCCCTTGCGCTCCTCGGCCAGGTCGAGCGCCGTGCGGAAGAGACGCTCGGCCAGCGCCAGGTCCCCGACGGCCGTCCACCACTGCGTGTACTTCGCCTGCAGGTCGAGCAGGTGCCAGTCGGCGTGGCGGAAGGCGAAGACCTCGGTGCCGTCGGCGAAGACCTTGATCTCGTGGCGCGGACTCAGCACGACGCAGGTGCGCCGGCTCCCGATGGTGGAACGCGCGTGCGCCTCGTAGGCCGCCGAGCACGGCGCGGGGAGCGCGAGGGACCCGCCTGTCCGTGACGCCCAGTCGGCGACGTCGACGATGTCGAGCACGCGCCCGTCGCGGGCGACGAGGAACACCGTGCGCAGGCCGTCCGCGAGCCGGAAGAAGCTCTTGATGGACGTCAGCGCGCCCGTGTACCGCGGACGCAGGCGGTCACCCGTGACGAACGCGCCCGGCGGGTCCTCGTCGGTGTCGAGCAGGAGCACGCCGGTCGAGATGGCCTGGTTCTCGTAGCTCGACAACGCCGCGACGCGCAGGATCTCGATGACGTCCGCGACCCGGTCGGCGCAGCCCTCGTCCCCCTTCGCCGAATAGGGCGTGGAATCGAAGAACGAGCCGACGTAGCGATCCTCGATGGCGCCACGGAAGAGCCCCTCGCGCTCGACGACCTGCGCGGGGTTGAGGATGGCACGGTACCGCGCCGCGAGCACGGCGCCAATCGCTCGCGCGAAGCGGACCTCGTGGTCGGTGAACGGCCGCTGCCCCGGCACACGCAGCACGTAGCGGTTGCCGAACCAGCGGACGGCCAGCGCGCCTGGGTCCTCCGTCGGCTCGATTGCCAACCGGCCATCGGACGAGGGGGAAGGGACGGCTTCGGTCTCGAGGGTGGCCCGTTCGAAGAACCGGGCGAGCGCCCGCTGCAGGAATCCGTCGTAGTGGGCGCCGACGACAATGGCGGGCGGCAGCTTCGGAGTGGCCACGGCACTTGGATCATAATGCAGGTGCAGTGGCTGCCCCGGCGCGCGAGACGCTCATCGATTTCTTCCAGGACCTGGCCGCGCACCGCGGGGAGTTCCTGGCGTGGGACGACGGGTACCGGGTGCGGCGGCATACGTACCCCGAGGTCGTCCGTGCCGCACGCGGCTTCGCCGCGAGGCTCGCGGCCGCGGGCGTACGCGCCGGCGACAAGCTCGTCCTGTGGGGCGAAAACCGGCCCGAGTGGATTGCCGCCTACTGGGGCGCCGTCATCTCGGGCGTCATCGTCGTCCCGATCGACTACAGGGCCTCCGCGGAGTTCCTGGCGAAGGTCGCCGCGGTGGTCCGGCCGCGGGTCGTGCTCGCGGGCGACGACGTGCCGGCGTCATCGCCCATCGAGGGCGCGGCCTGGTGGCGCCTGGCCGAGCTCGACTGGTCGGCCGACGGGCCGATGCCGGCGGTCGCCGCCGGACGCGACGACGTCGTGCAGATCGTGTTCACCTCGGGCGCGACGGCCGAACCGAAGGGCGTCGTCATCCGGCACCGGAACCTGCTGGCGAACATGGTCCCGGTCGAGCGCGAGATCGCGAAGTACAAGAAGTACGCGCGCCCGTTCCTGCCCATCCGCTTCCTGAACCTGCTGCCCCTCAGTCACCTCTTCGGGCAGTCGATGGCGACGAACATCCCGCCGATGATCGACGGCACGGTCATCTTCATGCGGAGCCTCAACCCGCATGACATCGCGCGCATCGTCAAGCGCTGGAAGATCTCGGTCGTCGTCTGCGTGCCGAAGATCCTCGAGGTGCTGCAGGAGCATGCCCTGCGCGTGGACCCGGCGGCGGCCGAGCCGCCCGGCGAGCGGCTCTCGATCCCGAAGCGCTGGTGGCGGTACCGGCGTGTGCACGGGATGTTCGGCCTCAAGTTCTGGGCGTTCGTCGTCGGGGCGGCGCCGCTGCCGCCCGCGCTCGAGGAGTTCTGGAAGCGGCTTGGCTTCGTCGTCATCCAGGGGTACGGGCTCACCGAGACCGCGCCGATCGTGACGCTGAACCACCCGTTCAAGACCAACACCGGATCGGTGGGGAGCCCGATCGGGGGCGTCGAGGTCCGGATCGCCGAGGACGGCGAGATCCTCGTCCGCGGGGAGAACGTCACGTCCGGGTACTACGTGCCGGAAGGGGGATCGGCAACCGCAGGCGGTGGCGAGGGCCGCACGCTGGACGAGGACGGGTGGCTGCACACCGGCGACGTCGGCGAGCTGGATCCGAACGGCCGGCTGTTCATCCGCGGCCGCAAGAAGGAGATGATCGTCACGCCGGAAGGCCTCAACGTCTTCCCGGACGATGTCGAACGCGCGCTGGAGGCGGTGGACGGCGTGCGGGAGGCGGCGGTGGTGGCGGCCGTCAGCGGCGGAGCCGAGCGCGTGCATGCGGTGCTCGTGCTGGAGCCCGGCGTGGAGGCGGAGCCCATCGTCGCCGCGGCCAACGCCGCGCTGCAGGATCACCAACGGGTCCGCAGCTTCTCGCTGTGGACGGACGGGCCGCTGCCGCGCACCGAGGGCACACGCAAGCTGAAACGCGCGGCGATTCGCGCCTGGGTGGCCACCGGTGCGCCCCCGGCCGCCGCGGGCGGCGACGGCGACATGCTGCAGGCCCTCGTGGCGAAGTTCGCCGGCGCGCGCGCGCTCGACGGCGGCGCGTCGCTCGAGGCCCTGGGCCTGAGCTCGCTCGAGCGGGTCGAGCTGATGGTCGCGCTCGAGGACAAGTACGGCACGCACATCGACGAGGCACGCTTCGCCGAGGCGAAGTCGCTCGACGACCTGCGCGCGCTCGTCTCGACGCCTGCGGCGGAGCCGGAGCCGGCCGAGCCGGTGCGGTTCCCGTCGTGGAACCGCGCGTGGCCGGCGCGGCTGGTCCGGCGCGTGAGCCTCGCGACGTGGATCGTGCCGCTCGCCCGCGTCTTCGCGTGGATCTCGGTGCGGGGGCTGGAACACATCCGCGATCTGCAGGAGCCGGTCGTCTTCGCGGCGAACCACCAGAGCCACATGGACGTGCCCGTCATCCTGGCGGCGATGCCGGGGCGGGTGCGGGCGACCGTGGCGCCGGCGATGGCGAAGGAGTTCTTCAAGGCGCACTTCTACCCCGAGCAGCACACCTGGGGACAGGTGTTCACCAACCGCCTCAACTACTACCTGGCCGCGCTGTTCTTCAACGCCTTCCCGCTCCCGCAGCGCGAGGCCGGCGCGCGGCAGACGCTGCGCTACATCGGCGAGGTGACGGGGGACGGGTTCTCGGTGCTGATCTTCCCGGAAGGGGTGCGGTCGCACACCGGGACCATCGCGCCGTTCCGCGCGGGGATCGGGATGATCGGCTCCCGCCTCGGCGTGCCGGTGGTGCCGGTGACGATCGAGGGCGTGGACAAGGTGCTGCACCCCACGTGGAAGATGGCGCGTCCCGGCCGCGTCACGGTGACCTTCGGCGCGCCGATGCGGCTCGAGGGCGACGATTACCAGGCGCTGGCGACGCAGGTGGAGGCCCGGGTGCGCGCGGGGGTTTCGAACGGTGGATCATCCACAGATGAACACGGATGAACACCGATGCGGGGAGCCTGAGTCCTGCTCTGTGCTGCTGTCGACCTCGGAAGGAATTATCCGCGGATGAACGCGAAGGAACGCGGATAGCACCGGGACGGCGGGAACGATGTCGGGCCCGACGGCGGCCCCGCAGGGGCCGCGGAGCGGGGACGACAGGTGGAGATGAGAGGTCCAGAAGACGAGCAAGAGGACCTCTCACCTCCACCCGTCGTTCCCGCTCCCCTGCGCGCCTCCGGCGCGCGCCGGGCCACAGCGTGATCCCTATCTGTGTTCATCCGTGTTCATCTGTGGATAACTCCCGTGATCAGCCGTCGACGCGCGTGCTTCGCCGAGGGCTGCCATCTCGGAGACGCCGCCGCCCACTGCGACGACCCATCCGCGTTCCTCCGCGTTCCTCCGCGGATAGCCCTTGTCGCACCGCCGTCCTTGCCACCCGCGCCGAGATGTGGCACACTACTTGCTCTGAATGAGTAAGGATGATCTGATTGACATGCAAGGGACGGTGATGGCCGTGCACAGCGGTGGGCTCTACCGCGTGCAGGTCGACGCCGGCCACGAGGTCCTGGCGCAGCTGAGCGGCCGGATGCGGCGATTCCGCATCAAGGTCGTGCCCGGCGACCGGGTCACCGTCGGCATCTCTCCCTACGATCCCCAGCGCGGCATCATCACCTTCCGCGCCCGGTAAAGACACACATTGAGCTCAGACCTCGCACCTGCCGGCCGGCCGCGCAGGCGGCGGGGCGGTCCACGCCGTCCCCGACGCCCGGGCGCCAGCGCCGCGCCGGTGCCGTCGCATTCCGCCGTCGGTCCTGACATTCCCTGGGAGCATGTGGACGCCGACGTGGCGCCCATCGCCTTCAGCTCGCTGGACCTGCACCCGCAACTGATGAGCGGGCTGCGCGACCTCGGCTACGAGGGCACCCGGCCCATCCAGGGCGCGGTGATCCCGCCCTCGCTCGAGGGCCGTGACGTCGTCGCGTGCGCCGAGACGGGCACGGGCAAGACGCTGGGGTTCGCGCTGCCGATCCTGCAGCGGCTGCTCGTCGAGGAGCCGCACTACCACGACCCGGCCCGCGAGCCGTACACGCGCGCGCTGATCCTGGCGCCCACGCGTGAGCTCGTCGTCCAGATCGAGGACACGCTGGTCGGCCTGACGTACCACACCCCCGTGTCCACGGCGCCCGTCTACGGCGGCGTGCCCATGGATCCCCAGGAGCGCGCCCTCAAGGCCGGTGCCGACATCGTCGTCGCCACGCCGGGGCGGCTGATGGATCACATGCGCCACGGCACGACCGACTTCGTGCGGCTCGGCATGCTCGTGCTGGACGAGGCGGACCGCATGATGGACATGGGCTTCTGGCCCGACGTCCAGAAGATCATCTCGCAGCTGCCCCCCGACCGGCAGACGCTGCTCTTCTCGGCGACGATGCCGGAGGAGATCCTGCGGCTGGCGCGTGAGGTGCAGAACGAGCCGCGGTACCTGCAGGTCGGCGCGACCCGCGGCGCGGCGGCCCGCACGATCCGGCACTCGATGTTCGAGGTGCCGCGCGGGGAGAAGATCGACTGGCTCGCGAAGTTCGTGCGGCGGGAGGCCACCGGCCCGACGCTGGTGTTCGTGCGCACGAAGATCGGCGCCGACAAGGTCGCGCGCCACCTGCAGGCGAAGAGCATCCGCGCGGCCGCGCTGCACGCGGACCGCACGCAGCAGGAACGGCTGCAGGCCGTCGAGGGGTTCCGTTCGGGCAAACATCCCGTGCTGGTGGCCACCGACATCGCGGCCCGCGGCCTCGACATCGAAGGCATCGCCCACGTCGTCAACTTCGAGGTGCCCGACACGTCCGATACCTACGTCCACCGCGTGGGGCGGACAGGACGCGCGGGTGCCGAGGGCCACGCGGTGACGCTCGTCGCCCCCGAGGAAGCGCGCGCCTGGAAAGCCCTGGAGAGCAGGATTGGACTCCAGCTTCAATAACGACCGCCCGCTGCCCGCGCCCGAGACGCCCGACACCCCCGCCGAGCCGCTCTCGCCCGCCGTGCAGCGGTTCCAGAGCTGCCGCTGGCGGCAGCCCGCCGACGAGGCCAACCCGGAGCACTGCGGCCACCGCGACGTGCTGCCGATGACGGGCACCACCGGCTTCAACGCCGAGTCGTGGTGCCCGGACTGCCCGCACTACAAGGCCAAACGCACCCCCCGCAAACGCGAACCCGCGCGCGACGACTACTGGCGGCGGTAGAGAAGGACTCGGCGGCTTCGCCGCCCCGCTGGGACGCCGGCCGGCGCTGGGACTCACTGCGTTCGCTAGGACTCGCTGCGTTCGCTAGGACTCACTGCGTTCGCTAGGACTCACTGCGTTCGCTAGGACTCACTGCGTTCGCTAGGACTCACCACGTTCGCTAGGACTCACTGCGTTCGCTAGGACTCACTGCGTTCGCTAGGACTCACTGCGTTCGCTAGGACTCACTACGTTCGCTAGGACTCACCACGTTCGCTAGGACTCACTGCGTTCGCTAGGACTCACTGCGTTCGCTAGGACTCGCTGCGTTCGCTAGGACTCGCTGCGTTCGCTAGGACTCACTACGTTCGCTAGGACTCACTGCGTTCGCTAGGACTCGCTGCGTTCGCTAGGACTCACTACGTTCGCTGGGACTCACTGCGTTCGCTAGGACTCGCTGCGCTCGCCAGGACTCGGCGCCTGGCGGCGCCTCGCTCGGAAACGTTCTCGAGCACGAGGTGGAGGCCCCTCGTTCCTGGCGAGGCGGCGAAGCCGCCGAGTCCCCGCGACGTTCGACGTTTGATCCAGCGAGAACGAGTCCCAGCGACGTCCGAAGTGCGGTGCTCGCGAGGACGAGTCCCAGCGAGCGAAGCGAGTCCTACTCCGGCAGGATCAGCCGCTCCGGCACTGCCGACAGGTCCCGCCGGGCCCACACGTAGTAGACGGCGCCCGGCACCACCAGGCCGACAATCCACGACACGTCCGTGCCGCCGAGGAGCTCGACCATCGGACCCGTGTAGAGGGTCGTGTACAGGAAGGGCAACTGCGCCACCAGGCCGATCACGTAGGTCGTGATCGCGACGACGTTCCAGCGGCCGTAGCGGCCGTCGGGATTGGACAGCGCCGGCACGTCGTACCGCTCGCGCGAGATGAAGTAGAAGTCGACCAGGTTGATCGCGCTCCACGGCGTGAAGAACGCCAGCAGGAACAGCAGGAACGCGGAAAAGGCCGAGAGGAAGTCCTGGTTGGCGAAGAGGGCGGTGCCCGTGGCCGCCGCCATCACGAGGCTGACGAAGCCCACGCGCCCGCCCGGCGAGATCTCCCGGTGCCCGAGGAACCCGGTGACGGTCGTCACCAGCGACATGAACCCGCCGTAGGCGTTGAGCACGTTGACGGTGAGCTTGCCCAGCACGATCACGAAGTAGAGGAACGCCGCGGTGAGGCCCGGGCCGCCCAGCCCGACCACGAAGTCCACCTCGTGCCCCGAGAAGGCGTCACCGGCCAGCGCCGCCGCCAGCACACCGAACGCCATCGACCACTGCGAGGCAAGCACCGAGCCGGCGAGCGTCGCCCAGAAGGTCTTCCACGCCGGCGTGTCCGCGGGCAGATAGCGCGAGTAGTCGGCGACGTAGGGGCCGTACGCAATCTGCCACGACGCCGAGAGCGACGCCGCCAGCAGGAACCCCGGCATCGTGAAGTGCGCCCGCCCGAAGAGCGCCGCCGCCTCCGCGCCCTCGAGCAGCCGCCAGGTCAGGTACACGAACGCCAGCAGGCCGATGACGCTGCTCAGGCGGCCCATCACGTGAATCAACCGGTACCCGACGATGGCAATGAGCGTCGTCGCGGCGCCGAAGACGAGGATGCCCACCCAGTGCGGTGAGCCGATGAGGCCCGCCACGGCCTGGCCCGCCAGCACCGTGCCGCTGGCGGCGAAGCCGACATACATCACGATCACGAGCGCGAGCGGGATGACCGCGCCGTAGACCCCGAACTGGGCGCGGCTCGAGATCATCTGCGGCAGCCCGAGACGCGGGCCCTGCACCGAGTGGAGCGCCATCACCGCGCCGCCGAGCACCTGCCCGACGAGCAGGCCGACGATGGACCACACGACGTCGCCGCCGAGCACGACGGCGAGCGCGCCGGTGACGATGGCGGTGATCTGGAGGTTGGCGCCGAACCAGAGCGTGAACTGGTTCCACGGCCGGCCGAAACGTTCCCGCGACGGGACGTAACCGATCGAGCGCTGCTCGACCGCGAGCACGCCCGAGGGCGCGGCCGGAGGGGAAGCAGGAGCCGGCACGGTCAGTCGCAGAACTCGCGGGCGAGCTCGACCCACTCGCCGCCCGGCGCCAGCCGCTGGTAGGCGCGCCAGTGCGCCAGGGCATCACCGGAGCGCCCCATCTTCTCGAGCGTCACGGCCAGGTAGAAGTGCGCGTCGGCGTACTCGGGGTTGAGCGCCAGGGCCTCGCGGTAGCAGACCTCGGCGTCGCCGTAGCGGCCGTGGTCGTGGTGGATGTTCCCGAGGTTGAAGTGCGCCTCGAAGTACGAGGGGTCGAGCCCGATGGCGCGTTCGTAGAGCGCCTGGGCCTCGGGCAGCTCGTCGCGCGCGTAGCGGATGTTGGCCAGGTTGATGATCGCGGCCGGCAGGTCGGGATCGGCCGCGAGCGCCCGGCGGTACGTGCGGACCGCCTCCTCCTGCCGCTCCGGCGTGCCATCGTCGAGGAGCGAGCCCGAGACGAAGAGCTCTTCCGCCGTTGTCAGCGGCCGCTCGACACGCACGCCGCCGACGGGACGGGCCAGGGCCGCGTCGCGTGGGGTGAGCGCGAGAATCCGCGCCGGCTGCGCGTCGAGGCGGAAGTCGAAGGCCAGCTGGCCGGCGCGGGTCGCCTGGAGATCACGGAGCACGGCGCGGAACGACGCCCCGGCCTGCAGCTCGGCGTGCACCTGGCGGATCAGCGTGAGGTCGGCAAAGCCGAACCAGTCGTCCGCGTTGTTGCGCACGGCCGGCTTGATGAAGCCCCACTTCCGGAGGTGGCGCAGGTGCTCCTCCGCGAGGAGGGGGTACATCGCCAGCACGTCCTTCTGCCCGTAGTGGTGCGCGCGCACCTCGGAGGCCGGCGGCAGCCCGGCCAGGCGGCAGAAGTCGTCCTCGCCGATGAGGCGGAGGCTCGCGCCGTCGGCGACGAGCTGGAACGCGCGCCGGAGTTTCTGGCTGGCCGCGCCCGGAGCCGCCGGGTCGGGGACCCCGTCCGGATAGGTCTCGCCGCCGGCGACCAGCAGGGTCGTGCGCGCCGTGACCTCGTCGGCGACGCCGGCGCCGAGCTTCTCGGCGAGCGCGCGCGCCTCGCGCCGCCCCAGCGACCAGAGCTTGCCGGTGAAGACAACGGTTTCGCCGAGGAGGGACTGGCCGCCGGCGGTGCGGGATGGCAGCTCGGACATGAGGTCGTGACGGAAGCGGCCGGCTGGCCCGGCGGAGGCCGCCTCGCCGGCCGCGCGCCGGGGCATGCCTCACGATGGGCCAGATCGGGGCCGATGTCAAACTACAATAGCCTCGAGATGATTCTGGCGGGCGACGTCGGCGGCACCAAGACGCTCATCGGTCTGTTCAACTTCGCTCCCAGGCGACCCGTGGCGGTGGACGTGAAGACGTTCCACACGGCCGACTTCCCCGGGCTGCCCGCCATCATCACGGAGTTCCTGAAGCAGCGCGGTGGTCCGGCCCGGATCGAGGCCGCCTGCTTCGGCGTCGCCGGCCCGGTCATCGATCAGCAGGCGGTGCTGACCAACGTCCACTGGGCGACGAGCGCGACGGAGATCTGCACGCAGTTCAAGCTGCAGCGCGTCCGGCTGCTCAACGACCTCGAGGCGATGGCCCACGCCATCCCCGTGCTGGAGCGGGACGAGCTGCTGGCGCTGCAGAAGGGCCAGCGCCGGCCGGGCGGCAACGCGGCCTTGATCGCGGCGGGCACGGGCCTCGGCGAGGCCATCCTGCCGAACATCGGTGGCAAGCTGCGCCCCATCGCCTCCGAGGCCGGGCATGCGGACTTCGCCGCGCGGACCGACCGCGAGATCGAGCTGGTCCGCTTCCTGCGGGGCGGCACCGGCCGCGTGGACGTCGAGCAGGTGCTCTCCGGTCCGGGGCTGATGAACGTCTACCGCTTCACGCACGGCGGCCAGGCGTGTGACGCCGTCGGCGCGCTCGAGACCCTGCCCGATGCGCCCGCGGTCGTCTCGAAGTCGGCGCTCGAGCGGTGGTGCCCGAAGTGCGAGGAGGCCCTCGAGATGTTCGTCCAGGCCTACGGCGCCGAGGCCGGGAACCTGGCATTGCGCGCCGTCGCGAGCGCCGGGGTGTATGTCGGCGGCGGCATCGCGCCCCGCATCCTGCCGGCGCTGCAACGCGGCGGCTTCCAGCGCGCCTTCGTCGCCAAGCCCCCGATGGCCGAGCTGCTCGAGGCCATCCCGGTGCAGGTGATCCTCAATCCCCAGGCGGCACTGCTCGGCGCGGCGGTGTACGCGAACGAAATGATCTAGGGCCGCCGCGGCTGCGCCGCGGCGGTAGGCCGACCTCGCTTCGCTCGGTCGGTAGGCCTCGCGGGCGGCGCGGCCGCACGGCATACAATAATCACCAGGAGCGATGCATGGCACGACTGGTGATCTGGATGCTCGGCCTGCTGGCGCTCATCGCCACCGCCGTGGGGATGTACGTCATGACGCCTGATCTCGGCGGCCGACGCATGGACGAGCCCATCACCTATCCGGACGCGCCGAAGGGCCCGGTCGTGGACGATTACCACGGGACCGCGGTCCCCGATCCCTACCGCTGGCTCGAGGACGCCGACCACCCGGACACCGTCGCCTGGGTCGAGGCCGAGAACGCGCTCACCGCCCGCCTGCTCGACACTCCCGACCGCCAGGCCCTGCGCGAGGACCTGGCCGCGCTCTACGACTATCCCCGCGCCACGGCGCCGATCAAACGCGGCGCCCGCTACTTCTTCACGTTCAACGACGGCTCGCAGGACCAGCCCATCCTTTACGTGCAGGACGGCCTCGCCGGCGAGTCACGCGTGCTGCTCGACCCCAACACGCTCAGCCGCGACGGCACCGCCGCCCTGACCGCGGTCTCGCCGAGCGAGGATGGCCGGCTGCTCGCCTACGCCATCTCCCACAGCGGCAGCGATCGGCAGGAGATCCACGTCCGCGAGGTGGACTCGCTCGAGGACCGGCCCGACACGCTGCGCTGGGCGAAGTTCACGAACCTCGCCTGGACACCCGACGGCGCCGGCTTCTACTACACGCGGTTTCCCGAACCCGGCACCGTGCCGCCCGGCGACGAGAACTACTTCGCGAAGGTCTACTACCACACCCTCGGCGCCCCGCAGTCCGACGACGCCCTCGTGTTCGAACGACCGGAGGCCCGTGACCTCGTGCTCGGCTCCGCGCTGAGCGACGACGGCCGCTGGCTCGTCCTGACGTCGTTCCGCGGGTCGAGCGACGACTGCGAGGTGCACGTCCTCGATCGCCGCACGCCGGGCGCGGAGCCGCGCCCGCTCTTCGTCGGATTCCATGCGGCCTACCTCTTCGTCGACGGCGTCGGCGACCGCCTCTTCTTCCGCACGACGAGCGGCGCCGAGCGCGGCCGCCTGGTGGCCGTGGACCTCTCGCACGGCGTCCCGGCGCCCGACGATGGCGGCGAGGCGCCGTCGAGGGTGGTCGTCGCCGAGCAGCCGGACACGCTGACCACGGCCATCCTCGTCGGCGAGCGGCTCGTCACGGTGTACCTGCGCAACGCGAGCGACCAGGTGCGCCTGTTCGGGCTCGACGGCGCCCCGGCGGGGGAAATCGTGCTGCCCGCGCCCGGCTCGTTGTCCGGACTCACGGGCCGCCCCGGCGACGTGGAGCTCTTCCTGCGCTTCTCGTCCTTCACGTACCCGCCCGCGGTGTACCGCTACGACCTGCGGCTGGCCGCGCTGGAGCCCTTCGGCACCGCGGGCGTGAAGGCCCTGGACCCCTCGAAGTACGACGTCGAGCAGGTCCGCTATCCGTCGAAGGACGGCACGCAGGTGTCGATGTTCCTCGTGCACCGGAGCGGCCTCGAGCGCGACGGCGAGCGCCCCGTGTACCTCACCGGCTATGGCGGCTTCAACATCAGCCTCACGCCCCAGTTCGATCCCGCCTACTTCGCGTGGCTCGACCGCGGCGGCGTGGTCGCGGTCGCCAACCTCAGGGGCGGTGGCGAGTACGGCGAGGCCTGGCACCGCGCCGGCATGTTCGAGAGGAAGCAGACCGTCTTCGACGACTTCATCGCGGCGGCCGAGTGGCTGATCGAGAGCGGCTACACGCGCCGCGGCAAGCTCGCCATCGAGGGCGCCAGCAACGGCGGGCTGCTGGTCGGCGCCGTGATGGTGCAGCGCCCGGAGCTCTTCGGCGCCGTGGTCTGTCGCGTGCCGGTGGCGGACATGCTCCGCTACCACCGGTTCACCGTCGGCCGGTTCTGGATCTCGGAGTACGGCTCGGCGGACGACCCGGAGCAGTTCCCGTATCTCTACGCCTATTCGCCGCTCCACAACGTGCAGGACGGCGTGGCCTACCCGCCGACCCTGATCACCACCGCCGACACCGACGATCGCGTCGCCCCGGGCATGGCCAAGAAGTTCGCGGCGCGCCTCCAGGCCGCGACCGCGCCGGACGGCGGCCCGATCCTCATCCGGGTCGAGACGAAGGCCGGCCACGGCGGCGGCAAGCCCGTCTCGAAGATCGTGGACGAGGAGGCGGACATCTTCGCCTTCCTGACGAAGTACCTCGAATAGCTACCCGCCGCGCGCCGGCGTTGACACCCCGGGCCCGTCACCGCTACGGTGGCAGCCGTGCCGCGGGGACACCTCCAGGACGAGCTCCGACAGTCGAGACCATTCCGCTCGGCGCGCGAGGAGGCGTACCTGAACCTGGTGCGCACGACGGACGTGCTCGCCCGTCAGGTCGCCGAGGTGCTCAGGCCTCACGGCCTCTCCGAGGCGCAGTACAACGTGCTGCGGATCCTGCGCGGCGCAGGCGACCAGGGCCACACCTGCTCGGAGGTCGGCCAGCGGCTCGTGACGAGGGAGCCCGACGTGACACGCCTGCTGGATCGGCTGGAGCGCCGCCGGCTGATCGCCCGGTCCCGGGACGTGCGTGACCGGCGCGTGGTGAACATCCACATCACGCCCGCCGGCCTCGAACTGCTCGACGTGCTCGATGCGCCGATGGCCGAGGTCAGCGACCGCATGCTCGGCCACCTGGGTGCGGCCGACCTGCGCGACCTCATCCGGCTGCTCGAGGCGACGCGCGGGGCCTGAGACACCGACCGTCGCGCCGGACGGATCAGGCGGGCTGGGCTTCGCTCAGGGCGGTGCGCAGCGCCGAGACGTCGGCGTGCCTGGCGGCGGGGTCTGGCGCCAGCGCCCGCAGGATGGCCGCGGCGGCCGAAGGCGGGACGTCGACGGCAAGGCTGTCTGGCGACGCCGGACGGGCCTGCAGCATCCGTCCGATCAGCTCGGGCAGCGTCGGCGCCCGGAACGGCACCTGCCCGGTCGTCATCTGGTAGGCCAGGACACCGAGGGTGAACTGGTCGGAGCGCCCATCCGGCGGACGTCCCATCAGGACCTCCGGCGGGACGTACGGCAGCTCCTGCTCGCTGGCCTCCTGTCCGCGGAGCTCCTGCTCCCGCATGGTGGCGAGCACGTCCTGCACCGACTGGATGCCCGCGGCAGACATGACCGCGCGCTCGCCGTCCCCCTCCGCCGTCAGGCGGATCATGTCGGGGTTCACGCCGACGAGCAGTCCGCCGCGCCGGTGCAGCGCGGTGGTCGCGTCGAGCATGCCGTCGAGCAGGCGCGCGGCGCGTGGCCAGGCCAGCCGGCCCGCGGCAGCCAGCAACTGCCGGAGGCTGTCCCCCTCGATGAAGTCCGTGACGAGATAGACCCCCTTGTCGTCCTGGCCGTAGTCGCGGACCTGCAGCAGCCCCGGGTGGGCGACCTGCTGCGTGCGGGCCTCGAGCAGGAACCGCGCCCGCACCGCATCCCAGTGCGGCTGCTCGTCGCGGCGCAGCACACGAATCGCGACGGGCACGCCCATCGCGCGGTGCGTGCCGTGGTAGATCAGGCTGCCGAGCCGGCCACGGCCGATGAGGGCGCCGAGCTCGTACTTCCCGAGCAGGCCGGCGCCGTCCGCGGCCGGCCCCGCACCCGCGCCTTCACCTGCCGCACGCTCGAGGGCGCGCGCGAACTCGGTGGCCGACGGCCAGCGCTCCTCCGGGTCCTTCGACAACGATCGCATGATGGCGGTGTCGATGGCCTCGGAGAGCCCGGACCGCCGTTTCGCCGGGTTCACGGGCCGCACCGTCAGCATCTCGTTGATCAGCGTCACGCGGTTGTCGGAGTTGAACGGCCGCGTGCCGGTGAGCATCTCGTACGCGATGACGCCGAGCGTGTAGATGTCGGTGGCCGGCGAGACGGCCTCCCCGCGAATCTGCTCCGGCGCGGCGTAGGCGAGCGTGCCGACGAAGAGGTCGGGATCGGTCAGGCGGGTCTCGTCGCTCGCGGCCTTGATGGCCGCCAGCCCGAAGTCGATCACCTTGTAGACGCGGTCCCCGGACTCGTACCGGTGCGCGACGATATTGGCGGGCTTCAGGTCGCGGTGGGTGATGCCGCGATCGTGGGCGAGCTGGAGCGCCCCGGCGACGGCGCCCAGGACGGCGGCGACGCGCGCGACGCTCATCGGCGCCTCGAGCTCGATCTCCTCGCGCAGGCTCGGCCCGCTCAGGAGCTCCATGACCAGGTATGGCTGGTTGGTGGCGTCCACCCCGAAATCCAGGATCGAGACGATGTTGGGATGCCGGAGCTGGGCGCAGGCCCGGGCCTCGCGGAGGAACCGCTCGCGGGTCTCGGGCGGCGCGTCGTGTGGCGCCTGCATGACCTTGATGGCGACCTCGTCGCCGAGGCGGGTGCGGCGCGCGCGGTAGACATGGCCCATGCCGCCGGAGCCGATGGCGGCGAGCATCTCGTAACGGCCGTCGATGAGGGTGCCGGGACCGAGCACGGGGCCCATTATGCCTCGGCGCGCGCCTTCGGCCCGCGCCGAGTTGGGCCTCGCCGCCTTCGGCGGCTCGGTAGGCCGCTCGCTTCGCTCGCGTTGGGCCTCGCGGCCTTCGGCCGCTCGGTGGGACTCGTCCTCGCTGGATCGCGCGTCGGACGTCGCTGGGACTCGGCGCTACGCGCCTCGCTGGGGAAGCCGGATTTCTTGATTCGAAGTGAGGGTCCCTGGCTTCCCGGCCGAGCGCAGCGAGGCCCCCCAGCGAGCGGCGCAGCCGCGAGTCCCAGCGACGTCCGACGCGTGATCCAGCGAGGACGAGTCCCCGCGAGCCGAGCGCAGCGAAGGCGAGTCCTGACGAGCCCCGAGCCGGAGGCGAGGGGCGAGGCCTACCGGCCGAGCGAGGCGAGGCCGGCCGACGGGCCCGCGCGCGCGGGCCCGCCCTAGATGTGCACCAGCTGGGCGTCCGCCGTGTCGAGCAGGTGCTCGAACCAGAGGTTGGTGATCTTCTCCTGCACCGAGTTCTGGCGCAGGCGGGCCTGGAGGTTGGTGAAGTCCACGCGGTCGAGGTCCTGGTCCTGGTTGTAGCAGGAGAAGATGAACTCCTCCTGGCCCGTGACCGGGTCCACGTGGCGCTGGAGGCACTGCGCGCAGACCTCCTTCATCATGCACTGCATCGGCGAGTTGATGCTGCCGATCCCCACGTGCTCCTTGCGCAGGTAGGGCGCCAGGCCGCCGTGGCGCGCGAGGCGCACGGCGTTCATCATGCGGTCCGAGCCAATCGCGATGATCCGCGTCACGTCGCCGAGCGGCACCTTCTGCTCACCCAGCCGGCCCTCCGCGTACGCGAGCATCGCCTGGACGATGTTGCCGCGGAAGTGCGCGTCCTGGGGCCGGGAGGGCGAGATCTCCGCCCCCATGTCGGTCGCCCAGATCACCTGGTCGGTGCCCGCCTCGACCTCCTCGCGCTTGAAGAGATCCGCGCCGTCCTTGTAGCCGGCGAAGTAGATCACCTTGTTGCCCGCCGCCTTCAGCGCACGGGCAATCGAGAACAGCACGGCGTTGCCGAGCCCGCCGCCGGCCAGCAGCACGCTCGTGTCGTGCGGGATCTCGGTCGGGGTGCCGGTCGGGCCCATGACGACGACGGGCTCCCCGGGCTGCAGGTAGGCGCAGAGGCGGCTCGACACGCCCATCTCGAGCGTGATCAGCGAGAGCAGGCCCTGTTCCTTGTCCACCCAGGCGCCCGTCAGCGCGATGCCCTCCATGAGCAGCGACGCCGAGTAGGCCTCGGTCGCCACGTGGGGGCTGAGACGCTCGAAGTTCTGCAGCCGGTAGAACTGGCCGGGGTGGAAGTGGCGCGCCGCCGCCTTCGCGCGGACGATGACCTCGACGATGGTGGGCGTGAGGCGCACCACCCGCTCGACCCGGGCGAGCAGCTGGTCGTCCAGCGCCTCGACCATGCCGGCCCACCGGGCGTCCCGCGTGGTCTGCGTCGACGGATCGAGCGCCGTGATCTGGTCCTCGAAGAGCGCCACGACGTGCGGGTAGCCGTGCTTGGCCGACGCCATCGCCTTGACGACGTTGCCGTTGAAGCGCGGATGGTTGTCGCCGTAGTAGGTGACGAACCGGCCGTCCTTCGCATACGACGTGAAGAAGCCGTCCGGGTCGCGCTCCAGCGTGAACGTGCCGTCCGCGGCCTTCACGGCGCGGTACCCCTGGAAGAACTTCTGCCGGCCGTCGAGCTCGAAGGTGCCGGCGTGCTCCTTCTCGTAGGTGATGTTCGGCACGGTGCCGGCGGCGACCAGCACCGCGCGGGCGGGCAGCTCGACGCGTGCCTTCGAGCCATCCTCGCCGCGGCGCCAGAAGGCCATCGCCTTCACGTGCCCCATGTCGTCCGGCAGCGCCTCGATCGGATCGAGGTTCTCGGCGAAGACGATGCCTTCCTCGAGGGCCTTGGCGACCTCCTCGTGGTTGAGGCGGTAGGCCGGCGAGTCCTGCATGCGCTTGCGGTAGGCCAGCGTCACGCCGCCCCACTGCCGCACGAGCGAGATGAAGTCGGGCGCCTCCCCCGCGGCGGCCGCGCGCCGGCGCTCCGCGCGCACGGCACGGCCGTGCGACAGGAACTCGTCGAGGATGAAGTGCTCCTCGGCGTCGAGCATGTCGCGCACCCGCGCCTCGCCGAGCTCGGACACGAGGGCGTCGTAGCGATCGAGGATCTTCTCCACCTGGACGGGGTAGTACGCCAGGAGCTCGGTGGCCGTGTCGACGCCCGTCAACCCGCCGCCGATGACGACCGCGGGCAGCCGGACCTGCAGGTTCGACAGCGCGTCGCGCTTGAAGGCGCCCGTCAGCTGCAGGGCCATCAGGAAGTCACTGGCCTTGCGGATGCCGCGGATCAGGTTGTTGCGGATGTCGATGATCGTCGGCCGGCCCGCGCCGGCGGCGATGGCGACATGGTCGATGCCGTAGTTCCAGGCCTCCTCGATCGGCAGCGCGCCGCCGAAGCGCACCCCGCCGTAGATCTTCAGGCGATCGCGGCGCGCCAGCGTCAGGTGGATCAACGTGAGGAAGTTCTTGTCCCAGCGGACCGTGATGCCGTACTCGGACACGCCGCCGAAACCCTCGAGCACCCGCTCGTCGAGCGGCCGGTAGATCTCGGCCCAGGCGTGCACCGGGCGGGGCGGACGGCCGGGGCCGCCGGTGATGTCGTCGCCGAGCGGCTCGATCTTGAGGCCGTCGATGGCCACCACGCCGAAGCCCTCGTTGAGCAGGTAGTGCGACAGCGTGTAGCCGGCCGGGCCGAGGCCCACGACCAGGACGTTCTTGCCGTTGTACGGGAGGGCGTAGGGCCGCTTGACGTTGAGCGGGTTCCAGCGCGTGAGCAACCCGTAGATCTCGACGCCCCACGGCATCGACAGCACGTCGGTCAGCACGCCCGTCTCGATCTGCGGGATGTTGACCGGCTCCTGCTTCTGGTAGATGCAGGCCTTCATGCAGTCGTTGCAGATCCGGTGGCCCGTGCCCGCGCACATCGGGTTGTCGACCGTGACGATGGCCAGCGCGCCGACGGCGTCGCCCCGCTTGCGGAGCATGTGCATCTCGGAGATCTTCTCGTCCAGCGGGCAGCCGGGGAGCGGGATCCCGAGCGGGTTGGTCGTCACCTCTCCCGACTTGTCGCGGATGCCCTTCGAGCAGGTGTCCTTGTCGCGCTCGTGGCAGAGCACGCAGTAGTGGATCTCGCTCAGCACCTCGCGCATCGAGTAGCGCGCGTCGGTGAGGCCGAAGCCCTCGCGTCGGCGGAGCTTGTCCTCCGGCCCCACCATGGCCTCGGGCAGCTGCGCGCTGGGCCGCTGCACGTGCACGAGGTGCTGCGGGTCGAGGGTCTCGGGAAACCGGAAGATCACCCAGCCGCGGCACAGCGGGTCGTGCAGGTGGGCCGCCACCCAGCGCTTGAGCGCCTCGACCTCCGCGGCCACCTCGGCCTTCGCCGCCTCGTCACCGGACGCGCGGGCCGCCTCGTCGCGGTCCAGCAACGCGCAGCCGGCCGTCGCGAGCGCGAGTTCCCGCGCCTGCAGCCAGGCCTGCTCCGCCACCTCGCCGGCGGCCGGATCCGGACGCGTCAGCAGGCTCGGCGACCCGAACGTGACGAGGTAGCCGTCCACGAGGGCATGATCCGCCGCGGTCGCCTCCACGCGGGCGCCACCCTTCAGCAGCGGCAGCGCGCGCCGGCGGACGAAGTCGATCTTGAACCGGAACAGATCGTCGTAGGCGGCCGTCGCGGCGACCAGCGCCTCGGCCGCGGGCCCGACGCCGAACAGCTTCGTGACGAAGCGGCTGACGTGCGGCGCCATGTCCACGACGATGTGCGAACGCTCGATGGGGCCGAGCGACGTGGGGGCGGCGGCGTAGGCCTGCCAGCGCTGCCAGAGCTCGGGCTCGAGCCGGGCCACCTCCTCGGTGAACCGGTCGTGCAACTCGCGGAGGCGTGCCGGCTGATGAAGGTCGGCAAACGTGAAACCAGCCAGGCCCAGCGCATCCTGGGCGGAGGGGACGGCACTCATAAGGAATTCTGCAATGAAAGCGGGGCCCAACGGCGGGCGCACCCTCGATCGTGCCATGCGGCGGGACCGGTAGTCAAACGATCGTTCAAATTCCCTCCGGTGGCCGGCCCCCACCTTGACTTGCCCCGATGGCGCTCGCTACGCTGGCCATCCGGACGACGAGCCCGCGCCCCGTGACGATTACCCTCAACGGCGACCCTTACGAGCTGCCCGGGCCCCTGAGCCTGGCGGACCTGCTCGCCCACCTCGACATCGATCCCCGCCGCGTGGCCATCGAGCACAACCTGGCCATCGTCCGGCGCCCGGCCTACGAGACGACCCTCGTCCAGGACGGCGACCGCGTGGAGGTGGTGAACTTCGTCGGCGGAGGCTAATCCATTTAAGATTGGAGATTGCAGATTGAAGATTGGAGGGTGACGCGCCACGGCACGCAGGCGGGCGCCCCCCCGATCTGCAATCTGCAATCCGCAATCTGCAATCTGCAATCTGCAATCGAAGGACCTGTGATGTCGGATCTGGTAATCGCGGGGCGGACGTTCAGGTCGCGGCTGATCGTCGGCACGGGCAAGTACAGCTCGCATGCGGTGATGCGCGACGCCCACGAGGCGTCGGGGACCGACATGGTGACCGTCGCGGTGCGGCGGGTGGACATCAGCCGCAAGACGGAGTCGCTGCTCGACTACATCGACACCTCCCGGATTTTCCTGCTGCCCAACACGGCCGGGTGCTACACGGCCGATGACGCGGTGCGCACGGCGCGGCTCGGGCGCGAGGCCGGGATGAGCGAGTGGGTGAAGCTCGAGGTCATCGGCGACGAGAAGACGCTGTACCCCGACAACGAGGCGCTGGTCGCCGCCACGCGCGTCCTCGTCAAGGAGGGCTTCGTCGTGCTGCCCTACACGAGCGACGACCCGATCACCTGCCGCAAGCTCGAGGACGCCGGCGCGGCCGCCGTGATGCCCCTCGGCGCCCCCATCGGATCGGGCCTGGGCATCCAGAACCCGAACAACATCCGGATCATCAAGGAGCAGTCCTCCGTGCCGGTGATCGTCGACGCCGGGGTCGGCACCGCCTCCGACGCGGCGATTGCCATGGAGCTCGGGGTGGACGGCGTGCTGATGAACACCGCCATCGCCGGCGCGCAGGACCCGGTGGCCATGGCCCGCGCGATGCGCCTGGCCGTCGAGGCCGGCCGGCTCGCCTTCGAGGCGGGCCGCATCCCGCGCAGGGCCTACGCCACCGCCAGCTCGCCGCTCGACGGGCTGGTGGCTCGCTGATGGCGGAGCGCACCGTCTCCGAGGACGACCTCGCGCGCCTCAAGCGCGACCGCGAGGAGGCCGATCGGCGCTACAACGAGGCGCTGACCGCGCTCGACCAGGCGGTGCACCGGCCCTTCGAGTATCCCCATCCTCCCCCGGCACCGGACGAGCACCAGATCACGCCGCTCAACGAGCGCTGGGACGTGCTCGCGGCCGCCCCCGCGTTCGGCGGGGGCTGGCGCGGCCGCCTGGCGCGGTTCGTCTGGCGCGTCTGCGAGCCGGCGTTCGCCCGCCAGCAGGCGTTCAACAGTGCCCTGGTGGATCACGTCAACCGCAACGTCCAGCCCCAGCGCATCGTCGCCGAGTCCGTCGCGTCCACGATTGGCGCGCTCCGCGAGCAGATCGAGCGGCTGATGCACTTCGAGTCACGGCTCATCGTCTACCTGCAGCAGATGACGCCGTACGTCGACTCGAAGGACTACGAGGTCGCCGGGCTCGGCCGGCGGGTGCTCGAGGACGCGCTCGTCGAGATCGACAGGCTCGATCGCATCGCCCAGGGCCTGGCCGGCGCGGTCGCCGGGGTGTCGGACGAGATGCTGAAGCGCTGGGAGTCGATGCTGGCGCGCGACCAGCGGTACGAGGCGCGGATCGGCGAGCTGCGCGCAACGGCCTCCGCCGCGCAGCAACAGGCCACGGCCCTGCGCCGCGAGGTGGAACGCCTCCTGGCCCCTGGCGCTTCGCCGGCAGCGGGCGACAGGCCGCGGCCCCAGCCGGCCGTGGGCGACGCCGGCGAGACACTGGCGGCCAGCAGCACCCTCGACTCGTGGAAGTACGTCGGCTTCGAGGATCTCTTCCGCGGTGATCCCGCCGAGATCCGGCGGCGGCTGGAGAGCTACCTGCCGATCTTCGACGGGCACGGCGAGGTGCTCGACATCGGCTGTGGCCGGGGTGAGTTCCTGGACCTGCTGCGCGAGCAGGGCATCCCCGCGCGCGGGCTCGACCTCAACCACGAGATGGTGCAGGTCTGCCGCTCGCGAGGCCTCGACGCCAGCGAGGGCGACGCCCTGGGCCACCTTCGCGGCCTGCCGGATGCCTCGCTGGGCGGCGTGTTCGCCGCGCAGGTCGTGGAGCACCTGCAGCCGGATTACCTGCTCCGGTTCCTGGACGAGGCGCAGCGCGTCCTCCGGCCCGGCGGGGTGATCGCGCTCGAGACCGTGAACGTGGCCTGCTGGCTCGCTTTCTTCGAGAGCTACGTCCGTGATATCACGCACGCACGGCCGCTGCACCCCGACACGCTGCGGTACCTCGTGACCGCGAGCGGCTTCGCCGAGGTGGATGTCACCTTCCGCGAGCCGGTCCCCCCCGCCAACCGGCTGCAGCCGGCCCCGCGGGCCCTGCGGCAGGTGTCGGGTCCCGGCCAGGAGGCGCTGGGCGCGCTGGCCGACACGATTGACGGCAACGTCGAGCGCCTCAACCGGCTGATGTTCACCAGCCTCGACTACGCGGTCGTCGGACGGAAACCATGACCCTCCGGGCCCGGGAGCTCCCGTGGAACGTGCCACCCGCCTGATCGTCACCGGCTCGGCCATCGCCTGCGGCGCGGCCTACGCGGCCGTCGTGGCAGCCAGCGACCCACGAGTGTCGATTGCGGCAGCGGCGGCGTTCCTGCTCACCTTCGGGCTGAGCCGCTGGTCGCTGCCCCTGGGCCTCGTGCCCGTGCTCCTGACGGCCTATCTCGCCCCGGCGCTGCTGATGGTGGCGTTCGGGAGCGTCGACTACCACTACCTGGTCGTCTGGATGGCAGGGCTCGGCGGTCCGGTGCTCGGCGCGGGTGATCACCGCCGCTGGCACCTGCCGGCCTCGTGGCTGCCCCCGCTGGCCGGCTGGGCCCTGCTCGTCGCGGTCACGTGGCCAATCGTGGCCGGTCGCGAGATCGACTTCAGCCTGCTCGCCTACCGGGCCGACACACCGAACGGGTTGCTGGTCGGCCCCCCCGCGACCGCGGTCGCCTGGATCCTCTCGGTGGCGCTGGGGCACCTGCTGGGCATCCTCTGGCTGGACCTGCTGTGGGCCCGCTTCGGGCACCACCGCCTGCGGCGCGCCGAGCGCATCGTCATGCTGCCCCTGCTGGCGAGCGCCGTGCTCGGCGGCGCGGCCGCGCTCTACCAGGCACTGGGCGACATCACCTGGCTGAACCCGGGCGACTGGCCGAGCCTCGACCGCGCCGGGGCGCTGATGCTCGACGCGAACTCGTTCGGCACCTCGGCTGCCCTCTGGGCGCCACTGGCCGCGGTGCTGGCCTGGCGCCTCAAACGGCCAATCTGGCTGGGGCTGGCGCTGGGCGCCTTCCTCGCTGCGGCGATGTGGGCCACCGGCTCCCGGACCGCGCTGGTGACGACGGCCATCGGGATGGCGGGCCTGGTGGGGGCGCTCGGTCGCCGGGCCGCGATCCCGGTGCGTACGCTCGTGCCGATCGGGCTGCTGGTCGGCAGCGCGGCCGTCTTCCTGCTGCTGACCGTCGGCGCGAACATCGGCGGCAAGGGCAACCCGGTCCGGCGCCTCGTCGACACCCTGCCGTCGGCGGACGAGCTGAGCACGGAGGGCCTCGTCGACGTGCTGTGGAACCGCAACGGCTACGGCGTCGCGGCGGGCCAGGCGATCACGGAACACCCCGTCGCCGGCGTCGGCATCGGGGCCTTCAACCTGCTCTCGACCGACTACTACTACCTCGCCAGCGGCGGGCTCATCAAACCCGACAACGCCCAGAACTGGTGGCGCCAGGAGGTCGTGGAGCTCGGGTTCGCCGGCGCCATCTTCCCGGTCGGCTTCTCGTTCGTGGTCCTCCTGCTGGTGTGGCGGGAGCCGTCCGCGGCGTCGCATGGCCCCAGCGCGCTCGTGCTTCGCGCGGCCCTGGCGGGCCTCGGCATCGCGTCGCTGTTCGGCGTGGCCACGCAGCATCCCGCCGTGTGGCTGACGTTCGTGACGCTCGTGTTCTGGCTCGCCGCGCTCGGGGAGCCGGCCCTGCCGGTTGCCACCTCGCCGTGGCAGGCCACGCCACGCGCCGCCTGGGCGGCCGTGATGTGCATCGTCGCGGTCGGGGCGGGGGCGCTCGTGGTCAGCGCACGCGGCGACCTGCGGGTGCCGGTCCGGGCGCTGCGTACGGGATTCCCCTATGCCTATGGCATCTCGGCCGCGGAGCCATCGGACGATTACGGCGAGCTGCGGTGGACCGCCGGCCATGCCGTCGCGGTGGTGCCGGCCGAGCACGCGTGGTTCGAGACGACGATCTGGACGCTGCACCCGGATGTGGCGCAGGCGCCGGTGCGGGTCCGTGTATGGCGGCAGGAGGGGCCGGTCATCGACTACCAGGCGGGCGACGCGCGTCCGCGGACGCGCTACCTCCGCGTGCCCGACGGCGCCACGCGCCTGTTCCTGGAGTTCGATGCCTCGCGGACGTTTGGCAGCGGCCGGGGCCTGCGACTCGCCGGCCGCTGGCTGCGTGACCTGCCGCCGGACGCGCCACCCGACGCCGTCGTGCGCTGATCGCCCGGGGCGGTGGACCTACAGGCGGAACACAGTCGGCCCGCCGGTCCCCTTCAACGCGTTGCGCGTGTCAACGACGAGCGGGAACCGCTCGACGATGCGGGGATAGTCGAACGCGGAGTGGTCGGTGATGATGAGCGCGCAGTCGCGGCCCGCGTGCGCCTCGTCCTCCGGCACGTGCGTGAGGCGGTGGGCGCCGTGCTCGAGGATCGGGAAGTACGGATCCGTGTAGCTCACCTCGGCGCCGCGGCGGGTCAGGAGCTCGATGATGTCGAGCGCCGGCGACTCGCGGAGGTCGTTGACGTCCTTCTTGTACGCCAGGCCGAAGATGTGGACCCTGGAGCCGTTGATGGGCTTGCGCGCCGAGTTCAGCGCATCGCCCACCAGGGTGATCACGTGCTCGGGCATGCTGCTGTTGACGTGCCCGGCCAGCTCGATGAACCGCGCCTCGAAGTTGTGCTCGCGCGCCTTCCACGACAGGTAGAACGGGTCGATCGGGATGCAGTGACCGCCCAGCCCCGGGCCGGGATAGAACGGCATGAACCCGAACGGCTTGGTCTTCGCCGCCTCGATCACCTCCCAGACGTCGATGCCCATGCGGTGGCACATCAGCGCCAGCTCGTTGACGAGCCCGATGTTCACCGCCCGGAAGGTGTTCTCGAGCAGCTTGACCATCTCGGCCACGCGCGGCGAGCTCACGGGGATGACGTGGTCGAGCACGGTGCCGTAGAACGCCACGGCGGCCCGGGTGCTCGCCTCGTTGAGGCCGCCGACGACCTTCGGGATGTTGCGCGTCTGGTACTTCGGGTTGCCGGGATCGACGCGCTCGGGCGAGAACGCGAGGTGGAAGTCCACGCCGGCCTTGAGCCCCCCCTCCTCGAGCTTCGACTGCACGACCTCCTCGGTCGTGCCGGGGTACGTCGTGGACTCCAGGATGACGAGCTGGCCTGCCCGCAGGACCGCGGCCGTCGTCTCCACGGCCTGGGCGACATAGGAGAGGTCGGGGTCCTTCGTCTTGCGCAGGGGGGTCGGCACGCAGATGTCGATGATGTCGACGTCGGCGAGGGCGGCGGGATCGGTCGTCGCCCGGAACCGGCCGGCCGCGACGACCTCGCGGAGGTGGTCCGGAGGCACGTCGGGGATGTAGCTGTCGCCTGCGTTGAGCGCGTCGACCCGCTCCCGGTTCACGTCGAAGCCGACGACGTGATAGCCCGCGCGCGCGAACTCCACGGCCAGCGGGAGGCCGACGTACCCGAGCCCGATGACACCGAGCCGCGCCTCGTGCGAGTCGATGCGCTTCAGCAGATCCATGTCCTCATCCACGGTAAAAGGCGCGGATCGCGCCGACGACTTCCGCCTGCTGGCCCTCGGTGAGTTCCGGGTAGATCGGCAACGCCAGCACCTCGCGGGCGGCGGACTCGGTCCGGGGGAACGCCCCGGCGCCGTAGCCCAGGTCCGCGAAACAGGCCTGCAGATGGAAGGGCACGGGGTAGTACACCTCGGTGCCCACGCCCGCGGCGTCGAGATGCGCGCGCAGGCGGTCGCGCGCCTCCACGCGCACGACGAACTGGTTGTAGATGTGGCTTCGCTCCGGCGCCTCGGCCGGCAGACGGACGAGGCCATCGAGCCCGGCGTCGGCAAACAGCGCGCGATACCGCGCCGCGTTCGCCTGTCGGGCCGCGCTCCACCCCGCCAGGTGCGGGAGCTTCACCCGCAGCACCGCGGCCTGGAGCGCGTCGAGACGGAAGTTGCCGCCAACCAGGTGATGGTAGTACTTCGGCTCCATCCCGTGGTTGCGCAGCAACCGCAGGCGGTGCGCGGTCTCCTCGTCATTGGTCGTGACGAGCCCGCCGTCGCCGAAGCCCCCCAGGTTCTTGCTCGGGAAGAACGAGAAGCACCCCATCGCGCCCCAGCCGCCGACCGGTCGCCCGCGGTAGACCGCGCCGACCGCCTGCGCCGCGTCCTCGATCACCGGGATCCCGGCCGCCCCCGCCGTCTGGAGCAGTGGCGCCAGATCCGCGGCCTGCCCGTAGAGATGCACGGGCATCAGGGCCTTCGTGCGCGGCGTGACGGCCGCAGCCACGGCCGCCGGATCGATGTTGAAGGTGACCGGATCGATGTCGGCGAACACGGGGCGCGCGCCGACCCGGACGATGCAGCCCGCCGTCGCGAAGAACGAGAAGGGGGTCGTGACGACCTCGTCTCCCGGACCCACACCCAGCGCCATCAGCGCCATCAGGAGCGCGTCCGTGCCGGACGACACGCCGACGGCGTGGCGGACCTGCAGCGCCGTCGCAAGCTCGGATTCCAGGCCCTCCACCTCGGGGCCCATGATGAACCGCTGGCTGTCGCAGACGCGGGTGACCGCAGCGAGGAGCTCTTCCCGGAGGGGCGCGTATTGGGCCTTGAGATCGAGCAGGGGTACCGTCACAAACGAGCCATCGTACCACACCGCCCGCCCGTCACGGCGCCCCGCTGTCACGGGAGCGGGACGGCCGACCGGGCCTCCGGTGGGCGCGACACACTATAGTCCTCGCATGGTGGATGTCGACGTCGTGGTGGCCGGCGGCGGGGTCGTGGGGCTGGCCGCAGCCGTATCGCTCGCGGAGCGGGGCGCGAGCGTCTGCGTCCTCGAAGCCGCCTCGAGACTGGGGCACGGCACCAGCACGCGCAACAGCGGGGTCATCCACGCCGGGTTGTACTACCCCGCCGGGTCGCTGAAGGCGCAGTTGTGCGTCGAGGGGCGGGAGCGCCTCTACCGGTTCGCCGCCGCGCACGCCGTCCCGCACGCGCGCTGCGGCAAGCTCGTCGTGGCCGGCGACGAGCACGAGGCCGGCGAGCTGGAGCCCCTGCGACAGCGCGCGCAGGGCAACGGCGTCACGTCGGTCCGGATCGTCGATCGCCCGTTCATCGCGGCGCGCGAGCCGCACGTGCACGCGGTCGCGGCCCTCTGGTCGCCGGACACCGGCATCATCGAGGCGGAAGCCCTGGTGCGCGCGTTGGCGGCGCGGTGCCGCGATCTCGACGTCGCCCTCCTGGTCGGCAGCCCGCTGCAGGGGATCGACCGCGCCGGGAGTGCGCTGTCCGTCACCACGCCGCACGAGCGCTTCACGGCGCGAACCCTCGTCAACGCCGCCGGGCTCCAGGCGGACCACGTCTCGGCAATGGCGGGGGGCGAGGCATTCACGATTCATCCGTGCCGGGGCGAGTACGCGGAGCTCGCGCCGTCCCGCCGCGCATGGGTCAACGCCCTCGTCTATCCGCTTCCCCACCCGTCAGGCGCCGGGCTCGGGGTGCACCTGACCCGCACGACGTGGGGCAGCGTGCTGGTGGGACCCACCATTCACTATCAGGCCGCACGCGACGACTACGAATCCGGCCGCCTCACGCTGGAGGAGTTCCTCGCGCCCACACGCAGGCTCCTGCCAGGCCTCGGGCCCGCTGACCTCCAGCCCGGTGGCTCCGGAATCCGCGCGAAGCTGCACGGCCCGGACCGCACGTTCGCGGACTTCCTGATCCGACGCGACCGCCTGAATCCGCAGGTGATTCAGGCCGCGGGCATCGACTCCCCGGGCCTCACGTCCTGTCTCGCCATCGGCGAGAGGGTCGGGCACATCTGGATGTCAGATTGAAGATTGACGATTGAAGATTGATTGCCGATCGGCGATTGGAGATTTCAGATTGGATTGGGAGATTGGGACATTGGGAGGTTGGGTCAGGGGCGGGACTGGGACTGGCGGTGGGCGAGGTAGCGGGCGACGGCGTCCTGCCAGGTGGGCATGGAAATCCCCGCGGCGGCCAGCTTGTCGTTGGAGAGCGCGGCAAACATGGGGCGGCTGGCGCTCAGCTTGAGGTCGGCGGCCGCGATAGGAACGAGAAGATCCTCGCGGCCGAGGCGGCTCGCAATCAGGCGGCCGAGCTCGAGCCAGGTGGTCGCGCCGGTGTTGACGACGTGATAAAGGCCGCCCGGGGCGTCTCGGTCGAGCAGGCCCATCACCGCCGCCGCCACGTCGACGAGGTAACTCGGGGACACGGTCCGGTCGTGGAACACGCGGGCCGGCTCACCGGCCTCGATCGCGTCGATGATCCGATCCACGCTGCTCACGCGCCTGACCCCCGGCCAGTGGGCGGCCCCGAACAGGCTTTCGACCCTGAGCACGAACCAGCGCGGCGCGTCGGCCGCGAACCACTCGCCCAGCAGCTTCGACTGGGCGTACACGCTGCGGGGGCTGGGGGCGTCCGTCTCGGTGTAGGGCACCCGGGCCGTGCCGTCGAACACGAAGTCGGTGCTGAAATGCACCAGGCAGGCATCGATGTCGGCCGCGGCACGCGCAAGCGAGCGCACGGCCATCGCGTTCACGTCGAGCGCCGCGGATGCCGCCCCTTCCGCCGCGTCCACGTCGTTATAGGCCGCGCAGTTGAGGACGACCGACGGGCGCTCCGCCGCCAGGCACCTCGCCACCGCGGCGTGATCGGTGATGTCGAGCGTGCCGCGGCCCACGGCCACGACGGGGCCGCGCCGCGCGAACGACGACGCCAGCGCCCGGCCCAGCTGGCCTTCGGCGCCCGTAATCAGGACCGGTCGGGATGCTCCATCCATGCTCGAATCCGTTTCGCCGCGTACCGCGCGCCCAGCAGCACCCGCGCCAGCGGGCGCGCCGGGTGCCAGCGCTGCGGCACCACGTGCGTGGCGTAATAACGATACGCGCTCTCGTGGAAGGCCCGAAGGGCGAGCCCCCTTGCCGTCCGGCTCGACTGGCCGACGGCGTGCACGACCGTGGCGCCCGGGACGTACCGCGTTTCCCACCCGGCGTGGCGCAGCCGCCGGCAGAAGTCGGCGTCCTCCCAATAGAGAAAATAGCGGGCGTCGAATCCCGCCACCCCGGCAAACGCCTCACGGCGCACCAGCATGCAGGCGCCCGACACCCAGTCGACGGCGATGTCGGCGGCGCCCTGGCGCAGGGCCCCCGCCGACGCGAGGTTGCGCCGGACCACCGGCAGCCAGGGCAACCACCGCGCCAGCACGCCGGTGCGGCCGAACACACCCGTCAGGAGCGCCGGGTCGCCCCTGGCGCTCTCCTGCAGCGTACCATCCGGGTCCAGGATCCGCGGTCCCACGACCCCGGTGCGCGGGTGCGCCGCCAACGTCCCCTGCAGCGCGGCGACGGCTCCCGGCTCGAGCTGGCAATCGGGATTGAGCAGCAGCAACTCCGCGGCGTCGGTGACCGCGGCCCCGGCGTTCACGCCGGCCGCGAACCCCACGTTCCGCGCCAGCGGCAGCAGCCGGATGGGGGCGCCGCGGCGCACGGCGGCCTGTTCGCTGCCGTCGCTCGAGGCGTTGTCGACGACGATGGCCTCCCAGTCGACGCCCGTGAGGCCGGCCGGCAGCGACGCCAGGGTCGCGTCGAGCGCCGGGCCCGCGTTGAAGTTGACGATGATGACGGCCAGCCGGCTCACGGCTCGTCCGCCACCCGGAGATCGAACCGCTTCTCGCGGAGCTTCACCGCCATCCATCCGGCGTCCAGCAGCTCCCAGATCGCCTTGTCGGGCACGCGCCGCGCGGCCTGGATCGAGCGGCGCTTGCGCCACATCGCCGGCAGCCCCACGAGCGCCGCCCACTTGGCGCGAACGAACGTGGGCAGTCGCCCGACCGCCGTGAAGTACACGCCGGCTGCCGCGACGTAGACGAGGTGGGCCGGCAGCGTCCACAGCAGCAGCGCGGGGGGCGTGTTCTTCACGTACAGCCATTCGAGGTTCCGCTGGCCATGGAAGACGGCCAGGGGGCTCGTCCGGCCCAGCGTGGCGCTGCCCGCGTGCCGCACCACCGCCTCCGGCATGTACACGCAGCGGTAGCCTCGCAGGCGGATCCGGTAGGACAGGTCGACATCCTCGTGCGAGACGAAGAAGTCCTCGTCGAAGCCACCCACCTCGTCGAACACGTCCCGTGGGACGAGGCAGGAGCACCCGCACGCGGCGAACACCTCGCGCCGGCGCAAGTACCGTGTCGCCGGTCCGCCGTGGCCACGCTTGTACGCGCCGCCGGCGCGCGTGAGGCCGTCGCCCGCGCTGTCGAGCACCGAGGGGTCATGCAGGTAGACGATCTGCGCCGCGACGATCCCCACCGATGGTCCCCACTCCAGGCCGCCGCACAGCGCCTGCAGCCAGCCGGCCTCGACGACGGTGTCGTTGTTGAGGAACACCAGCAGGCGGCCGCGTGCCGCGGCGACCCCGCGGTTGTTCCCGCCCGCGAACCCGAGGTTCTCGTCGAGCGCCACGAGGCGGACCCACGGAAACTGCTCGGCGACAAGGCCAGCCGACCCGTCGGAGGAGCCGTTGTCGACCAGCACGACCTCGAATGCCGGGCCCTCCTGCGCGGCCAGCGCGGCCAGGCAGGGCGCCAGGTGGCGGCGCCCGTTGTAGTTGACGATGATGACCGAGACGTCGGGCACGGGCGGAGTCATCGCGCGGCCGCCTCCCGGTAGACGGCCAGCGTCGCGCGGGCGGTGCGCCCCCAGTCGAACTCGCGCGCGCGCGCGAGGCCACGTTCGCGGCACGCGCGCGCCGCCGCCGCGTCCTCGAGGAGGCGTCCGAGCGCGGCCACCCACGCGGCCCCGTCGTCCGGAGGCACGATCACCCCTGCGTCACCCAGCACCTCTTCCGCGGTCGCACCGGACGCGGCAATCACCGGGGTGCCCGTTCGCATGGCCTCGACCATCGGCAGGCCGAAGCCCTCGTAGCGGGAGGGATAGACGAGCGCCCGCGCGCCCCGATAGAGGTCCACGAGGGCAGGCTCACTGACGGGCCCGGCCATCTGCAGTGCCTCGGGCGCCCCGGACGCCACGGCACGCGCCATCAGCCGGGCCCCCTCACCGCGGTCCACGCCCGCCAGCACGAGCCGGAGCGCCGGATGCCGCGCCCGAAGCCGAAGCACCGCGTCCAGCGCCACCTCGAGGTTCCGCCGGGCGTGCAGGTCGCCGACGTGCAGCACGTACGGGGCACCGGCGCGCGTCGACAGCGGCGCCGCAGGATCGGGCGCGAAGACCGGCGAGACGCCGAGCGGGATGACCCGGATCGTGTCGGCGGGCACCCCGTACGCGTGCCCGATCTCGGCGCGGGAGAAGGCCGAATCGGTGATCACGAGGCGGGCGGCCGTCGCGCTGGCGCGGTAGAACCAGCGGCGGACCGGACCCAGCCGCCAGGGATACCACTCGGGATGCCGCGCGTAGCTCACGTCGTGAATCGTCAGGACGATCGGGGAGACGCCGAAGGGCGGCGCGGTGTAGGCGGGGCCGTGGTAGACGTCGAGGTGCGCGGCACGCGCGAGGCGGGCGAGCCCAATCGCAGTCCATCCCAGGTTCGTGGGGGGGTGCCACGTCTCGGGCCACCGCTCGACGGCGCGGGGCCAGTCGCCGTCGCCGCCGAGGGCGACAATCGTGAGGGGCTCGTCGAGGCCGAGCAACGCCTGCACGAGCTCGCGGGTGTAGCGCCGCACGCCGGCGGCCGGAGACGTCCAGGCCCGGCCGTCCATGCCCACGCGGAGCGGCGCCGTCACCGGATGTCCAGGTAGAGCCGGCGCAGCGGCAGCGCGAGCCGGTCGCACACCTCGCGCACGGCGGCCTCGCGCGCCGGGTCGATCTTCGTGCTGCTCAGCACGACCTCGTCGATCCGGTCGTGCTGCACGATCTCGCCGATCTCCGCCAGGCCGCCGCGCACCGGCAGGCCGAGGACACGCTGCTTTCGTTTGCCCGGGTCGTCATCCACGAAGGCCACCGGCCGCATGGTCCACGCGGGGTTCACGCGCATCTCCCGCACGAGCAGCTGGCCGGCGGACCCGGCGCCGTAGATGAGCACGCGGCGCGCGCGCTGCTTGCGCCGGATGTGCGCCACGTCGCCCATCGCCCGGAACGAGGCGCGCGTGCCGGCGACCGCGAGCAGCAGCAGCACCGCGTCGATGATGAAGACGGCGCGGGAGAACCCTTGGAACCGGTAGAGATAGGCCACCGAGAAGATGGCCAGCACCGATCCGGAGAGCACGCCGCGCAGGACCGCCGCCACGTCCACCAGCGTGAAGCTGTCCCACGACCGCGAATACAAGCCGGACAGGTAGAGCGCCACGAGCTTCACGCCGAGCACGACCGGGAGCGAGGCCGTGAAGTAGGGGAAGAAGTTCTCGAGCGCCTCGCCCTCGAAGCGGATCCGGTAGGCCGCGTAGTAGCACGCCGTGATCAGGACCAGGTCCAGCAGCACCTGGCCGGCGTGCCACCGGAACGTGAGGTCCTTGAGGAACGGCGCGAACGTGGATTTCTGGAGGGCGAGGAAATCCTCCGACTCGTAGGCCGGCACCCGCGCGAGGTAGAGGCCGAGCAACGCCACGCCGACCACGAAGAGCGCCGCGAGCGGCGCCATGCCCTGCAGTCCCTGGGCGGACACCAGCGCGGCCACGCCCCCTCCCGTCAGCGCGAGCAGGTACAGGATGCGGACGGCGCTGCGCTCCGAGAAACCCAGGGACACGAGGCGGTGGGAGACGTGGTCGGTCCCGCCGCGCGTCGCCTTGCGGCCGGCGAGGCGGCGCAGGACCAGCACGAAGCCGGTGTCGAACAGCGGCACGACCAGGACGAGCGCGACGAGCAGCATCGCGACCGGCACGTCGGCGCCGGGCGTGGTCACCGGCACCAGCGAGGCCCCGGCCAGCGAGGCGCCGAAGAAGAGGCTGCCGGCGTCGCCCATGAAGAGCCGCGCCGGGTTGCGGTTCCAGTAGAGAAACCCCAGCGCCGCCCCGGCGACGACGGAGAGGTACAGGACCAGCGGCGGCCCGAGCGCCGCCGGGAAGAGCGCCGCCAGGAACGCGGCCGCGGCGAGCGACACGCCGGCGGCGAGGCCGTCCATGTTGTCCAGCAGGTTCACCGCGTGCACGATGCCACCGAACCACAGCACCGCGACGAGCGTGGCGCCCGACGGCAGGCCGCCCGCCTCGGACTGCCCCACGGCAAACACCAGGAGCGCGCCCACGACCAGCGACGAGACGAGCTTCGCCAGGGGGGAGAGCTGGAGGCGGTCGTCGAGGAAGCCGATCACGAACATGGCCAGGGCCGCGACGGGGACCGCGGTTTCGTGCGGGCGCGTGAGCGTCGCGCCGGGCATGACCTGCACGGCGGCCAGCACGAGCACGACAGCCGCCACGATGCCGGCTCCCCCGAGCGTCGGGGTCGGCTCCTGGTGCCAGCGGTCCGGACGCGGCGGGACGACCGCCCCGTGGCCGAGCGCGATGCGGCGCGCGATGCCACACGCCACCGCCGACACCACGGCCGCGACGAGGGCCGACACGAGAGCCGCGGTGAGCACGAAGTGGACTCTACACCGAAGGCGCGGAGGCCGTCGACGCCCGCCGCTCGTCGAGGTGGAAGGGCTGGCCCTGCAGGATGCCGTCGCAGATGACGTCGAGGCCGGGCGTGGCGCCCGGCAGGAGGGGATCGAGCCGATCGAGACGCAGCTGGTAAATCGGGTACCCCGCCTTGGGCTCGATGAACGGCAGGGGAATCATCCGGTTGAAGAAGAAATGGTACGCGTAGCGCCGGGCGCGCGCGACCCGCGCGTCAGGCATGCCCTCGGCAAAGGGCAGCTGGTCGAGCAGGGCGAAGTACTCCTCGGGCGTCGACGCATCCCACGTAATCCCCTTGTTCCGGATCCACGCCTCGCCGGCGACGATGACCGGCAGGCCGACGCTCGAGAGCTCCACCCCCATCTTGGTGCCGTAGATGATCGCGGCGTTGCACAGCGACATCAGGGCGTAGCTGCTCATGGCGCTCTCGGGCGGCACGAGGATGACGTTCGGCGGCACGTCGGGCACGTGCCGGGCGAGCTCGCCGAGGATGGGCTGGCGCGAGACGGGGAAGCCGCTGATCTCGGCGGGATGCACGCGCACCAGCAGCTGCAGGTCCGGCCGGCGCCGGAAGTAGCGCACGGTCTCGACGAACCACGTGAGCATGTCCGGGAACGCGTTGGCCGGATAGTGCAGCTGGGCGTCCCAGCTCACGTTGGTCAGGCAGCCGATGACCGGCCTCGACAGGTCCACGCCGACCTTCGCGGCCAGCGCCCGGGTGTCCTGGTGCTCGGCGCGGTGGAACACGATCCAGTCGAAGAGGCCCTCGCGGCGGCTCGCCAGGTAGCTCATGAGCTCCCGCTCCTGGGAGGGCTTGAGCTCCTCGCCCTCCCAGTGCGAGACCGGCTCGTTCATCAGGGTGTGGTGGTACGTGTCGTCGTGGCTGAAGATGAAGCGCCGCTTGCGGTACGCGACGTTCCACGTGACCACCCGCACGCCCTCGTGCCGCGCGGCCTCACCGATGATCCCCCAGGGCACGTAGATGCCGTGGGTGACGGTGGCTGCCGTGAAGCCCACCTCGCGCATCAGCCGCCGGCTCGCCCGCGCGGTCAGCAGCGCGGACTCGAGGTAGCGCCGCAGCACGGCCTCCCCGCGGGGCTCGCCGTCGAGCGTGCCCGAGGCGAAGAACCGCAACGCGCCGGCGTAGGCGTGCTCGCCGACCTGCAACCCGTCCTCGACGAAGTCACGGATCGCCTCGACGGGCAGCGACCGCGCGGTGACGCCGGCGCTCGCGCGGTCGTCGGCCGTGAGCCAGTCGCCGTAGCGGTGCACGCGGATGCCGAGCTCGCGGTAGACGCGCTCGGCCGGCCAGCGGCAGTCACGGCACAGGTCGCGGGACGGCCCGTCGGCGACGAACCGGTCGAGCTCCGGATAGAGCGAGGCCTCGCACTCGGCGCACGCCGGCAGGTCGCTGTCGCACAGCAGGACGTGCACCTCGGCACCGCGCAGCGTCAGGGCCACGCCGAGCGCGCTCTCGAGGCTCACCGCGTGGGCGTAGGCGCCGATGCTCGAGGCGAGCAGCACACGCGGGCCGCCGGCAGCCTCGCGGCGCGCGCGCTCCCAGCGCCGGTTGTCGGCCAGGAGGGCGCGCGACCAGTCCGGGTACGCGTCCACGCGCGCGTGGTACCACCGCCGCGCGAGCCGGGACGCGCGCCAGACGGCGGGGAACTTCCGGACCGCGTGTTTCATGAGGCCGGTGCTTCGGCGGGCGTGTCGAGCAGGGCGAGGAAGGCCGGGGGATCGGGGAGCCGCTCGAGCACGGCCCACGGCTCGTGCGCGGCCAGGGCCTCGGCGTCGTAGACGCCGGTGGCGACGGCAATCGTGCGCGCCCCGATGGCCCGCGCGCATTCGATGTCATGGGGGGTGTCCCCCACCACGAAGAGGTGTCCCGGCTCGAATGCCACCTCGGGAAACCGCTCGCGGACGAGCGCGAGGGCACGCGTCGCGATGCCCGCCCTCAACCCGGTGTCGACCGAGAACGCGCCGCCCTCGAAGAACCCCTGCAGGCCATAGTGCGTGAGCTTGGCGCGCGCGCCGGCCGCGGTGTTGCCGGTCAGCAGCATCGAGTGCACGTCGGGCCGCGTCTCCCGCAGGCTGCCCAGCGCCTCGACCACGCCGGGCATCACCCGGCCCTGGCGCAGCGGCAGGCGCGCGGGCAGCTGCGACTCGTAGATCGAGACCAGCCGCGCGACCGTGGCGGGCTCGGCCGCCACGCCCGCCTGCGCCAGGATCGCCAGCGCGACCTGGTGATCCGTGAGGCCGTCGGTCCGGAGGGCGCCGAAATCGAGCTCCCGGCCGGTGACCTCGCGGCACGCATCCTCCCACGCGAAGATGCCGGCCCGCCCCGTCGTCAGCAGCGTGCCGTCGATGTCCCAGAAGACCGCAATCATGCGACCGGGGTGCCGAGGGCAGCGCCGATCGACCCCGTGAGGCCGTCGACGTCGAGCCCGTGGTAGCGCAGCACCTCGTCGTTCGTGCCGCACTCGGGCAGCTCGGTGACACCGAGGCGCGTGACATGGACCGCCGGCGACAGCCCCAGGCGCGCGATGGCCGCGGCCAGCATCTCACCCTGGCCGCCGTGCACGTAGTGGTTGTCGAGCGTGACGACCTGGCGGCGATCCCCGATCACCTCACGGAGCCACGCCTCGTCCACGCGGTTCAACCACGGCAGGTTGACGAGCCGTGCCGACACCCCCTCGGCCTCCAGCCGCGCCAGCGCCTCCCAGGCGTTGGCCAGCAGCCATGGCCCGTAGCCGAACACGACGGCATCGGTGCCCTCGCGCACCACCGTGCCCCGGCCTTCCTCGGCGCGGTAGCCGGCGGGCAGGGCGAACGGCACGGGCCACCCGAGCGACACGAGCCGCAGGTAGCCGCTCGCCTCCGTCCCGTTGACCATGAAGTCGACCAGCGCCTCGACCTCGGTCTCGGTGCAGGGCTCGGCCAGCACGAGGTTCGGCACCGCCCCGAGGGCCGAGATGTCGCGCACCGACTGGTGGGAGTGGCCGGGACCACCGGGCAGGAGCCCGGCCAGCGAGCCGACGTAGATGACCTTGTTGCCCTCGGAGCACTGGTTGTAGATCTGCTCGTTCGGGCGGGTGGACAGGAAGCAGGCGAACGAATGGGCGATCGGCAGGACGCCGCGGCCGGCCATGCCGCACGCCATGGAGGTCATGTCCTGCTCCGCGATGCCACACTCGACGAACCGCTCCGGGAACCGGTCGCGGAACTCGACGAGGCCGCAGTCCTTCACCAGGTCGGCGTCGAGCGCGATGATCTCCGGGTGCGCCTCGGCCTGCGCGATGAGCGCGCGTGTGTAGGCGGCGACGAGCCGCTCGACCTGCAGCACGGGCTTGCGCGGCGGCCGCTTGCCGTCCTCGAGCCGCAGCGTCCCGAGCCCGGCGGCCGTGAAGAGGGCCTGCGCGCGCGTCACCAGCTCCTTCGACCCGCGGGCGTACTCGTCCTCGTTGGGGGCGCCCGAGTGGTAGTTGTACAGCTCCCCCGCCTTCATCGACGGGCCTTCCATGAAGGAGACGCCCTTGCCCTTCACGGTGTCGGCAATCACGACCTTCGGGCGGTCGGTCACCGCGTCCAGCCGCCGCATCACCGCCTCCAGGGCGGCGAGATCGTGTCCGTCGACGCGCTCGACGTGCCAGCCGAAGGCCGCCAGCTTGGCCTGCAGGTCGCCGAGGTCCCCGACGTCCTTCACCCAGGTGTCGGACTGGATCTTGTTGTGGTCGATGATCGCGGTGATCTCGTGGAGCCCGAGCGCCACGGCGGATGGCAGCGACTCCCAGAACTGGCCCTCCTGCAGCTCGCCGTCGCCGGTGAGCACGAACACCCGGCAGCTCTTCCCGAGCAGGCGGTTGGCCAGCACCATGCCCTTCGCCTTCGAGATGCCCATGCCGAGCGACCCGGTGTTGGCCTGGATGTAGGGCGTCTCGACGTGCGGGTGCCCCGGCAGCCCATCGAGGCGGCGCAGGTGGTGGATCTTGTCGGCCTCAAGCAGGCCGAGCGCGATCAGCACGGAGTAGAGCGCGGGCGCGTCGTGGCCCTTCGACGAGAAGAAGACGTCGCATTCGTCCTGGCCCCGGTCGAGCCCCCGCATCTCACGCAGGAACAACCAGCTCATGATCTCGAGCGAGCTGAAGCTGGTCCCGATGTGGCCCGACCACGCGCGCGCGATCATGTAGAGCGTGTTCAGGCGGCACAGCGCCGCGAACGCCTCCGCCTCCTGCGCGGCCGGCAGGCCCGCCGCCCGCAGGCGATCGAACTCCGCGACCGGCACGTACACCAGGTCGTCGGACGTGACGACGTCGAGTTGCTGTTCACCCATAAGTCCCCCGCCCGGCCGTCAGGCCGGCGCGCCCCACGGCGCCGCCGCCACCTCGGGCAGGCGCGCCTCACCGCTGGCGAGCAGGTGCTCGGCCAGCAGCCAGTCGAATCGGTTGTTGATGTCGAACCCTTCCAGCTCGTCGGTCAGGAAGGGCAGGATGGTCTCGCCCGCAATCGTGCGCCCGTCGAACACGATGCGTGTCCAGGCGATCTCGAGACTGGCGTTCTGCACGTAGACGGGGGGCAGCGACTGGTACTGGCTGCTGTGCCAGGGCTGCTCCGCCGGCCCGAAGGGCAGCAGCGGCAGCAGCCGGTTGCCCCGCACCACCCACATCTTGCCGGGGTGCTGCGTGCACTTCTCCACCGCGCGCAGCGAGTCGGCGCGCGGGTCGTCCACGAAGGCCTGCCAGGCCCGCCGGATGGTGTCGGGCGTGCGGAACGGGCTCGTCGGGCGCAGCAGGCTGAAGGCGTCCGGCACACCACCGGCCTCGCCGAGCGTCGCGAGCGTGTGCTCCACCCACTCGATGTCGGGGCTGGTGTCGCCGGCGAACGCCGCCGGCCGCAGGAACGGCACCTCCGCGCCGTAGTGGCGCGCGATGGCGGCAATCTCCTCGGAGTCGGTCGACACGATCACCCGCGTGAACACGCCGCTCGCGAGCGCGGGGGCAATCGTGTACGCCAGCAGCGGATGGCCGCCGAGCGCCCGGATGTTCTTGCCGGGCACCCGCTTCGATCCCATGCGGGCCGGAATCAACGCGACGACGGAAGGCATGGCTGGGGGGCGGCGGCTAGACGGCCGCGGGATCGTGCGCGATGTAGACGGTCTTCCAGTCGGAGTACACGTCCAGCGCCTCGGTGCCGGCCTCGCGCCAGCCGTTGCCCGACTGCCGCAGCCCGCCGAAGGGCATGTGCGGCTCGCTGCCGTAGGTGCCGCCGTTGACGCTGGCCACGCCCGCCCGCACGCGGTTGACGAAGCTCATCGCCCGGTTCAGGTCCCGCGTGTGGATGGCTGCGGTGAGGCCGAAGGGCGAGTCGTCCGCCATCGCCAGCGCCTCCTCGAGGCCCGACACGCGGTAGAGGCAGGTGATGGGCCCGAAGAGCTCCTGCCGGCTGATGTCGGCCTCGGGCGGGGCCCCTTCGAGGATCGTCGGCGCGAGGTAGAAGCCGCCGGCGTGGGCCGCATCGGTCAGCCGCGCGCCGCCGCAGAGCACGCGCGCCCCGCCGGCCGTCGCCGCCTCAATCGCGGCGAGCATGCCGTTCAGCTGCGCCTCGTTGATGACCGGGCCGTAGAAGTCGCCATCGCCGTTGCCGACCTTGAGGTCCCGGGCGGCCGCCACCAGCGCGTCACGGAACTGGTCGTAGACGGCGTCGAAGACCAGGATGCGGCTGCCCGACGCGCAGCGCTGCCCCGCGTTGCTGAAGGCCGAGCCGAGCGCCCACTGCAGCGCCAGCGCCTGGTCCGCATCGTCACAGACGATGAACGGGTTCTTGCCGCCGAGCTCGAGGCAGACCTTCGCCATGCGCGCGCCGCAGGTGGCGGCAATCCACTTGCCCACCTCGCAGGAGCCCGTGAAGCTCACGACCGCGACCCGCGGGTCCTCGACGATGGGGGCGCCAGCCTCCTCGCCGAACCCGTGCACGGTGTTGTAGACGCCGTCGGGCAGCCCGGCCTCCTTCGCCAGCACGCCGAACGCCCAGGCCGTGATCGGCGTGTCTTCCGACGCCTTCATCACGGCGGCGTTGCCGCAGAGCAGCGCGGGGAAGGCCTTCCAGGCGACGTTGGCAATGGGCGTGTTGGCCGCGATGATGAGGCCCGCGACGCCGAGCGGCTGGCGCACGGTCATCGCGGCGCGGTTCGGCGTCGCGCTCGTCGTCGTGCGGCCGTAGAAGCGGCGGCCCTCGCCCGCGACGAAGAAGCCCATCTCGGTCGCGGCGTCCACCTCGCCCAGGGCCTCCCGGGGGGCCTTGCCGGTCTCGCGCGCGACGATCGCGCCGAGCTCGGCGCGGTGGGCCTGCATGAGCTGCGCGATCTTCCGCAGCACGTTGCCGCGCGCCGGCACGCTGGTCGCCGCCCAGGCCGGCTGCGCCGCGGCCGCCGCGGCGAGCGCCGCCTCCACGTCGGCCGCCCGCGAGCGCGCGACCTGGCAGACCACCCGGCCGGTCGCCGGTTCGAGCTTGGCGAAGGTCTCGCCCGCGGCCGCGGGCCGCTCGGCCCCGTTGATCTGGTTCGGGAGGATCTCGGGAATCGTCAGGTCAGGCATCGTCTCTCGGAGTGAAGGGCACCGGGCCGGGGCCTGGCGCCCCGGCGAGGCGCGTCACCAGGCGGTGAAGCCGCCGTCGACGCGCAGCTCGTGGCCGGTGACGTACGACGAGGCCTTCGACGCGAGGAACACCAGGGGCCCCTTCAGGTCGTCCGCCTCGGCCATGCGGGCGAGCGGCACCCGGGCGCCGAACTTGGCGCGGAACCCCTCGTCCTGCCCGCCCAGCACGCCGCCGGGCGAGAGCGTGTTGACCCGCACGCCGCGGGCGCCCCAGAGCGTGGCGAAGTACTTCGTCATGTTGACGACCCCGGCTTTCGAGGCGCCGTAGGCCGGCACCTTCAGGAACGGGAGGTCGCCCGGGAAGTGATCGTAGAACCGCTGGTCGGGCGAGACCGCGGCGTACAGCGAGCCGATGTTCACGATGGAGCCCGCCCCCCGCACGGCCATGGGGCCGCCGAAGACCTGCGTCACCTGGAACGTGCCGACGAGGTTGACCTCCACCATGCGGCGGAAGATCTCGACGGGCATGTCCTGGATCTCGAAGCGCCCGGTGCCCGTGTCCGGAGGCTGGTCGACGCCGGCGTTGTTGACGAGCACCGCGGGCTCGCCCAGCGCGGCGACGACCCGCGCGCGGGCCGCCTCGATCCCCGGCCGATCGGTGACGTCGCAGGGGACGTGCACGAGCCGGCCCTCGGGGATCCGGGGCGCCAGCGCCTCGAAGACGGGCGAGGGCACGGCGCCCGGGCGGTCGAGCGCGGCGACGCGGGCGCCGGCGTCGAGCAGGGCCTCGATCCAGATGGGGCCCAGCTTGCCGAGGGCGCCGGTGACCACGGCCACCTGCCCCTCGAGCGAGAACGGCGGCGTCACTTGCTGGCCAGCTCCGCGGTCGGCTTGAGGACCTGGAACGTGATCTCGTCGTCCTCGTTGACGGGGCGGACGAGGGCCTGCCCGATGACCTTGTCCATCTCGTACGGCTGCAGGCCGTCGCCCGGCGACTTGAGCGCGAGGTCGTCGGCGGTGAGCACGTGGCCGACCGGCAGCGCGCGGGCCGCCACGATCTTCTTGCTCATCTTCTGGATCGGCGCGGTCTCGTTCGGGTAGACCTTCTTCTGGCCGTCGCCGAGGGCCACGCGGGTGCGCTCGAGGTCGCGGACCATCTTGCGCAGGCCGACCGGCTCGAGCGAGAAGGCGTGGTCGGTGCCGCGCCACGCGCGGTTCAGGGTGAAGTGCTTCTCGATGATGCGGCCCCCGAGCACGTAGGCGGCCACGGCCATCGCGATGCCGTTGTCGTGGCCCGAGAAGCCGATGACGGTCTCGGGGAACAGGTCCCGGTAGGTGGCGATGACCCGGAGGTCGAGCAGGTCGTACTCGCACGGGTAACCGGCCGTGCACTGCAGGATCGCCAGGTGCGGGTTGATCTCCCGGACGGTGTCGTGGGCGCGCCGCACGTCGTCCAGCGTGGCGCCGCCGGTGCTGACGATCATGGGCTTGCCGAAGCGCGCGACGTGCCGGAGCAGGGGCGTGTTCCGGAGGTCGCCGGAGGCGATCTTGTACGCCGGCATGCCGAGGTTCTCGAGGAAGTCGGCGCTGGCGAAGTCGAAGGCGGTCGCGAAGAAGTCGACGTCGAGCTCCTTGCAGTACTGCTGGAGCTCGCGGTACTCCGTCTCGCCGAACTCGAGCGCCTCCCGGTGGGCGCCGTAGGTCGGGCCGTAGCTGTTCTCGTTCTCGTACGGCTTGTCGTAGGCGGCCTTGGTGTAGAGGGAGCGGTTGTGCCGCTTCTGCAGCTTGACCGCGTGGGCGCCGGATTCCTTGGCGGCCTTGAAGAGCTCCATGCAGGTCTTCAGGCTGCCCTGGTGGTTGTGGCCGACCTCGGCGATCACGTAGCAGTTCGTGTCGTCGCCGATCTGGTGAGGCCCGATCGTCATCTGTCTGGCCAACGTCCTTCTCCTAAGCTAGCGCGACCGGCTTGATCTGGGCGACGAGCTGGTCCCAGCCGTAGCGGCTGTGGGCCACCTCGCGCGCGGCCTGCCCCAGGCGCCCGAGCGTGTCGGCGTCGGGCAGGCGGTCGAGGCGGTTGATATCGAGCACGGTCCGCATGTGCTCGTATCCGGCCGGGGAGTACTCGTCGAGGTTCGTCACCACGGCGCAGCCGCACTCCATCGCCGCGTTGACCGTGGTGTTGTTCGCCCGCAGCCCCTTCTCGAAGAAGGCCGCGAGGAACGTCGCGTCGAGCAGGTGGTTGTAGACCGCCGTGTCCGAGAGGTAGCCCATGAAGTAGACCCGGCCGTCGAACAGCTCCGACAGCTCCTCGAAGCGCACGATGAACGACTCGTCGAAGCTCGTGCCCTCGTGGAGCGCCGTCGAGACGAACACCTTGAAGCTCTGGCCGGTCTGGTCGAGCAGGTCCCGCAGCTTCCGGTAGTACGGCACCCGGATCTTGTGGGCCATGCCGAAGGTGAACACCTGGAGCTCGGTCTGGTGCACGCGGTGCGGCGTCAGGATCGTGCCCGGACAGAAGAGCTCGACGATGTCGGGGCGGATGCCGGCCAGCGTCGCCGCGAGCTCACGATTGCCGCAGAACACCTTGGCGGCGTTCCGGATGAGCCGGTGCTCCATCTCCGTGCCGTCCACGGCATGGAGGAACAGCTCGTACTGTCCGGCGCGCTCCCGCGACCACTCGTCCAGGAAATGGACGTGCTCGGGCTCGAACTCCGAGAGCTTGAGCGACAGCAGCGGCCGGCGGGGCGAGGCCGCGGGAAGGTTCGTGATGCCGACCACGGGGAGATCGAGGTGACGGGCCAGGATCTGGTTGAACTTCGCGATCCCGCACGTCCACGGGTTCAGATGGTACCCGGCGATACAGTCAATCATCCACCATGCTCCGCCGCCCCCGGGCGACCACCTCACTACCGGCGGTATTGTATCCGACCTTGCACGGTCCGGCACAGCTCCCGCGCACGGCCGGGCCCGCCCGCCAGGGCCGGCTCGTCAGCGCCAGGGCACGGACACGCCGGCACAGTCCACCGGGGAGGACGGTCCCGGCAACCGCTCGAGCCACGCCTCGATATCGGTGGCCGATGCCGACCGCGCCAGGCAGAGCAGCTCCCCGCGTTCGTCCGCCGCCGGCAGGATGCCGTTGGCCTCCAGCAGTTCGAACACCGACAACCGCCCCTGCTGGATCGCGGCCTCGAAGGGTGTCAGCTCGAGGTCGTTGTTCCGCCGCATCGCGGCGCCCCGGACGGTCTGCCGTCCGCGCGCCGCCTCGCCGCGCCAGACCGCGCGCTGGATGGCCCCCAGATCCCGGGAGATCGCCGCCTCGGCGACCGAGCCGTCGAAGGGGGGCCACCACGGGTGCCGTCCGGCCGCGGCGAGGCCGAGGAGCACGACCACCGCGGCCGCAAGCGCCACGGCCGGCGCGGCCACCAGGACGAGCACTCCCGCACGGGTCGACGGGCCGGTCATGGCCGCCCCAGCCAGCACGGCGCGAGTTCGCTGGCGACGCCGGGCGACGGCACGTCGAGGGCCACGAACTGCCGGCGCAGCAGCGCCCGGGCCTGCGCGTGCCGGGGCTCGAGCCCGCCGTCCAGGAACTCGAGCGCGGAGGCCCAGTCATTCCCCTTCGTGAACGCCTCGTCCCGGAGCTGGCAACCCAGGTCGGCGGCGCGCAGCGTCCAGCCCGCCATCAGCGCGCACATCGCGACACCCGCGACGACGGGCCGCCAGGGCGGTCCCGGCGCGACGGCACGGCCGAGCAGGGCACGCGCCGCGGCAAACACGGCCACGGCGAGCAGGGCGCTGGCCGGGCCCAGCATCGCGCTCTTCACGTACGCCAGCGCGATGGCGGCATTGCCGGCGATCAGGATCAGCGCCACGACGACCAGCTGGCCGGCCTCGTCCCGCTCGCGCGGGCGCCCGCGAACGAGGTACCAGGCCAGAAGGAGCAGCGCGCCGACGGAGGTGCCGACTTCGAGCGCCTGCCGGGGCGACAGGCCCTCGCCCAGGGCCGCGGCGATCGCATCCCACCGGCCATCACGCGGCTCCGACGCGAGGACCTCGAGCGCGGCCGCACCGACGTTGTAGGCGTACAGCGCGAGAGGGCGCTCGCCGTAGCGCGCCAGGAGGTCCGCAGCCTCCACCCGCTCGAAGCCGATCCCCGTCGCGTGCCGGCCGATCAGCGGCTCACCGCCCACCGCCGCCTGTCGCGCGACGAGGAAGGCCATGGCGATCAGCACGGCCATGCCCACGCCCCGCCACGAGGCGCCTCGCAGGCCCGCCAGCCTGGCGCCGACCGCCGCCACGGCCACCACCACTCCGCTCTCGAGCGTCAGGACGGCCACCAGGGAGACGCCGGCGACGGCGAGGTCGCGCCCGACCGACGGCGGGGCCATGAGGAGGCGGACCACGGCCAGCGTGCAGAGCGTGATGAGGCCGAAATGATTGAGGGGATATGCCTCGACGACCGCGCCGTGGAATGCCCGCTCGCCCACGAGGACCAGCACGGCAAGGAGCGCCGCGACGAGGTCAACCACCGTCCGCACCCGCAGCAGCGCCACGAACACGGCCACGATGGCGGCCACCTGCGCCAGCAGCAGCCCCCGCCAGACGGCCGCCTCGTGGCGATGGCCCAGGTCGGCCGCGACCTTCACCAGCACCCAGTTGCCCGGGCGGAAGCCGCCGACGGGATCAAGGTGCGCGGCGGGCAGCTCGCGGTAGGAGAGATCTCGCACCCGCTCGACCGGGTCGACCAGGTCCGCGACCTGGAGCGGCGCCCGCCAGACGAAATAGCCGAGCCCCGCGACGACGATGGCGGCAAACAGCCAGGCCATCGTGGCCGGCCACGCGGGCTCCCGGCCCGGTCCCCCCACGGGCGCGGGGTTCATAGCGCGACCGGCTGCTTCTCCATGACGATGACGCGCCCCTTGCCGAGCCAATCCATCTTCGCCTCGAGGTCGGGCCGCGAGCGGCAGCCCTCGAGCACGAACATCACGCGCAGGAAGTCCTTGTTCAGGAGCGTGATGTGGGTCGGGTCCACGTCGAACTGGGTGGTGAAGTCGACGAGGCTCGACGGCTCGGGATGGAACCGCGTCGTGACGTAGACGTACTTCGACGTCATGCGCACCATGTTCTCGACCGTCTTCTTCACCTGGAACACGGTCAGGTGCTCCATGACCTCCCGGCAGATCACCAGGTCGTAGGCGTTGTCGGGCTTGATGGGCTCGAACGTGTTGCCGGTCACGATGCGGTCGCGCACCTCGGGCGTCGCCAGCTGCCGGCTGCTCTCGGCGAAGTCGATGCCCTCGACGTCGACCCCGATCTCGTGCAGCAGGTGCATCAGCGCGCCGGGTCCGCAACCGAGGTCGAGGACCTTCGCCGGCGTGAAGACGTCCTTGATCAGCTGCGGGTTCTTCGCCTCGATCTGGCGGCGGGTCTCGAGGTTGTAGCTGTTGCCCTCGGCGCGCCATTCGCCGGTGAAGTACTCGGCGTCGTAGTGCTCGGAAGCGGTCGGCTGCTGGGCGAAGATGGCGTTCTCGAATTCGGCAATGGTCATAGGGTTCTCGGGTTGATGCGGGCCCACTCCTCCACGAACCGCTCCAGGATTCGCGATGACGAGTCGAGCATGGTGTCGAGGTAGACGATCTCGATGCCGAGCCGGCCGCAGATCTCGACCTGGCGCGGCGGCAGGCCGCGCGCCTTCCAGTCCGCCCCCTTCACGTAGTGGCTGGGGCGCAGCTGCTCGAGGATCGTTTCGGTGTCGTGCTCGTTGACGTGCGTGTAGGCGATGTAGCGGACGGCGTCGACGACCGTGGCGCGCGTCGCCTCGGGCAGCAGGGGCGGACGTCCCTTCGTCCGGACGTAGCGGTCGGACGCGACGTTGCAGAGCAGCGGCGTGGCGACGCGGCCGGCGGCCTCCCGGAAGTACTCGATGTGCCCGGCATGCAGCGGATCGAAGGCGCCGTCGACCATCGCGACCCGCCCGGCGTAGGCCGGGAGCTCGTCGAACGTCAGGATCACCGCGTCCCCTTCGCGAGCAGCCCGTGCTGGTTGAGCTCGGCCAGCGCCTTCTCGAAGAGGTCGACCGGCCGCTCGGGCGACGACTGCGCCCACGCGATGAGCTCCGCCATGCCCTGCTCGAAGCTCACCTTCGGCGCGTACCCGAGGGTCTCACGGGCGCGGGTGATGTCGGCAAAGCAGTGGCGGATGTCGAAGAGCCGGCCCGTGTCGAGCACCTGCGGCTCGATGTCGCGCCCGGTCAGCCGGGCCAGCGTCGTCGCGATCTCGCGGATGGTGATGCGGGTGCCCGAGCCGATGTTCACCGGGAGGTAGTCGGCGCCGGGATTCTCCAGCATCAGCACCAGGCAGTCGACGACGTCGTGGATCGAGACGAAATCCCGCAACTGGCCGCCGTCCTCGAAGATCACCGGCTGGCGGTCGTTCAGGAGCCGGCCCAGGAAGATCGCCGCGACGCCCGCGTAGGGGTTGCTGAGGCTCTGGCGGGGCCCGTAGACGTTGAAGAATCGCGGCGCCACCGCGGGGATGCCGTACGTCTTGCCGATGAGCAGCACCATCTCTTCCTGGTGGTACTTCGTCATCGAGTAGATGTTGTCGCGATGGAGGCGCTTGTCCTCGGGCGTCGGCTCGGGCGCGAGGCTCGCGCCGCAGCCGGGACACCGCGGCTCCCAGTCCTTCGCCTCGAGCTGCGCCGCCGGCCGGATGCCGGGCGCCTGGGGCCCGCAGGCCGCGCACCGGTACGCGCCCTCGCCGTAGACGCCCACGGACGAGGCGACGATCAGCTTCTGCACGTGGTGCGCCTGGTTGACGAGGATGTCGAGCAGCAGCCCGGTGGCGCCGGTGTTGACGCCGACGTAGCGGTCGACCTGGTACATGCTCTGGCCCACGCTCACCGCCGCCGCGAAATGCACGACCGCATCCGCGTCGAGCACGAAGGGGGTCAGGGCCTCGCGGTCGCGCACGTCGCCCCGGTGGTACGCGGCTTTCGGGTTCGCGTAGACCGGCCAGTCGCCCGAGCGGTGCACCTGGGGCTCCAGGTTGTCGAACACCGTCACCCGGTAGCCCCGGGCGACCAGCGCATCCACCAGGTGCGACCCGATGTAGCCCGCACCACCCGTGACCAGCACCTTTTCGATCGCCATGTGTCGTCCTTCGTTCCTTCCGAGGGGTCAGACGCGGGTGGCGCGTCCCGCCACGGCCGCCAGATCGATGCCAAGCGTGCCGGCCGCCGTCACGTCGACGGTCTGGAACGGCGCCGCGCCCATGTCGAGGTAGACCTTGCGCGCAAGATAGAGGTGGGCATGCAGGAACCGCGCGTCGCTGAACAGGGCGACGGTCGGGACACCGAGCATCGGCGCCAGCCACGTGAGGCTGCCGCAGGTCCCCACGAACCCGCGCGCGCGCGCCATCACCTCGGTCTGCAGCTCGAGGTTGTTCGCCGGGGTCAGCAGCCCCGCCAGGTTGTGCACGCGGGGATGTCGCTCGAGCTCGTAGTCGGCATGATCGTCGACCGCCAGGCCCGTGTCCAGCGTGACCACGTCGGTGTGCGCGGCCAGCGTCGCGATCACCGACCGCAGTACGGCACGGTTGGCGGGCGAGTCGGGCAGCGACTGGGCCGTGTAGGCCTTGACCGCGACGAAGTCCGCCGGCAGGCGGGACAGGTTGAAGGCACCGGGTCCCTCCAGCCGCGTGAACCGGGTGCGCTCCTGCACGAAGCTGGGGCCCCGGTGCCCGAGCCAGAACTGCCGGAACAGCTGGTACATGTCCGACGGGTGGACCACGACGGCGTCGGCAAACCCGGGCCGCGCCCGCGCCACGGCCACCAGGGCGGCATCGAGCTCCGACAACGCCAGCTGCTTGTGGCTGCCCTCGCCCGCTGCGCGCCTCGCCTCGTTGCGCACCGCGAACTCGGACGGTGTCATCTGCTCGAACAGCTCGACGTACTGGTCCGCCAGCCCGCGGTACCAGGACCGCACGCCGCCGCGCGAGATTGCGAGGGCGCGCGACGGATCCCAGTTCGCCTCCGCCCGGAGCCAGCGGAGGAACGGCACCCAGTACAGGACCTCGAACCCCACCTCGGAAATCCACGGGCCGAGGATCAGCGGCCGCCCCTCCGCGATGCGGCGGCGGACGTCACGCTCGACCCCGGCCTCGAAGCGCTGGGTCTCGACCTGCTCGCGCGCACGTTCGCGCCGCCGCCAGAGCCGCACCAGCGGCTTGTGCACGGTCAGCAGCCGGCGCCACGAGAGGCGCGCCAAATTGACGAGGGTGAGGCGGACATTGCGCACCTTCTCGGTGACGATGCGCCAGGCGCGCCAGAAGCGCATGCCGTAATGCCGGCCGTGCTTGAGCGAGACGTTCCACGCCCTCGCCACCGCGCGGCCCCCGCGGTGCCGCACGAGGTGCCGCGCCGAGCGGACCTTGCGCGCCAGCAGGGCCAGGCCGGTGGGCTCTTCCGCGGTCATGCCCCCACCAGGCGGTCCGCGACGGCCTCCGCGTCGACGCCGCCGAGATCCACCAGCTCGAACGGCGGCGCCCCGAGGCGCGCGGCCACGGCCCGCGCGATGCGCAGGTGCGCCGGGTCGAAGCCGTCAGCCCTCGTGTAGCCGGCCACCGCCGCGACACCGCACAGGGGCGCCAGGTACGAGAAGCCGCCATAGGTGCCCACGAACGCGCGGGCGTGCGCCACGAGCGCGGTCTGCACGTCGAGATTGTCGCGCGGCGAGACGCGCCCGGCCAGGCTTGGCACGCCGGGCCCGGCGTCGGCGCCGTCATGGTCGTCGATCCGCAGCCCGGTCGTCAGTGACACGACCGGCAGCCGGCGCGCCAGCGCCCCGGTCAGGGCCGCCGTCGATCGCCGGGCCGCCACGGTGTCCTCCACGCAGTCATTGAGATAGAACTTCACCGCGACGTACTCGCCGGGACGCACGCCGAAGGCGGGCGGCAGGGCCGGCGGCCGGATGGGCGCCACGCGCTGGTGCCGGAAGACCCACGTATCCGTCGCGTGCTGCCACCAGAAGGGCCGCATCAGCCGGTACATCAGCGACGGGTGAAGCACCTCGACGTCCCCGCCACGGGCGACCGCGGCGACGATCGTCTCGTCGAGCCGCGTGCCACGCACCTGCTTCTGCTCGCCGATCTCGAGGCGCCGTTGCTCATTGGCGGCGCGGAAGGTGTCGGCGTCCATCACGTCGAACACGTCGGCATAGGTGCCCGCCACGCCGGCATACCAGCTCGACGGCCCCCCACGCGAGATTGCCGTGACCCGCCCCGGCTCGATCGCCCCCTCGGCCAGCGCCCAGCGCAGGAACGGGATCCAGTACAGGATCTCGAAGCCGACCTCACCGAGCCACGGACCGGCCACGATCGGGCGGCCCGAGCGCGCAATCCGCTGCAGGTCGCCCAGGACCGTCGCGCGGACCACCTCGCCGCGCAGGCGGCCGATGCCGCGTCTGACGAAGGGGGGCGCCAGCCGGCCGGCGCGGGTGCTCACGGCCGGGGCGCGCCGGCACCGAGGCGGCGTTCGGCCTCGGCCCAGTCCTCGGGCGTGTCGATCGTCAGGGACTCGTGCGCCGGGAGCACCAGCGGCCGGCAATCGGTCCCATAGATGCTGCCCTGCTCCATCAGGGTGCGGCGCCAGCAGGTGTACACCGTGCCGTCGCGGACGTAGGCCACCCGGGCATCCTGGCGGCGGGTCACCCGGGCGCCTTCCGGGAGGAAGTTCACGAGGCGCCCGTCCTCCACGCGCATCACGTAGTCGGGCGACAGGTGCCGGGGCAGCTCGAGGACGGACACGACGGAGTCCGCGCCCGTCTCCCGGAGCCGATCCACCGCGTCCCGCACGTGCGCGGGCGTGCGCAGCGGCGAGGTCGGCTGGAGCAGCACGATGATGTCGGGCCTCCAGCCGGTGGCCTCGAGCGACGTCACGGCGTGCTGGAGCACAGGCAGCATCGGCGCCTCGTCGCCGGCGAGCGCGGCCGGCCGCAGGAACGGCACCTCCCCTCCGGCCCGCCGCGCCTCCCCCGCAATCGCCTCGTCGTCGGTCGAGACGATCACGTGATCCACGACGCCGGAGGCGCGGGCGACGTCGAGCGCCCGGGCCACGAGGGAGCGGCCGGCAAGCGGTCGCAGGTTCTTGCCGGGCACGCCCTTCGACCCGCCGCGGGCGGGGACGATCGCGAGCACGCCGCTCATCGGCCTCCTGCCGGGCCCGGCGCGTTCTGCACGAACCGCAGCTCGTCGTGGAACCGCGCCACCGTGATGGCGCCCGGGGTCGTCTCGGGCGCCGGGGTACCGGGGCGGCACACGTATCCCACGTGCAGGTGGTCGGCGGCGTAGTCGACACGCAGGATGTCGAAGCCCGCGCGCGCCAGGTAGGCCTCCATCACGGGTGCGGTCAGGTAGTAGGGATGGTCGATCTTGATCGCGTCCTCGACCGACCAGTTGCGCAGGTAGGCGGCACGGAAGTCGACGATGTCGATGAAGAACACGCCGTCGGGCCGGATCAGCGACCGGATGGCGCGCAGGGCGCCGGCGATGTCGAGCAGGTGATCGACGGTCTGGCACATGATCACGACGTCGAAGGCGCGCCCGGCGGGGTCGTAGTCCTCGACGAGGCCGGTGACGGTCTCCAGCCCGAGCGCACGGGCCTCGTCGATCTCGAGGGGCGACGGATCGATGACGGTGCCGCGGAGCCCGAAGCGCCCGGCGAAGGCATGCGCGACGACGCCGGTGGAGCCCCCGATGTCGAGCAGCGTGCGGAAGCCGCGCCCGTCGACGAAGGGCGCGACGAACGCGCCCCGCTCGGCCGCGTACTCCCGCTGCTCGTCCTGGATGGTCCTGGCGTCGATCAGGCGGCCGTGAAAGGCGCTGACCAGCGGCCGGTAGACGCCGACATAGAACTGCTTGTAGGCGTCGGGCGTCATGACGGGCGACAGCGTGGTGAGGCCGCAAGACCGGCAGGCGACCGCCGTCGCGGGGTACCCGTAGCGGTCGCGATAGGTCAGGACCGTGAACACGGATCCGCCGCACAGGTTGCAGGCGTCGACCGCCCGCTTCGGCTGCGCGGCGTAGTCGTACCCGAGCGCGGCGATGCGCTCGTGGCGAGCGGCCCGGAGAGCCGCGGCGTCAGTAGGTGAGGCGCTTTTCAATGGTCAGCTCCGCGGTGGCCAGGCGATCGGCAATCCGCTCGCCGGCGCGGCCATCGCCGTACAGGGTGTCGCGCGCCGGCCGGCCGTCGGCCATGTGCCGTTCGATGGCCCGGCGGATCGCGTCACGGTCGTAGTCGACGTCAATCACGTTCGCGCCGCGCTCGCGCCCGGCCTGCCGCGTGCCGATGTTCACCGCCGGCACGCCCAGGTAGGAGCACTCGCGGATGGCGACGCTCGAGTTGCCGACGATGCACGAGCTCGCACAGAGCAGGCGCAGGAAGTCCTCGGGCAGCATGTTGCGGAAGAGGTGGATGCGCGCGTGCGGGTGCTGCTCGCGGAAGACGCGGATGCCCTTCGACGTGCCGTCCGATCCGGCGTCGACGTTCGGCCAGAACCACAGCGTCGGCAGCCCGAGGCCGTGCACGGCGTAGAGCGTCTCGTCCACCTGCCGTCGCGCTTCCGCGTATTCCGTCGTGACCGGGTGCTGCATCACCACGATGAAACCCTGCGACAGGTCCACCTTCTCCCCGACGCCGCCGTAGCGCTCGAAGGGATCAAAGTCCATCGCAGGGCTCGCCGCGACCTCGGCCGCGATGTCGATCGACGGGCAGCCGGTCAGGTGCACGTGGGCCGGCGCCTCGCCGAGCCGGATGACCCGCTCGCGCGCCATCTCGGTCGAGACCAGGTGGAGATCGGCGAGCTTGGTGACGGCGTGCCGCACCTTCTCGTCGATCGATCCCGTGACCTCGCCGCCCTGCACGTGCGCCACCGGGATGTTCATGTACGAGGCGGCCACGGCGGTCGCGAGTGTCTCATACCGGTCCGCGACCGTGACGACGACATCCGGCTTGAGGTTGTCGAACACCGTCGCCAGCTCCACGAGGCCGAGGCCGGTGGACTTGGCGGAGGTGACGAGGTTCTCCCCCTCGAGGATCATGAAGACGCGCGCGGCGGGGGTGAAGCCGTCGTGCTCCATGCTGCGGATCGCGTTGCCGTAGCGCTCGAGCAGGGCCGAGGCCGCGACGACGAGCTGCAGCTCGAGGCCGGGATGCGCCGCGATGGCGCGCAGGGCGGTCTTGATGCGGGAGTAGCTGGGGCGCGCGGTCACGACCACGCAGACTTTGCGCTTCACGGTTCGGAGGCTCCCTCGAAGTCGTCGTCACTGAACAGGGTGTCCGCGGTCACCGCGCGGCGCAGCCGGCGGCCGATGTAGTCCTGCACCCGCGCGGCCGGGATGCCGGTCCCCGGCTTCTTGAACGCCACGTGCCCCGGCGCCAGCACGGTGCCTGCCGGCAGATCGGCGCGAGCCACCAGGCTCTTCATGAAGATCCGCCGGAGGGGGTCGAGGCCCTCGGCCTCGTGGTCCTTGTCGACCGGGTGTGCCGTCATCGTCTCGATGAAGCGGATGCCGTCCACGAGCGTGCGCAGCTCCGCGGTGGTGACGGAGGCCGGCACGTCCGGGCCGAACATCTCCCGGCTGAGCGTGACGTGCAGCTCGAGCACGTCGGCGCCGAGCGTGGCGGCGGCCAGGCCCGGGAAGATCGTGCCAGAGTGATCCGACAGGCCCGCATAGCACCCGTACCGCTGCCGGAACTGCTGGACCATGTTCAGGCCGATGCGTTCGGGAGGGCAGGGATACGCCGTGGTGCACTGGAGCACCGCGAGGGTCGCCGCACGGGCCTGCAGGCGCCCGACGATGCGGTCCATCTCGGCCAGCGGGCTCATGCCCGACGAGAGCAGGATGGGCTTGCCCGTCTCGACGATGCGATCGAGCATCGGGTCGTTGCTGACCTCACCCGATCCGATCTTCCACATCGGCGTGCCGACGCGCTCGAGCAGGTCCACGGCCTCGATCGAGAACGGCGAGCTCAGGAACAGCAGGTTGCGCTCCCGGGCGTGGTCGGCGAGGCCGCGCCACTGGTCCTCGGTGAACTCCATCCGCCGCCAGTACTCGTACCGCGTGGCGTCCTGGCGGCTGAACTTCACCCGGAAGGGCTCGGCGGGCGTGCTCTCCGCCGCGGCAATGTGCGTCTGGAACTTCACGGCGTCGGCGCCCGCGCGGGCGATCGCGTCGACGAAGGCGTGCGCCAGGCCGAGGCTGCCGTCGTGGGTCAGCCCCACCTCGGCGATGACGAGCATGCGGCCCGGGGCGAGCCGGGCGAGGGAGTCGGTCATCCGTGCACCGGGGCGCCCGCCGGCAGGAGCGATTCGAGCAGGTCGAATTCCGCCGCCGTGAACGCCTGGAAAGCGGCCCCACCCACCTCGCGGAAGGCACGGCGCGCGACGTCGAGGTGATCGAGCCGGAACCCGCGCGCGTCGGAGTAGAACGTCAGCGTGTCCACGCCGAGCAGGGGGCCGAGGTACGAGAAGCCGCCATAGGTGGCAACCAGCAGGTCGGCGTGGGCCACCGCGCGGGTCTGGACGTCGAGGTTGGTGGCGGGGGTCATCAGGTGGTCGAGCGTGTGGATGCGCGCGGCCGAGCCCGGCGCGAACTCGCCGTGGTCGTCCAGATCGAGCCCGGTCTGGAGGAGCACGACGTGGTGTCGCACCGCGAGCCTCGCGACGAGGCGGCGCACCAGCCGCTGGTTCGCCTCGTCGGCCGGCAACGCGAGGTTCGTGTAGAACTTCACGGCGACGTAGCGGTCGGGCAGGCCCTCGAGGCGCGGGACGCGAGCCGCGTCCACCCGCCGATGGATCGTGAAGGCCCGGAGCAGATCGCCCGACGCCGCCTGCATCCAGAACGGCTTGAACACGTTGTACATCAGCGCCGGGTGCAGCCAGTCGAACCGCCCCAGCCCCAGCCGCCGCGCGACCCGCCGCACGAGGTCCTGCTCGAACGCCGTGGGCTCGTACTGCTTCTGGCCATCCTGCGCGCCGATCCGCTGCTCCTGCGCCTGGCGGAACTCCTCGACCGACGCCAGGTCGAAGACGTCGACGTACCGGCCTGCGAGATCGCCGTACCAGCCGCGGGATCCGCCACGCGACACCACGACGATCCGCTCCGACCGCAGGTGCCCGTAGCGCTGCGCCCAGCGCAGGAACGGGATCCAGTAGAGCAGCTCGAAGCCGGTCTCACTCAGCCAGGGGCCGGCGACGATGGGCCGCCGGCTGCGCCGCGCGGTCTCGACCACGTCGAACACCTCGGCCGACGCGGCCGCGGAGGGCGCGGCGCCCGCAGGCGCCGCCACCCGGGGCGTCCACCCCTCCGACAGCCGGTTCGCCCAGCGCTTCATCGGCTGCCGCACGGCGCGGAGCGCACGCTCGCGCGCCTTGCGGACGTCGTGCTTGGCGTCCTTGCGAGTGCGGCGCCAGCGGGCCGCGGCGTGCCGGGCGGCCAGTCGCGCGTCCAGCAGCGGGCGGCCAATCAGCCGCCCGCCCAGCCCTCCACCGGCCGGCGGCGGAGCCGACACCCGACCCGCAGCCTCGATCGCGTCCGCGAAGCGCGGCGTCGCCGGCGCGTCGAGCCCGTAGGGGCGGACGAACGCCGTGACGAACCCGCGGTTGTCGGCGGGCGCCTCCCCCGACACCGCGGCGGCCAGTTGGGCCAGGTGTTCGTCGAGCGAGCGGGACGTCCGCAGCAGCCCGCCGCCGGCGTCGGTCAGGTAGTGGAAGTGCAGCGTGCCTTCCTGGCTCTTCCAGTACGGCTTCGGCAACACGGCGAGCACGGGCCGGCCCGCGATCCCCGCCTCGATGAAGGCGCTGGTGTTCAGCCCGACGACGGCCGAGGCGTAGTGGAGCGCCTCGAAGTAGTCACGCCGCGCCTCTTCGTCGATCGGGTTGGCGCCGTGGAACGCGACACCGAGCGACGAGACGTCGTGCTTCGCCCACTCGTCGGCCCGGCCGGGGTGGGGGCGCACGAGCACGCCCACGCCCGCGAGACGTGGGTCGGGGCTCGCCCGGAGCGCCCGCAGCCAGTCCACGACGAAGTCGGCCTCCGGTGGATCGCCGCGGAACAGCGACGAACAGACGTAGAGCACGAACGGGCGGTCCGGCGGCAATCCCATGGCCGCGAGGAAGGCCTCGCGTGAACGCGTGGGCACGCGGTCGAACCACTGGTCGTAGCACTGCGCCCCCGTGACCGCGATCCGCTCGTCGGGCACGCCGTGCATCTGGCGCGCCTCGTCCCGCTGGATCGGGTTCCACACCGTGACGCGGTCGGGCAGCCAGCGCAGGCGCGACTTGCTCGACAGGTGGTCCCAGCTGCCGACGGCAAGCACGGTCCGCAGCCCGAGCGCGCGCGCGCTCTTGAACAAGTCGAGCTGCGGCGACCCCAGGTCGATGAGCGGCGTCAGCACGACGACGTCGGGGCGCTGCTCCTCGAGGAAGGCGGTATAGGGCGCGTGGAGCGGCACCCCGTCCTCGAGCACGCCGAGTGCCGCGCCGAGCGCGGCCCGGCCGGGCCGGAAGCGGAACCCGGCCTTCTCGACGAGCCACACCGCCAGCCGCGGCGTGCGTTCCTTCGATCGGCGCCGGAGCATCGGCGAGCGGTCGTAGCGCCGGTCGAGATACCGCAGGTAGTCCTGCGAGAGGCGGATGCCCGTCGCGAGATCGAGCCACGGGTCGTCCTTCGCGCGGGGCGGGGTCCAGCCCACCGTCACGTTGGGGAAGCGGGCGGCCAGGCGCTCGACCATCTGGAGGCCGCCGGCGTTCTCGCCGCGGTCGGCGGCGAGGTGCAGGGCATGGCCACGGGCGGCGAGCTCGGCGAGCCCGGACTCGAAGTTCCGGAGGTAGCCGAAGTGCCGCGCGCAGACGAGGATCCTCATTCGGCGCGGAGGCCTCCACCCGCCGTGACGCCCTCGCCCACCCCGAGCCCCACGCGCAGCACGTCGAGGTCCTGCAGGTCGAGCGGCAGGAAGGACGCGGCGTTCAGGTCGGTGAAGACCCGTTTCGCGATCTCGAGATGGTCCACCCGGAAGCCCGATCCGTCCGAGAAGAACGCCAGCGTGTTCACGCCGAGCAGCGGCGCGAGGTAGGAGAAGCCGCCGTAGGTGCCGACGAACGCCTGGGCGCCGGCGATGATGCGGGTCTGGACGTCGAGATTGGTGGCCGGCGTCATGAGGTGCTCGACCGTGTGGATGCGCGACCGGTTGGCGGGCTGGAAGTCGTCGTGGTCGTCGAACCGCACGCCGGTGTTGAGCAGCACCACGTCGCGGGTCGCGCTGAGCTGGGCGAGGTACGACCCGATGAACGCCTGGTTCTGCGGGGTGTCCGGGAAGCTGTTGTTCGTGTAGAACTTCACGGCCACGTACTCGCGCGGCAGCGCCGCGGCCAGCTCGCCGAGCGGCGGGCGCTCGACACGCTTGTGCACGGTGAAGCCCTGCACGAGCCCGACCGACGCCTGCAGGCGCCAGAAGATGCGGAACAGCTTGTACATCAGCGACGGGTGCAGCACCTCGACGTCGCCGAGGCCCTGCGCCTGCCGCACGCGGTCGATGATCTCCTGGTCGAAGTCGGCGATCTCCACGTGCTTCTGCAGCCCGCCCTGCTGCAGGATGCGCTGGTCGTTGCGGGCCCGGAACTCGTCGGGCGCGTAGAACTCGAAGACGTCGCGGTAGTTCGGCGTCATGTGCCGGTACCACGTCGAGCACCCGCCGCGCGACACCACGGTCAGCCGGTCGTCGCGGAAGTTGCCGTAGCTCTTCGCCCAGTTCAGGAACGGGATCCAGTACAGCAGCTCGAACCCGGTCTCGCTCAGCCAGGGGCCGACGATGATCGGCTTGCCGCTGCGCGCCATGCGCGTCAGCGCCTCCTTCGTGTCCTCGACCTCCTCGACCGAGTCGAAGAGGTTCTGCGCGCGGTTGCGCACGCGTTCCGACTTCGGGAGCACGACCTGCGGCTGCTCCGTCCGCACGCGTTTCAGGATGAGGCGCTTGAGGAACTGCCGGATCTCGCGGCGGCTGTTCTGCGCGAAGCGTTTGAGGCCGCGGCGGCTCTTCTTCCGCACCTGCTGCCACCACGCACGCAGCATGCGCAGCCAGATGAGCGGGTACAGCAGCGGCCGCACGAGCACCGCGGCGGCCGACGGGCGCACCCCGGCCGCCGGGCCGCGCCGGCCCAGCGCCTCGATGGCCGCGACCAGCACCGGCGTGGCCGGCTGGTCGAGACCCGCCGGGCGGACGAAGGCCTGCACGAACGCGCGGGTGTCCGGCGGCGGCGCCGCCACGGCGGCCGCGAGCTGGTCGAGGTGCTCGTCCATGGAGCGGGCCACCCGCAGGAGGCCGCCGCCGACCTGCTGCAGGTACGGCCAGTGCAGCGTGCCCTCCTGGTTGCGCGCGTACTTCGCGTCCACGATCGAGAGCACCGGACGCCCGACGATGCCCGCCTCGATCATCGCGCTCGTGTTGAGCCCGACGACCGCGCTCGCGTGGAACATCGCGTCGAAGTAGTCGGCCTTCTGGTCGTCGTCCACGGGATTGCCGCCGCGCACGGCGACGTGACCGTAGCCGGAGAGGTCCACCCGGCGCCATTCGTCGATGCGCTGCGGGTGCGGCCGCACGAGGATGTTGGCGTCCCGAATGCGCGGGTCGGCGCTCGATCGCACCGCCCGCACCCAGCGCTCGACCAGGTCCGACTCGGCCGGGCTGCCGCGGAACAGCGAGGAGCAGAGCCACAGCAGCAGCGGCCGGGACGGATCGAGGTGGTAACGCCGGCAGAACGCCTCACGGTCCCGTGACGGCTGCCGGTCGAACCACTGGTCGAAACACTGCGCGCCCGTGACGACGACGCGGTCGGCCGGCACGCCGTGGAGGGTCTCGGCCTCCTCGCGCTGCGTCTCGTTCCAGACGAACACCTCGTCGGGCGCGATGCGGATGAGCGACTTGCTCGACAGGTGATCCCAGCTGCCCACGCAGAGTGCCGTCCGGATGCCCAGCCGCCGCGCCGCCCGGAGGTGATCGAGCTGGGGCGATCCGAGCTCGACGAGCGGCGTCAGCAGCACGACGTCCGGCGCCTGCGCGCGGATGTAGTCGGTCAGCGCGCGGCTGACGGGCACCGCCCGCTCGAGCAGGTTCAGCGCGCCCGTCATGGCCGCGCGCACCGGGGCCGTGCGATAGCCGAGCATCCGCAGCGCGGCGAGCACCATCGTCGGCATGCGCTCCTCGGCCCGCTGCCGGAGCTGGGGCGCGGCGTCGTATCGCGGGTCCTGGTACCGCAGGAAGTCCTGCGCCAGCCGGAGCCGCGTGGCGAGCCAGAACCAGTCGTCGCCCTCGCGATCCGGGGTCCAGCCGCTGGTGATGTTCGGCGACTCGCGCGTCCAGCGCTCGACCATCTCGCGGGCCCCCAGGGTCTCCTCGCGATCCGCGGCAAGGTGGACCTGGTGGCCGTCCTCCGCGAGGGCGCGGATGGTGCTCTCGTAGTGCTTCAGGTACCCGTGATGACGGGTGAGAAAGAGGATCTTCATCGGTCGTGTCGACTCAGTGTGCCCGTCGTGACGAGTTCCCGCACACGCTTCAGTTTCCATTGGACCTGCGCCGCCAGCTTCTGGCGGCGGTGGCGGCGCCATTTCGCGCGGTGCGCCCGGCGATCGGCGGCAAGGCGCTGGTGCCGCGTGGCCTCCTCGGCGGCCTCGCGGTCGTCGCGCAGGAGGCGCGCGCCGGTGGTCGTGCCGGCCAGCCGAATCACGCCGGCGGCCAGGGCCCGGCGCCACGCGGCGGGCTCCGCCGCCGCCACGCGGGCCGTGCGGCCGAGCGCCTCGACCGCGTCGGCGAACACCGGCGTGGCCGGCCGATCGAGCCCGGCCGGCCGGACGAACGCCGTGAGGAACCGCCGCTGCTGCTCGGCCTGGTGCTGGTCGCCCGCGAGCGCGGCCGACAGGTCGGCCACGTGATCCGGCAGGGTGCGGGCGGCCTTGAGCAGGCCGCCCTCCACCTCGAGCAGGTACCGGAAGTGCAGCATGCCTTCCTGGTGCGGCCGCAGGTCCGGCGGCAGCACGGTCAGGACCGGTCGGCCTGCGATGGCCGCCTCGAGGAAGGCACTGGTCACCAGGCCGACCACGGCCCCGGCGTGCGCCAGGGCATCGAAGTAGTCCGCCTTGGCGTCCGCCGTGATCGGGTTCGCGCCGGTGACGAGGACCGGACCGAGCTCCGGCCACGCGACGTCCTGCCACTCGCGGCGGCGCTCGGGATGCGGCCGGATGATCACCGCGGCATTCGCCAGGCCGGGATCATCGCTGGCACGGATCGCCTCGAGCCACCGGCGCACGAAGCGCGACTCGCGCGGGTCTGGCGTCAGGGCGGAGCAGACGTACAGGATCAGCGCGCGGTCGGCCGGCAGGCCCATCGCCGCCAGGAAGGTCGCGCGGTCGCGTCCGGGCTGGCGGCCGAACCACTGGTCGTAGACCTGCGCACCGGTGACCACGACGCGGTCGGCGGGAATGCCGTGCAGCTCGACGGCCTCGCGGCGCTGCACGTCGTTCCACACGAACACGCCGTCGGGCAGGTCGCGGATGAGCGCCTTGCTCGACAGGTGGTCCCAGCTGTAGACGGTGACACCGGTCGGCACCGCCGCGGCCCGCGCGCTGCGCAGGTGATAGGCCTGCGCCGCCCTGGGATGGGTGACGGATCCGAACAGGGCGACGTCGGGGCGCTCCCGCGCCAGCAGCGCGTCCATCTCCGGCAGGCGGGGCATGCCGCGCTCCACCGTGTCGAGCGCGGCGGCCAGGAGCCGGCGGCCCGGGCGACCGCCGGCCGCCGCCAGCCGGGTGACCACCCGCGGCGTGCGCTCCGCGGCGCGGGCGGCAAGCTTCGGGAACTCGTGGTACCGCGGCTCGAGGAACCGCAGGTAGTCGATCCCCTGTCGCAGCTTGCGGGCCACGGGGAACCACGCGGTGCCGAGGTCCGAGGGCGCCATGACCCACCGCACGCCGGGCCGCGCGGCCAGGGCCTCGGCCAGGCCCTGCCCGCCGAACTCGTCCGGCTCGTCGGCCATCAGCAGCACCTGGTGCCCGCGCGTGGCCAGCTCCAGCACGAGCGGCTCGAAGTTGCGCAAGAGGCCGAAGTGCAGCACCGACAGCAGCACCTTCATCCGCGGCGGCCCAGGAGCCAGCCCGCGAGCTCGAGATCCCACGGGGTGTCGATGTCGACGGAGTCCTCGGGCCGCATCACGAACCCGCGCGTCACGCCGCCGTAGAGCGATCCGGTCACGAGCACGGCCGGCCGCAGCGCGAGCACCGCGGGACCGTTGCGCGCGAACACCCGTGGCTTGTCCTGCCGCCGCGTCACGGTCGTTCCGCCGGCCCAGGGGGACAACACGCCGCCGTCCTCCACCAGCACCGACGCCGGGTTGTACTGGTGCGGCACCTCGACGATGCTCACGACCGTGTCCGCGCCGCTCTCCACGAGCCGATCCACCGCGCCGTCGATGTCGCCCGCCCGCCGGAGCGGTGAGGTCGGCTGCAGGAGCACGACGACGTCGGGGGCGTAGCCATCGATGCCGGCCAGCCGGGCCAGCACGTCCGCGATGACCGGCACGATCGGCGTCTCGTCGCCCGCCAGTGCCGGCTCGCGCAGGAACGGCACCTCCAGTCCCAGGTCACGGCCGGCCGCCGCGATCGTGGGGTCGTCGGTCGACAGCACCGTGCGCGACAGCCGGGCGCTCGCCTGCGCCGCCGCCGCGGTCCAGGCGAGGAGCGATCGGCCGGCCACCTCCGCCAGGTTCTTGCCGGGGATGCCCTTCGAGCCGCCGCGCGCCGGGATCAGGCCGAGGACGTGCACGGTCAGTACTGGATGCGCTTCTGGACGCGCAGGGGCTCGGTGGCCAGGAGGTCGGCGATGCGTTGGCCCGCGCGGCCGTCGCCGTAGATGTGCGCCGGTGCGTAGGGGCCATGCGCCACCTGCGCGCGCACGGCCTCGATGATCGCCGCCCGATCGTGCGCGACGTCGACGACGTTCGGCCCGCGCTCGCGGCCCGCCTGGCGGGTGCCGACGTTCACCGCGGGCGTGCCGAGGAACGCGCCCTCTCGAATCGGCGCGCTCGAGTTGCCGACGAGGCACGCGGCCCGCATCGAGAGCCGCACATACGTCTCGACCGGGAAGTTCTTGTAGAAGCGGATGAACGACGGCCGCCGGTTCTCCCGGAACTTCCGCATCCCCCGCGCCACGTCGTCCGAACCCGCGTCGACGTTGGGCCAGAGCATGATGGCCGGCATCTCGAGGGCCTCGAGCGCCTCGAGGGTCTCGACGATCTGTGCCTCGCCCTGCCCGTACTCCGTGGTGACCGGATGCTGGCTCACCAGCAGGAACGGCCTGGTGACGTCGACGTGACCGCCGACGCCCTCGCGGTCGAACCAGGCCTGGTCGAGCCCGTCGGTGCCGGCCGCCGCAATCTCCGCAACCAGGTCGATGCGCGGGCAGCCCACCACGTGCACGGTCGACGGGTCCTCCCCCATCCGGACGATGCGGTCGGCGGCGTCCTGGTTGGCCGGGAAGTGCAGGTGCGCGAGCTTCGTGACGGCGTGGCGGATGCTCTCGTCGATCGTGCCCGTCACCTCGCCGCCCATCGTGTGCGCGACGGGGATGTTCATGTAGGCGGCGGCGACGGCGGTCGCCATCGTCTCGAAGCGGTCGCCGACGCTCACGACGACGTCGGGCCGGATGATCTCGAAGAGCGTCGGCAGTTCGAGCAGCCCGAGGCCGGTGGACTTCGCCATCGTCACGGGGGTCTCCCCCTCGATGATGATGTTCACCCGGGCGTCGGGCCGGAAGCCGTCGCGCTCGATGACATCCACGACGGAGCCGAACCGATCGAGCACGGCCGAGGCGCCGACGATGACCTTGAGCTCGAGACCGGGATGGGCCTGGACGGCCCGCATCGCGGACTTGATGCTGCTGTAGTTGGCTCGCGAGCCGATGACAACGGCGACCTTACGCATGGGGCATGTCGGACGTGAAAGGCGGCAGGTCGCGGGTGTCGTACCGTGGCACCTCGAACCGGCCGTCGGACTCGGGCCGCGCGAGGCGCCGGACCGTGGTGAACGCACAGGCGTACCCGAGATCGGCCAGCACGGCCACCGTCTCGGCCGTGTAGGTGTGTGGGTGGCCGTACGGATAGCAGAACGGGACCAGGGCCTGGCCGGTCAGCGCACGGATCCGCGCCACGCCGCCGGCGAGCTCGGTCCGCTGGCCGGCCACATCGAGCCGCGACAGCACGCGGTGCCGCGCCGTGTGGTACCCGAAGGTCATGCCGGCCGCGGCCATCTCCCGGATCATGGGACCGGACAGGTACAGGGCGCGAGCGAACTCGGTCTCGTCCCCGATGTGCGTGGTGAAGAGCTCGTCGAGCACACGATCCGCCGTCTCGAACGGCAGCTCGTAGTTGAGCAGGTGCTTGACGTCCCGGTCACCGGCCGCGGCGTCGTAGCGGTAGACGGCCGGGGTCGGGCGGAGCCCGGCGCCGGCGCCGGCGGGCACCCGCGCCGCCGCCTCCCGTACCGCGGCGGCGAAGGCCGCTGCCCCGAGCCGCGAGACGAGGAAGTGCGTCTTGTGGACGTTCAGCACGCGCGGGCGATCGCCAAGCGTGTCGCCCGCGAGGAAGAAGACGCCGGACCAGCCCCGGTCGGCCAGACGCGGGAAGACCGCCGTGTAGTGATCCACGAACCCATCGTCGAAGGTCAGGAGCAGGGAGGGCCGCTCGAAGGGCCGGCCGGCATCGAGCCGCGTCACGAGCCCCTCGCAGGTCACCGGCGCACCGGCGGCCGCGAGGGCGTCGAGCTGCCGGTCGAAGTCGGCCACCGCCAGGGCGTTCACGCCCGGGAACGCCGTCGCGGCGCTGTCGCGCACGTAGTGGTACATCGCCACGAGGCAGCCACTCATGCCGCGGGCTCCAGCGAGAGCAGCGACAGCGCCGCATCCCGTGCGTCACGCGCCGACAGGTACTCCTCGATCATGCCGGTCTCGAACTGCTCGTGCAGCCGGCGAACGGCCTGCGCGGAGAAGTCCTTGCGCTGGTACAGGCGTCCGCCCCCCGCCTGGGGGACGGCGCGCACGCCGCCGGCGGCGTGGGCCACGGCGGCGGCGACGAGGACGTCGGCCGCCGCCGTGATGGCCTTGTTCCCGATCTCGTGCGGGCCGTCACCCGTGGCGATCGCCGGGCGCGCGTGCGCGATCATCGGCCCGGTGTCGATGCCGGCGTCGAGGTAGTGAATCGTGGCGCCGACGTACTCGGGCTCGCGGTTCACGAGCGGCCAGAAGTTGGTGCCGGCGCCCCGGTAGTACGGCGAGAGGCCGAGGTGCAGGTTGATGATCCGGCCGGCAAAGCGGTCGATGATGGCCTGGCGGAGCAGCCCCGTCCCGAACACGAGCACGACGTCGGGCGCCAGCGCCGCCATGCGGTCGATCTCGGCAGGATCGTTGATGCAGCCCGGCGCCCCGGTGCGGACCACGGCCCCGGCGGGCAGGCGCAGGTCTGCATCGGCGCCGAACGCCGCGGCCTCCGCCCGATCGCGCGCGTCGAAGTGCGCGGCGATCACGCGGTGGTCCTCGTCCGATCGCGCGTAACGTGCGGGCACGAACGACTTCTCCTCGCGCCAGACCCCGGCCAGATCGAGCCCCGCCGCCACCCGGTTGGCCACGTGGTGATGCCGGAGGAAGGTGCTCGTGAGGAGGATCACCCGCGTCATCACTGCCTCGGGGCCTGCCCGATCATCGTCCGCAGCTTGTTCATGACGGCCGCCGCGAGGCGCTCGCGCCGCTCGCGGGACTGCCGCACCCGCTTCTCGCGCCAGCGCGCGGCCTTGGCCTTCTCCTTGGCGCGGCGCTCCATCGCCTTCTGGAACCGCTCGCGCGCGACGCGGCGCGCCCGGTCGGCCTGCGCCGTCCAGTACTGCCGCCGCTTCATCCATCGATGGGCGCGAATCCCGGCGGCGCGCGCCCGCTCCTCCCGCGCCTCCAGCGGGTCCCAGAGGAGCCGGCGCGTGAGGCGGCCCCGATAGGCGCGCCGCGCAAGCGTGAGGCCGGCGCGGGCCGCGGCTCCGGCCTCGCGGTCGTCGGCCGGCTGCGCCGGACGTGCCGCGAGGCGCTCGATGGCGGCGACCAGCCGGGGTGTGGCCGCCTCCGCCAGGCCATACGGCCGGAGGAACGCCTCGACGAACCGGGCACTGCGGCCGGCGTGCCCGGCCGGGTCGGCCAGGACCTCACCGAGCTGGCGTTGGTGCGCGTCCAGCGACCGGGTCGCGTACAACAAGCCGCCGCCGACGTTCAGGAGGTAGGGGAAGTGGAGCGTGCCCTCCTGGTTCTCGTGGAACTCGTCCAGCAGCACGGTCAGCACCGGCCGCCCCGCAATCGCAGCCTCGAGGAAGGCGGAGGTGTTGAGGCCGACGACCGCGGCGGCGTGGCTGAGCGAATCGAAGTAGTCCGCCTTGGCCTCGGCATCGATGGGGTTCCGTCCCCAGAGTACGACCGGCCCGAGGCCATCGAGGCTGACCTCGTCCCATTCCTTCAGGCGCGAGGGGTGTGGCCGCACGAGCACCGGGACGTCACGGAGGGCCGGGTCACCGCTGTTGCGCAGGCCCTCGAGCCACCGCCGGACGAACCGCGCCTCGGACGGGCTGCCGCGGAAGAGCGCGGAGCAGACGTAGAGGACGAACCGCGGCGCGGCCGGCAGCCCGACGTGCGCGCAGAACGCCTCGTGCCCGCGCGAGGGCGTGCGATCGAACCACTGGTCGAAGCACTGCGCCCCGGTGACCTCCACGGCCCCTGGCGGCACCCCGTGCAGCGTCACCGCCTCGTCGCGCTGCGTCTCGTTCCAGACGGCGATGACGTCGGGCACCCATCGGATGAGCGCCTTGCTCGACAGGTTGTCCCAGCTCCACACGCCGAAGAGCGTGCGGAAGCCGAGCGCCCGCGCGCTGCGCAGGTAGTCGAGCTCGGGCGAGCCGAGGCCGATGAGGGGCGTGAGCATCACGACGTCCGGCTGCCGTTGCGCCAGGAACGCGTCCACGGCCGGCACCCGCGGGAGGGTGCGCTCGATCTCTCGCAGGCCGGCCGTGAGGGCGCGCCGGGCGGGCGCCGTTCCCATGCCCGGCAGGGCCGTCAGCCAGAGCATCACGCGCGGCGTGCGCTCCCGGGCGCGGCTGACCAGGCGCGGGGCGGTCCGGTAGGCCGGCGCCAGGTAGCGGACCCAGTCGAGCGCGAGCCGGATCTTCTCGGTCAGCGTCTCCGACTCGCTGACCGGCCGGCCCGGCGCCCAGCTGACGCGCAATGCGGGGAACTCGGCCTGCCAGCGGGCCACCATCGCGGCGCCGCCGACCGCGTCTTCCTGGAGCGCCGCCACCTCCACGTCCTGTCCGTCCTGCAACAGGCGGCGCACGACGCTCTCGTAGTTGCGGAGCGCGGCGAAGTGCCGGGCGACGACCAGCAGGCGCATCAGGCCTCAGTCTCCACGCCTGAACTCCGCGTACACCGGCGCATCCGACTTGTCGCGGTCGACGCGGTCGACGAGGGTGAACCCCGCCCGCTGGAGCAGCCCGGTCGCCTCGTTCTCCAGTTCGCGGTCCAGTTCCACCAGCAGCGCCGTGAGCGAGGGCGCCGCCAGCGTGTGGGCCGCGCCGCGCAGCACCTCGAGCTCGGCGCCGTCCACATCGAGCTTGATCGCCGTGGGCGGCGGGAGCCTGTAGGCGCCAATCAGGTCGTCGAGCCGCGTCCCGAGCACGGGCTGCTCGTACTTGCCCTGCGACCGCGACAACGACTCGCGCGACTCGAGCGCCCGCATCGCATGCCGGCTCTGCCCCGGCGACAGGTTGCGGTACTTGAAGGCCGCGAGCCCGGTGGTCGACCACAGCGGCAGCTGCACCGGGACGATGCGCTGCTGGCACCCGTTCAGGACGATGTTGTCGCAGAGGTGCGCGAAGGTGGCATACCCCGGCTCGACCGCGACGACCGTCGCAAGCGGCTCGCGCTTCGCGGCGATCAGCGAGAACGCGCCGACATTGGCGCCGATGTCGTAGAGCACGGTGTCCGGCCGCACGATGCGTTCGATCCAGTCGACCGTCCAGGGCTCCTTCGCGCAGGGCCGGGCGCGCCAGTTCCGCTCCTCGGGTGACGTCACGCGGATCTGGACCGGCACGGCCTCGTAATCGAGCATCACGGTGTCCCCCGCGGTCGTCTCTCCGGCCGGGGGAGCCGCCTCGGCCGCGGGCCGCTCGGCGGCCGCGCGTGCGGCCGCGCGCCTGGCATCACGCGCGCGCTGGCGTTCGGCCAGCTTGAGGGTCTGCTCGATCTCGTGGACCGCGACCTTGGTCGCGCGCACGTTGAGGCCGTGCGGCCGGATGAAGCTGCGGACGAAGTCGCGCTGCGCCTCGACGTCGACCTCCCCGCGCACCGCCGCCGCCAGGGCCGCGCAGTGCGTGGCCAGGTCGGGCGACGCCTGCACGAAGCCGCCGTGCTCCCGCAGCAGGTAGTGGAAGTGCAGCGTGCCACTCTGCCCGTCCGCCAGCTCGTCCGGCGCCGTGATGGTCAGCACCGGCCGCCCCACGATGGCCGCCTCGAGCTCGGCGCTCGTGTTCAGGCCGACGGCCGCCTCGGCGTGGTGGAGGCACTCGTACAGGAACTGCGCCCCCGAGAACGTCGTGCGCACGACCACGGCCCGCTCGGCGTCGAACGGACGGGTGACGCGCACCCGCACCTCGCCGTGCCGCGCCTTCCACGCCAGCCGCTCGCCCTCGTCGCCCCACGCGCGGTTCAGGTCGGGATGGGCCTTCACGAGGATGTTCGCCCGCTCGAGCCCCGGCGTGCGGCGGACCGCGTCGATCCAGCCCGCGATGAAGCGGTCCTCGTGCTCCTCCGCGATGAACTTCGACGACGCCAGGTAGGTGATCGTCGGCGCGGACGGGTCGAACCCGAAGAGGCGGTCGTACTCCGCCCGCGACAGCGACGGCCGGAGGCGGAAGAAGTCGTCGAACCGCGGCGCGCCGGTCACCGCAATCCGGTCGCGGGGCACGCCGTGCAGGTCGACGGCCTCACGCGCCTGGAGCTCGTTCCACAGGAGCAGCCGGTCGGGCACCTCGTGCATGAGGCCCTTGGTCGAGAGGTTGTCCCAGCTGAAGAGGAGCAACGCAATCGGGATGTCCAGCTCGCGGCAGGCCTTGACGTAGTCGGCCTGGCTCGACCCGATGTCGACGAGGGGTGAGATCAGGACGAGGTCGGGCGCCTCGCTCTGGATCCACTTCTGGATGCCGCGATCCGCCGGGATGGCGTTCCCCAGCCTGCGGATGGTGTCCTGCAACCGTTCGATCTCGGCCGGCGTGAGGCCGAGGCCGAGCTCCGCGACGCCCGGCACCGGCTCCCGCGAGCCATGCGAGACGGTCCGGGCCAGCTTGTCGAACGCGCGGGCGCGCAGCTTGCGTGCGCCGGCGAACGGCGGGGTGAGGTACCGCAGGTAGTCGCCGGACCGTCGCAGCAGGCTCACGTAGTCGCGCCACTCGTCGTGGCGCTTGCTGTCGCAGGTCGTCGCGGAGACGAGCGGCTGGTCCTGCAGGGCCTCGGGCAGCTCGAGCACGCCGTCCTGCGCCGCAATCCGCACGCCGTGCCCGCGGGCCGCGAGCGTCGCCACCACGCTGGTGAAGTGGCGCATGTAGCCCATCTGCTTGATGACGAACAGGATCCGCATGGTGTCGAGGCGTCAGCGGGCGAGGCGCGCCAGCATCCGCAGGTTCTTCCCGTAGCCCCCGGCGTTGGCCAGGAATTGCAGCGTGTCGGCGATCCGCTCCATCGCGGAGGTGTCCTCGTGATGGAGCTCGCGGCGCTGCCAGAGGTAGTCCACGAAGTCGAGCCCCTCTGTCTGCACGAGCTCCACGGAGAGCCCGTGCCGCTCGAGGAACGCGGCGAGGGTGACAGGCGTGTAGTAGTTGAGGTGGTGGGTCGGCCAGATGAAGTGCGCGCCCGATCCCATGAGCAGCCGCGAGGCCGAATCGAAGTTCGGCACGTACAGGTAGACGATCCCTCCCGGGCGCAGCAGCCCGAGGCATCGCTCGAGGGTCGCCCCCGGATGCACGAGGTGCTCCAGCACGTCGAAGAGCGAGATCGCGTCGAAGCTCGCCGGCTCGAAGCCCGCGTCTTCGAGGGCCGCCGTGCGCAGGTCCAGCCCTCGCTGCCGCCCGAACGCCACCGCCGACGTGTTCAGGTCGATGCCGCAGGCCCGCCACCCGCGCGCCTGGGCCGCCTCGACGACGAAGCCGGTGCTGCAGCCGACGTCGAGGTAGGACGGCGCCGTGCCCTCGACGAACCGCGCCATTGTCGCGACACGCTCCTCGCCGAAGCGGGTCACGCGGTACTCGTGGCTCGACTCCCCGAGGTCCCGCATGATCGTCTGGTAGTCGGTCGAGCCGTACATCTCGCGATAGTGGTCCTCGTCGAAGACCGGGCTGACGTAGACCATGTCGCAGGCCGTGCACCGCACGATCGTCAGGTGATCCTTCGCCATTTCCTCGCGGCTGGCGTCGCTGCCGCACGAGGGACAGGCACGCGGAACGAGCAGGTCCTCCGGGATCCGGCCGTAGCGCGCGATGAGCCCGTCGATGGTGTGCGTGCGCCGCGCGAACAGCTGCGCGTAGGAGTCCTTCGGACGCAGCCGTGCCACGTCGACGGGCACGTACTCCGACACCGTGCGGTACGGCAGCGACAGCGGCTTCCTGGTCATCGCGTGTCTCCGGATCCCGAGCGGGCCTGCAGCAGGGCGCCAAGCCGTCCGCGCGCCTGGCGTGCGCGGCGCGCCGCGCCCCGACCCAGCCGCCTCATGCCGCCGCCGACCCGCGCCGAGCCTTTCGAGGCGGCCTTCTGCAGTCGGCGCGGGGCCGCGCGTTTTGACAGTTCCTTGAGCCCTTTCGACACCCGCTTGCGCTGGTGGTGGGCCCACAGCCGGCGTTCCTTGCGGGCGGCCGGTCCGGCCAGCCGGGCGAGCTGGCCGCCCAGCCACACGGGGCCGGCCAGGGCGAGCCGCAGCAGCCGCGCGCCCACGCCCGCTCGGGCAGGTGCGGCTGCCGGACGCGCCGCGAGCTCCGCCAGCGTACCCGCCAGGATCGGCACACATGGCCGCTCGAGCCCCCGTGGCCGGATGAACGCCTCGACGAACCGCCGGGTCTCGTCCCTGGCGGACTCCGGATCGGCCAGCGACGCGGCGAGCTGGGCGAGGTGCTCCTCGAACGTGCGGCCGACGCGGAGGAAACCGCCGTTCTCGGGCAGGAGGTACCGGAAGTGGACGGTGCCCTCCTGCGTGCCGGCGAAGTCAGGGGTCAGGATCGCGTGGACCGGGCGTCCGACGATCGCCGCCTCGATCATCGCGCTCGTGTTCACGCCGACGACGGCGCCGCAGTGGTAGAGCGAGTCGAAGAAGTCGGCGCGGTTCTGGTCGTCGGTCGGGTTGTGCTGGCCCTTCGGGAAGATCGCCGCGGGCCCGAGGTCCGAGAGATCGGCCTCGCGCCACTGCGCCGCGTTGTAGGGGTGCGGGCGGACGAGCACGTTGGCCTCGCGCAGCCGCGCATCGGGCGACCGGCGCAGCGCCTCGATCCAGCGGCGCACGAACGGCAGCTCGCTCTGCTCGCCCGAGATGAAGAACGAGGACCCGGTGAACAGCACGATCGGCCGTGCGGGATCGAGGCCGAGCATCGCCGCGAAGGCCTCGCGTGTCCGGCTGGGCTCGCGGTCGAACCAGCGGTCGAAGGGCTGGGCGCCGGTGACCGCGATCCGCGACGGTTCCACGCCGTGCATGTCGGCGGCCTCGCGGGCCTGGTGGCCGTTCCACACGGTCACCAGATCCGGCTGGACGCGCAGCAGGCCCTTGTTCGTCAGGTTGTCCCAGCTGGCGATGCACGCGCAGGTGGGCACCCCGAGCGCCGCCGCCGCGCGCACGAGGTCCACCTGCGGCGAGGCCGCCTCGACGAGGGGCGTGACGCAGAGGGCGTCGGGCTCGTGCTTGTGGACGAACCCGAGCACCGCGTCCGAGACCGGGACGGCACGCTCGAGGCCCGCCAGCCCCCCGAGCAGGGCACGGACGAGCGGGCGCGGCAGGCCGGGCACCAGGTCGAGCCACTGCAGCGCCCGCGGCAGGCACTTGCGCTTCATGCGCGCGCGCAGCACCGGCACGTCGCGCATCTGCGGATCGAGGTACCGCACGAAGTCCATCGTCCCGCGGACCGCGTCGGCGAAACCGGACCAGCGGTCCCCCCGCGGCGGCACGATGCCCGCGAAGCGGATGCCGTCCCCGCCGCCGGCGAACTGCTCGATGCGGACGGGCTTCCCCTCGCGCTGCGCGTTGACCGCCACCAGCACCTCGGTGCCGCCGGCCGCGAGGTATCGCAGCGTCTGGTCGTAGAACCGGAGGTACTCCGGTGACGACATGACGAACAGCACACGCCGCGCGCGCGGCTTCTCGCCATCGGCCGTCGGCCGGCGCGCCGGACGCCGTGCCGCGGCCTGTGCCGCGACGGCGACCGGATACAGGATCCGCCGGACCAGGCCGGCGAGGGCCGGGGCGCGAGGCGCCCGGCGCGGCGCCGTGGGCAACGACTCCACGACGTCGGCGAAGACCCGGCAGGCCGGCACGTCCAGGCCCTGCGGCCGCACGAACGATCCGATGAACGCCCGCCGCCCCTGCGTCCCCTGTTCGGGGCTCGCCAGGAACGCGGAGAGCTGCTCGCAGTGCTGCGCCACCGAGTCGGCGACGGTCAGCAGGCCACCGCTGACGCCCTTCAGATGCTGGAAGTGCAGCGTGCCTTCCTGGGTGGCCGAGAACTCCGCGGCACGGATGCTGTAGACCGGGCGGCCGACGATGCCCGACTCGATGAGCGCGCTCGTGTTCACGCCGACGACGGCCGCGCTGTAGAACATCGAGTGGTAGTAGTCGTTGCGCGCCTCCTGGTCGACCGGGTTGGCGCCCTCACGCGGCCAGATCGCCACGTCCGGATAGCCGGAGAGATCGACCGACCGCCACTGCTCCGCGTTCTGGGGGTGCGGACGGATCAGCAGCGCGGCCTCACGCAGTGCCGGGTCGGCGCTCCCGCGGATGCCCTCGATCCACGACCGCACGAAGCCGACCTCATACGGGGCGATGAACGGCGAGGAGCAGAGGTACAGCAGGATCGGGCGATCGGCCGGCAGGCCCACCCGCGCGCAGAACGCCGCACGATCCAGCGACGGCTCGGCGTCAAACCAGTGATCGTAGGCCGTCGCGCCCGTGACGCGCACGAGGCCCGGCGCCACGCCGTGGAAGCGTCCGGCCTCCACGCGCTGCGCCTCGTTCCAGACAGTGACGGCGTCCGGGATCTCGTGGATGAGCCCCTTCGTCGTCAGGTGATCCCAGCTCCCGACCGCCAGCATCGTCGGCAGGTGGCGGCGCTTCGCGCCACGGACATAGTCCACCTGTTGCGAGCCGAAGTATAGCAGCGGCGTCACGACGACGACGTCGGGCGCGACCTCGTCCAGCACCTGGTCCACATGGGGGCTGGGCGGCAGCGAACGCTCGCACATGCGGATGGCCCGGGCCAGGACGGCGCGAATGGCCCCGACGCGGGCGAGCGGCAGCTTCGCCAGCGGCGCGGCAAACGCCGGCACCTGTTCCGACGCGCGGCCGCGAAGCGCCGGCGCGGCGTCGTACTGCGGATCCAGGTACCGCCAGTAGTCGAGCGACAGGCGGAAGCCGGTTCCCAGCGCGCGCCAGACGTGGGTCTTGGGTGGGGCGACGACGCTCCACGTGAAGGCGTCCGGGTAGGCCGCGGCCAGCCGCTCCACGGTGCGCATGCCGCCGAGGCTGTCGCGGCGATCCGCGACCAGGTGGATGCGGTGACCACGCGCCGCCAGCTCGCGCAGCCCGCTCTCGAAGTTGCGCAGGAAGCCGAAGTGCCCGGCGGCGAACAGGATCTTCATGGCACGGTCGCGCCGGGGGCGCGGTCAGTCGGCATAACGGTTGTCGCGATACGCGCGATTGAGGAGCTGGGCCCGCGCGGCGTCGGGATCCGGATCCTCCGCCTTGCGCCGCTGCTTCCGGACCAGGCGCTCCGTCTGCGCCTCGATGGACTGGCGGACCTCCTCAGCCACGTGCGTCCACGGCTCGCCATCCGGCAGGCCCGCGCCCGCGGCGCGCGCCGCGAGCTCGGCGGCGACATCGAAATGCTTGAAGGCCAGCGCCAGCATGATCTGCTGCGCCAGGCGCCTGGACGCGACGGTCGCGTCCGCGGTCCCTGGATCCGCCTCCCGCAGGTAGAGGCAGTGCGCCCAGGTCGGCACCCGTCGCGAATAGGCGTCCTTGCGATAGCCGTGGCGCCGCAGCAGCGTGCGGTAGAGGCCGAAGAGGCCGAAGCCCTCGGCGCGCAGGAAGGCGTCGATGTCGGCGAACAGTGACTGTCCCTTGTAGAAGGGGTGGAAGAGCGCCTCCACGTAGATGCCCATGACGCTGCCCAGCAGGCGGGGCCCCGACTGGAGAATCTCGAGCTCCGTGCCCTGGGTGTCGAGCTTCAGGAAACAGGCGTCCTCGAACCCGTATCGCGCGGCGGCGGTGTCGAGGCGCGTGGTGGGCACCGTGGCCACGCCGGAGTACTCGAAGTCGCGCGCGAGGCAGAAGCGGCCGACGACCTCGGGATCGGGGGGCAGGAGCGATCCCATGCCCGGGTTGGCGGTGAGGTAGAGCTGCCCGCTTCCCTCCTGCCCGGCAATGGCGTCGGTGATCACCGTGACGGACCGCCACGGGACCTCCTGCGCCAGCGTCTCGCGGAGCCGCTCGGCCTCACGGGCGTCAGGCTCGCACGTGAAGTAGTCGGCGACGGGCGCGAACGGCAGGAGCTGCGGCACCGCCGCCCCGCGCCCGCCGACGTCCACGAACTTCAGGCCGGCGCCGGCCAGCAGCCCGGCGAGCACCGGCATGTGATCGAGAGGCTGGTACTTCACCGTTTGACCAGCATGAGCTGCTCGGTGCGCATGTCCCAGGCCTGGAAGCCGGGCGTGCGCTCGAGGAACTCGACCGTGGCCCTGGGCACGCCCGGGCACTTTCCCGACGCGTAGTCGTCCATGACGAAGACGCCACCCGGCACCATGCGGGGCGCGAAGTAGTCGAGGCAGTCCAGCGTCGGCTCGTACAGGTCCGTGTCGATGTGCACGAGACGGTAGGCCGACTCGGGCAGGCCGGGCAGCGAGCGCGACACCTCGCCCTTGTGGACCTGCAGCTGCGTGAACGCCGAGAGGTACTCCCGCACGTCGTCGTAGCTGGTGGCGCCGAACTGCCCGGCGGTGTGGAAGGGATCGTGCTCGGTGATCTTCTCCCCCGGGTGCCCCTCGAACGTGTCGAACACGTGCACGGGCACCTCCCCGCCGCACATCTCCTGGAAACAGCTCGCGATGAAGAACGCCGAGCCACCGCGGAACGACCCGATCTCGGCGGCAGCGCCCGGCAGGTCGTGCACGTTGCGAATCGCCTGCCAGAACACATACAGCCGGTCGTAGCCCAGGAGGGTCCGCCCGGACTTGACCACTGGATCGGCCAGCCGGAAGAAATCCTGGTCGGGCCGGAACGCCAGCGCGTGTTTGCCCTTGCGGTACTTCTCCATCGGCCGGTGGATCCAGAGCGCGGGATCCCGCGGCCGCTTCTCCTTGGCGGGCGCGGCCGGGGCGGCGTCCACTGCATCCTGCTTGCCGTCTGACGTCATCGCATCTCCTCGGCGGCCTCCCGGGGCGGGAACGCCGCGGCGTCTTCGACCGGCACCAGCTGAAGGGGCGCCCACGTGCCCCTCGCGCAGACGGCCGCAATCACGCCGGCCTCCTCGGCCGGCAGGGTCTCGTGGAGGACGGCATAGGCCGGCGTGCCCTGGGCGGCGGCCAACACGGCCAGATCGCCGTACGGCCCGACGAAGGCGTGCGCCCCTGCGAGTGCACCTGCCTGAGCCTCGAGCGCCTCGGTGCCATCGAGCCGCACGATCGCACGGCCGCCAGCCACGCGTGTCGCGAGCGCCGCCGGCCCGGCGCCCGATTCGTCCGGCGTGGCCACGACCACGCGGCCGGTCGCCGCCGGTGCCGCAGGGGCCGGCAGGCGCTCGTGCCGCAGCACCTCCAGCAGGCGGGCCGGCTCGCGGTCACTGTGGATGCGCTGCAGCACGCGGAAGAACATCAGCGGGTGCAGTGACTGGTAGTCGGTCACGTCCATCATGGCGGCCGCCCGCTGGAGGATGTCCTCATCGAACGGGTACATCACGGCCTGCTTCGGGTTCTGCTGGCTCTGCGGAACGGTGCGGCTCAGGCCCTCGTCGAACTCGCGGCCACGGAACAGCTCACGGGCATCCAGGTACCGTGGCGCGAGGGCGCCGTACCAGTCCCGCGCGCCCGCCCGCGAGACCACCGTCAGGCGATCGGGCGCGATGCCGTAGGTCTGCACCGCCCACCGGACGAACGGAATCCAGTACAGCAACTCCAGCCGGATGTCGTCGAGCCACGGCCCGATGAAGACCGGCCCCGAGGACTCGCGGATTTCCTCCAGTGCGGTGCGGACCGGCCGCAGGGACATGTTGGTCGCCACCGGACTCGTGTCCGGGGCGGACTGCCCGCCCGCGTGCGCGTATTGGCGGCGCAGCCAGGCACGCAACGCCCAGCGCAACGGCGGATGCCAGGGCGGCGTGAACCGTCGCGGCGACTTGCGCAGGGCGCCGACCCGCTCGATCTCGTCGGCGAGGATCGGCGAGACCGGCTGCGCGATTCCGCGCGGCCGCAGGAACTGCTCGGCGAAGGCGCGACTGCGGGCCGACACCTGCGGCTCCCCGGCCAGCAGGGGCGCGAGCTGCCGGTGATGTTCCTCGAAGGACGCGGCCGGCTGGACGAGGCCGCCGAAGGCCTCGACGAGGTAGCGGAAGTGGATGGTGCCGACCTGCCCCTCGTCGAAGCCCGGAATCAACAGCGTCAGCACGGGCCGGCCGACGATGGCGGCCTCGAGCATCGCGCTCGTGTTGAGCCCGACGGCGGCGTGCGCGTGATACAGGGAGTCGAAGAGCTCCTGGTCGGCGCCGCGGCTTGCGTCGAGTGAGAGCGCGACGTTGCCGAGCGACGTGAAGTCGACGGTGGTCCACGACGCTCGGAGGGCGGGATGCGGACGCACCAGCAGGCCACACTCGCGGACCGCCGCGTCGGGCGACTGGCGCGTGGCTTCGACCCACTGGCGCACGAGCTCCATCTCGTTCGGGCCGGTGAGCTGCGACGATCCCAGGTAGAGGACGAACGGCCGCCGCGGATCCAGGCCGTACTGCGCGCAGAACGCGTCGCGGCTCGTCGCCGGCACCCGGGCGAAGAACTCGTCGAAGCGCGCGGCGCCTGCGATCGCCACCGCGTCGGGCCGCGCCCCGTGCAGCTCCACGGCCTCGCGGCGCTGCACCTCGTTCCAGACGATGACGCGGTCCGGGTGCACCCGCATCAGGCCCTTGTTCGTCAGGTTGTCCCAGCTGAAGGGCAGGAACCCGACGGGGATCCCGAGGCGGTGCGCCGCCTTGACGTAGTCCGTCTGGTACGACTCGAAGGTCACGAGCGGCGTGACGAGCATCAGGTCGGGGTTCTCGTCGCGAACGAACTGCTCGATCGCCGGGTCGCTCGGAATGAGGCGTTCGGCGTAGGCGAGCACACCCGCCAGCCGTCGCGCATGTCGCCGGACCCACGCGTGGTTCCGGCAGAACAGCGCGAACCCGGTCGGGGCGATCTCGTAGGCCCGCCGCACCAGGCGGGTCGCCTGGTCGAACTCCGGCCCGAGGTACCGCAGGTAGTCGCGGGCCCCGCGGAGGCCCTCCACGTACGGACGCCACGCGTCGCTGCGTGTCGTCGGGTTCTCGCGCGCGGTGACGCCCTTCACCGAGAACTGCCTGGGCAGCGCGAACCGTCCCTTGCGTGGCCGCCCGGTGAGCTGCAGGGTATGGCCCCGGCCGGCCAGGATCGTGATCGCCTGCTCGAAGTTGCGGATGCGGCTCGTCGCGCCGAGCACGAACAGGATCTTCATGCCCGTCCGCCTTCGGCCGGGCGACGGCGCACCCACCCGGGGAACCGCTCGTCCAGCAGCCTGACCGCCGTGCGCAGGTCACGCTCGACCGATGTCCACCACTGCAGCGCTGCCGCCTGGAGTGATCGCGCGCGGCCGATGGCCGGGCGGCCGCGCCCGCACACCCCGAAATCCCACGCCAGGACGGCGGCGTGCGTCAGGTGCGTCGGCAGGTAGGTCTGGATAGGGGCCGGCCCGCCGAAGAGCGAGTCCCGCTGCCGCTGTTTGCTGAACCCCTTCCGGATCTCGCGGTACCAGAGCAGCTCCCGCACCTGCCGGAACTCCCCGAGCAGCGACAGCGCGAGCAGCACCTGGCGGTCGGGCATCAGCACGCGCCGGAACACGCCCGCACGGCCGAGGGCGTTTGCACGGAACAACCCGTAGATCATGTTGCCGGCCATCATCTGGACGGAGGCCTTGCGGAGGCGCGCGTGCGGATCGTCCAGCCCGCTCGTCTCGAACCCCCTGTTGATCTCCGGCCGGTGGTGCTCGCGCCGCCGCAGCGCCTGCGGATACGCCAGGACGGCGTCCGGGTGGGCGTCGAGCTCGGCGACGAGCGCCTCCAGCCAGCGGGGATGCCACACGTCGTGATCGCTGACCCAGGCGAAGTACTCGGCGTCCGGGTGGAGCGCGCGGGCGCGCGCGTAGCACCGCCGCCAGTTGGCAATCATGCCGAGGCGCCGCGGGTTGCGCTCGTAGGTGAGGCGGGCATCCGACGCAACATACGCCGATGCCACGCGGCCCAGATCGTCGGTCGTCGAGTCGTCCTCGATGACGAGCGCGAAGCGCTCGAAGGTCTGCGCGAGGAGCGACTCGACCGTCTCCGGCAGCGCGTCCGCCCGGTTGTAGGCGGGCAGGGCGAGCACGACACGAGGCGAGCCGGTCACGCGGCGCGCCTCCGCCAGCCCAGGCGGTGGACCCGCTCGACCCCGTCACCGGTGCCACGGAAGCCATGCAGGACGGGCATGCCGTCATACCGCGGCACGGGCAGCTCGTACATCCAGAACCGGCGCGCGAGCACCGCATCGAGCGGCGGCCCGCCGTCCGCAGGCTCGTGGTCGCGCGGCCCCAGCGAATAGAAATAGCGCACGCCCATCCGGTGCGCGGCCTCGACCGTCGCCTCGCGTGCCGCCGGGGACGTGCGCTCGAGGTACCGCGTGTCGAGCGCCACGTCGAGACCGGCCCCGGCCGGCGCGTCCGCCAGGGCCGCCTCGGTGGCGAACGCGAAGTCGCAGCCCGACAGGTCACGCCAGAACGCGGCGCCCGGCACCTCGTCATGGAACCGCACGCGCGCGCCCGGGAAGAGGGTCATGAGGTAGGTCGCCGACGCGATGAGCAGTTCGGGTGCGGCGGTGATCACGTAGGTGGCGTGCGGATACACGGACTTCACGTGATAGGCGAGGCCGGCCCAGCGGGCGCCGGGCTGCCAGAACACCGGGGCCGCGCCGGGCTCCGCGAACGGCGTGAGCACGGCCCCACACTCGAGCGCCGACAGCACCTCGAAATGCCCGAGCGTCTCGTCGTTGAACAGCCGCTCGCCGTCGTCCGACTCCGCGGCGAACCCGAACCCGCCGAGCAGCGGCGGCTCGGGCACGAGGAGCGCCGGAGTGCCGACCTTCAGGAGCCGTCCCTGATCGAGGAAGAAGCGCTTGCGGGCCTCGCCCGCCGCGTCGTACCGGCCCGGGTCTGCGCCCTCGGCCGCGGCGCCCAGCCGCCGCAGCTCCGACCAGGACGGCGGCGCGGTGTCGCGGAGCGCCGCCAGCACCGCAATCGCCCGCAGCTCGTCCGCGGACCGCTCCTGCTCCGGCGCCGACATGCGACACACGTGCTCGCGGGCGATCCGGTAGTTGTCGCACGCGCGCGCGGCCGCCTCGTCCCGCGCGCGGGCTGCCGCCTCGCTGGCCGCCGCCTTCTGCTCCTGGTCGGCCAGCCGCCGGGCACGGCGTGCCTCACGCGCCTGCCGCGCGCGGTCACGCTCATCCTGGCCGCCGGCCTTCCGCGCCGCCGGCCTGCCGGCCTTCTTCGCGGGACGGCGTGTGTCACGCGCCAGGCGATCGCGTTCGGCCCGCTCGTACTGCTCGGCAAGCCCGCGCAGCGCGTTGCGGACGATCGTCGTCCCCCCGCCAGGCCGCGGCGGGGCCGGGCGCGGACCGGCGGCCGTGGCCTCGAGCGCGACGACGAGCCGGGGCGTGGCGGGCTCGGCCAGCCCAGCCGGCCGCACGAAGGCCTCGACGAAGGCCGATGGGCCGGGGGCCGACGGTGCCAGGACCTCGGCCTCGAGCTGCGCGACGTGCGTCTCCATGTCGCGCGCCACGGCCAACAGCCCCCCGCTGACACCCGTCAGGTGATGGAAGTGCAGCGTGCCTTCCTGTGTGTCGCGGAACTCCTCGTCCAGCAGCGTGAACACCCGGCGCCCGACGATGCCACTCTCGATCTGGGCGCTGGTGTTCACGCCCACGACACCGGAGCTGTAGTAGATGGACTCGAAGTAGTCGGCACGCGACCCGGCGTCGATCGGGTTGCCTCCCACGCGCGGCCAGACACTCACCGCGTCGAGATCACCGAGGTCCACGCCGTCCCAGGCCTCGGTGTTCTGCGGGTGCGGTCGCACCAGCACGCTCAGCCCGGCCAGCACGGCGGACCGCTCGCGCAGCGCCGTGATCCACCGGCGCACGAACCGCGCCTCGTCCGGTGCGATGAACCGCGACGAGCACAGATACAGGAGGTACGGCCGGCCGGCGGGCAGGCCCGCGGCGGCGAGGAACGCCTCGCGATCGCGCGCCGGCTGCCACGTGAACCACTGGTCGTAGGCGGGCGCCCCGGTCACGACAATCCGGTCGGCGGGCACGCCGTGCAGCGTCGTCGCCTCGTGCCGCATCGCCTCGTTCCAGACGGCCACGAGATCGAGCGTGTCGTGAATGAGCCCCTTGTTCGTCAGGTTGTCCCAGCTGTACACGCAGAGGGCCGCGGGCACGCCCGCGGCGCGCGCGCTCCGGACGTAGGTCGACTGCGGACTGCCCGGCTCGACGAGCGGCGTGACCACCAGCAGGTCTGGCGCCTGGTCGCGCACCCAGGCATCCACCTGCGGATCGGTCGGCAACGCGGCGTCGATCCACCGCAGTCCACCGGCCAGAGCGGCGCGTCCGCGCGGCGACGCCACGCCGGGCACGGCCAGGAGACGCCGGACGAATGGTGGCGCCGTGCGTTCGGCCCTCGCCCGCAGCTTCGGGGCGGTCGCGTACTCCGGCCCGAGGTACCGCAGGTAGTCGATGCCCCGGCGGACGGCTTCCCCGAGCAGGCTCCAGCCGTGCGGCCTGCGCGCGGGAACCGGCCCGGTCGTGATCCCCGTGCATGCCTGCGCAAGCCGATCGGCGAGTCCCCCGTCGGCTCCGCTCTTGTGTGGCGCCGCGGCGACGTGCACCGTGTGGCCACGCGCAGCCAGGAGCCGAAGCGTCGACTCGAAGTTGCGCACGTACACCGTGCTGCGCATGACGAAGAGGATCTTCACGGGTGCTGGACGCCCTTCACCGCGCCACGACCTCGTCGCCCGACGCGAGCTCGAGGTCCATCGGCGCGCCGGGCCGGGTGAAGAGGCCGTACCACACCCGGTACTCGCCTGCCTTGTTCCGGACCCGAACCCTGGACTGCAGGTGCAGGCCGTGCCCCTCGAGCGCGCCGGTGACGGCATCCGAGAGCTCGGTGCTGATCTCGATGAGCACCGAGCGAAGGCCGGGCGACGCCAGGACCCGCGCGGCACCGCCCAGCACGGCGAACTCCCCGCCGTCGACGTCGAGCTTGATGTGGTTCGGCAGCGGCAGCGCGGCCTGCTCGACCAGGTCGTCGAGCCGGAACGTGAGGACCGGTTGCGGGTACACCGTCGGCGCCTCGCCAGGCGCGCCGGCGCCAAGCGTGTGCCGGGCGCCGCCGGGCGCCAGGCCGATGAGGTTGAGCACACTCGCGGCGTTCGCGTCCGCGAGCGCGACGGGCAGCGGCGTGATCCGCGACGCCAGGTCGTTGAGCACCACGTTCGCGCAGAGGGCGTTCACGTTGGGATAACTCGGCTCGAACGCGACGACCCGCGCGCCGCCGGCGGGGTTGGCCGCCGCGACCAGCGAGTAGGCCCCGACGTTCGCCCCGATGTCGTAGAAGACCTCGTCGGGCCGGAACTGCCGGATCCAGGCGACCGTCCAGGGCTCCTTCGCGCAGGCGCGCAGGCGGACCCGCTCGGCCTTCGACGTGACCCGCATCCGGATCTCCGCATCCGGGAAGTCGAGCCGCTCGGCGTTGGCCCGCTGCAGCTCGAACCAGAGCTCGGATGGAATGCCGTCGACGATCCGCTCGAAGAACTGGACACGCTCCGCGTGCGACAGGGCCCCGTAGCTGCCCGCGAGCTCGGTCAGCCGCTCCTCGCGGCTGGCGGCCGCCTTGCGCGCCTCGCGGGCACGCCGCTCGTCCTCCTGCCGGGTCTTCTCGGCGAGCTTCTTCGCGATGCGCTCCTGCTTGGCCGCCTCCCGCCGCGCCCGGGCGGCATCGCGTTCCGCCTTCGCGCGCTCGGCCGCGTTCGCCTGCGCCTCGAGCTGCGCCGCCCGGCGCCGCAGCGCCGGCCGCACCGCCGTGGCCCAGGCCGGGGGCCGGGCGCCCGGCGCCCTGGGCCGGGCCGCCAGGCGCTCGAGCGCGTCGACCAGGCGAGGCGTGGCGGGCTCGCCGCGGCCGAAGGGCCTGACGAACGCATCCACGAACCGGCCACACCGATCGGCGCCAGCACCGGGCGAGGCGAGCTCGGCGTCGAGCTGCGACAGGTGCTCCTCGAACGACGCGGCCACCTGCACCAGGCCGCCGTTGGCCTGGCGCAGGTGCTCGAAGTGGATCGTGCCCTCCTGCGTGTCGCGGAACTCCGGGGCGAGCAGCGTGAACACCGGCCGGCCGACAATGGCGCACTCGATCTCGGCTGTCGTGTTCACGCCCACCGCGGCGGCACAGTGGTAGATCGACTCGAAGTAGTCGCCGCGCGTCGCGGCGTCGACGGGCGCGGCGCCGGCTGCCGGGAAGATCGTCACGTCGCCGAGGCCCGAGCGGTCGAAGCCCTGCCACTGCTTCGCGTTCTGCGGGTGCGGCCGCACGAGCACGCCGGCGCGCCGGAGCCGCTCGGACGAGGAGGCCCGCAACTGCTCCACCCACCGGCGGACGAAGGCCGCCTCGTCGGGGGCGACGAACTTCGACGAACAGAGGTACAGCAGGTAGGGATCCGCCGACGCCAGGCCCGCGCGCGCGCAGAAGGCCTCGCGGGTACCCGCGGGCTGCCAGTCGAACCAGTGGTCGAAGGGCTGGGCGCCGGTGACGACCACGCGGTCCGCGGGAATGCCGTGGAGCCGGACGGCCTCGTCACGCATCGCGTCGTTCCAGACGGTCACCAGGTCCACCGGGTCGTGGATGAGTCCCTTGTTGGTCAGGTTGTCCCAGCTGGCGACGCACAGCACGGCCGGCACACCGGCCGCGCGAGCACTGCGCACGTAGTCGGCCTGCGGCGATCCCGGCTCCATCAGGGGCGTGACGAGCACGAGGTCGGGCCGGAGCTCGCGGACGTGCGCGTCGATGGCCGGGTCGGTCGGGATGGCCCGGTCGGCGGCCTCGAGGATCGGCTTCAGCGCCGCACGCGCCAGCGGGCCGCGGCGCGTCCAGGCCAGGTAGCTGGCCGGGATCTCCCGCTCGACGCGCCGTCGCAGCTTCGGCGCCCGTGCGTACATCGGCGTGAGGTAGCGGAGGTAGTCGAGCACCAGCCGCACCTCCTGCCCGAGCATGCCCCACCCGTCCTCGCGCAGCGGCACGATGCCCTGCGAGAACGTCGGGTACTGCGCCGACAGCTGTCGCCCGATGTCGGTCGAGTCGAGCAGCCAGTGCGGCATGCGCGCCTGGAAGCCCACGTGCACGTGGTGCCCGCGGTCGCAGAGCAGGCGGATCGCGGACTCGAAGTTCCGGACGTAGCCGGAATGCCGCATGACGAAGAGGACTCTCATCGCGCGGAGGCGGCGGGCAGCGGCCGTTCGGTGGCCACGTCGGTCCGCAGCAGCAGGAGCTTGCGCCGCGGCACGCCCTGGCGCACGAGCTCCTGGACGACCTTCTTGGGTTTGTGCAGGGCCGCCACGATGAGCGTGTCGAAGGCGACGCTCGCGTGGTCGGCAATCGGGACAACAGGCCGCCCGAAGAAGCGCTCACCGGCCTCGGCGTCGAAGACCACGACCGGCTCGAGGCCGAGCTCGTGGAGGGCCAGCATCGCGAGCTCGGCGGCCTCGCCGGTGCCGTAGATGGCCACGCGCTTCTGGCGGCCGACGCGGCCGTCGAGGTTCTGCCGCACGTGGCGGCGCGCGTCGCGGTAGAGATCCAGCGAGTACTGCATGAACTCCATCGTCAGGCGCGCCTTGCGCGTGAGCCCGCGCGGCGTGATCAGGTAGATCAGGCGGTTCGGGCGGACCGAGACGCTCTTGATGTAGCCCTTGCGGATCAGGCGCTTCAGGTACAGGTTCGTCAGCCCGAGCGCGATGCCCAGGCGCGCCGCGAGCGTCCGCTGCGTCAGCGCGGAGTCCTGCTCGAGCGCGTCGAGCAGCTGGAGATCGCGTATCGACTCGAGATCCATGCGGGCGCGCTCCCTCACAGCTGGTCGACCGACGAGCCTTCCATCCGGTCGAAGTAGATGAGGCCGCCGGTGAGCACGACGAGCATGACCCCCGTGCTGATGCCGAGGGCCATGGGGTTGAGCTCCGAGCCGGCGCCGATCGTGGCCCACTTGAAGGCCTCGATGAAGCCGGCCATCGGGTTGAGGTAGACCAGGTGGCGGTAGTTCTCGGGCACCATCGACACCGGGTAGATCACCGGCGTCAGGTAGAACCAGAAGCGCATGACGTAGCGGATGCCCATCTGCACGTCGCGGGCCCGCGTCTGCAGCACGCAGGTCCAGAGGCCGATCGAGATCGCGCAGGTGATCGCCAGCAGCAGGGCCACCGGGGCCATCAGCAGGCCGAGGTCCATCCGGAGGTACCAGCGGTGGTGGGCGATCAGGTAGAAGGTGATCCCCAGCAGGTACAGGGTGCAGTAGATGAAGAGGTAGACCATCGCCGGCCCCAGGCCGGACACCGGGATGACGAGGCGCGGGAAGTACACCTTCCGCACCAGGTCCCGGCTGCTGTTCATGCTCTTCGTGATGAAGATCACGCAGCGCTCGAACACGTTCCAGGTCACCGCGCCGGTGAGGAAGAACAGCAGGTAGGGCACCTCGCCGGAGTCGACCCCGACGACGCTGCCGAAGATCATGCCGCTCAGGAGGATCGGGAAGAGCGGGCGGGCGAAGAGCCAGAACTTGCCGAGCGCCGTGCCCTGGTACATCCGCTTCACGCTGCGCGACGCGAGGAACCAGGTGATGCGCCGGTACCGGATGAACTCCTTCAGGCGCGGGATCAACCCGGCGCGCTGCGGCTCGATGGTCCACGTGTCCTTGCGCCGGTCGCCGGCGCCGGCCAGCGGGAGGGTCACGGCTGTCTCAGGCATTCTGAATCTCCGTCGGCGTCAGGAGCTTCCAGTCCAGGCGCGGGGCGAGCAGGGCCCCCTTGAGGAGCTTGCGCCGCCCCTCCACCTGTTCGGCGGTCGAGTAGCTCATGAACGACAGCGCCTTGTAGATGATGAGCGAGGACTCCTTGCCCTCGTGCTCGACGATGAGGAAGGCGTTCACGCTGTAGACGATCTCGGTGAGGAAGTGCGCCGGGATGCGGACCCAGGCCTCGTAGCCCCCGGCCTCGTCGATCGCGTGGGCCTCGGGCTCCATGCTGCGGAAGATCAGCGTCGACCGGTAGTTGACGTCGACCCCGGCCTTGATCGTGATGTTCGGCTTCCGCACGACGAAGCGGATGCGCACGAAGACGTCCTCCGATTGCGGCGCCGCGCCAATCTCCTTGCCGGCGGCGGTGACGAGGCGCGCGCCGATGAGCTCCGCGTAGCGGTTCTCATGCCGGCCCTTCTCGCCGGCCGTGGCCTCGTTCCGCGCCCACGCCGCGTTCTGGTACTCCAGCACCACGTCGTCCGGCTCGCCGATCTTCACGACCTGCCCGGCGTTGATCCACATCACCTGGTCGCAGACGCGCGAGATGGCCTCCATGTCGTGCGAGACGAACAGGACCGTCAGGCCGTCGTGCGCGAGCTCCGCGACGCGCTCGAGACAGCGCTCCTGGAACGCGAGATCACCCACGGCCAGGATCTCGTCCGCGAGCAGGATGTCGGGCTGCATGTTGATCGCGACCGAGAAGGCCAGCCGCAGGTACATGCCGCTCGAGAAGAACCGCAGCTCCGTCTCGACGAACTCCCCGATCTCCGCGAACTCGACGATCTTGTCGAAGTTCCGGTCGACGTCGGCCTTCGGGATCCCGTACAGCGCGGCGTTCAGGTAGACGTTCTCGCGCGCCGACGCGTCGGGGTTGAAGCCCGCGCCGAGCTCCAGCAGCGAGACCACGCGGCCGACGCCGTGCACGCGTCCCTCGCTGGGCGGCGTCACGCGGGCGATGACCTTGAGCAGCGTGCTCTTGCCGGCCCCGTTGGCCCCGATGATGCCCAGCACGCGTCCCGGCTCCGCCCCGAAGGAGACGTTGCGCAGCGCCCAGAACTCCCGCCCCCCCGGCCCCGCCTCGCCCTTCAGGAAGCTGGTGACCGATCGCCACGACAGCTTCGGCAGCAACGCGTTCGCGTTCTTGTCCGACTTGCTGATGTGGTAGCACTTGCCGAGATTCTCGACGGTCAGGTTGTTCATGGTCGTTCTGTCGTCACTTCACCCCGCGGCCGCGCACGAACGTGCCGACGTGGTACCGCGCCTGCCGGGGAATGCGGGTGATCTGCCTGGCGAGCCGGCGCAGGCGCTCGCCGCCCGTGCGGCCCGCGTGCCCGGCGCCCTTGCGCAGGTGATGGAGCGATTGCCGCGCCGACTTGCGCGCCGCCGCGAGCCGCGCGTCCCCGGCCATGCGCCCCCGCACCGCGACCCCCCCTGCCAGCAGGAGCACCACCGGCAGGAGCGCGAGGCCCGCGGCACGCGCCGCAAGGGAACGCGCCCGCCCACGGCCACGCAGGCTGATGAGGCGGGTGGCCAGCGCATCGACGTCGCCGCCCGGCACCGGCGGCCAGAGTGCCTCGCCGGCATACCCGGTGAGCCGCGCGACCTCGCCGGCCGGGTCGGCCAGGGCCTCGCGGAGTTCGTCCAAGAGCGCGCTCGCGGACGCGCCGTGGCGCAGCCCGCCGCCGTTGGCACGGAGCAGCCACGTGAGCGGCTTCGCCACCGGGGCGGCAGGACTCGCGGGCGGCAACGCGAGAATCGCGGGCCGGCCGGCGGCCACCGCGCCGAGCAGCGCCGTGACGTGTCCGCCGACGACGGCCCTCGCGCCAGCCACCGATGCGTAGAGGAGCGCGTCGTCGCCCCGGCCGTCGGCCGGGTAGCTGGTGGGCCACAGCACCACGCCGTCGCGGTCCGCGATACCCGAGGCGTCCCACTCGGCGGTGCGCCCGGGCGCCGGCCGGATCACCACCGCCAGATCCCGCAGCCGGCTGTCGCCGCTCGTGCGCAGCGCGTCAACGAAGCTGTCGGCCAGCCGGACCTCCTGTCGAGTCGCGGCAAACGTGCCAGGTGACGCCACGTACAGGACGTAGTCACGTTCCGCATCGAGCCCGCACTGGGTTCGCAGGTCCGCGACGGCCTCCGGGGACACCCCGCGGAACGATTCCAGCGCGGTGGCGCCACTGACAACAACGGCGGCCTCGTCGACCAGTCCCGCCGCCGCGAGCGCGTGCCGATCGGCGGGGCTCCAGACCGACACCAGCGTGGGTCGGCCAAGCAGGAGGCCGTGATTGACGCCGTGCTCCCCACCGGATGCCAGGGCCGCTGCCGGCACGCCAAGCTGTCGGGCAGCCTTGAGGAGATCGATCTGGCCGGCGCTCGCCTCGGCCGCCGTCACCAGGTCCATCGCGGGCAGGACGAGCAACACGTCCGGCCGCTCGGTGTCCATCAACCCGCGGGCGCCAGCCGGGACGGGGACCGCGTGCTCGAGCAGGCCGAGCCGCCGCACGAGCCGCAACGCGCCATCGACGCCGGCAGCAGCGGTGTCCTGCAAGCCCACCGGCAGCAGGTGCCGGCGCACGCGGGTGTTCCAGTCGCCGTCCGCCACCGGCTCCTCCACGGCCGGCACGACCGGCACCAGCGTGGCAAGCCCTCCGAGCGCGGCACCGACCTCACCCCAGACACCGGTCGCGGCCGGGACGGCGCCGCGGATCCGCGTGCCGTCCGCGGCGATCTCGAGTTGCTCGGACGGCCGACCGCGCCGCTCGCGCCCCGGCGTGTAGGTCACCGCGAGCCCGCACCCGTGTTCCCGGAGCGCGGCCAGCAGCGGCGCGTGGTGTGCGAGCGCCGCGGCTGACGGCGTGGCGACGAGCACGCGTGGAGACGCAGCCGCCCCCATCGTACTTGCGGGCCGCCTCCCCGTTGGCCACACCGCAGAGAGGATGGCCAGCGCCGCCCGTGCCACCCGATCTTCCCTCGGCGCGGGTCGCGCCGCGGGGTATCGGGCGACTTCCTGAATCAGCCGCTTGGCGGCGGCCAGCTCCGGTGCGGGCACCGGGCCGTGCGGACGGACGTACGCCCTCGCGGACCGAAGCGCCAAGGTCGACACGTCACCGCGGAACACGGCGGCCAGGTGCCGCATCGACTCGCCAATGGTGGTGGCCATGAGCGGCCAGCCGCGTCCCCGGCCGTGCAGGGCCTCGAACCGGGTGAGCTCCTCCCCCGTGTCGCTGCCGGGCAGGGCCAGGGCAATCACCGGCACCCGCACGGCCGCGCCGTCCAGCGCCGCGGCCAACCCGGTCGTGACGATGGCGTCCGCATGCTGGCAGGCTGCGGCCCACCGGGCGTCGCCGTGCCGGGCGCCTCGGGCATCCATCACGGCAACCGGCCCGAGCGCGGGCGGCAAGGCCATCGACGCCGCGTCCGGGATCAGCACGGCGGCGCCGGCAACGTGCGCGTCTTCGTGCGTGCGGAGAACCCGCAGCCACTCCGCGACCCACGCCGTATTGGCGGCCACTGCGTCCTCCACCGACAGGACGATGAGCCTGGAATCGACGGGCAACCCCAGCGCGGCGAGCACCTCCGCGCGCGGGGGCGGATCCGCGAAGAGGTGGTTGAAGTCGGGCGCGCCGAGCACACTCACGCGTTGCGGAGGCATGCCGTGCAGGTCGATGGCTTCCCGCCGCTGTTCGCGGTTCCACACGCTGATCGCGTCGGGCCGTTCGTGCAGGTGCGCGCCGCAGGCGAGGTCGTCCCACCGGGCGGTGAGCGCCAGCGTGCTGGCACCGCGACGGTGGGCGGCGCGCGCATAATCGACCTGCGCGCTTCCGTGCTCGAAGGGCGAGGCAAGCACCACGACGTCGGGCCGGTGCCGGTCGAGCAGCTCTGTCACGGCCGGGTCGACGGGCAACGCGCGTTCCAGGCGGGTCAAGGTGCGGAGAGCCAGGTCGCGCGCCAGTGACAGTCCCCGGGCATCGACCGCCCGATCACGGAGTCGCAGCTGGTCGATCGCGGACCGCACCGCCGCGGCGGCCCGGGTCCTGCGTGGCGAGGCCGGCGGTGGCGCGTACCCGAGCGAGATGCGAGACGTGGTCCGCGCGAGGGCGCCAATCGCGGTGAGCTCCTCATTGGCCGCGACCCGCTCGGCGACGACGTGCACGCGGTCGCCGCGGGCCGCGAGGCCGCGCAGCAGCCCCAGGTGCGGCGCCGCCGCCCCCAGGCTCGACACCACGAATACGACGCGCTCCGGCATGACTTCTGTGAGTGGCGCGAGCGGCGATCAGGCCAGCGGCTCGTTCGGTGACGCCTGTGGCCCGTGCTTGATGGCCCGCTTGCGTGCCTTGGCCTCGGCGCGCTCGGCCTCGGCCCGGGCACGCGCCGCGGCGTCGGCCGCCTCGATGCGCGAGCGGAAACGGCGGATGACGCGGCCGGCGCACGCCACGCCGGCGCGCGACTCGAGGGGACGCGCCCGGCCGATCACCTGCATCCGCGCCAGGCCTTCGGCCACCGCCGCGACCTGCTCCGCCGTGAGCGCGGGTGTCGCGAGCGCCGGCACCTCGATCACCCGCACCGACGGCAGACCGGTGGCCGCCAGCGCTGACACCCGCTCGGTGGCCCCGGGCACCAGCACCCAGTCGGCTCCGCGCGTCGGCGTCGCGGTTACGCGGAGCACGCCGGCCGCGAGGCCGGCCGCGGCGGCCGCGGCCTCGAGCTGGCCGGCCACCGCCGGCGCTGCGCCGATGACGAGGATGCGCACCGACTCAGACCGCCTGCACGGCGGCGTCGAAGAACGCCGCCTCGACACCCATCGCGGCGCATGTGCGCCGGATCTCGTCCAGGTAGTTGGTGTTCATCACCAGCACCGCGAGCCGCCCCTCGGCGGTCCGCAGTGCGTCGGGCGCGTCGATCCGGCGCCCCGAAAGCGGGACGAAGCACCCCTGCTTGTTCGTGTTGACGTCCACGGCCAGGTCGAGCAGCCCACCGGCGTCGCGATCGACCAGCAGCGAGAAGATCACGCCCTTGGTGGCCATGCCCCAGACGACCGTCCGCATCCCGGACGCCTTGAGGGCCTCGAGCCGGGCCCGCGTCTCGGCGATCCGCTGGCGTTCGCCGGCCGCGTAGGCCTGAAGGGCGCTGACGAACGCCGCGGCCGCCTCGTCGGGCGCAGGCGTCGCGGGCTCGGCAGCGACCGCCTCCATCCACCGGTACTGGTTGCCGAAGGCCACGCGCGTTGCCGTCGGCGCGAAACCGGCGCGGGCCAGGACCGAGCCGAGGCTGGCCGGGCTGAAGTAGTTGCAGTGCTCGTAGCAGAAGTCCCAGAACGTCTGCTCGTGGACGATCCACCCCGCATCGGGCACCTCGACGAAGAGGGGCACGCCGGCGCGGTCGCCGAGCGCGTCGCGGAGGTCGCGGACGAAGGGCACCGGCTGCGGGATGTGCTCCAGCACGTGACGGCAGACGAAGAGGGACGGCACGTCCTCGAGCAGGTCGTCGTGGAAGACGCCCTTCACCAGCCGGACGCGGCCATCGGCCTCGGTCGAGTCACCCGGCAGCGCCGGGTCGACCCCGAGGCCCCGGCACTCGGGCCAGACCCGCGCCGCGGCCTTGAGGAACGTGCCGTTGCCGCAGCCGATGTCCACGAGGTAGCCGCGCGCCAGGTCGTACTTCTCGCCGAGATAGCGGGCAATCTCCTCGTAGTACGCCGCCATCACCGCCGAGGGCACCGCGTTGTCGTACCCGGCGTCGTAGTCGAGGCGCGCGGGATCGAACGTGCCGTTCCACGCGAAGCTGCAGTGGGGACAGACCGACAGGGTGAGCACCCCCCGCTTCGCGCCGAGCGCCGCCTCACGCGTCCGGTACACGTAGTTCTGCATCGTCGGGAGCGGATCCCGGGTGACCGTGACCACCGCATCGGTGGCGCCGCAGACCGGACAGGCCGTCATGCCCTCCCCCATCGCTCGAACCATGCCTGGTACCAGGTGACCGTCTCGCGCAGGCCGGCCTCGAAGGACGTCCGTGGCGTCCAGTCCAGGAGCGTGCGCGCCTTGTCGGCGGCGAGCCACTGCTCGCGGATCTCGGCGCGCGCCGTGCCCCGGATGTCGGGCACGAGGTCGGCGCGTCCCATCACGTCCTGGATCGCCGCGATGACCTCGAGCACCGTGCGCCGCGCGTCGCCACTGAAGTTGACGGCATGGCCGGCGCGGCCGCCGGCGGCGGCCTCGGCGAGCGCGAGGTAGGCGGAGGCCGCGTCCTTCACGAAGAGGTAATCGCGGACGAACGTGCCGTCGCTGCGCACGATCGGCCGTTCGCCGCGGGCGAGCGAGCGAATGGTGCCCGGCACGATGCGGCTCCAGTTGAGGTCGCCGCCGCCGTAGATGTTGCCGCAGCGCGCGACGTTCACCGGCAAGCCGTATGTCTCGTGGTAACTCTGCGCGAGCAGGTCCGTGCACGCCTTCGAGACGTCGTACGGGTGCCGCGCGCGCAGCGGCGTGTCCTCGGTGTACGGCAGGACGTCGGCCGCACCGTAGGCCTTGTCGCTCGACGCGACGGCCACCGCCGTCACCACCTCGCGATGGGCCCGGCAGGCCTCGAGCACGTGGTAGGTGCCGCGGATGTTCGCCTCGAAGGTCGTGAGCGGCGATCGCACGGCGGGGCCGACGAGCGCCTGCGCGCCCAGGTGGATCACCGTGTCCACCTCCCACATCCCGATCGCGCGCTCCACCGCACCGTAGTCCTCGAGCGCGCCGTAGACGATCTTGATCCGGGACACGTCGCCGCCCGAGACGAGCTCCGACTGGGGATCCAGGTCCACGACCAGCGCGACGACCGTCGCGCCGCGCTCGAGCAGCTGCTTCACCACCCACGAGCCGACCACGCCACTCGCGCCCGTCACGAGCACGCGGCGCGCGCGCCAGAAACCGTCGGCCGCCATCACTTCACCCGCCGCAGCCAGGCCTGCGGCCAGTGCGTCACGTTCTCGCGGAGCTCGCTCTCGTTGAAGGGCCACGCGGGCTGCTCGAGCACGAACTCCGGGCGCGTGGCCAGGAAGTCGTGCACTGCCGAGATCGGGTTGTCCTCACGCCATTCCGGCGTGCCGCGCGGCGCGTCGGCCACCTCCTGCATCACGCCGTCGGTCGCGACGATGTAGGAGCCCGGCGTCACCATGTCCCAGTACGCCTCGAGCTCCGCCCGCACGTGCGCCCGGGAGTGGTTCGAGTCGAGCAGCACGAGCACGGTCTCCCCGGGCGCGACGAGTCCCTTCACCCGGGACACGAGCGCCGGATCGACCGAGCTGCCCTCCACCAGCGTGATGTACTCGAAGAGCGGGTGCGCCTCGAGGGCCTGGCGGTTGTGGGGCCGGATCTCGATGTCGATGCCGACGACGCGGCCGCGGCCCATCGCCTTGCAGAGGCTGGCGTAGTAGATCAGCGACCCGCCGTGCGCGACGCCGGTCTCGACGATCACGTCGGGGGCCACCGCGTGGATGACCTCCTGCAGCCGGACCATGTCGTCCGGCAGCTGGATGACGGGACGGCCCATCCAGCTGAACGTGTAGGTGTACTTCTGGTTCCAGCCCACCTTCAGCCAGAGCCGGGAGAGGATCTCGAAGCCCTCGCGCGAGTAGAGCGGGATCTCGGTCGTGCCGTCGCCGCCCGGCACCGCGATCGTCTGTGCCGCCGTGTCGATTGTGTAGGTCATGCCCCTGCCGTTCCCAGTCGTCGTTCCCACCACGCCGCGGTGTCCTGCAGCCCCGCGCGCAGGCCGAACCGCGGCGTGAAGCCCACGTCCCCGTGGAGGCGCGCGACGTCGCCGACCACCAACGGGTATCGATCCTCGCCGGCGTCCGGCACCGGCTCGAGCCGCAGCGGGCGGCCGAGCGCCTCGGCGACGTGCGCCGCCAGCGTGGCCAGGCTCACCGCCTCGCCGGACGCGATGTTCACCGGGCCGTCGACGGGCGCGTCGACGAGCGCCGCGAACGCCCCCGCCACGTCGTCGACGTGCAGGTAGTCACGCACCTGCGCCGGGTGGCGCAGGCGCATCGGCGCCCCCGTCGCGACCGCCCGCACGATGGCCGGGACGAGCCGCTCCGGCGCCTCCTCGGGCCCGTGCAGGAAGAACACGCGGCCCCAGGCGAACCCGACCCCCTCCTGCGCCGCCAGCCGCCCGACGATGCCGGCGAGCCCGTGTTTGCTCGCCGCGTACAGCGTGGCGGGCTCGAGGGGCGTGACCGCCTCCGAACAGTAGCCGTAGCGCCAGTCGTACTCGGCACAGGTCCCCGCGCCGACCACCCGCCGCCCCCCTTCGCGCACGAAGCGGTCGACGAGCGCCAGGCTGGACTGCACCCAGGGCAGGTTCTCGCGGGACGTGACGTAGGCCCCTGGCGTGACGTCCCACGCGAGATGCAGCAGCACCTCGGGGCGCACGCGCTCGACGAGCGCGGCCGCCGCGCGGTGGTCGTGCAGGTCGACGGCGTGGACGTGGAGGTGTGGCGACGCCACCGGTAACGGCCGGCGCGTGACGGCGTGCACCTCATGGCCACGCGCGATCAGCGGCTCCAGCGTGCGGCGGCCGATGAACCCGCCGGCGCCCGTCACGAGGACCCGCGACGGCGTCACGGGCGGAGCGGGCCCCAGCCGCGGTCCTGATCCGAGAGGCCGGTGGGTGCGAGCGGCCACGCGATGGCCAGCGTGGGATCGTCCCAGCGGATGCCGTCGCCGGCCTCGCGGGCATAGTACGCGCCGATGTGATAGAGCACGGTCGTCTCGTCGGCAAGCGTCTGGAACCCGTGCGCCACTCCTTCCGGCATGAAGACCAGGCGGCGGTTGGCGGCGGTCAGCTCGAAGCCTTCCCAGCGGCCGAAGGTCGGCGACCCGGGACGGATGTCGGCGACGACGTCGAAGAAGGCGCCGCTGACGCAGGTGACCAGCTTGGCATCGGCATGCGGGGCACGCTGGAAGTGGAGGCCGCGCAGGGTGCCGCGGCGCGCGTTGTGCGACAGGGCCGTGCGCACGAACCCGCCGGTCCAGCCGGCGGCGGCGAGCGCACGCGCCTGGAACAGCTCCGCGAACCAGCCCCGATCGTCGGCGGCCACCGGCGGATCGACGAGGAACACGCCGGCCAGGCGCGTCTCGTGCAGCGTCACAGCACGCGGACCTTCGGGATCGCCACGAGGAACCGCCCGCCGGCCTCGCGATACGCGGCCTCCTGCCGGAGCACCTCGTCGGCGAGGTTCCAGACGAAGAGCAGCACGTAATCCGGCCGCCGCTCCGCGATGGCCGAAGCATCGACGATGGGGATGCCGCATCCCGGCATCCGACGGCCCTGCTTGTGCGGGTTGCGATCGGCGACGAAGTCGACGAGCTGGTCGTCCACGCCGCAGTAGTTCAGGAGGATCGTGGCCTTGGCCGCCGCGCCGTACCCGGCAATGGTCGCGCCCCCCGCCTTCAACTCGGCCAGCGTGCGCGTCAGGTCCGCCCGCACGCCTTCGACCGCGCGGCGGAACGGCTCGTAGTAGGCGGCCTCCTGCATGCCGAGCGCACGCTCCTCGTCCAGCAGGGCCTGCGCGGAGGCGCCATGGGCCGTGCCGAACCCGATCGTCAGCCGCAGCGAGCCGCCGTGGATGGGCACCCGGACGACGTCCTCCAGGACGAGGCCGTGCCGCTCCACGAGCGCCGCCACCGCCGTCACGGAGAAGTACGACAGGTGCTCGTGGTAGATCGTGTCGAACTCGACCTTCTCCACCATGTCGCGCACGTAGGGCGCCTCGATGACGATCACGCCGCCCGGCTCGAGCATCGCCCGGGCGCCCGCGATGAACCCGTTCGGGTCCGGCACGTGCGCGAAGACGTTCAGCCCGAGGATCACGTCGGCTCGACGGCCCTCGCCGGCGAGTCGCGTCCCGAGCTCGCGGCCGAAGAACGCATTGAGGGTGGGGATGCCGCGTTCGCGTTCCGCGACCGCCGCGATGTTGCCGGCCGGCTCGATGCCGAGCACCGGCACGCCCTGCTGCTTGAAGTACTGGAGCAGGTAGCCGTCGTTGCTCGCGATCTCGACGACCAGGCTGTCGGCGCCCAGGCCGCGGCCCTGCACGAGGCTGGTGGCCAGTGCCTCGGCGTGGCGCAGCATCGACCCGGAGTACGACGAGAAGTACAGGTACTCCGAGAACATGTCCTCCGGCGGGACCACGTGGCGGAGCTGCACGAGCGAACACGCCGGGCAGAGCGCGACGTCGAGCGGGAACCGCGGCTCTTCGCGGGACGCGTCGGCCGCGGGGTACGCGTTGGCCAGCGGCAGCGTCCCGAGCGAGACGATCCCGGTGAGCGGGCCCGCGTCGCAGGCGAGGCAGCGCTCGCGCGCCAGCGGCGCGCTCACGCCCACACCTTCCACGGCGCGTCGCCGCGTTGCCAGAGCTCCTCGAGCATCATGCGCTCACGCAGCGTGTCCATGCACTGCCAGAACCCCTCGTGGCAATAGACCGACAGCTGCCGGTCCCCGGCGAGCCGCTCGAGCACGTCCTTCTCCAGGCTGTTGGTCGTGTCGTCCATGTAGTCGAAGACCTGCGGCTCGAACACCATGAAGCCGCCGTTGATCCACCCCTCGCCAATCTGCGGCTTCTCGACGAACTCGGTGACGATGTGGCCGTCGAAGGCCAGGCCGCCGAAGCGTGACGGCGGGCGCACGGCGGTGATGGTGCCAATCGTGCCGTTCCGCCGGTGGGCGGCGAGCAGCGCGTCGAGGTCCACGTTGGCGACGCCGTCGCCATAGGTCAGGAAGAACGGCCCATCACCCAGCCACGGGCGCAACCGGTGGACACGCCCGCCCGTCCCGGTCTCGAGTCCGGTCTCGACGAGGTGCACCCGCCAGTCCTCGATGCCGTCGCCGTCGTGCAGCTGGCTGTCCCCCGACGCGAAGTCGACGGTGAGCGACGCGCTCAGCAGCTTGTAGTTGAGGAAGAACTGCTTGATGACGTGGCCCTTGTAGCCGAGCGCCAGCACGAACTCGTCGTGCCCGGCACTCGAGAAGTGCTTCATGATGTGCCACATGATCGGCCGGTCGCCGATCTGCACCATCGGCTTCGGCAGCACTTCGGTCAGTTCGGCCAGGCGGCTGCCCCGGCCTCCCGCGAGGATGACGGTTTTCACGACAGGCTCTCCGTGACCGCGGCGCCCAGGCGGCGGGCGTTCCACGGCTTGAGTGACTCGAGGCTTGGCATCTCGACCGGGCTCCCGCCCGACGGCACGCGCGGGTGGGACTCGGCCCACGCCAGCGCGTCGAACACGCTGTCGAACCCGCTGCCCGCCGCGGCCAGTGCCCCCGGCTCCGCCGCGCCGTCGGGCCCCGGCTCCGGATCCCCCGCGCCGCCGGGCAAAACCGTGGTCGCGTCCAGGTAGACCTGCCGCGTCCGCACGAACGCCTGCACGTCGTCGTCCTCGAGCGCGAGGCCGGCAAGCAGCAGGTCGTAGTCATCGCTGAGCTCCGCCCCGCCCCGCGCCGCGCGGACGTAGTCCGTCAGGCAGCCGGCGTAGTACTGGCGCCGGTCCGGCTCATACGGCGCGAAGACCTCCGGGAGGGCCTGCTTCAAGCGCAGGAAGTCGTTGAGCGTCAGGGCGTGGGTGAAACAGGCTTCGGTCGGCGCCAGGCCGACGACGTCGCGCCAGGTCATCCCCAGATCCGCGAGGAACCGCTGCGCCAGCTCCCCGCGGTGCCGGAAGGCCGAGCCGTTGCCGCGCCCGCAGCTCACGAAGAGCCCGTCGTCCAGCAACACCATGCGGGGTGTATGGGCCAGCATCAGGAACCCCGACGTGAAGTCGGGCGCCACCGGCAGGCACACGCGACCCAGGGCCGACGCGCGGATGGCGTCGAGCACCGAGTGGTGGCACACCGCGCTCATCAGCTTGGGCACCATCTTCGTCGCCGACTTCGGGTGGCCGCTCAGGAAGTAGTGCAGGACCTCGGCGGTGTCGAGCGTGTACTCCCGGAGCGTGGACTTGCGCCGCCGGAACTCGCGGCCCGCGGCGTCGCCGCCGAAGCGGTCGGGAAACCAGCACACGAGGTGCGAGCCGGTGCGCGCGGCCACGTCGTGGGCCGTCTGGAGCGCGTCGCGGCGCAGCACGGACCGGTCGGTCAGGATGCCCACGAACTCGCCGCGCGTGTCACGGACGGCGTGCTCCCAGTTGTCGGGCATCGACAACCGCCCGTTCGTCCGGACGTAGCGCACCCGCGGGTCGTCGAAGGCCGCGGCCGCGGCTGCGGTCTCGGCCACGGCCGCCTCGTCGCTGTTGTCGCAGACGATTACTTCCAGGTCGCCGAAGGTCTGCTCCAGCACGCTGCGGATCGCGTTCCGCATCCGGTCCGGCCGGTTCTTGCAGGGAATGGCAATGCTGAAGAACGGGCGGCTCACCGCGCGACCCCTTCCCCATCGAGCGTCAGGCCCGGCACGAGCGCCGTCACGGCGGGCGTCGCGGCGCCGGCGTGTGGCAGCGCGGCCCGTTCGATCACGTCGGCGACGATCCCGGCCGCCGGTGTCGTGTCGCCGCACGGGCGGATGAACCAGCGCACGAAGTCACGCCGGCCCTCGCGACGCTCGTCTGCACCGTCGAGGATGCGCGCCACCCGGCGGGCGACCTCCCCCGCATCGGCCGACACCTCGAGGAACCCGCCCTGCAGCAGGTGCCGGAAGTGCCCGGTCCGTCCCTGCGCTCCGTGGAACTCATCGGCCACGATCGTCAGGCATGGCCGGTCCGCCACGACCGCCTCGAGGAACGCCGTCGTGTTGAGGCCGAAGACGGCGGCCGACTGGGCGAGCTGGTCGAAGTACTCCTGCCAGGCGGCCGGGGTGTCGGCCTGGTCGCCCTGCCGTGGGTGCACGACGACCCCGGGTCGCGTGTACTCGGCGAAGGGGAACGGATTGGTCGGGTGTGGCCGCACGACGAGGGTCGGCGCCGCCCCGGCGGGGAACTGCCGCTCGAGGGCGTCGACGAGCCGGTTCACCAGGGGCACCTCGTCGGCGAAGATCGTGCGCGAGCTGCAGAGGAACACGAGGAACGGGCGGTCGTCGGGACAGCCCATGCGCGCGCACAGCTCCGCGCGCGAGGCGACCGGCCGCATCCCGAAGAAGTGATCGAGATGGGGGGCGCCGGTGATGCGAATCGTCCCGGGTGGCACGTCGTGCAGGTCGACGGCCTCGCGGGCCAGCGCCTCGTTCCACACGATGTAGGTCTCCGGCAGGACGTGGATCGTGCCCTTGCTGGTCAGGTTGTCCCAGCTGTTCAAGTAGCCGATGGTCGGCAGGCCGAGCGCCCGCGCCGCGCGGATATAGTCCGCCTCGACCGGGGACTTCGGCCAGATTGTCGGCGAGGCCACGACGACGTCGGGGGCCACCTCGCGGAGTAACGCCGTCACCGAGGGGCTGGGGGCGCTGGCCGCCTCGATCCAGCGCCACGCCCGCAGGCCGGCGGGCCGGCGCAGGACGGCCTTCCAGGCGGGGGCGTGGACACGCGCCCGCCAGGCCTCCGGCAGCTCCTTTTCGATGCCATCGACGGTGCGCTCCGGAGCCGGATGGTCCGCGCGGAAGTAGGTGGCCCGGTTCATCACGAGGCGGCCGGTCAGCAGCGCGCGCTGCCACGGCTCGTCCGGCTCGGGGCGGTAGCCGGTGGTGACGCCGGGGATCTCGGACTGGGCGACCTGGAGGCCCCGCGTCATCATCGCGATCTTCTGGGCCTTGCGCTCGTTCAGGTCCTTGAGCCGGGGGTCGTCGAGACGGGTGCCATGAAGGAAGACGACGTCATGGCCCCGCGCGGCCAGCTCGCGCATGACCGTGTCGAGATTGCGGAAGAAGTTGACGTGCTGGACGATGAAGAGCGTCTTCATCTGGTCGCGTACAGGCGTCCGCCCTCTCAGTCCCATCGGGGCTGCGGCGGGTCATGGCGGGCTGGGTGTGGCCAGGCGGCAGGCCGCCGCGGGGCGGCGACCCTGTTCAAAATTTGAACGACGTATTGTCGTCCGCTCCCCGCCAATTGTCAATGCGGGCAATTCCGGGCCGCCCCCCTTGAATCCCCCCGTCCGCGTGCACGATCATGCCTCCGTGATCCCGACGATCGATCGGCTGGCCCCAGCCGCCAGCCGTGCCGCCGCCGCGAGCGCCCTGGCCGCCGCGGGGCGGGCCCCCGCCTACCCCCTCGAGTTCCGTTCGCAGTTCGGCGAGGACGCCCTCATCTGGACGCTGACCGGCGGCCAGCTCGAGGGCTTCTTCATCGAGGCCGGCGCCTTCGACGGGTATCGGTATGCCGCCACCTACGCCCTCGAGTGCCTCGGCTGGACCGGCCTGCTCGTCGAGGCCATCCCCGAGCGCGCCGAGGAGTGCCGGGTGCGCCGCCCACGATCCCGCGTCGTCCATGCCGCGCTCGGCGAGATCGCCGGTGGCGAGACCACCTTCACGGTCACCGAGGACCCCTACGGCGGCCTGCTCTCCTACGTCGACCCGAAGGCGGTCGGCAAGAAGAGCGTCACCGCGATGAAGAGCCGCGCGGTGACCGTCCCCACGACGACGCTCGACGCGCTCCTCGAAGGACACCAGGGCGAGATCGACGCGGCCGTGCTCGACGTCGAAGGCGTCGAGATCCCCCTGCTTCGCGGATTCGACCTCACGCGGTTCCGGCCGAAGCTGCTCGTCATCGAGGACAACAGCCGCGGCGCCGACCCCGCGTTGGCCGACTACATGGCCGGCCATCCCTACGTGCAGATCGCCTGGCTCAAGGTCAACCGCGTGTACGTGCGTGAGGACCTGGCGGAGGCCTATGCGGCCAGGCTGCCCCGATGAGCGGCGGCGATCCGGTCGAGCGGCTCCTCGCGTCGGCCGGTGCACTGCGTCGCGAAATTGCTGAGGCCCGCGCGCAGGTGTCGCGTCTCGGCGAGTCACTCGACGCCGCCCGGGCCGCCAACCGGCAGCAGGTCAAGACGTGGCGCCGCGACACCACGAGACGCGTCCGCGAGCTCGCGGGCACCACGCCGACCATCGCCGCCGGCGTCGTCGAGATCACCGGGAGCCCGCCCCGGCGCGCCGCCGTCCGCACCCTGACAGCGGGGACGCCCGTCGCGATTCCCCTGGCGCAGTGGACGGGCATCACGCGGGTGGCCGATGCCGCACTGGATGTGCGCGCCGACTGGAACCAGTTGCTGGCCTCGGAAGCCGCGGCTTCGCAGGGACTCCTGCACTCCGCCCCCGCGCGGGTTCTCGATCTCGGGCCGGCCGCCCTCTGGCGGGACGGCACGGGCATGCGGGCGGCGCTGCTCGAATCCACCCCGGCGGCCCCGGACATCGCGGTGCTGGCGGTGCCGCGGTTCACCTGCAACGTCTTCCCGCGCAAGCTCCGCAACTTCGGCCACTGGCTGCTCGACTACCTGCCGCAGGTCGTCGCCCTCCGCCACCTCGCCCCCGGCGCCATCGTCCTGCTGCCGCCCGGTCTCGGTGGTTTTCACGCCGCAACGCTGGCGCTGACCGGCGTGGGCGACGGAGAGGGCCGGCCCTGGGAGGGTGAACGCCTCACGGCGGGGCGGCTGCTGCTGCTGGATCACGATGGACGCCTCGGCGGTGGCCGTCCCCTCTCGCTGCTCCGCGAGATGCAGACCGCACTGGGCGCTCCCCCGCAGCCGCCGGCTCCCGGGGAGCGGCTGTACGTCTCCCGCCGCGACGCCCGCAAGTCGCGACGGTGGATCACCAACGAGAAAGCCGTCGAGGGCGTGTTCGCGCGCCACGGGTTCCGCATCCTGCGTTTGTCCCTCTGCCCGCTGCCCGAGCAGGTCCGGTTGTTCCGGGACGCGCGGGTCGTGGCGGGCGTGAGCGGGGCCGGCCTCTCGGACATGGTCTTCGCGCCGGCCGGCGCCCACCTGATCGTCCTGCACAGCGATGGCCTCATGCGCTGGTACACGGAAGCGGATCGGTCGCGCTCGCACTGGACCGACGCCGCGGCCGCCCGGGACGGGGAACTCGCCACGCTCGGCGACTCGCCGCGCTTCTACGCCCACATGGCGGCCGCGCTCTCCCAGTCCTGCCACTCGTTCCTTGGCGCGGACGAGGTGCCCCTGCACGAGCTCGAGGCATTCCTCACGGAGGTCCTCCCGGCGACCGCCGCACGCCCCTGACACGCCAGTCGAGTCCTGCGCTGGCGGCCCCGGGCGCTACAATGGCGCCTGCTCGAACGAGGACACCCCGTGGACGACCCCTCGCGGACGGACGACTCAGGCAAGGACGCACGCCGGGCGCAGAAGATGGCGGACAGGGCGGCGGCCCGCGCGCAGGCCGCCTCGGAGCGCACGCGCCAGCGGCTGGAAGCCAAACTCGCCCTGCGGGCGGAGGAAGAAGCGCGGCGCGCCGCAGGCTACGGGTACTACCTGAGCGGGGCCGAGAAGAAGATCGACGTGCGGACGCTGCGTCCCTTCGGCGAACTGGCGGCGCGCGTCATCGCCGAGGAGCAATCGACCATGGACGTCGACCGCTTCTACACGCTCTGGCAGGCCGTGGGCCTGGCGCCGCGGGGCTTCCCATTCGTCGAGGTCGGCGCCCACAAGGGCGCCTCGGCGCGCTTCATCGCACTGGCGATGGAGGAACACCATCACGCGCAGCCGTTCTACGTCTGCGACACCTTCGCGGGCCATCCGCGCGCCGATCCGATCCTCGACCCGGTCCACTACGGATCGGAGAAGTTCACCGACACCTCGCCCGCCGCGGTCTCGGCCTATCTCAGCCCGCATGCCAACGTCCGGCTGGTCGTGGGGGACTTCATCGAGACGAGCGCGTCTTTGCCGGCTGAGGCGCGCTTCGGCCTGGTGCACGTCGATGTCGACGTGCACCCGGCTACCGCGTTCTGCCTCGACTTCTTCTCGTCGCGACTGGCGCCCGGCGGCTGGATCGTCGTGGACGACTACGGCTTCCTGACGTGCCCCGGCGCGAGGCGCGCCGTGGACGACTTCGTCGCCACCCACCCGGCCTTCCGCATGCTTCACCTGCTGACGGGACAATGCCTGCTGGTGCGTCCGTCGTGATCAGGGAGGCGGCATGAGCCCCGCGTGGCCCTGGCGACGCGCAGGGCGGGATGATCGCGGCGTCGAGGCGCTGGCCGCCGAGCAGGCGGCGCTCGGCCGTGAGCTTCGCGAGCTCACCGCCGGCATCGACCGGCTGGCGCGCGTGGCTGACGGCGTGCGACTGCAGACCGAGCGCCTCGCCGCCGTACAGGCGGAGGAGCTATCGGCCGCTGCGGCGCTCGAACCGCTCGCACCGCTCTTCGCGCTGGACCGCATCGCGGTCCACGTGCGGGAGGCGGTCGCCAGCAGCGCGGACCACGCGGGCTCCCTGGAGGTGCCGGCGCTGTTTCCGCCGGAGACCGCCATCGCCCTGGCCGCGGCGGTGCCGCCGGCCCTGTTCTTCGACGAGGGGCCGGCCGGCGGTCGTCGAATCGACCTCCCGCTCCGCCTGGCGCCCCTTGCCTCGATGGTGGCGTGGGAGTTCGTGCTCGAGCAGGTCGTCACGCCGATTCTCGTGCCGGTGCTCCTGCAGCGCCTCGCCGTGCCAGCGGAGGTGGATCTCATGGACGCGCACCTCCTGCTCGCGGATCCGGACACGCCGACGGCGCGCGCGGACCACGACGGGGCCGGCTGGACCGTCGACATCGAACTCGTCGCGGACGGCTGCAGGCTCACCGCCCGCCAAGGTGGTCGCGCAGCGGCGCCGGTCTCTGGCCCGGTCCTCACCTTCCGGCTGGCGCCGCGCTGAACGCGGATCAGCGGGCGCGAAGGCCGCGCCGCAGCACGCCGAGGTTGTAGCGCACACGGCGTCCCGCGCGGCGCACCATTGCCGGCGCGCGCCCGATGGCGTGCCCGATCGCGCGCCCCTGGTTACCCAGCCGCCGCGACAGTCGGCGGGCCACGCGCTGGGCCCCCTTCCCCGCGCCCCTGAAGATCTGGTGCCGCGCGAGCGCCACGGCACCAAGGCCGAGCACCGTCGCGCCGAGCATGGGCAGCCGCAGCAGGGCCACCGCGGCACGCGGTGGGGGCAGGGTCTCGGCGCGTGCCGCCGCCTCGATGCAGCGGGCGCTCGCAAGCGTCGGCCCCTCCCCCGCGACCAGGAAACGCGCCGCGGCCCACTTGTGTATCCGGCGATCCTCGGGCGAGCGCCGCCGCCCCAGCGCCTCACGCGTCTGCCGCACGAGTTCCGCCACGTCCTGGGCGCTGGCAGCCGGGCCGCCGCCCAGACTCGAAAACGCGTCGATGGGCCGCGTGCCGGGATGGTCACGCGACGAGTCCGACGCGACGAACACGATGCAGTGCGTGCCCGTCAACTGGGCCAGCGCCAGCGCGAGCGGATTCGCCCCGATCACGACAGCCGCGGCGGCGATCGTCTCGCGCAGCAGGACCAGGTCGAGCGCGCCGGACCGGTCGTAGTCGCGCGGCATCAGCACGACGTCGCCGAGGTTCGAGAAATCGGCCGCCTGCCACGGCTTCGTCTTGCCGGGCGCCGGGCGCACGACCACGGTCAGATCCCGCAACGCGGGCAGCTTCGAGCCACGCAGCGCCGCAAGGTACTCGCGCAGCAGCAACGGTTCGAGCGCGGGTTCGGCCGAGAGGCCAGGAGACCCGGCGAAGAACGCGAACGGGCGCCCGGCTTCGAGTCCGAGGAACTCCCGGAACTCCTCGGTGGACAGCAGGTCCGCCCCGGCCCCGGACGCATAGTCCGCGAGGATGGCGCCGGTCCGGTGAACGCGCGAGCGTGACGAGACACGGAGGCTCTCCGCCTCGCTGGCGGTGGCGGGGTTCCACACCAGCCAGTCCTCGGGCTGCGCGAGCACCACCGCTGGGTTGACGCCGGCGTCCAGCAGATCGGCGCTGGCCACCGTGGGGATGCCGGCTGCGCGGGCCGCCTGCATGAGCGCGACCTGCTCCAGCCCGGAGTCGACGGCGGTAGGCAGGTCCAGGGCCGGGAGGACCACGACGACGTCCGGCCGCTCCCGGCGGATCAGCGCCCGTGCCGGGGCCGAGACGGGGACCGCCGAGGCCATTGCGGCAACCAGTCGGGCCAGGCGTCGCCGGACCCAGGCGGGGCTCCCGTAGAAGCGGTCGATCCAGCGCAGGCCCGGTGGCAGCAGCGTGCGCTGCACGCGGGTGCGCCAACGGGCCTCCCGCGGCCCGAGCCGCGGATCCAGGAATCGCATGGCGGCCGCCGCACCGAGCAGGGCGCCGGCGGCCTCCGCCCACATGCCGGTGCGCCGCGGGACGACACCCGCCGTGCCGGCATCGACGAAGTCGCCGGCACGGTCGAAGGCCTCGAGGGGCTGCTCGCGCCCGGCCGTGAAGACCACGACGACGTTGTGCCGTTCCTTCTGCAGCACACGCACGAGCGGGGCGTAGGCTTCCAGCTGGCCACCGGACGGCGCCGCCACGAGCACGTTCAGTGACTGCGCGCGGCCGCGGCGCGCACCCGCGGCGGCGCCCGACAGCCTCGCTGCGGCGGCCAGCACCTGGAGGAGCAGGCGCCGGGCCGGGCCCGGGACCGGCCGGGGCTCGGGAGCGTGCGCGGCCTCGACGAGATCGCCAAGCACCGTGCGCACGATCACGCGAGCGGGCACAAGACGGGGACCGTGCGGCCTGGCCCAGGCCGATGCCGCGGCGCGCGTCCGGTCCAGCTCCCCGTCGCGGTTCTCGGCGATGGCGGCCAGGCGTTCGACATGCGCCTCCCACGACCTGGTCATGGCGGGCCATGCGGCCGTCGCGGCGCACCGCACGAACGTCTCGAGGCGCTCACCGGCCTCCGGGAGATCCGGCAGCACCAGCGCGACGACCGGCATGCCACGCCACGCCGCCTCGGTCATCAGGCGCGGGTCGAGCGCCACGAGGATGGTGGCCCCGTCGAGCACGGTGGCCACGTGCCGTGCCGTGTCGTCGCCCACACGGCGGGCGACCACCTCGACGCCGGCATGCCGGTCGGGCACACCGCGCCAGGCCTCGACGTCACCTGGCGACGCCGACACGACGACCCGCGCGCCGGCGAGCGCCGGGCTGCCGTGCGATCGCACGCGCCTGACCCAGTGCTCGAAAGCAGCCACCTCCCGATCCGGGTCGCCATCCTCGGTGCCGGCGAACACGACCGTGGGCGCCTGTCCGGGCTCGGTCTTGACCGGTGCCGGCACCTCGTGCCCGCCGCCGATGCTGCCGACGACGAGCGTATGCCGCAGGCGGGAGCCCCAGGCCCGCATGAGGGCGCGTCGCTGGGCCGTGTTCCACAGGCAGATGCAGTCCGGCGCGTCGTGGAGGACGCCGCTTGCCGCGCCGTCGGCCCAGCTCGTGGCGACACCGAGCGTGGGGATCCCGAGGACACGCGCGGCCCGCACGAAGTCGGTCAGCCCTCCCCCAGGGGGCGAGACGGGCGCCAGCAGGATCGCCTCGGGCCGGAGGTCCTCGAGCAGGCGCAACAGCACGGGCGGCACGGGAAGCTGGCGTTCGAGCGCCTCGGCGGCGGCGAGGGCGGCGAGGCGCGTCCGGTCGTGCCGGACGATGAAGGAGGCCGCCACCCACCGGGCCAGCCGCGGCGCCGTCTCGATCCGACCGGGGCGGCGGGCCGCGGGCGAGAGCAGGACGTCCACACACCCGCGCAGCGCGATGGAGAGGGCGCGGAAGGGGCCGGCCAGTCGCGGGACCCGGCCCAGGGTGAGGCTCTCGCACTCGTGCGCGAGCGTACGCAACTCGGGACTGGACCGCGGGTCCTGCGCCTCGACCAGGACGTGGACATCGTCGCCCTTTGCGGACGCGAGCCGGATGATGTTGGAGAGCGCCACGGCGGACTCACAGTCCGCCGCGAAGGCAAGGAGACGGCGCGCCACGGGCTACGGTTCCTCGACGCTCAGGCTGGCAGGCCCACCCCACCGCACCGATTTCCGCACGAGACGGTAGGCGGGCCTGAGGCGGGGACTCTTCGGCGGACGGCGATCGAACAAGGGCTGCGGCCCGGACGGACGCTCCGCGACCAACTGGGGCGTTGACGGGCCCGGGGCGGCGGCGCGCGCCGCGGCCGCTTCCGCCCGTGCCGCCCGCGCGGCGGTCGCTGCGATCTTCGCGGCCTGGCGCTCCTCCAGCTTCTTGCCGCGCGCCGCCTCGCGCGCCGCCAGGATCGTCTCCCTCCGCGCCTCGTCGCGGGCCGCGCGCGAGATGTCAGAGGTGCCCGCGGCGGCGGAGCGTTCCCGACGATGGTCCACCGAGGTTTTCCAGCGCCTCGCCACGACACGAGCGGCACCGAGGAGCAGCGGGGAAAACGGACGCCGGTGTGGCCCAATCTCGGTCATCCGGCGCATCAGTTGCTCGAGCGCATCCGGAGGCGCCGAACCGTCCGGCCCCAGCAGTCCGGCGTCGACCACCCGGTAGGGAGGCAGCGCGCCACTGGCGAGGGCACGTGCACGGTCGCCCGGCGAGCCGGCGATGCACCAGTCGCACGTGGCCGGGCCACCAGGCTCCCACGGCTCCACGAGCTCCGCTCCTGGTGTCCTGCCCGCGGCCTCGCGCAAGGACTCCCGCAGTCGCGGCGTCGGGCCCACGCAGCCGATGCGCACGCTCATGCGACTGCACCGCCGCGGGACGGCGCGTCCCACTGCTTGAGCGCATCGAGTGGCGGCATCGTCAGCGTGTGCCGGGGAGACGGCTGCCGGGGATGCGTCTCGGACCACGCCAGCGCGTCGAACACCGTCGCGAACTCACGCGCCGGACCGCTGTCGCCACCTTCGACCTCGGCGAGCTCGCCGCGCGCTCGCGACACGGGCAGCGCAGAGATGCCCTGCAGGTACAGCTGCGTCGACTGGACGAACACCCGCACGTCGTCCCGCTCGAGCGCGAGGCCGTCGGTGAGCGCGTCGAGATCCTCCCAGCGATCGGAGCCGAGCCTGGCGGCCCGCTGGTAGTCACCGAGGCAGCCCACGTAGTACTGGGCGCGGTTCAACGCCAGGCCGGCGAAACGGTCCGGCAAGGCGCGGGCAACCCGCTCGTAGTCGTTCAGCACGAGCGCGTGCGTGAAGCAGGCCTCGGTCGGCATGAACTCGACGAGCTGCTTCCATGAGAGCCCGAGGTCCCGCATGAAGCGATCGGCCAGGACCCCGCGGCGCCGGAACGACGCGCCGTTGCCCACGCCACAGCTCACGAACAGGCCATCGTCGATCAACAGGAACTCGTCGGTGTGCGCCAGCATCAGGAACCCGGACGTGTAGTCCGGGCAGACCGGCGGGCAGATGCGGCCGATCGCCGACGCGCGAACCGTGTCGATGACCGATCGGTGGCACGCCGACGTCATGAGCTTCGGCAGGACCTTCGACCCGAACTTGGGCTGGCCGTTCAGGTAGTAGGCGAGCACGCGCCGGCTCTCGAAGCGGTACTCCTGGAGCGAGCAGAGACGCCGGGTGAAGACCGACTGCGGATCGCCGGCGCGCTTCGGGGCGAAGCGATCGGGGAACCAGCCGAACAGGCGCAGCCCCGTCGAGGCCGCCCGCTCGTGCACCAGGGCGAGCGCGTCCCGGCGCAGCACCGACCGATCCGTGAGGATGCTCACGAACTCGCCGCGCGCGGCCGAGACCGCGTGCTCCCAGTTGTCGGGCATCGACAGGGTGCCGCCCGTGCGCACGTAGCGCACCCGCGCGTCCTCGAAGCCCGCCGCGACGGCGGCCGTCTCGTCGGCCTCGCCGGCGTCGCTGTTGTCGCACACGACGACCTCGAAATCGCGGAAGGTCTGGGCGAGCACCGACTGGACCGCGTCCCGGAGGTGGAGGGGGCGGTTCTTCGTCGGGATGGCAATCGTGAAGAACGGCGCGCTCATCGGGCCGCCTCCGGCGAGGCCAGCGCGAGCCCGGGCACGAGGGCCTCGGGACGGCGGGGGCCGGCGGTCATCGCCGCGGGCGCGCCGACCATGCTCTCGAGCAGATCGGCGACGACGTCGGAGGCGGGCGTGTCCACGCCGCAGGGGCGCAGGAACCACCGGACGAAGCCGCGCCGGCCCTCCCGCTGGACGTCGGCGCCCTCCCGCACGATCCGCCAGACCCGCTCGGCGATCTCGTCGTGTGTCGCGCTCACCTCGAGGAACTGCCCCTTGAGGAGGTGCCGGAAGTGGCCGGTGCGTCCCTGCGACGGATAGTACTCGTCGGCGACGATCGTGAGGCACGGTCGATCAGCCACGGCGGCTTCGAGGAAGGCGGTCGTGTTGAGGCCGATGGTGCCGGCCGCCAGCGCGAGCTGATCGAAGTAGGCCTGCCACGCCTCCGGCGTGTCTGCCTGGTCGCCCTCGCGCGGATACACGACCACGCCACGGCGGGCGTAGCCGTTCCACGTGTCCGCGTTCGTGGGATGCGGCCGCACGACGATCGTTGGCGCCGCGTCCCCGAAGCGACGGTCGAACGCGTCGGCGATCCGCGTCACGAGCGGCGTCTCGTCCGGGGCCAGGGTGCGCGATGAGCAGAGGAACACCACGTATGGCCGGTCGTCCGGGCAGCCCATGAGCGCGCAGAGCGCCTCACGCGTCGCGGAGGTCGAGAAGGTGAAGAACCGATCGAGGTGCGGCGCGCCCGTGATACGCACGAGCTCCGGCGGGATGTCGTGCAGGGTGACCGCCTCCTCGGCAAGCGGCTCGTTCCACACCACGAAGACGTCCGGCAGCACGTGCACGGTGCCCTTGCTGGTGAGGTTGTCCCAGCTGTTGACGTACCCCACAGTGGGGATCCCGAGGCAGCGCGCGGCGTGGAGGTAGTCGGCCTCGACCGGGTTCTTGGGCCAGATGGTCGGCGAGACGAGCACCACGTCGGGTGCCGCCTCCCGCAGGAGGTCGACGACGGTGGGGCTTGGCGGGCTGACGCTCTCGAGCGCGCGCCAGGCCTGCAACGTGCCGCGCCGCCAGATCGTCGCGCGGGCGGCGCGCGACCGCACGAAGCGCTGCATGCGCGGCGGCATCTCGTGCTCGAGGGCCTCGGTCACCCGCTCTGGCGACGGATGCCAGGGACGCATGTAGGTGCCTCGGCTGAGCACCTGCCGGCCCATCATGAGCGCCTCGTACCACGGCTCGGGCGGATCCGGCCGGTAGCCCACCTCGACGTCGGCAATCGCCTCCTGCGCCGCGCTCAGCCCGCGCCCCAGGTAGGTCATCTTCTTCCGGCCGACCTTCTTCTGCTCGACACGCGCCATGAGCCCGGGATCGGTCATCTTCGTCCCGTGCAGCACCGCGACGCGGTGGCCGCGACGGTGGAGTTCCCGCAGCACCGTATCCAGGTTGCGGAAGAAGTTCACGTGCTGCATCACGAAGAGGGCCTTCATGTGCAGGCGATTCTAGCAAGGGGGCTCGACCGGCTCCCGACAAAATCGTGCACGCCGGCGTCGGCACTCAGGCGGGGACGAGAACGAGGTCCGTCTTGTGCCCCCGGCCGTCGGCCAGGTACCCAAGCGCCTCCGGGAGGTCCGCCACGGGACGCAACCGCGAACCGTCCGCGGCGGGGTGGAGGTCGATGAAGCGGGTGAAGTGCGCGGCCAGGCGGGCCAGCAGGTCCTCCGGTGAGCCACCCGCGGCGCGCAACAGGGGCGGGTCGATCTCCAGCTGCCAGGCGATGTGCCGGCACGCGAGCACCCCCGGGGCGCCCTCCAGCACGTGCGGCTCCCATCCCTGCACGTCCACCTTCACGAAGTGCACGGCGTCCAGATCGATCCGGCGGTCGGCAACCCACGAGTCGAGGCGACGGCAGGGCACCGCCACGGCATCACGCACCTTGCGGCCACCGGCGCCTATGGTGTGGCCGCCGATGTACTTCCCGCGGCGGAGGGTCACCTCGCCGTCGGCCGATCCGATCGCGCACTGCTCCGGCAGGACGAGCCCGGACAGGCCGTTGATGATCAACGTTCGCACCAGGCTCTCGAAGTTGCCGGGGTCGGGCTCGGCCGCGTAGGCGACGCCGCAGTCGCCGAGCACCGTCCGGAGCAGCGACGTCCGGCCGATGTTGGCACCGACGTCCAGCATGATCGGGCCCACCGACACCTCGCGCGTCTGCAGCAGGGCGCGCAAGGGTAGTCCCTGGGCCCGCAGGCGCTCGGCGCGGTCCGGCTGGCGTGCGCTGGCCGGTGCGCACCAGGTGATGCCGCCCAGCTCCACCGCGATCCCCGCGTCCGCGCCCTGCCGGGCCACCTCGACGGCGTGGCGGTACGCATCGACGTGCTGCATCCACGCGGCATGCCGCGCACGCGCGGCCGGACTGCTCGCCCGCCGGCGCGCGGAGGCCACGCGCGCCGGCAACAACACCTGCAGCGACTCGGTCGCGGGAATGCGACGATGTGCGTCGCGTGCCGAGACCCGTGCCCCGGCAGCGGCAGACTTCCAGTGCTGCAGGGCCTCGCGGGTGGCCAGGAGATCAGCCTCGAGGTGGCGGGCCGCCGGCATGAGCCAGCGCCGCACGGGGGAGTCCGGCATGGCAACCTCGGAAACCGGGGACGGTTTCCGGGGATCCTACACCGCCTCAGCCCCCCCGGTCCGTTCGGCGCGAGGCCTGCCTGCCACCGCCGGTGCCCGACGCCGCAGGAGCCCCGGCAGCGAGGTCCGGCCCCGCACCAGCCGCGACGAAGCCGCCGTCGGGGAGGCCCGGTGTCTCCCCGTACGCGCGCAGATGCGCGTCAGCGCCCGCGCGGCCAACGCGACCACGGGGCGTGGCAGCCGCGTGGCCGCGTCACGCGCCGCCGCCGGCCGGGACGCGGCGTCACGCACGGCCGCCAGCACGAGGTCGGCGGATGGGTAGTCAGGGCCCAGGAAGTGCGCGGCCGCCCACCCTGCGTCTGCCCTCGCCGGCACGTGCCCGCCGTCGAGGGCGTCCGCGACGTGGCGGACCAGCTCGGCGGCGCTCGAGGCCGCGCGCGCCGGACCACCACCCGCGTGGGTGAAGTCATCGACTGGCGCGATGCCTGCCGGCCCCGTCTCCGTCGCCACGAGGCCGACGGCCGGACGGCCGCTGAGGTGCGCCAGGGTCAACGCCAGTGGATCGGCGCTCACGACAACGGCCGCGCCGCGGATCATCTCCCTGAGCAGCACGCTGTCCAGGCTGCCGGATCGGTCGTAGCGGGTCGGGCAGAGGATCACATCCCCCAGCCCCGTGAAGTCGGCGCCGCGCCACGCCCGCGCCGCCGATGGCGCGGGGCGGATCAGCACGAGCAGGTCGCGCAGGCCACGACGGCGACTGCCGCGCAACGCCGTCAGCCACTCGCGCACGAACGGCGCCTCCGGCGGCCGGCCGCCAAGCCCGCCTGCGCCCGCAAACAGCACGAATGGACGACCGGGCGCGATGCCGAGCAGGCGCCGGAACTCGGCATCGGTGATCGTCTCCGCGGAATCATCCTCGGCGTACTCGTGGAGCGGCGCACCGGTGACGGCGAACACCGTGCCGCGGCCGGTCCACAGCCGGGCCGGCTTCTGCTGCGAGCGCGTCCACAAGAGCGCGACGTCCGGGCGCAGGTGCAGCGCGACCGGGTTCACGCCCGAATCGAGACAGCCGGCCGCGGCGACGACCGGCACACGCGCGGCGGCCGCGGCGGCCGCCAGCGACGCTTGTTCGGGCGCCGTGTCGACGGCCATCGGGAGGTCGAGCGCCGGCAGCAGCAACAGGACGTCCGGCCGCACCTCCTGGACCAGGGACGAGGCGCCGGCGTCGGGCGGCACCGCCCGCGCCAGGCGCGCCGTCCAGCGGGCCAGGCGGGCGCACGCCGCGTGCCGGCCATGCCAACGGTCCACCGCCTGGAGCTCGGGTGGCAGGATCCACCGCAGCATGCGGCGCCGCCACCGGGACGCCTGCGGGGCGAGTTCGCCATCGAGCAGCGCGGTCGCTGCCGCCAGGCGAAGCAGCCGGTCGCTCACCGGTCCCCAGCCATCGTCGCGCCGCGGCACCACGCCGACAGGAATGACACCGCGCAGGTCATCGAGGCGGTCGAACAGCTCGAGGGGCTGGCCGGAGCGGGCGGTGAACGCCACGAACACCGTGTGGCCGTCGGACCGCAGCCGCCGGAGCCAGGCGCCATACTGTTCGAGGTACGCGACCGATGGCGTGGCGACGAGCACGGCCAGTCGCGCCCCTCGAGGCGCCGGCAGGTGCCGGACGCCACGGTCCACCCGGCGCGCCAGACCTGACATCAGCGCGATGGCGCGGGCAGCGGATCGGGTCGGCTCACGGTGCGCCCGCGGCGGCTGCCGCGCGGCCAGCACCGCGGGCAGCACGGTCTGCACCAGCGCGCGCCCGGGGGCCGGCGCCGCCGGTCCGTGCGTGACCCCGCCGCCGTCGAGCACGATCACGGATCGGGAGTCGATGCCGAGGGCGGCCACCAACAGGTCGCGATGCGCGTCGCTCCACGCGCAATGCCAGTCAGGCGCCTCGTGCGGCGTCCCGCCGGCGGCAGGTTCGTCTCCGCACGCGGGCACGGAGAGGGTCGGGATGCCGAGCACCCGCGCCGCGCGCACGTAGTCCGCCTGGGACGAGCCCGCTTCGAGGAGCGAGGTCAGGATGATCGCGGCCGGCGCCTCGGTGCGCAGGAAGTCCACGACGCCTGGGTCGAGGGGCAGCACCCGCTCGAGCGCCCGCGCGCCGCGGAGCAGACCGCGACGGACGGCGCCCCTCCGCGCACCGGGTACGTGGGCGAGGACACGGACGAGCGGCGGCACGGCCCGGAGAACGTCCTGGTGGGCGGGGGGCGGCGGCTGCGCGAGGTCGTCCAACCGCAGGACCTCTATCAGGCCGCGCAGCGTCGCGGCCAGCGCCCGGTGTGGAGACAACCCTCGCGGTTGGGACGCATGACTGAGCGACGGATACTCGCGTTCGAGGGCACGAAGTGGCTCGGAAGCCGCGACGTCATTCCGGGCCAGGGCGAGACGTACGTGGGCCCCCGATGCCAGCAGCGCGGGCAACATGTCGCCAGGCCCCAGCACGGCCGCCGAGTCGGGAGCCAGAACCAGGATGCGCTCACCCATGCCGCTCACACCTCACCGGCATCCGGCGGAGCAAGGCCCTCCCAGCGCACCGCACGTCCGGCGAGCCGGACAGCCCGGGCCGGCCGCGGGGCCTCGGACGTGCGCTCCGGACGCCGCTGCGCATGCGGGACCTCCGCCACGCGCGAGGCCGCGGCCGCCAGGCGCGCGGCCTGCACCTGCCGCCGGGCGGCGCGCACCTGCTCGGCCGCCCGTTCACGCGCCGCTCGTTCCCGGGCGGCGGCCGCGCGCTGGGCGTCACGCAGGGCCCTGACCGGCGCCAGGCGGGCGTTACGCGCCTCGAGCTTCCGCGCACGCGCCGCCGCCCGCGCGGCCATCGTCAGCGCCTGCCGGGCGTCGTCGCGAGCGGCCCGCGAGAACTCGTCCGGCGTCGCGGCGCCGGCCCGCCGCTCCACGCGCCAGCGCCACGCCCCGACGAGCGCCCGCAGCCCCCTTCCGCGTCGCGGCGCCGCCGCGGCTGCGGGACGCCTGGCCAGGTTCTCGACGAGGTCGGCCACCACCGCGGCCGCGGGACGATCGATGCCGCAGGGCCGCAGGAATTGCCGGACGAAACGGCGACGTCCCTCGCGCCGCTCGTCCGCGCCGTCGCCGACGATGTGTCCGACACGCGCGGCGACCTCATCCCAGGTGGTGCAGGTCTCGAGGAACCCGCCCGCCAGCAGGTGACGGAAGTGCCCGGTGAATCCCTGTGACCCCGTGTACTTCTCCGCCACGATCGTGAGGCACGGACGATCGGCCACCGCCGCCTCGAGGAAGGCGGTCGTGTTGAGCCCGACCGCGCAGGCCGCCAGGGACAGCTGATCGAAGTAGGCCTGCCAGGCGTCCGGCGTGTCGGCTTGATCGCCCTGGCCCGGGTAGACGACGACCCCGCGGCGCGAGTAGCGTGCCCAGATCTCGGCATTCGTCGGATGGGGCCGCACGACGATTGCCGGCGCCGCCTCGCCAAACCGGCGGGCGAACGCCTCCGCCAACGCGGTCACCAGCGGCGTCTCGTCGGGGGCGAGCGTACGCGACGAACAGAGGAAGACGACGTAGGGCCGGCCGTCCGGGCACCCCATGGCCGCGCAGAGCGCCTCGCGCGTCGTCGAGGTCGAGAGGGCAAAGAAGCAATCGAGGTGTGGCGCGCCGGTGACGCGAATGGCGTCGCGCGGCACGTCGTGCAGGCCGGCGGCCTCCTCGGCCATGGGTTCGTTCCACACGACGAAGGCGTCCGGCAGGACGTGCACCGTGCCCTTGCTCGTCAGGTTGTCCCAGCTGTTGACGTAGCCGATCGTCGGGACGCCGAGCGCGTGCGCCGCGTGCAGGTAGTCGGCCTCGACGGGATCCCTCGGCCAGATCACGGGCGAGACGAGCACGACGTCGGGTGCGTGGCGCCGCAGCGTGTCGACGACCGTCGGGCAGGCGGGCCCCGCCGCCTCGATGCTGCGCCACGCGCGGAGGGCCCAGGGCCGCCAGAGCACCCGCCGCCAAAGCGGCGAGCGCACGAAGCGTCGCATGGCGGGAGACATCTGCTCCTCGAGGCCCTCGGTGACACGCGCGGGGGACGGATGCCACGGCCGCATGTAGATGCCGCGGCTGAGCACCTGGCGCCACATCATCAACCGTTCGTGCCAGGCGCCGGGCGGGTCGGGACGGTAGGCCACATCGACGTCGGGCAACGCCTGCCGGGCCGCCTGCAGCCCGCGCCCGAGGTTGGTCACCTTCTTCGTGCGCCGCGGCAGGTCACGCCGATCCCGCAGGTTCGGCTCCTTGATCGCGGTGCCGTGCAACACCACGATCTGGTGCCCGCGCGCATGCAGCTCGCGCAGCACGGTGTCGAGGTTGCGGAAGAAGTTCACGTGCTGCAGGACGAAGAGCACCTTCATCGTGGGGCTGCATCTTCCTCCCGGCGTCGCGGACGGATCCAGCTGCCGGCCAACACGAAAAGCGTCATCGCCAGGACGGCCCCGGCCACGGCGGTTGCCACACGACGGCCCGCCGGCGCATAGTCCAGCTGCAGGTGCGCAATGCCCGGCGGAACCTCGACGCCGATGAGGCCGCCCGCGACCCCGCGAACCGGCAGCTCCGTCCCGCTCGCGGCCGCGCGCCACCCGTCACGGTACATCTCGCCGATCACGACGACCGTCGCCGAGTCCTGCGGCTCGAGCCGCACGGTGATGGTGCCGTGAGCACGTTCGGTGCGGGCGTGCGCACCTGGCAGCCGCGCGGCGTCGAGGGCCGTGAAGTCACGGCAGAGCAGGCCGCGCGTGGGACAGTCCGCAAGCAGCGGCGGTTCGCCCACCGGCACGGAGGCGGGAACCACCAAGGCCGCTGCCGCCTCCGGCACCCGGTACAGGACCAGGTCCCCGCGCGGAGTCGTCAACGACGACACGGGCTCGAGGACCTGCGCGACCGGCTCGTCCCGGAACGCGACGACGTACCGCAGCCCGAGGACACGCAGGCTCGGCGCCGACTGCTGCAGCGGCGCGACCGACTCGATGCGCCCGTAGGGCAGCGAGGCGTCCGGGGACACGGGCGCGGTCGAGACGCCCTTGAAGACCCCGCTGACCACCCGCAGGCCGTGGTACGCCGGGGTGTTGCGCCAGAGGCCCTGGTCGATGAAGTCGCCGGAATCGACGAGGCGATCCACCTGCACGGAGTAGTAGATGCGTCCCACGCCGGCGTCGGTGTTGGCCACGAGCCAGCGCACCGCCGGGCCGGGCTCCACGAAGAGACGCCACGGCTGGCGGCGCTGCGGATCCAATGTCACGGCGAGGAACGGCCACGCGGCCGCGGCAAGGGCCGCCAGCTGCAGGACGACAAGCGCACTTGCGAGGCCCCGACGGCCACGCCGCAGCAGGTGATCCACGACAAGCGCCGCCAGCAGCAGCCCGAACAGGATCATCGGGTCACGGAAGAGCGAGGTCGCGGGAAAGATCTTGAGCGCCGAGAGCCCGGGCGTGCAGAGCAGGACGAAGCTGACGACGAAGGCCGCCCCGATGTCGAGGCGCCGCCGGCGCACGGCCAGGCCCGACACGACCGCGCCGACCGCGAGCAGGGCGAACGGCGGACCGAAGAAGGCCACCCGCGCGCCGCGCCGCAGGATGGCGTCGCGCCAGCCGCCGTCGATGCCAAGCGGAAGGGGCCGGACGAACAGGTCCCAGAGGCCCGCCCACCGCAGCGGGTCGTCGTAGTTGGCACGCGGGAGTCCGGGTGCGAACCGGCCGACCTCGGTCCCGACCTGCAGGATCGTCGGGCCTGCGACGGCCAGCATGATGATCGTGGCCAGCGCCCACCAGCGCCAGTCCCGGAGCAGGCGCCGCCAGTGGACCGCGACACATGCCACCACGGGCGCGCCGTACACGGTCATGTAGCCGGGATGACCGTTGTCGATCGCCAGGCCCGCGACCAGGCCCAGGCCGCACGCGAGCAGCCGCCGCGCCCGGTCATCGGGCGCGCCGACGAGGCGCAGGATCAACCCGACGATCCACGGCATCAGGGTCCAGCCCACCAGGCCCGATGGCCAGAAGTCCGTCAGGACGAAGTTCTGCGTCGTCGAGGCGAGCAGGAAGGTGGCGGTGGCCACGGCCGAGGGGGCCGGGCCGAGACCGATGACCCGGCCAAGCCACATCACGCCGGCGGCCCCGACGATGGTGTGGGTCACCAGCAGCAGCACCACCCAGCGATCGGGGCGTAACACGGTGAGCAGCGGCATCAACGGATGCCACACGAAGTTCTGGCCCAGCGGATGCGGCATGCCGAGGCCGAGCTCGGACGTCCAGTACGGCCAGGCCGCATCCGCCATGGCCCGTGCATGGAGCAGCGTCGTCAGGATGCTGAAGCGATACTCTTCCTCGTCCGGCGTGCTGCCCCACACGAACCCGGCCGCCAGGAACACGGCAGCGGCCACGACGATGAGACCGGCCACGAGACGCTGCCTGGTCCGCACGGGTGGCGTCATGCTCCGGAGCCCGGCTTGATCGCGATGATCCGCATGTTGGACGAGCGCCCGAGGGCGCTCGGCAGCAGCTCCAGCGCCAGGCAGGCGCCCAGCGCCAGCGGGTTGTCCATGCTGAAGAACCGCTGCACGGCCGGCGGCCAGCCCCGCCGCTGCGCGACGTGGTTGAGCGACCACGCCCAGACGACGGCCGCCGCCGGCGTGGAGACGTGCACGACCTCGAAGCCGATGTCGTGGAGCAGGCGCGACAGGGAGTGCGGGTCGAACAGCGTCCAGTGCCGCGGGAAGTGATAGCCTCCCCAGTCACCACCCGCGAAGAACCGCCGATCCCAGCCGTCCATGTTCGGGGTCTCGAGCAGGCACGCACCGCCCGGCGCCAGCGCGCCGAACATGCGCCGGAGCACGTCCCGAGGCGCGGCGACATGCTCGATCACCTGGATGAGCGTGCACACGTCGACGCTGCCGGCGTCGAACGTGGCGTCCTCGGCACGGCCCAGGACACCCCGCATGCCACGGCGCTCGAGGGCCTCCACCGCCTGCGGATCCAGCTCCAGTCCCGTCAGGTGCGCGGCCGGCACGCCGGCGGCGCCGAACGCCCGCAGCAGCGAGCCATCGCCCGCGCCGACGTCGAGGACCCGCAGGTCCCGGACCGCCCGACGCTGGGTCGCCAGCACCTGCCGCACCTTGCCGCGATCGCGGCGGGCGCGCGCGCGCAGCACGACGGGATTTCCCTCCTCCTCGAAGCTGTAGGAGTAGTAGTCCTCCCGGGCGTAGATGACGGGCAGCATCTCCACGGTGGGGCGCGGGTTGAGGTAGTACGTCCCGCAGGCGCGACATTGCACCAGGCGGAAGACCTGATCGCCGCAACAGTGGCAGTCGTAGTCCGGGCCGCTGGCGATCGCGACAGCCTGAGTTCCATCGCAGGCCGGGCACGGGACTTCTTCGACGGCGATCTGTCGTGCGGCGCTGGTCATCAGATGAACCGCGTGCGAGGCGCCGCGAACAGCACCATCCGCAGCAGCAGCCAGCCGTGCGCCCACCGGCGGATGTTGGTCGTGCCGTAGGTCCGTTCGCGGTAGCGGATGGGGAGCTCCACCATCTTCAAACCCAGCCGCGCCGCCCCGAACAACAGGTCGAAGTCGCCGAAGGGGTCGAAGTCGCCGAAGTAGGCGCGGCTTGCCGCCAGGCGACCGTAGCTCGCCCGCGACAGCACCTTGGTGCCACAGAGCGTGTCCTTGAATCGCTGGCCCAGGAGGAACGAGAACGCCAGCGCGAACGCCTTGTTGCCCAGGATGTTGAAGAACTGCATCGAGCCCTCCTCCATCGGGTAGACCAGGCGGCTGCCGTTGATGAAGTCCCCGGTCCCCGAGGCGATGGCCCGGTAGAACTTCGGCAGCTCCTCCGGCGGCACGGTCATGTCCGCATCGAGGATCATCAGGATGTCCTTCGTCGCGACCGCGAAGCCCGCCCGCACCGCGTCGCCCTTGCCCCGCCCCGGCTGCTGCAGGCAACGGATCCGCCGCGCCGGGTACCGCGCGGCCACGTCCTGGATCGTCGTCCAGGTCGCGTCGCTCGAATGCCCCTCGACGAAGATCAGCTCGTCGTCCGGGCCCATCGCGGGAAGCCGCTGGACGAGCGCCTCGATGTTGCCGGCCTCGTTACGCGCCGCGACCACCACCGAGACCGACGGCGGCCGCTCCCACGCCGGGCCCGTGGGCCGCGCGACGGCGATGTTCGCCAGCGCCAGCGCCCGGAAACCGGGCAGCGGGGCCAGCCAGCGATTGCAGAACGCCGAGACCAGCGGGATCCAGCACGGCACCAGCACCCGCGGCTGGTTGGTGACGAGCTCGAAGCCCGAGAGCCGGAGCAGGTTCACGAGGTCGGACGGCGCAATCCAGTTCTGGTCCGGCCCCTTCGTGCGCACGCCGAAGCGGCGCACGAGGCTGAACAGCGGCTTCCAGAGCGAACTGTAGTAGCAGATCAGCAGCCGCGTGGAGGGCCGCGTGCCGGCGCGCAGGCGCTCGAGGAACGCCTGGATGTCGGGCTCGAAGTGCAGGCAGCCGTTCAGGATCAGGCAATCGGCCTCCGCCAGCCCGGCGTCGCCGACGATCTCACCGGCGTCGAAGACATCGGTGGCCGCTGGCGCGAACACCCGAACCTGGTGTCCGGCGAGCGCGTCGGCGAGTGCCCGGTGCCGGGGCGCGACCTCCACGACGCGGGCGCCGTGGGGAATGAAGAACGCGAGGTAACGCGCGACGAGCCCGTACAGGTAGCGGCGGAGCGCCTCGAACATCACGGCACGACCGCCTACCGCAGCTCCGCGAACTGGCGCGCGAACGTCCGCAGGTACCCGGCCGGCGCCTGCTGCTCCGGGCCGAAGGCGAATCCCCGGCGGCCCAGTTCGTCATGCGCCCAGGCCAGCTGGTAATACGGCACGTCCGGCATCACGTGGTGCTCGAAATGGTGGGCATACCCATAGGGGGCGATCGTCAGGTACTCGAACCAGGTCGGTCGCGTGGTGCGCATGGCCTCGGCCCCGCCACGCGTCGCGTGGTGCTCCACGAACGTCCGGATGCGGTTCACCGCGAAAGGCACCGTCGCCAGTGGCGCGAGCCACACCACACCGTACGCCCACCAGTAGCCGGTCACGGCATAGGCGCCGGCGGCAATCAGCAGTTGCACCACGGCAAACGCGGCCAGACGGCCAGGGCCGGCGCCCGCCCGGGGCTGGCCGTAGCGCCGCAGGAACGCCGTCAGCGCGGTCACCCCCGTGAGATCCCGGATGAAGCCCGCCACGAGCTGCCTCCGGCGATCGTAGGGACCGTACAGGTCGTAGTACGGGTCGGTCGGTCCGCAACAGTCGCGGTGGTGCATCAGGTGCTCGCGGCGGTAGCCCTCGACCGTGTTGAGCACGGGCAGGCAGACCAGCGCGTTCGCGAGCCGGTCGTTCCAGATGCGGTCCCGGTGCATGAAGTAGTGCGACGCCTCGTGCGTCAGGATGCCCAGGCCGTTCTGGACGAACCCGGCGACCAGACCGAGCGCGATCAGCCCCCAGAGCGGGTCCAGCGTGACGGCCACCACCGCCGCGAGCAGCAGCGGGGCCACCGTGAGGCCGTAGGCGAGCGCGAACCGGCGGGTGGGATCGTTCGGCAGCTCCCGGCGCGCGACCCGGATTCCGGTCCGGACTCGGTCGAGATCCATCGAAAGGCGCCCTCCTTCCGGCGTCATTCTACAGGGCGGGGGCCGCCAGGACGTCAGCGGGCGGCGATGGCGGCATCGGCCGCGGTCGAGGCCGCCCCGGGGGGCGCCCCGGCATCGGCGAACGCGCGCGCGAGCTCCGCGCCCAGCGACGCCTTCGTGTCGGCCGGACGATCGGGCCGCGACAGCAGCGCGTAGAACACGGTGGCGACGCGCGTCGCGGCCGCGTCACCCGGCTGGGTGCCAGCCAGGGCCTGGCGCGCCGCCTCGGCCAGCGCCCGCGCCGTGCCCGGATCGGGCGCCGGATCCGTCAGGCCCTGGAGGTCCGACACGAGATCGTCGAAGGCGCCGGCCTGTCCGGCCGCGAGCGCCTGCAGGTCGCGGCCGAGGTCGAACAGCTTGTTGCGCTGCTCGGCGCTCGGCTCGGGGGCGCCGAACAGCTCCGACGAAGCCGGCGCCGCGACCGCGCCCGCGGCGGCATCCGGCGTGCCCGCCGGGGCGGCGGGGTCGGACGAGGAGCCCCCACAGGCGACGGCCCCCAGCAGGACGGCCAGCATCGACGTGCGAATCAGGGAGGTCACGATCGTGATCCTCAGTGTCCCTCGATGGCCGCGACGTCGAGCGGGTTCGCCTTGAGCCGCTCGATATCGGCGTCGACCATCATGCCCACCAGCTGCTCGAACCCCACCGCGGGTTCCCACGCCAGCTGCCGGCGCGCCTTGGCGGCATCGCCGACGAGGAGGTCGACCTCGGCGGGCCGCAGGAACCGCGGATCGACCTTGACGTGCTTCTGCCAGTCGAGCCCCGCGTGCGCGAACGCCACCTCGACCAGCCGGCGCACCGACTGCGTCTGTCCGGTCGCGATCACGTAGTCGTCCGCCGTGTCCTGCTGCAGCATGAGCCACATCGCCCGGACGTAGTCGCCGGCAAACCCCCAGTCGCGCTGCGCGTCGAGGTTACCCAGGCGAAGGTCGTCGGCCAGCCCCAGCTTGATGCGGGCGACGCCGTCGCTGACCTTGCGGGTCACGAACTCCAGCCCGCGACGGGGTGACTCATGGTTGAACAGGATGCCCGACACCGCGAACATCCCGAAGCTCTCCCGGTAGTTCACCGTGATGTAGTGCCCGAAGACCTTCGACACGCCGTACGGGCTCCGCGGGTAGAAGGGCGTGTCCTCGGACTGCGGCACCTCCCGCACCTTCCCGTACATCTCGCTGGAGGACGCCTGGTAGATCCGGATGCTCGTGTCGACGTGCCGGATCGCCTCGAGCACGCGGGTGATGCCCAGCGAGTTGAAGTCGCCGGTCAGCAACGGCTGATCCCAGGAGGCGGGCACGTACGACATCGCCGCCAGGTTGTAGAACTCGTGGGGGCGGAAGTCCTCGACAATCCGCAGGATCGAGAACTGGTCGAGCAGGTCGGCGGGCCGCAGCGTCACGCGGTCGAGAATGTGCTGGATGCGCCAGAGATTGGGCGCGCTCGAGCGCCGCACCACGCCGAGCACCTCGTACCCCTTCTCGAGCAGCAATTCCGCCAGATACGAGCCGTCCTGACCCGTGATGCCGGTGATGAGGGCGCGCTTTGACATAACGATCCCTCAATGATGGCGGCGGCGCCCCGCCTTGTCAATTCTCACCGTGCGCCGGCTGCGCGCCCGCCGCCGCGCTGCGTAGAATGAACGGCGTGAGAGCCATCCAGCGTCTGCTGCTCGCCGCCTACGCCCTGGCCTGCCGCCTGGGACTCCTGCGGCTGCCAGGCGCCTCCCGCATCGTCCTGACCGCGTACGAGGCCTACAAACGGCGGATCGAGGCGCCCTTCCTGCCGGGCATGGCTCCCCTCGTCACCCCCGGCTCGCTCGCCCTCGACATCGGCGCCAACGTCGGCTTCTTCACCGAGCCGTTCGCGCGCTGGGCCGGACCGGAGGGACGCGTCATCGCGGTGGAACCAGACCCCGCCAACTTCGCCGCGCTCGCGCACCGGGTCTCGTCGCGAGGCCTGGCGACCACGGTGACCCTCGTGGAAGCCGCCGCCGCCGCGACGGCCGGCCCGGGGCTGACCCTCGCGCAGGACCCCGACCATCCAGGCAACCATCGCCTCGCCCCGGACGGCCTCCCCGTGCGCGGGGTCACGGTCGACGAGCTCGTGGCCCGCGTCCCGGACCACCGCGTTTCGCTGATCAAGATCGACGTGCAAGGGGCAGAGCTGCTCGTCCTGCGTGGCGCGGCGCAGACCCTGGCCCGCCACCGTCCCGCCCTGCTCGTCGAAATCGACGATGACGCGCTACGGGCGCTCGGAGCGTCGGCCGGCGAAGTGTGCGACTACCTTGCCGGCGCCGGGTATGCCCCGCATGCCGTGTCGGCCCGCGGCGTGGGGGAACCCCTCGCGCGCGGCGAGGTGGTCGAACGTTCCGCGCGCGGCGAGTACCTCGACGTGCTGTTCGTCAGCGGCGCCGCTACCGGCGGGGACGGGCCACGAGGTTGATACCGGCGCCGTGCGGCACCGATGCGACGAGGCGCCGCAGATCTCCCACCGGCCGCAGATGGTCGTCGAGAAGATCATACCCGCGGCTGGTGAAGAAGCCGGGCAGCGACTCCGGCGCCTCGCCCCGTTCCTCGATCAGATAGGGACAGAACTCGAAGACCACCGTCGGGCGCAGGCGCTCGACGACGGCAGTCGCCCCGGCAACGATGGGGAGTTCGTGACCGTCGACGTCCAGCTTGACGAGATCGATGGCGTCGAGCCCGAGGGAAGCCGCCAGTCCGTCGAGCGTCATGAACGCCGCGCCACCGGCAGGTGCGCCCACCCCGCCGTGCACGGGGTGCCGCTCACCACCCGGCGTCAGGGGCCAGCCGGAGAAGTAGCGTTCCTCGACGATGCCGCCAGGCGCGCCCAGCGCGGCGTGCACGGCCGTCACCCGATCCGCCAGCCCCGGGTTCAGCGCGACGTTGCCCCGCAGCCGATCGAAGGCGGCCCGCGACGGTTCGACCGCCACGACCCGCCCGGACGGTCCGACCGCGGCGGCCAGCGGCAAGGCATGGGCCCCGACGTTCGCGCCAATGTCGACGACGACCGATCCCGGTGACACCAGGTGCCGCAGCAAACGGCCCGCGCCGGCCTCGTAGGTGCCGAGGTAAATCCCGAGCTGGACGCCTTCGCTGATGTCGAGCGCCCAGCGGACCCCGCGCCGCCGGCAGATGACCTCGGAGCCCGGGCGGCCGACCAGTCTCCGCGCCGTGCGCACGACCTGGTACAAGCGGCCGGCAATGGTCAGCTTCGCGCGTGTCGTCAGCATCTCAAATGTCGCGGCGCCGGAGACGGATCACGGCGAACATCGCCAGGTGGGGCATGAGCGGGCCGAGGGCCTCCTCGATCCGGCGGCAGAGACCGAAAGACCAGCCGGGTACGAACCGCGCGCGGGTGACCCCACCCGACAGCAGGTAGGCGAAGGGCATGCACGGGTCGACAGCCTCGATGCGCCAGGCGGGGAACTCGCGTTCGAATTGCGCCCGGTCCCGCCCGAACACCAGCCAGGGCAGGGCGCCGTTGGCCGCGGAGAGCCGGCCGGTACCCGGCAGTTCCCAGGCCGTGGCATCGGGTTCGAAGGGCTCGTGGTGCAGCCAGCGGTAGACCACCCGCGACCAGGCCGAGACCCAGGGCTCCACCATGATGATCACCCCGCCGGGCCTGACCACCCGCGCGGCGTCGGCGAAAAACGCCCGCGGCCGCCCGACGTGGTGCAGCACGTTGGTCATCACGATGGCCTTCAGGCTGCCCCCGGCCAGCGGCAGCGCCGTCGCGTCGAGCGCCAGGCGGGCCGGCCGGACCGGGACGATTTCGGACGCGATGAGACCGGGAACCCGCTCGTCGAGAAACCCGCCGCCCGCCCCCACCTCGAGCACCCGCCCGGGCCCCGACGGCAGGGCCGCCTGGATCCGGTCGTACCACTCGTCATAGACGCGGCGCAGGAACGGCTTGGACCGGACGATGGCGCCATGCACCGGCACGAGGCCGGGATCGTCGGGGGCGAACCCGCGCGCCAGCGGATGGGTCAACAGGCTCATGCCCGCCCCTGGGGGCTCGCGGGCGCGGCGCCCGTCACCGCCGTGATGACGCGTGCCTGCTCCTCGTCGGTGAGCTGGTAGAAGAGCGGCAGGCGGACCAGGCGATCGGCCACGTCCTCGGTCACCGGGCACTGGCCGTCCTGCCCGCCGAACCGCCGGCCCATCTCGGAGAGGTGCAGCGGCTGGTAATGGAAGACGAGCAGGATGCCGTCGGCCCGGAGCCGCGCAATCAGGGCGTCCCGGTCCGCGAGCGAGGGCAGCAGCATGTAGAAAAGGTGTGCGGGGTGCCGGCAGCCGTCGGGCACGGCCGGCAGGCCCACACCCGACGCCGCCGCCCACGGCGCGAGCGCGTCGGCATAACGCGCCCAGATCACCTGCCGCCGCGCCTGGATGGCGTCCCGCGCCTCGAGCTGGGCCCAGAGATAGGCGGCCAGCAGGTCGGACGGCAGGTAACTCGACCCGAGGTCCGCCCAGGTATACCGGTCGACTTCGCCGCGGAAGAACCGGCTCCGGTTCGTGCCCTTCTCGCGGATGATCTCGGCGCGCTCCACGTATCGCGGGTCATTGATCAGCAACGCGCCGCCCTCGCCGCACGTCAGGTTCTTGGTCTCGTGGAAGCTGAGCGTCGAGAGCGCACCGAGGCTGCCGAGCGGGCGGTCCCGGTAGCTGCCGAACAGGCCGTGGGCCGCGTCCTCCACAATCGGCAGGCCGTGGCGGGCCGCGATCGCCCCGAGGGTGTCCATCGCACAGGCCACCCCCGCGTAGTGAACGACCAGGATGGCCCGGGTGCGCGGGGTGATGGCGGCTTCGACCAGGCGCTCGTCCAGGTTGAGGGTGTCGGGCCGGACGTCGACGAACACCGGGCGGGCGCCGCGCAGCACGAACGCGTTGATCGTCGACACGAAGGTGAAGGCCGGGCAGATCACCTCGTCGCCGGGCGCGATGTCGAGGAGCAGGGCCGCCATCTCGAGCGCGTGCGTGCACGACGTGGTCAGCAGCGCCTTGCGGCTGCCCGTGACGGCCTCGAGCGCCGCGTGGCACCGTTTCGTGAACGGGCCGTCGCCGGAGATGTGCCCCCCGGCCAGCGCCTCGCGCATGTAGTCCAGCTCGCGGCCGGTCACCGCCGGCCGGTTGAACCAGATCGGATGCTGCAACGAACCTCCGTGCCCACGCCGGGCCCCGCCGTCCCGGGCCGCGCGAGGCTGGCCTGCCGGGCAGGGGTGGCCTATACTTGGGGCCGTCCCTGGGCCCCGTGGGGCCCGTTCAACCGAGTCAACGCGACGTACGACGGTGTCACCCCGCGGCTCCGCCACCGCCGCCACCCGGCGGCCGGTCGGCACCGCGCACACGCCACTAGGTTACCAGTGAACGCCTCCGTCATCGTGCCGCCGGTGGTCTGCCACAACCTGGACGTGCACACGGGGATCCCGTTCATGCCGCACATGGCGGGACACCTGGCCGGCATGCTCCGTCACGCCGGCCACGCCGTGCACGTGGTCGACTGCTTCGGCCTGCAACCCAACCACCGCCGGGTGTCGGAGCCGTTCATGCTCATGGGTGCCGACGTCGATGGCGTGCCGGCCCGCCTGCCCGCCGGCACCCGGGTTGCGTTCATCTACTGCCGGACGATCGCGGAGTTCATCGCGGTCGAGCTGATCATCGCGGCCCTCCGCCGTGAGCGGCCCGAGATCGGCATCGTCCTGTTCGAGAACGTCCAGGCCGTGACGTCCTACTCGCTCCGGCACGTGGCGGACGAGTTCGTCGCCCACGGCGCGGACGTCGTGATGCTCGGGGAACCGGAGTCGCGCGCCGACGCGGTGGCCACCGCGCTGGCGGCGGGCGCGCCCCTCGACCACGTGCCGGGCCTCGTCTTCCGCGCGCCGGACGGCACCCGCCGCACGGGCGACGATGTGCTCGAGCGCGACCTGAACGCGCTGCCGTTCCCGGCCTGGGACCTGTTCCCGCTCGAGGGCTACTGGTCGGCGGGCTTCGCCCACGCCCCGGTCCGCCGCGGCGAGAAGTTCGTGCCCCTGCTCACGTCGCGCGGGTGCCCGTACCGGTGCACCTTCTGCATCGCGCCGGAGGTCAACCCCACCTGGCGGTCCCGCACGGCGGCCAATGTCGTCGACGAGATGGAGCATGTCCACCGGACGCTCGGCGTCACCGACTTCCACGTCTCCGACCTCGACCCGACCGTGAGCGATCGCCGCACGCAGGAGATCTGCCGCGAGATCATCCGCCGGCGGCTGCCCGTCACGTGGAAGCTGGCGCAGGGGACGAAGATCGAGACGATCAAGAGCGAGGCCACCCTCGACCTGATGGCCGAGGCCGGCTGCCGGTTCGTCTCGTTCTCGCCCGAGAGCGGCTCGTCGCGGCTGCTGAAGATCATGAACAAGCCGTTCGACCACGAGCACGCGCTGCGCATGGCCCGGCACATGCACCGCCTCGGCATCCGGATGCAGGCCGTGTTCATCGGCGGCGTGCCGGGCGAGACCGAGGCCGACCGCGCCGAGAGCGTGGCCTACGCGCGGCGGCTGATCCAGGCCGGCGTCGACGAGATCTCCCTCGTGATCTTCACCCCGCTGCCGGGCGCCGCCCTCTCGGGCGCCATCTCCGGCTATCGCCACTACTCGGAGTGCACGCCGTCACCGGCCTGGCGCGAGGATTACGGCGAGCTGATGGCGTACCGGCGGCGGATGTACGTGAACTTCTTCCTCTCGAAGCTGCGGTGGCAGCCGCGCAAGGTGCTGCGCGAGGCCGTCGGCCTGGTGACCACGCGCTTCGAGACCAAGATGGAGATGTCGCTCTTCAAGCAGGTCAAGCTGTATGGCCTGCGCTACTTCCCCGCCCTCTTCCCGTCGCTCCGCGAGGCCCGGTGAGCGCGACCGACGCCAGCGCGCGCGTGGCCCCCGGCCGGCCGGCCCTCGCCGACCTCGTCGCCATCGCCCGCCCCGAGCAGTGGACGAAGCACATCTTCATCCTGCCCGGGCTGCTCATCGCCTACACGCTGACCGACGGCCGGCTTGCGGCGCTGCCGGTCGTCGCGGGCCTCGCCGCGGCCTGCCTCATCGCCTCGGCCAACTACGTGCTCAACGAGTGGCTGGACGCGGAGTTCGACCGGCACCACCCGTCGAAAGGCGCCCGGCCCGCCGCCGTCGGGCGGTTGACGCCCCTGGTCGTGTACGTCGAGTACGGCCTGCTCGCGCTGGCGGGCCTGGCGCTGTCGGCCACCCTCTCGCGGGCCTTCCTCGTGACGGCCGTCCTGTTCCTCTTCGGCGCGGTGGCCTACAACGTCCGCCCGCTGCGCACCAAGGAGCGGGTGCACCTCGACATCGTCTCGGAGGCCTGGAACAACCCGCTCCGGCTCCTCTTCGGCTGGTTCATGGTCGACCCGACCGGCGTGCCGCCGTTCAGCCTCGTGCTCCTGTACTGGACGGCCGGCGCGTTCCTCATGGCGACGAAACGCCTGGCCGAGTACCGCTACCTCGTCGACGCCGGCGGGCACGAGCGGGCCGTGAGCTACCGGCGCTCGTTCGGCGGCTACGACACGAACCGGCTGGTCGCCGCCTGCCTGCTCTACGGCATGCTGTCGTTCTTCTTCCTGGCGGTCTTCCTCACGAAGTACCGCGCCGAGCTCGTCCTGTCGGTGCCCCTCTTCGCCTGGCTCTTCGTCCACTACTTCAGCACGGCGATGCGGCGGACCAGCCTCGCCGAGGCGCCGGAGCACTTCTACAGCCAGCCCGGCGTGCTGCCGCGGCTGCTGGCGCTCGTCGCCGCGGTCGTCGTCCTGTCGCTGGTGGACATCCCCGTGATCGAACAGCTGGTGAACAGCCGCTTCACCGTGATCAGCCTCGCCCCATGAAGGTTCCCGAGCTGTCGCGCACCCGCCGGTTCTACGAGGATCTCACCACCGGACGCGAGTCCCGCGGGTTGTGGGGCTACGAGAAGCGGTTCGATCCCACGCGGATTCCGGCCAAGCCGTCCGTCCAGCGGCACTTCACGGCCGTCGTCGCCGAGTGGTTGCGCCCCGGGGATCGGGTGCTCGACCTGGGCTGTGGACCGGGGGGGTTCCTGCTCGCCGCGGCGCCCCACTGCCGGGCGATCGTCGGCGTCGACATCGTGCCGGCATTCGTGGAGCGGTGTCGCGAGGCCATCGCAGAGGCCGGCGTGAGCCACGCCGAGGCCCACCTCTCCGCCGACGGCCTGATCCCCTGCGAAACGGAGAGCTTCGACGCGGTCATCATGGTCGATGCCATCCACCACTGCGACGACCCCGCCGCGGTGCTGGCCGACGTGCACCGCGTGCTGAAGCCTGGGGGGCGGTTCCTGATCTTCGAGCCCAACAAGGGCAACCCGCTGCTGGCGGCCATGTGCTGCGTCGACCGCAACGAGTGGGGCCTGCTGCAGCTGGGCAGCCACCGCGCGTATCGCCGCCTGCTGTCGCCCCGGTTCGACATCGCGACCAGCGTCTACAGCGGCCTGCTGGTGGGGCCCGATGGCCGGGCGTCGCGGGCCATCGCCGACACGGTCTCGGCGGCGCCCTGGTCGGCCGCGTTCGGGTGGCTGAGCCCCAAGATCTTCGTCGCGGCGCGGCGGAAGGCATGAGCGAGGCGCGGTGCTGGGTCTGTGGCTCCCCGGACCTGACCCGGCGGAAGGCCTCGGACGTGACGGACATCACCTCCGCCGACTTCGCGATCTCGGATGCCCACTACGGCCGCACGGCCGCCATCGACGCCTGCGGCGCCTGCGGGTTCCTGCAGTGCTCGGACATGGCCGCGGTGGTGCCCTACTACGAGGACCTCGAGGATCCCGCCTACCTCGCATCGCGGCGTGAGCGGCTGCTCCAGTCGCGACGGCTGCTCCGGGCGATCGGCCGCCTCGCCGGGCGCGAGCTGGCGGGCCTGCGCCTGCTCGACGTCGGCGCCGGCAGTGGGCCGCTCGTCGAGGAGGCCGGCCGCCTCGGGATGCGGGCGGAAGGCGTGGAGCCCTCGCGCTGGCTGTGTGGCCACGCACGGGAGGCCGGGCTGGCCGTGCACCACGGCGTGCTGCCGCACCCGGACCTCGTGGGCCCCTACGATCTCGTCACGCTGGTGGACGTGATCGAGCACACCACCGACCCGTTGCAGCTGCTGCGCGAGGCCGCGGCCCTGCTGGCGCCCGACGGCCGGCTCGTCATCGTGACGCCCGACGTGTCGTCCCTGGCGGCACGCCTGCTGGGGTGGCGATGGTGGCACTTCCGGCTCGCGCACGTCGGCTACTTCTCCACGTCGACGCTCGAGCGGCTCTGCGTGCGCGCCGGCATCGCCCCGGCCGGCCGGACGCGGCCCGACTGGGTGCTGCCGCTCTCCTACCTGCTCGAGCGGCTCGAGCGCTACGTGCCGGTCCGGCTGCCGCGGCTGGCCTGGCTGGACCGCGCGGCGGTGCCCTTCAACCTGCGCGACTCGATCCTCATGCTCGCGAGGCGCGCGTGACGGGCGTGCGCCGGTCCGAGTACGCCGCCGGGTTCGTGGCCGGGCTCGTGTTCCTGCTCCCGCTGCTCCGCTGGGGCGGCTTCGACACCGAGGAGACCGCGCTCGGGATCTTCTCGAGCCACGTGCACTACCTCCACCTGTTCCGTGGGGAATGGGTCTACTGGCTCGACAGTCTCGGGTTCGGCACGCCGATGCCGATCGGGCATCGCCTGGACGCCCACCCCGCGTTCGCCCTCGCCGGCCTCACGACGCTGCGCGTGGGCCTCTCGGCGCTCTGGATTGCGCAGATTGCGCTGGGCGTCTACGGCTTCCTCCGCGTCACGGCCATGAGCGGCATCCGGCGGCCGCTGCGCCTCGTGCTGCTCGTCTGCTGGATCGTCTCGGTGCCGGCGATGTGCTGGTACTACGAGAACGACTGGGTGACGTTCGTGGTCGGCTGGACGAGCCTGCCCTTCCTGCTCTTCCTGCTGCGCCGTGCCATCGACGCGGGCGACCGCGCGACCCGGCGATCGGCGCTCGCGGGCCTGAGCCTGGGGATGGCGTTCCTCGTCCTCAACTCGCACCCCGGGTACGTCGCGCCCCTCGTGATCGCGCTGACCGTGTACGCGCTGGCGGCCGCGCCGTTGACCCGGGCGATGTACGGCGGGTTCGCCACGGCCGGCGCGCTCTGCGTCGCGATGACGAGCGAACGCCTGTACTACTTCGCGTCCGAGGCGATGTTCTTCTACGACAAGCGGCGGTACTCCCAGCCCGAGTACCAGCTCGCCGAGTACGCCCGGGCCCTCGTCGCCCCCGTCACGCCGGTGGACGGCAACATGCGCCTGCCCTTCATCGGCGTGGCGCTGCTGATCGCCGTCTTCGCCCTCGTCCCCTTGTGGCGGCGCGCGCCACGACATGTGCGGGCGTGCGGCCTCACCGCGGTCGTGGCGTTCCTGCTGAGCATCATGCCGCCCTCGGCGTTCTCGCTCTACACCGCCTCGTCCGGGGGGTGGCTCTTCCGGGACCCGATGTTCGTCTTCATGCTGATCGGCGGCGGCTGGGCCCTGCAGCAGGGTCTCGACGCGCCGAAGGCCTGGGCGCGGTGGGGCGTGGCCGCCCTCCTGCTGCTGCAGGTCACCCAGCAGGGCCTGACCATCCGATCCGGCGCCGCGGAGTACTACGCCCGGCGCGAGTACGGCGAGTTCGCCCCGCTGGCCGACCCCGGCCGGCACGTCGGAGACGCCGTCCTCCGGCACACCCCGGACTACGGCCCGCGGGTGTACCTCTCGCCGCAGGCCCAGGTGCTGGCACGCGCTGCCCTCACGAGCTACGGCATCCGCGTGGTGACCGATCTCTCCATCCAGGGGGCCGCGCCGATCACGGCGTGGTTCAAGGTCGTCTCGATGGACCCGTTGTACCCGGCCATCGGCTTCATGCACGGGCACATCGGCGCGCAGCCCGACGTGCTGGCCAACCAGGCGCTGCTCGACGTGCTCGACGTCGGACTCGTGCTCTCGACCGAAAGCGAGGGCCCCCCACCGCCGGGCCTCGACGTGCTCGAGCGGATACCCGTCGACACCTTCCGCGGCCCCGACGTGCTCGTCCTGCTGGGCAACACGGGCCGGTGGCCACGGGCCGTGCTGATGGACCCGCAGGCGGCCGACCTCACGCTGCCACAACGGCCCGAGTGCCCGAACGATCGCGCCCTCTGCCGCGATTTCGCGCCGCTTGCGGCGCGCCGGGTCGGCGACGTCTCCACGTACGCTTCGGACAACGGCGCGAAGGCCATCACGTTCACGCCGGCCGCCGTCGAGCGGCTGCTGTTCGTGTCGACCACGTACCGGCCGGAATGGGAGGCCCGCGGGGCGGGCGGTCCCCTGCCGGTCGTGCCGGTGGCCGGCGCCTTCATCGGCGTGCGCGTGCCCCCGGGCACGGACCACGTCGACCTCTCCTTCCAACCCGCCTGGCGGATCCGCCTGCAGTGGCTCAGCCTGCTCACGGCAGCGGGGCTGGTGTCGTTCCTTGCGGCACGGCGGTGGCGCCGATGACGGCCACCATGCCCTGCCAGGTCTGCGGCGGCACCGCCTTCGCGGATCTCTACGCGGTCACCGACACCAACCAGGACGTGCCCGGTTGCTGGACGATCGCCGGCTGCGCGGCCTGCGGACTGGGACGCCTGTCGCCGATGCCGACGCCGGACGAGATTGGCGGCTTCTACCGCGACGTGTTCTACGCGGAAGACGGCCGGCGCTTCCGCCCGTGGATGGAGGACCTCCGCGAACGGCTGGCGGGGCTGCGCGGCCGGCGTCTGCGGCGCCTGATGGCGCCCGGGCGCCTGCTCGACTACGGCGCCGGCGCCGGTCACTTCGTCGCCGCGCTGCGCCGCGCCGGGTGGGACGCCTCGGGGTTCGAGCCCTTCAATACCGCGACCGGCGGGACCGGCGCCGCCGACACCGCCGGGACGCGCCTCGCATGCCCTGATGGCCACTACGACGCGATCACGCTGTGGTACGTCATCGAGCATTTGGCCGACCCGCGGGGCGCCATCCGCGAGTTCCACCGGGCGCTCCGGCCGGGCGGCCTCCTCGTGCTCTCGCAACAGGACTTCGCCAGCGTGCAGGCGCGGGTGTTCCGCGGCCGCTGGCTCTTCCTCGATCCGCCCCGCCACCTGTTCCAGTTCAGCCCCGCCACCCTGACGCGCATGGCCGCGGAGGAGGGCTTCCGGCTGAAGGCCCGGAGCTCGGCGTCGCTCGAGATGGGCCCGTTCACCATCCTCCAGAGCCTGCTCAACGTGCTGACCGGCAACCGCAACCACCTGTTCCGGTTCCTGAAGAGCCGGCGGCTGGCCGCGCAGGCACGCGGCCGCGACGCCCTCGGGCTCGTGGCGAGCCTGCTCCTGCTGCCCGTGCTGGCGCCTCTTTCGCTGGCTCTCTACTTCGGGCTGCTCGCGTTCGGATCCGGCGACGTCTTCACGCTGTACCTCGAACGCCTGCCGGACGAGCGCACCCCCGCCCGGTAGGCCGTCTCGTCGGCACCGGTGGCCGGTGCAGGCAGGTCCCGGCGGCGGGGCCGCGTCGCCGCCAGTGCGGCGGGCTAGCGATCCAGGAGCCCTAGCCCCATTAACGTCTCGAGCACCGCGTCCACGCCGGCCTCGACCGACCGGCCGTCGGTATCGAGCACGAGCTCCGGCTGCTCGGGCGCCTCGTACGGCGCCGATACCCCGGTCAGCGCGATCGGCTCACCAGCCGCCTCCCGCGCATAGAGTCCCTTCGGGTCCCGGGCGCGGCACACCCTCACGTCGGTGCTGACATGCACCTCGACGAAGCGCCCGGCCGGCACCAGGGCGCGGACCCGATCACGGTCCTCCCGATAGGGGGAGACGAACGCACACACCACCAGGTGCCCCGACTCGAAGAACAGGCGCGCCACTTCGCCGGCCCGGCGGATGTTCTCGGCCCGATCGCCGGGCGCGAACCCGAGGTCGGCGCACAGGCCGTGCCGCAGGCTGTCGCCGTCGATGGTCGCGGTCAGGCAGCCCCGCTCGAACAGGCGGCGTTCGAGCGCGCGTGCCAGGGTGGTCTTGCCGGCGCCCGGCAGTCCCGTCAGCCAGACGACGGCGGCTCGGTGGCGCTGCCGCATCTCCCGCTCCTGCCGTGGCACGGCGGGCGCCTCCCACCGGACGTCGGCGCGGGCCACCGGGCGCGGACGTGTCAGGTCCCGCACGTCGCCCCGGATCATGCCGGCGGCCACGGTGAGGTGGCTCCGCGGATCGACGAGGACGAACGAACCGGTCGCGCCGTTGATCCGGTAGGGATCGAAGTACACGGCCTGCGCCGCCTCGATCTCCACGCGCCCGATGTCGTTGAGGCCGAGCGTGTGCGCTTTCTCGCGGTGCATCGTGTCGACGTCGAGCCGGTACTCGATATGGCGCACCCGGCAGGGCACCTGCCGGGTGCCGTGGTACATCAGGTAGGTCTGCCCCAACGCGAGCGGGGCGGCATCCAGCCAGCAGAGGTAGCTCTCGAGCGCTGTCGCGACCGACGGCACGTTGCGCCGCCGCACGATCAGGTCGCCGCGCGAGACGTCGACCTCGTCCGCCGTCGTGAGCACGACGGCGTCGCCGGCGCCGGCGTCCTCGCGCGGGCCGTCCCACGTCTCGATGGTCCGGATGCGGGTGGGCACGCCCGACGGCAGCACCAGCACCTCGTCGCCCACGCGCACGCGGCCCGACGCGACGGTGCCGGCGTATCCACGGAACGACGCGTTCGGCCGGATGACGTACTGCACCGGGAAGCGCAGGTCGATGGCGTTGAGCCGGGCGCGGGCGGTGGCCGTCTCGAGCCGGTGCAGCAAGGTGCCGCCCTCGTACCAGGGCATGTGCGCCGACCGCGTCACGACGTTGTCGCCCTCGAGGGCCGAGACCGGCACGAAGCCGACGTCCTTCACCGTGAGCTTCGATGCGAAGGCCGTGAACTCCGACACCAGCGCGTCGTAGATCCCGCGGTCCCACCCCACGAGGTCCATCTTGTTGACGGCGATCAGCAGGTGCGGGATCCCGAGCAGCGACGCGATGAAGGCATGACGCCGCGACTGCGTCTGCACGCCACGTGAGGCGTCGAGCAGCACGATCGCGAGATCGGCCGTCGAGGCGCCGGTGACCATGTTGCGGGTGTACTGCACGTGTCCCGGCGTGTCGGCGACGATGAACCGCCGGCGCGCGGTCGTGAAGTGGCGGTAGGCGACGTCGATGGTGATCTTCTGCTCGCGCTCGGCCCGGAGCCCGTCGGTCAGCAGCGCGAGGTTCGTCCGGTCCTCCCCGAGCCGGCGGCTGGCCTGCTCGACCTGCGCCAGCTGGTCGGTGAACACCGCCGCTGAGTCGTGGAGCAGCCGCCCGATCAGCGTGCTCTTCCCGTCGTCCACGCTGCCGGCGGTGGTGAAGCGCAGCAGGTCCAGCTCCGCCAGCGGCGCCATCAGAAGTACCCCTGCCGCTTGCGATCTTCCATCGCGCTGTCGGACCGGCGGTCGTCGCCCCGCGTGCTGCGTTCGGTGACGCGCGTGGCCGCCGTCTCCGCCAGCACCGCGTCCAGCGTCCGCGCGCACGACTCGACCGCGCCGGTGCAGGTGGCGTCCCCGACCGTACGGAAGCGCACCGTGCGTGTCTCCACTTGGTCTCCGGGCGCCGGGGACAGGAACGGCGTCCGCGCGAGCAGCAGGTCACCACGACGCACGACCTGCCGCTCGTGCGCGAAGTAGAGGGACGGGACCTCGATGCCCTCGAGGGCGATGTATTGCCACACGTCGAGCTCGGTCCAGTTCGACAGCGGGAACACCCGGAAGTGTTCACCCGGCGCCTTGCGCCCGTTGAAGAGGTTCCAGAGCTCCGGCCGCTGGTTCCGCGGATCCCACTGCCCCAGGCGATCGCGGTGCGAGAAGATGCGTTCCTTCGCCCGGGCCTTCTCCTCGTCGCGGCGCGCGCCGCCGATGGCCGCGTCGGCTCCGAGCTCGGCGAGCGCATCGAGCAGCGTCACGGTCTGGAGCGCGTTGCGGCTGGCGTGCGGGCCCGTCTCTTCGGCGACACGCCCCTGCGCGATCGAGTCCTGCACCCGGCGCACGAGCAGGTCCATCCCCATCGCGGCGGCGAACCCGTCGCGGAACTCGAGCGTCTCCGGGAAGTTGTGGCCGGTGTCGATGTGCAGCAGCGGGAACGGCGCACGCGCGGGATGGAACGCCTTGCGGGCCAGCCAGGCGGTGACAATCGAGTCCTTGCCGCCCGAGAACAGCAGGACGGCGCGATCGAAGACGGCCGCGACCTCACGCAGGACGTGGATCGCCTCGTTCTCGAGTTGCGGCAGGTGTCCCCGGACCTCGGCTCTCATCAGGCTGCGTCGCTCGTCCCTGAACCGTGGGCGTGGCCCGCACGCCCGCACAGTATGCTAGCGTAGCTCGACGACCTCGACTGCGGTGGGGCCTCCCCCGCCGGGTCAACGCTTCGAACCTGCGCGCCTCCCCCCGACGCACCTGATCCTGGCCTCCCGTCATGTGGCGCTGGCCGGTGGGACCGAGGGTGGCTGCAGTGACCTGGCTCGCTCGACGCATTCCTCCCGTCACGGCGACGGAACTGGGCCTCTTCCGCGTGCTGTTTGCCGCAGGCCTCTGGTTCACGGTGCGGGAACTCCGGTTGCCCCAGGTGCCGTTCCCACGCGAGATGCACCTTGAGGTGCATCCGCTCGCGCAGTTCGACTGGGTGCATGCCCTGGCGTCGCGACCCGACCTCGTCGGCCTCCTCGAGACCACGGCGCTCGTCCTGATCGCGGTCTTCGCGATTGGCATCGCGACGCGACTCACCTTCGGAGCGCTCGTCCTGCTCCTGACGGCATGGACGCTGGTGCGCCTCACCCAGACCGGTACCCACAACTGGGCCGCCCTGCTGGTCGCACTCTGGGCCATGCTGCCGGTCCGCTGGGGCGACGGCCTGAGTGTCTACGCCTGGTGGCGCCGGCATCGCGGCCGGCCGCTCCCCGGCGGACGGCGCACCCGCTACGGCTACGCGCTGTGGATACCCGGGCTGGTCTTCGGCAGCGCCATGGCCGCCGCGGGCGCGTCGAAGCTCCTCCACGGCGGCGTGGGCTGGATCACCAACGGGACCGTGAAGTATGTCTTCGTCATCGACTCGCCGCGAGCGGCCACCGACTGGGGGCTCTGGGTTGCCGGGCATCACTGGGCGGCCGTGGCGCTCTCGGCCGGTGCGGTGTTCACGGAGCTGACGATGGTCCTCGCCGTGTTCGTGCGCCGCCCGCTCGCGCGCCTGCCCTTCGCGGTCCTCGGCCTCGGGCTGCTGTTGGGCTTCTGGGTGTTCCAGGGCGAGCTGTGGTACGCGTGGTGGACCCTGTACCTCGCGTTCTTCGTGCCCTGGCCCTCGCTGTTCCGGCGGCTGCACCGCCTCACCGGACAGGCCGGTGCGACCACCGAGGGTGCCCCGGCGGAACCCGCACACGCCCTGCTGACGGCGCCGCAGTGGGCCGCCCTCACCGCCGTCGTCGGACTGCAGGTCCTCGGGACGCTCCTGCGAACCGAGATCGCGCCGGTGCTCTCCGACTACCCGATGTACTCGACGACGTACGCATCGGTGGCGGAGTTCCGCGAGCGCGCCGCCGAACCGCCCGCCTACCGGTTCGCGATCCGCCTGGAGGACGGCACCGAGCATGACGCCATGGGTGTGGCGACCCGTCTCGGCCTGCTCGACAGCTTGCAGGAGGCGCACGCGGAGCTCCAGGAGGACGGCGGGAGCGTCGAGGCGCGGCGTCGCCTGGACGCCGCCGGGCGGGCCCTCACGAAGGAGCTCGGCGTACCGGTCGCCGCCGTCGTGGTGCGGGTCGACCAGCGCGAGTTCGACTTCGATCGGGGCCGGTTCACCTGGGCGGTGAGGGACGCGCTGGCGGCCGCCTACCCGGTGGCGCCCGCCTCGTCGTGCGCCCGCTAGATCAGCGTCGCACGCGCTCCTTCACGGCCGCACGTGTCTCGCGATCGATCTCGCGCCGCCGGATCGTCTCACGCTTGTCGTGCGCCTGCTTGCCGCGCACGAGCGCCAGGCCGACCTTGACCTTGCCCTTCTTGAAATAGAGCTTCGTGGGGACGAGCGTGAGGCCCTTTTCGACCGTGCGGCCCACGAGCTTGCGGATCTCGTACTTGTGCAGCAGCAGCCGCCGCTTGCGCCTGGGGTCGTGGTCCACGTAGCCACGGTGGCTGTAGGGATTGATGTGCACGTTGTACAGCCACACCTCGCCCTTCTCCACGCGGGCGTACGCGTCGCGCAGGTTCGCGCGGCCCTCGCGGATGCCCTTGACCTCGGTGCCGAGCAGCGCGATGCCCGCCTCGAAGCTCTCGAGGATGTGGTAGTCGTGGTACGCCTTGCGGTTCTCGGCGATCAGCGCCTCGTTGTCGGCGAGCGCTTCCTTCGGCGGCTTAGCCACGGGCCAGCCTCGCCGCGAGCCGGATCGCCTCGACGAGGCTCCCCGCGTCCGCCATGTTCCGTCCGGCGATGTCGAACGCGGTGCCGTGATCGACCGAGGTCCGGATGATCGGCAGGCCGATCGTCACGTTGACGGCCTGGCCGAACGCCAGCAGCTTCACCGGGATGAGGCCCTGGTCGTGATAGCAGGCAATCACCGCGTCGAACCGCCCGCGGGCCGCCCGCGCGAAGACCGTGTCGGCCGGCCACGGGCCGGTCACGTCGAGCCCGTCCGCCCGGCAGGCCTGCACCACCGGCGACAGGATCTCCTGGTCCTCGCGGCCGAGCACGCCGTTCTCCCCGGCATGGGGGTTGAGCCCGGCCAGCGCCAGCCGCGGCCGGGAGACGCCCATCCGGGGCAGCCAGTTCGCCGTCAGCCGGATGGCCGAGTCCACGCGCGCGGGGGTCAGCTCCCGCGGGACCTCCGCGAGCGGCACGTGCACCGTCGCCAGCGTGACGACGAGCTTCGGGGCGTAGAAGAGCATCGCGACGCGCTCGGTGCCGCAGAGGTGCGCCAGCAGGTCGGTGTGTCCCTTCCAGGGCAACCCGGCCCGCGCGAACGCCAGCTTGTTCACCGGCGCCGTCGTGATCGCGTCCACCTGGCCGGCCTTGGCGTCGTTCACGGCCCGCACGATCGCCTCGTAGGCAGCCTGCCCGGCTTCGGCCGACACCTCGCCCAGCGTGACCGGCGTCCGCGGTATCGCGTCGTAGATCACGGGCTCGCAGATTTCGTGGACGCGGGGGTCGGCCGAGGCCTTGGCCGCGATCTCGGGACCAATGCCGGCGGGGTCGCCGACGGTGATGGCGACGCGAGGACGACGCATCTGACTAGTGTAACGGGGTCGGGTGGGAGATTGCAGTGTGTACACCGGCGCCGCGAAAATGCGGCCACGGAGACAGGGAGCCGGGGAGCCCGGGCAGCCGGAGGCTCCCGTTTTAGATCGATGATGTCAGATGGAAGAATGCCCCGCGCGGACAGTCTGCCGCGAGTCCCAAACCCGATCTGAAATCACCAATCTGAAATCTTCGATGGCGCGCGCAGTGCGCCTCTCCGTGTCTCCGTGTCTCCGTGTCTCCGTGCCTGCATTTCGACGTACGCCTGCAATCGACGTATCACGGTGCGTGCGTCCGGACCGTCAGATCTGCATGACCAGCCACTCCGCCACGACCTTGCTCCCGGCATTGCGCTCGAGGGCGAACAGCGCCCGGTCGACCGCCATGAAGGCCGCCCGGGCGCGGGGGCCGTCGTAGGCACGCTGGAGCGGGGCCAGGTCGTCCGCGAGCGCCGGGTTGGCCAGCAGCCGGGGGTCCACGCCGGCGTGCAGCACCTCCAGGTCGCGCAGCATCGAGGCCGCCAGCCTCAGCACGAGGCCGATGTCCTCGCGCGGGCGTTCCTTCCTGGCCGTGCCCGTCACGAGCAAAGCTGCCGCCTGCAGCCGGGCCTGCGTGTCCCGGTGGCGCGCCGCCTGCTGCAGCAGGACCAGCGCCGTCTCCCGCAGCACGGCCATGTCGGTGTTGCCGAGCGCCAGCGCCTGGCCCACCGAGCCATCGGCCAGCGCCGCGAGCGCGCGCGCCTCGCGCGCATCGACGTCATGGTCGCGGACGAGGAGGTCGGCCACCTCGCCCTGCGTCAGCCGCGCGAACGCCAGCCGCATGCACCGTGAGCGGACCGTCGACAGCAGCACCCCCGGCACGGCCGTCGTCAGGATGAAGACCGTGGCCGGCGGCGGCTCCTCGAGCGACTTGAGCAAGGCGTTCTGCGCCGACGGCTCCAGCGTGTCGGCCTCCCGCACCAGCACCAGGCGCCGCCGCCCCTCGAAGGGGCGATAGCCGATGCGGTCCAGCAGGTCCCGGACGACGTCGATCTTGATGGATGCCTTGTCGTCGGGCTCCACGGCCAGCACGTCGACGTGCACGGCGCGGGCGATCCGGTCACACGACCGGCAGACGCCGCAGGCGTCCACGACGAGGCCGTCCCGATCACGGACGGGCTCGAGGCAGTTGACGGCCGCGGCCGTCGCCTGCGCGACACGCCACTTGCCGACGCCGGCGGGTCCCGTGAAGAGCAGGGTCGGCGGCAGGGTCTCCCGGGAGATGGCCTGCGCCAGCAGGCCCGTCACCCGGCCGTGGCCGACGATGGAACGGAAGTTCACGCCATCAGTGTGTGCCGGATGGGGCGGTGGCGCCAACTGCGGGCCCTGGCAGGCACGTCAGGCCGCCGACGCTGCCGCCGTGTGGCGTGCGGGCCGGCCGGCGGCCGGCAGGCCGGGGACGGCGGGAAGGGCTAGCGCTGGTCGTCCCCCGGCCCCTTGAACCAGCCGCGCAGCCGCTGCCACCAGGGCAGCCGCTCGTGCAGGTCGCATTCCTCGGTCGGTTCGGTGCCACGGCGGAAGTACTCGGTCACGACCATCGGCGCCTCGTCCTCGCCGTCCTCGTCCAGCGCGACATGCGTGGCGTCGCAGGCGGCGGTGGGGCGCTTGCCCGACAGGCGGCAGATGTCCATCGCCACGATGTCGTCGGGGCGCGCGAACCACTCGGCCTTGTCACCCTTGGTGGCGGTGCGCATGAACCGCGACCAGAGCGGCACCGCCACGTCCGAGGCATAACCGTTCACGCGAATCGGCCGCGGCTGGTCGTAGCCGACCCAGACGCCGGTGACCAGCGCGGGCGTGTACCCCACGAACCAGGCATCGTGGTAGTCGTTGGTCGTGCCGGTCTTGCCGGCGGCCGGCAGCCGGAAGCCCATCTGGCGTGCACGCCAGCCCGTGCCGTGATTGACGACGTCCGCCAGCATCGACGACATCAGGAACGCCGTGCCCTCGTCGATCACCTGCTCGGCGGAGCTCGGCGCCTCGAAGACGACGGAGCCGTCGGGGTCTTCCACGCGACGGACGTAGAGCGCCGGCCGGCGCACACCGCCACTGGCGAACACGGCGTAGGCGCCCGTCAGCGATTCCAGTGTGACTTCGCCCGAGCCGAGCGCCACCGACGGCACCTCGGGCAGATCGGGCACCCCGAGCCGGGCCGCGTAGCCGACCGCGCGGTGGATGCCGACCATCTCGATCATGCGCACCGCGGCGCGGTTGCTCGACACGCGGAGCGCCTGGCGCATGGACAAGGAGCCCTCCGCGGCGTGCGCGTCCGCCGGGCGCCACGGGCCGTCCTCGCCCCCATCGACGGGGTCCTCGAGATGGTCGAGGATCGTCGCCGGCGAATAGCCCGATTCGAGCGCCGCGGCGTAGACGAATGGCTTGAAGGCCGAGCCCGGCTGCCGCCGCGCCTGCGTGGCACGGTTGAACTTGCTCGCGGAGAAGTCGCGGCCGCCGACGAGCGCGCGCACCTCGCCCGTCCGCGGGTCCATCGCGACGAGGGCTGCCTGGAGCGGATCGTGGCCCTTCCGACGCCGGCCGTCCAGCGACTTCAGCGCCCGCGAGACCTCTGCCTCCGCGGCCTTCTGCATCGGCAGGTCGAGTGTCGTGTAGACCTTGAGCCCACCCAGGTAGGCGCGTTCCTCGCCGTAGCGCTTCACCAGCTCCTGGCGGACCTGCTCCTTGAAGTACTCGCCGACGGGCTCCCGACGGTTCAGGGCGTCGCGGAGCTCGACGGGCTCGTGCGTCGCCGCCTTCCAGGCCGCCTCGTCGATCACGCCTGTGTCGCGCATGACGTCCAGCACGAGATCACGCCGCGCCACGGCGCGCTCGAGATCCGTCGTGGGCGCGTAGGCCGACGGCGCCTTCACCAGGCCCGCCAGCAGCGCCGCCTGCGACAGCGTCAGCTCCGACGCGTGACGGCCGAAGTAGCCGAGCGAGGCCGCCTCGGCACCGTAGAGCCCGCCGCCGAAGTACACCTTGTTCAGGTACAGCTCGAGGATCTCGTCCTTCGAGAAGCGCCACTCGAGCAGCGTCGCCAGCACCACCTCGCGCGCCTTGCGCGTGTAGGTCTTGTCGAGCGTGAGGAAACTCTGGCGCGCCAGCTGCTGCGTGAGCGTGCTGCCCCCCTGCGCAAGTCGCCCCTGCCGCAGGTTGGCCACCACCGCGCCGGCGACACGGACGAGGTCGATGCCGTCGTGCTCGTAGAAGCGCTGGTCCTCGATGGCCACGATCGCGTGCACGAGGTCGGGCGACATCTCGGCAAGCGGCACCTCGATGCGCTGTTCCTTGAAGATCGTGAAGACCGGCTTGTCGTGGCGATCGTAGATGGTCGTGGCCTGCGCCATCTCGGTCACGCGCCCGACCGCACCGAACCCCGGCAGGCCGGCAGCCACGCCGGACACGAAGACCACAAGGAAGATCGCGATGCCGATCCAGGCCACCGACAGGGTCGCGACCGCCAGGGTCACGGCGGGAGGCTGTCCGGCGGCGAACGCCCGGCTGCGGTCGGCAAGGCGTCGGAAGGCGGCAGGGAGGGAGCGCTGGGCGGTCATCTCGTGCCCATCGGGCAGCAAACGCGATACCGTTCCGGCTTCATCGGGGATTCTGGCCCAAATTCCCGGCGTATCCCCAGGCCCGGTCCGGTACCGTGTAGTTTCTACGCGGAGTTTTTGACGTACCCGCGGCCTGCCCGGTTGGCAGGGCGGCACCTCGTTATGGGGACGAAACTGCCGCGCGGCGTATCACCTGTGACACACCCGGGACGCGGACCGGGGCCGGATGGTCTCAGGTGTGTCACGGATGCACGGCCTCGGCCCTGCCCCGCGCCCGCCGCGTCACGCGCCCCGAGACCGCCTCCCGGAACGCGGTGATCACCGGCGCGACGGCCGACGCCGAGTCACCCGTCACCAGCCAGATGGGGAACGGAAAGCGGAAGCCGGTCACGCCCACGCGCGCCAGGGCCGCCCTGGACGGGCTCCGGGCCAACAGACGCGACGGCACGAGGCCCAGCCCGCGCCCGCGGGCGACGAGCCGCATCTGCAGCTCGTAGTCGTACGTCTCCATCGCCACGTGGAGCGGCTGCCGGGCCCGGCCCAGACACCGCAGCAACGCCGCGCGTCCCGCGCAGCCCTCGGGATTGAGCAGCCAGGCCGAGCGTCCGAGGTCCGCGGGCGTCCGCGCACGACGCGCGGTCGCCCGGGGCGCGATCACGAGCAGCTCCTCGTCCGCGAGGATCTCCCCGTGGGTCCCTGCCGGTGGCCGGTGGCCCTCGGGCAATAGCACGAGGGCCGCGTCGAGGCCCCCCGCCCGCACGCGCGCCATCATGTCTGCGCTCCATCCGGTGGACAGGCGGAGGGTGACGCCCGGATACGCCGCGTGCACGTCGTCCAGGGGATCGGTCAGCGCCACCTCGGTCAGGGCGTGCGCTACGCCCAGACGGCACTCACGCGCCGGGAGCGGCGCCCCGTGGCCGAGCGCCTCCATGTCGTCGGCCGCCGCCACCAGGCGCCGGCAGCGTTCGAGCGCGGCCCGCCCCACGTCGGTCAGCGCGAACCGGCGGCGCCGCCGGTCGACGAGCGGCGCGCCGACCGCCTGCTCGAGGCGCTGGAGGCGCCGCGTGACCGCCGGCTGGGTCAGGTGCAGGGCCCGCGCGGCGACGCTCAGTGAGCCGGTCTCGCTCACGGCCACGAAGGTGCGAACGTCATCGATATGCACGATTAGCATATTAGATATTCCGCTTATTCAATTGCAACATAATGGCGGGCGCCCTAGCCTTGAGCCTTCCGCGACCGCGCGTCGCAGCAAGGAGCACGCATCCGTCATGGCGGCCTACTTGATCGTCGATATCGCAGCGGTGCACGACGAGGCGGCGTACGCCGAGTACCGCAACCGGGTGACGCCCGGCCTCGAAGCGGCCGGGGGCCGCTACCTCGTCCGCGGCGGACCGCTCGAGGTGCTCGAGGGCGACTGGCACCCTCGCCGACTCGTCGTCGTGCGGTTCGACTCGGTCCAGCAGGCGAAGACCTGGTGGGCGTCGGCGGACTACGAGCCACTCCGCCGGCAGCGAGCCGGGGCCACGACGACCCACATGGTGATCGTCGAGGGGCTGGGGGAGGCGGGGGCGTGAGCGGCGCGCAGGTCGCCGTCGAACGCGTCGCCGCCTCCCGGCTGCCGGGGCTGGACCTGACCGGTGTGCCGTTCTCGAGCGTGATGTCGGACCACATGCTCGTGGCGGAGTTCCGCGACGGCGGCTGGCTTCAGGCGGGCGTGCGGCCCTACGGGCCGCTGCCGCTCCCGCCGAGCATCAGTGCGCTGCAGTACGGCGTGTCGGTGTTCGAGGGCCTCAAGGCGCAACGCGCGCCGGACGGCGCCGTCCTGCTCTTCCGGGCCGGCGACAACGCGCGACGCCTCAACCGGTCCGCCGCGCGTCTCGCCATGCCGGCGGTCCCGGAATCGACGTTCCGCGATGGCCTGCGGGCGCTGGTCACCCTCGATCGCGACTGGGTGCCGCCGCACGGCGAGGGTGCCCTCTACGTCCGCCCGTGCCTCTTCTCGATCGACGAGTCCGTGCGGGTCCGCCCGGCCGAGCGGTTCCTGTTCGTGATCTTCACCTTCCCGTTCGGCGCCTACTACACCACGCCGGTGGACGTGCTCGTGACGGAGGACTACGTACGCGCGTTTCCCGGCGGAACGGGCGGGGTCAAGCCCGCGGGCAACTACGCGCCGGCGCTCGTGGCCGACCGGGCCGCGCACGAGGCGGGCTTCCAGACCGTGCTGTGGCTCGACGGGCTCGAGCACCGGTTCGTGGAGGAATGCGGCGTCATGAACGTGTTCTTCGTCATCGGCGACCGCGTGGTCACGCCGGCGCTCGAAGGCACCATCCTGCCGGGCGTGACGCGCGACAGCGTCATCCGGCTGCTGAGAGACGCGGGCGTGACCGTGGAGGAACGGCGCGTGGCCATCGACGAAGTGATGGAGGCTGGCGCGCGCGGCGACCTCCTCGAGGCGTTCGGCACCGGCACGGCGGCGACGCTTTCACACGTGGCCCGCATCCGGTATCGTGACCACGACCTGGCGCTGCCTCCCCTCGAGCGCCGCGTCATCGGCCCCGCCGTACGGGAACGGCTCGTCGCAATCGCCTCCGGTGCGGCTCCCGATCCGTACGGCTGGGTGGAGCGCATCTGAGTCCAAATACTCGAAGAGGTCATCCGTGAAGCACTTCCTGCTCTTCTACGAAGTCGGACCCGATTACGTCGAGAAGCGCGCGGCGTTCCGCAGCGTGCACCTGGCGAAGGCCCTCGAGGCGAGGGCGGCCGGCCAGCTGGTCCTGGCCGGCGCCCTCGCCGACCCGGTGGACGGGGCCGTGCTGCTCTTCCAGGGGGAGTCGCCGGCCGTCGCCGAGGACTTCGCCAGGACCGACCCCTACGTGCTGAACGGCCTGGTCTCACGCTGGTACGTCCGCGAATGGACGACGGTCGTCGGGGACCTCGCGGCCACCCCGGTGAGTGCTTGAGGAATCCAGAATCAAGAAAACAGAATCCAGAAAGGAATTCGGAAATGCGGAAGGAAGAATGCGCCCCGCGGCTTCTCCATTCCCAATTCCTTTCTTGATTCCGTTTTCTTGATTCTCTCTTCCCTCGGGGGGAGATAATCCGCGCATGCGACGCGCCCCAGGAGGGGAGGCCGCCCCCGGGTTCCGCCGTGAACTCGGGCTGCTCGACGCCACCGTCGTGGTCGCCGGCGGCATCATCGGCGTCGGTATCTTCGCCAACCCGTCCAACGTCGCGCGCGTGATCGACGACCCGTCGCTGATCCTCGCGGTGTGGGGATTGGGCGGCCTGGTCGCCCTGGCCGGCGCGTTCATCTGGGCCGAGCTCGCGTCGCGGTACCCGCACGTCGGTGGCCAGTACGTGTACCTGGCCCGCGCGTATCCGCCGGTCGTCGGGTTCCTGTACGGAGTCGCGCTCCTGTTCATCATCAACGGCGGCTCGCTGGCCGCCGTGTCGATCATCTTCGCGAGCTACGTCGATGCGTCGCTCGTGCCGCTGGGTCCCACCGGCATCCGGCTCGCGGCCGCGGCGGCGTTGATCGGTCTCACAGCGGTCAATGCCGTGGGTGTGCGCGCGGGCACGTGGACGAACAATGGCCTCATGGCGATCAAGGTGCTCGGCATCGCCGCGCTGGTGGCCCTGGCATTCGGGAGCGGGTCCGGCCCGGCGAGTCCGTTCACGCCGCCTGCGTCGCTCGGGGGTGGCGGGTCGCTGCACCTGGTGCTGACCGCGCTCGTGCCCATCCTGTTCGCGTACGGCGGCTGGCAGAGCTGCGCGAACATCGCGGGGGAGATCCGGGATCCCGCCCGCAATCTCGCCCGCGCGAACGTGCTCGGCGTGATCCTCGTCGTCACGCTCTACGTGGGCCTGAACGTCGCGTATCTCTGGGTGCTCACCCCGGCGCAGGTGGCGGCGTCCCCGGCGCTCGCGGCCGACATGGCCCGGGCCGCGGCCGGCGAGGCCGGTGCGCGCTTCGTGTCGCTGCTCATCGTCGCGTCGAGCCTCGGCTTCCTCGCGGTCGTGATCCTGACGGGGCCGCGGCTGTACTACGCGATGGCCGGGGACGGCCTGTTCTTCGCGCGCGCGGCGCGGCTCAGCCCCCGCTTCCGCACGCCGGTGTTCGCCCTGTGGTTCCAGGCCGCGGTGTCGCTCGTGCTGCTGACGACCAACACCTACGATCAGCTGCTGTCATACGTCGTCTTCGCCGACTGGCTGTTCTTCGGCCTGACGGCCGCCGCGATCTTCGTCGTGCGGCGACGCGACGGCGCGCGGGAGGGCGTGGCGCGTGTGCCGGGCCACCCGTTCACGACGGCGGGCTTCGTCGCGGTGGCGGCCGGCGTGGTCGTCAACAGCTTCTTCGTCTACCCTGTCCAGTCAGGCATCGGCTCGGCCATCCTCCTCACGGCGGCGGCCGGGTATTTCATCTGGCGTCCACGCATCCCTCGAACCGATGAACGTCCCTGAGCTGTCGTACATCCGCTGGGCGAAGGCCCATCCCGCGGCATCGATCAACCTCGCGCGGAGCGGCCTCGACGCGTGCCCGCCGTCCCTGCTCGGCCTTCGCGCGAAGGACCTGGTGACGTCGCTGCCGGTGACGAACGGCTATGCGCCGCTGAAGGCCGCGATTGCGCAGCGCTACGGCGTGACGCCGGAGCAGGTCGTGCCGCTGAGCGGCGGCACCAGCTTCGCCAACTGGGTCGCGTGCGCGGCGGCGCTCGACGGCGCCGACCGCCATGCGGAGGTGCTGGTCGAACGGCCCACCTACGAGCCGCTGCTCGTGACCCCTGCCGCGTTCGGCCACCGGGTCCGGCGGTTCGACCGCCGGTTCGGGGATGGCTACGCGATTGACACGGACCGGTTCCTGGCCCGCGTCGGGCCACGGACGCGCCTCGCGATCGTGAGTAACCTCCACAACCCGTCCGGTGCGCGGATCCCGCAGGCGACGCTGCGGGCGATGGCCGCGGCACTCGCCGCCGTCGGCGGCTACCTGCTGGTGGACGAGGTCTACCTGGAATGCCTGTTCGGCACGCGCCCGGAGTCCGGCGCGCTCGCCGGCCCCAACGTCATCGTGACGAACAGCCTGACGAAGGCGTACGGCCTCGACGGCCTGCGCGCGGGCTGGATCCTCGCGCCGCGCGAGGTCGTGCCGTCGATCGAAAAGCTCCTCGACCTCACGATCAACAACAGCGTGGCACCCGGCGAACAGATGACGCTCGCGGCGTTCCGGAACCTGCGCGCGATCGACCGGCGTGCGCACGGAATCCTCGATCGCAACCTCGACGCCGTGCGGCGTTTCCTCGAGCGCGAGCCACGGCTGCCCGCCGTGATCCCCGACGGCGGCAACATCGTCTTCCCGCGGCTGCCGCGTGGGCTCGACGGCGATCGGTTCTCGACGCACCTGCTCGCGACGTACTCGACGCTCGTCGTGCCCGGCCGCTTCTTCGAGGCCCCGGGGCACGTGCGATTCAGCTTCGGGTGCGCGCCGGCGAAGTTGCGGCGCGGGCTGGAGAACCTGAGCCGCGCGCTGGACGACCTCCAGCGGTCGGGGCCGGTGGGTACATGAAAAAAGGACCCCGATGGGTCCATGAACGAGAAAGGGCGATGCGCACGGCGCATCGCCCTCTCGAGTCGAATGGCGGGGTCGACGGGACTCGAACCCGCGGCCTCCGGCGTGACAGGCCGGCGTTCTAACCAACTGAACTACGACCCCTGACAAATCCAACGAGCGTCGCGATCACGTGATCTCGCGATCTTGTGATCTCGTGATTTGGTGATCACGTGCGCTCTGCTGCTCCGCGGCCATCCGCTGGACTGCCGCATCCCTGTCACCTGGATGCGTGGCGGACTGCTGCGGCCCTCCCTGCCCGTCCCCGTGCCCCACCCGCAAGCGAGTGGTGGGCGGTACAGGACTCGAACCTGTGACGGCCGGCGTGTAAAGCCGGAGCTCTACCAACTGAGCTAACCGCCCGGCCCGGTCCCGCGTGACCGGCAAAGACTTTCCATTGTAGGGATCTCGGTGCCGTCTCGTCAATACGCGAGTTGGCGGCCCTCAGGCGCCGACGGCCATCTTCAGCGCCAGCAACGCGAGCGCACCCGCCACGCCCGCCATCGTGTGGTGCTCACGGTTGAAGCGCGCCCGGGCCCAGCTCCACGGTCGCTCCACGCGCGGCCCCCGCCGTTCGGCGTACGCATCGTAGGCGCCCCCGAACTTCTCGCGCAGGTGCGCCTCTTCGGCCCGCACCGCCGCGCTGATCGTCAATCCCAGGTACAGCCCGACGAGGATCGCCGCCACCGGGTGGTTGGCCGCGACGACGACACCGACCGCGATGATGGAAGTCCCGACGTACAGCGGGTGCCGCGTGAAGCGGTACGGTCCCGACGAGGTCACCTCGCGGCTCTTCTCCAGGTGTCCCGCGGCCCACAGCCGCACGGCCTCGCCGACGAGCGCCACCACGGCTCCGAGCGCGAGCGACACCACCGTCGGCGTGGCCAGGCCCAGCACCACCGCCCCGCACACGAACCCCATCGTCACGCGCCAGCGCGCCAGGAAGGCCGTCACGCTCACCGCCCCGCGGCCGCCTTCAGCCGCCGTTGCACCATGCCGAACACGTTGTCCACGGAGATGTCGTCCAGGCAGCGCCGCTCCCGCTGGCACTGCCGCTTGTGATGGCATCCGCACGCGGGGGCGCGCGAGATGACGAGGTCCGCCGGATCCCAGGGGCCATTCCGCTGGGGCCACGTCGGCCCGTAGAGGCCCACGATGGGCGCGCCCACCGCGGCGGCCAGGTGGAGCGGGCCGGTATCGCCCGCCACGATCAGGCGGGCGCGTGACGCCAGGGCGACCAGATCGCCGAGCGTCGTCTCGGGCGCGAGCGTCGCGCAGCCACGCGACGCATCGACGACCTGCTGCGCGAGGTCCCGCTCCGACGGTCCCCACAACACCAGCACCCGCAGGCCCTCGTGTTCGCCGATCCGGGCCGCCAGCTCGCCAAAACGCGCGGCGTCCCAGCGCTTGTTCGGCCAGCCACCGCCCGGGTTCACGAGCACGTACGGCCCATCGGCCGCGGCCGCGTCGGCCGCGGGCGAGGCCGGCACGACGATGGGCAGCCGCGGCATCGCCGGCGGCGTGATGCCGAGGGGCGCGAGCAGGGCGAGGTTCTTCCGGATGACGTGCGCCTTGCGGTCGGTCGCCACGCGGTCGGTGTAGAACCACGCCGCCGGCTTCTCCCGCACGCCCGCGCGGTCGAAGCCGACGACACGCCGGGCGCCGGACGCCCGCGCGACGATCGCGGACTTGAGCAGCCCCTGCAGGTCGAGCGCGACGTCGTAACGCGCGCGGCGCAACGCCCGCGCGGCGGCCACCCACCCCGCGGCGCCGTCAGCGAACGCCGACCGGCCGTCCTGCCCGCCAGCCTGCGCGGCACGCACCACGTAACGATGCCCGATGCCGTCCACCAGGTCGAGCACGCGCTCGTAGCGCGCGTCGACGACCCAGTCCACCTGTGCCACGCCCGCCTCGCGAAGCGCCGACAGCACGGGCAGCGCGTGCACGATGTCGCCGAGCGCGCTCAGGCGGACGATGAGGAGACGCAGGGGATCCGGGGACACGGCGCTGGTGGAAGCGGTCAGGCGTCCCCCTCGCGGATGGCCGCGAGCAGGTCACGCGTCGAGTGGTCTTTCGGGTCGCCGACGATGGCGATGCGGCCTCCGTAGGCGCGAACGGTTGCCCGCTCGGGCACGGTGTCGACGGTGTAGTCGGTGCCCTTGCAGTGGACGTCCGGCTTCAACGCCTCCAGCAGCGGGGTCACCGTCGGCTCGTGGAAGACGACCACGTAGTCGACACCACGCAGCGCGGCGACCAGCTCCGCCCGATCCTCCGCCGGCAGGATCGGCCGGTTCTCCCCCTTCAACCCCCGCACCGACACATCGTCGTTGATGGCCACGACGAGGCGGTCGGCCTCCGCAGACGCCGCCTGCAGGTAGCGGACGTGCCCCACGTGGAGCAGGTCGAAGCAGCCGTTCGCGAATGCGACGGTCAGGCCGTGCGTGCGGTCACGCTCGATGCGGGCGACGAGCTCGTCTCGGGAGAGGATTTCGGCCATCGGATTACGCAGACAGGTCGGTATCCCAGGGATGGCGCAGACGCGCGCATCCACGGATTACGCAGATTACACGGAACGACGGCACTTCCCTCTCGGAAACACGGAACACACGGAGCAGGCCACTGGTCGGACGTCGGGACTTGGGCCTGCGGCCCTCGCAAAGGGAATACAGAATCAAGAACTCAGGAGTCCAGAAAGGAATTACGAAGGAGGAAGGAACATCCCTCCCTGTGCGCTCCGTGGAAGGAGGCGTCTGCCCCTCGTTCTTCGGTCCGGAGCCTCGTCGTCATCTGTGCATCCCGTGTCATCTGTGCATCTGTGTCTACCTACGTATCTGTGCCATCTGTGCCATCTGTGGCCCTGGCATCCGTGCCCGTGATGGCCGCCTTCAGCTCATCCGCGCCCACGGTGGCCGTGCCGCGCTTCATCACGACGATCCCGCCGGCGTAATTGGCGAGCCGCGCGGCTTCCTCGAAGGTCGCGCCGGCCGCGAGGGCCAGGGTCATCGTGGCCATCACCGTGTCGCCGGCGCCGGTGACGTCGGCAATCTGGTCGGAGCCGTGGATGGGGATGTGTACGGTCGGGACGTCGGGCTGGAAGAGCGCCATCCCCCGGCTGCCGCGCGTGATCAGCACGGCCTCCATGCGCGTGTCCGTCAGGAGCTGGCGGCCGGCGCGCTCGAGCACGCGCGGCTGGTCGTCGATCGTGACGCCGAGCACCTGCTCGACCTCCGACTCGTTCGGCGTGCAGGCGGTCAGCCGCGAGAAGCGTGTCAGCGCGTACCGGGAGTCCACGAGCACGGGCACTCGGCGCCCGCCCGATTTCAGGGTGCGGGCCAACGCCGCGACGAACGACGGTGCCACCAGGCCGGAGCCGTAATCCGAGACGAGCACCGCGTCGGCGTTGCGGGCCGCGGCCCGCGCCGCGCGCTCGACCCGGGCGCGCAGGGCACCCTCGACGCGCTGGCCGGCCGTGCGGTCGATGCGCACGACCTGCTGCTTCGCCGAGTGGATACCGCCCGCGAGGATCCGGGTCTTGACCGGCGTGTGCCAGCCCGAGGCGCGCACGATGCGGGCGCGCTCGACCCTCCGCGGGAACGCCGCCAGCAGCCGGTCGCCCACCGCGTCCCGCCCGGCCAGCCCGACCAGCCGTGCCGTCCCGCCGAGCGCCGCCACGTTGCAGGCCGCGTTGCCCGCCCCACCCGGCACCACCTCGGTCGAGTCGTATTCCAGGATCAGGACCGGCGCCTCGCGGGAGACCCGCGCGACGCGGCCATAGACGAACTCGTCGGCAATGAGGTCACCAAGGACCAGGATACGACGGCCGCGGAAACGCGAGACGAGCTGGCGGAGCCGGGCCGCTGACGGCGGGGATGTGGGCATGCCGGCTGATCAGCTTATCAGGGCCGCAGTTGGCGGGGCCACAGATGGCACAGATTGCCCAGACGACGGCACACACGGATGCACAGATGAAAACGGGGATGCACCGAGGGCGACGGGCTCGTCTCGACGAGATGGGAACAGTACAGGTCAGACCCCGTTCTTCGAGATCTGTTCGTTCCTTCGTACTTCGTAACTCCTTTCTGGATTCCTGAATTCTTGATTCTCTATCCCTCCCCGCGAGCCGAGCGAAGCGAAGGCGAGTCCCTACGCCCGCGAGGCGGGCGACCCACCGTCGCCCTACCCGAGCGAAGCGAGGCCTACGTCGCGCGAAGCGCGACGCCCCACGCGCCGAAGGCGCGGCCTACCGCGCGCGACGCGCGCGGCCTTGTTACACCGGCGCCCCTTCGATCGTGTGCCTGAGGTCCGCGAGGTCCTGTTCGAGGTTGCGCTGCACGGTCGCCAGCAGCATCGCCCCGAAGGGCGCCACCAGCATCGCGCCGAACGACTGCGGAATGATGTCGAGCTCCGCCGTCACGTCCGTGCCATCGGGCACCTGGGCGAAGCGGAACGTGCAGTCGAAGCGCGTGCCATGGGTGTCGCAGGTGATCGTGTACGCGCGGTTCAGCTCGAAGGCCGTGATCTCGAGTTCCTCCGACGCCACCTGCCCCATGAGCTCGCGGGTCTCGCGCCACCGCGAGCCGCGTTTGATGGCTCCCGGCGTGAGCAGTTCGATCTGGCGGATGTTGCGGACGCGCTCCGCGGATCCCTCGATGTCCGTGAACACCTGGAAGACGCGATCGAGTGGCGCCCGCACGAGGGTGCCGACGCGGACGGTTGCCATGGGATCCTCCCGCGGCCCGGAAGTGCACAGCCGATGGCGCGGCGGGCCGGTCGGGTGATGGATTGCAAGGACACCGCCAACGCCGTGCCGCCAAACGGCGCGGGGGCGCGGCGGGTGCCCGCCCGCGGCCGCCGGGAACCCGCCGGCCGGCGGCGCCTCAGCCCAGGATCACGCCGACCGCGGCCATGAGGTTGTCGCAGATGGCCTCGACGCGCTGGCCCGCCGGCCGCCGCCGCTCGGAGTCGGATCCCCACCCCGTCCGCACCAGGATCGAACGCGCGCCCACCGCGTGGCCGAGATCGACGTCAAGCCACTTGTCGCCAATCACCCACGACTGCGCGAGGTCGATCGCGGCGTCGCGCCCCGCCGCCTCGATCATGCCGGGCGACGGCTTGCGGCACGCGCAGTCGATCGCATACGCCGCGACCGACCCGCGGGGGTGGTGCGGGCAGTAGTACATCGCGTCGAGGTCGGCGCCCGCGGGCTGGAGCCGCCGGCGCATCTCCTCGTGCACGACCTCCGCGAAGCCGGGTTCGATCAGGCCCTGCGCGATGCCCGACTGGTTGGTCACCACCACCAGCCGGTAGCCGGCGCGCTTCAGCAGGCGCAGCGCGTCCGCCGTCCACGGGAACAGCTCGAGGTCCTCGAGGCGGTGCAGGTAGCCGACGTCCACGTTCAGCGTGCCGTCGCGATCGAGAAAGACTGCAGGGGTCATCGGTCTCCCGGAGGCAGGTCGAGCCACGCCGCCACGCGCGCGAACACGGCCTCGACGCCGAGGCTGCGCATGCAGCGATGATCGATGGGGCACTCGCGCAGCAGGCAGGGGCGGCACCACGCCTGACCGGTCAGCACGGCCGGAACCGGCGCCACGAGGCCGCGGGGCAACGGGGCCGTCCGCCGCTCGTCGGTCGCGCCGAAGAGCGCCGCGACGGGCGCGCCGACCGCGGAGGCCAGGTGCATCGCACCCGAGTCGTTGGCGACGACCGCCCGCGCCGCCGCGAGCACGCCGGCCAGCGCCGGGATGTCCGTCTCGCCCGCCAGGTTGACCGCATCCGGCACCGCGGTCACCGCGCGCGCGATCGCCGCGCAGACCGGCGCGTCCCCCGCGCTGCCGACCAGCACCGTCGCCGTGCCACGCTCGACCGCCAGGCGGGTCGCCAGCGCCGCGAACCGCTCCGGCAACCACTGCTTCGCACGACCGTAGGCCGCGCCCGGCGCCATCGCCACGTACGGCGCGCCCTCGGCCAGGCCGCGTGACGCCAGCGTCGAGGCCGCCGCGGTGCGCCCGCCGGGCGACACCTGCACCTGCGCGTGACAGGGCCCGAGCTCGAAGCCCAGCCCCCGGACCAGCGCCTGGTAGTACTCCGCCTGGTGCATCCGTCCGCGGGGCTTCGCGACCGCGCGTGTCAGCAGGCGCGCCCGCATGTCCGTGGCCAGCCCCCACCGCTCGGGCACGCCCGCGCGGTGGACGAGCCACGCCGCCTGGAACGCATTGGGCAGCAGGAGCGCCGCGTCGTAGCCGCCGGCGGCGAGGGCCGCGGCGTCCTCGCCAATCGCGGCGGGCCATGGCAGGCCCCCGCGGCTGCGCAGCGTGACGACGGAGGCGACGCCGTCCACCATCGTGAAGAGCGGCGCCACCGACGACCGGGCCGCCACCGTGAGCCGGGCACCGGGATGGGCGCGCGCGACGTCGCCAATGGCCGGCAGCGCCATCACCGCATCGCCCAGCCAGTTCGGTGCGACCACCAGAAGGCTATCCATGCTCGTCCGGGCGCGTCTCCGGGAACATGCCCGGCGTCGACTCGGGCACCGGGGCGTCACGCCACCGCCGGTGCATCCACAGCCAGAGCTCGGGGTTGCGGCGGACGTACATCTCGAGCACGTCCGTGCACCGCTGCGTGAAGGCGCGGACCTGCTCGTCGCCCTCGCCGGGCGGCGGCTCCACGGGGTGGTCGTAGATCAGCTTGATCCGCCCGTCGGGCAGCGGCAGCGCGAAGACCGGCACCACCGGCGCGCCGGTCCGCAGCGCCAGCACCGCGAGCGTCGACGTCGTCGCGGCCGGGCGCTGGAAGAAGTCGACCCAGATCGCGTCGGCGCTGTGCATGTGCTGGTCGATCAGCATCGCCACGCCTTCCCCGCCCGCGAGCGTCTTGAGCACGCGGCGCACCGCGCCCTGGCGGTAGATGACATGGTTGCCCGTCCGGGTGCGCACGCGTTCCAGCAGGTCGTGCAGGTACGGGTTGTCGAGGGCGCGCGCCAGGACGCCGATCGGCCGGATGCGCAGGCCGTGCGCCATGGCATGCAGTTCCCAGTACCCGAAGTGCCCCGTGAAGAAGAGCACGCCCTTGCCCTGGGCATACGCGTGCCGCGCGCGGTCCTCGCCCTCGAACTCCACGCGCGCCAGGATCTGCGCCGGCGACAGCGTGCTGAACTTGAGGATCTGGAACAGCAGGCGCCCGAAGTGCTCGAACATCTGCCGGGCGATGGCGGTGCGCTCCGCCTCGCTCTTCGTCGGGAACGACTGCGCCAGGTTGGTCAGCGCCACGCGCCGGTGCGACCGGTCGAGACCGTAGAAGGCGCGGCCCAGCGCGGCGCCCAGGGCCCGCACCAGCGCGTCGGGCAGCACCGACACCACGGCGCGCACGGCCATCACCGCGCCGTACTCGATCCGGTGGCGCATCACGAGGGGGCTCCAGCCGCAGGCGGCGGCGCCAGCGCGGGCCAGGGGGCCTGCCGCGCGGCCCGTTCCCGCGCGCGGTCGAGGGCGGCCGCGACGGTCGCCTCGAGTGCCCCCTCCGGCTCGCACGTGATCGTCAGGGGGGCCACCGCCACCGGCCACGCCGGCGGGCCGGCTGCCAACAACCGCACCGCGTCCTTCTCCGTCGTCAGGACCAGCGCCGCGCCGGTCTCCCCGAGCGCCGCGCCAATCGTCCCGAGGTCGCGCGCGGTGTAGGCATGGTGGTCGGCGAACGGGAGCGCCCGACCGATCGACCAGCCGCCGTCGCGGACCTCGTCGAAGAAGCGCTCGGGCCGGGCGATGCCGGCCACGGCCACGACGGGTGTGCCCGCGTCACGCAGGGCGAGCACGTCGGGCGCGGCGCCAGGCGACGCGTGCACCACGCGGGGCACACCGGGCGTGCGGCGCGCGCCGACGGCCTGGCTGATGCCGAGCGTCCACGCCTCCTCCCTCGCGGCCGGCGCGTCGGCGCCGACGACCACCGCGACGTGCGCGCGCGCGGCGGCCATCCGGTGTTCGCGCAACCGCCCGACCGGCAGGACGCGGCCGTTCACGATCTCGCCCGGGGCCGTCACGAGGATGTCGAGGTCGCGGGCAAGCTGCACGTGCTGGAACCCGTCATCGAGGAGGTGCACCGTCGCCCCGAGCCGGCGCTCGGCGAGCACACCGGCCAGCCACCGGTCCTCCGAGACGCAGACGATGGCACCCGGGACCTCGCTGGCCATCAGCAGCGGCTCGTCGCCCGCCGTCGCGATCGACGCGAGCACGGCGTCGCCGTCCGAGACGACCACCACGCCGTCGCGCGCGTCGGTCCGCGCGTACCCGCGGCTCAACACCGCCGGCCGCTCGCCCTCGGCCAGCAGCCATCGCGCCAGCCCCATGACCAGCGGCGTCTTGCCGGTGCCGCCGACCGAGAGGTTGCCGACGCTGATCACGGGACGTTCGAGACGCCGCCGCGTCTCCGGACGACGCTCGAAGCGGCGCCGGCGCGCGCCGGCAACCAGGGCGTAGAGGTGATCAAGCAATGGGTCTGAAGGGCCGCACGTTGGCCGGATACGTGGTCCGGGTCGCGGGCAGCAGCTCGTCGAGCACGGCGAGCGTCTTGTCCTTCGCGCCGCGGTTGGCCTCGACGAGCGCGCGGGCCGCCGCGCCGAGTCGCGCGCGCCGCACCGGATCGGTCATGAGCGAGAGCAAGGCCTCGTCCAGCGCGGCCTCGCCCTGGAGCTGCACGCCGGCGCCGTTCCGGACGAAGGCCTCGGCAATCTCCGCGAAGTTCTGCATGTGCGGGCCGAAGATGATCGGCTTGCCGTAGACTGCCGGCTCGAGCACGTTGTGGCCGCCGGTCGGCACGAGGCTGCCGCCGACGAACACCACCGTGCCGAGCTGGTAGATCGCCGCCAGCTCGCCAATCGAGTCGAGCACGACGATGTCGGCGCGCGGCTCGGCGTCGATGGGCAGCTCGGTCCGGCGCACCGTGCGGAAGCCCTCCGCCCGGCACAGCGCCTCGACGTCGTCGAAGCGTTCGGGATGGCGTGGCGCCAGGATCAGCAGGGTGGCCGGCGCGGAGGCGCGCACGCGGCGGAAGGCGTGCAGCACCGCGGCCTCCTCGCCCTTCATCGTGCTGCCGGCGACGACGACCGGACGGCCCGCCGGCAGGCGGAAGTACCGGAGCACGCGGTCACGGGCCCGCGCGCCGGCAGGCGGCAGCTCGCGGTCGAGGGAGTCGAACTTCAGGCTGCCCGTGACGGTCACGTGCGCGGGATCGGCGCCCAGATCGACGAACCGGCGCGCCGACTCCTCGCTCTGCACGAGAAAGCGGTCGATGTCCGCGAGCACCCGCCGCATGAACGGGCGGACCAGGCGGTACCGCGGGTAGCTGCGCTGCGACAGGCGGCCGTTCACGATCGCCGTCTTCACGCCGCGGCGGCGGCACTCGGCCAGCAGGTTCGGCCAGATCTCCGTCTCCATCATCAGGAAGAGGCGGGGCCGCACCAGGTCGAGCGTGCGCCGGACAACGAAGCCGAGGTCGAACGGGAAGTAGAACACCGCGTCCACGTCCTGGATCGACCGCCGCGCCAGCTGCTGCCCCGACATGGTCGTCGTCGAGAGGAAGATGCGGAGGCGCGGGTGGCGGGCACGCAGGTCCTGGAGCAGCGGCCGGGCCGTGAGGACCTCGCCGACCGAGACGGCGTGGACCCAGATCGAGGCGTCCCCGTCCACGTTGAACGAGACCGGCAGGTAGCCCATGCGCTGGCTGAAGCTGCCGACGTATTTCCGGTACCGCACCGCCTGGTAGATCACCCAGGGCGAAACGGCCACGGCGACGAGCAGGCCCAGGACGCTGTAAAGGAAATACATGGAAGGACTTACGCCTCGGCAGTATACCGTCCGGATTGACCCGGGGCAAGCCGACCCGTCAGGATGATGGGGTCCCGGGGCAGGGGTGCCGCGACGCGGATCCGTCCGGTAGAATGGGACATTTGCGCGACCACGCGCGGGGGGACTCATGGCCATCAAGGTCGGCATCAACGGCTTCGGGCGGATCGGGCGCAACATCATGCGTGCCGCGCTCGGCAACCCGGACATCGACTTCGTCGCGGTGAACGACCTCACCAGCGCCGCGACGCTTGCGCACCTCCTGAAGTACGACTCGGTGCTCGGCAACCTCTCGGAGACGATTTCGGCGGACGAGAACTCGATCACCGTCGGCAAGGACCGCTTCCAGGTGCTGTCGGTCAAGGACCCGGCCGAGCTCCCGTGGAAGGATCTGGGCGTCGACATCGTTTTCGAGTCGACCGGCCGGTTCACCAAGCGGGATGATGCGGCGAAGCACCTGGCCGCAGGCGCGAAGAAGGTGATCATCACCGCGCCGGCGACCAACCCGGACGTGACCCTCGTGCTGGGCGTCAACGACGAGGCGTACGACGCGTCGCGGCACCACATCATCTCCAACGCGTCGTGCACGACGAACTGCCTCGCGCCGGTCGCCAAGGTGATCCACGAGAAGTTCGGCATCACGACGGGCATGATGACGACGGTGCATTCCTACACGAACGACCAGAACCTGCTGGACCTGCCCCACAAGGACCTGCGGCGCGCTCGCGCGGCGGCGCTCTCGATCATCCCGACGACGACCGGCGCCGCGAAGGCGGTGGCGGAGGTGCTGCCGGCACTGAAGGGCCGGCTCGACGGCATCGCGATGCGGGTGCCGACGCCGAACGTCTCGGTGGTGGATCTGGTGGCGACGGTCGAGAAGAAGACGTCGACCGAGGAGGTCAACAAGGCGCTCGAGGCGGCCGCGTCAGGCCCGCTGAAGGGCATCCTGGAGTACTCCACCGCGCCGCTCGTCTCGGTGGACTTCCGCGGCAACGCGCACTCGTCGATCGTCGACGCGCCTTACACGAAGGTGATGGACGGCCACTTCGTGAAGGTGCTGGCGTGGTACGACAACGAGTGGGGCTACTCGAGCCGCTGCGTGGACCTGATCGGCCGGGTGCTCTGAGGCGACCTGCCTGACGCCGGGCGTGCCCACGCGCGCCCGGCGTCCCAACCACCATGACCAAACACTCGATCCGCGATCTGGCGCTGCACGGCAAGCGTGTCTTCATCCGTGTGGACTTCAACGTCCCGATCAAGAACGGGACGATCACCGACGACACCCGCATCACGGCGGCGATCCCCACGATCCAGCTCGCGCTCGGCGAGGGCGCGACGGTGATCCTGGCGTCGCACCTCGGACGGCCGAAGGGCAAACCGGCGCCGGAGTTCAGCCTGAAGCCGGTGGCGGAGCACCTGGGCCGGCTCCTCGGCCAGCCGGTGACCTTCGCCGCCGACTGCATCGGCGCGCCGGCCGAGCAGGCCATCGCGGCGGCGCAGGCCGACGGCGGCACGCACCTCGTGCTGCTCGAGAACCTGCGCTTCCACGGCGAGGAGGAGAAGAACGACCCGGCATTCGCCGCGGCACTCGCGAAGCTCGCGGACGTCTACGTGGACGACGCCTTCGGCGCGGCGCACCGGGCGCACGCGTCGGTGTCGAGCATGGTGCCGCACTTCGAGCAGGCGGGCGCGGGCCTGCTGATGGAGAAGGAGCTGCGCTACCTGGGCATGGCGCTCGGCAATCCGGAGCGGCCGTTCGTCGCCATCCTCGGCGGCGCCAAGGTCTCGGACAAGATCGAGGTCATCGAGACGATGCTGGCGCGCGTCGACCGGCTGATCATCGGCGGCGCGATGGCCTACACGTTCTTCAAGGCGCTCGGGCTGCCCGTGGGCCGCTCGCTCGTCGAGGCCGACAAGCTCGACGCCGCGCGCGACATCATCAACCACGCCAAGACCCGCAACGTCCAGTTCTGCCTGCCGGTCGACCACGTCGTCGCGTCCGCGATGGACGCGGACGCCGCGACGGAGGTGCTGAAGGTCAACGACCAGGCGATTGGCGATCGCATGGGCCTCGACATCGGCCCGGCGACCGCGGAGCTCTACGCGAAGCTGGTGGCCGACGCGAACACGGTGGTGTGGAACGGCCCGATGGGCGTGTTCGAGCTCGCGCCGTTCGCGGCCGGCACGATGGCGGTCGCCCGCGCGGTGGCGGCCGTGCCGGGCACGACGATCATCGGCGGCGGCGACTCGGTGGCGGCCGTGAACAAGGCGGGCGTCGCCGACAAGATCACGCACATCTCCACCGGCGGCGGCGCGTCGCTCGAGTTCCTCGGTGGCCGCACGCTGCCGGGAGTGGCCGCGTTGCCTGACAGGTGAGGCGGAAGAAAGTAAGAAGTAAGAAGTAAGAAGTCAGAAGGCAGAAAGGAAAGAAGGACGGCAGAGGACAGAAAATCATTCAGGTTTCTGTTGAGGCGGTCGTGTGGGCCGTGTGCGTCTTTCTGCCGTTGCATTCTGCCTTGTGCCTTCCTCGTCCTGCCTTCTGACTTCTTCGAGGATCAAGTGATGACTCCTGTGATCGCTGGCAACTGGAAGATGTTCAAGACCGTGCAGGAGGCCGTGGCCCACGTGAAGGAGCTGCGGCTGGTGCTCGGGGACGTCGAGGGGGTCGAGGTGGTCGTGGCGCCGCCGTTCACGGCCCTGTGGGCGGTGGCGGAGGCCGCGCGGAACAGCGTCATCGCGGTGGCCGGGCAGAACCTGCACTGGGAGCGCGAGGGCGCGTTCACGGGGGAGGTCAGCGCGGCCATGGTGCGGGAGGCCGGCGCGGAGTACGTGATCATCGGGCACTCCGAGCGGCGCACGCTCTTCGGGGAGACGAACCTCACGGTCAACAAGAAGCTCCACGCCGCGCTCGGCGCGGGGCTCACGCCAATCGTCTGCGTTGGCGAGACGCTCGAGCAGCGGGAGGCCGGGCGCACGCTCGAGATCCTCGATCACCAGATCAAGGAGAGCCTCGACGGCCTGACCGGCGAGCAGCTGGCGACGGGCGTCGTGGCCTACGAGCCGGTGTGGGCCATCGGCACCGGCCGCAACGCCACACCCGACCAGGCCCAGGAGGCGCACGCGCACATCCGGTCGCGGCTGAAGCAGTGGTTCGGCGCGGATGCCGCCGAGCGGTGCCACCTGCTCTACGGCGGCAGCGTGAAGCCGGGCAACATCGCCGAGCTCATCGCCCAGCCCGACGTCGACGGCGCCCTCGTCGGCGGCGCCAGCCTGGACGTGAAGCCGTTCAGCGAGATCGTGACGGGGGCCAGGGGCTGAGACGTGTTCTTCGTGCGCTTCGTGGCCGGTTGTCCTGGTCCAGTAACGTGATGCTTGGCCCCCCGGACCGAGTTCAGCTATACTCGGGTTTTGCCTGACCCGGCCGTGACCGGGCAGGGGCTACGCGCCGGGCGGACCGGCGCAGGGGTTTGAGGCGGTGTATTACCTGCTCGTGACGGTCTACGTGCTCGTCTGCCTCCTGCTGATGGTGGTGATCCTCCTCCAGCAGGGCAAGGGCGGCGACATGGCGGCGGCCTTCGGCGGCGGCGGGAGCCAGGCGGCGTTCGGCGCCCGCGCGGGCGCGACGCTGCTCACGAAGATGACCACCGGCCTGGCGGCGGCGTTCATCATCCTGTCGATGGTGCTGTCGATCTGGCGCCAGAGCGACAGCGGCTCGGTGGTCGGCGGCGTGGACGGGCCCGCGCCCGTGACCCTGCCGGCCGAGGCGACCCAGCCGGCGCCGACCGCACCGGCCCCCGCGACGCAGCCGCCCGCCGGCGAACAGCCACAGGCGCCGCCGCCGCAGCAGTAGGAAGAGTTCACAGCACGACCCGCGCCCGACAACGGCGCGGCCTCCCTCGTCACGCGGAAGTGGCGGAACTGGCAGACGCACCAGCTTGAGGGGCTGGCGCTCGCAAGAGCGTGGGGGTTCGAATCCCCCCTTCCGCACCACCTTTAGAATCAAATAGTTACGGCAAACAAAGGCCGCCAGAAATGGCGGCCTTTGTGGTCATGTGGTCAAGCCAGTGGTCAGGAAATCCACGCCGGTTGCCCGACGAGGCCTCTTTGGCGGCCGGGCCACGCCAATTCTCCCAGGCATTTCTTTACCTAACGTCTCATATATGGCACCTTAAATCGGATAAGGTCTCATATAAAGGACGTTACATGAAGACAAGTCGAACATCTGCGGTGCTCCCGGTCCCGGTTCGTCGCGCGTTGCGCAAGCTCGGCGCCGATATCCGGGATGCGCGTCTGCGCCGACGCATACCCGTCGCCGTCGCCGCCGAACGCGCATCGATCGGCCGTTCGACTCTGAACCGCGTGGAAAAGGGCGACCCCAATGTCGCGCTTGGCATCTACGCCACCGTCCTCTTCGTCTTGGGACTCGTGGACCGGATCACCGAGCTAGCGGACGTGCGCACCGACGCCGCTGGGTTGCAGTTGGAGGAGGAGCACCTCCCGAAGCGTATCCGCTTGCGGCGGCCGAAGAAGATCCAGCAACCGGAAGAGGGTGCGTGATGGATCGCGAAGTGTGGGTCTATGTCGACCTGGAGGCTGGAGACTATCCCCCGCCTATGACCTCAACCCTGTGCCGGTCGATGTCAAAGCAAGGGTACTGACGACGGCCATCAACGAAGACGATGGCACCGCATCGCTTGACCTGGCGCTATCCGTGGCGGGCTATTTCGAGCTGGACGAGGCGCGCGCGCGCGCCATCGCTGGCGAGGTCGGCCAGGCAGTGGCACTCTGGCGGCGAGAGGCGGCCGGTCTGGGCCTGCCGGAGGCACAGATCGGGCGGATGGCGTCAGCCTTCGAGCACGCCGACCTTGAGCAGGCCCGGTCCTTCGGCCGGTAATCCGCGCCCGTTTCGGGCCGGGCCGACGATCATCATGATGACGCTGATGATGCTGACCACACAGCCGTAGCTACAGGGGCAGATGCTGGTCCTCAGGTTCGTCGGGTTCATCGTGATCGAGCTCGAACCCGAGGGCCTGCATACAGGCCAGTCGTAGCTCCGCCATGTCCCGTTCGTAGAAGGTCGTGACAGCCTCCAGGGCGTCTTCGAGACCGCGTTCGATGCGGCTCAACGGGCGTCCGGCATTGAGGTGGTGCGCGAGCTGGTTGAGGTTGGAGCCGTGCTTTCCGGCTTCGGCTTTCAGGCGCGCCAGCTCCGCCATCAGCCGGGCGACGGCCTGGTCCTGGACCAGCGGGCGACGGGCCGCCCGAGGGGCTGGCGCTCGCAAGAGCGTGGGGGTTCGAATCCCCCCTTCCGCACCAACCTTCGCTTTTGGAACCAGGCGAAGGCTGCCTCGCCGAAGCCCCGCCGAAGCCCCGCCGAAGCCCCGCCGAAGCCCCGCCGAAGCCTTGGCGAAGGCGGGCGAAGGCGGGCGGCCACCCTTCAGCACACCCCGCTCGCGGCTTCCCGCCCAGACTCGCCCGCCTCCGGCAACGAGCGGCGCCCGTCCGGCACCCACCTGCCATACCCTGACGTTCACGCTCGGCGGACAGCCGCGGCCCGCTGGCACGCGGGTTGCGAGTCTTGCAGGGAGGCCACACGCGGCGTCCCCAGTGAAGGGAGGGCGGTATGGCCACGAACCCGGACGACTACCCCGCACGGCTGGCGATTGACTACCCGCCGCAGTTGGATCGTTTCAGCACGTTCTTCCGCGCGATCTTCGCCATCCCGATCCTCGTGCTCTTCTCCATCCTCACGGCCTCGAGCTCCACGGAGACCCTCACCAGCACCGGCGAGAAGGTGAGTACTTCCGGCATGACCGTGATCGGCGGGCTGGCCCTCGCCACCGCCTTGATGATCGCCATCCGCGGCCACTATCCGCGCTGGTGGTTCGACTTCGCCTACGGCCTCACGCGTTTCGGCGCGCGCATCTGCGCGTACCTCGCGCTCCTCACCGACCGGTATCCGTCGACCGTGGACGAACAGTCCGTGCATCTCGAGGTCGACTATCCGGACGTCGGGCGCGACCTGAACCGGTTCCTGCCGCTGATCAAGTGGATACTCGTCCTCCCACACCTGATCATCCTGGCGCTGTTGCTGGTCCTGGCGGTGCTGGCCGTCATCGGCGCCTGGTTCGCCATCCTGTTCACCGGCCAGTACCCGCGCGGCCTCTTCGATTTCGTGACCGGTGTGGGACGCTGGTCCCTGCGCGTCCAGGCGTACGCACTGCTGCTCGTGACCGACCGGTACCCGCCGTTCAGCCTGACGTAGGTGCTACGACGAGGGTGTGAGACGAGGGTGTGAGACGAGGGTGCTGCACGGGGGTGCGGCACGGAGGCGCGGCACGGAGGTGCTACACGGGGGTGCGGCACGGAGGTGCGCACGGCGTGGTGCCGCTTGACGAGGCTAGACCGATCGGTCTATTCTCCCCCGCGCCGGACATGCCCTCCACGACCAAGCAGGACCTGCTGAAGCTCGGCCTCGAGCTGCTGCTCAAGCACGGGTACGCCGACCTCGGCGTCGCCACGCTCCTCGAACGCGCGGGCGTGCCCAAGGGGTCGTTCTACCACCACTTCAAGAGCAAGGAAGACTTCGGCCTGCAGGCCATCGACCTGTACATGGAGAACGTCCATGTGGCGCTCGCCGCGGCATTCGACGACGAGGACGCGGAGCCGCTCCAGCAGATCCGGCGGTTCTTCGAGATCGTCTCCGCCGGCTACAAGGGCGACGGCTATCTCGGCTGCCTGCTGGGCGGCCTCGGACAGGAGCTCTCGGGCGTGAGCCCGGCCTTCCGCCGCAAGGTTGAAGCCTGCTTTGCCGTGATCGCGCGCCGTTTCGAGCACGCGTTCGCGCGGGCCCGCGAGCGCGGCCAGCTGCGGGCCGATGCCGATCCGCACGAGCTCGCGGACCTGCTGGTCAACTGCTGGGAAGGCGCCGCCCTCAGAAGCCGCCTGCGGCGCAGCGGCACGCCGCTCGGCCAGATGCTCGATTTCTACGTCTCCGCCGTCCGGTCCTGATCGCCAGTCCTCATGCCTTCCCCCCTCCACCGCCCACGCGCGCCCCAGACTAGACCGTTCGGTCTAGGCCGGGGCCGCCGCGGGCATCGCTGCACTCGGACAAGGAGAGCCACCATGGAGACCACGTCACTCTTCGAGCGGTTGGGGCGTTCGCCGGGCATCGAGCGCATCGTCGACGAGGTCGCAAGCCGCCACGTCGCGAATCCCGTGATCGGCGCACGCTTCCGGCCATACCTGGAGCAGCCGGACAAGCTCGCGGCGATCAAGGCCCATCTCGCGCACTTCCTCGAGATGGGGAGCGGCGGCCCGATGCGCTATACCGGCCGTGACATGCGGACCACGCACACCGGCATGAACATCAGCCCGGCGGAGTACATGGCCGCGATGGACGACATCATGGAGGCGCTCGCGCACGTCGGCGTCGACGAACAGACGCGCAAGGACGTCCTCGCGATGACGTGGGCCATCAAGGGGGACATCGTGCAGATCTGAGCGGACGGAGGTGCCGCACGGGGGTGCCGCACGGAAGTGCGACACGCAGGTGCGACACGAAGGGGCCGCACGGAAAGTGCCACACCAGGGCGCGGGGGGTGCGCGAGCGTGCCTCCCGTTCCCACCGCGGCTCCACGCCAGGCGCGCGGGTTCAGAGCCCCTCGAACAGCCCCTCGTACAGCCCTGGCGGGAACCAGGGTTCGATCTCGCGGAGGCGGTCGCCGAGCAGCAAGCGGATTTCCTGCCCGAACACCGCGAGCAGGACGACGGCGTTCGCGTTCGCGTCGTTGCTCGACGCATATCGCAGCCGCTGCGAGAGGCCGATCTCGACGTGTGAGATCTCGTCGTACACCCGCTCCAGGCCCCGCAGGTGCCAGTCGGGCACCCCACCCCGCCGCATCACGAAATACTGCGCCGTCAGGTACATCGACACCGCCCGGTACATCGTCTCCTCGCTGGAGGCGAACGGGAGGTGGAACCGCACCATCGGCCGGAGGCGGTCGAGCACCGGGCAGTTGCTCGTGACGTTGTAGATCCCGATGATCGCGCTCAACCCCCGCGCGAGCGTCGTCTCTTTTCGATACGTCCGCTGCGCCGTCTCGACCGTCACCACGGCCCGCTCATATGACACGGCGTCCTTGAACGACTCGACGACGTGCGAGAGGTTGACCGCCACGGGACAGTGGGTGGCGCGACCCGAGAGGGGGCAATGGTTGCAGCGGCGGACGTCGAGCCGCGTCCAGTCCGGATGCGGGCCGGCGGGACGGTCGAGCAGCTCGAGCGTGACCGGGTCGAGGCGGATGGAAAACGCCTTCGACGAGCCGTCGGCGAACTCGAACAGGTAGTTGTAACTGACGGGGTCGCGATCGGGCTCGCCCATGTGGGGTCTCCGGAATGGTGCCGCTGCCGGACCTCCTCATTGTATGCGGGCGAGCGGGCCGGGCAACGTCGATGCTGCGAGGACGCGCGTCGATGGTCTACACTCGCGGCCAGCGTTTCAGCGCGCCGCTCCCCCAATGTCCACGACGCCCGGGAACTCGCCCACGACGATCGCTGCCGTCCGGACGCTCGTCGTCACCGACCTGGTCGGGAGCACCGCGCTGCTCGCCGCCGTCGGTGATCGCCGCGGCGCCGAGATATTCTCGCGCACCGACCGCGTCGCGCGTGATCTGCTCGTCACGTTCCACGGGCGTGAGATCGACCGCACCGACGGCTTCCTGCTGCTCTTCGACCGTCCCGCCGACGCCGCGCGTTACGCCATGGCCTTTCACGAGGCCCTCGCGCGTGTGTCCACCGAGCTCGGCCTGCCACTCGGCGCTCGCGCCGGCATCCACCTCGGCGAGGTCTACCTCCGCGAGAACAGCGCGGAGGACATCGCGCGAGGCGCCAAGTCCCTGGAGGTGGAAGGCCTCGCCAAGGCGACGGTGGCCCGCCTGGCCTCGCTGGCCGGCGCGGGCCAGACACTTCTGACAGAGCCCGTGTTCGACGCCGTCCGGAGCGAGGCCGCCGACAGCGGCCTGGCCGACACCGCGCTCGCCTGGCTGGCGCATGGGCCGTATGCGTTCAAAGGCGTCGAGGAGCCAATCGAGGTCTTCGAAATCGGCCGGGACGGGGTCGCGCCACTCGCCGTGCCTGCCGACACCGAGAAGGCGCGCCGCGCCGTCCGGGCCGGCGACGAGGTCACGCTCGGCTGGCGGCCCGCGCCCGGACAGGAGATCCCACGGCGCCCCGGTTGGCGCGTGGACGCGAAGCTCGGGGAAGGCGGGTTCGGCGAAGCCTGGCTCGCGACGAACCAGCGCACCGGCGAACGGCACGTCTTCAAGTTCTGCTTCGTCGCCAACCGCCTGCGGGGCCTCCGCCGGGAGGTGACGATCTTCCGGCTGCTGAAGGACGCGCTTGGCGACCGCGACGACATCGCACGGCTGCTCGACTGGCAGTTCGACGAGCCGCCCTTCTTCCTCGAGGCCGAGTACACGCCCGGTGGCAACCTCGAGGAATGGGCCGCGGCGCAGGGTGGCCTGCGTGAGGTGCCGCTGGCCACCCGTCTCGAGCTCGTCGCGCAGACGGCGGTGGCCGTCGCCGCGGCACACGCGGTTGGCGTGCTCCACAAGGACATCAAGCCCGCCAACGTCCTCGTCGCCACGGCGGACGACGGCACGCCGAAGGCGCGGCTCACCGACTTCGGCATCGGCATGGTCGAGAGCCGGCAGGCGCTGATGGCGCGCGGCATCACGGCCCAGGGCTTCACGCAGGTGTCGGCCGAGATCACCACCGGCACGGGCACGCTGATGTACATGGCCCCCGAGATCATCGAGGGCCGGGCACCGACGATCCAGGCGGATCTCTACGCCCTCGGCGTCATGCTCTACCAGGTCGTCGTCGGCGACTTCGGCCGCGCGATGGCCTCGTCCTGGTCCCGTGACGTCGGCGACGAGCTCCTGCGCGAGGAGATTGCGGCGCTCGTCGACGGGGTGCCCGAACGCCGGCCCGCGAGCGCGACGCAGGTCGCGCAGCACCTGCGCACGCTCGACGAGCGGCGCGCCGGCCGCGATCGGCTCCGTCGCGAGCGGGAGCACGCCGAGGCCACGCGGCTTGCGCTGGCCGCCTCGCAACGCCGGCGGCGCCTGGTGTCGGTCGTCGCGGGCGTGGCCGTCGTCGTGCTGGCGATCGTCTCGGTCCTCGCCTACCAGGCGGCGCGCGCGCGCGAGGAAGCCGACCTGCGCCGCGGGCAGGCCGAGGACCTCTTCGGGTACCTGCTCGGCGATCTCCGCTCCAAGCTCCGCCCCGTCGGCCGGCTCGACCTCCTGGACGACGTGGGCGCGCGGGCCATTGGGTACTTCGACGCGCTGCCGGCGGATCTGCGGACCGACGGAGACCTGATCCGGCACGCGAAGACGCTCGCGCAGATCGGCCAGGTCCGCATGGACCAGGGCCGGCTTCCCGACGCCCTCGACCTCTTCACGCAGTCGCTCACGCTGGCCGAGGCCGTCGTGGCGCGGAACCCCGGCAACGGCGAGTGGCTCTTCGAGCTGGCGCAGAGCCAGTACTGGATTGGCGCGGTCCTGCGGCGCCAGGCCGATCCCGAGGGCGCCCTCGCCTACTGGCAGCAGTACCTCGAGAGCGCCCTCGCCCTCAACCGGCTCGATCCCGATCGTCGCGAGTGGCAGCTCGAGGTCGGCTACGCCTACGGCAACCTGGGCCTGCTGCAGGAGGGCGGCGGCCGGTTCTCGGAAGCGGTGGCCTCATATCGCGGCAGCCTGGCCATCAAGGAGGCCGTCGCGCGGGCCGAGCCCGACGCGGTCCAGCCCACGGTGGACGTGGCGGTGAGCCACAACAAGATCGCGGTGGTGCTCGATCGGATGGGCGCGCTCGACGAGGCCCTCCAGGAGTACGACGCGGCACAGGCGATTCGCGCGTCGCTCGTGGCGCGCGATCCCCGGAATGCCGACTGGAAGTTCCGGCTGGCGGTGAGCCTCGACAATCGCGGCATCCTGCTGCTCGCGCTCGGACGCGTCGACGAGGCCCGGCGGCAGTTCGACCAGCAACGCGCCCTCTTCGCCGAGCTGACGACGCTCGACCCGTCGAACGCGACATGGCAACGGGGACTCGCCGTCGCGGAGAGCGACCTCGCCTTGATCGCCCTCGAGCAGGGCGACGCCGGGGCCGCCGAGGCCCGGGCGCGCGAGGCCATTCGCGTGTTGGCCCCGGTGTCGGCCGCGAACCCGACGAATCTCGACTGGCGGATCGACCTCGCCTACTTCCACCGGCTGGCCGGCGAGGCACGGCTGGCCCGTGGTGACGCCGCCGGGGCCGCCGCCGAGGCACGAGTCGCGCTTGCGGAACTCGACGCGCTGGAGGGCAGGGACGTCGGCGACGAGGGCGGCCGCCGCCAGCGCGCCGCGTCGCTCGTGCTGCTCGGGCGCACGCTCGCGGGCGGCGGCCGCGTCCGCGAGGCGGCAGGGGCATGGCAGGACGCGGTCGCGCTCGGGTCGTCGGCCCGGGACGCGGACCGCTGGCGCATGCTCGAGATCAGGGCCTCGGCCCTGGTGTACGCTGGCCGCCTCGACGAGGCCGCGCCCATCGTCGATCGGCTGCAAGCCCTCGGGTTCGCACGGCCCTCATTCCTTCGCCTGTGCCGGGAGGCCGGCCTCGGCACCAACCCCTGACCCCTTCAAGGAGTGCCCGCATGGAGACCGAAACGCTGCCCATCACGATCTACTTCACCCTGGACGAGCCCGGCGGCACGCCGACCTTCTCGGCCGACCCCGAGCTCGAGAAGGTGCCGTGGGGCACGTGCGCGACGCTGGTGTGGAGCCTGCAAGCCTCCGGCGCGGCCGCGAAGGACGCGACCTTCTGCCCCAAGAAGGGCATCTACTTCGTGTCGAGCGCCACGTATCCCGCGCCGTGGCCCAACGACCAGCCGACGCCCGTGCCCGAGGCCAGCGGCCTGCAGTACCAGGTCGAGGATCCGAACGTGAAGTACCACAAGAAGGACATCACGTACAAATACAACGTGACCGTCATTGCCGATGGCAAGGCGCACGTGTGGGATCCGGAGGACGAGGACGAAGGGCACGGCGGCGTGTAGGGCCGGCCGTTCAGCAGACATGACTCGAGGCGAGGTGCCCGGGCAGTTTGCCCGCACCTCGTCTGTCCGTCGTGGTCCGGCGGTGGTTCGACGCGGTGCGCGCCGGCCCGGCGCTACAGGTAGCCCGCGAGCAGCATCCCGGCCACGGCGCACGCGATCCCCACGCGCCACCAGCCGAAGATCGCCAGGCTGTGCCCCGACAGCCACGCCACCATCCAGCGCACCGCCATCGCCGCCGACAGCGCGGCAACCACGAAGCCCACGACCGGCGCCATCACGCCGTAGGCACCCAGGATCGCCGAGCCGCTCCCGAGCGCCTTGTAGGCCGTTGCCGCCGACAGGGTGAGCAGCCCGAGCAGGAACGAGAACTCCACCGACGCGGCCATCGACAGGCCCGCGCCGAGACCGCCCAGGATCGTCGCGAGGCTGCGGCTCACGCCCGGCCACAACGCCAGCGCCTGCGCCAGCCCGATCACCAGGGCCGTGCGCCACGTGATCGCCTCGACACCCCGGCCCTCGTCCGGCCGCGACGGCCCCCGATAGGCCAGGAGCACCAGCCCCCCCACGAACCACGCACCGACCACGGGCCACGGCCCGAAGAGGCGCTGCTCGATCCAGTCGTCCGTGGCGAGGCCGAGGACGGCCGCGGGCAGGAACGCGACGATGAGCGCGATGACCAGCCGGCCGCCGGCGGCGTCGCCACCGGTCAGGCCACGAATCATCTGGCCCACCCGCGCGCGGTACAGCAGGAGCACCGCGAGAATGGCTCCCGCCTGGATGACGATGGCGTAGGCCGACGCGGCCTCGCCGGCGGGAATGCCCATCAGCCGCTGCGCGACGAGCAGGTGCCCGGTAGAGCTCACCGGGAGGTACTCCGTCAGGCCTTCAACCACACCGAGAATCAGCGCCTGCCAGAGATCCATCGTGACGTCGTCGTAAGGAAGTAGGAACGCCCGTGCGCGGAAGGCGACGAGTCGGCGACAATTGTCTCACGGTCACAGGTCGCGTGGACGAGACGGCGCCCATCCCGCGTCCCGCTGGCGCCGGGTGCCCCACGCGCCCCCTGCGAGTCCAGGCCGCACACGGAGGGAGGACGAGATGTTGCCGCGCTTCGGCCCGAGCCGGGCCCCGGGAGCCGCCGTGCTGATTCGCCTGATGGTGGGGGCGGTCTTTCTCTCGGAAGGGCTCCAGAAGTTCCTGTTCGTGGCCGAGCGCGGGGCCGGCCGCTTCGCGGCCATCGGGCTGCCGCAGCCGCAGCTGCTGGCGCCGTTCGTCGGCGCGTTCGAAGTGGTCTGCGGCGCCTTGATCCTGATCGGCCTGCTCACACGCCTGGCCGCGATTCCCCTGATCGTGATCATGCTGGTGGCCCTGGCGACGACGAAGTGGCCGATCCTGCTGGCGAGCGGGTTCTGGATGGCCGCCCACGAGGCCCGCACCGACTGGAGCATGCTGCTCGGCGCCCTCTTCCTGTGCATCGCCGGCGCAGGGCCCTGGAGCGCCGACGCGTTGTTCGGCGGCCGGCGATAGGCGCCCGGCGGTGGACATCGCGATGTTCGAGATCCTGGTCGTCGGCGTCGGCATCGCCGCCGGGGCCGTGGCGTCGATGACGGGGTTCGGGATCGGCAGCCTGCTCACGCCCCTCCTCGCGACGCGCATGGACACGGGGCTTGCCGTCGCGGTCGTGGCCATCCCGCACGCGATCGGCACGGCCCTGCGGTTCTGGATGCTCCAGGGCCACGTCGACCGCCGCGTGCTCTGGACCTTTGGCCTGACGAGCGCGGCCGGCGGCTTCGCCGGCGCCGCGCTGCAGGGCCCCACCGGCGGCCGCTGGCTGGCGCTGGTCTTCGGCATCCTGCTGCTCTTCGTCGCCGCGGGTGAGTTGACGGGCCTCTCGCGGCGCCTGCGGTTCACGGGCGCGGCGGCCTGGATTGCCGGGGGGCTGTCGGGGCTGCTCGGCGGCCTCGTCGGCAACCAGGGCGGCATCCGCTCCGCCGCGCTCCTTGGCTTCGGACTCTCGCGCCAGTCGTTCGTCGCCACCGCGACGGCCATCGGGCTGCTGGTGGACGCCGGCCGGCTGCCCGTCTACATCGTCCGTCAGCCGGCGGCCCTGGCCGCCAGTTGGCCGCTCGCCGCGTGCGGCGCCGCCGGCGTCATCGTGGGCACGATCTTCGGCGCGCGGGCGCTCGCCCGGGTTCCCGACCTGGTGTTCCACCGCCTCCTGGCGGTGCTCCTCGCGCTGCTTGGCGCCTCGATGCTGTGGCGCGCGGTCGCGGCGCCCTGATCCTGTTCCGGGGCCGGGTCCTAGCGGACCAGTGCCATGTAGAACGGGCTGGTGCCCACCGCGAACGCCGCGCCGAGCGACGTCAACGTGCCGTCCGTGTTGATGGAGTACCGGGACACGCTCGCCGCGCCCAGGTTGCCGACGAAGACGAACTTGCCTGCCGGATCGACGGCGACACGGATGGGCTGCGTGCCGGCCCCGACCGCTCCCAGGTCGGTGAGCGTGCCGGTGCTGCCGTCGATGCGGAACGCACGGACCTGGTTGATGACGTTGTTGCTGTCGCCCGCGTACAAGTACTGCCCGGTGGGATCGACCGCCACCGAGAACGGGCGGCTGTTGCCATCGGGGAACGCCGTCGTGCCGAGCGACGTCAGCGAGCCGGTGCCCGTCACGCGGTACCTGGCGACGAGGTTGGTCGCGGTGTGGCCGACGTACACGTAGCGGCCCGTGGGATCGGCCACGATCCCGGCCGGCGTGTTGCTGGTGCCGACGGTGCCGTTGGCCGACAGCCCGCCGTCCGCGCCGATGGTGTACATCGAGACGGTGTTCGACCCGGCATTGGTGACGTAGAGGTACTGCCCGAGCGGATCGACGGCGGCGTCGATCGGCTGGTTGCCGGTCGCCGTCGTCCCGTTGGCCGCCAGGGTGCCGTTCGTGTTGATCGTATAGGCGGACACGGTGTCGGCGCTCTGGTTGACGACGTACACGTATCGTCCACCGGGATCGACCACGACGTCGCGCGGCGAGGCGCCGGTCGCGATCGTGCCATTGGCCGTCAGCGAACCGTCGCTGCCGACCGTGAACGCCGCCAGCGTGTTGGTGTTCTGGATGGCCACGAAGAGATACCGGCCGGCCGGATCGCTCGCGGTGCCACGTGGCGAGCCACCCGGCGCGATGGTGCCGCCTCCGATGCCCGTCAGCGTGCCGGTCGCGGCATCGATCGACGCCGTCGACACGGTGTTGGATGCGTTGTTCGCGACATACGCGAAGCGGGCCGCTTCCCCCACCGTGACGTCCGCCGTCGCCGCCACGCTGGCGTTGCCCGAGACCCCCGTCAGGGTGTACGTCTTGCTCGCCCCGGGTGTCACCACGATGCTGCCGTTGCACGACACCGACCCGATGCCCTGGTCGATCGCGCACCCGGTGGCGTTGGCAACGGCCCAGGAGAGCCGCACGGGCTGGGCCACCACGAGATGCGTGGCCGAGGCGCGGAACGACGTCACCGACGGCCCGCCGATGACGGTGAAGGGCGCGCCGCCGCTCGAGCCCGCGGCGGTCGTCACGGTCACCGTGTGCTCCCCCGTCGTCGCGGTGGCGGCCACGCTGAACCTCGCCGTCAGCGTCGTCGCGCTGACGACCTCGACATCGGAGGCGGTCACGCCGTTCCCCGTGAGCTCGACGGAGGTGCCGCCCGCGAAGAAGCCAGTGCCGCGAAGCGTCACGAGCACGGTGGTTCCCGGGACGCCGGTCGGTGGCGTGATGGTGGTGAGCGTCGGCGTCCCGAGCACGGTGAAGACCGCTCCGTTGCTGACCCCGCCGGCCGTGGTCACCGTCACCGTGCGTGGGCCGGGCGCGGCGCTGGGGGCGATCGTCAGGGTGACGGTCAGGGTGCTGACATCCGCCACCTCCGGCACCCCGGCGACCACGCCATCACCGGACACCGTCACGGTCGTCGCGCCGTCGACGAACCCGGAGCCTCTCAGCGTCAGTGGCAACGACGTGCCCGCCACCCCTTCGGATCGGCTGAGCGACGTCAGCACCACGCCGCCTATGCGCAGCGTGAAGGCCTGGCTCGCGGCGGGCGCGACGCCGTTGGCCGCCGTCACGACCACGGAATACGAGGCCCCGGCCGTGCCGGCGGCCGGCGTCCCGTCGATGGTCGCCGTGCCATCGCCGTTGTCGCGGAAGAGCACCCCTTGTGGCAGCGTGCCAGCCAGGGTCAACCGGGCCGCGGGCGCCGACCGCGTCCGGAGCACCACGCGTCCCGGAAGTCCCGCCGGCAGCGTACCGGAGTCGGGAGTCGTGAACTCGATGCCGACTGGCGGGACCGCGACGGCCACGGCCACGCCGCGCCGATCGTCCGCATCGCCGGCCAGGAAGTCGAGGCGGGCCTGGTCGGCGCCTAACTGGAAGACCAGGACCCGCGGCGCCGCGCCGGGCCCGGCAGCGGCGACGACCTCCGTACGGCCGTCGCCATCGACATCCCCGGCCGCCACCCGCACGCCACCCGCGAAGGCCGGGCCGAAGGGGAACCCGCTGGCAACCGGCGAGCCCTGCGTCGGGTCGTAGATCATCAGCGGCTCCGCGCCCGCGCCGGGGCCCACCACCACCTCGGCGAGCCCGTCGCCCGTGAGGTCGGCGGCCGCAACGAACACGCCGCCGGCGAAGGCCTGACCGTAGGGGAGGAAGCGCCCGAGCACCCGCTGATCCGCCACCTCGACGATCTCGACACTGCCCGGCCCGGTCGAGGGCGCCGTGATCAGCTCAGCGCGTCCGTCGCCGTTGACGTCGGCGGACGCCACGTTCACCCCGCCCGTGCGCCCGGAGGCGCTGGGCACGTCTGCGAGCAGCACCCCGAAGTCGAGGCCGTCGTACACACGCACGAGGGCGTCGGTGTCTCGCGCGACCAGCACGTCCGCGCGACCGTCACCGTTGACATCCCCGGCCGCCACCGACACGCCGCCGGCGAAGGCCGTCCCGAACGGCTGGCCGCTGCCGAGTTCATTCCCTGTGGCACCGCTCATCACCCGGACGTGGCCCCCCTGCCCGATCACCAGATCCGGCACCCCGTCGCCGTCGAAGTCGCCGGCGGCCAGGCGGGCCCCTGCCGACGTGTCCACTCCCAGGGCGCCCGCGGCGAGCACCCGGGCGTCACGCCCGGAGTACGCGCGCACGACGTCGCCGACGCCCGCAAAGACGACTCGCGACTCGAGCAACGCAGTGGTCCGCGCCTGGGCCAGCAGGGATGCGGTGAGAAAGGTGATGAGGAGCAGGAACGGCCAGCGGCGTCGGATCGTGGGCATGAGGCACCAGGGGCACCCGGCGGCGGGCCGGGCGGGGGAATCCACGTGGGGCAATATAACCCGGTATCAGAACGGCATCCGCGCCGGACGTGTACGGGATGTCCGGCCGCGAAAGCGGTCGTCCTGTTGGTGCCATAATCCCGGCCCATGGGCATCGTCCGCCTGCTGTTCGCGCTCCTGGTGGTCGGCTCGCACGTGGGCGGGCTGGGGGACACCGCCGCCGGTGGCGCCGGCATCGGCGGCTTCTTCGTGCTGAGCGGCTTCCTGATGGCCCGCGCGATCGGCGAGCACTACCGCGGACTGGGCGTCCTCCGCTTCTACGTCAACCGCATCGTGCGGCTCGCCCCGCCGCTCGTGGCCGTCTGCCTGCTCACGGTGCTCGTGCTGTGGCTGCGTGACGGCATCGGCTTCCAGTTGAGCCCCGGCAGCACGGGCCGCTATCTGCCGGTCGAGTACCCGCCCTCGGCCACGCACTGGTTCAACCTGAACCTGCAGCCGTACCCGAACTACATGACACCGCATTTCTACACGGTGCCGCAGGCCTGGTCGCTCGTGGTCGAGAGCGCCTTCTACCTGGTGGCCCCACTGTTCGTCTGGCTGGTGTCGAGGCGCCTCGGGGTGGCGCTCGTCGCCGCCGCCGCGGCGTCGTTCTACATCGCGACCGAGACGTCGTTCACCACGAGCGGCGACTGGATGCGCAGCCCCGTCGCCGCCTTCTGGATCTTCGGCCTGGGCATGCTGGTGTTCACCGCCGCTCCCTTCACGCGGCTGGGTGACGGCATGAGACGCCTCCTCCGCTGGACGGCCATCATCCCGATCGGCCTCATGCTCACCATGGCGATCGGCTGGCTGGATGTCGCCCCGACCACGGTCCTGATCGTCTCGCCGGTGCTGGTGGCCTGCTGGCTGCTCCTCTCGCAGTTCGCGGACCGGCGGACGCCGGCCTGGGACCGGCTGATCGGCAACTATGCCTACGGCGTGTTCCTCGGGCACTACGTGAGCACGATGCTGATGTTCTGGGCGGCCGAGACGATCTACGGGCTCACGGGCATCTTCGGCATCTTCGGCCAGCCCGATGTCAGCGAGCTGCGCCTGAGGGTCTTCGCCTATGCCTGGGCCCTCGCCTTCGGGATGGTCATCTACTACGCCTTCGAGCGCCCCTTCGAGACGCTCCGCGCGAGGGTGCGGACCGCATGGGCCGCCCGCGCAGGCGCGGCGGTGCCACCCGGCGCGTACGAACCGGTCCCATAGGCCAGGCCCGGCACGAGCCCGCCTATTCCTGCCGGAGCGCCGCCAGCGGCTCCAGCCGGGCGGCGCGACGAGCGGGCAGGCACGCGGCGACGACGGCAATCGTGGCGAGGACGAGCGCGGCAAGCGCGATGGTGAGGGGGTCGCGTGGTTCGATCCCGAAGACGAGCGACCGCGCGAAGCCCGCGAGCGCCACCGCCAGCACGCCACCGGCCAGCAGGCCGGCCGCCAGCAGGCGCAGGGCCTGGCCGAGCACCATCCACACGATGTCCGCGCGCGCCGCCCCGAGCGCCACGCGCACGCCGATCTCGGTCGTGCGCCGGCTGACGGCATACGACAGCGTCGCGTAGAGGCCCACCGCCACGATGACGACCGCCAGCAGACCGAGGCCCATCGAGAGGAACGCCATCAGGCGCTCCCGCACCAACCCGTCCCGCACCGTGGCGTCCAGCCGGTCGAGCCGTGCGTCGCGAAGCACCGGATCGCCAGCCAGCGCGCGCGCGAGGTCCGCCGTCCCGCCGGCCCCCGCGCCGCGCAGGCGCACGACGAAGTCCGCGCGCGAGCGTGGATCGCCAATCTGCGCGAGTGGCACGTAGACGACCGGCAGCGGATCTTCGCGCAGGCTGAAGTACTTCGCGTCGCGAACGAGCCCGACCACCTCGAAGGCCACTTCCGGCGACGAGGGGGGACCCGCGGCCGTGAACCTCGCCCCGACGGGCTGTTCACCGAGCCCGAGCCGCCGCGCGAAGGTGGGGGTCACCACCGCGACGTAGGGCGCGCCCGCCGCATCCGCCTCCGTGAAGTCGCGTCCCTCCATCAGCGGCATCCCCATCGTCTCGAAGTAGCGGCTGCTGGTGGCGTTGAGGCGGACCGTCTGGCGCGCGTCGGGTCCCGCCCCTGGCAGCCACACGTCAAGGCTGCTGCCAGTGCCGCCAAGTGGCACGTGACGGATTTCGGCGGCGGTCGACACGCCGGGTGCCGCGCGCAGTCGCTCGAGCAGGCCAGCCACGAAGGCGCGCTTCCCATCGGCGGGCACGTCCCGTTGCGCATAGTCGACGTGCACCACGACGACCTCGTCTGCGTCGAACCCCACGTCCACCGCCAGCAGGTTGCGCAGCGTGCCCGTGAAGAGCAGCGCCCCGACCAGCAGCACGAACGACAGCGCCACCTGCGTCACGACCAGCACCTGCCGCGCGCGGGCGCCCTCGCCGCCAGACGCCACGCGCCGTCCCGCGGCGCGCATCGCCCCCGCGGCTCGTGTGCGCGAGGCACGCCACGCCGGGACAATGCCGAAGCCAAGGCACATCAACACCGCCAGGCCGGCGACGAAGCCGACGACCGTCAGGTCCACCGGCGTGGCCAGCGCCTGGCCCGACGCGAGCTGGCGCGCCAACGCGGCACTGCCAGCCGTGGCCAGCCAGAGCCCGAGTGCGGCGCCCGCCACCGCGAGGAGGCCGTGCTCGACGAGGAGCTGCAGGAGCAGCCGCCGCCGGGACGCGCCGATCGCCAGCCGCACCGCGAACTCCCCGTCGCGCGCGGAGGCACGCGCGAGGATCAGGTTGGCGATGTTGGTGCATGCGATGAGCAGGATCAGCGCGGTGGCGCCGAGCAACACCAGCAGCGGATCGCCATACTGCGTGCGCAGCGCCGAGACCCCGGACGCGCCGGATGCTGCCGTCAGCCGGAGCGAGAGATAGTCGTCGCGATCGCCGCCGGCCAGGCCGGCTGGCGCCGTCGCCTCGAAGAGACCCGCCGATCGCGCCTGCAGGGCCGCGGCCGCCGACGCGAGGGAGCCCCCGGGGCGCAGGCGTCCCATCGCGGTCAGCCACCAGGTCGTGCGGCTGTCGAGCCAGCCGCGTTCCGCGCCAAGGCGCTCGTGGGCGCAGACAGGCACGGCCACGTCGTAGGGCCGCCCGATCTCCACGCCGCTGAACCCGGGAGGCGTCACGCCGAGAATGGGGACGGGCTGGCCGTTGAGCACGACCTCCCGTCCGATCACGTGGGGGTCCGCGCCGAGCGCGGCCTGCCAGAAGGCGTGGCTCACCACGGCACCCGGCACGCCGCATCCACGCACGTCGTCACGTTCGGTGAACACGCGCCCGAGCGGGGCACCGATGCCGAGGACGCGGAAGTAGCCGCCGCTCACGAAGACGCCACGCACCGGCCGCGCGTCCTCACCCGTGCCCAGCCGGAACTCCGCGTCGGCGAAGGCCAGGACGCCCTCGAACGGCGTTGGTGTCTCGCGCAGCGTTTCCCAGAGCGGGTTCGACACCACGGGATACCCGGACGTGCGCCGCCCCTTCCAGGCCGTCGTGTCGGCAAGGTGCACGATGGCAAGGCGCTCGGCCTCCGGGACGGGCAGGGTTCGGAGCCGGAGCGCGTCCACCAGCTGGAAGATGGCCGTGTTCGCGCCGACCCCCAGCGCCAAGGTCACCAGCACCGCGGCCGTGAAGCCCGGGCTGCGGCGCAACCCCCGCCATGCGAGCCGGACATCGTGCGCCAGGTGTTCGGCCGCGACGCTCCACGAGAGGTCGCGGCACTCGTCGCGGGCCAGCGCCACCGGCCCGAAGTCGCGCCGGGCCAGGCGCTCGGCCTCGGCACGGTCGTGCCCCTGGGCCTCGTAGTCGGCAGCGAGGCTGTCGAGGTGGAAGCGCATCTCGGCATCCATGCGCCGATCGGACCGCCGACGCAGCCAGTCGCCCAGCCCCATGATGTGCCTATTCCGCCGCGCGCAGGACGAGCGCGATCGCGTCCGACAGGTTGCGCCACGCGGCGCGTTCGGCCTCGAGCTGCCGGCGTCCCGCGCGGGTGAGGCTGTAGAACTTCGCCTCGCGGCCGGTGTCCGTCGCCTTCCACTCGGCCTTGAGCCAGCCCTTGCGTTCGAGCCGGTACAGCGCCGGGTAGAGCGAGCCCTGCCGGACGACCAGGGCGTCCTTCGAGAGCTGCCGGAGGCGCTGCACGATGGCGTATCCGTGGATCGGCTCCAGGGCCACCACGGTGAGGATGAGCATGTCGAGCGTGCCCTGGAGCACGTCGGCGGGCGCGGCCGGGCCGGGGTCATGCCTAGACATTCGAGCGGTAGTGTGGGATGCGATGCCTAGAATGTCAAGACATGAGCCGCACCCGGGCGCGGGTCGGGAGCAGCGCGTGCGCGCCGGGCGGCGCCGCCCGCTCATGAACTTCTCATGAGAAAACGCAACAGGCTGTCGCATGAGGCGTCCGCTTCCCGGCACACCGTACGTCCGTTCGCGGTGACGCACCGACCGGATCCTGCCGATCCACGCTATCCCCGCGCGGCGCAGCTCTTGCACGAACGCCGCCCGTGACACGCCAGCGTCCGCCGGGTCCCCACGGAGCAGTCGCCATGCACCGGTCCCGTCTCCCCTGGTTTGCCGCGATGCTGCTGGCGCTCGCCGCCGGCGCCTGCAGCGGCGGCACCCCGACCTCACCCACCGAGACCACGACGACGACCACGACCACGCCGACCACCAGTGGTGGCTCGAGCGGCACGGCGTCGGTGGCCTACACCCCCGACGTCAAGCCCGTGTTCGATGCCGACTGCATCCGCTGCCACAACGCGCGCACGCGTGACGGCGGTGTCGACCTCTCCTCGTACGCCACCGTGCTGCACACGCTGTCGCCTGGCAACGCGAACTCGATTCTCGTGCGCGTGACCCGCAGCGGCGGCGCGATGTACGGCGAGTTCAGCGGCAACCGCACGGCCAAGTCGGAGTTGATCCGCAGCTGGGTCGTCGACAACGGCGCCGCCCAGTCCCGATGACCGTGCCCGTTCCAGGAAGGAGCCCCCGATGCGACGCCCCCTGCTGATCCTCCTCACCGCGCTCGCCGCGCCCCTGCCGGCGCTGGCCGCGCCGGCCACCCTCGTGCCCGACGGTCCCACACGGCCGGCCTGGCACGTCGATCTCGCCGACGCGCCGGCGTCCGCGGCGCTCGATGCCCGCGGATGGCGCGATACCTTCACGGCGCCCGCCCTGGACGTGTCGGCCGCCCTCGTGCTGCCGGCCACCGTGGCCCCGGCCGAGGCAGCGGCCGCGCAGCGGCCCACCGCGGTCACCTACAGCGACGGGTACTACGTCCGCGCGAAGATTCACAAGATCGCGAGCTTCGCCACGGCTCCCCTCTTCATCGCGGAGTACATCGCCGGCCAGCGCCTCTACGACTACACCGGTGGTAGCGGCACCCGCAGCGCGCACGGTGCGCTGGCGGGGAGCATCGCGGCGCTGTTCGGCGTCAACACGGTCACCGGCGTCTGGAACCTGGTCGAGGCCCGCCACGACCCGAACGGCCGGACGCGCCGCTGGGTGCACGGCCTGCTCATGCTGGCCGCCGACGCCGGCTTCGCCGCGACCGGCGCGCTGGCGCCGGACGACGACGAGGGCGGCAGCGGAAATCGATCGCTGCACCGCAACGTGGCGATCACCTCGATGAGCCTGGCGACGGTGGGGTACCTCGTCATGCTCCTGCCGCACTGAGGGCCAGCGGGATGCCTGCCGCGCTCCAGACCGTGATGACCTCGTGGGCGGTGTACTACGCCGACCACCAACTGGCCTCGGCCATCGTGCGCTACCTGCACCTGGCCGGCCTGCTCGTCGGCGGCGGAACCGCGCTGGCGATCGACCGGCAGGTGCTGCTGTCCGCGCGCCGTGGCATGGGCGCACGGGCCTCCGCGGTGGCCGCGCTCGACGGCTCGCACGCGGTGGTCGTGCCGGCGCTCGCGCTCGTCGTCGCCACCGGTGTGCTGATGGCGCTGGCGGACCTGTCCACGTTCCTCGACTCGGGGGTGTTCTGGTTCAAGATGGCGGCGGTCGGCCTGCTCCTCGCCAATGGCGCGGGGCTTGTCGTCTCCGAGCGCGCGTTCCTGCGCAGCGGCGCCGTCGTCGCATGGCGTCGCCTGGTGGTGGCGTCGGGAGTGAGCTTCGTCCTATGGCTGGTGATCCTGTGGCTCGGCGCGTGGCTGACGGTTGCGGCCTGACCTGCGGCGCGCGCCGCGCGTTCCTGACCCGCATGCCGGGCCTCGTCCTGGCGGCCCTGATGGCGGTGGATGCCGCCACGGTGGACGCCTTCTATCCCGTGACCGACGGGGCGGGCACCCGCGTGGACGACACGCACAAGGCCTTCCCCATCCCGGCCGCCGACGGCGTGACGATTGACAAGGGCGCCCAGGTCATCCTCGTGCGCCTGCAGGGCAGGGTGATCGCCTTCAACCTCGCCTGCCCGCACGAGAACAACGCCGTGCGGTGGAAGGCCGAGCTCAACCGCTTCCAGTGCTCGAAGCACGACTCGAAGTACGCGCCCGACGGCACCTACATCGGCGGCCGGGCCACCCGCAACATGGACCGGCTGCCCATCACGCGCGACGGCAACCAGGTCATCGTCGACCTGTCCCGCATCGTCAAGTCGGATGAGGACGCCGCCGCCTGGGCCGCGACGATGGTGACCCTCTAGGGGGAGGGCGGCGGCGCCAGGAGCCTGAATCCACGGATTACACGGATTACACGGAGCACACGGAACACACGGGGCACACGGGACGATGCTCGTCCTTTCCGATCTTCAATCTGAAATCATCGATCTGAAATGGGACCTCGCCCTCTCCGTGTCTCCGTGTCTCCGTGTCTCCGTGCCTCCGTGCCCGCATTGACTCAAGCCCCCCACGCGCTCGGCGCCTCTCCGCCCGCCCCAATCTTGACGCCCTGCCCGCGCTCGCCTACCGTGTCGCGCATGGACGTCCGCCTGTTTCCCAACTCGAGCCGGCCCGGTGTGGGCCTCCGCCCGCGACGCGAGAGCCAGCGCCCGCTGCTGCCGCAGCACGCGCGGCACTGCCCCGTGCTCGAGGCGGGCAGCGAGACCGGCTTCCTCGTCTATCCCCCGCTCGCCGAGAACGAGTCGTTCCGCATCGAGTTCGAGGGCGACGGAAAGTACCGCTTCACCTTCTTCATGGGCGCACCCGGCCAGGGCTGGCAGCCGATCTTCTCGGTCGCGATTGCGCTCCCGCTCGGCGGCGTGGGCAGCACGCGCGAGGAGGTGACCTTCCACGTGCCGCAGCCGCCCATTCCCCCCGAGACCGCGCGCAAGATGGCCCGCATCTTCATCGTGCCGGAAGACTGCGGCACGCCGGCCGGCGCGGTCGCCATCCGCGGCGCGACGAACTTCCAGACCCCGGAGGGCTGGGACACGGTCTACACGCCGGTGTTCAACAATGTCGAACGGCCCGCCGCGCCGATGCTCGTCGTGCGTGTCGAGACCGACTGGTTCGTCAACGAGACGGAGTTCCGCTACGTGCTGCAGCCGGGCGAAGGGTTTCACGCCTCACCGTCGATGCCGATCGGACAGGTGTTCTTCGTCCCGCGTGAGGCGGTGAACCTGGTGGACGCCACCGAGGCCGAGGTCGCCGCGCTGCAGGAACGAAAGAGCGCCTACTATCGCGAGAAGGCCGCGAAGACGCTGCTCACGCCCTACGGCCTCCAGTACAGCCCGCACTACGCGCGCACGGCAAAGGGCAACAAGAGCTAACCGCGCGCTCACCGCTGTGTCGTCGGCTGCCGTCCGGTGCGACGCGCCCGCCCGCGCACCGCGGGAAACCGGCGGAAAACCGCGAGATCCGCGGAGGGGCCACCCGTGGCAAGCGCCTTGCTCCCACACGAGGCGGCCCGCCGGATGGTCCGGCGGCCCACGGGAGTACACCGGACCATGGCCAACGCATCCAACTGGCGCGCGCTCTCCGCGAGCACGCTGATCGGCGACGAGGTCGTCAACACGCAGGGCGAGAAGCTCGGCAAGATCGAGGACATCATGCTCGACCTCGAGCGCGGACGCGTCGCGTATGCCGTCCTGTCGTTCGGGGGCTTCCTCGGCATGGGCGACAAGTTCTTCGCCGTGCCGTGGGATCAGCTCGACGTCGACCTGCAGGCGAAGAACTTCCGCCTCGATGTCCCGAAGGAGAAGCTCGAACAGGCGCCGGGCTTCGACAAGGACAACTGGCCGGATACCGTGGACCCGACCTTCGTCGGCCAGGTCTACGAGTACTACGGCACCCCGCAGTACTGGTAACGGGCCGGCACGCGGCGCGCGTCCACGGACGCGCGCCGTCCCCCGCCCTGGGAGGCAGAACCAGCAACGGCGCACCACATCAGTGGCCTTCGTTACCGTGTCTTCCTGCCGGTTGTGGCCACGTTCCCGCCCGTCAACCCCGGTAAGTCCCAGAACCCGCAACCGCTTACCGCTCGGCGGCCGCTTGTGGCACTCGCCTTGCCCCGTCAGAGACGGGCTGCGGCACCGGATGAGCCGGTCCGCGCGCCCGAAGGGAGGCGCGGGAGTTGGAGCAACGGCAGGCGCGGCCTGGCGGTCTGCGGCAGACCGCCGGCACCGATACCCACCGCACCGTGTCGAGCCAGCTTGCGCCCCGGCGGCGGCGTGATCGCCTCGACGCCCTCGTCATGGCGCTGCTGCTCGTCTCGATCCCCGTCGTCCCCACACTGGGCTCTCAGCCCCAGACGGCACCGGACGAGCCCGTCCCCGCGGCGGTCACGCCGGCACCCGACGCCGACATCGAAGCGCGGCTGGGCGAGGCCTACGGCGCGCTCGAGGACCTGACGGGCGTCGAGGCCGCCGTGCACGGCGGGGTCGTGCGGCTGCGGGGGACGGTCGACGGGCCGAGCGCGTCGGAGCGCGCGGCCGCCATCGCCTTCGCCATGCCGGGCGTCGTCTACGTGGACAACCAGCTCGACGTGCGCACGCAGGTCGGCACGCGCGTGTCGCCGCTGCTCGCGCGATTCCGGCTCTGGACCCAGCGCCTGATCGCGGGCCTGCCCCTCTTCGCGCTCGCGCTGGCAATCGTGGCCCTGTTCCTGCTGCTCGCACGCGCGCTCGCCCGCTGGTCATGGCCGTTCGAACGGCTGGTGCCCAACCCGCTCGTGCGCCAGCTCGTGCAGCGCCTCGTCGCCGTCACGGCATTCCTCGTGGGCGTGGTGCTCGCGCTCGAACTGCTCGACGCCACCACCATCGTCGGCGCGGTGCTCGGCACCGCGGGCCTCGCGGGCATCGCGGTGGGCTTCGCGTTCCGGGATCTCGTGGAGAACTACCTCGCGGGCCTGCTGCTGGCCTTCCAGCAGCCGTTCGACGTGAACGACCACGTGCAGGTGGTTGGCTACGAGGGCCGCGTCATCCGGATGACCAGCCGCGAGACGGTGCTGATGACGCTCGACGGGAACCACCTGCGCGTGCCGAACGCCACCGTCTTCAAGGAGATCCTCACGAACTTCACGCGCAACCCGCTGCGCCGCTTCGAGTTCCCCGTGAGCGTCGGCACCGCCGAGCAGCTCACGCACGTGCAACGCACCGGCCTCGATCGCCTGGCGCGGGTCGAGGGCGTCGTCGACACGCCGCCACCGTTCTCACGGGTGGAGGCGCTCGGCGACTCGTCCGTGACCGTGCGCTACTTCGGCTGGGTCGACCAGCGAGGCAAGGACTTCGCGAAGGTGCGCAGCGAGGCGATTCGCCAGGTGAAGGCCGCACTCGACACGGCGGGCGTCGACATGCCCGCGCCGATCTACACGGTGGCCATCGCGGAACCGGGACAGCCGCCACCGTTCACGGCGGCGCCCGCGCCGCCGACGGAGGAACCGCCGGCGCACGACGTGAACGTCGATCACTACCTCGAGCAGCAGATCGCGGCCGATCGCCGCCGGGATCCGGAGCCGGATCTATTGAGACCGTAGGTGGCGGGCGGCACGGAGGTGGCGGCACGGAGGTGCAGCACGGGGGTGCCACACGGGGGTGCGGCACGAAGGTGCTGCACGGGGGTGCGGCACGAGGGTGCGGCACGAAGGTGCGGCACGAAGGTGCTGCACGGGGGTGCGGCACGGGGGTGCAGCACGGGGGTGCGGCACGAAGGTGCGGCACGAAGGTGCGGCACGAAGGTGCCGGACGGGGGTGCGGCGGGCGGTCCAGTCCGACAGAAATGTCGAGTATTTCCGGGCCTCGGGTCGACGCGCGCTGCTCGTACTATTGCGATTCGGACATTCGCCTCCGCCCTGTTAGACTGCGGGTTTCAAGGATGGAGGTATTCCGCATGCATACCCGCTGGCGCTCCCGCCTGCCCATGGCGGCCGCACTCTTTTCCCTGCTCGTGGCCGGCGGCGCGGGCTCGCGCGTCGTGCCCCTCTCCGCCCAGGGCTCTGGCAGCAGCATCGACCCGGCCCTGCTCGACGCCTACACGTGGCGGCTCATCGGCCCCGATCGCGGGGGCCGGTCGATTGCCGTCTCCGGCGTCAAGGGCAAGCCCCTCCAGGGCTACTTCGGCGCCGTGGGCGGGGGCCTCTGGAAGACAATCGACGGCGGCGGCACCTGGCGTCCCGTCACCGACGGCAAGATCACGAGCTCGTCGGTCGGCGCCGTGGCCGTCTCCGAGTCGAACACCGACGTCGTCTTCATCGGCATGGGCGAGTCGTGCATCCGCGGCAACATCATGCCGGGTGACGGCGTGTACCGGTCCGGCGATGCGGGCGCGACGTGGACGCACGTCGGCTTCGAGCACTCCGACGCCATCTCCAAGATCCGCATCCACCCCTCGAACCCCGACATCGTGTTCGTCGCGAGCTTCGGGCTCTACAGCGGCCCGAGCGAGGAGCGTGGGGTCTACAAGAGCACCGACGGCGGGAAGACCTGGCGACGGGTGCTCTTCCGCGACGACAAGACCGGCGCGGTGGATCTCTCGATCGACCCGAACAATCCCAACGTGATCTACGCGGCCCTCTGGGAGGCCTACCGCGTCGAGTACCAGATGTCGAGCGGCGGCCCCGGCAGCGGCCTGTTCAAGTCCACTGACGGCGGCGAGACGTGGACGGAGATCACCCGGAACCCGGGCCTGCCCTCCGGTGTCGTGGGCCGCATCGGCGTCGCGGTCTCGGGCGCGGACTCGAACCGCGTCTACGCGCTCATCGAGAACGACAACGGCGGCCTCTTCGTCTCCGACGACGCCGGCGCGACCTGGAAGCTGATCAACGACTCGCGCAGCATCCGCCAGCGCGCGTTCTACTACACGCACATCTTCGCGGATCCGAAGGACAAGGACACCGTCTACGCTCAGAACACGTCGGTCTTCCGGTCGACCGACGGCGGCAAGACGATGGAGTCGATCGGCAACGGCACGCACGGCGACCACCACGACCTGTGGATCGACCCGGACGATCCGGAGCACGTCATCGACGGGAACGACGGCGGCGGCGCCGTCACGTTCCATGTCTCCGACGACCGCCGCACGTGGAGCGACCAGGACTTCCCGACGGCGCAGTTCTACCACGTGACGACGACCGCCCACATCCCGTTCCACGTCTGCGGCGCGCAGCAGGACAACACCACGCTGTGCGTGCCGAGCGACACGGGCCAGCAGGGCGGCTTCGGCCGCATCCCGCCGGTGGCGCCCTACCCCGTGGGCGGCGGCGAGCCCGGCTACATCGCAGCCGACCCGCGTGACCCCGACGTCTTCTTCGCCGGCGCGAACAACGGCGCGTTCCTGACGCGGCACAACCGCCGCACCGGCGAGCTCAAGGAAGTCGGCGCCTACCCGCGCTTCTTCTCCGGCGAGGCTTCCAAGGACGTCGTCGAGCGCTGGCAGTGGACCTACCCGATCGTGTTCTCGCCGGTGAGCCCCGACGTCCTCTTCACGAGCTCGCAGCGCGTGTGGAAGACGACCAACGGGGGCGAGACGTGGGAGGCGATCAGCGGCGACCTGACGCGGCACGACCCGAAGACCATGCAGGACTCGGGCGGCCCGATCACCCACGACATGAACAGCCCGGAGATCTACGCCACCGTGTTCTCGCTGGCGCCGGGCAAGAAGAACATCGACGTCATCTGGGCGGGCTCGGACGACGGGCTCGTGCACGTCACGCGGGATGGCGGCAAGACCTGGACGGACATCACGCCGCCCGACATGCCGGAGTTCGGCCGCGTCAGCCAGATCGACGCCTCCGCCTTCGACGACGGCACGGCGTACGTCGCCGTGAAGAAGCCGCTGCTCGGTGACAAGGCCCCGTACATCTTCCGCACGAAGGACTTCGGCCAGACCTGGACGAAGACGGTGAACGGCATCGGCCCGGCCGACTACGTGCATGCCGTGCGGGAGGATCCGACCCGGCAGGGGCTGCTGTACGCCGGCACGCAGCACGGCGTCTACATCTCCTTCGACGACGGCGGCTCGTGGCACGCCTTCGACAAGGGCCTGCCGGACACCTCGGTGACCGACATCGTCGTCGAGGACAACGCGCTGGCCATCGCCACGCACGGCCGCAGCTTCTACGTGATGGACGACATCTCGGCGCTGCGCCAGTTCGGGCAGGCGGCGACCGCCGACGTCCGGCTCTACGAGCCGCCGACGACCATTCGCGGGTCGGAGCGGGCAACCATCACGTATTACCTGCGGTCGCAGCCCGAGGCCCTCACGCTCGAGTTCCTCGATGGCAGCGGCGCGGTCGTGCGCGCGTTCGAGGGCCGCGCCCCGCGGGCGCGCCGCGAGGCCGGGGCGGCCGGCGCGGCGGCGGGCACCGTGGAGGACGAGGAAGAGGAGGAGGGCCCGCGCCGCGGGCCGGCCCCGCCGAGCATGCGGGCCGGCATCAACCGCTTCACGTGGGACCTGAACTCGCAGCCCGTGGTCACCTTCCCAGGCATGATCCTCTGGGGCGCCACGACCAACGGGCCGATGGTGCTGCCGGGCACGTACACGGTGAAGCTGACCGTCGACGGCCAGAGCCAGACGCAGCCGCTCGAGATCGTGCAGCACCCGCTGCGCCCGGTCAGCCCGGCCGACCTGCAGGCGCAGTGGGACATGGCCCTCCGCATCCGTGACAAGGTCAACGAGGCGAACCGGGCGGTGATCCGCATCCGCCGCATCAAGACTGCGATCGACGAGCGGATCAAGGATGCCCCCGAGGAGGTGCAGACCGCCGGCCGTGAGCTGTCAGCGGCCCTGTCGGAGGTGGAGGAGCAGGTCTACCAGGTGCGCAACCAGAGCAACCAGGACCCGCTCAACTTCCCGATTCGCACCAACAACCGCCTCGCGTCGCTCCTGCGCGTCGTCCTGGCGGGTGAAGGCCGGCCCACGGGCAACGTGCAGCCGATCTTCGACGACCTGGTGAAGGAGCTGCAGGGCGAGACCGACCAGCTCGAGAAGGTGATCAGCACCCAGCTGCCGGGCTTCAACCGGATGCTCGAGCGCAACAAGAAGCAGCCGATCGACGGCAGCCCGCAGCAGGAGCCACAGCAGTAGGCGCAGGTTTCAGGAAGCGGGGACAGTCCCCTTTTCCTGGAACTGACGCAGAGAAAAAGGGGACAGTCCCCGTTCCCCGGGATCGGCTCCCGTGGAAACGGGGACTGTCCCCTTTTCCGTCTTGGCACCAGCGGAAATGGGGACGGTCCGGACGGTCCCCATTTCCACCGGCCCTCGTTCTGCCTTCTGCCTTCCTACTTCTGCCTTCTGCCTTCTGCCTTCTTACTTACTCATCCCCACCATACGACGCGCGCGGAGGCTTGGCGTCCGGTAGCGCCAGGGCGACGAGCTCGGCCTCGAGCTCCGGGCCCGCGATGGCCATCACGATGTACTGGTGGCCGTTGTGCATGAAGGTCATGGGCGCGGTGTTGGTCTGCGCCGGCAGGCGCATCTTGCCCAGCTCCTTGCCGGTCTGCTTGTCCACGGCGCGGAAGTACGGCGCGCCGCTGCGGCCCTCCCCGTAGAAGAGCAGCGACTTGGTCACGAGCAGGTTCGCGTGCGAGTTCTGCCCCGTGTTGCCCACGTCCACGCCCTTCAGCGCGGGGTGCTCCTTGATGTAGTCGGGCGTCTCGCCGTTCGGGATGCGCCACTTGAGATCGCCCGAGTTCAGGTCGAAGGCCGTGATGGCGCCGTACGGCGGCTTGAGCAGCGGCAGGCCCTGCGGACCGCCGGAGCGCACGGGCTCCCACACGTACTCCGAGGTGACCTTGCCGTCCTGCGAGCCCCAGCCCGGCCACGGTTTGCCCTCCGGGTACTTCTCCTCGGCGGGCACGAGGCCGTAGACGGTCATGCCGCGCTGCGACGCCACGTAGATCCAGCCCGTTTCGGGATCGGCGGCCGCGCCACCGGGGATGTTGGCGCCGCCGTTGGCGCCTGGCACCGAGAACGTCCCCACCGTGCCGTCCGCGGCGTTGCGCAGCGACGGCGGCTGGAAGAGCGGCCCCATGCGGAACTGCTTCGCGATCTCGATCGCCTGCTTGCGCAGCTCCGGCGTGAAGTCGATCAGGTTGTCCTCGGTCATGCCCTGCATCTCGAACGCGGCCGGGCGCGTGACGTGCGGCTGCGTCGGCCAGGTCTCCTCGCCGGGGATGTCCGACTGCGGTACCGCGCGCTCCTCGATCGGCCAGATCGGCTCGCCGGTCTCGCGGTTGAACACGTACAGCCAGCCCTGCTTGGTCGCCTGCGCGATGATCGGCACCTTCTGCCCGTTCACCGTCACGTCGAGCAGGTGCGGCGCGTCCGGGATGTCGTAGTTCCAGATGTCGTGGTGCACGAACTGGTAGTGCCACCGGCGCTCGCCCGTCTTCACGTCGAGCGCGATGAGGCTCGTGCCGAACACGTTGGCGCCGTGGCGGCTGCCGCCGTAGTAGTCGTTCGTCGGCGTGTCGGTCGGCACGTACACGAGGCCGAGGTCGGGGTCACCCGACAGCGGCGCCCAGGGCGAGACGTTGCCGGTGAACTCCGCCGACCCGTCCTCCCACGTCTCGTTGAACGGCTGCCCCGCCTTCGGCACGGGATCGAACCGCCACAGCATCTCGCCGGTCGCCGCGTCGTACCCGCGGATGACGCCGGGGATGTTCTCCTTGTTCTCCGGGTAGTAGCCGCGGTCGTGCGAGTTGCCCATCACGACGACGCCGTTGAACACGAGCGGGGCGGACGACGTGGTGATGTCGCCGTAGTCCATGACGCCGCGATCCGGGTGCACCGCGTACTTGCCCAGCCCGAGGTGCAGGTCGACGACCCCGTTGTTGCCGAAGTACGGGACCGGGTCGCCCGTGTCGGCGTCGAGCGCCCACAGGTAGGAGCCCGGAGTGGCGAGATAGATCGTCGGCCGGCCGTTGACCCGCGCGAACGCCACGCCCTTGCCGTAGTCCTGGCGCGTCGAGTTCCGGTACCGCGGGTTGTCCTTCTCCCGGAACATCCACAGGGTCTCCCCCGTGGTCGGGTCGATGCACACCACCGTCCGGCGATGCCCGGCGACGGTGTAGAGCTTGCCGTTCACGTAGAGCGGCGTCGCGCGGTAGATGTGGTCGGGCTGCGGGCCGAAGTTGGCCGCCTTCCAGCGCCACATCACTTCCAGCTCGCCGAAGTTCTCGGCAGTGATCTGCTCCAGGGGGGAATACCGGCTGCTCGCGAGGTCGGCGCCCCACGACGCCCACTCCACGGTCTTCGCGGGCTCCACGACGGTCGGCCGCGGCGCCTGGCGCCGCTCCGCCTCCGGCCGCTCGGCGCCCGCCACCAGGGCCCCGAGCACGACGGCACAGCCGGCGGCCCACTTCGAGGTCGTGCGGATAGTCGATCGATGCATGGTGCGATCCTTTCGGCCGACCATGATTGCATCGGGCGAAACCGCTGGCAACGCTTCGATCGTTCGGTTTTTTGATGGATGAGCGGCGGTTTTCCGGAGGGATCGGGGCCTACTCCGCCACGACGTGCACGGTGCCCGACCCGAGGTGGCGCGGCTTCTTCAGCACCAGCACGAGCGGCAGCAGCACGAGGCAGAGGATGCCCAGCACGCGGAAGACCTGGAGGAACGTGATCGCGGAGGCCTGCCGCGCCGTCATCCCGTAGAGCGCCGCCATGGCCTGCTGCTGGGCCGTGACCAGGTCGCTGCCACGGGAGACGAACGCCCCCGTCAGGTCGTGCAGCATGCCGGTCGCCGCCGGCGAGTACGGCGTGACGTGCGTCGCCAGCCGATCCAGGTTCACCTGCCCGTACCGGGAGAGCAGCGTCGTCGCGGTGGCAATCCCGAAGCTGCCGCCGACGTTGCGCACCAGGTTGTACAGGCTGGTGGCGTTGCCCATCTCCTCGGGCGCGATGGCGTCCATCGTCAGCGTCGTCAGCGGGACGAAGAGCAGCGACAGCGCGAGCCCCTGGAGGAACTGCGGCCAGAACAGGTCCCAGAAGCCGGCGTCGAGCGTGATGGCGCCCAGCCAGAACATGCTGGCGCCCGCGCCGACGAGCCCGACCGCCAGGAGCTTGCGGTGGTCCACCCGCGAGCTGACCGCGCCGACGAACAGCATGCCCAGGAACGACCCGATCCCGCGCGGCGCCATCGCCTTGCCCGCCTCGATGGCCGGGTAGCCCATCAGCGTCTGCAGCATCACGGGCAGCAGCACCATGCTGCCGAAGAGCACGAACATCACCAGCGCCATGATCACGGTGCCGGTCGAATAGCTCACGTGCCGGAAGACGCGCAGGTCCACGATGGGGTGCCGCGCCCGCATCTCGTTCCAGATGAACGCCACCATCGCGACGACGGCCATCACCGTCAGCACGACGATCAGGCCCGAGGCGAACCAGTCCTCCTCCTGCCCCTTGTCGAGCACGATCTGGAGCGCCGCGATGCCGATCGCCAGCAGCGACAACCCGCGGTAGTCGATCCCGCCGGTGCCACGCTTCAAGTACGGCGGGTCGGTGATGTAGGCCTTGGTCAGCGCCAGCGCGGCGATGCCGACCGGGATGTTGATGTAGAAGACCCAGCGCCACGAGTAGTTGTCGGTGAGCCAGCCGCCGAGCACCGGGCCCAGGATCGGCGCGACGACGACGCCGAGGCCCCAGAAGCTCATGGCCTTGCCGCGCTCGGCCGGCGGGAACGCCTCGAGCAGCACGGCCTGCGAGATGGGCTGCAGCGTGCCCCCGGTGATGCCTTGGAGGATCCGCAACACGACCAGCACCGGCATGGTCGGCGCCAGGCCGCAGAGCAGCGACGTGAGCGTGAAGCCGCCCGTCGACAGGAGCAGGAGGCGCTTGCGGCCGAAGAGCGACGCCAGCCAGCCCGTCATCGGCAGGATGACGGCGTTGGCCGCGAGGTACGCGGTCAGCGTCCAGGTGGCCTCGTCCACCGTCGCCGACAGGTCACCCGCGATGTGCGGCAGCGACACGTTCACCACGGTGGAGTCGAGCACCACCATGAACGTGCTGGCCATCACCGCGATGGCCACGATCCACGGGTTCACCGCGGGACGCGTGCCGGCCTGATCCGTCATCGCCTGCCTGGGCCTACCGGGTGTGAATCACGGGCACCACCGACATGCCGGGCCGCAGCGCGTGGCCTGGGTCGGCGCCCGGCGTGATGCTGATGCGCACGGGCACCCGCTGGACGACCTTCACGTAGTTGCCGCTCGCGTTCTGCGCGGGCAGCAGGCTGAAGCGCGCGCCGGTCGCGGGAGCGATGCTCTCGACTTCCCCCTCGACGTCGATGCCGAGCGCATCGACCCCGACGGTGACCGGCTGGCCGGCCCGGATGTCCGCGAGCTGCGTCTCTTTGAAGTTCGCCACGACCCACACGTCCTCGAGGTCCACGATGGCGAACAGCGGCTGGCCGGCCTGCACGATCTGGCCGGGCTCCACGTTCTTGCGGCTGACGACCCCGTCGGTCGGCGCCTTCACCGTGGTGTCCTCGAGCCGGATTTCCGCCTCCCGCAGCGCGGCCTGCGCCTGCGCCACCCGGGCCTCGGCGGCCGCGAGCCGCGCCTTCGCGGCGCTGATCTGCTGCGGTGCGGTGCCGGCGGCCCGCGCGGCCGCGCGCGCCTGGGTCACCGCGCTCTCGGCCTGCGCCTGCCGGCTCTCCGCGACGGCCACGCCCGTCTCCGCCTCACGCGCGGCGGCCTGCGCCGACTGGACGGCCGCGTCGGCCACCGCCGCGGCGGCCACCGCGGCGTCGAACTGCTGCGCCGAGATTTCCTCCTTCTCGGCCAGTCCCTTCAGCCGGTCGCGATCGCGGCGGGCACGCTCGGCCTTGGCCTGTTCCTCGGTCACGCGGGCCTTCGCCGCCTCGAGCCGCGCGCGGGCGGCCTCCACGTCACGCTCCGACGCGCGGGCCGCCGCCCGCGCGGCCTCGGTCGAGGCGTTGGCGCGGGCCGACTCGTTGGTGCTCGACGTCTCGACCATGGGCAGCCCGCTCGTGGCCCCCGCCAGGGCGGCCTCGGCGTCGGCGAGCTCGGCCTTCGCCTTCGCCAGCGCGACCTCGTAGTCGCGCGGATCGATGCGCACGAGCACCTCGCCCTTTGCGACCGTGGCGTTCTCCTTCGCGAGGACCTCGAGCACCGCACCACCCACGCGGGGCGCGATCGGCGTCACGTGCCCTTCAATCTGCGCATCGTCGGTCGACTCACGGCCGGCCGCGCGGTAGGCCCAGACGGCCGTGCCCGCGAGGACCACGATGACGGCCCCGATGATCAGGGGCAGGCGGTTGCGCGCGCTGCTCCCGGACGGGGACGCCGGGGCCTGTTGCTCCGCACTCATGGAATCTCTCCAGCGATGAAACGTCGATAGTCGCCCGCGTCGATGCCCAGGGCGCGGGCCAGGGCCGCGCGCGCGAGCTGGTAGGCGGTCACGGCGGCAATCCGGGCGTCACGCGCCGCGGCCAGCGAGCCCTGCGCCTGGACGAGCTCGAGGTTGCCCGCCACGCCCGCGCCGAAACGGTCGGTGGCCTGCGTCTCCTGCTCGGTCGCGAGCTCGACGGTGTGCCGCGCGACCTCGGCGCGCCGGGCAGCCGCGTCGAGATCGAGCAGCGCCGACTGCACCTCGAGCTCCACCTGGCGGCCGAGCGCGTCGGCCTCCGCACGCGCGCGGGCCACCTCCGCCGTCGCCTCGAGCACGTGCCCGTGCGTCTCGCCCCCGTTGAAGATCGGGACCGACACGCTCGCGGTGACGCCGTAGGTCGGGCGGGCAGTGTCGATGGCCAGGCCGATCGAGCCGTAGTTGGCGTGCAGATCGACCGACGGCAGGCGCTCCGCGCCCGCCGCGCGGCGCCGGGCCTCGGCCGCGGCAACCCGCGCCGCGGCGGCCTGCAGGTCGGCGCGCCCGGCGCGCGCCCGCGCGAGCGCGGCGTCGAGCGACGGCGCCGGGGCCGGCGCGTAGTCGAGGGCGTCCGCCAGGGCAATCGGCTGGCCCACCGGCGAGAGCCCGATGGCGTCGGCCAGCGCGAGGCGGGCCTTGGCCGCCTCGTTCTCACGCACGATCTGCTGCTGTTGATCCGCTTCGAACTGGACCTCGGCGCGCAGCACGTCGATGCGCGGGATGATCCCGGCTTCCTTGAGGTCCGTGGCCTGCTGGTGCAGCGCCCGCGACGTCTCGAGCTGGGCGCGGCCCGCCTCGACGCGGCTCTCGGCGGCCTGGGCCTCGAGGTAGAGGTTGGTCACCACGAGCGCCACCAGACGCCGCGCGTCTTCCGCCGTGTGGCGGGAGGCCACGAGGGCCTGCGCCTCGGCCCGCGTGCGCTGGATGGCCTCGAGGTCGAAGACCGACTGGCTCACGCCGATCCGGGCGTCGTAGATGTTGAACGGGCCGATGATCTCGGGGAAGCCCGGCAGGCTGATGCCGAAGCTCGCCAGGTTCACGGTCTGGCGGGTCCGCAAGAGATCGGCGCTCACCTGCGGCAGGAGGTGGCTGAGCGCCTCCCAGCGCCGGCCGTTGGCGGCGTCGACGCCGGCCGTCGCCAGCAGCGCCGAGAGGTTGTGCTCGAGCCCGCGCGCCACGGCCTCGTCGAGCGTCAGGGCGACGGCGGGCGCGGGTGTCGCGGCCGGCAACGTGAGCGCCTGAGCGGGCGGCGCCGCCTGAGCCCCGGTCGCGGCCAGGCTCACGGCAAGGACGAGTGTCTGCAACACAAGAATCCCAGCTTCGCACCTCCGGGCGGCCAGTGTCAAGTAATGATGACGCCTATATGACAAAGTGTTAATTGTTACTTGACATCGCCACTGGCCCACGGTAGGGTAGGGGCGTCATGGGGCAGGCAATCGACGGCTTCTATGCCCACCTGGGCGGGCGGGTCCGCGAGTGGCGGATGCGCCGGGGCCTCAGCCAGGCGGAGCTGGGCGCGCAGCTCGAGCCGCCCGTGACGCGGGCCTGCGTGGCCAACCTCGAGAAAGGCCAGCAGCGTGTCCTGGCGCACACCCTCGCGCAGCTCTCCACGATCCTTACGGCGCCGCTCTCCGATCTGCTGCCCGGCGCGCCTGATCCCGAACAGGCATGGGAGTCGCTCGTGCCGGAGGTGGCCGGCGCGCTGCGGCTGTCCGACGCCCGTGCGCGTGCGCTCGTGGATCGCTTGCGGGAGCCGGCATGAGGAAGGAGCGCATCCGCGCGGCGGCGTCCCGCTTCACCCGACGGCTCGACATCCGCACGCTGCCGGTCGACGTCGACGCGTTCGCCGCGGCCGCCGGCCTGCCGGTGGTGCGCGAGTCGCTCGACGCCGAGATTGCCGGCGCGCTGATCCTCACGCCCGACGGCCCGGTCGCCTGCCTCAACCGCGACCAGCCGCGTGAACGCCAGCGCGTCATGCTGGCGCACCTCATCGGCCACGTGCAGCTCGGCCACCGTTTCCACGGCGGCGCGCGGGTGCACGTCGATCGCGGCTTCGAGGCCTTCCGCAGCGAACGGCAGTACACCGCCGCCGAACGGCAGGACTTCGAGGCCAACGTCTACGGCGGCTGGCTGCTCACGCCGGCCGCCCTGCTCGACGCCGCCGTCGCCGAGCGTGGCAATCGCCGCCTCACCGACGATGACATCCAGGCGCTGGCAGCGGCGTTCGGCGTCAGCGTGCAGGGCATGACGCTGCGTCTATCCGTCGTCGGCAAGATCTAGCCAGTCCCGGTCGACCATCGACTGAGGACCGCCACGAATCACACCCCTTCCCGATCGCCTGATCTCACGTCGCGGAGCACTTCGGGTGCTTCGTGTTCTTCGTGCGCTTGTATGTTGCCCCTACCCCGATGGTCGGGGTCTACTCAGGGACGCTTGAGTAGGCGCGTCGGGACGCTGGTTGTGCGCGAGGCTTCGAGCCTGACACGAAGATCAGC